>NZ_FQUU01000055.1 GCF_900129295.1 Flavisolibacter ginsengisoli DSM 18119
ATGAAAGATGGCAACCGCAGGAATAAGCTTTATATCAATAACCACAATAACACATTTACCGAAAGGGCAAAGGAGTATGGGCTGGATATCTCAGGCTATTGCACACAGGCTTCCTTTTTTGATTATGACCTGGATGGTGACCTTGACTGCTTCTTGATCAACAACAGTCCCATTCCATTTAGTTCCCTGAATTATGCTGACATGCGGGATGTTGATATCAATAAATGGAACGTGGATGATAAGCTGAAGGGTGGTGGCAATCATTTATACCGTAATGACGGAGGCCATTTTACAGAAGTTACCAGGGATGCCGGCCTGCACACAGGGTTGATCAGTTTTGGGTTAGGAGTTTCAGTAGGTGATATAAACCTGGATGGCTACCCGGATATTTATGTTGGGAATGATTTTATTGAAAAAGATTACCTGTACATCAACCAGGGAAATGGAACCTTTAAAGATGAAATGGAAAACTGTGTTCAAAAGATCAGCATGTCTTCCATGAGTACAGACCTGGGTGATATCAACAATGATGGTTATCCGGATATTTTCACCACTGATATGATTCCAGATGATGATTACCGCCTGAAAACTACGGGTACTTTTGACAATATAGATCTGTTTATCAGTAAGCAAAAGGCAGGCTTGTATCACCAGTATGTGAGGAATTGCCTGCAGTTAAACAATGGTAATGGAAGTTTCTCGGAAGTGGCAGATTACTGTGGTGTGGCGGCTACGGACTGGAGTTGGGGGGCCTTATTCTTTGATGCAGACAATGACGGGCTTAATGACATCTTTGTTTGTAATGGCATAACAAAAGATGTCGGGGATCTGGACTTCCTGGATTTCTTCTCCAACGATGTTTATAATAAAATGCTTGAAACAGGAAAGAGAGCCGAGATGGAGGAAATACTAAAACATATTCCTGTAACGCCATTGCGTAACCGTTTTTTCAGAAATAAAGGGCAGTTGCAATTTGAGGATGCAGGTCAGACTTCCGGCCTGGAGCAAAAAACATTTTCCAACAGTATAGCTTATGCGGATTTGGATGGTGATGGTGATTTGGATTTGGTGATCAACAATGAGAATGGGCCTGCTTTTGTGTACCGCAATAATTCAAGGGAGATAAATGGCAATGCTTATATAGGGGTGGA
>NZ_FQUU01000052.1 GCF_900129295.1 Flavisolibacter ginsengisoli DSM 18119
GAGAGTGTTAACATAACTGTGTAAACTGGTTTTCTATCCAGTTTAGATAACTGTGCAAAGGGTTTATGATTCAACATCACATCTATCTTGACCAAATATATCAATAAAGTTTACAAGCATGGTAGCCCAGTCATCCTGTGGCTGGCTCCATTTTTTGGCTATTTGCATCAGTGCCAGGTACACTACTTTTTCTACTGCCTGGTCGTTGGGCAGGCTGCATTTTGTCTTTGTGTACTTTCTTATGATCCTGTTAATGTTCTCAATAATATTGGTGGTATATATTATTTTTCTGATGCACCCTGGAAACTCATAAAAGGTGCTCAGGTTTTGCCAGTTAGTCCGCCATGATTTTGCGATAAAGGGATATTTTTTAGACCATATACTCTCAAAGCTGTCAAGGTAGTGAAGGGCAGTAGCTTCATCTGAGGCGTTGTAAATCTTTTTTAGTTCTGCCACCACAGCTTTTTTATCCTTCCACATGACAAACTTCAGCGAGTTACGCAGTTGATGTACTACACAGATCTGTGTTCTTGCCCTGGGATATATGGTGCTGATGGCCTCAGTAAAGCCACGCAGGTTATCGGTGCTGCTGATTAGTATATCCTCAACCCCTCTGCGTTTTATATCTGATAGCACATTGACCCAAAAAGCAGCACTCTCACTACCGCAAAGCCACATACCCAACACCTCCTTATACCCCCGGTTGTTTAGACCCACAGCAATTTGCATGGCTTTGTTTTGAACCTTGCCATCCTGCTTTACCTTAAAGACAATGGCGTCCATCCACACCACCAGGTATACCTTTTCCAGGGGTCTTTTCTTCCACTGGTCAATGTGTTCGATGATGCGGTCTGTAATATGGGAGATATGGGCTTCACTGACCTCTACTCCATAAATGTCCTTAATAGCACTTTCAATATCACGGGTACTCATGCCATGGGAGTAAAGTAAAAGGACATGATCCTCTATCTCCTCCATTACTCTTTTACGCTTGGGTACTACCTGGGGCTCAAAACTCGATTCCCTATCCCTGGGAACCTCTATTGTAATATTACCAAGCTTTGTTTTAAGTGTTTTTGAGCTGGTTCCGTTGCGGCTATTGGGATACTCACAGGCATCAGGAGCATGCTTTTCATAGCCTACATGATTGTCCATTTCTGCCTGAAGCATCTCCTGGATAGCTTCTTTAAAGACTTGTTGCAATAAATCGCTGATGCCACCAGCGCTGGATTGCCGCTTTACCTGCTCTTTGAGCAAAAGCTTTAATTGTTCGCTGACTTCCATAAAAACAACTGTGTTTTAAAGTTAACTAATATCGTCCGGCAACAGCAGCTGAGGTAATCCTAATCACCCAACTGCTGTGCCTCACTATCCCTTTACACAGTTATCTAAACACTACC
>NZ_FQUU01000051.1 GCF_900129295.1 Flavisolibacter ginsengisoli DSM 18119
GGCAGCCTGTGGTGGCACTGCTGCTGGTAGTGCAGGAACTGGTGCGTGTGGACAAAGTAACCCTGTAAGTGTTGTTGTTTTTCCAACAGCACCTGCGGCACCATTAGCGCCTGGTTGTGGAGCAATTACTATTACACCTCCGCCTTCAGTTCCAGGGTTTAATATTCAATACAGCTTTGATGATGGTACAACCTGGGATAAACCCATTCCTACTGCGGATAATTGTGATGGTTACAAAATAAGAGCCCGTTATGTAACCGCAGCTGATTGTGGAAGTACTATTGCTGGAACTGCCGGATCCGGGGCTTGTGGTGCATCGCCTGCAACCACCAGGAAGGTGGATAATACAAAACCTGAGGTTAAATGCCCCATTGTAGATCCAATTTGCGTGATATCCACAAATACCTATACCATTCCACCATTAATTGCTAGTGATAATTGTACTGCACCTGACAAATTAACCATTACTTATACAATAGGAGGAGCAACGAATACCAGGCCACCTGGAACAGGACTTGATGCCAGTGGAATTTTTAATGTTGGGGTTTCAATCATTACATGGACTGTGGTAGATGAATGTGGGAATAGCAATACCTGTACGACACAGGTAACAATTAATCCAAAACCAGCACCAACCATTTACCATAATTAACAAGAAATGTACAAACGCGATAAACATACAGCAATAATCAAAGGAGGCATTGGGCCAGGCGCCTGGTTGTCTCTTTTGCAATGGTTACGGCTGTTGGTGCTTTCGCTTTCGCGTATAAATCATTACAAACCGGATAAGGGGTCATATAAACCCATTCAATCACCCAAAAACCATATCCTATCAGAAGATTCAACCAAAACTAAAACGTTAACAGCAACCAAACTAACTAACATGAACCCGGCACACAAATACATAAAATGGAGCGTACTGTTGCTCTTTGCTTTTTTTGCAAAGTTTGCAACCGCGCAAACCGTGCCCCCACCCGGGCCATTCCCATTGACTGGAAATGACGATGTCTGTGTTGGTCAGACAAAGAATTATGGCGTTACCAAAGTGCCAGGGCATACTTATTCCTGGTCTATTACGCCTGGTACAGAAGGAGTGGACTGGATTCTCACTATATCAGATAATACTATCACGGTAAAATGGCTGAAGTCTGGTACTTATACAATATCTGTAATAGAGACTAATGAATACACTTGTTCCAGTGATGCTGTTCAGATACAGGTAATGGTTCATGATTTGCCTGTATGTTCCATTACGGGCCCTGACAATATATGTCCTGGTTCTACAAATCCTTATTCTGCACCAGCAGGAATGACCACTTATGCCTGGTCAGTTAGTGGAGATGCAACTATACCTGGAGCAACTAATGGACAGACTGTTTCAGTGGTTGCCGAAAATAAATGTGGAAGCTATATACTGACCCTTGTTATTACAAATCAATTTGGATGTACAAGTACATGTACACAGACATTTAATATAGTTGATAAGACAGCACCAGTGCTGGTGGGTGTGCCTACAGATGCAACGGCTGATTGCGGTGCGATCCCTGCACCTGCGACAGTGACTGCCACAGACAA
>NZ_FQUU01000048.1 GCF_900129295.1 Flavisolibacter ginsengisoli DSM 18119
ACTACCTCTACTTCCATTAAAACAGAGGCTGAAAACTGGAAAAGCATGAGTGGTGTTCAGACTGAAAACACTTCAGACGCAGGTGGTGGTAAAGATGTGGGCTGGATAGACAACGGCGACTGGATGGACTACAGCATCTCTGCACCATCTGCAGGTACTTATACTGTAAACTGCAGGATAGCCAGTATTTACAGTACTTCGCAGTTCCAGGTGAAGAACAGTGCTGGAACGGTCCTTGCCACGGTGAATGTTCCTTCTACGGGTGGCTACCAGGTATGGAAAACGGTTAGTGCTACTATTAACCTACCTGCTGGTGCCCAAACTCTTAGAATACAATCTTCATCATCCCAGGGATTCAATTTCAACTGGTTTGAGTTGATAAGTGCTTCAGCTGGTTTAACGATGATCCAGGGCTCAACATCGGTTACAGATACTTCTGCAACTGCTTTGGATGTTTCTCCAAATCCAACAACCGACAAGTTTGTGTTACAAGTAAATAATACTTTGGCTGGCAATGTTACTGTGCAGGTAATAAATGCAGCAGGTGCCCTGCAAAAGCAATTCAGCTTTTCCAAAACAGCAGGGTCTACGCAGTTTTATATTTCAATTGGCGATTTGCCTGCAGCTACTTTTACCATTAAGGTTTCTATGACCGGATGGACTGATTCAACGCAGATCATAAAACAATAAGTTCAGTACTCTAATGAAGAAAAATAAATGGCCGGTGTTTCACCGGCCTTTATTTATTTAATTATTATAATTCAGTGATTACACTTTCTGATTTTGCACCACAGTAAAGGCCTTCTTCAACTTCAGGAAATGTTTTTCATAAAGTTCATAAGAAAGTCCTGCCACGATAACAACGATAGTTACAGACAGTAAAGGATATAGTATTTCAAATACCAACCGGTTATCTCTAGAGAACCACTTCATTAAAAAGAGCAACAAAATCTGTATAATAGAAGAATGCCACACATACATACCATAAGAATACCTGCCCATTCTTCTTAAAAAGGAGTTCTCAAAATTGAAAATAAAATTGCCTGTAGATGCAGCAAGGATGATATAAGCAAATAATATAGAGGCAACTGTAGAAAAGAAATACTTATCAATGATTTGAGCCTTCGGAAGTACATTGGTTACATATAAAAAAGCCAGGAATATAACTATTGACTGTATCACTTTGTTTTCTACAACTCCCTTTATCTTCCCATAAATATTTTTATTGAAATTGAAGTAAGCCGCCAGGATTCCCATTCCAAACGCATCGAACCAACAGGTTGTGAATGTATAAAGGGGGTTAATGTGATTATTGGTATGAATAGTTCCCGAAGTTATCAGGTATTCAAGTAAAAACTTTGATCCTATTCCAATAGCTATCAGCCCTAAACTTATACCCAGGAAATTATTAGCTTTCTTGACCAGCCAGGGGGCCATAAGGTAAAATTGTTCTTCTATACACACCGACCAGTAAAGTTCGATAATACCTTTATTTATGGTAGCAAATATTAACTGGAGGTTGATGCTAAAAGTAAAAAGATATATAAGGTTGATGGTAGCAGGTGTGTCAATTGAAAGTCCCAACATTTTAAATACATAATCTATTCCCAGTATGGATAAAAGTCCAAATCCAAAATATAAGGGCCAGATGCGTAAGATCCTTCTAACATAAAAACTTTTGATTTGTATGGTATGCGTATACTGCTTTTCCACAAAAAGCAAGGAAAATATCAGGAAGCCACTCAATACAAAAAATAAAGTAACACCATGAGAGCCCAAAGAGGAAACCATTCCTTTCTCTACGTTGGAAAGATCTACCCCCGGATTTCCTTTATAATCTGAAAGATGTTGTAACATCACCATTAAGGCAGCAAAGAACCTGATACCGTCAAGATTTTTAAAGTATACACGTGGCACAGCCACAGTGGCAGATGGTGTAGGTGTTTTGTTTTCAAGTAGAGGCAAGGTTGCGGAATTCTCCATACAAATTCTGATGTTAGCTTTAAACCAGGATTTTTGCAATAGTTGCACGCTAGCTATCTGCGTGCCTATTTATTTTCTTTTTGTTGATAATTCAAAATACTACAATGTCTTTCAAAAATGCCTAATAGTAAAGAGCATTTTTGCTCCTGATTAATATTTAGCTGCAATAGGCTAATCATAAATCAAACCAGCTTATTTTAAAAAGCAGGCATGTATAATTAAAATTTCTACTTTAATTGTTGTACTATTTCGTGCAAGATATTATATTTGTAAACGTTGGACTGTTTTTAGTCGAATCCCTAATATTTAAGAAGAACTAAGTAGGACCTCCTCATCTTATAGAAATATCGCCTGGTTTCTCAGGCTATAGCAATTAACCTGATCGTTTTTCCCATCCTGTTGAATTCCGTTTTTGATTTTAATTGTACCCCCTGATTCCCTGACCTGTAAATATTATCTACAGGTAATCCGCCTATTGAAACAAAAATTTGAATTCATAGACCCTAACAAGCTGGAAAAATGAGAAAGTTTACCCATTGTATCGCCCTCTTGATGGCATTTTATGTAGCTATTGCTCTACAAACTGCAAGTGCCCAAAGTGTTTTAGATCCTAATGACCCAGTGATCACTTACAATCCAAACACGCCTCCGGTTCAGCCACCTGATGGCCAGATTGGAAAATGGGTGCGCACGGTCAGAATGAGCTGGAATACGGATATGTACAAGGCCTATATCTATAAAGGCCTCGCGTTCCGTCTTCACTTCCCTAAAACTTACAACCCTACTGCTAATGATGGAAAAAAGTATCCAATTATGCTTTTCTTCCATGGGCATGGTGAGTA
>NZ_FQUU01000022.1 GCF_900129295.1 Flavisolibacter ginsengisoli DSM 18119
CTGACTGTTAATCCATTACCTGAGTGCAGCATTACAGGTAACAACATCATATGTTCAGGAGGAACAACTTCCTTCACTGCTACGGCAGGCATGACAACGTATGCATGGACAGGACCTGGTGGCTTTACAGCTTCAACACAAAGTACGGGCAATATCAGTGTAGCAGGTACATACACAGTGACCATTACCAATGCCAATGGTTGTTCATCTACCTGTTCAAGAACACTGACAGTGAATACAATAGGTGCGGTTGTGGCAATTGCTACTCCAACAACCTGTGGTTTGAATAATGGTAGCTTCACCATTACATCCCCGGTTGGTCCTGGAATTACTTATAGCATTAATGGAGGAGCCTTTGTAAGTCAAACAACATTCAGTGGTTTGGCCGCGAATACTTACAGTATTGTTGCACATAGCACAGAGGGTTGTACTTCATCTGGCTCTGTAACAGTAGCCGGCTCGCAGCCTTGTCTTACTTATTGCTCTTATACTCAAGGTTTCTGGGGTAATAGGAATGGCTTGAAATTGTTGCCTGGATTGTTGACAACACCAATTGTTATTGGCAGAACAGGACATTCATTTACCATTCCTGCAGGTAGTGCCACGATGTTGAATAATGCTATGCCTGGTGGTACCACTCCAAGAATGCTTCTTCCTGGTGATTGTGTAATGTCTACAGCTTCCAATGGATGCTTTGTTACAAAGTACATGACCAAACAGGGAAAGATCAATAATGTGTTCTTAGCACAAACGATCACATTAACCCTGAACACCAGGTTGGCGGGTAATCCTTTGCTGACATTACCAATTCAGTCAGGTTGCCTGAATACAGGCATGGGCTCATTCACGATGAACCAGAGTGTAGTAAATTATCTTACATACAATGGTGCTTCTGCAACTGTGGCCGACTTGTTGAATTTGGCTAATGACCTCTTGGGTGGAACATTAACTCCGGGTGCCAATGTTGGTACACCTTCTAAACCTCGCATTGTACCATCTTATAGCGCCGTAAACGATGTTGTAGATGCAATTAACAATGCAATTGATGGTTGTACGAACTTTAATGGTTATCAAACTTGCGTAACCAGTTCATTGGTTGTTTTGGCAAAAACTGCGCCGGTAGACAATACCATTTCCAATCATATAAAAGTGAGTGCTTATCCAAATCCTTACACCGATAAAGTAAGATTTACTATTAAGTCTACAGTATCCGGCCATGGATCACTGGATGTATTCAACATGGTTGGTCAGAAAGTCAAAACGGTTTACCAGGGATATTTACATGCTAATACAGAACAGGTAGTTGAATACCGCGTTCCTGATGTCAGCAGGCAAAACCTGATCTTCGTTATGACCGTCAACAGTGAAAGAGTAACCGGTAAATTGCTAAACGCAAAAGAATAACCGACAAAAAAGCCGATATTACAAGGATGCCCAACCGGGCATCCTTTTTTATGAATAAATAAAAAAAAGCGGCCATAAAGCCGCTTAGTATAGGTGGAATGAATTGTCAATTAAAAGTTCATCACCAAAAGGTTGGAAGATACTTTAGGTAGCAGATCATAATCGATCCAGCTATATCCTGCATCACCCCATGATGTTCCCCACTGGTTGATGATTTTGTAAGCATGCTTAGCGTCATCATATCCGCAAATAGCAAGAGCGTGATAACCAATAACAGAACTAAAGGTTTTCCAGATGAAGCCAGTCTTTGCATTGTAAAATTCATTATCAACCGAGTATTGTGATACCAGCGGGCGATTGGCAACAAGCATGTTTTTGATGGCCGTTACATCAGATGCATAGATCTGGGAGTAAGAAGCAATGCGGTAATTGGCAGCTTGTGCTGTTTGTGTGCTGTTAGGCATTGTAGAGCAATCTGTCCAGGTATATGGCATAGAGGTCCATGTACAAACTCCATTATTTTTCAGGAAATCAAAAGTTGTAATTAAGGCAGAACCTGAGCAAGATGTGGCACTTGTTTTTGTTTGGTTAAATAAATATTCCGGGCTTAAGATATTAGTAGATTGGCTATAGCTGGTAGCACCACTTCTTTTATAAGCTTCATAAGAACGGGCATAAACTGCTGCAAATGCTACGCATGATCCTTCACTTCCCTGGTTCATTACCGGGGGCATTACTAAAGCATAACTGGAGGGTAAAGTAGTAGAAGTAGGGGGTTGAACCACGATAGTAGTTTTGATTCCCACAGTAATACTATAGGTGCCCGTATTGCCTGCTGCATCTTTTGCAGTGGCGGTGATAACATAATTGCCATCAGCTAAACCACTTGTGTTCCATGAAAAACTGGCCGATGAGTTGGCGGCTGAGCCTATATTTGTTCCGCCCGCAGTAGCACTGATTGAAGTTACTCCCACATTGTCACTTGATGAAATTGAAACTGTTACTGTTCCGGATACAGTAGATCCGTTGGATGGAGATGTGATTGATACTGTTGGTGCTGTAGCGTCACCAGTTGTTGTTGGTGGTCTGTAAGGTTTTCCTTTAGCTGAAGCCATAAGAGCATTTTCAGGCTCTATGTTTCCTTTTGCAAGGTCTGAAGACATGATCAGGGGAACCTTGCTCATTTCTTCGGCATTAACCTGTAGCGCTCCGAAGTTCTTAACATACTGCGCTGTTTCCGACTTAGGCTGTTGATCAGCTGTGTTTTTTTGACAACCAACCCATAAAAGGGATAAGCCCATCATAGCGGTTAGGAGTAGGACTTTACTGTTTTTCATTAAGAGAATTTTAGGTTATAAAAAGGAAATGGCTTAAAATAAAAATCTATCATCTGTTACATAATGCAGAGCTATTTGGCAAATACACCAATATCCATTGCATACTATGTATGTTTGGCTATACCTAGCCCTGTCAGCATCATCTTGATTCTATATGTTTTTGGGAAAAGCCCGGCTTAATCGTGAATGGTTTTTCTGAGATCAGGATATTGTTCTTTAGTTCAACGCTCGTCTTATACAAAATTATAGGGCACTTATAGGTCTTCAAAGTAAAAAGTACTCGATTAAAATAGACAAATCACACAGGTAAAATTACTCCTCTCACGGCGCGCATTATTAGCCAAAACTGTGCCGTTATTTGTTATAATGTATATCATTTGATTTAATATAATAAATGCCTGAAAATCAATACCAGTGAGAGTTTTGAGCATAAGTTTGTGAATAACTGGTAAAGAATAACTGATGTGCTTTTCTTGAGTCAGGGTCAATTCTATTGATCATAATCAATCAAATGAATAACGCCTTATTTAAATCCGGAGTAGTTATACGAACACAGGATTAGAAATTTAAATAATAATGGCTCATTGGCGCAAAATTTTAAATAAGTATATGGATGAAAGAGCAGCCTTTTTCAACAATCTGTTTACAAAGCTGGCAGGAGTTTAAAGACTATATCGGGATATTTAATGAGAACTGGGCATTCAGGGGACAGGGACATTCCGGGTGGATATTAAATACTGCCATTGAAAGGACCAATTTTATCAATTATCATCATGCAATCGAAGCAGAGTTTGTGGCAGAATTTCAACGTGGCGCTCGTAACTACCTTAGTAAGGATGATACACCTCAGCACCTGATAGAATGGCTGGCATTAATGCAACACCATGGGGCACCTACACGCCTTTTGGATTTAACCAAATCGCCTTTCATCGCTGCCTATTTTGCTTTTGAATTCAGCCCGGTTCACCAGGACCATTCCATAGGTATATGGGGAATTAATGTAAATTATTTAAAGCATAGAGCCATTGAGTTCCTTTCTGAAGAATTTGGGGAAGCACTAACCAAAAACAAAAACCTCATCAATGAGCAGCTTTTTGAAAAGCTATTTTACGAGAACAATAAGAACCTGGTATTTCCTGTGGAACCATTTAGCATGAACAGGCGTTATTCCATTCAGCAATCAATCTTTTTAAGTACAGGCACCAGCCATGAAACTTTCATGAACCAACTTCAGTTCCTGGGCGAAGACCTGGAAAAGACCGTAGTAAAAATGATCTTACCTGGCTGTCATCGCAGGGAGGTGATGAGAGATCTTCAGCAAATGAACCTTCATCGTGCCAGTTTATTCCCCGATCTGGACGGTTATGCCCTTTCTCTCCGGCTTCGTTATGACAATATGAAATCACCCTGGGAAAAAAAGGAGGAAGAAGAATTGAAATCGAAAAGCCAGGAATACCCTTTCTTTCCCTAACCGTGAAGAACGTGGTGCCTCAACTCAACTGATTGTACCTCGTAAGGATAACAATAATACGATTCAGCCTCACCTTCTTCCTATCAACTCCCCATCAACTGTATAGCTACGGTATAGATACTGCGTGATGATCACGCAGTATCTATACTGTTAGTAGGGCTTTCCCATGCCTTAGGGTAGGAAGAAGGAGGGAATATCGAACAGATGAACAAGGAATATCGAATGATGAAGGAAAGAACTATGATTAGCAGGATTTATAAGGAGGATTGGGGAGTTGAAGTGAGAACTATTCCTTATCAACTTTTCAACCTGTTAACCTTTCAACTTTTCAACTCTCTCCAGCGGCCAAAAGCGGTCATTATCGGTCAAATCGGCCAAAAGCGGCCAAAACGGACATGGTGGTTTTGAACTGACATGGATTTTCAAAATCTTGCAGCTATAAAATTTAATATCATATGGCTAAGCAAACAGGATACATTAAGGCAACAGGTAAAGTGGATGGTGACACCAACTTTTATTATGATGAGTTGTGGGGCTACCTGGTAAGAATGCTTCCCGGAGTGGACTCAAAGCGCTTCTGGAAGGACCCTGCCTTTGAAGGAAGCAGGAGAAGCGCTCAGAGGTTTGGTACTGGTAATATCATGTCTTCCATCATCTACCGCTTTGTACCCACTAAAAGAAGATACAGGCATTTGTTTAAACAGGTAAGAACTATAGCTATTGTTGGTTTAAAGCAGGGAATGGCTAAAGGGGAGGTATTTACAGCCTTGTATAACTTTCTTTCAGAGCAAAAGCGAATCTCTTTAACCGGGGAGCAGTTTACCCTTCTTTTATCTTCCTTTGAGGAGGAACTGGAGTCTAGGCTGAAAGAGCCAAAGCGTGAAAAGGAAAAGGAGATGAAGAATAAGCTTAATATTAAAGTAGAAGCTCCGCTAACTGCTGAAGACACAGAGTACTTTCAACTATATATGGAGGATTATGACTGGAAGATAAAGTTTGAAGGAGACTTTCCAACGGATTATCAAATCCCACTGTTTTTGCTTAAGCATGTTGCTTAAGCGTTTCTGGTTTTTGGTTTTTTGTTTCTGGTTCGTTAGGTTTGAACAGAACTATTGTATTTAGTTATTTCCGAAGGTCAAACAATTGGTTAGGTTGGAGAGCATTGTTGAATACAAACCTTACATTCGGCAAATCAAGGTTGTGGTTTCCTCCTTGTTAACTTTTCAACTAGTTAACCTGTTAACCCTTTCTCTTGTCAACTTTTCAACTTGTTAACCTGTCAACCATTGTTGCCTTTCCAAATCCCAATTGCAAAACAATTGATCATGCTCAATTTCAGCCGTTTACTGATGAGAATGTGAATAAGGGATTTTACTGACTGGCTCATTTTTTAGCGATTAATTTGCCCCAATTCATCGATAAAGGGTTGCGTTTTTAGAGGTTCTTGTTTAAGTTTGTAGGGATAGTAATTAACAGACCCTTGTAAAACCTTGAATTAAAGTTGAAGTCCAATAATCCTAAATATATGACCAGAATGAATATTTGTTTACGCAACCTATTTGTCTACTTTGAATCTGTACTGCATCCTGCAGGTGGAGCATCTGATAAGCAGCCGGTAAAGAAAAAAAGAACAACTATAGAAGCTACCAGTTATTTCAGTCAACCATCTCCTGATGGATATAATATGCGTGCAGTAGCTAAAAAGCAGGATAAAGTTCGTCGCAATCCTGCTCCTTAAGGTGCTATAAATGAACTCTTTTTATAGTAAACTGTATCTTTATGATACAGTTTTTTTATGGGCATACTAAAACAAATGGCTGAATACCTTTACCTCCGCAAACCAGATCCAAACCGGCCAAAGTCAGATTTTGTAAAATATATGCATGGCATCAATCGGCTGAGCCTGATTTTATTCATCATGGCCTTGATCATATTGATGATAAAGCTGCTGGTTAAACACTAGCTTTCACAAACTCTACTATTTCCTGGGCTGCCCTTTGGGAAGCATCTCCTCCCTGCATTAATAATTGCTTGAGGTCCTGGTAATCTTTTTTCAACTTGCTGATGCGATCCTGGTTGTGTAAAATAGCATCCAGTTCTGCGCCCAGGTTTTCTACCGTCAGTTCATTCTGAATAAGTTCAGTTACGATCTTTTTATCCATGATCAGGTTTACCAGTGAAATGTATTTGATCTTTAATAACCTGCGTGCAATCTGGTAGGAGATGGGAGAACCTTTATAGCATACCACTTGTGGAACTCCAAATAAAGCTGTCTCAAGCGTAGCCGTACCGGAAGTGACCAATGCGGCTTTTGCATTACTAAGTAAGGCATAGGTTTGGCCAGGAAATGCTACTTCAACATTGGGATGGTTGGCAATGAGGTCTTTGTACAATTCAAATGGTTGGCCAGGTGCCTGTGCAATAATGAACCGGTAGCCTGGGAATCGTGGTGTTACAGCAAGCATAAGCGGTAGCTTCACCAGGATTTCCTGCTTACGGCTGCCCGGCAATAATATGATGCGTTCCCTGTTATCTTTTGTGATCTCTTTGGTTGCCGGATCTTCTGCAGTTGACTGACTTTGGGTAATGAATGTATAATTTGATTTATCAAACCTGTCGATCAGGTAGGCTAGCGGGTGGCCAACATATTCCACCTTATAGTCCCACCGGGCAAAGAACTCTTTCTCAAATGGCAGGATGACGAGCATTTTATCTACAACCTTCTTGATCATTTTGGTGCGGCTTTCTTTCCATGCCCACACCTGCGGAGAGATGTAATAGATGACCTTGAACCCATTTTCTTTGGCCCATTTTGCAATGCGCAGGTTGAAGCCGGGATAATCTATTAGCACTACTACATCTGGTTTAAACTCCAGTATATCCTGTTTGCAGAATTTAAGGTTGTGTAAAATGGTGGGTAGGTTTTTGATGACCTCAATAAATCCCATAAATGCGAGGTCGCGGTAGTGCTTTACCAGCTTAGCACCTGCAGCCTCCATAAGATCTCCACCCCAGCAACGGATATTGGCCTGCTCATCGAGTTTGATGATCTCTTTAATGAGATTGCTACCGTGTAAGTCTCCTGAAGCTTCTCCTGCTATTATATAATATTTCATAAAGCACTTGTAGGCTTAGGATAATATTGATTGCTATGTCTGAAAATAAGCCCGAAACTAAAGCAGGCTTTTAATTAAAAAGCTTTATAAGTAGCACCCCTATACCATAGATTAGCGTGACAGCAAAAATTCCTTTGGCTGTCTGGTCCCTGGAAGTATTGATGTAATAAGTAAAGAGCGCAATGTTCCCGACAAGGCACCATACACCAAAAAAGGTGATCAACCTGTTTTCCCTGAAAAACACCCTTATGAATTCAGGAAAAGTGTATCCGGAAAAGCGGGCTATATAAATGATGATAAAAACAATGACGGGGGTGATGAGACCCAATATAAGTCCCATTTGCAGGTTATCCTTCTTTAGAAAGAATGTTCCAGTTTTTTTCAAGGTGCTCCTTTTGTTTGTAGTGGGTTAAGTCAAATTGAACGGGTACAATACTAATATAATTATTGGCTAATGCCCATACATCGGTATCAGTGCCTTCATCAAAATTAACAAACTCACCAGTAAGCCAGTAATATTTACGACCATGAGGATCGTTTCGCTCTATAAAGTCTTCTTCATATTTGGCATAGGCCTGCCTGCACACTTTCACTCCTTTAATTTCATCCACGGTCGCGATGGGAATGTTCACGTTCAAAACACAATGCTTATTAGGCGGTGACTGTAGCATCTGTTCAACGATGATCCTTGCATATTTTCGTGCAGCGGAAAAATCAGCTTCAAGGCTATAATCAAGCAATGAAAATCCAATAGAAGGAATGCTTTCTATAGCTGCTTCCACGGCTGCAGACATAGTGCCTGAATAAATAACGTTGATACTATGATTAGCACCATGGTTGATGCCACTAAGACAGATATCAGGTTTGTGGTGCAATACTTTATCTACGGCAAGCTTAACACAATCTACAGGGGTGCCTGAGCATTGGTAGGCTTCTATGCCTTCAAATAAATTCACTTTATGTAACCGTAAGGGAACGCCAATGGTAATGGCATGTCCCATTCCTGATTGGGGTTTATCCGGGGCCACCACTACTACCTTTCCCAGGTCTTTTACGGCTTCGATCAGGTTTTTTATTCCGGGTGCTGTAATTCCATCATCATTTGTAATCAGAATAACGGGCTTCTTCTTTTCCTTTTCCATTCCACTGGTTTATTTGGTTCACAAATTTGATCACTTTTTATGGATAACCAAAATTTGCACCAGTCAAAGGACAGTATATTAACAATGTATCATTTAGCCGCAGGTGTTAGATTTTATTAAATAGTAGCTTATTGAAAAAAGATTGTGCCTAAGTTTTTTAAATCTAAATAAATTAGTATTTTGCGGCTAAATAAATTAGTGTTATGTCAATAGCTAACAAAAATCTTAAGTACCTGAGAAAGCTACGTGGATGGACACAAGAAGAGTTTGCACAAAAGCTACGCATCAAAAGATCATTGCTTGGAGCTTATGAGGAAGAAAGGGCGGAGCCGCGTATTGAGATACTTGAAGTAGTGGCAGACATGTTCAAGCTTACGCTGGATGATCTGCTTCGTAAAGATGTTAGCGACACTAAGACCAATTATATAGCCAGGCGCAGGGCACAAAAAATGTCCAATGGCAGGACGGATATACCTTTTGTTCCTGTAAAGGCAGCAGCAGGCTACCTCAATGGTTATGCTGACCCTGAATTTGTAGATGAGTTGAACACCTTTACGCTGCCAATGCTTGCCGGGGGCGACTACAGGGCCTTTGAGATAGTAGGTGATTCCATGATGCCTACACCAAGTGGATCTGTGATTGTGGGCGAAAGAGTTCAGAACCTGGATGAAGTGAAAACCAACCAGACCTATATTGTAGTATCAAAGTCTGAGGGCATTGTGTACAAGCGCATGATGAAAAATAACCGCCAGAAGAACAAGTATACATTAGTCAGCGATAATCCTACTTATCAGCCTTATATCATTGCTGCTGATGATATACTGGAGGTATGGCAGGCTCAAATGATCATAGCAAAAGCCAATACCCAACAGCGCTGGGATGTGGGACAGTTGGCAAGCCTGGTTAACAATCTTCAGCAACAGGTAACTGTTTTGAAGAAGCGTATGAATTAATTTGCCTTTTCAGTTATTGAATTTATCTATTATATTTACGCTCAGCGAAAACTAGTTGCATGCTGAGAATGATGTTCTTATGCGTACCCTTGTGTTTTAGTATTTTACTATTTGGACAAAAGACGCTTACTTCAATTAAAACCTTACAGGCGCCCCACATTGACGGGGTATTGGATGATGCATGCTGGAAGCAGGCACCTGTAGCATCCGATTTCATTCAAAATTTTCCTTCTTATGGCTCACAGGCCCTGGTAAAGACCGAGGTGAAAATTCTTTATGATAATGAGGCAGTCTATATTGGCGCCCGCCTGTATGATGAGCCCTCACAGATTCGCAAGCAGTTAACATCAAGGGATGGAGAACAAAGGCAGGACGTTGATTACTTCTCTGTTTTCTTTGACACGTACAATGATCACCAGAATGGGTTCCAGTTTTTGGTTACCCCCAATAATGTGCAGAGCGATGCCAAGCTAAATGCTAATGCCAGTGCAAGCTTTGGTGATTTTGGAGACAAAAGCTGGGATGCAGTATGGGAAAGTAAAACAAAACTCGCAACCGATGGATGGTATGTAGAAATGCGTATTCCTTATATCTCTTTAAGGTTTGCCAAAAAGGATCTCCAGACCTGGGGTTTGCAATTCCTGCGGTTTACCCGTCGCAATAATGAGAGTTCTTACTGGAATGCTGTAGATCCCAATGTAAGTGGGTTTATTAATCAATTTGGACAATTAAAAGATCTTAAAAATATCCAGCCTCCGCTCAGGCTAAGTTTCTCTCCATATGTGTCAGGTGGTATCAGAGTGAATCCTGAAGGCAGTAAAAAAAACAAGGAATGGTTGCGCAATGGCGGCATGGATGTAAAATATGGTATCAATGAAAGTTTTACACTTGATGCCACATTGATACCCGATTTTGGACAGGTGGTTTCTGATAATGTGGTGAACAATCTTTCTCCATTTGAAATTCAATTCCAGGAGAACAGGCCTTTTTTTACAGAAGGCACTGAGTTGTTCAACAAATCAGGATTGTTTTATTCAAGGCGCATAGGAGCTACCCCGTCGGGTTATTATGGAGTGGAGTCCCTTGTAAATAATAGTGCGGATTACGAAGTTGTCAAAAATCCTACGCTTACACAATTATATAACGGTATAAAATTTTCCGGGCGGAATAAAAAGAAACTGGGGATTGGCATTTTCAATGCTGTAACTGCCCCTATGAAAGCGGAGCTAAGAAATATTGGTTCCAGGGCCGATACTGTTATTGAAACCGAACCATTAAGCAATTATAATATTATTGTACTTGACCAGGCATTGAAGGGACGTTCCTCCGTAACCTTCACAAATACCAACGTGGTCAGGAATGGGGCAGCCCGGGATGCGAATGTCAGCGCCCTTGACTTGTCTTTATATACCAACGATAACAAGTTTCGATTACAGGGTACAGCAAGGTATAGTAAGATATTTGGTTATTCTTTGTATCCCTCTGGAAACATCAATCTTGTGTATGATACTATGACCAGGTTGGGGAGGGTGTATGTAAAACCTTATGATGGTTATAATACAAGCCTGCAGCTAAGTAAGGCTAATGGCCAGGTGCGCTATTATGCCGGCACCAGCATTACATCGAATACCTATGACCCCAATGACCTGGGATACCTGCAGACGCCAAACCTGGTAAATTATTCCGGTGGGATAAGTTATAACCAGTTTAAACCAACAGCAAAATTTATTACCTACCGGTATAGTTTTGATGTCACGACCAGATACCTGTATAAACCTTACCGGTATAATGAAATGATGGTAAGTGCATCCGGGTTCTGGATATTTAAAAATTTTTGGGATGTTACCTTTACAGTTAGCAGTTTTCCCACTAATCAGAATGATTATTTTGAGTTACGGACACCAGGCAAATATTTAAAAAAGCCGGCTGAGGCCACCTTCCAGGTAGAAGGTAGTACAGATAGTCGTAAAAGGCTGTTTATAAATTATGAACTGGCTTATGCACCAAGGGCAAAAGCAGATAATAATTATAACCGGACTGAATTTGGCGTCAGGTATCGGTTTAGTGACAGGCTTACTTTAAGCACAGATGTTTTCAGGCAATTTGAAAATAACCAGATAGGTTACGCTTTTCGCAGGGAGTCGAATAAGGAACCGATAGTTGGTTACAGGGATTTTACCGAGATACAATCTATTGTTTCAGGGACTTATAATTTCAATTCAAGGCTGAATGTGGTTGTTAGAGGCAGGCACTATTGGAATAAAGTAAAGTATAACAGCTTTTACAATGTGGATGCAAATGGTAATACCATTCCAAGAAGCTTTATTCCTGGTTCTGATGATAATTACAATGCATTCAACCTGGATGCATTCATTACCTGGGATTTCAGGCTGGGTAGCAGGGTGATACTGGGATGGAAAAACTGGTTAGGTGATGAATATGGTGTAAATGGATGGGATAACCGTAATTATTGGAAAAACCTGAACAACTCACTTAAAATCTCTCATGGGAATGAAATTACGCTGAGGTTTATTTATTTTCTTGATTACAACCAGTTGAAAAAAGGCCGTTAGTCCAGCTCAAAGATGTCTTTTGCCTGCCTGAATGTATTGCAATGCGCTTCAACTATTGTTTTGATATCGGGTGAGTATCCTCCACCCATAGCTACTACGCAGGGAATTTTTCGTTGTTTTAAATAATTAAATACAATAGCATCCCGTTGTGCGCATCCTTTGATTGATAATTTTAATTTTCCAAACTTATCTGTTTCCAGTACATCAACTCCGGAAAGGTAAAAAGCAAAGGAAGGATCAAATTGATGCAATATTTTTTGAAGGGAATTTTGAAGCAGCTCATTGTATTCATTGTCTGAAATGCCGTCGGGTAGCTCTATGTCAAGATGACTTTTCTCTTTATGAAAGGGGTAATTATTTTTTCCATGCATACTGTAAGTAAATACCTGTGGATTGTTCTTAAATATGCTGGCTGTGCCATTTCCCTGGTGTACATCCAGATCAATGATCAGGATCTTTTCCGAAAGTTTATGATGCAACAGATAATTAGAAGCAACTGCAAAATCATTCAACAGGCAAAAACCTTCACCCCTGTCAGTGAAAGCATGATGCGTACCGCCTGCCACATTTAAAGAAACACCATTTTCAAAAGCGTATTGACAACAATCTATAGTACCCTGGGTGATTATTAATTCTCTATAAGTTAATGCTGGTGATTGAGGGAAGCCAATGCGTCTCTGCTCGCTTGCTGACAGGTTTTGTTCCTTTAATTTTCGCAGGTATTCAGCATCGTGTGTTAACAGGATGTCATCGTCATTACATGGCATAGGCCGGAACAAATGGTGTTCATTTATGGTGCCCTCATATAATAGTTGAGCAGGTATCAACTCATATTTATCCATAGGAAACCTGTGGCCTTCGGGAAGCGGATGTGCATAGACCGGGTCAAAGGCAATATGCAGTTTCTTTTCCAGTGTCATTGCATTTGGACCAGGCTATTATCAACTATGGCAAAGACGCTTTCTTTAGGTTCAGGAGCAATTAAAGCCGTGCCGGTGAATTTGCTGAAGGCAGGGAGTATGCAATGGTTGGCTCCAAAATAAAAGCATGGTAATCTTAATGCCTGTTTTCCTAATCCCTGTAAATAGATGCCGGGGTGGATGTGGCCACAAAACGTATAAAGATCAGCGTGGTCCCCGCACCGTTCGTGTGTGAAAATAAAAGGCGATAATTCCAATTCATTTTCAATCACGTCTATCCTTGCTTCCCGGTACCAGGAACTTTTCAGAATATCATGGTTGCCCCGGATCAGGATGATCTGGAGATGAGAGAAGTCATCCCTCCATTTTTTAAACCAATCCAATTCCATATTGGCATGGCTATGAAAAAAATCACCTACGACCAGGAGTTTTCCAGGCTTAAAATAAAGTAGCAGGTTTACCAGCCTTTGGAGATCTTCTTTATAAATCCCTTGCGGAACGGGGATGCCGGATTTTCTAAAGTGGCCGGTTTTACCAAAATGAAGATCAGAAACGATGAGGGCTTTTTGCTCTTCCCAAAAAATAGAACGCTGTGCCGATAACCACAGGTGCTGACCGCGAAGCGTATGAAGGAGAGGAGCTTGCATAGAAATAAGCGCTGGAATAAGCTGCAAAAGTAAGTTCAGGTAAGGGCCCCGGCCACTATATTTTGTTAATAGTTGTTTGAAGTTTTGAGTCTGTGGCCTTGAAATGGAATATTGTTTAGCATGGCGAGTGAAATCATAAAGAATTCAATTGGTTTTGCATACGCTTTACCCTATCGGCAAGTTTTTCAGATGTGAGGTTTTCCCGCATGCTGTCAACTTTTATAGGAAAGCAAAAAGGCGTGAGTCTTTGAGGATAGGTTATAATAATCCTTGAATGTTGAATACGTTGCAGCATTTCTCTCAGCCGCACTTCTTCCATTTGTTGGTCAAAGACCTCCTGGAAGGCCTGCCTGATCAATACATTGTTAGGGTCGTATTCATTAAATACATTAAACAGAAGGCCGGCAGATGCCTGCAGATGCCTGGTTTTTTTATGTTCACCAGGGTACCCCTGGAATATCAGGCCCCCGATAACAGCAATATCCCTGAATTTTCTTTTTGCCATTTCAGTGGCATTGACACTACGCTGAATGTCTTCCATTAAATTATCCAGTGAAAACAATTCATAAGCATTGCTATCATCAACAGGTATGGGTTGATCACTCAATAATTCAAAGCCATAATCATTCATGGCAATGGAAAATGTAATAGGAGTGATCTTGCTGATACGGTAGGCCAGCACTGCAGCCATAGCCTCATGTACCAATCTTCCTTCAAATGGATACACAAACAAATGAAAACCATCACGGGTTTCAATTTGCTCAATAAGCAATTCTGCAGCCTTAGGTACCTGTGACAAGGTTGCCTGTAATTGAAGCAATGGCTTTAGAACAGTGATCTCTATAGCAACCTTCATTTTATGGTTAGGTGCTTCCAGGCTGGTGCCGGCAATATCAAATTGTTCCCGCAATACTTTTCCCAGGCTGGCTGAAAGAGGTAAACGTCCACCCATCCAGCTTGGAACGATGGATTTTTTTACATTGGATTTTTTAACGATCACCGTCATGTCTTTGATCATTACAAGTTCCAATTGCCTGCCTGCCAATGTAAAGCTGTCCCCGGGTTCCAGCCTCGAAATAAAGGATTCTTCAATGATACCTACATAGCCACCTGCAAGGAACTTTACTTTCAACATGGCATCACTAACAATGGTGCCGATATGTAAACGGTGTCGCATGGCTATGCGTCTACCAGTGATCTTATACAGCCCGTCGATCACTTCCACTTTTTTGTATTCATCATATTGTTGCAAAGCGTTGCCTCCAACAGTAATAAAGTATAACATCTCCTGCCATTCCTCTTCAGTTATTTCACTAAAACAATGAGTTGACTTTACTTCTTCCCAAATTATATCCGGGATAAAGCCATCTGAAACAGCCAGGGTACAGAGGTATTGCACCAGTACATCGTAACATAACAGCAAGGGTTCACGGCTCTCAATAAACTGTTCTTCCACTGCCGATTTAAGTGCAGCGGCTTCAATGAGTTCGAGAGAATGGGTGGGCAGGAAATAGATCTTACTAACAGCATCAGGACTATGGCCGCTTCGACCTGCTCTTTGCAGAAAGCGGGCAACTCCTTTTGGTGAGCCTACCTGGATCACTGTTTCCACTGGCCGAAAGTCCACACCCAAATCAAGGCTGGCGGTGCATACAACTGCTTTCAGTTTGCCTTCATGCAAAGCCTCTTCAACCCAGGTTCTCAATTCACTTTCAATACTTCCATGATGGAGCGCAATGGTACCTGCCAGGTCAGGGGCTATATGTAAAAGGGTCTGGTACCACATTTCACTCATTCCCCTTGTATTAATGAAAATTAGCGTCGTTTTACTTTGGTTGAGAATAGGCAATACTTTATCAGCGAGTTTGATTCCCAGGTGCCCTGCCCAGGGGTATTTTTCAATTTCATCCGGAAGTATGGACTCGATCTCTATTTTCTTACTAAGCTTCGCCCTAACAATCACGCCATTCTCTTCGTTTTTGCCGGTAAGTCGTAATGGAAATAACAATACTTCCATTGCTTGTGAAAGGTTGCCGATAGTTGCTGAAATGCCCCAGATTGCTGTAGGTGTATTCTTAGCATTGATGCAGCCTATGATCCTGCTCAGGGCCAGCTCCACCTGTACTCCACGTTTGCTGCCTATCAGTTCATGCCATTCATCTACTGTAAACAACTTTAAAGTTTGAAATACCTCAGGATGGTGTTTTTGTCCTAATAACAGGTGCAGGCTTTCGGGAGTGATGATCAGCACTTCGGGCATCTGCCTTTTTTGTTTCTGACGTTCTGCCATGGAAGTATCTCCATTGCGGATGCCCACTTTCCATTGCATGCCGAGGTCCGCGATCACTTCTTCCATAGCCCTTCCAATATCCTTGGCCAATGCCCTTAATGGGGTAACCCAAATAAGTTGCAGACCATTCTTGCTTTTGGTTTTGTAATTACCTGGGTGCAGGTTAATGAATTGAATAAGGCTTCCGAGGAATACGGAAAAAGTTTTACCTGTGCCTGTGGGTGCATTCACCAACCCGCTTCTGCCATCAATGATATGTTGCCAGGCTTCTTCCTGGTAAGTAAATGGTTTGTATTCTTTTGCTGATAACCATTGAATAATGACTTTATATCCAGGTGTGCTTTTTAATTTCATTTCCCGTATACCTCCAGCAATTGCTTTAGATCCTCAAGGGTATTGATTTCTTCAGGTGTTTTATCTTTTCTCCACCTGCTGATACGTGGAAATCGTAGGGCCACTCCCGATTTATGCCTGTTACTGGCAGCAATACCTTCAAAAGCGATCTCAAATACCAGCTCTGGCTTAACAGTTCTGACAGGGCCAAACTTCTCTAAAGAATTGCGTTTTACAAAAGCGTCCACTTGTGCAAATTCCTTGTCCGTCAATCCTGAATAGGCCTTTGTGAATGCAATTAGTTTGTCTCCATCTTTCACTGCGAATGTATAGTCTGTATAAAGATTACTTCTTCTTCCGGCGCCTTTTTGTGCATAGATCATCACTGCATCAATGGTTAGTGGGTCGATCTTCCATTTCCACCAGTCGCCTCTTTTTCGGCCAACCTGGTAGGTAGATTGTTTTTTCTTCAACATAAAACCTTCAGCACCCAGTTCACGTGAAGATTCCCTAAGCCTTGCCAGTTCTTCCCAATTACTAAAGGGAACTATGGGTGATATGATCAAAGAAGGATGATTAGTGGCCGCAATGACCTCTTCCAGTTGTGATCTTCTTTCTTCCAATGGCCTGTCACGCCAGTCCTCTCCATTGTATTCCAGCAGGTCGTAGGCAAAGAATGCAATAGGGACTTCCTGTAGTTGTTTTTTGGTGATATTCTTCCTTCCAATCCTGGTTTGTAACAATGCAAATGGTAAAGGTTTTTGGTCCACGGAAGGAATGATCTCGCCATCTATGGCTATTCCATCCGGCAGTACCTGTGCCAATGAATGATATTCTGGAAACTTTTCAGTCATCAATTCTTCGCCCCGGCTCCATACAAAAAGCTCCTGGTTTCTTTTGATGACCTGGCCACGGATGCCATCCCATTTCCATTCGGCCTGCCAGTCTTTAGGGTCACCTAATTGGCTAACATCTTCTTCTATAGCATAAGCCAGGTAGAAAGGATAAGGTTTTGAAAAATCGGTATTGAGTGAATGCTCACTTAAGAGTTCATCGAAAGTTATGGTAGATGGATCCCAATTGCCACTGATGCGATGCGCAATCACTGATGAATCCAGGTTGATTGTTTTTGCCAGGGCATTTACAATTACTTTTTGGGAAACTCCAATACGGAAGCCACCAGTGATCAGTTTATTGAAAACAAAGCGTTCAGCAAAGTTCATTTCCTTCCAGGCCTTCAGTATGAATTGTTTCTTTATTTCTTCAGCTTGTTTTTCAAGGTCCCGTAATTGTTCTATGTAAAGGTGTAATGGTTTTGAGGTATTGGGGGCATTTTCATTTCCGGGTAATAAAAGCGCTATGGTTTCGGCAAGATCTCCCACTGTATGATAGCTTTCTTCAAAGAGCCAAAAAGGTAAGTCCACCAGTTCAACGCAATAAGTGGCTAGCTGGGTAGTATTCACAGCTCTTTTGGGTCTCCTGCCGCTAAAAATGGCTATCACCCAAACCTTATCCTTATTGTCTGCATTATTGAAATAATGCATTAAGGCTTCCAGCTTATCATTGGTTTTCGTGCTGCTGCCTAACTTCATTACCAGTTCTGCAAACTCTCTCATATCAATCTTCTTCTAATTTAAGTTCTGCAGGTTCCAGTTCATCATCCCCATATTCTGTTTTCACTTCTTTGGCATTAATACCGTGTTCATTTAGATAACGTGTAAACACAGCTTGAAAGCCATGTGTAGCATAGATGCATTCTGCTTCAGTTTCCCTGCAGGCCTGTAGCAGGCCGTTCCAGTCTGCATGATCACTTAAGGCAAAGCCTGCATCTGCATTTTTACGTCGGGCATTACCCCGTACCTGCATCCATCCACTGCAGATACCTATCTCGTAGGGAGCAAACCTGCGCAGCCATGGTGAACCTTCCGCACTGGAAGGAGCAATGACCACTGCACCTTTCAATTCTTCTTTACTTGTTTCTGGTGTTACTCTTTGTACTGCAGGTAACTTCCAACCGGCGTTTACTAATGCCATATGAATGTTATATACTGCTCCATGCACAAATATTTTATCTGTGACCTCAGCGATAGGGTGAAGCAATCTTTGGGCTTTGCCAAGGCTATAGGCAATTAAAACAGAGGTTTTAGAGACTTCCTGGTTCTTCCTGATCCAGTTTTGAACGTCAGTATATATTTCCGTTTGAGGCTTCCAGTTATATATGGGTAGGCCAAATGTGGATTCTGTAATAAAGCTGTGGCATTTAACTGGCTCAAACTGCCCGCTGATACCATCATTTTCAATTTTGTAATCCCCGCTAACAACCCATATTTCGCCATTGCTTTCAATGCGCACCTGTGAGGAGCCAATGATATGGCCGGCAGGAAAGAGCGTGATTCGAACCCCATTCATATATACCGGTTCATTCCATGCAATATCCTGGTAGGTATTGGGCCCAAGCCTTTGCTGTAAAATAGGCCTGGTATCATGGTGGCATAAATAATATTTGTTGCCCCAACGGGCATGGTCACTATGGGCATGTGTAATAACAGCCTTATCTACTGGTCGCCAGGGATCTATATAGAAATCGCCCGCACGGCAATAAAGACCTTTATCAGTGAATTCAATCAAAGGCATGATTCTAAAGTTACTTAACAAGAATCCATAATCCTGCCAGTAATTGATAAAGGAATCTTGTATAAGATTGTTTAATTACAATAAAAGGCTGCCTGGAAATAATTAATTGACAATATTTCTTACCCGTCCGAATACCTTAATAAAGTACAGGTGACGGTTCTCAAAATAATCAAGGGACATGGCAGCGCTGTCTTTAAAAACAGGCTGGATATCGAATTGTGTAAATACAGTATTGCCCTTTCGTGTGAGGTTTGAGGCTACATCTTTTTTAGTATCAAGCAGCAACAAGGCAAATCTCATGATGCTTTCGTACCCTCTGTAGAAAAGATCGGAAGGTTTATTGCTGTATTCATCTTCATATACATCAGAAAGCCTGTTTTCGAGTGTGGTTCCCTGGTTATAATAAAAAGGGGTAGTGTAAATAACTTCCAGGTTTTCAAACTTGCTGAAGTTCAATTTATCCCATGTTGGCATACCTATTACCGTTTTGGAATAGGAAGGGCTTGTATTAGAAAGATTTAACGCCAGCCTTTGGGCAAAGACTTCATCCATAGAACCACCTATACAAACATTTTTCCTGGTGCTATCAAGGTGAGCTGCAAGTATCTCCGGAGTGAAGTTGCTGCCTACTTCAACTATTTTTATGGAAAGAGGTTTGCCAGAGGTGTTTTTTGAATATTCCAGGAAATGTTGTTTAATAAGGTCTTCCTGCTGGCCTGGTTTTCTGAACAATACAATGCGGTCCTGGCTATGGTATTTTTGTAGAAATTCATAAATGCCTTCAACATGTGCCTGTAACGTGGTGTTTAATATCACGAAATAAGGGTTATTGGTAATGCCTACATCGTTGGGCAGGGTGGTTGAAATAAATGGTATTTTTCTACGTAAAGCTTCCTGTGCAAGCATACGTGTTTCAGGGGCGTTAGAGTTGGCAATGACCATTTCTACATTGTTCAACTCAGGTTTGGCTAATTGTTGCGTCAATGATTGTTTCCCTCTTGAATCCAATATAAATACTTCTATTGGAGCCCCTCTTTTATTTAGGGAGTCCAGCGCATATTGCACTCCCTCGTAGTACTCAAGACCAGGAACCGAATAACGGGGGATATAGTTTTTATCCAACTGGATGCCAGTGCTATTAAAAACTGAATCGAGGTACAGAGGGGTAAATATGGCGATCTTATGGCGCTGAACAACTTGTCCAAACACTGAACAAGTTATAATAAGAGCCAGTAAAAGGGAAACATACTTTCTTTTCATAATCAATCTTTCGGTGATACCACCATTTTATCCTACTAAATAACAGGATATTATTCCCATTCAATAGTTGCAGGAGGTTTACTGCTGATGTCATAAACCACACGGTTGATACCCCTGACTGAGTTAATGATATCGTTGGATACATTGGCCAGGAAATCGTAAGGAAGATGAGCCCAGTCTGCTGTCATTCCATCTACACTGGTCACTGCTCTTAAGGCCACAGTAAACTCATATGTCCTTTCATCACCCATAACCCCTACACTACGAACTGGCAATAAGATAGAACCTGCCTGCCAAACCGTTGCATATAAATTATGGTCTTTTAGCGCTTTAACATAAATATCGTCTGCTTTTTGAAGCAGCTTTACCTTTTCTTCTGTTACCTCACCTAAGATACGGATAGCCAAACCAGGACCGGGGAAAGGATGGCGGCTAATCATATCTTCAGGTATACCCAATTCAGTCCCTACTTTTCTAACTTCGTCTTTGAACAGGTTACGCAGGGGTTCTACAAGCGATAAATGCATTTTTTTAGGTAACCCTCCCACGTTGTGGTGAGATTTGATTGTTACCGATGGCCCATGAACAGAAACACTCTCAATGACATCAGGATAAATAGTGCCCTGCCCTAAAAAGGATACGCCTTTGATCTTTTTAGCTTCCTGTTGAAAGATCTCTATAAACAATTTTCCAATGGCCTTCCGTTTCTTTTCCGGGTCTGTTTTCCCTTTTAGCTTTTTATAAAAATCATCCTTTGCATCAATACCTTTTACGTTAAGCCCCAGCTTTTTATAGGTTTTTAAAACTGTTTCATATTCATCTTTTCTAAGGACGCCATTATCAACAAAAATTCCATGCAGTTTGTCACCAACAGCCCGGCTGATTAGTGTTGCAGCCACTGTTGAATCCACACCACCACTTATGGCCATTACAACTTTATTATCACCTATTTGTTTTTTCAGGGCAGCAATTGTATCTGTAATAAAGTGAGCAGGTGTCCAGTCCTGGCTACAGCCACAGGTATGAACGAGAAAATTATGTAGTATCTTTTTTCCTTCAATGGAATGATATACTTCGGGATGGAACTGTAAGCCGTACAAAGGATGCTTTGCTGTTGCATTGAGCTTAAACGCGGCCACGGGTATGCTGTCTGTCGTGGCTAATAATTCAAATCCTTCAGGAAGTTTTAATATAGAATCACCATGGCTCATCCACACTTGTGAAGAGGGTAGTAAATTATCAAGCAGCTTGTCTTCTTTTTCAAGGTGAAGAACGGCACGTCCATATTCTCTTTTATTACTTTTTTCAACCTTACCGCCAAACTGTTTAGCCGTAAGCTGGGCTCCATAGCAAATGCCAAGTACAGGTATTTTTTCTACCAGGGACGAAACGGGAACCTGGGGTGCATTTTCATCGTTTACCGAAAAGGGCGAGCCGGATAATATGATACCTTTTAGTTCAGGCCCATATTCTATCGATTTGCTAAAAGGTTGTATCTCGCAGTAAACATTTGCTTCCCGGACCGCCCTGGCTATCAATTGCGTGTATTGGGAGCCAAAGTCAAGGATAAGTATCTTTTCTGTCATGTTATGTAAAAATAAGAAACCTGCCTGTAACCGTAAGGCTTACTAAAGATTGCAAAGTATAAAACGCCAGTATTGATTTAGAAATCTCAATTAGATTGTAACTTGCCTCAAGTGATAGTAGTCTAATACCAAAACTATAAATATGAGGATCTCAAATATTGTTCTGGCAATAGTAATTATATCTGTAAGCTCCTGCCGCTATTTTGGCGGTGAACGTGTATATGGAGATGGCCACATTGTAACACAACAAAGAAATACCGGCGGGTTTGAAAAGGTAGATGTCAGTGGCGGAATAAAGGTTCATGTACGCCAGGAAGCCTCTCCATCTGTGAAACTGGAACTGGACCAGAACTTAATGGAATATATTGATGTATATACTGAAGGAAATACCCTGGTGATAAAGGAAAAGCAGGGCTATAATGTGCAGGCAACCAAGGATATAATAGTATATGTTGCAGCACCTGTGTTCAAAGACATTGATGTTTCAGGTGCCTGTGATATAATTGGGGATAACACCATTACCGGTAACCAGGAATTGAATCTGCATGTCAGTGGTTCAGGTGATATTTTCATGGAAGTGGCCTTGCCTAAACTTTTTGCTGAAATATCCGGTAGTGGCAGTATCAACATCAAAGGCCAGGCAACCAATTTTTCTGCACATGTAAGTGGATCTGGTGATGTCAAATGTTTAGACCTTTCAACAGATGTTACGGAACTGGATCTCTCAGGTTCATCAGATGCAGAAGTAAATGCCAATAAACAATTAAATATTGAAGCATCCGGCTCCAGCAGCATTACCTATAAAGGAAATGCAAGCGTTAATCAGAATATCTCCGGATCCGGAAGTGTAAAAAAGATAGGTTGATTTATTCCATCAAGGAACATTTAAGCCATTATATTTATAACGAGATGCCACATCTCGTTTTTTATGCCTGAAACTGTACAGCACATAGCACTAATATGCAATCCTACCGCAACCAATAAAAAGGCAGTTGAAGTTTGCAGAAAGGTTTCAACATTGCTTCAGGAAAGGAATATTAAACATTCCATTTTTATTACTAAATGGCCTGCCGGCTGGGAAGGAATATCTGGTGCCTGGATCATAGGAGGGGATGGTACAGTAAATTATTTTATCAACCAGTATCCCTATTGTTCCATTCCACTTTCAGTATTTGCAGGGGGAACAGGGAATGATCTTCATTGGATGTTATATGGTAAAACCGAAGTTATCTCCCAGGTAGATAGATTGCTTCAGGCAAGCCCCAGGCCAATAGATGCGGGGTTTTGTAATGGAACTCTTTTTTTGAATGGGGTAGGGATTGGTTTTGATGGGTCTATAGTAAAAGACCTTGCAGGCAAAAGCAAATGGCCCGGCAAAACCTCGTATTTTATTTCAATTATAAAGCATTTGTGGGGCTACAGGGAGCAACGGGGAAAGATCAATACTGGCGAAGAAAGAATGCAAGGCAAATATTTTCTTATCAGTGTTGCGAATGGACAACGTTATGGAGGTGGTTTTCAGGTGGCACCAAAAGCCTCTTTGAGCGATGGCTTACTGGATCTGAATGTTGTAAAAGAAATTGCTCCTATAAAAAGATTATGGTATTTACCAGTAATTGAACAAGGCCGGCATCTGGAACTTCCATTTGTAATGTATCGCCATGTTAAGGAAATAGAGATATCTTTTGAAACCATACAGCCAGCGCATATGGATGGGGAATATTTTGAAGCGAAGGAATTTAAAATAGAGATACTACCAAAACGCTTTTCTTTTGTTTATTAATACCGGCTTCTTTTTCACAAACAATTTAACCAGGAACAGGCCAGCAATAAAACCACCAATATGTGCTGCATAGGCCACGCCGCCTGTTTCTTCACCTAATGCACCCATACTGTTTATTAGCTGGAATAAGAACCAAATTCCAACTGCAATGAATGCAGGTACAGAAAAAATGCCAAATAAGATCCAAACATGTACACGCCGGCCTGGATGCTGTAAAATATATCCTCCCATTACACCCGAAATAGCACCCGATGCACCAAGGCTGGGCATTAAAAGATTATGTCCCAGGTAGGCACTAAAAAGTACATGGCTCATACCTGCGATGACTCCACACAATAAATAAAATAGCAGGTAATTAAAATGACCCATATCGTTTTCCAGGTTGTCGCCAAAGATCCAGAGGAAGAGCATGTTGCCTGCTATATGGGCAATGCCACCATGCATGAACATAGAGGTTAGCAAGGTGAGGTAAACGGGTATATCGGTATGTTGCAGGCCTGGCATCTCAAACCGTTGATGTGTAACCGGGTCCATAAGAATTGTAGTACCAGTAATAATGTCCCTACCGCTAAGGATTTCGCCTGGGACTACAGAATAGGCATAAGTAAAATGCATATTATTACCCCAGTTTTGAAGAAAGACAAAGACAATGATATTCAGGATGATCAGCAAATAATTGACGAGGGGTGTAATCTGCCTGTCCCTGTTATCATCTCCGATTGGTAGTAACATTCTTTATTTTATTTTTCTGATGCAAAGCTTATTCCCTTAAATAAAAAAGTCCCTTAAAAGGGACTTATAGTTAGCTCGATGTATGAAGATTAATAGCTGTCTCTGTATCCACCACCGCCGCTGCTGCTGCCACCGCGGTTGTATCCGCCGCCGCTTCCGCCACGGTTTCCACCACCGCCGAATCCACCGCCGCCGCCTTTCTTAAAGCCGCCGCCACCGCCGCTGCCGAAGCTTCTTTTCTTGAAGCCACCGCCGCCGCCGTTACCGCTGCCGCCTTCTTTAGGACGAGATTCGTTCACAACAAGGTTTCTTCCTTCAATTTCGCTGCCGTTTAATTGTGCAATGGCTGCCTGCGCCTGTTCGTCATTAGGCATTTCAACAAAGCCAAAGCCCTTGCTGCGTTGTGTGAATTTGTCCATTACGATCTTAGCAGATGCTACTTCACCGAATGGTGTAAACAAGTTGGCCAGATCCTGATCCTTCAGGCCCCAACTAAGGTTTCCTACGTAAATGTTCATTTGAGAAAAGTTTAAAAATAAAAAGTGTTTACAGCCATCAAGAAACCATGAACATTTTACGTAACGTTCAAAGGAACTGTGAAACTGAAAGAACACAAAACGTAACGAATATAATGAAATAATGTTAATACCAAAATTTCCAAAATAAAAGATCTGTTCTGGGTTTAAGGACAGAATAAGATACTATTCAACAGCGATATTAAGTTAAAGGGTACTTCTAATATGAATAATGTGTATATGTAACAAAAAAAGGTCCGCACTGATTAGTGCGGACCCTAAAGAAATAACTATCTGGTTTATTCAGCTACCACTTCAAATTCTACATCTGCATGATGTCCTGAACCGAAATCGATAGAAGCCTTATAAGTACCTAATTCTTTTACTTCCTCATTGATATGGATCTTCTTGCGATCGATCTCATATCCTTTCTGATCACGTATAGCACGGCTGATCTGCAATGAAGTAACACTTCCGAAGATCTTTCCGCTGGTACCTGTTTTGGCACCAACCTTTAACGGGGCTTCCTGTAGTTTAGCAATTACACTGTTGATCTGTGCAAGCATCAGATCTTCCTTCTTCTTAGCCACTTTCAATCTTTCTTCCAGTTGTTTGCGATTAGAAGGATTTGCTTCAACGGCCAGGCGCTGGGGAATCAGGAAGTTACGGGCATAGCCGTTTCTAACTTTCACCAGTTCATTCTTACCACCCAGGTTGTCTACGTCTTGAATTAAAATGATTTCCATATTACTTGTTTTAGCCAACCCCGGTCAAACCGGGACTGTCCTCTCTTTATTTTCATAAAGAGGTTAGGTTAAAAATTCTATTTTAAAAGGTCTGTTACGAATGGTAATAATGCCATCTGGCGTGCCTTTTTAATAGCATCGCTCACCTTACGCTGGTATTTTAAAGAATTACCTGTAATACGGCGTGGCAGCATTTTACCTTGTTCGTTCAGGAACTTTTTGAGGAACTCTACATCTTTGTAGTCAATATAGCGGATGCCATATTTCTTAAAACGGCAGAATTTCTTAGGACGCTTCTCGCTTTTAATAGCGGTCAGGTATTTAATTTCATTAGCTTTTGCCATGTTTTAAGCCTCCTGTACTTTTTCGGTTCCTGTTGGTATGCCACTTCTCTTTTTGTGATTGTACTCGACGGCATATTTGTCGAGTTTTGTAGTCATGTGACGGAGAACACTCTCATCACGAAGAAGCTGGATCTTCAGCTTCTCATTGAAGTCGGATGGCGCAATAAATTCCATAACCCAGTATAAACCAGTGGTTTTTTTCTGGATAGGATACGCCAGTGATTTCAGTCCCCATGGATTTTCAGCTACTATCTGGCCGCCATTGTCGGTAACCAATGTAGTGAACTTCCGCTGTGCAGCTTTGAATTCATCATCGCTTAGCACGGGGGTAAAAATCACCATCAATTCGTAATTGTTCATTACCCTGTTTTTTGTTTAAAAATTAAGATTATTACCCGCTGGTATTTTGAAACCTTATTAAGGATTCTTTTTTACGGGAGCGCAAAGGTATGATTTAGAGCTAAGATCTTGTCTTTTTGCGCTTTATTATTTTGATAAGTGTCCGTTAAAAGGCTTTTGGGGGCAGTGTTCACAAGTAATCTTATTAAAAGGAATACCAGGTGGTGATAGCCAATTATTGATCTTAGTTTGTTGAAATATAACAAGTTACAGTTTTGTGAGTGTTCTTTTGCTTATTCACTGATTCTGCAATCAATAACTTTTAATTGAAGGGTGGTTTCCCCGTTCCATTCGTTTTCATCTATTTTGAACACAATATCAAGCGGATGGCCTGTTAGTAACAAGGGCATCTTTTCAGCCATATTAAAGCCAATACCATTCATTCTCACACCGTTTTGCTGAACGGAAAATTTAAGATGTGCTTCTTTTACCACCTTGCTCCATCCGGTATTGAAAACTTTCTTGGCAACGAATGTTGGCCGAAGATTATCAGGGCCAAATGGTTCCATCTGGCAAAGAATATCATAAAAAGGTTTTCTTATGTCTGATAATGCTACTTCGGCATCAATAACTATTTCAGGTATCAATAATTCAGGGTGGATAGTTGCTTGCACCACTTCTTCAAACCGCTCACAAAAAGCTTCCACTTTGTCTGTTTCCAGGGTCATTCCGGCAGCATAGAAATGTCCGCCATAACCAAGCAGGAGATCTTTACACTGGTGGATTGCTTCATAAACATTGAAACCTGCTACACTTCGTGCAGATCCCGCAACATACTCCCCGCTTTGGGTTAAAATGATTGTGGGGCGGTAATAATGGTCAATTAACCGGGAGGCAACAATACCGACCACCCCTTTGTGCCAATGGGGCTGAAAAAGCACTGTACTGCTCCTTTTTATTAAAACTTCATCCGCTTGAATTATTGATAGGGCTTCCTCTGTAATGTTTGTATCTGCTTCCTTTCGGTTTGAATTGTCGCTATGGAGCTGCTCAGCCCAATGGAGGGCTTCATCATAAGTTTCTGAAACGAACATTAAAACTGCCTTCCTGGCATCATCCATTCTCCCGGCAGCATTTACCCGCGGTGCTATGATAAAGACCAGGTTATTGACAAACAGCTCTTTATCATAATTACTTAAATGGCTTAAGGCTTTTATGCCAAGGTTAGGATCAGTATTAGCTTTTTTCAAACCATAATAGGCTAGAACCCTGTTTTCACCTGATAGAGAAACTATATCTGCTGCTATTGCAGTGGCTACCAGGTCAAGAAATTGAAAAGCAACATCTATAGATAAATTCATAGACTTGCAAAGCGCAGTAATCAATTTAAACCCAACTCCACACCCGCAAAGCTCCTTGAATGGGTATTTGCAATCCTTTTGTTTTGGATTTAATATGGCTACCGCCGGGGGTAGAACATCATCCGGCAAGTGGTGGTCACATACTATAAAATCAATACCTAGTGATTTGGCGTACCGGATAAGATCTGTCGATTTTATACCGCAGTCCAGTGAAATTATCAGGGTATAATTGTTTTCAAATGCAAAGTCAATCCCTGCTTTGCTAATACCATATCCTTCCCTGTAACGGTGCGGAATGTAAAATTCAGTATGGTCGTAGTGCTGTTTAAGGAATTGATACATAGATGCTACCGCTGTCGTTCCATCCACATCGTAGTCGCCAAAAACCAGGATCTTTTCATTTTTGGAAAAAGCTTCGAGTATGCGGTCGACTGCTTTATCCATATCTTTCATTAGGAAGGGGTCATGTAGGTCGGATAGCTGAGGCCTGAAAAACCTTTTGGCCTGTTCATAGGTTTGTATTCCCCTTTGCACCAGAATATTACATAATACAGGATTTATTTTCAGTTCCCTGAATAAGGCATCAGCGATTGCCTGGTCAGCACTATTAATTCTCCATCGTTTCAGGGACGCCATCAAACACTTAATATTTTCTGTCTGTTACAAAATTGACAAGATCTTCAAAACCTTTCCTGATTTCTGAATCGGGGAATGTATTTAAAATCTGAAGGGCCTCAGATTTATATTGATTCATTTTATTGATAGTATAATCAATGCCCCCTGTTTTAGTGACTACATTTATGAGATAATCTATCCTCGGCCGTTTTGTATTTTCGTTTTTGATAATGTATATGAGCTCTTTTTTCGTTTTTTTATCCACATTGTTCAATGTATAAATCAATGGCAGGGTTAACTTCTTTTCTTTAATATCGTTTCCGGTGGGTTTTCCTATGTCTTCGCCTGCATAATCAAAAAGGTCATCTTTAATTTGAAAAGCTATACCCACTTTTTCTCCAAACTGACGGAGCCTGGAGGTTATTTCTTCGTCATGGGAAGTTGAAAAGGCGCCTGCTCCACAGGCTGAGGCCAATAAAGAGGCTGTTTTATTTCTGATTATTTCAAAATAAATGGATTCATCCAGGTTCAATGAGCGGGATTTTTCAATTTGCAAAAGTTCTCCTTCACTCATTTGCCTGACAGCCTCTGAAAGTAACTGTAATATGCGGAAGTCATTGTTATCCAATGAAAGAAGTAAGCCCTTGGCTAAAAGATAATCTCCTACCAAAACTGAAACTTTATTCTTCCAAAGCGCATAAACTGAGAAAAATCCTCTACGTTCCAAAGAGTCATCCACTACATCATCGTGTACTAATGTGGCAGTGTGCAAAAGTTCTACTAAAGAGGCTGCTCTATAAGTAGATTCATTCACTTCACCACAAAGCTTAGCCGAAAGAAAGACAAACATAGGCCTTAGTTGCTTTCCTTTTCGCTTAACTATGTACCGCATAATACGGTCGAGCATGGAAACATTGCTTTTGGCGGCATCTTTAAACTTTTCTTCGAAGATGCGCAATTCATTCTCTATGAGATTAACGGGTAGCTGCATTCGTAAATGGGGGAAAGGTACAACTGCAATCCAATAAATAGCTTCTCGTGGTACAAGAATTGCTGAATTGGTGCAGACAAAATATATAAATAATTGAGGTCAATTGCAGTAAATAAAATTTAAAAGTTTGGTAATTGTAACTCAATTTATATTTTTGTCAACGATTAGGACATTGTTTTTAAAATTTAATCAATAGTTATGGCAAGCAAAAAGTACTCTTTTCTGGCAGGTTTATTATGCCTGTTCACGTCGTACGGTTTCGCGCAAACCACCACTACCACTGGTAGTATCGGAGCGTACGATCCCGCAGACTCATCCGTTATCCCGTCGCGAAGAATGCCTCAGCACACAGAGTTTATGAATGGGACTTACAACTATCCCGCAAAGCCAAAGAATATGTGGGAGATTGGTATAAAAGCCGGTTCTTTCACAGTAAATGGAGATGTTGATGGAAAGTTTTTTTCTCCAGGTTTTGGCGTGCATATCAGGAAAGCATTCGGATATCTTTTCTCTGCACGTTTAGAGTATGTTTATGGAATAGCTAAAGGTTTAAGCTGGCAAGGTTCTTCCCAAACCAGTTATGGTCAGGGAGGCACAGGCAACCCTTGGCAGAGACTTGGTTATACTGGTACTGTTTATAATAATTATAAATCCAAAGTTCAGGACCTTTCTTTAGAAGGATTATTCTCATTGAATAATATCATGTTCCACCAATCCAGACCTAAAGTGAATGTTTACGCTTTAGTTGGTGTTGGAGCCTCTATTTATGATGTAAAGGTGAATGCTTTGAACGGCAGTACTCCTTATGATTTCTCAGGTATTCCTGCAGGAACATACAAAACAAGGAAAGATGTAAAGGATGCTTTGAAGAATTTAATGGATGATTCTTACGAGACTGATGCTGAAAATGCAAAAACCCGCAGACCAAACCTGTTTGGCAAAACATTACGTCCTGTTGGCCAGTTAGGTGGTGGAATCGCTTTCAAATTGAATAACCGTGTTAATTTAGCTTTAGAAGATCGTGTTTCTATAACTAAAGATGATTTGTACGATGGTGTTCAGTGGACTGAGCGTGGAGATTTCACTCGTGATTTCGATACTTATAATTTCTTATCTCTTGGCCTGAACTTCAATATTGGTTCTAAATCCGTTGAGCCATTATGGTGGATCAATCCTTTGGATTATGCTTACCAGGAAATTCGCAAGCCTCGCCTGATGATCTTACCAAAACCAGTTCTGCCTGATGCTGATGGTGATGGAATTACTGACCAATTTGACCAAGAGCAAACTCCTCAGGGTGTTCCGGTTGATTCTCATGGTGTAAGCCTTGATACTGATGGTGACGGTGTTCCTGATGCACGTGATAAAGAAAAGATCACTCCAACTTATTGCCAGCCAGTTGATGCTGATGGTGTAGGTAAATGCCCATGTCCTGATTCTACTTGCTTTGCTGGATATACTAAGACCGGCGCTTGTGAAGCTGCTTTAGGAACATTACCAAGTGTAACTTTCTCTGGCAACGGTGTTAGCCTGAATAACGATGCTAAAGCATTGTTGGCAAGTGTAGCTTCCCGCTTACGTAATAGCCCTGAGTGCAAAATAGTTGTTACTGGCTATTGCGCTTCAAGCAAATCAGAGCAACAAAGAAGCTGGGATAGAGTAAATGCTGTAATCAGCTACATGGTTGAAAAAGAAGGTATCAGCCAGGATCGTTTCTTCTGGAATTATGGCCAGGAAGGCGGAGACTGCAATACTATCGACTTACGTGCTGCAGCTTCAGATGAGCAAGGTCAAACAACTGTACCTGCTCCTCATCCAAACCTGAGAAGAAGCAAATAATCAGATTCTCTTTATATCTAAACCCTCCAAACCGGAGGGTTTTTTTTATGGATTTACTTCTAATGGCACATAATAGTCCCTATAAATACCTTGATAGTTATTTCAGCTTTAGTTAAATCTTAACTATGGGGTTTAGCCTATTTGCCAATTTTCGAGAATATTTGCTTAAACTGATTAACTTTGCCACCCTTTATGAAATTTATAGGCGTATTAGCATTGGCTGTTTTGATGGTGAGCTGTGGAGGTTTTAATAAGGTCTTAAAGAATAAAGACCCACATTATAAGCTTCGTATGGCTGAACAATACTATGCTAAAAAGAAATATAATTATGCCCAGCAGTTATATGAGGATATTATGCCTTATTTCAGAGGTGGGCCTGAATTTGAAGATATTTATTATAAATATGCCTATACTGGTTACTACCAGGGAGATTATTTAAACGCTGAAAATCTGTTTAAAACCTTTTTGGAAATCTATCCCAACAGTTCCAGGGCTGAGGAAATAGATTATATGAGGGCTTATACTTTTTATAAGCAGTCACCGAAACCCTCATTGGACCAGACCAATACTATCAAGGCGATGGGTATGATGCAGACATTTATTAATACCCATCCAGGTTCGGCAAGGAACAAAGAGGCCGCTGAAATTATTAATATTTGCCGTCAAAAGCTTGAAATCAAGGACCATAATGCTGCCCAATTGTATTATGACCTGGGACAATTTAGAGCTGCTGCAGTTGCATTTAATACTTTATTGAATTCTTATCCTGAATCAAATAAGTCGGACGAATATAAAATGATGGCTATCAAATCATATTTTCGATTTGCCGAGTTGAGTATTGAAGATAAAAGAGCTGAAAGATTTGAAAAGGTGATAGAAGAATGTAATGAATTTATCGATCGTTTTCCGCAAAGTCCCTTATCCCCACAGGTACAGGAATATTTAACCCAATCTCAAAACAATTTAAAATTATATACAAATGAGCCTGCTAAGACGTCAACTTAGTACAAGTACATCAAACAATATCGAAACCCGCGATGTAAATGAGCTAAAGAACAAAACGGGTAATTTGTACGAGTCTATTTCTATTATTGGTAAAAGAGCAAACCAGATTAATATTTCCTTAAAAGAAGAACTTCATAATAAACTGGAAGAATTTGCAAGCCACACAGATTCTTTGGAAGAAATTCATGAGAATAAGGAACAAATTGAAATCTCAAGGGCGTATGAGCGTATGCCTAATCCAGCATTATTAGCTACCCAGGAATTTATGGAGGCTAAAATTTATCATCGCAAAAATGAAGATGACCTGTTTCAATAAAAACATTATCATTAAAGGTTTTCAAGGGCGATTTACTTCCAGTAAATCGCTTTTGTTTTTTATAAATAGTATTTTCGGGCTGTATGTTATCGGGTAAGAAGATTTTATTAGGTATCACAGGCAGTATTGCAGCCTATAAAACTCCTATTTTAGTAAGGCAATTAATTAAGAATGGAGCTGAAGTAAAAGTGATAATGACCCCGGCGGCCAAGGACTTTGTATCTTCTCTCACATTATCCACTCTTTCTCATAATAAGGTACTTATTGATCTTTTTGATGAAGATACATGGGCTAACCATGTTATGCTGGGAAGATGGGCAGATCTATTATTGATTGCCCCGCTTAGCTGCAATACTTTAAGTAAAATGGCTCATGGCCAGTGTGATAATCTCCTTTTAGCTATTTACCTATCAGCTACCTGCCCTTTATTAATTGCTCCTGCTATGGATGAAGATATGTGGCATCATCCTGTTACTAAAAACAATATCAGCCTGATAGAACAACATGGTTGCAGGATTATGCCTGTAGGATATGGTGAACTGGCAAGTGGCCTTGTAGGTGAAGGCCGAATGGCAGAGCCTGAAGAAATTGTAGGTTTCCTGGAACAGTATTTTGTTAATTCAGGGAACTTAAAGGGGAAAAAAGCCCTGGTAAGCGCGGGGCCTACATACGAACCAATAGACCCAGTGCGTTTTATAGGTAATCATTCTTCAGGGAAAATGGGTTATGCTATAGCCGAGGAATTGGCTGCAAGAGGTGCTAAAGTTACCTTGGTTAGTGGGCCTGTGGCTTTTGACAAACCCCTTCCAGGTGTCAATATTGTGAAGGTAATGACAGCCGAAGAAATGTACGAATCGTGTATTAATGAAGATGACTATGACATTGCAGTAATGGCGGCAGCAGTTGCAGATTACACACCATCTTCTGTTTCAGAGACGAAGATTAAAAAGACAGAAGGAAACCTGGAACTTTCACTGAAAAAAACAAAGGACATTCTTAAGACCCTTGGAGCCAGTAAAAAAGAAAGCCAGGTTTTAGTTGGGTTTGCACTTGAAACAGATAATGAGCAGGAGAATGCTGCCAAAAAATTGAAAGATAAAAATGCTGATATGCTGATCTTGAATTCTTTAAATGATGAAGGGGCTGGTTTTGGATATGATACAAATAAGGTTACCTTTTTCTTCAAGAATGGTGATAAGAAAGATGTCGCATTAAAATCAAAGAAATTGCTGGCTAAAGATATTATAGATGCTATAACTGAATTATTATAATGAGAAAGTTGTTTCTTCTTTTTTTAATGGTGTTGGGTGGTCATATTTTATTTGCCCAGGAATTGCAAGCCAGATTCTCTGTCCTGGCTAATAGGGTAAGTACACAGGTAGATAAAAAAACCTTTCAAACACTTCAAACAGCCCTTACCAATTTCATTAATAATCGTAAATGGACAACCGATAGTTACCAGCAACAGGAAAAGATCAAATGCAATTTCCTGTTAACTATTGATCAGGACATGGGGCAAAATATATTCAAGGCTACGCTAACTGTTCAGGCAGCGAGGCCAGTATATAATAGTACTTATGAGTCTCCTATTATTAATTTTCAGGATGCAGATGTAGTTTTTAAGTACATAGAATTTCAACCTGTTGAGTTCAATGAGAATCGAGTGCAGGGTAATGACCCTCTCTCTGGTAATTTAACTGCTATTGTTGCGTATTATATCAATATTATACTTGGAATGGATTATGATTCATTTGCACCTAAGGGTGGAGACCCTTACTTCCAAAAGGCTCAATATATTGTGAACAATGCCCCGGAATCTTCGCAAATAACCGGGTGGAAAGCATTCGATGGTTTGCGCAACAGGTTTAAGCTTGCTGAAGGCCTTGTTGATAATCGTTATAACCTTGTGCATGATGCTGTTTATTCCTATTACAGGAATGGCCTTGACCAGTTTTACGATAATGAAACTACAGGCAGAACAGGCCTTTTAAAGGCCATTAGTTATTTAAATACCATAAATACAGAAAACCCTGGCTCAATGGTCATACAGTTTTTTTTCCAGGGCAAAAGCAATGAATTGGTAAAAGCCTTCAGCAAAGGAGAACAAAAAGTGAAAGTACAGGCCAGGGAAATTCTTACAAGGCTTGATCTTTCAAATTCAAATGCATATAAGGAATTAAAATGAACCGAACCCTGAAACTATTGTTCTTATCATTATATTTTTTCTCCTGTTCATCTGATAAAGTTCCTGATAATGTTTTAGCCCCCAAAAAGATGGAGGCAGTGTTATGGGATGTGATTATGGCAGATGAAGTGGCGGATTATTACGTACAAAAAGACTCCTCTTTGAAGGCACTTGACAAGCATGTAGATCTTTATCAAAAGTTATTCAACATTCATAAGATTTCCAGGGAACAATTTATAAATAGCTTGCAGTACTACGAAAAAAGACCCGATCTTCTTAAACCTATCTTTGATTCCTTGCAAAAAAGGTCTGAACGCCAAACCATTAGAACAAAACCTGTGTAATACTATTTCTTTCCAACGCTATTGTTATTTTTGAATACAATTGGTTGCTATGAATAAAGTTGTTGCTGACGCAGATGAAGCTTTGCATGGAGTAGAGGATGGATCCACTATCATGCTCGGTGGTTTCGGCCTGTGTGGAATTCCGGAAAATTTAATCAATGGACTTGTTAAGAAAGGCGTCAAAAATCTCACCTGTATATCCAATAATGCAGGAGTGGATGATTTTGGCCTGGGATTATTGCTGCAAACCAGGCAGATAAAAAAAATGATGAGTTCTTATGTGGGCGAGAATGCTGAATTCGAACGCCAACTTTTGAATGCCGAACTTGAAGTTGATCTTATCCCACAAGGTACTTTAGCTACAAGGATACAAATGGCAGGGATGGGCATTCCTGCATTTTACACTCCTGCCGGGTATGGAACTGAAGTGGCGGAAGGGAAGGAGGTAAGGAATTTTAATGGTAAAAACTACCTAATGGAATATGCCCTGCATGCGGATTTTGCGTTAGTGAAAGCATGGAAGGGAGATAGATATGGCAATCTCGTTTTCAGAAAAACCACCCGGAATTTTTCTTCTTCAATGGCCAAAGCGGGAACAATAACAATTGCTGAAGTGGAAGAGTTAGTAGAGCCAGGTCAACTTGACCCGGATGATATTCATGTTGCCAGCGTATATGTGCACAGGATTTTCCAGGGGCAACAATATGAAAAACGCATTGAGCGGAGAACCGTTCGTTTAACCAGTAATTAATCCTTTTTTTCAGCAATACTAATTTCTTTATAATTATGGCTTTAGATAAATATGGCATAGCACGTAGAATTGCGCAGGAATTAAAGGATGGCATGTATGTAAATCTTGGTATTGGCATACCAACGTTGGTCTCTAATTATATTCCCGAAGGGATGTTTATCATGCTTCAAAGCGAGAATGGAATGTTGGGAATGGGACCTTATCCTTGTGAAAATGAAATAGATGCAGACCTGATCAATGCAGGTAAAGAAACAGTAACACTAATGCCTGGAGGCGCATTTTTCGATAGTGCAGAAAGCTTTGGGATGATAAGGGCCGGTAAAATTGATTTAACGGTCTTAGGCGCCATGGAAGTAAGCGAAAATGGGGATATAGCTAACTGGAAGATCCCTGGAAAAATGGTGAAAGGGATGGGAGGTGCCATGGACCTTGTAGCCAGTGCTCAGAACATCATAGTGGCTATGATGCATACAAATCCTAAGGGTGACTCAAAATTGCTCTCTAAATGCAGCCTGCCATTGACGGGAGTCGGTTGTGTTAAGAAAATAGTGAGTGACCTGGCTGTGGTTGATGTTACTCCACAAGGATTTAAATTATTGGAAAGGGCTCCTGGTGTAAGTGTTGATGAAATTGTATCTAAAACCGCAGGGAAACTTATCGTGGAAGGAGAAATTCCTGAAATGCAATTATAAGTTATAGCAGATGGGTAGCAAGGACTTAATCAACAAGGTTATTCTTGACAGCAAAAAATACCAGGCCCGCAGTATTTTTACTTCCAAACCGCTCCATTAACCTGTCTTTGATTGCCTCAACTGTCCGTGGGCTAATCTCCATCTTTTGAGCTATTTCCTGTGCTGTAAATTCCATGCAGATAAACTTTAGCACATCTCTTTCCTTATCGCTTAATGTGATCTCATTTGTTAGCGATGGAACCACCTTTTGCTTGGAATGGGATTTCTTTAAAAGTATGCGGTTAACAAAATTGTTCAGATAATATCCTTTTTCATGGACATCCATAATGGCACGCCTTATCTCCTGGGGTTCGGCATTTTTTAGCAGATACCCATTAGCGCCATTCTCCATCATATGAGAAACAAATCGCTCATCTTCGTACATGCTGAGCACAATAATATGTATTTGGGGATACTGCTTAGCTAACAGTTTAGTGGTTTCCATTCCATCTTTACCAGGCATCCTTAAGTCCATAAGGACCACGTCAGGTTCTGCCTCGGCAATTCCATTTAGTAATTCATCTCCATGCTCTGCTTCCAGTACAAACTTGATGTTTGTAAATGCACGCAAAGAAAGTATCACACCTTTCCTGAATATTTTATGATCGTCGGCAATAGCTACTTTGATAATTTCCATAGCACAGTTGGGATGCGATAAAATTAGGAATTATGCGTTAATGATTCATTAACATCATCTTTTGGAATTTCCATGGTTACCTTATAATATGTCTGGGAAGGGTCTTTTTCGAAAAATATTTTACCCTGGGCTACCCTCAGGCGGCTGTTAATGTTCTTTAATCCCAGCCCTATATTACTTTTATTCAATTTTTCAAAGTCCGCCTGGACAATCCCTCTTCCATCATGATGAATACGCAATATAAACATACCATCATGCATATTCTGGGTTAGATGAATGAAGCTGGAATTACTATGTTTTAAAATATTATTGATCAGTTCCTGGATCACCCTGAAAACGATCAGTTCAATTTCTGGTTTCAATCGTTCCCTGTAATCATGAAAGCGGCTACTTGCATTTATGGTACCTGAGCCACTTATCTTTTGGAAAAGATCATTAGTTGCAGACTCCAAACCAAAATTCTTCAGGGTAGGTGGCATCAGGCTATGACTGATGTTCCTGATCAGTTGTATAGTATCATCAAGAATCTGCCTGGCCTGGAAAATGGATTGTAATTGCGTGGCTTTATCCTGGTTTACCAGGTTTTCATTCAGGTAAAGTCGGGCAGTGGCCAGTAAGGGTCCGGCATCATCATGCAGGTCAGCAGCCAGCCTTTGTCTTTCTTCTTCCTGTAGTCGTATAGATGCATTAAGCAATATCTTTTGCTGTTCCTGCTCCATAGATTGAAGCCTCAGCTGGTAGCGAATTACCTTTCTTTGATGGAAAATGATAAAAAGTATAAGACCTATGGTCAAAGCAAGCATTCCTAGCGTTCCTAAGAACAAGACAAGGGAGATACCGGGTGGATTGGCTTGCAGAAAGTACATGGGTTGCGAATCTATGTTTTAATTAGATGGGTAGAAGTTATAATTTTTCGGGGGCTTTTTTATAGATTCATTGGCTTGAATATATATAGCTACAGTAAAAAATATATTTTTTACAATAGAAGAAATGTTTGTAATGATCCAATACTTATTTAACTCCTGTATAGAAATTTGGTTTGCGAAAATATAAATGAAAAAAGAACCGGATAAGTAAATTAATATTCCTAATACTCCCCAAAAGGAAGCCTGGCTATAAATGAAAAAGTTTGAAGTATTATTTAATTGTTCATAGAAATATAGAAACGAGAATATAAAAATCAATATAGATTCAATCCCAATGGGTATGGAATCAAGTACAGGTATATTCCTGATAACGAAGAATAAATAAAAATAATAGCCTATCAGGCAAATGGAAAATATCAATGTGATGAGTAGTATTAATTTCCGTATGTAAGCTTTTGAAATTGTACAGTAAAAGAACCCGGCAAAAAATAAAGATTCGAATAAGGTAAATACAGGATATATATAGTTGTGATAATTCGGGGGTATAAAGTAATAAAGGGAAAGATTTGTAATAAAATCAAATACAGTAAATGCTATCAGTACCCAAATGATTCTTTTGCTTTTTATTGATTTAAAAAAAATAGCAAAAAGTAAAATAGGTAAGATGTCAGAGAAGATGGCTAGTAATACAAAAAGGTTTTCTATAGTTTTGGTTTTTGCCAAATATAGAAAACCTTTTAAAGATTTAATAATTCTAAATTAAAATTCCCACCAGCTTGGAGTAGTTGGCCATTCTATTGGGGGTACTGCTCTAAATACTTTTTTTGTCATGACAGTAAGTTTTTGTTATTAACGGATGTAAATATTGCCAGGACTACACCCGATTTCAATGGGTAACTAAACCCCTTAAATTCTAATTTTCACTAATAATGCAGAGATTACAACGCTTTCAGCCCAAAATCATAGTAAGCTTACTTGTCCAAATCGAGTAATCTCACGATATGAAAATAGTATTTTTACTAACATGAAAAAGAAATATTCCGATCAATTCTAAAGAGGGATAGTTTAATTGTTCAGTTAATAGGGCAGAATGGATCGTTGGAATGCACTTTAATTCTATCTATTCAAAACGAAAATTAGCCCCCTGTTTCTTTATAATCAATGTTATATAAAAAGAATTTTGAAGAAAGCTTTTATAATTGGTATGGAATCGTAAATTTACGAGATGTCAAACGTGGTTCTACTAATTACTCGTTTCTGAAAGCGCTAAAATATCTTTTTATGATCATAGTATTTCAGAGTAAAAAACAATTAGTTTTGTAGACTACTGCTTATAAGTCAATTACTTAAACCAATTTCCATGACTGCCCAGCAAATTAAAGTGGCCATTGCCGATGACCATAAGATCTTTCGGGATGGTATTAAAATGGCCTTGAGAGACCGCGATTATCTTAAAATTTTATGGGAAGCTGAGGATGGCAAAGACCTCATGCACAAATTGAAGCTTAAGGTGCCGGATGTGCTTCTGATGGATATCCGTATGCCCGAGATAGATGGCGTGAACGCAATTGGAATTTTACGCAAGGAATACGAGGAGATAAAGATCATTGTACTTACCATGTATGATGACCAGGAAATGATCACAAAAATGATGGAGATGGGAGCTAATGCCTATCTCACTAAAACCACTGATCCTGAAGAGATCTACCAGGCCATCCTGACCTGCATGAATGATGACTTTTATTTCAATGACCTGGTAAACAAGGCGGTATTACTGAAACTGCAACACAAGAAAACTGTCCGCCAATTCTACCCCAACCCTATAAAGTTTTCAGAAAAGGAGATCAAAATACTAAAATGCATTGCTGAGGATAAAACCACTGAAGAGATATCTAAAGAGGTTTTCTTAAGCCCCCGGACAATTGAAACAATCCGACAGCAAATGAAGCAAAAAGTAGGTGCTAAAACTATTGCCGGGCTTGTAATGTATGCTATGCGTAACAAATTGCTGGAGTAATGACTACCTCAACAGATAATATTAATAATTCCTTTTTCAATAGTGTCTATAAAGATGTCTGGAAAAAGCTGATCCCTAATGGCTTGACAGAGGCGGAAGTTGACTTTATTATAGAAACAGCAGGTTTGCAACCCGGTAATAAAGTACTGGATATTATGTGTGGTTATGGGCGACATAGTATTGAACTTGGTAAAAGGGGTATCGATGTTACATCCATAGATAACCTTAGTGAATACATTGAGGAGATCAAGGCTAAAGCCCAGGAGCAAAACCTTCCTGTTAGAGGCCTTCAGGCCGGTATTTTGGAAGTGGAACTACAGGAAAACTATGATGCCATTATCTGTATGGGCAATAGCTTTTCCTTTTTTAATAAGGAAGAAACCAGCCAGATCTTAAAGAAATTGTCACTTAGCCTGAAGCCGGGAGGTATATTGATCATTAATTCCTGGATGATTGCCGAGATAGCCCTAAAACATTTTAAAGAAAAAGATTGGTTTCAGGTAGAAGAATACAAATACCTGCTTGATTACAAATTTCATTTCCAACCCAATCGCATTGAATCAGAACAAACAATAGTTTCAGCTGACGGTACTATAGATGTATTAAAAGGGATAGATTATATTTTTTCACTGGATGAGTTGGAATCTATGTTACAGGATGCGGGGCTAAATACAAAAGAGTTGTATAGTACCCCTAGAAAAAGAAGATTTGTACTAGGAGATGGAAGAATTTATATAGTGGTTGAAAAGACACTGTAAGCAGTCGATCAAATCAGAAGCTGTTTCCGGGGAATGCAATAGTACCGCCTTTTCCAGGTGGGAACGTAAGTTTACACAGCACTGGTAAGGTAAAGCCCTTATTTTTTAGAACTCAAGCTGAAAAATTTCTAAGTAATCGTACTTTCCACAATTAAAAATAACGTAGTAGTACTATATAATATTCACCCGTTTTTTACCAATTTGCACAAGGTTTGGAACCTTGAAGTCTAACTAAAAATACCTTATGAATAATCTCGACTCTATTATCAAAGTTGCAATTGCAGATGACCATGCACTTTTCCGCACTGGTGTTAAAACCTCACTATCCAGCCGAAAGGATATACAGATGATTGCTGAAGCTGAGAACGGCATGCAACTTATGAACTTACTAAAGCATATTAAGCCCGATGTTATTCTTCTTGATATACATATGCCAATTATGGATGGGTATACAACATTACCGGAAATAAAGAAGCTATACCCGGAAATGAAGGTTATAATGCTATCCATGAATAACGATCCTTCCATTATAACTAAAATGATGGAAATAGGTGCTAATTCATACTTAACAAAGGAATCAGATTCAGAAACTATATACCAGGCAATAAAAACCTGCTATGAGCAGGAGTTCTTCTTTAATGACCTAACCAATAAGGCACTATTGAATGGGTTACGAATGAAGAAACCACAGGAAAGCCCAATGCAGGAAGTGGTGCTTACAGATAAGGAGATCACCATACTAAAATTAATGTGCGAAGAAAAAAGCACTAAAGAGATAGCTGATATCGTTGATCTGAGCCCCCGCACAGTTGAAGCTATACGGGACAAACTAAAAACAAAGACCGGGGTTAAGTCAATGGCTGGCCTTGTAATGTACGCAGTAAAAGCAGGCATTGTAGAACAAGCCTGAGAATATAACGCAAATTAGTGAGCCATTTACTTCAACAGTAAGTGGCTTTTTTTATTCATTTTTGAGCAATGATGCATGTTTGTTTCAATGGTCAGATGATCGCTGAGAATACCCCCGTTTTCAATGCTGATAACAGGGGTTTTAGGTATGGTGATGGCGTATTTGAAACTATTAAAGTATCTAAAGAAAGGATCCCTCTCATTGATTTTCATTTTGAAAGGCTAATAACAAGCTTACAACTTTTAAAGATCCAGCATAGCTATACCAAAGAATTATTGGTTCAATGGATTATGCGTCTTTGCCAATTGAATCAATGCAAGGACTCGGCGAGAGTTCGCCTGGCCGCGTTTAGAAATGCAATTGGACATGCAGAAATTATTATTGAAGCACAGCCTGTTAAAAGTATAGATATTCAAACATGGTCACAAGGCTTTTCTCTTACTATATATCCCTATGCCAGAAAGTCGAGGGATGTCTTCGCTAATTTAAAAACAGCCAATTTCCTTCCCTATGTAATGGCGGGTTTTTATGCTGTTGAAAAGGGATTCGATGACTGTATTGTACTCAATGATGATAATAAAATTTGTGATAGTTCAAAGGCCAACATCTTTATGATCCGTGATAACGAATTTTATACACCAGCCCTGCACCAGGGTTGCATAAATGGAGTAATGAGAAGATATCTTATAGATGCTCTAAAAGAATTGAACTATGTTGTTCACCAGGAAGAAATAGTGGAGGAAGACCTGGTGTCGGCAGATGAACTTTTTTTAACTAATGCAGTAAAGGGTATAATGCCTGTTAATACTTTCAAGGGAAAACAGTATAATAATTCCATTACCTCTGGAATTTATGAAAGATTGATAATTCCATTATTCGCTTAGATTAATATCCAGCTACCTTGACCAACTTTTTAATCCACTAGAAAATAGTTTCGTTGGTAGTTAAATTGTTTTGTGCCTTGTAGACATTGAATAATTGTTCAATAGCCAGTTTACCTTGCTCTCCCAGGTCTATACTATGATCATTCACATACAATTCAATATGCTGCCTCATCACACTCTCTTCCATAGCTTGTGCATGTTCTTTTATGTAGGAAGATATTTCGGGGTAAGATTTAAATGAGTACTCTACGCTTTTCTTTATCAACCTGTCAACCTTATCAATTACCTCCCTAGGCAAATCTTTTTTAGCAGCAATACCACCTAATGGTATGGGAGCGTTTTGTCGCTCTTCCCACACCTGGCCCAGGTCACAAATTTTATGCAGTCCTCTTTGCTGGTAGGTAAAACGGTTCTCGTGGATGATTACACCCAAATCCGCCTTTTCTTCAAGTACGGCATCTTCTATCTGGGAAAATAAGAATGGTACTTTCCTGGCAATATTTGGGAAAGCGAAACTTAAAAGGAAATTGGCAGTGGTGTTTTCTCCGGGAATGGCAATAGTGCAATTTGAAATTTCCCTGACGTCAACCATTTTTTTGCCTATTAAAAGCGGACCTACACCTTTCCCTAATGCAGATCCTGCATTTAATAAAGTGTATTTATCCAGGTTATTGAACAAAGCGGGGAAACTGAGTTTGGTGACGCTTAATTTTCCTATTGATGCCCATTCATTAAGGGTTTGCACATCTTCCAATACAGGCTCAAACTCAATTCCTTCTGTATCAATTTTCTTATTTACAAGGGCATCAAAAATAAATGTATCATTTGGGCAGGGAGAGAATCCAAGGCTCAACTTCATAGTCTCACAAATTTTGAAATGATCGGTATTAATTCCTTATTTAAATTTTCAATGGCTTCTTTTATTTGCCATTTACTTTTATCTCGCTCGCCCACAAAGTTCGACAATGATCTCACTTGAAGGAAAGGAATATTTTCCATTAACCCCACATAATGCAAGGCAGCCCCTTCCATAGATTCAACCGAGGCTCCCATGGTATCTTTATATTGTTCAATTCGTGATGGTAAAGTAGTGATCTCATTAATTGATACGCCTTTTACCCTGGGTAATAATAATTCATCCAATATGCCTGTGGCATTTAGAAGCGTTGCATTGGTCCATGGAGCATCATTCTCTTGTAAAAATTTCATATCAAAGAGCGAACGAAACGAACCCTGCTCCATAACACCCAGGTCTCCAATAGTTTCCGATTCAATTATTACTACACTTCCTAATTTTAAATTAGTATCCAGCGCACCTGCTATTCCAGCCTGTAAAATCAATTGAGGCCTTTTCTGGTATACTGCTTTAGTAATATGGTAAGTGGCGGCTATTAATCCAACACCAGTTACCAGGATATCTATATTCTTGATGTTTTGAGATGCTAAATATTGAATGGTAGGATCTATTTCAAGCCTTGTTGCCGCGCAAAGAAGAACTTCCATTGCTCAAAAGTCGTAAATTAAATTACTTTTTTACCAACCATTACCTTTGCACAATTGTTGTTGACTCAGAATTATGAATAATAAAGTTGCTGTAGTACGCCGTGAACATTTCAATGCTGCTCATCGTTTATACAGGCCTGATTGGTCTTCTGAAGCCAATACAGCTACTTTTGGTAAATGCAGCTTGCCCAATTTCCATGGACATAATTATGAACTGGAAGTTAAAGTAGTAGGAGATATCAACAAGGAAACTGGATTTGTAATGGATCTGAAGATGTTATCAGACCTCGTCAACGATAAGGTATTGGAGAAGTTTGATCATAAGAATTTAAATATTGACCTGGAAGAATTCAAAAACCTGAATCCAACAGCCGAAAATATAGCCGTGGTCATTTATAATATCCTGCGGCCGCATATTGAGCCATCTTTAGAGTTATTCATCAGGCTATTTGAAACACCGCGTAACTATGTTGAATACCCAGCATAAATAATAGATTAGCAATTATGGCATTTCATAAAACAGAAAGTTTTGATACGGATATTACCGAAGGATTAATGACCAACTACAGTAGCATTATCGAGCTATTGGGAGAAGATCCACAAAGGGAAGGATTGATAAAGACCCCTGAGCGTATGGCCAAGGCCATGCAATATATGACACAAGGATATAGCCAGGATGCTGTCTCAATTCTAAATGGTGCCAGGTTCAGGGAAGAAGTGAGTGAAATGGTGATCGTTAAGGATATAGAACTTTTCTCCATGTGCGAACATCACCTTTTACCTTTTTTTGGAAAGGCGCATATTGCTTATATACCAAATGGTTATATTACCGGGCTTAGTAAGCTCGCCCGCGTGGTGGATGTATATTCACGGCGGCTGCAGGTACAGGAAAGACTGACTACGCAAATATTAAAAGCCATAAAAGAAAGCCTGAATCCTCTTGGGGTAGCTGTTGTCATTGAGGCCAAGCACCTTTGTATGATGATGAGAGGTGTTCAAAAACAAAATTCCGTTACCACCACATCTTCCTTCGATGGGGAATTCTTAAATAACCACATAACCCGGAATGAGTTTTTAAAATTAATTACCGCTGATCTGGACTAATTAGTAAACTTGCCACATGAAACATGCATTTGTATTTCCCGGGCAGGGAGCGCAGTTCCCGGGAATGGGAAAATCTCATTACGATAACAGTTCATTTGCTAAAAGGATCTTTGAGCAGGCAAATGAGATATTAGGATTTAGAATATCAGATGTAATGTTCAATGGTTCTGAAGAAGAATTGAAGCAGACCAGGATCACGCAGCCTGCCATTTTTCTCCATTCCATCATTGCTTTTAAAGGGGTTGAAAATATACGGCCGGATGCGGTTGCCGGGCATTCACTTGGTGAATTTTCTGCATTGGTGGCAAATGGAACACTAAGCCTTGAAAGTGGTTTACTGTTGGTAAGCCTACGTGCGGAGGCCATGCAAAAAGCATGTGAACTACAACCTTCCACTATGGCTGCTGTGCTTGGCCTTCCCGACGACCAGGTTGAGGAAATATGCAGACTGGTGCAATCAGAAACTGGTGAAGTGGTAGTGCCGGCTAATTATAATTGCCCGGGTCAATTAGTGATCTCTGGCACCGTTAAAGGCATACAGGAAGCATGCGACAGGCTAAAAGCTGCAGGTGCTAAAAGGGCAATGGTTTTACCGGTTGGGGGAGCCTTTCATTCGCCATTGATGGAGCCCGCCCGCAAAGAATTGCAACAGGCTATTGAAGGAACCACTTTTCATACGCCTTCATGCCCTGTTTATCAAAATGTAGTGGCTAAAGGAGTAATCAACAAGGACGAGATCAAAGAAAATTTAATAGATCAGTTAACCGGCGCTGTAAAATGGACTCAATGTGTTCAGGCAATGGTAGCTGATGGAGTATCCAAGTTCACAGAAATAGGGCCTGGAAAAGTTCTCACAGGGTTGATCCTTAAAATTGATAAGGAAGTAAGTGCTGAATCTATAAGTTAAACGTTATTAGAAATCTTAATATAAAATGGCTGTCCAATAAGGACGGCCATTTTTATTGTAAGCTTTACTTTAGGATCAACATGTGCCGGGCAGTACTAAAGCCTGGTTACTCCTATGCTACGCCCTATCTACTCCCTATCTACGGTATAGATACTCCGTGCCAGCACGGAGTATCTATACCTTTTCTATACCGGAGCTATAGCGTAGCTATAAAGAAACTATAGGTGAACCCAATTAGTAAATGGTCTTTAAACTATGATTCTATGCCTTTGGAAGCACCCGGGATGGCTGGTTATTTATTGCTGTCAAAACTAATCCCGCAGTTTACCCATTCAGGGTCAAAGCTGGCAGCATACTTTTTATAGAAGTTGATGGCAGGTTCATTCCATTCCAATACCTGCCACTGTATACCTTGTAATTTGCGCTGTTTAGCTTCCATGAGCAATTGATCAAAAAGCAGCTTGCCTAGTCCCTTGCCTCTCATTTCTTCTGTAACTAACAGGTCTTCAAGGTACATTCGCTGCCCTTTCCAGGTGCTGAACCTGATATAATATAAGGCAAACCCCTGAACCACACCGTCTACTTCTGCTACAAAGGCCCACCATACAGGGTTGGGACCAAAACCACTTTCTTCAAAATGGTCATAATCTACAGTTACTTCATCTGGTGCTTTTTCATATACAGCTAATTCCTTCACCAACTCCAGGATCCGGGCACAGTCTTGTTTTACAGCTTTGCGAATATTTACATTCATAGGTCCATTTTGCGCGAAAATAATACCATTAGCGAAGGCTTATAGTTCATGGTATTTAATATTAATTATTTATAATGCCTGTGCCAGGTCAGCTAAAATATCCTGGAGGTTTTCTATGCCTACATTCATCCTTATGAGGCCATCTGTAATACCATATCTTTCCCTTTGTTCTTTGGGGACACTATAATGCGTCATCGAGGCAGGGTGGGATAGAAGGGTATCTACAGTGCCTAAAGAAACTGTTCTAACACACATTTTTAGCTTATTCATAAAGTCAATACCTCCCTGTATCCCCGATTTCAATTCAAAACTTAGCATGGCTCCAGGGTGACGCATTTGTTTTAAAGCCACCTTATGATCAGGGTGTGAGGTGAGACCGGAATAATTCACTTTTTCAATGGAGTTGTGGCTCTCTAAATATTTTGCAACCTCCATAGCATTGCTGCAATGCCTGTCCATGCGTATCTCAAGAGTTTTGATTCCCTGTATCAGCAAGAAGGCATCAAATCCATTGGAATTACCTCCTAACAGGCGGTGTACTTTGGTAGCTTTGGTTTTCATAAACTCAATATCTCTTCCAATGAGTACTCCTCCTATGGCAGTGCCATGCCCGTTTAAAAATTTAGTAGTGGAATGCACAACAAAATCTACATCATATTTAAATGGTTGTTGCAGGTAAGGCGTGGCAAATGTGTTGTCGCAGGCTACAATAAGATTATATTTCTTGCCCAATTTGCTCAGTTCTTCAATATCTACACATTGGATGGTTGGATTGGCAGGGGTCTCCAGGTACATTAATTTTATATCCCTGTTCTTTTTCAACACATCTTCTACCTCATCAAGCTTTCTCAGGTCAACGATGATAGGTTCAATATTTAATTCAGGAAGTATTTTAAAGAGTATTTCGTTGGAACCGCCATACAAAGAAAAATGAGAGAGCACCTTATCACCTGCCTTTAAATTGGAAAATAATAATGTGGAAATAGCAGCCATGCCTGATGCATGCAGTATTCCCATTACTTCCAGGTCAAGGCCAAAAGTTTCCAGCGCTGCTATTCTGTCTGCAGCTTCAGTCATAGTCGGATTACCCCAACGGGAATATATATATCCAGGTTCTTCGCCACTAAAGCGCTTCATTCCCTGTTCGGCAGTATCAAAAATGAAGGTGCTTGAAGCATATATTGGAGTTTGATGTGCATGAAGAGGTTCGGGGTGATGACCTGCATGTACAGATGCAGAGCCAAAACCTTGTAAAGAGAAATTTTTATCCATTAGCTGCTTTTGATTTTGTTAATTCGTGTTATCAAATGTATTTACAAAAAAAGAAATGAAAGAGCTCTTACTTCAACTGGCAGGATATCATTATTGGGCTAACCAACAATTAACAGACGTTATCCAGCAATTGCCAGAGGAAAAGAAATCGCAAATGGTGCCGAGCAGTTTTAATAGTTTATTAAAGACTGCCTTACACATGTGGGATGCGGAATCGATTTGGTGGCAAAGGATAAAGTTGAGTGAAAGGATCATGGTCCCTTCTGAAAACTTTACGGGAACTTTCCAGGAAGTTGCTAACCAGCTATTGTTGCAAAACAAGCAATGGATAGAGTGGATCAGCAATGCACAGGAGCATATGTTTCAACACGAATTCATTTACCTCAATTCAAAAAAAGAGCAATTTAAACAGCCGGTTTACCAGGTGCTGGTACATATATTCAATCATGGCACTTACCACAGGGGGCAACTGGTAACTATGTTAAGAGAGCTTGGTGTTGAAAAGTTACCTCAAACAGACTATATAGTATGGACAAGGAAAGTCCGTTAAAGGAATTGATCATTACTCGGAAGGAGATGGAACCAGTTCAGGAGCATCATCATGCGTAAGGTCTTCCATGTTCCTGTCATTGGCTATCTTACCGGTTTCTTCCAGCATGCGCATATCCTTAGCATCACGTAGAAACTCTGACGCAAATATGAATTCATTCAGGCGTTGGTTCTTACTAAAAATTATCTCTTTATTATTTCCTTCCCATTCCTTTTCACCCTGGTACATGTAAATAATATGGTCGCCAATTTCCATTACGGAGTTCATATCATGGGTGTTGACAATGGTGGTGATCTTGTATTCTTCAGTGATTTCCTTAATCAATTGATCTATCAATCCTGAAGTTTGAGGGTCAAGCCCGGAGTTAGGTTCATCCACAAATAAGTATTTGGGATTTAGCACAATAGCCCTGGCTATACCAACACGTTTCATCATACCACCACTTAATTCAGCAGGGAATTTTTTATTGGCACCTTCCAGGTTCACCCTGTTTAATACCTCGTTCACCCTGTCCATTTTTTGTTTCCTTGAATCACGGGTAAACATATCCAGTGGGAAGATGATATTTTCTTCCACAGTCATACTGCTAAAAAGTGCTGAGCCCTGGAAAAGCATGCCTATCTCTTTCCTTATTTCTTTCTTTTGATCGACGGACATCTTGGTGAAATTCTTTCCGTCATATATAATGTCACCACTATCCGGCTGAAAAAGACCTACGAGGCATTTCATGAAAACTGTTTTACCACTTCCACTGCTACCAATAATTAGGTTGCATTGCCCGGGCAACATGTTCACACTGACATCCTTAAGAATGGTCTTATCGGCAAAGCCCTTTCGTAAATTTTTTACCTCAATCATTTTTCAATAATATGGCTGCAAGGAAATAATCTGCAAATAATACGGCTACGCAGGTTACAACAACTGCCTTTGTGCTGGCACGACCAATTTCAAGGGCACCTCCTTTCACATTATAACCATAGTATGCCGGGATACTTGAAATGAGGAAAGCGAAAGTGTAAGCCTTTGCCATGGCAAAAAATACATTATAAGGTATAAAGCCTGCAAATAAGCCTTTATTGAATTCGTCTGATGAAATGATGCCTGACATTGTTCCTGCTAATTTGCCTCCCCAGATTCCTAACATAGCTGCTATAACGATCAACATCGGAATGACCACCAATGCTGCGAGGATCTTTGGAAGCACCAGGTAGGCTTTTGTATTGATGCCCATAATTTCCAGGGCATCAATTTGCTCGGACACGCGCATATTGCCAAGCTCACCTGCTATCTTACTTCCTACCACGCCGGCAAGTACAATAGATACCAGGGTAGGAGCAAATTCAAGTATCACAGTATCCCGCACCACCTGGGCTATTGTAAATTTGGGAATTAAAGGATTGGTAAGCTGGTAGGCTGTTTGAACTGTGGACACAGCACCCATGAATACAGAAATGATCACCACTATCCAAAGGGAACCCATTCCCACTTCAGAACACTGGTGCATGAATTCTTTCCAATACATCTTCCAGTTTTCTGGTTTGGAAAACATGCCTTTGATCATTAATAAATACTTTCCTATCTCGCTGAAAAAACCCATAACCAAATTGTTATTATGTGCCGGCAGATGAACTGATAAGCAACTTATACATTAAAATTCAAAGCTCAAAACCACTCTCTTTTCCCTCTGGAACCCATGCCTATACTAGGCTTTTTTCTTAAATCTCTTCCACCAGGGCGATTTCCTTATCAATTCTTCGGTCTCCGCCTGGCTTTTCAATTGGGCATCTACAACAGCTATCATTGCCATGTTAACAATGTTTCGGACTGAGCTTCCCAATTGAAGAATATGCACCGGCTTCTTCAACCCTAATAAAATCGGGCCAATAGCATCTGCCGCACCTAATTCCTTTAAAAGGTTATAGGCAATATTTCCTGACGCAAGATTAGGGAAGATCAGTGTATTGACATCTTTGTCTACCAATTCACTGAATGGGTAGTTTTCTTTTAAGAGGTTGTTATTAAAGGCTACACTGGCTTGCATTTCCCCATCAACAATTAAATTAGGCATTTGTTGTTTTACCAAAGCCCTTGCTTTAGCCACCAGGTGGGCCTCGGGTGAATTGCTACTACCAAAATTGGAATAACTAAGCATCGCTATCCTCGGAATAATATTGAAATGTCGCATTTCGCGGGCTACAAGCAAAGTGATCTCTGCCAATTCCTCAGCAGTTGGGTTGAAGTTCACCGTGGTATCACCAAGAAATATAGGTCCTTTCTTTGTGAGCATCAGGTACATACCAGCAATGCGCTTGGTGCCTTCTTCAATGCCAATGCATTGGATAGCTGGCCTGATGGTATCAGGGTAATTCTTGGAAAGCCCGGAGATCATGGCATCAGCATCACCTGTTTCCACCATCATGCAACCAAAATAGTTGCGATCCTTCATGATCTTTTTAGATTCATAATAGTTGAATCCTTTACGTTGACGCTTTTTGAAGAATAATTCAGCGTATGTATTACGTTTTTCCTCCATGGCATCGCTCCTTGGGTCATATATAGGTAGTCCTTCAAGGTCGATGCCATTAGCCTGCGCAATGATCCTGATCTTATTCTCATCACCTAATAGAATAGGATATCCTATGCCTTCATCAATCACAATTTGTGCAGCTTTCAATATTTTGACATTCTCTGCTTCAGCAAAAACGATCCTTCGGGGATCCCGCCTGGCCTTGTTGCCTAATATTCGCATCACCTGGTTGTCCAGCCCTAACCTGCGGTTGAGGTCATTGGTATAAGCTTCCCAATCGGTAATAGGTTTTGAAGCCACCCCGCTCTCCATGGCAGCCTTTGCTACCGCTGGTGCTACCACTGATAACAAACGTGGATCAAGAGGCTTTGGAATGATATATTCCGGGCCAAACATGATGGTCTTTTCATTATACGCAAGGTTTACAATGTCTGGTACAGGAGACTGTGCCATTTCTGCCAATGCCTTTACAGCTGCCAGCTTCATGGCCTCATTGATTTGTGTAGCCCTTACGTCAAGTGCGCCACGGAATATATAGGGAAATCCTAACACATTATTTACCTGGTTGGGATAATCGCTTCTGCCAGTTGCCATGATCACGTCCTTGCGTGCAGCAGTAGCTTCTTCCCAACTGATCTCAGGATCAGGATTAGCCATAGCAAAAACAATGGGGTTTTTGGCCATGCCTTTGATCATTTCTCCATTAACTACATTACCTACGCTTAATCCAACAAATACATCGGCATCTTTCAATGCCTTATCCAGTGATAATTCTTCTTTGGCATTGGCAAATTTCTTCTTAAACTCTTCAAGGTCTTTACGGCCTGAATGCAAAACACCTTTCCTGTCAAACACTAAAAAGTTTTCAGGTTTTGCCCCCAGTGAAACATATAACTGGATACAGGCCATGGCAGCAGCTCCTGCTCCATTGATAACGAACTTTACCTTGTCTATTTTCTTTTTCTGGATCTGCAATGCGTTTAATAAAGCCGCTGCACTGATGATGGCTGTACCATGCTGGTCATCATGCATAACGGGAATGGTCAATTGTTCACGCAGTTGTTTTTCTATGTAAAAGCATTCTGGTGCTTTAATATCCTCCAGGTTAATACCACCAAATGTGGGTTCTAGGGCTTTTACTATCTGTACAAATTTTTCAGGATCTGTTTCGTTGATCTCTATATCAAAAACATCTATATCAGCAAATATTTTGAAAAGCACACCTTTCCCTTCCATCACTGGTTTGCTGGCTTCTGGTCCAATATCACCCAGGCCCAGAACGGCTGTCCCATTGCTGATCACTGCTACCAGGTTTCCCTTGGCAGTATACTTATATACATCTTCTTTATTGGCTGCGATTTCTTTACAAGGTTCTGCTACCCCAGGTGAGTAAGCCAGTGAAAGATCTCTTTGTGTTTTAGCTTCTTTGGTAGGAACCACTTCAATTTTTCCTGGTTTTCCTTTGGAATGGTAGCGTAATGCTTCTTCTTTTCTTAAATCTCTCTGCATATTTTTCTTTTGGCAATCAAAAAGGGAAAGCGAATAAATTATATTACACTTTTACCTGTTGTTCAGCTACACTGCAAATTATCATTCCGGAAATTGAACCAGGTATGATAGCATGCAACTGAATCTGGCAAAAGTAATATACTATCATTAACTCTGGAAGGAGGCAGTGGCTCCCAGGGAGGCCATAATACCAATTCCTATCTCTATAGCCTTTTCATCAATATTAAATTTTGGGGTATGTACGCCAGAAATAATTCCACGGGAAGTATTAGCTGTGCCTAACCTGAAAAAACATCCAGGCACCTGCTGTGAGTAATAACCAAAATCTTCCGCACCCATTCTTATTTCAGTTTCCCCAACATTATCAACGCCTAAAAAGGCTTCTGCTATATTTTTGGCGCTGCTATTTAGTTCTTCATTATTAATTACTGTTGGATAGCCTACGTCGATATGTACATCCACTTCTGCACCCATGGAATGAACAAGTTCAGTGGATAATTTCCTGATGATATCATGTGCTTTAAAGCGCCATTTTTCATCCATTGCCCTGAAAGTACCCATCAACTTCACCTCCGAAGGGATCACATTGGTTGTATGTCCGCCCTGGAAGGATGTTATAGAAAGTACAGAAGGCGATAGCGGGTCACAATTTCTGCTAATGACCTGTTGCAGGGCAACTATTAAATGGCTTGTAATTAAAATTGTGTCTGCAGTCAGGTGTGGTGCGGCAGCATGCCCTCCTTTACTCCTGATAGTCATATAGATCTCATCTGCACTGGCCATTACCTTGCCAGCCCTGAAGCTTAAATTGCCTACTTCCAGTTGGGGATTTACATGCAGGGCGAATATCGCTTGAGGCTTAGGATTTTCCAGTACTTTTTCACTGATAAGGAGGCTGGCTCCTCCCGGGTTTTTCTCTTCCCCCGGTTGAAAGATCAATTTAACTGTGCCTTCCCATTCCTCCTTTGTTTGAGCTAATATTTTTGATGCGCCCAGCAGGCAGGTGGTATGCACATCATGTCCACAGGCATGCATAATGCCCGGCCTTGTGGATTTATAGGGAATATCATTCTCTTCTATAATGGGTAAGGCATCCATGTCTGCACGTAGGGCAATGATCCTGGAAGAAGGGTTCTTACCTTCTATAATTCCGATCACTCCGGTAGTGGCCTTTACTTCGAAGGGTATATTATAAGATGTTAGTTTTTCCTGTACAAATTTTGAAGTTTCAAATTCCTGGTAGCTTAATTCCGGATGGGCATGAAGGTAATGCCTGATATCAATGAACTCCGGAGCTAAATGCCTGGCTAAGTCTTTGATCTTTTGTATAATCATGGTAATAACTGAACTGCAAAAGTCAGTTATTTAACTGAAATGGGAATGCAAGGTATAATTACATGTCTTTTGAGTCGGTATTGTCTTTTTCTGGAGTTATTTCAATAGTATCATTGATTATATATACGCCTTTAGGGAATACGGAATTTAAGTTTTTCCGGTACCGTTCTGCTTCGTCCCTTGTTCTGAAATTACCAGCCTTTAATTTGAAATATGGGGTCTGGTAAATAAGGTAGGCTTTTAGATCTGGGAAATAAGTATAGATCTTTGTTTTGGCATCTATTGCTTCATTGCGTTTATTGGTATTAATTACCAGCAACCTGTATCCGCGCATGCTACGTGCAGAAGCTTTTTTTATGGCTGCATTTAAAGCAGCCTGTTTTTTTGCTAATGCATCAACCCTTGGATCTTTATGAATGACAACGGAATTGGTATCTGTATAATTATTTCCCTGTGCCATTACAAAATTAAAGCTGAATAGGGCGGCCAATAGAAGAAGACTTTTCATGATGGGCATAGTTAACCGATAACCAAATATAGTTCCAACTTTGTTTTTTTATTGTTAATAGCCCCCTTCTGAAACCTTTTCGCCGTTTACAATGGCCACTCCAGCACTGCAACCTAAACGTGTGGCCCCGGCATCAACCAGTTGCCTGGCAAATTCATAAGTCCTGATACCACCGCTGGCTTTGATTTGTATAGAAGATGGAAGATGTTTACGCATAATTTCAATAGCTTCCACTGAAGCTCCTTTATCCGCATACCCCGTAGAAGTTTTCATATAGTCAACAGGAAAATGTTTGTATAGCTCGCAACATTTAATGATTTCATCATTGGTTAGCACACCACTTTCGATGATCACTTTCAACACACAGCCATTTTCTTTAATGACGTTGGTTATCTCTTCGATCTCCTTTTCGAGGTATGCCATATCATTGCTTTTAAAAGCAGCTATGTTCATCACCATGTCCAATTCTTCTGCGCCGTCTTTTATTGCTTCTTTTATCTCTTTGCGCTTGGCTTTATAATGGCTATATCCAAAAGGAAAACCTATAACAGTGGCTAATTTTACTTTCCTTTTTTCAAGCACCTGGCTGGCATCCCTTACATAATAAGGAGGAACACAGACGGCGGCGAACCCATATTCTAATGCTTCTTCACACACCTTTTCAATTTCTGCAAGGGTAGTTGTCGGCTTTAGAATAGTATGATCTATAAATTGTGCGATGTTCATATAAAAAGTATTTATTTTTAGAACCTTTGAACTTATCCACAACAAAGTAATTTAAATTTTATCCAAGATGAGAAAAGCACAATGCTTTTTACTGTCATGCACATTATTAATAGGTTTTGTAGTGCATGCACAGACCAGTTTTCCTGTAAATGGTGTAGCTGATGAACGAAGCGGTTATTATGTTTTTACCAATGCAACTATTGTAAAGGACGCAGCTACCACTCTTTCCTCCGCTACAATGGTAATAAAAGATGGAGTGATTAAAGCAATAGGAAAGGACATTGCAATCCCAAAGGATGCAGTAACTATTGATTGTAAGGGAAGATATATATATCCTTCCTTTATTGATATTTATACAGATTATGGTATGCCAGTACCACAACCTGGCACTGGTGGATTTAATTTTTTTGGTCCCACCCAGTTCAATTCTGCTACCAAGGGAGCTTATGGCTGGAACCAGGCTATTAAAAGTGAAGTGGATGCCTACCGGTCTTTTGCTAAGGATGAAGCTAAAGCCAACAGCCTTAGAGAGCTTGGTTTTGGAACAGTACTCACCCACATAAAGGATGGAATAGCTCGTGGTACCGGCGCATTAGTTACCCTTGCAAATGATAATGAGAACTTTTCCATCATCAAAGAAAAAGCTTCTGCAAATTATTCCTTCAATAAAGGTACTTCCACACAAAGCTATCCAGGCTCGATGATGGGAATGATAGCACTTTTAAGACAAACTTACCTTGATGCACAATGGTATAAGCAGAAGCCACCAGGTGAGGGTTTGAACCTTAGCCTCCAGGCCTGGTTAGATAATCAATCTTTACCACAAATTTTCGATGCCGGAGACAAATGGAATGACCTTAGGGCTGACAGGATAGGGGATGAATTTGGTGTTCAATATATAATTAAAGGCGGCGGCAATGAATACCAGCGCATCAAAGAAGTGAAAGCTACGAATGCAACCTATATCATTTCACTAAATTTCCCTCAGGCTATGGATGTTGAAGATCCAAATGATGCCAGGTTTGTTTCGGTTAGTGATATGAAACACTGGGAACTGGCCCCAACCAACCCGGCGGCTCTTGAAAAAGCAGGTATTCCCTTTTGCCTTACTACTTCCGATCTGCGTGACATGAAGCAATTTACAGCCAATCTGAAGCTGGCTTTTCAATATGGACTATCGGAGCAGGAAGCTTTGAATGCGCTAACTAAAACTCCTGCCACTGCTTTAGGTGTTTACAGCCAGGTAGGAAGCCTGGATGCTGGCAAACTGGCAAATTTTATAATTACTTCCGGGCCTGTTTTCAATGAAAAGACACAGATCATTCAGAACTGGATACGTGGAAAGAAATATGGGGTTAAGGATGATATCTATGATGAAATGCGTGGGAAGTATAAACTTGTTTTAAATACTGTAAACGGGCCGGTGAATTACACGCTTGACTTTAAATCGCCCTCCAGTGCAAGCCTTATAGGTAAAGACACCGTCACATCTAAATTTTATTTCGATGGCCGCCAGGTACGTATTAATGTAGCTCCTGAAAGAAGGCTTGATAATAATCTTCGTTTAAGTGGCATGGTGAATGGTACCCAATGGTCAGGTACAGGAGAAGATAGCTCAGGCAACAGGTTTACATGGACGGCATCTTATTCCGGGGCCCTTGCTGAGAAAGTTGACAGTGCCAGGAAGCGTCCTTCGGGTGCATTAGGTAAGGTGACCTACCCATTTTTGCCTTTTGGCTGGGAAGAAGGACAGGCTCCCAGGCAGGAAACCATACTAGTGAAAAATGCTACTGTATGGACCAATGAAAAAGATGGTGTACTTCAAAATACAGATGTATTGATCCGTAATGGTAAGATAGCAGCTGTGGGTAAGAATTTGCAGGCTAATGATGCCCGCATAATTGATGGGACAGGAAAGCATGTCACACCGGGGATAATTGATGAACATTCACATATCGCAGCCTCTTCTATCAATGAAGGCGGGCAAAGCGTTACATCTGAAGTGCGCATTGCAGACAATCTGAATCCTGATGATATTAATATATACAGGCAATTGAGTGGGGGAGTTACCACTTCACATATTCTTCATGGCTCGGCTAATACCATTGGTGGTCAAACGCAATTGATCAAATTAAGATGGGGCGCTAATGATGAAGACCTGAAGTTCAAAGGTTCCGCACCTTTTATCAAGTTTGCCCTGGGAGAGAATGTAAAAAGATCTCCTGCCAATGCAGGTCAGCAGAACAGGTTCCCTGATACAAGAATGGGTGTGGAAGAAGTACTAACTGATGCCTTTACCAGGGCTAAAGATTATGAAAGATCCTGGAAGGAATATGAGTCAGCCAGGAATAAGAAAGGAATGACCGCTCCAAGGAAAGACCTGGAACTGGATGCACTGGTAGAGATACTAAATAACAAGCGGTTCATTACCTGCCATTCGTATGTGCAAAGTGAAATTACCAGCGCGATGAGGGTAGCGGACAAAATGGGGTATAAGGTCAATACCTTTACCCATATCCTTGAAGGTTATAAGGTTGCTGATAAAATGAAGGCACATGGAGCTAATGCTTCCACCTTTTCCGACTGGTGGGCTTATAAAATGGAAGTGCAGGATGCTATACCTTATAATGCTGCCATCATGAGCAGGGTGGGTCTGAACGTAGCCATCAATTCAGATGATGCAGAAATGGCAAGGCGATTGAACCAGGAAGCTGCCAAGATTGTAAAATACGGAGGTGTTTCGGAGGAAGAAGCTTTAAAGATGGTTACATTGAATCCTGCTAAAATGCTTCATGTAGAAGATAAGGTGGGTAGCCTTAAAGTTGGCAAAGACGGAGATATCGTTGTATGGACCGATAATCCATTAAGTATTTATGCCAGGCCAGATTATACTATTGTTGATGGAACCATTTATTTCGACAGGTTGAAGGATGAGCAAATGCAAAAACTGGTTGATGCGGAAAGAAGCAGGCTGGTAAAGAAAATGATAGGGGAGAAAAGAAGTGGCGCTCCTGTTCAGCAGGCCATACCCAGTTATGAGATCATGCATTCCTGTTCTGAACATATGCATAGCCATGGCCTATTGGTAATCGATGCCAGTGAAGCCGGGGATTAATCATCAATTGCATTAAACTATTGAAATACTCATAATAACCTGAAGTACTCAAATAATAACAAATGAAAAAGATACTTATTTATATAACAATATTATTTTCTCTCTCTGTCAATGGGCAGGAGACAGTTTACCCGGCGCCAAGACAGGTGGGTACTACTGTCATTACAAACGCTACTGTACACGTTGGAAATGGACAGGTATTGAATAACGCAACTATTATTATAACTGATGGTAAAATTGCTGCTGTTGGAAATAACATTTCCATTCCTCCCGGTTCTACCCAGGTAAATGCACAGGGAAAACAAGTGTATCCGGGGCTGATCCTTCCAATTACTAATTTAGGTCTTGTAGAAATAGGAGCAGTTCGCGCTTCTAATGATGTGCAGGAGTTAGGTGAAATGAACCCGAATATTCACAGTATTGTTGCGTATAACACAGATTCAAAAGTTATCAATACCCTCAGGTCCAATGGGATCTTATTAGCTAATGTAGTTCCGGAAGGAAGCTTTGTTGCCGGTCAATCTTCTGTTGTTCAACTGGATGCATGGAACTATGAAGATGCAGCCTATAAAACCGATGGTGGTTTGCATGTATACATGCCTTCACTATTGGCGCGTCCCAGGCGTGTTCGGGGTGCTGGTCCACAGCAACCAGACGAAGATCCGGTTAAGGAAGGATTGCAAAAAGTGGATGGGTTAAAGGATTTTTTCCGTGAAGCAAAAGCGTATTATAATCAATCTTCTCATACCAATACCAATTTGAAGTTTGAATCCGTACAGCACTTATTTGACAAAAAGCAAAAGTTATATGTACATGCAAATACAGTAAAGCAAATGCTTGTTGCCCTGGATTTTGTAAAGGAATTCGACTTCGATGTGGTAATAGTAGGTGGAAGCGATAGCTGGCAAATTGCTGATCTGCTAAAGCAAAATAATGTAGCTGTAATTTTAGATACACCACATAGCCTTCCTACTTTAAATGATGATGATGTGGACCAGCCATATAAAACAGCAGCTGCATTGCATAAGGCAGGTGTTTTGTTTGCCATTTCAGATGAAGATGGACAAACAAGGGGAAGGAATTTGCCATTCAATGCGGGCACTACTGCTGCGTATGGTCTCAGCAAGGAAGAAGCATTGCAGGCCATTACCCTTAATGCCGCCAAAATATTAGGCGTATCGGACAAGACCGGTAGTATTGAAGTAGGTAAAGATGCCAACATCATTATCAGCGAGGGTGATATCCTGGATATGAGAACAAGCCAGGTGACTGATGCATTTATCCAGGGCCGTAAAATAGACCTGACGGATAAGCATAAGCAATTAAATGAACGGTATAAAAGAAAGTATGGTTTGAAAGATTTCTAAAGAAAATGCCTCACGAAAGTGGGGCATTTTTATTTTAAGACACTTGTAATGCTAATTGTTGTTGCAGATATATAATTGTCTTTGCATTGTGATAGTTTGTCTTTTATTATGAAGGCTCATAAAAGCCAACTCGTTTTTAGTTACACTTTTTGTTTGTAAACCTTTACATATGTAATTGTCCAAAATACCCATAGCCCAAGCATACCTATCTGTAATAAAATTCTTGGAAGGTTATTTTGATTAATGGCTACAATTAAATTTGGAATACATAAGATAAAAGCAACAATTCCCAACAAGGAAAGGAAAAGATATTTTGATTTGTTAAATGGTTTTAGTTTCATCTTCCTCGAATTGTACTGTCAATTTTAGTAGTAGAAAAGAAGAATTTCTTTGGGTTAATTAATAACTAAGTAAATAAATATTTTAGTGAAAAGGAAATATCGATTTTATCTGGTACATCGACCTAAACACTTCGCATCATTCTGAATTTTTTTCTGGAAGTGAAAATGGATCTAAATAAGAAAGCCCCGCATTGCGGGGCTTTCTTATTTATAAAATATGCTATTCCTTAAGCTTCTTTGCCATGGCAGTTCTTATACTTCTTTCCACTTCCACAAGGGCATGGGTCATTACGTCCAATCTTTGGACCCACTTTGATGGGTTCCTGCTTCACTGCCACATCACCTGAAGGATCAAAATAATCATTTTCATTAGCGCCATAATCACTGCCTGCGGCATCTATCTGTTCTTTATTGGCAGTCATCTTACTCATGTCGGTTTTCTGCTGCCTGCCTTCTCTTAGATTAGGCGCTTCTTCCTGTATGGGTAATTGTGCATGGCATAAGAAAGAAACAATATCACGATTTACTTCGCTGCTCATACGCTTGAACAGGTTGTAAGCTTCCACTTTATAAATAACCAATGGATCCTTTTGCTCCAGGTACACTGTTTGCACACTTTGCTTCAGATCATCCATAGCTCTAAGATGTTCTTTCCAGGCATCGTCAATAATGGCCAATGTAATGTTTCGTTCCATTGCACTGCACAATTCTTCACCATCTGTTGATACAGTTTTGTCAAGATTGGTTAAAACATTAATGCCTTTTTTACCATCAGTAAAAGGAACCACTACATTTTCAATATGTTGACCTTGCGACTGGCGTATATTTTTAAATACGGGTACTGCCTGTTTCCTTATGCCTTCCTTATGTTCCTGGTAAGCTTCAATAGCCTCATTATATAAATGATCTGTAAGGCTGTTAACATCATTGCTCTTGAACTCTTCGTGGGTAATCTTTGTATCCAGTCCGAAGTTTACTATGCAAGAAAGTTTAAACCCTTCATAATCGTCCTGTTCACGGTTGCTGCTTACAAGATCTTCTGCGGTTACAGAAAATGCATTATCAATATCCAATGCCAAACGATCACCAAATAAAGCGTGGTTACGCTTCAGGTAGATAGCGTTACGCTGCATGTTCATCACATCATCGTATTCAAGCAGGCGTTTACGTATACCGAAGTTGTTTTCTTCTACCTTACGTTGCGCTCTCTCAATAGATTTAGTGATCATGCTGTGCTGGATCACCTCACCCTCCTTGTATCCAAACTTATCCATTAAGCCTGCGATACGTTCACTACCAAACATACGCATCAGGTCATCTTCCAAAGAAACATAGAACTGTGAAGTTCCAGGGTCTCCCTGGCGGCCTGCACGACCACGCAACTGGCGGTCAACACGGCGTGACTCATGACGCTCAGTACCAATGATAGCCAAACCACCTGCTTCTTTCACGCCTGGCCCAAGCTTAATATCCGTACCACGACCAGCCATGTTGGTGGCAATGGTAATGGCTCCGGCTAAACCTGCTTCCGCAACCACCTGTGCTTCACGGGCATGTTGTTTAGCGTTCAATACATTGTGAGGGATCTTCTTGGCGGTAAGCATCCTGCTAAGCAATTCACTTACCTCCACAGATGTTGTACCAACCAGCACGGGACGGCCCGCATTCCTCAATTGTTCTATTTCGTCAATAACTGATTTAAACTTCTCTCTCTTGGTTTTATAAACCAGGTCCTGTTCATCCTTCCTGATAACAGGAATATTGGTTGGGATGGTTACCACATCCAGTTTGTAGATGCTCCACAATTCTGCCGCTTCCGTTTCCGCAGTACCGGTCATACCGGCAAGTTTATGATACATACGGAAGTAGTTTTGCAACGTTACGGTAGCATAGGTTTGAGTGGCCGCTTCGATCTTCACATTTTCCTTTGCCTCAATAGCCTGGTGCAAACCATCACTATACCTTCTGCCTTCCATAATACGGCCAGTTTGTTCGTCAACGATCTTCACCTGGCCTTCTATCACCACATATTCTACGTCTTTGTCAAATAAAGTATAAGACTTTAAAAGTTGCTGAACAGAATGTATGCGGTCAGCTTTTTGGGAGTATTCATTTAGAATGGCTTCTTTCTGATGCAGCTTTTCATCGGCAGGAAGATCACTTTCCTCTATTTCACTCAATCGAACACCAATATCAGGTAAAACAAAGAATTCAGGATCTTCCCCAGCTTTGGTAATAGCTCCAATTCCTTTATCAGTAAGATCTACTGATTTATTTTTCTCATCAATCTGGAAGAGCAGTTCTTCATCAACAATATGCATGTTGCGTTGTTGATCGGCCAGGTAAAAGTTCTCCGCTTTCTGCATTTTCACCTTAATGCCAGGCTCACTCAGGAACTTGATCAATGGACCATATTTTGGTAATCCCCTGTAAGCACGGAAAAGGAACAATCCACCACTCTTGGGATCATCATCTCCTTCAGAGAATTTCTTTTTGGCTTCATTAAGGTTTTGCCTTACAATTCTTTCCTGGGCTTCTACCAATTGCTGCACCCTTGGCTTTAATATATGGTATTGCTGATCATCACCTTTAGGCACCGGGCCCGAAATGATCAATGGAGTACGTGCATCATCGATCAATACACTATCCACCTCGTCCACCATGGCATAATGGTGTTTGCGTTGCACCATTTCTTCTGGTGTATGCACCATGTTATCCCTTAAGTAATCAAAACCAAATTCGTTATTGGTACCATAGGTAATGTCTGCCAGGTAAGCATTCCTGCGTTCTTCACTATTAGGTTGATGTTTGTCTATACAGTCCACTCTCAGACCTAACCATTCGAATATGGGTCCATTCCACTCACTGTCACGGCGAGCCAGGTAATCATTGACAGTTACAATGTGAACACCTTCACCCGCCAGTGCATTCAGGTAGGCAGGTAAAGTGGACACCAATGTTTTACCCTCACCTGTTGCCATCTCCGCTATCTTGCCCTGGTGCAATACAGCACCACCAATTAGCTGCACATCATAGTGAACCATATTCCAGGTGATCTGTCCACCACCTGCTGTCCATGTATTTTTATAGGTAACCTTATCACCATTGATGTTGATATAATCCCTGGTTACACTTAGTTGCCTATCCAGTTCAGTGACGCCGGATTCTATTTCAGTATTTTCTTTAAACCTGCGTGCAGTTTCCTTAACTACAGCGAAAGCCTCAGGTAACAGGTCCTTTAGAACTTCTTCTATTTTCTGATCCCTTTCTTTCTTTAGCTTGTCTACTTCCTGGTAAATGGTATCCTTGCCAACCAGGTCAGTAAAGGGAAGTTCTTCAGCTCTTTTATTGGTATCAGCTATTTGCTCATCTATTGCTTTAAGGTGATCCTTGATGCGTTGGCGAAACTCATTCGTTTTATTTCGTAATTCATCATTGCTTATAGATTTCAGGGAATCAAAGGCCTGGTTAACTTTTGTTACCAATGGCAGAATGAGTTTAACGTCTTTTTCCGACTTGCTGCCACCGAACATTTTAGATAAAAAACCGATCATAAATTGTATAGATATTTCAATTATCGACTATAACTAAAGATAAGTCTCTGCAAAACAGAGAATTATTTTTGTCAAAAAGAGTGCTAATATAGTTTAGAAGCCATTTTGACAGAGCCGTCAAAGATAATTCAATTTGCAGTGCTCTTTACCAGGTTAACAAAGCCAAAACTTTTATTACTGGTTTAGCGTACTTTTCAGTCTTCATATAATAAACCAGGGGATTAAATGAGGAAATCAGGATACTTGCTTTTGTTCATAATCATCATTCTCTATAGCAGTTGTACCAATCCTGAAAAAAAGGTTGAAAGTCCTGGTTCAGGGGGGGCAATATTTTACAGTTTAAGAATATGGGGTGAGGAAGGCAATGATAGTGTTAGTTGTATGTTTCAATATCATGCCGGAGGTATTAATGGACCGGTTGTATTTCCAGGAGAGAAAACCCGGGTTGAACTTGACAAGGTGTCGATGAAACTAGATAGTGCTAATTTATCTGGACCTTATTACGATGTTAGAAGGCCCCTCCAGGGTTTTAATGGCCGGCATGAGGTAGTATTTTCAGGCCATGGCAACCATTCCAATGAAATCCAGTTTGAGTTCCAGGCCTTTCACGCCGCACCCGGTTGGCCATTATCGTTCAAAAAGGGTAAAAGTCAATTAAAGCTTGAAAATTTCCCTAAAAAAGCCTCAGTTGTCAGGTTATCTATGGTTGATACGTCTTTTGAATCCAATGATTTCAATGAAATGGTTACCGTAGAAGACGGAATTTTGAATATAACAGAGAATATGCTAAAGGAATTAACACCCGGACCAATAAGCATGGAAATTACCCGCGAGCAAGAAAATTTAAATAAGAATGGTAAAATTTGGATGAGCTTCACTTTAAGGAAGGAGTTTGAATTATTAAACTAAACAAAACCCTTTTTTCTGATCCGCATAATTTGTTTCAGAAAGGACAAAACTAATCCCCTCAAAACCTCGCAAACTAATGGCAAACAGGGCTTTTTAAGCCTTTAACGAATCAGTTCGGCTATTTTCGGCCTGTTTTATGGAATTTATAGCCCGGCAACGTACTTTTGCGGGCCGAAAGATAGGAAGGGGAAGGAAAGTTTACATAATGGTTAATAGTAAGGATAGCACTAATAACAGGATCAAACAATAAAGTAACTATATATAAGATATGGCTGGTCAGTTAAAAGAAGTACGTAACCGCATCAAATCAGTACAAAGCACCCAACAGATAACCAAGGCAATGAAAATGGTGAGTGCAGCAAAATTGCGCAGGGCCCAGGATGCCATTATCCAGATGCGTCCTTACGCCAAAAAGCTGCAGGAAATGCTCAGCAATATTGTGAGCAATACTGAAGTGGAATCGGGTAATTCCCTGGCAGTTGAAAGGCCAGTGGAGAAACTACTATTGATCGTTATTACCTCAGACCGTGGATTGGCGGGAGCATACAATGCCAATGTTATTAAACTGGCTAAACAATTGATTCGCGAAAAGTATCCTACCCTTCAATCAAAAGGCGGAGTAACAATTTGGAGCATTGGTAAAAAAGGCTATGAGCATTTTGCCAAGAACAATTTTACTGTTAGCGATACCTATAAGGATATATTCCTGAACCTAACTTTTGACCAGGTTCAAAAAGCCTCGCAGGCTGCTGTGAAGGCTTACCTGAACAAGGAATTTGATAAAGTCGAGATTGTATATAGTGAATTTAAGAATGCTGCAACCCAGCGTTTTGTTTCCGAACAATTCCTGCCCATTCCCAAAGTTGCCAGCTCAGGTAATATTGCAAAGTCCACAAAGGCCGATTTCATATTCGATCCGAATAAAGAAGAATTGATTGCGGAATTAATGCCGAAGATCCTGAATACACAGTTATATAAAGCTGTTTTAGATGCAAATGCTTCTGAACATGGTGCTCGTATGACCGCCATGGATAAGGCAAGTGAAAACGCAAATGAATTGCTTCGATCGCTTAAAATTTCATATAACCGCGCCAGGCAAGCTGCCATTACAACTGAATTGACCGAGATTGTAAGTGGAGCGGCCGCTTTACAAGGTTAGAAATTGGTTTGCAGGTATGCGAATGAACTTTGCATAATTGCTTACTTCAAATGCACATCTATAAAATGGAAATTTCCAATCTTATACCCCATATTGAAGCTTTAATTTTTGCAAGCGATAAGCCGCTAACTCCGGCCGAGATCACTGACCTGGTTAACCAGGCCTTTGGTTTTATGGAAGATAAAATTGAAGTGGAACAGGTGGATGCTTCCCTTGAAGGAATAGTGGAAAAGTACAATTCAGAATTCTATCCCTTTGAAGTAAGGCAAAGTGGGGGTGGATGGCAGTTCCTTACTAAAAAGGATTATCATAAGACCGTTGCCCAGCTTAATGGAGAGAAATTTCTAAAGCGATTATCAGCTGCAGCTCTTGAAACTTTAGCAATAGTGGCTTATAAACAGCCCGTAACTAAGGGAGAAATTGAAGCCATTCGCGGTGTAAGCAGTGATTATGCGGTTCAAAAGCTTTTGGAAAAAGAGCTGATTGTGATCACCGGTAGAAATGAAAAGCTTCCTGGCCATCCACTGGTCTATGCTACGTCAAAGAACTTCATGGATTATTTTGGTATCAATTCCCCTGAAGATCTTCCTAAAATAAAAGAAGTCCTGGCCGATCAGGTTGTGCAACCCACCATTGTACACCATACAGATTTTGAGACAAGCGAAAACCTTGTTGTTACAGAAGATGGCGAACTGGTAATTCCTGCCATAGATCAGGAAGCCGAAGAACTTGAAGTAGGCCAGCTAAATGGTCACAGTTTTTCACAAGAAGGCGAAATTTCAAATGATGAGGGAGATCAGCCAACTGAAGACATACCGACAGAGGAGGCTATTGAAGAATATATTGCTGATGAAGTTTTTATAGAAGGGGATGAGGAAGAAACCGAAGAAATTGTACAAGAGGAAGTAGCTACTGAGGAATCCTCAGACGAATCAACCCCAGATGTTGCTGATCAGGCAACAGGAGATGAATCAAATCCTGAAGATGATCCCTCTGTGGACGGTGAAGAGGAAGAAAAGAATTGATCTTTCATCAGGCGTTTTTTATTACTGCTAATATTTGTAAGGCTTAATCATGACCCATAGTTTAACACATACCCAGTTAGTTGAGCTGGCCGAAAAGTTTGGTACCCCTTTGTATGTTTACCACGCAGAAAAAATAAAGGACCAATATCAAACGCTGGAAAAGGCTTTCTCTGATACCCATGCCCGTTTTTTTTATGCCTGTAAAGCACTTACCAATATCAACATTCTAAAGTATGTTGAAAGCCTGGGTGCAGGCCTTGACTGTGTAAGTATCAATGAAGTAAAGCTGGGATTAAAAGCCGGCTTTACACCTGAAAGAATATTGTTCACACCCAATTGTGTTGATTTTGCAGAAATAGAAGCAGGTAAGGAGTTGGGTGTAAACCTGAATATTGATAATATATCCATACTTGAGCAATTTGGAAATAAATTCGGTGGTAGTTATCCTATCTGCATTCGTTTCAATCCACATATCATGGGCGGCGGTCATTATAAAATGTCTACCGGCCATATTGATTCAAAGTTTGGCATCTCTGTTCACCAGATGCGTCATATAGAGCGTATCATAAAAACTACAGGTTTGCATGTTACCGGCATCCATATGCATACCGGCAGCGATATTAAAGATGTAAATGTTTTCCTGGCGGGGCTGGAAGTGATGTTCGAGGTGGCAGAGCATTTCCCGGATCTCAAATTTGTTGACCTGGGTAGCGGGTTTAAGGTTCCTTACCATGAAGACGATGTACGCACTGATGTTTTTGACCTCGGGGCAAAAGTGGGTGAGGCCTTTGTGAAATATACCAAAGAAAAAGGTCGCCAGCTTGAAGTATGGTTTGAGCCCGGAAAATTTTTAGTGAGTGAAGCCGGTTATTTCATTACCAAATGCAATGTCATTAAGCAAACAACAGCCACAGTATTTGTGGGGGTCAACAGCGGTTTCAACCACCTGATACGTCCTATGATGTATGAGGCCTATCATATGATAGAAAATATCAGCAATCCTTTTGGCAATCCACGTATATATACAGTGGTGGGCAACATTTGTGAGACAGATACTTTTGCCTGGGACAGAAAGCTGAATGAAGTCAGAGAGGGAGATTACCTGGTGTTCTATAATGCAGGCGCTTATGGATTTGAAATGTCCTCCAACTTTAATTCCCGCCTTAAACCTGCTGAAGTATTAGTAAAGGATGGTGAAGCCCTATTGATACGTAAACGTGATGAATTTGAAGATTTGCTCAAGAATCAGCTTGAGGTATTATAAAAAAAGAGCCCGTTCATTCAAACGGGCTCTTTTTTTATTGGTAAATTATTTATGCCGGTTTTACCGTCACAGTAATAGTTGTTTTCCCTGTTGACGGGATGGTCATTCCCTGGGCTTCCATTGTAGCATTGGTATTCATGGTAGCGGTCTTTTGTTTCAAAAGGCCTGTTGCCCTGTCAATAATCACCTGGCCTGTTACCTTGTCATCTGATTTGATGCTGGCCTGGGTGCCCATGATCTCCTGAGTAGTATTTACATTGATATCCTCAGTATAGTCAAGTGTTACTTCTTGATCCGTAATGCTTTTTACAGTATATACTGTTCTTCTTTTCTGGCCGTTGGCAGATGAACTGTCTGTCCAGAAGTCTCCGGTTGTAATTTCTTTATCAGGCAATATTTTAAAAATGCTGGCATCTCCAGGTTTAGGTAATCCTAAAGTCACTCCCAACTGGGTGGAAGCTAGTTCCGCCATAGCATCTGTCTTCTCATTCTTTGTACCATTGGGGTTGTCATCATCCAGTTTAATAGCAGTTATTTTTCCTGAAGGATCCACAGACATAGTATATTTATTCTTCAGGCTTTTCTCCATAATCTTCCCCATCTCACCTTTACGGTCATCTTCTTTTTCAGAATCAAAGCTTTGTGAGTTTCCCATGCCATTAGCAGTAAACACCAGGTGTTTTACTTTATGTTCAATGTTTGCTCCTTTGCCGTCTGTACCTGAAATATCAAATACCTCGGTCATGGTGGAGTTAACAGTAGATTCCATAGATTGACCCATAAGTTCCATGGTAGCTGTTTTATTGGTTTCAGTCACCATTTCAAGTTTCTGGCTTTTAGGAAAATTAAGCTTGCCTGATACTTTCTGTGAAAAGCTGTTTAACGAAAGCATAATACAGGCACCTACTAATACTTTTTTCATTCTTTATTTTTATTACTTCCAAAAATGACGAAATAATTTGGATTATGGATGCATAGGCATCTTTGATGGATAGTAGTTATCATAGAATTAGCAAATGATCTTTCCCATGTTTCATTTTGTGCCCTCCATTATAAAGAGTAATATCTTTAAGAAATGAATAACAAACAGAATGCTGCCGCTTCTTCCAGGGCTGCATTTTTTGCTTTGATCAACAATCCATTGAAGTTTAAGTTGTTCCTTTTTAAAAAACTTCCTGCAGCATCCTTTTCCGGGCTGAGGGTACAAGAGCTTTCGGACAATGTATGTATAGTTACGGTGCCCTATAAATGGTTTTCTCAAAATCCCTTTCGCTCCATTTATTTTGCCTGCCTTGCCATGGCAGCAGAAATGAGCACAGGCATCCTTGCCATGGCCAATACTTATAAAAGATCCCCGGCAGTATCTATGCTGGTAGTGGGCCTGGAAGCCAGGTTTTATAAAAAAGCTTCAGGGCTCACCCATTTTGTTTGTAATAGCGGAATAGAGATCATGAATGCAGTCAACGAGGCTATTGCTACAAATGAAGGCCGGACAATTCGTATCCTTTCCTCAGGGTATAATGAAAATAAAGAGTTGATAAGCGAATTCTGGATCACCTGGTCATTCAAGAGCAAGCATATCTAATGGCCAAAGGAGATGGCATCATTTTGTTATTTTTATACATCATCCTTTAAATTGACTATATGAAGATCGCATTTCACGGCGCGGCAAGAACAGTAACTGGTTCTAAACATTTGATTACTTTAAAAAATGGTCAAAAGCTTTTATTAGACTGTGGTATGTTCCAGGGTATGGGCAAAGACACAGATGCCCTTAACCGGAAGTTTGGATTTAATTCTTCCGAGGTTACAGCCATGATCCTTTCGCATGCGCATATAGATCATTCAGGATTGATCCCTAAGCTGGTAAAGGAGGGATTTGCAGGTAAAATATACTGTACCGATGCTACCAGGCAATTAGCTGCGCTTTTATTGGAAGATTCTGCGGAGATCCAGGAGAATGATGCCAAATACCATAATAAAGGAAGCCAGGCACAGGGAACGCCCTTTCAACAGCCTTTATACACGGTGGAGGATGCAAAGAATTGCTTATCATTTTTCCAGGAAAAAAATTATGGGGAATGGTTCCCGGTTTTAGATGGGGTAGAAGCTATGTTCACTGATGCCGGCCATATTATTGGAAGTACCTGTGTACATGTGCGCATTACAGAAAATGGTATCACCAAACAATTGACCTTTAGTGGTGATGTAGGTCGTTACCGCGATGTGATCTTAAAATCACCACAGACCTTTCCGCAGGCAGATTTTATTATCATGGAATCCACTTATGGTAATAGTTTGCATGAGGATGTACATACATCTGTTGACATGTTGCTTTCATGGATAGAGCGCACCTGTATCGAAAAAAGAGGAAAGCTGATCATTCCCGCATTTAGCCTTGGCAGAACACAGGAGATCCTTTATGCCTTGAACCAGCTGGAGTTGGAAAACCGCCTTCCGAAATTGGATTATTTCCTGGATAGTCCTTTAAGCATGGCGGTGACGGACCTTATTAAAAATTATTCTTCCTATTTCAATAAAAACATTCAGCGGGTAATGCAAAGCGATAGTGATCCTTTTATGTTCAATGGGCTTCACTATATAAAATCTGTTGATGAATCCAAGTTGCTGAATTATCGTAATGAACCTTGTGTGATCATTTCTGCCAGTGGCATGGCCGAGGCAGGTAGAGTAAAGCATCATATTAGTAACAATATTGAAAACTCTCATAATGCTATTCTCCTTACTGGTTATTGCGAACCAAATTCATTAGGGGGACGATTAATGGCCGGTGGTAAAGAAGTAGGGATCTTTGGAGTACAGCACGAAGTACATGCCGAGATCGGTTCTATAAAAAGCATGAGTGCTCATGGTGATTATGAAGACCTTTCCCAATGGCTTGCCTGCCAGGATCCGTCTCATGTGCAAAAGCTTTTCCTTGTTCATGGTGAATATGATGTGCAGGTGCCCTTTAAAGCCCGATTGGTAAAAAAAGGTTTCCAGGATGTAGAAATACCTGAACGCCATTTCGAAGTTGGTCTTACCTGAGATTGAAACCCTATTTCGGCTTAAAACTTTCACATCTCCTTTATAATACATGCATAGTTTTTGACGTCTATATAGTATAAAAAAACAAGGAGAACTATCTATGAAATTCATGAAGCTTTTAAGCGTAGCTGCGCTTTCAGGTCTGCTCCTGGCAGGCTGTGCCAGTGTAGCCCACGTTGAAAAGGACAAAACTGTCAACTTCAATAATTACCATTCCTATGCGTGGGTAGACACAAAAGAATCTAAAAGTGATTCATCTGTTAAAGTATCAGACCTTATAGAAAGGATCATAAAAGAGGCTGTTAACAATGAAATGGCGAAGACAGGTTGGAAGGAATCTAAAAAGCCAGATGTTTTATTAACATACGACATACTGGTGGAGAGAGGCATAAAAGAACAAAATAACCCTGTTTACTCTCAACCTTATACCCGCTATTATTACAATCCTTATTCCCGCAGGTATGTAGCTGTTTATTATCCTTCCCAGTTCATGGGCTATGACAATGACCAGCAACAGGTGAAAGAAGGAACTATTACCCTCAGGTTGATCGACGCTAAGACAGATAAGACGATCTGGCAGGGATGGACCACAGATGAAGTGAACAGTAGAAACCTTACCAGTAAGGAAATACAAAATGGTGTAAAAAGCATTTTCCGCAAGTTTGATATTGCGAAGAATTAAAGTATTATTCCTATGAAATTCATCCCGCTTGCCATGGATTTGGTAAGCGGGATTTTTATTGAAAAATATTTTGGATGCAAATACCCTCAGTCCTATCTTTGCACTCCCAAAAACGAGCCGCGTTCGTCTAAGGGTTAGGACACCACCCTTTCACGGTGGTGATACGGGTTCGAATCCCGTACGCGGTACAAACATTTACTCCCACGCCATAAGCGTGGGTTTTTTATTTCGTGTAATACAAGAATGTCTTTTATCTGAATTCTATTTAGAAAAACAGCACTCAGAATTCCACATTTTCATTTTTATTGAAAAATCCTAATGTAAGGCAGGTGCCAGGTATATCTCAACATAAATCTATTTGCATGTTAGCTTAAGTTGAATAGGTATAGTAATTGTCTATTCCGTTTGTACTTCTAATAAAGTAAATGTTATTCTTGTGGTTTTATTCTTATAGAAGTAATCACTCCTGATTCATTATTTCTCTTACGCTATCCCCTTGAAAATCCTTAATATTGATCCGCATGAAATACCTGCGTTCACTTTACTTCCAGGTCCTTATTGGTATCATTGCCGGCATTATCGTTGGTTATAGTATTCCTTCCTTTGCACCTGCTGCAAAGTTGATCAGCGACACCTTTATCAATATGATCAGGATGGTCATTGCACCCGTAATCTTCTTTACGGTTGTTGCTGGCATCGCAGGGGCAGGCGATCTTAAAAAAGTGGGCCGGGTAGGTATTAAGGCCCTTGTCTATTTTGAAGTAGTAACCACTATTGCTCTTATCATAGGGCTGGTTGTTGCCAACCTGGTGAAGCCCGGGGCAGGCATTGCTGCTGAAAACATTCCACCTGCTGATATTTCCAAATATTCAGCCGATGCTGCAGCCATGAACTGGGGCGACTTTATTTCGCATATAGTTCCAGCCAATATAGTTGATGCCTTTGCCAAAGGTGATATCATCCAGGTATTGTTCTTCGCTATATTATTCAGTGTTGGTTTGAAGCAACTGGGAGGCCCCGGACAGGGCATTGTGTTGACCTTCGAAAAGATCAATAAGGTGCTGTTCAATATACTCAGGATCATCATGAAGCTGAGTCCTATCGGCGCCTTTGGCGGCATGGCCTATACCATTGGTAAATTTGGATTTGGCAGCCTGGCCGTGTTGGGTAAGTTGATGGCTACCTTTTACCTCACTTCTTTCCTTTTCGTTTTTATAGTTCTTAATGCCATTGCAAAATATTATGGTTTCAGCCTTTGGAAATTGCTTGGATACATTAAAGCAGAAATACTGATTGTGCTGGGTTCCAGCAGCAGCGAATCTGTACTTCCCAACCTGATACAGAAGCTGGAAGTAGCCGGTTGTGATGAAGGGGTAGTAGGATTGCTTATTCCAACCGGGTATAGTTTCAACCTGGATGGTACCACCATTTACCTTAGCATGTCTGTAATATTCATAGCGCAAGCATTCCATATTCCGCTGTCTATTGGGCAGGAACTTACCATAATAGGCATATTGATTATTACCAGTAAAGGTGCTGCAGGTGTCACTGGCAGCGGGTTCCTGGTACTAACCTCCACACTTACGGCCATGAAAGTTCTTCCTATAGAAGGACTGGCATTATTGATAGGGGTTGACCGTTTTATGAGCGAGGCCAGGGCCATTACCAATATGATTGGCAATACAGTAGCTACGGTGGTTATTGCAAAAAGCGAAAATGCTATCAACATTCCCCTATATAAAAAAATAGTCGAACACCGGCATACAAAAGCCCGGTTGGTTGGTGAACCAGTAACTGACTAATAGACCATCCCTAAACAATTAGAAATGAGGCTGGGCAGCCCCCGGGTTGAGAATCGTCATAGCGAAAACCGTAAACTTCTTTAACTTCGCCCCGCATTTTAAATATTTAAACAAAGAAATATGAGTACTGTTAAAGTTGCCATTAATGGATTTGGTAGGATTGGCCGCCTGGTTTTCCGCCAGATTTATAATATGGAAGGAATTGATGTAGTAGCCATCAATGATTTGACCAGCCCTAAAGTATTAGCGCATTTATTAAAATATGATTCTGCACAAGGTCGCTTTGGCCAGGAAGTTACTTCTACTGATAACTCCATTATCGTTAATGGTAATGAGATCAAGATATATGCCCAGAAAGACCCTGCACAAATTCCATGGGGTAGCCACCAGGTAGATGTTGTATTGGAATGCACTGGTTTCTTTACAGATAAAGCTAAGGCTGAAGCCCACATTACTGCAGGTGCTAAAAAGGTGGTAATTTCTGCTCCTGCCACTGGCGACCTGAAAACGATCGTTTTCAATGTAAACCATGACATTTTAGATGGCAGTGAAACAATTATCAGCTGCGCTTCATGTACCACTAATTGCCTGGCACCAGTGGCCAAGGTTTTAGAAGATACTTATGGCATCGTAAACGGCTTGATGACAACGGTGCATGCCTATACCAACGATCAGAATACACAGGATGCCCCACATCCAAAAGGTGACCTGCGCAGGGCTAGAGCTGCTGCCCAGAACATTGTTCCAAACAGTACAGGTGCTGCCAAGGCTATAGGCCTGGTATTGCCAAGCCTGAAAGGTAAACTGGATGGATCAGCCCAACGTGTACCAACACTTACAGGTTCTTTAACTGAATTGACTGTTATCCTGGGTAAAAAAACCACGGTAGAAGAAGTGAATGCGGCTATGAAAGCAGCTTCCAACGAAAGCTTTGGTTATACAACTGATGAGATCGTAAGCAGTGATATCATTGGAATCACCTATGGTAGTTTGTTCGATGCCACTCAAACAAAAGTGCAGACAGTTGGAGATACACAATTGGTTCGTGCAGTTAGCTGGTATGATAATGAAATGAGCTATGTATCTCAATTGGTGCGTACCGTTCATTACTTCGCTACGCTTATCAAAAAATAATAACTACTTACAGCAAAACCCCGACTGATTGTTCGGGGTTTTTTTATTGCCAGACGAAACTTTTTTAAGTTGAAGTTTTAAATGAGACCAGGTAAGGCTGTTTGCCATTCATTTTGCATTTAACTTTAAGCATATTTCCAAAACATAAGATTCATGAGCAAGTTTCAAGATTATAATTTCTCAGGGAAAAAGGCATTGATCAGGGTTGACTTTAATGTACCCCTTGATGAAAATTTTAATATCACAGATGATAACAGGATGAAGGCTGCGGTGCCTACCATTAAAAAAGTGCTTTCCGATGGAGGAAGCGTTATACTCATGTCGCATTTCGGAAGGCCAAAAGATGGTCCTTCTGAAAAATATTCATTAAAGCACCTGGTAAAGCATTTGAGTGAACTGCTTGGTACAGATGTGCAGTTTGCCAATGATTGCATTGGAGAGGAAGCTATTCAGAAATCACAGGCGCTGAAGCCCGGGGAAGTGCTCTTGCTGGAGAACCTGCGCTTTTACAAGCAGGAAGAAAAGGGTGATGAGGCCTTTGCTGAAAAACTATCCAAACTGGGAGATGTATATGTGAATGACGCATTTGGAACAGCCCACAGGGCACATGCTTCCACAGCAATCATCGCTAAATTCTTCCCGCCGGAAAATAAAATGTTTGGCCTGCTGATGAACAGTGAAGTAGCCAGTGCCGAAAAAGTGTTGCATAGTTCCGAGAAGCCATTTACTGCTATTATTGGCGGTGCCAAGGTTTCTGATAAGATCCTGATTATTGAGAATTTATTGGACAGAGCTACTGATATCATCATCGGTGGTGGAATGGCCTATACATTTTTTAAGGCTATGGGTGGGCAGGTAGGAAAATCACTTGTAGAAGAAGACAGGGTAGATACAGCATCAGAATTATTAAAGAAAGCAGCAGATAAAGGTGTGAACATTCATCTGCCCTCTGATTCTATCATTGCCGATAAGTTTGCAGCGGATGCGGAAATTTCTTCCGCTTTGAGCAATACTATCCCGGATGGATGGATGGGTCTTGATATTGGCGCATTGGCTTGCGATATGTTCACAAAGGTGATACACGATTCTAAAACAGTGTTGTGGAATGGTCCAATGGGCGTATTTGAAATGGAGAAATTTCAGCATGGTACCAGGTGCGTGGCCCAGGCAGTGGCAGATGCTACTGAAAAAGGTGCTTTTACCCTGGTAGGTGGTGGAGATAGTGTATCAGCAGTAAACCAGTTTGGTTTTGCTGATAAAGTAAGCTATGTATCTACAGGTGGGGGTGCCATGCTTGAATATTTTGAAGGGAAGGAACTGCCAGGTATAGCCGCAATGAAATGATGTCATAATAGCACTATTTGAATATGGTGCATAATTTGATTGAACTCATCTATAGTTTTAAACTAACTTAAATTTAAATTTTTACAACATGAGAAGAACAAGCCCGGTCATTTGGATCGTTTTAATACTGGTTGTTGTCCTCGTCTTTGCAGGATGCGGCAGTTATAATAACCTGGTAGGCCAGGATGAAACAGTAAAAAATGCATGGAACAAAGTGCAAAGTGATTACCAGCGTCGCGCAGATTTAATTCCTAACCTGGTTAATACTGTAAAAGGGGAAGCTAATTTCGAACGCGGAACATTGAATGATGTGATCAATGCAAGAGCAAGGGCTACATCTATGCAGATCAATCCTGATAACCTGACGGATGAAAACATCCAAAAGTTTCAGCAGGCACAGACCCAACTTTCTGGTTCATTAAGCAGGCTGCTTGTAACAGTGGAGCAATACCCAAATCTCCGCGCCAATGATGCCTTCAGAAATCTTCAGACACAACTGGAAGGAACGGAGAACCGCATCAAGGTATCACGTAATGATTTTAACGATGCTGTACAAACGTACAATACAAAGGTGCGTTCTTTCCCAACCAACATATTTGCAGGTATTATGGGCTTTAAACCGCGTACTGGTTTCACTGCAGATGCAGGTTCAGAGCGTGCGCCAAATGTAGATTTTGGTGATCAGCAAAAAGCTCCATCCACAAACTTCGATTCAACCAAAAAGTAGTGAGATTACCCTGGCAAAAGAAAAAGGAGTTTTTCACTGAAGAAGAAAAGCAACGGCTTGTAGCTGCCATCAAAAAGGCGGAACAAAATACAAGTGGAGAAGTTCGTGTATTCATAGAATCGAAATGCCGGTTTATGGATGCATTGGACAGGGCAAAGGAGATCTTCTTCAAGCTTGAAATGGACCAGACAGATGAGCGTAATGCCACATTGATCTATGTGGCGGTAAAAGATAAGCAGGCAGCCATTTTTGGAGACCAGGGTATTCACCAGAAAGTTGGTGACCAATACTGGCAATCAGAAGTGCTGAAAATGCTGCATCGATTCAAACATGAACAGCTTGCCGAAGGTATTAGCCTGGCCGTAGAAGACCTTGGCCAGGCTTTACAACAGTATTTCCCCTATAATAAGGACACCGATAAAAATGAACTGCCCGATGAAATTGTTTTTGGCAGGTAAAGAATGAAGAAACTACTACTGATTATATCTCTTATCCTTTGCGTCAATGCATTTGCGCAGATAGATAAGATTATTCCGGAACGGCCCAACCCTCCAAAGCTGGTTAACGACTTTGCACATGTGCTGACTCCCGAACAGGTGGATGCACTTGAAAGAAAACTGGTGGCTTATGATGACAGTACATCAAACCAGATCGCTGTCGTAACCATTCAGTCCACTAACGACTATGCTATTGATGATGTGGCATTGGGGATATTAAGAAAATGGGGAGTTGGTAATAAAGAAAAAGATAATGGCATTGTTATACTGGCCGCAATAGCCGACCGTAAAATTTGGATCGCTACCGGTTACGGCATGGAAGGGGTAATCCCTGACATTACGGCACAGTCCATAATAGACCAGGACATCCTTCCCAATTTCCGGGAGAGTAATTATTACCGGGGTTTTGATAACGCTACTACCTCCATATTTAAGGCTGCAGCAGGTGAATATAAAGCTCCCGAAGGCTACAACAACAGGGGCAAAGGTTCCGGTATTAGCATTGGTAAAATCATTCTTGCTATTATTATTCTCATTTTCATTTTCAATATTTTTGGTGGTGGCAGTAATCGTGGCGGAGGATTTATGTCCAGGCGTGGATACAGAGGACTTGGCGGGCCAATCATTTTCCCCGGTGGATTTGGAGGTGGTGGCTTTGGCGGCGGCGGTGGCGGCGGCTTTGGAGGAGGAGGATTTGGAGGATTTGGCGGTGGCGGTGGTGGTGGCGGCGGTGCCGGTGGTGGCTGGTAAGTAAATTATTGATACATCTTCAATAAAGGCCTGGCTTACAGGCCTTTATTATTTTTTAAAGGCTGGTACATGAATTGTACACCTTATCCCAAATTAAAGCGTATGAAAAAGATATTAATGGCGGCAACTGCCGTTGGAGCAGCAACAGCAGGTGTGATCTTATACCTGAGAAACCGTAATTCAGATCAAAAGACAATTGAAAACAGTGCAAAAGATGCTTACAGGACCATGAATGATGGCCTGGGCAAAGTGGAAAGATTAGGACAACACGCAATGGGTTAATCTATTAAAATAAAAAACTATAACAAAAAGCGGCTAAATGCCGCTTTTGCTGTTTAGTAAAGGCATAAATATGGAGTGTACCATTTTTCCTATAACTCCTATCCTCCATATAAATGCTTTGCAGAGTTTCAGGCGCCCAAAAAGCTTTTACTATCAAATAAAGTCCTTTCCCTGGTATAGTTGGATAATTGATAATTACTTTTCAACCTTTCTGGCTTTCCCACCCCCAAATTTTGGATCGTTGTCTCGTTCCAGAAAAAGTTTACAGACAAACTGTCAATTTTATGGAAAGGTTCATTAAAAAACACGGCAAGCGGTGGGTATGGAGTCCAACTTTTAAGATGCATGTAGCAAGGACTGTTCTGGATAAGGGTTTATCTTACCTGGAGGCAGCAGAGCTATTTAACATTAAGCGGGTAAAAACTGTTGGTGAATGGGTTAAGCAGTTTCGTAAGGAACTTGCAGGTTCAAATGCTATCGACATGGTTACTCAGTCCTCCCCAACTGGTGCTGTGGATCTTTCATTATCTGATCA
>NZ_FQUU01000007.1 GCF_900129295.1 Flavisolibacter ginsengisoli DSM 18119
GCTCGAAGGTGGAATTACGGTCGCGGGGCGAAAAAATATCAAAGCCGCCTAACGAGCTTTGAATATTTTTTTGTGCGTGGCCATTACGCCGGTTCTTTTCTGTTTTGCGTGTTTCACTTAGGTGAGCGTCCAGTTCCCCTTCCAACGAAGCTTCTAAAATGTGCTTTAAAAGCGGGGTAAATACTCCATCTGATCCGGTAAAAGGCTTTCCTGAACGAAGCTGCTCACCAGCCTGGTGAACAAAAGCTTCAAAATCAAACTTCTTTTCTTCCATGGCAATATCAATTTAAGAAATTATAAATTGACACACTTGGATGAGCATACTCTTTAGGACCGATAGATTTCATTACAGCAGTCTTTCTAAGGTCATTAAAATAATCAATGAACAACGAACAATGTTCATTTTTAAGGATGAGACCTAATATAACCTGAATTGGACTGAACTATTGAGGAGTAACTGGTATTCCATTCCAATTAACCTTTCAACTTTTAAACTTTTCAACTTCTTTTCACTATTTACATTTTTCCACTATTTTAGCAAAAGACACTTATCTTCTTATCATTACCTCAATCAAATGAAGTTTCTCTCAAACATCCCTGGCTGGTTAAAAAACAAGTATATCCTTAGTGTGATAGCATTTGTAGTATGGATGATTTTTTTTGATGCAAAAGATATTCTAACTCAACGAGAAAGGACGAGGGAACTGAGGCAACTCCAGGATAGCAAGGCTTATTTTGCTTCTGAAATAGCAAAAGAACAAAAGGCATTAGAGGAACTTAAATCAAACCCAGCTGCCATTGAAAAATACGCTCGTGAGAAATATATGATGAAAAAAGACAATGAAGATCTGTACATTGTGGAACCTGCCACACCAAAAGAATAAGCATATCTGCACAATAAGGATTTCTACTTCTCGTTTATAGTATCGAATATCGAAATACTGGACCCTTTTATTTTTTACGATTTATTGGACACTATGCACAATTACTCACCTGAGGATCTGATTCTTTATTTATATAAAGAAACCAGTCCGGAAGCTACCGCAGCGATAGAAGAGGCAATAAAAACTGATTGGACCTTAAGAGAGAAACTGGAAGTACTGAAAACTTCTATGAAAAGACTTGATTCCATTGTTACTTCTCCCCGCACTGAATTAATTCTCAATGTTATGAAGTATGCATCTAAAGAGTCTGAAGTTTCAAAGGTTAAAAGCTAAGACATTCCGGTCTTCTTTTGATCTCTTGTACCTGTAACTTTGAGGCCCATGACAAGGCCTGAACGTTTTCAAGCAGTTATTGATTATTTTAAGATCACCCGCCCAGAAGCCGAAACAGAACTTGTTTTCGGTAATCCATACGAATTATTAGTAGCCGTCATTTTATCCGCGCAATGTACGGATAAGCGGGTCAATATGACCACACCGGGATTATTTGCCATGTATCCCTCTGTCGCCAAATTAGCTAAGGCTGATTATGATGACCTTTTTGCCATAATCAAAAGCATTTCTTTTCCCGGCAATAAGACCAGGCATTTAATGGGCATGGCTAAAATGGTCATGGAGCAATTTGGTGGTGAAATACCCATGACAGTAGAAGAACTGGTTCAATTGCCAGGTGTTGGAAGAAAAACCGCGAATGTTATTACTTCAGTTATTGATAAACAGCCTAATATGGCAGTCGATACCCACGTCTTCAGAGTATCTGCCAGGATAGGACTTACCCTGAATGCAAAAAACCCTTTACAGACCGAGCAACAACTAATAAAATACATTCCAACAGAACTGGTTCATAAGTTTCATCATTGGCTGATTCTCCATGGTAGATATATTTGTGTTGCCCGAAATCCCAAATGTGCTGAATGTGGGCTTAAGTCAGTGTGTAAATATTACCACACTGTAATTAAGAAGCAGGTAATTCGTGAAAAGAAGTGATCCTACGGCTTCCTATTTACTTTCTAAACGCTCCACTTATTTAAATTTTTATCCTAATATCAAAGAGATCCCATTACATGAGCTTAATTTAATGATTTGGCGTAGAGCTTGCTTTAATTATTTGCAGCTTCTTATCATTTTTGAAGTAAGGCAGCTCAATTTTTGATAGTAAATAACCAACATGTCAACAGTTTCAAACTTATATGAAGGATTTAATGGAGAACTATCTCTTGAACCATTAATAATGGTTTTAAAGAAAATGATAGCTGAGGGTAAACCAGGAGCTAAACACCTGTACCAGGGTATGATCAATGAAATTGAAGCTATCCCGGAATTATTGCAACCAATTACAGATCCCTCGATTTTAAAAACGCATGAGGTTTTGGTGACTACATTGTTATCAACCATTTTCCCTCCTTCCACACTTAGAGATGAGGGAATTTATGCTGTATGTTATCCATTCCGGCCTGAAACGGCTTATGCGTCCCCACCATTTACCAAACTGTTTATAAAAGATAATAATATCATAAACATCCCAGACCCTAAAACAAATATCAAAATTGCAAGGGCAAACCTGTCTTTAGCCTACAACCTTATTCTGCAAAAATTCTATTCGCACGATGTGCCCCTTACAGCTACATCAGTTCATCCCTTCAGTGATGAAGAAACACACCTGACACGTTACTACGAACTTAGAATGAATGCACAGTTTGTGGAAGTAAAATGTATAAACAATGATTTCGCAATGCCGGTGGCATTTGCACCACACAGGACCATTGAAATTGAAGAACTACAGGAATTATTCCCATTGGAAAATTTCCGTTTTGAGGGATTGGTGGTTATGGAAGTGATGGACGTTACATCAGAGCAGGTCATAGCTGAAATCAAGAATGCTTTATTAAATATCAATGCATTTTCAGATGTAGAAGTGTATAATGATCTTCAACAGCACGTTCAAAGCCTTATAGGTTTGAAGAATGTTCACATTGGCATCACACCCTTTTTTAAAAAGAATGAATATTATCTATATACTGAAGCTCATTATCAAAACAGCCTGTTGTTCAAGAATGCAGAAGTCATCAATAATAAAGACATTATTAGTGAACAATGCAGGGATGTGTTCAGAAATTCCAATCAATCAATCTTATACGAGATCTTAAATGAAAGCAGCAGCCGCTTTAACCAGCTACTAAAATATTATTATGAGCAGGGAATTAAAAGCCTCATCCTTTGTCCTTTAAAACGTGATGATGGAGAATTGATAGGCTTATTGGAAATAGCCAGTGAAACCAAGGCCAGGTTACAATTTAACCAGTTGTCAAAAATTCAACCCGCTATCCAACTCTTTGCCCTGGCGCTTGAAAAAACAGCCGAAAGCCTTGACATGCAAATAGACAAAACGATCAAGGAACATTTCACGGCTATACAGCCTGCCGTAGAATGGAAATTCACTGAAGCAGCATTCAACTACCTGCAACACCAGCAGGTAAGCGACCTGGCCCGCATGCCTGCTATTGCCTTTGAAGATGTTTATCCATTATATGGATCTATTGATGTGCGTAATTCTTCTACAGAAAGAAGCCTGTCCATTCAAAAAGACCTGATGGAACAGTTACAAATAGCGAACGAGGTTTTAGGCAAGGTAGATACTATGATTGAATTTCCCTTATTGAAAGAATACCAGTTTCGAATTGAAAAATACATAGCTTCTATAACAGAAGCTTTGCTTCCTGATGATGAAATGATGATCTATGATTTCCTGCAAAATGATGTAGATGCACTATTTAAAAACCTGGTCAACAATAAGCCTGCGATAAAAAAAATAGTTAATAAATACTTTGATGCACTTGACCCTCAGCGTAAGGTGGTTTACCACCAGCGCATGGCTTACGAGGAAAGCATTACAAGGATCAATGATGTTTTGGATAGGTTTATGGATGCAGAACAGCATGCTGCCCAGGAAGTATATCCGCACTATTTTGAACGGTACATTACGGATGGCATTGAGTTTAATATTTATGTGGGGCAGTCCATATCGCCTCAAAAGCCTTTTAATGAAATGTATGTAAGCAATTTGAAGCTCTGGCAATTAACGTTGCTGGCCAAGGCTGCACGGGTCACCAACGCCTTGGAGAAACGCCTGTCGCTGCCTTTACAAACAACACAATTGATATTGGCGCATTCTATTCCATTAACTATAAGCTTCCGCAGAAAGGAAAGAAAATTTGATGTTGATGGCGCTTATAACATCCGTTATGAGATTGTGAAGAAAAGAATAGATAAAGTGCATTTAAGGGATAGTGATGAGCGATTGACACAGCCAGGCAAGATCGGTATTGTTTATTCACAGCAAAAAGAGCTGAATGAATACCTTGAATATATGGAGTTTCTGCAAAAGGAAGGATTACTCACTGATAATGTGGAACACCTGGAACTGGAAGATACACAGGGAATCAGCGGGTTAAAAGCCATACGCGTGGAAGTTAATCTTAACACAGAGCCAGCACCGGGACAGGAGCCATTAAAATCTTCTGCCGTTGATAAGGTACTCAGTAAATAAATGCATCGAAATAAAGCTCTCTAAAGCATTTATTTAAAAACTCAATCCTAATGATACATACGGTTGTATGCCCTCTTTGGAATTGGCAATGGAAGCTTGTATCAATACCAGGTCAGCAGGAATAATAAACAGGCCTCCACCATAGCCATGATGCCATTGTTGCGAATGCTCTCCCGGGACCCAAACCCTGCCCTCATCATTGAATGCCATAATACCTACACTTCCTGGAAATAGATAGGAAGTGAAATCAAATAATTTGGCACGCAACTCAAGGTTATGATAAAACATGCTTCTTCCTGTAAACCTGTTTACATAAAAGCCTCTCAGGTTGTTGTATCCTCCTAATTGAAGTTGCTGGTAGTAGGCGGGTTGACCAATTGATGTTCCCGCTCCTACACGGTTGGCAAGCACGATATTATCAGAAATTATGGGCAAATACAATATAGCCTCGGAAACTACCTGTCCATACCATTTATGATCTCCACCTAACTGTTTCATTGCTTTCCAATCCATGTTCCAGAAAAAGCCCTTACTGGGAATCAATGTTTCTTTTTTGGAATTGATACGGGCGCCTCCTACTAAACCTGCAAAAAATTGCCTGGAGAAAACCTGCTGAGAGGGGTTTAACTCACTAAACTCCGAAAGAAATTGGGTAAGGTTGTTTTTTTGTTCACTGTTATAATATTGAAATCCAAATCCTGCATTGTACTCAAAAATCTTTGCAGGACTTCGATGTATCCGCACATCCCCGGAAGCAACATCATACCTGTTCCTGTAATAAAGAATGGATTGGCCGTCTTTATTTACAAAAGGCGACTCATTCCCTATTCCAAAAAATGTAGCGATGTTATGAGGCCCCCTGGTTTGTAGGTTAATAGATAAGTCGTTTTTGCCAAACAGCTTCTTATAATCTCCATTGTATTGGACCATGAATGATTGCCGGGCCGGCGCATAATTAACAAAGAAGGAATGCCTTTTTGCATAAAAAACTTTTCTAAAGCCCTGCCGCTCATATACCATTCCCGCTTTAAAAATAAACCCAAGGTCAAGATCATATTGAGCAGAAATAACAGGCCCGGTATGATCATATAAAAAACTCTTGCGGTCAAATTCATTAATCGTCGAATCAGTAGAAGTTCGTAGCCTGGCAAATTTGGAAGAAGGCAATTTATTGGGCTGGTCTGCCCTGTCATAAATATACATCCTTCGCCTGTTGTGCAACAGAGGATCAATAAAAAAGCTGTCAACCCCATCACCACCAATCATATGAATCCGGATGGATGTTTTTGTGGATCCATGAACCTGGTACACATCATCGCCACCCAATCCAAACAGCCTGATCTCATCTGTCTCTGAGGGTAAAAAAACACGGTGGAACAATAGATCACCCCTGGATACCTCACCTGGGTTTTTGTATATACTTAGATCCACTTTTCCGGTTTCCCCAACCTGCAGGTCGAACAATTCAGCCTTATCCGAAGCCGGTATATCTACCGTTCTTGCTAAAAAATGATAATAGTCAAGGGCAGTTTCTTTCAGTGTTGCCCTTCTTGCTATCAATGTTTGAATTATTTTATTAGCAGATAAAGCATAAATCGTATCGGGTAACATTGATACTGCATATCGTATAAGGCTGTCCGTTAAAGTATTTTGAACGAATGAAACCTGCTCCCTCCAGTCTTCTTCACTCAAATCATTTAAAAAGTAACGATCGAAGAAGCGGTTGTTATAATTATAGCTCCCTATTTTTTTAATGTGATCTCCAAAGGGCTGAAGGTTAGCCTTTCCAGGTTGTGTGGACAGCAATCCTGGCAAGAGCCCGGAAGTAGTATAATATACTTTGTCCCTATCCCTGGGAATAGGCTCATATAAAACCTCTTCCCCTGTTTTATTCTTCTCCCATCTCCATTGATCTTCATGCCTGTCCCAATCTCCGAGAAAATGATCCAATAGCCTGGCCCTTAATAATTTTTTCTGGTCAAACTTCACATCATTGTCTTCTTCTGCTTTTCCTTGTGCCTTGTCCGTATTGTCTGTGTCAGGCACTCCATCAGGCTCTCTTTCCTCAAACAGCAAAACAGTATTGGCAAAATCCTTCCTGTATTGCCCCAGTGCCGGATCGTCCGGTACAAAAACAATTTGAGGATTCGTATGTAAAATTCCCAATGCCTCCGCAAAAGGAGGTACCGTTAAAGCTGCATAGGGATGGCTGGTAACTACCTGGTCTTGTAAGATATCCTTTGCAATAGTGGCCCTTAACTTTTTGGGAAGTGCCCTTTCTGGATATTTTTGTACACTTCTCAACACCCATTCCCTTCCTGTATTATCTACCAGTCTAAGCGACTTGGTTTGAAGCCCTCCACCCTTACCTGTTATCCTGAGCCCACCCTTTTCCTTTCCCAGGTAAAAAACCTTCAGCGTTACAGGTGCCGCCCAAAGCTTACGGTAGCTTTCTCCAAACAAAAAGCGGTGAGCCCCTGAGACATCATCATATTCAGGAGCAATGGCAACTTTAATTTTTTCTTTGCTTTGGGAAAAGGCCTGAAAAGAGATTAGGGAGACAGTTAACAAGAGAATGAACTGGCTCAAAAATTTTACTCTACATCCTATCCAAAAGCTGCATTGATTCATTTAGCATTATTGTAGAGGTAGTTATAAAAATATCAAGCCATATTCTAGCTAGGGTGCCCAATTAAAAAAGTTTTAAATGTATTAGCCTCTTGCGATTCTTTTTAGCTTGTTTGCCTTTCTTTTTTCCACCCAAACTGAAACTGAACCCGGGGAACAATGAAATTCACCAGCGCCATTTTCGTCCAAAACAATCTCCTGTGGGAGATGGCCCAGGAGGTCAATAAATTTTTTGCCCTTATGGGCCTCACCCATGATCATAAATTTATTACCCGCTTCACCGTTTGATAGCACAACGGCACAGCCGCTTCCTTTATGTTTCTTATCCCCCTGTCTTACCCACCCTATACAATTGGGATGATCAAAATAATCGACCTGGGGGCCATAGGCCTGTTCATTTCTTGCAAGTAATAATAATGGAAGGCATTCCACTTTAGCCAGGACTATGTAATGATCCTGCCCATCCCTCCCCTTATCAGTATAATCTGCACCATACAGATCGGGGTAAAATATGCAGGGATAACCTTCATTTCTTAACAATATCAGCGCATAGGCCAGTGGCTTGAACCAGGCTTCTACCGGGGCTTCCAATGCCTGTAAAGGTTGGGTGTCATGATTATCAACCACTGTTACTGCAAGCAATGGATGAACTGATACAAGGGAATGGTTGAATATTCCTGAAAGGTCATAATCATTACCGGAATTGGAAGCAATATGGAAGGTATGGTGCAATGCAGCATCAAACAGGGAAAGTTTCCCTTCTGTTGCATCTATATATTTCAATAATTGGGGCAATTCTCCCGGTGCCCAGTATTCACCAACAGCAAAGAAATCTTTCCCGGTAACAGCCCTCATATGGGCCAGCCATTCATTATAAAATTGGGGAGCAATATGCTTTATAGCGTCCAGTCGAAAACCATCAAACCCTACAGTTTCATAATACCATTCACCCCATCTTTTTAATTCTTCCCTGACTGCAGGATTCCTGAATTCAATATCGTTATACATCAGGTAATCATAGTTACCTTTTTCATCTGACACCATATCTTCCCAATCACTGCCATGTTCATTAAGGATATTGTATATGGCTGTTTCACCGCTGATGTCGTCAAAATCCACCCCTGTAAAACAGGTATGATTCCATTCAAATGAAGAGTACTTTCCGTGCCGGCCAGGGTAGGTAAACTTTGTATACGCTTCTATGTCAAAAGGTTCACTAAGCGGCTTATTGCGATCTTCCGGATCCACCTTTACTACCTGGATCAATTCCTTTTCATCGCCCCCACCAAGGTGATTCAATACAATATCAACATACACCTGCACACCATTGGCCTGGGCTGTTTTTACGGCATCTATATATTGTTCCTTGGTTCCATATTTTGTTGGTATGGTTCCCTTCTGGTCAAATTCACCAAGGTCGTAAAGATCATATACATCATACCCTACCGAATAGCCACCGCCCGTAGCCTTAAAAGCTGGTGGCAGCCAGGCAGCATTGATGCCCAGTTTTGCCAGGTAAGATGACTGTTCTTTAAAATGATTCCAAAAAACCCCTCCAGGGATTGAATACCAGTGAAAGAACTGGATAAGTGTTCCATTTAGCATACACTACCCGGCTACCTGCCGGAAGGTTAATTATTGAACTTTAATTCATAGGCTCCTGGTCAATTAAAACTGGAAACCAAAGGTTACATAAGGCAATATTTTTTCTTCTTTTGAATGGGCTACAGTTGCAGTTATTACAAATCTTTGTATAGGTGATATCCATACGCCACCTCCGTAACCATTGTGCCAGGTTGTAGATTTTTGTTCGTCTGCCCACACCCGTCCAATATCATGAAAAACAAGCACGCCAAAAGAACCGGGAAAAAGATACGTGTTGAAGTTGCTGATCTTAAACCTCAGTTCAGTATTATTAAATGCTGTTGTACGTCCGGCAAAACGATTTCGCCTAAAGCCTCGCAGGTTATCTGTACCTCCAAGGTAATTAGCCTGTGGAAATTCAAACTGTCCAAAGTTCCGGTAATATCCAAATCGGGTAGCAAAGACATAAAAAGACTGCGGAACGAAAGAAGCAAAAATGCTCATATCCCAATGCACCTGGGTTAGCGTGTGACTTTGATTATTGAGGCCAAACAATTGCTTAACACCTGCATCCAGTAAAAATCCTCTTGTTGGCAACACCTGGTTGTTTTTGGAATTTATATCAAGCAAGGCTTCTGCTCCTGCATATGTTTTAGGAAGGTACAAGGTGGCAGGGTCTAATCCATTCAGGTTGGTATTGTTAACGAATTTTCCAAAGTTTTCCTTGCCAGGCAATTTAAAATATTGAAAAGTAGGACCACCAAGTACCCGCATCCAGGATTGCAATTGCCTTCTGAATAAGGCTGAAGCATTAACAAGGTTATACCTGCTACGGAAGTACAATACTTCATCTGTATTCAATACCGTGTTATTACCGTATCCAAAGAAATTGGTAACGTTGATAGGTGCCCGAATATCAGCTCTTAACAAGAGGTCTGTGTATCCAATAGCTCTTATGATATCTGCCTGGTATTTAAAGAACCAGGAAGAAGTCCTTAAAGAATGTCCCACTGCCAGGTTATGCTGTTGGGCATAAGGCTCTCTTCTAAAACCATGGGTCGTATACCTGAATTTCGCACCCAGGAACAGGCCATCATCTACATTATAAGCTAACACAAGACCCGGGTCAAACACATTATATTTATAAAATATCCGGCTATACTCATTGTTCCTGGGATCAGCACTTAACAGCTTTCTTAATCCATCGACATTACCAGAGAAAGTATTTTCTTCAAAGCTCACATCATATACCCTGAGGTTTCCCCCGGTTCCTTCATTTACAAAGTTGTCTTTTCCTGATCCTCCTATGATACGAATACGAATGGGAGAATTTCCACCTTTGATAACAAAACTGTCATCGTCTTCAAGGCCATAGATGCGAAGTTCTTTAGTAATACCCGGGTCAAATTCCCTATCGTAGATTGTGGAACTTACTTCCCCGTGCTTATTGATCTTATTGATTATAACATGAGTACTACCGCCCTCTTTTTTATCAATGGTAAATAGTTCCTTTTGGTTGGTTCCTACTATGTTCACTTCCTTTGAGAGGAAATCATAATACTTCAGCATTTCATCCTTGTAATACTTCTTTCTTTCTTTCAGGGTGCTAATGATATGATCTGTTGTTTTTCCCTGGAGTTCACTCGGTTGTTTGGACAGGGCTGTTTCAATAACCGAGTCGGACATATAAGTAAGGAATGTATCAATTTCTTTGCTCCAGGTATCCCTTCCTAATTCATTTAAGAAAAAGCGGTCAAAGTTGCGGGCTGGCTTGTTAAATGTGTTGATATTCTTTGCTTTTGCCCGGAATCCCTGCAGTTCGGGTACAAGACTGGGCTGTTTTACAAACCAGGGGATAATGCCCTGGTTGGTATAAAATGCCTGGTCCTGGTCTTTAGGTATGGGGTAATAGATCTTACCCTTACCAGTATCCCTGGTTGCCCAGTTCCATTGACCTTCATGACGGTCAAAGTCCATGTAGAAATTATCAAGCAACCTTGCTTTCAATACCTGCAACTGGTCTACATGGTCGTCATTATCCTTTGCTAATCTTAGCACCAGTTCATCTGTGTTGTAATCTTTTCCTATACTATCAGGCTTCTTTTGCTCCAGTATGGCTAAGGTGTTCTTAAATGTGGAACGAAATCTTCCCAGCCTTGGATCGTCAGGAATATATACCAGTTTTCTTTTCAGGTTGGGCACGTGAGCCGCATCAGCAAATATCCCCGTCGATAAGGATCCATAAGGATAAGATGCTGATATTCCATCTTCCACCACATCAATGGCAAAAGGGCTGCGCAGATCCGGAGGAATGGCAGCCTCAGGAAACTTTTGTATGGAACGCAGGGACCATTCTTCACCTTTACTGTCTTCTACCTTTAAAGATTTAGTTTGCTTGCCTCCACCCTGCTTTTGTGGTTTTAATCCTCCCTCTTCCTTCCCCAGGTCTAAAACAGGCACTGAAACTTCAGTAGTCCATTCCTTACGGTAATTTTTACCCATGAAAAGGTTCTTTAAACCATTTCCTTTCAATTTATTGTTGGCCACCACCCGTATAGAATCCGGCCAGTTAGGAATACTGTCTTTGGATATCTTTTCAGGAACTACTTTTATGGAATCCAGGGCATGGGTAAACTTTGGATCATCCAAACCTTTACTGCTAACCGTATAGAACTTTGCTTCCACAGCCCCGCTTTTCCTGACCTCGAGCAGAGAAAACCCATTTTCAGTGACGTTGGAATACAACAATTTGCCTTTCCTGTTTTCCTTTACCCTGCTTAGATTGATTCCAGAGCCACTTATGATAAATGGAAGCGTATCATTGATTATCATTTGAAGGCTGTGCTCATGACCAGCTACATGTACCACGTTATGGTGACCCTGCATTGCCTTAGTAACTATGTCTACAAGGTTCCTGTAAAGCGGATGGCGGATATCCTGCAAACTACCAAAAACGCCTCTTGAAATGGGATAAATAGATCCAATTACCGGCAAGGGGATCCATAAATTTGGATTAACTGCCGTTAAAGGAAAAAGATGCTCCTTCCAGCCATAATCACCACCATGTATGCCAAAGGAATACATGGGATGGTGCATGGCTAAAATGATCAGCTGGTTAGGATGCATGGCAATGATTTCCCTGAGTTCAGTAGCAAACTCTTCTGTTGTTTTTGAATCACACATCGAACCGGGCCCCGGTTTTTCATGAACAAATAAAAACCATTGGCTGTCAATAAAAACAGTCACTACCTTATCGCTGATCTCCACGGCTGTAGGCCCGGGACAACCATCCTGGGGCCAAGCCTGAATATTCTTTTGCTCCAGGCCATTAATATAATTTTCCTGGTTCATGGCTTGCTGCCATCCTCCCAATTTGCCGTTTTTCCAGTCATGGTTGCCCATGACAAAGAATTCCTTTGACTTTTTACCCTTTGCAAGATTCAATTGAGCGTCAAGGATCTTTTTGGAGTCCTGGTAGGTAGGTTCACCTTCCATAGGCAACCCTAAAGGATATATATTGTCTCCCAGGTATAAAAATGTGGTTTTGGGGTCATTCAAATCAACATGGTGGCTAAGCCACTCTACGACTGGTTGTTTATTGCCAACCAGTTCACCAGCATCTCCAATCAGGAAAATGCGCTCGTTGATGCTATCTGTCTGTGCTATAGCTAAATAAGAAAGTAATAGGGTAAATAAAGTGGTCATGCTTCGTTTCATACCAGGCTATTTGTTTTTTTTGCTTTCATGGTAAGGGAATAATAATAAGGTGGGTTTTCCTTCCTTCCCCTCATTAGAAATATACATATCGCCATTGGGTGCAAAAGCAATGCCTTCTGCCTGAGGAAACTTGTCAGGATTCAATTTGTATCCTTCAATCACCTTTCCCCGGGTATCAGTGATAACAAGAAGATTACCGGCAGAGGATAATATATATAATCGTTTGCTAATAGGATGTATAGCCGCACCGGAAGGATCGAACTTTATATCATTATCCTTGAGTACATCCTCAATAGAAGATTTAGCAATAGTATATAAAGCAGTTGTATCGAACTGCCTGGTTTTCAGGTCAAAACGATACGCTGTCCTGATATGGTGTCCTTTTTCATGACTGCAGGTTTTGCACATCATCACCAATCCATCCACTGTAGGATCATAATAAAGCGATTCAAAATCATTCTGTCCCGATAAACCAATGGTATATTTCTGAAGACCCGTTGTATCCTGGGCGCCAGGAGAAACAGCCGTAATGATTCCTTTACTTCCTAACAAGTAGACCGTATTCTCCACTTTCACAAGGTCTTCGAGGTCACTACCCGATGGAACTACCTTTCCTGTAAGGTCCTTTAACTTATTAGATTTAAGCTTTATCTCAAATACTTTTTCCTTACTATCTGAGATCGCAAGCAGGTCACCTGAGGAGGCATCATAAGATAATCCGGAAATTTCGTTGAGAACTTTTCCCAATTGCATGACCTTAGGTTTCTCCAGGTTATATCCATCAGGACTACCATAACCCTTCTGTTTACAGCTACACAGTAACGTTGCAGCATATACGATGAAGGGTATAGCAAGGGTTGGGCACTTAGTTTGAATTAACTCTTTTATCATTTAATACCTTTAATACAAACAATGCACCAACCATGACGGAAACTCAGGAGCAAAATTTAGCAGCAGCACGCCATTATGTTACAGATCTGTATAAAAACAACCTCGATCCTAAGTTTGTATTCCATAACCTTGATCATACTGAGGATGTTGCAGATGCCTGCAGCATGATGGCCGAACAATACCAGCTAAGTGATGACGATCGGTATGTGCTTTCACTGGCAGCATGGTTTCATGATACAGGGTATACTGAAGGCCATGCGGAGGGCCATGAAGATGTTTCAGTACAATTAGCCACCTCCTTTTTAAAACAAAGAGGCGTAGAAGAAACTGTTATTCAAAGAGTAACGTCTGCCATACTGGCAACACGCATGCCTCAATCCCCTCTTAGCCAGCTTGAAAAAATATTATGCGATGCGGACCTTATGCACCTGTCCACGGATGATTTCAAAGCCCGCAACCAACTATTAAAACAGGAAAGAGAGAACCTGCTTGGTCAAAAAATATCCAGGAAAGAATGGCGCAAAGGGAATATTCAGTTCCTGGAAAGCCATAAATATTTCACAGACTTTGGACAACAAAAACTGGAGGTCCGCAAACTGGATAACCTGAATGAAATGCGGAAAAAGAAGGACCGCAAGGAACTTGAAAAGGAAATAGAAACCGAAGCATTTCCCTATGTATATGAAGCTGAATCCCAAAAAAGCAGTGCAGCCGACATAAAAAATACAGAACGGGGTGTCCAGACCATGTTCCGTACCACATCTCACAATCACCTGCAGCTTAGTGCCATGGCAGACAGCAAGTCGCACATACTGATCTCCGTTAGTTCTATCATTCTGTCTGTGACCTTATCTTTCCTTATCTCCAGGCTGAATTATTATCCTCAATACATTATTCCAACAGGTATTTTAGTGGCCGCCTGCGCCGGTGCAGCCACCTTTGCCATATTATCAACCAGGCCATCCATATCAAAAGGCCGTTTTACCGAGGAGGACATCAGGAATAAAAAGACCAACCTCCTTTTCTTTGGAAACTTCCACCGTATGGAACTGGAAGATTATCAATGGGGAATGAACCAGATGATAAAAGACAAAGAGTATTTATACAATACCATGATGATGGACATCTATTACCTGGGTGTAGTGCTGGCAAAGAAGTATAAATACCTGAGGATAGCCTATACCATATTTATGTGGGGATTAATACTGGCAGTAATTGCATTTGGCATTGCTGCTATTACCACAGCTGGTTCAGATACAACAGCAGTGACGCCGGTAATTGATTATTAATACTCATATATCATTATCAAAAAAGCTCCCACAAGGGAGCTTTTTTATTATTCTATTTCCATAGAAGTATATCTTAAATCGATGCTGTTGCAGTGCGGCTGGATGTTAACTGTTTGATCTCTTCCACCAATTCTGTTTTTGTAATGGGTATGCCCATGATCTTATTATATCCTTTGGCATCTACCAGGTATTGATCCCTGATGATCTTAATTAACTGACCGTTATTGATCTCTGGTATTAATACAGTTTTATAATTACGCAAGATCTCTCCAAGGTTGCGAGGAAAAGGCCTGAGGTAACGCAAATGAGCGTGTGCAACACTGTAGCCTTCTTTTAATAAAGACTCTACTGCTGTTTTAATAACTCCATAAGTTGATCCCCAGCCTAAGACAAGTACATCTCCCTTTTCAGGACCATTGTCTAATGTTTGTTCAGGTATATTCAGTGCTATCTTATCCACTTTCTCCTGCCTGATCTTCACCATTAACTGGTGGTTTTCCGGGTCGTAGCTTACATTACCTGTTATATTTTCTTTTTCCAGGCCTCCGATCCTGTGCTCCAAACCGGCCGTTCCTGGAATAGCCCATGGACGCACCAGGTTCTCATCACGTTGATAGGGCTGAAATTTGGTTTCACCATGACCCAATTCGGTTTTATAACTGACGTGTATAGTCCTCAGGTCATTTGAAGAGGGGTATTTCCATGGTTCTGCACCATTTGCTATATATCCATCACTAAGGAAAATTACGGGTGTCATATGTTCCACTGCAATGCGTACAGCTTCATATACTGCTTCAAAGCAATCACTTGGCGTGGAAGCTGAGATCACAGGTATTGGCGATTCACCATTTCTTCCATAATAGGCTTGCAAAAGGTCGCTTTGTTCGGTCTTTGTTGGTAAACCGGTCGATGGTCCTCCCCGCTGCACATCAACAATAACCAGGGGGATCTCAAGCATCATGGCCAATCCCATAGCTTCGCTTTTTAAGGCAATACCAGGCCCGGAAGTGGTAGTTACCCCAAGATGGCCGCCATAACTGGCTCCTATTGCAGCACTTATCCCTGCTATTTCATCTTCTGCCTGGAAGGTTTTAATGCCAAAATTCTTTTGCTTGCTTAATTCGTGTAAAATATCCGAGGCAGGCGTAATAGGATACGTGCCCAGGAAAATAGTGAGGCCACTTTTAACCGAAGCTGCAATCAGGCCATAGGCCAGGGCCTGGTTACCCATGATGCTGCGATAACTGCCTGCCTCTATCTTTGCCTTTTCTACCTTGTATTGCGTGGTGAATGTTTCTGTAGTATCGCCATAGTTATAGCCTGCACGCAAAGCCTTTAGGTTACTTTCCAGTATGTCTGGTTTGCGGCCAAACTTTTCTTCCAGGAATTTCTCCGTATTGTTCATATCCCTGCCATACATCCAATAAAGGAATCCCAACACAAACATATTCTTGGCCCTGTCCTTTTCCTTGGTGCCCATCTGGTAATCCTTCAGTGCTTCCCTGGTCATTTTGGTGATATCCATACCGATCACTTCATAGCCCTGTAAGCTTTCGTCTTCTATCGGGTTCACACCATCGGGGTAATTGGCCAGGCGAAGATTTTTGGTATCAAAACCATCAGTATTCACAATGATCTTTCCGCCCTTTTTCAGGTTCTTGAGATTTGTTTTCAGTGCTGCTGCGTTCATGGCCACAAGCACATCCAGGCTGTCTCCCGGGGTATAAATACTATCGCTGGAAAATCGCAACTGGTAACCACTCACTCCCGGTAAAGTGCCCTGTGGAGCCCTTATTTCGGCCGGGAAATCGGGGAATGTTGAAAGGTCAGATCCTAGTAAAGCAGTGTTATTGGTAAATTGGGTGCCGGTCAGCTGCATTCCATCTCCACTATCCCCGGCAAATTTGATGACTACATCCTGTAGTACTTCCTGTTTGCGTTCCATGTTGGCAAAATTACTATTAGTTTCTTCTACTGTGGCGGTTTTTAGAAGAGTTTAAAGGTTAAACAGTCCGGCAAATCCAATTTTTAATAAATGTTTCCCTGGAAGAACTGCGATGGTCACCACCAAGATCATTATACTATCACCAGCCCGTTCTTGATGGCAAACAATACCAACCCTACCCTGCTTTTACATTCCAGCTTTTCCAGCAAGCTATCCCTGTAGCCATCAACGGTGCGTGGGCTCACATTCATCTGCTCGGCAATTTCCTTGTAGGTTAGTTCTGAGCACATGAACTTCAGCATTTCTATTTCCCTTTCATTCAACTTATAACCTTCCTTTATGGAGGCGTTTTCCGGGTCATCCAGGTGATTAAGTGTATGTATCAGGGTTCCTGTAACAAGGTCGGAATGATAAAAACCTTTTGTAGACAGGTCCCTGATGGCAGCTTTTAATTCCGAGGGATCACTATCCTTCAGGATGTAACCTTTTGCACCATTCTTGAGCATGCGGATAATGGCATTTTCATCATCATACATGGACAGCGCCAACACTTTGATCTCAGGGTGATTGTTCTTTAAATACAGCGTCGTATCATATCCATCCATAACAGGCATATTGATATCCATAAGCGCTATCAAAGGAGCAGGATGGGTCTTTAATTTTTCAATGAACTGCTTGCCATTATCTGCCTCAAACACGATCTCGTAATCAAGTTCTTTCAATAGGTTGGCAAGCCCATTGCGCAATAAAACATGATCATCAGCTAATGCTATCGTGATACTCATATTGGAACTGAAATTTGTATTTGTGTGCCTTTTGCAGGGGCTGTTTCTATAGCAAATTGGCCATTCAGCAATTTCACCCGGTTTTCCATACTACGCAAACCAATACCACGGTTTATATCGCCTTGTTCAAGAGGTAACTTAAAACCATTGCCATTGTCATCTATTAAAAGTTGCAAATGGTTATGAGCGAAATTTGCACTGATGGCAATCGTGCTTGCATGCGCATGCTTGATGATGTTATTCATCGCTTCCTGCACAATGCGGAACAAGATTAATTCTTTTTGGGCATCAAGTATTACAGGGTCGCCATTTATTTTAAAAGATGTCTGGAACACTCCTGATTTTTCCACCAGCCCCAGTTCAAACTCTATTGCTTTTAATAACCCTGCCGCCAATATAGAATCAGAATGCAGCTTTTTAGACAGACTTCGCAGATCCGTAATTGCTTTCCCTACCAGTTGTTTGGAGTTGTCTACCTTTTGAGGTATTACGGCAGGCTTTTCCATGTCAATGGTATTCAGGTTGAGCTTTACCAGGCTCAATGTCTGCCCTATATTATCATGGATCTCCTGCGATATATTCTTCAGTGTTTGTTCCTGTATCTCCAACTGGGACAATAGGATCTCTTGCTGGAACTTGGTCTCCATCAGCTTTTTTTCAGAAGTAAATGCAATGGATTTCTTTTGATATAAGAGAATAAAACGGAAAAGGAAAGTAATCACCAGTAAGGCGAAAACGGCTGCGCCGATCACGATGATGATTTTAGTATCCATTGTTTTGAAAAAATAGCCTTTAAAAAGATAAAGCAGCCCAATGTTAGAAAAACATTATGGAGCTTCCATAAAATTCCTACGTTTTTTGCCGATACCTCCGACAGGTATTCATAGCTGATAAAAATAAAGAATGAACTGCCGAAATAGAAAAGTATTCCGGCTGCACCCCAAAACTCTTTTAATTGCAAAATATTGGTCGCTGGCAAACCTTCCATCCAACCATAAAAACTCATGAGGGCAAAAGCAACAAAAAGAAAGGCACCCATTGCATAGGAGTAACTATTGAAGGTGTAGTAGGGTTGTATAAAAACAATGTTAAGCACATAAAACAATATGAAGATCAAGCTTCCATAAAGCAGAATCTTCTTCCTGGCAACATCAGTAAAAAGGAAAAAGAAATAAACTGAAAAAATAACCTGGGTGGTTATGCAATTCAAATGATATACCCAATGGTTATTTGTCTTGTGGTATTGTAAAAAGTTAGCAAGGGAATTTAACAGTATCTGGGCCAATAAAAAGGAAATAAGGATGCGGTCAAAAGGCCTCAAATGCAATCCCCTGTATAATACAGCAAAGAGCACCACCAGGAATACCACTAATGGGGCTGTTATATCGAGATAAATAAAAAACAGATTGACTTTATCCAAACTTTAATCCTCCGGTTATCAAAGACATGGTGGTGGGTAAGGGCATCCGGTAGTTGTTGGATCTGTATTCTGATAAATAATATTGTCTCCCTGCGTTATAGGATCTGCCAATGAATAAACGGGGAAGGCATAGGAGCAGGGTTTACCGTCTTCAGTACGACCAGCTGTAAAAACAAATCCCTTTAATTCTTTTGCCCCCAGCCTTGTCCTGGTTTCTTCTGCCTCAAACTTTCGGAGCAGCTCTTTTAATTTTTCTTTACTGAAATAATGTTGGCCCGTATGCATAAGCTTTGGTTTAGAAATGAAACATTTTGTCAAAGATGGTCATACCCCAATTACCCCACAAGCTATTTTTAACGGAAAACAAAAGGTGTTTTCACGTTATTGCCTTTAATCTTCCCGATAAATAAGATCAATCAATGAATAAAATAAAGGCCTGCCATACTTATAGACCTTACTTCCGGACTTACATCGGTGCAGTGGTTTGTTCTTCAGCCAGCAATTCTTCCAATAGATCACCGCGTCCTTTTGGGTCTGCTCCATATTCATTGGTTTCCGGCTCTCCATCGGCAAACAACAGCCACAGGGCATAAAATGGTATCAATTGCCAGCCACCATTATTTCCCCGGTCATGACAGCGCTTGGTACCCTGGGCCAGCATAAACCATAGCATTGGAATAATAGCAATGAAGATCAACCCTTCAGAATGGACTGATGTATCAATTATTTCCAAAATAAAATAAGCAGCATAATAAATCAGCATGGACAACCCATATTCAGTACGGCGAATGCGACCCTCGAAAGAGAAGGGATGACGAAACATACATTTAGTTTTGGTTAGCGCCAATATAAATACATATTCTTAATTTTTAATATTGTTCTCCCAGTAACAGTAATAATTAAGGGCTAACACTTATAGGCTTCATTCCAGGCAGTGGCATAAATTTTATTGTTATCAATAATAACAATTATAAAAGATACTATGGCAAATATTGATGTACAAAGAAAAAAGAGCTCGCCTTTACCCTGGATTATATTGGTAGTGATCATTTTAGCAATTCTGGCATTCTTTCTATGGAACAGGTCCCGTAATGCAGCTACCACCTCTACTGTAACAGATTCAACCTCTACTGTAACGGACTCAACAAGGATGCATGACACCACCAAAACCTATCCTCTTGACACATCAAGACATTAAAAAACTGAATTCATAACCGGAGTGATTGCTCCCAAAACAATACATTATGTCAGATAAAAAAAATAAAAGGCTACAGGAGCTAAAAGGCTCTGATTTTGAAATTGCAAAAGGACAGCCCGATATACGTGGGTGGGAAGTACGTGATGCTGAAGGACGCCTGATGGGCAAAGTTAGAGAACTCATTTTTGATGCCCGCGATCATAAGGTCAGGTATATGGTGGTGGATGTAAAAGACAGTAAGGAACTGGAGTTAGAGAACAGGACAGTATTGGTTCCTATTGGGCTTGCAGAACTGGAGCCAAGGCATGATGACGTGCTACTTCCAAAAGTGACACCTTTCCAGCTAAGGGCACTTCCCAAATACAACAGGGATGACCTGGGCACGAGAGCTGAAAAGGCTGTAAGTACGGTCTTTGGCCGCAATACGGATAAATATGCAGATGATGCCGACCTCAATTCATCCTTCTATGACAATGAGGATTTCAATGAGGATAATATGTATCGTCAACGTAAGAACGTCGCCGACAGATACACTTCCGAACAAAAAGAGCGTGATCTTAAAAAGGAAGAAGAAAGAAGACTGAAATCAGAGCGTCACCTAAGCGAGGAAGAAATTGGTACACCTATCTCCTATGTTGACCCGGTAGAAGCCGAACGACTCCATGCCGCACGATTAAAGGAAGCACGTAATGCCGAGGAGGCTGAGGAGATACGCCGGGAAAGGCAAAGAAGGGATGGCCTTAGCCGGGGAAACTTTGAAGATTAATAAATTATAGGAATATTCTAATGTACAAATCAGCAGCCATCGGGCTGCTGATTTTATTATGCAGGTATCGATAGGGATCAAAATATTCCAGGATTTATTGCCTGGTAAAGACCAACACCTCCTTATCTGCAGGCTCTGGATTTACCAACGAGATATTTGAAGTACTTATTGAACTGATATTCCAGGTACGGTTCAGTCGTATCAAAGGGTCCATAGCACCAGCATTAAGATTGAGTGCTGCACTGGTTCCTCCCGATCCGTAATATCCAACTGATGCTGGTATATAAGACCATGTTCCATTAACGTCTGCTGCATTATGCGCAATTTTTAAAACACCCCCTGCAAAAAAAGTAAAAGTATAATCCTTGAACAATGAGGTTTTATCTTCTGTACGCTGCGAATAGGAAGATATTGTCCAGTTACCAATCACTGATTGAGTAGGGTCAGGATTATTATTTGAAGTGGTATCGCTGGAACCGGATTTTGAACATCCTGTTAGAATTGTAAACCATACAGCCACCAGCATATAAAAAGAGCTTTTCATACCATTATATTTAAAATATGAAGTAGGAAATACAATATATACATACGCATTTATTAAGGGAGAGTTGCCCAATGCGCTCTTAAATTCTGTTACCAGCGAAAGAATTTGCTGGATCTGCCGGAGTTACCTGCAACTAAAAATCTTTGTACAATTCTCAGTTGTCAAAAGTGATAATAACAGGAACGTGATCACTATGTATTATCCATTTGTCAAAGTCGCCAACTTCAACAGAACTTACTTTGTTCAATAAGTCTTTTGAAGCAAAGCAATAGTCAATATGATAAGGTTTGTCCCTGTGCCTGTACATATATAGCGTTGGATGCACTTCAGTTCCTTGTGTCTGCTTATGATATATATGATATGTACTGAAAATTCCCCTGCCTTCTAAAAGTTTTACAAGATTAGAGTGATTGCCTTCCCTATGCTTTTTGTCCCAAATGGTGTTGCTGTTAAAGTCCCCAACAAGAATGGTTTTTGTATCTTTAAGTAAGGCGCTATAATACTGGACTGCCTTCCAAACTTGTTCAATATATTGTCCATCTCTGTCTGTAGGGTTGTTAGCCCAAATTGCGAATAAATTAAAATCAAATTGTCCATCAGTTACAGCAACTGGAATAATCATTTGTAAATCCTGGTTGTGATTTTCAAGAAGTGTAAGTCGAAAATTACTATAAGAAAATATTGCAAGTCCTTTGCTATTATTTTTACCAAACCATAACACGTCTGTTGGTTTTGGCGTGTTAATTGAAAATAATAATTTGTCAGGATTTTCACACTCAGGAACAATTAAAATGTCAGGATTGTATGTTAGAATAAAGTCAGCCTTTTTTCTAAACGCCATATTACAGTTCCACGTAATTATTCTCATTTATCGGAATGTCGTTTTAGCCTGGCCGCTAACACCTGACTGTATTGGCGAAGGCGTTAGCTAAGATAACTCTTTGCCTTTGTAAATTACTCTTGCCATTTCCTGTTGGACGATGTCCTTTGTACGAAGCATGTTCTAAATATTTAAAAATGTCATCACCATTTTGTCCATTTCCCATGTTGACATGATGTATATAATAAGGCTTCATGATCGTTAACTATATTGATACATTTCCATTAATAAAGTTGTGCCTGGTAAAATGAAAACCTATTTTGGAACAACATTAAAAAGTGACAACTTATTTTGGAATTACACGGGAATTACACAACGCTATTTATGCAACGCCTTTGTACCGCCTATGTGCCGCCTATGTGCCGCCTTTGTAACGGCTCTTTAAAGAGGCGTTATAAACACGTTGCATAGTCATAAAAAACAGCTTTCCTGGTTAATATAAAATCCAGGGACCATTGGTAGTGTTATAATTTTATTCTTATTCCACCCCTACTCCTCCGGGTAATCCTTCCGGACAAAAGCGGACAAAAACGGTCAAATCGGCCAAAAGCGGCCAAAATGGTATTGGTGGTTTGGTGGTGCTAACTATTAACGCAATATTGCAAACCAAAAGCAATATCATTTAGCTAAGCTCTAAGCGTAGTAGGCCAGGAGAAGTAAAAATGAAAAGGAAAAGGATATTTGCTTTTGAGACAGTAAAAGAATTTGTTGAAACATGGAACAAAGATCAGCGCAGCAGGCACTAAATCCTATACAGTCAATAGCCGGGGCAACTGTATTCCCTGTACTATTGAGCATTAGCTTTTCGCATTTATTGAATGATACCATACAATCACTCATACCTTCCATTTACCCACTTGTAAAAGCTTCCTTTCATTTAAGCTTCAGCCAGGTGGGCCTGATCACGCTGACATTTCAACTGGCAGCATCACTGCTGCAACCTTTTGTGGGGTATTATACTGATAAAAGACCACAACCTTTTTCCCTTGCCACAGGTATGGGCTTTACACTGGCAGGCCTGATACTGTTATCATTTGCACCAAGCTTTCATTGGCTATTGCTATCTGTTGCCATGATCGGTATTGGATCATCTGTATTTCACCCGGAAGCCTCCAAGGTGGCCTATATGGCATCCGGTGGACGGCGTGGATTGGCACAATCCATTTTCCAGGTGGGCGGCAATGCAGGCAGTTCTATGGGTCCTCTGCTGGCTGCACTGGTTGTGGTGCGGTATGGCCAATCGCATATAGCCTGGTTTTCCATACTTGCACTCACTGCCATTGTTGTTTTGATAAGGATAGGTAAATGGTACCAGCAGAATATACACCGCATCAGGCCAAAATCAAAAGGGACTGTCATCAATTTTCACCCTGAAATACCACGCAGGACTGTTGGTATTTCTATAGCCATACTGTTGGTCCTTATTTTTTCCAAATACTTCTACCTCGCGTGTATGAGTTCTTACTTTACCTTTTTCCTTATCGATAAATTTAAACTCTCCATTCAAAGTTCACAGGTGCATCTTTTCCTTTTCTTATTTTCCACTGCGGCAGGTACTTTCCTGGGCGGCCCTTTGGGTGACCGCTTTGGACGCAAGTATGTGATCTGGTTTTCCATTCTCGGCGTGGCACCCTTTACTATCCTGCTTCCTTTTATGGATCTTTTCTGGACCACAGTATTTTCCATATGCATCGGGTTCATTCTGTCTTCGGCCTTTTCAGCGATCCTTGTGTATGCGCAGGAATTATTGCCTGGAAAGATTGGTATGGTGTCCGGGCTATTTTTTGGCTTTGCCTTTGGAATGGGCGGGCTGGGATCTGCAGTCCTGGGTGCCCTGGCGGATCATACCAGCATACATTATATTTTCCAACTTTGCGGATTTCTCCCCTTAATAGGGTTGTTGACAAGCTTTTTGCCCGATCTTAAAAAGAAGCATCCTCAAATCGTTACATAGCATAAAAATGATTGCCCTTACTTTTACGGCTCCTTAATAAAACCTTATGCGTAAAACCATTATTGTACTCTTGTTGTTGACAAGCCGTGCCTGGGCGCAGCAGCCCGATCTTTCCCAATATGTGAATCCTTTGATAGGCACACAAAAGATGGGACATACCTATCCGGGTGCTACAGTTCCTTTTGGTTCGGTGCAATTGAGCCCGGACACTGATACTATTGCCATGTTCACCAATGGCAAGTACAACCCCGACATGTATAAATATTGTGCAGGCTACAATTATGATGATAAAACAATAGTAGGCTTTTCGCATACCCATTTCAGTGGCACAGGCCACTCCGACCTTGGCGATTTTCTTATTATGCCAACGACAGGTGCCCTGCAACTTAATCCAGGCACAAAAGATCATCCTGAAAATGGATTCCGCTCTGTTTTTTCACACAGCACCGAGGTGGCAAAACCTGATTACTACAAGGTGCGCCTGGAAGATGATAATATCCTTGCCGAACTGACCACTACCACCAGGGTGGGATTTCACAAATACACTTTTCCAAAATCGGACAGTGCGCATATCATCCTTGACCTGATGCATGGCATATATAACTATGATGATAAGAACACATGGACCTTCCTGAGAATAGAGAACGATACATTGGTTACCGGTTACAGGCAAACTGCCGGTTGGGCCAGGACCCGTACTGTATATTTTGCACTGAGCTTTTCCAAACCATTTACAAGTTATGGTAATAAGAACTTTAAGAATCCGCAATACAGTGGCTTCTGGAGACGCTTTAACCAGTCACGCAATTTCCCCGAGATAGCTGGCGAGCAGATAAGAGCCTATTTTGATTTTAAAACAAATGAAGGCGAAGCCATCATGCTGAAGTTTGCATTGTCACCTGTGAGCACTGCCAATGCCCTTGAAAATTTAAGGACTGAAACGCCCGGATGGAATTTCGAAGAAGTTTATCAAAAAGGAAAAGCGCAATGGAACAGTGAGCTGAGTAAGATCGCCATCACTACCAAAGACCCAAATGAAAAGATAAATTTTTATACTGCCATGTACCATGCCTTTATCAGTCCTACAGTTTATATGGATGTGAACGGCAGTTATAAAGGCCTGGATCAGAATGTGCACCAGGCAGACGGCTTTACCAATTACACCACTTTTTCCCTTTGGGATACGTACAGGGCGCTGCACCCATTGTTTACCATTGTGCAGCCAAAGCGCAATAATGATATGATACGTTCCATGCTCGCACATTATGACCAGAGCGCTGAGGGTATGTTGCCGATATGGAGCCATTATGCCAATGAGAACTGGTGTATGAGCGGGTATCATAGCGTGGCTGTTATTGCAGATGCTATTATTAAGGGCGACACTGGTATCAATGCCCGGAAAGCCCTGGATGCATGTGTGCAAACTGCGCATAAAGGCTTTTATGATGGACTGGATTATTATATGAAACTGGGCTATGTACCTGAAGATAAAAAAGGCGGGACCTCTGTTTCCACTACTCTTGAATTTGCATTTGATGACTGGTGCATTGCCCAACTGGCAAAGAAACTGGGAGATGAAAAAGTTTATGAAGAATTCAATAAGAGATCGCAGAACTGGCGTAATGTGTATGACAATTCCATTGGTTTTATGCGGCCACGGTTAAGCGATGGCAGTTTCCGCAAGAACTTTGATGTGCTGTCTACCAATAACCAGGGATTCATTGAAGGCAATGCCTGGAACTTCAGTTTGTTTGTGCCCCAGGATCCCAAGGGACTTATTCAAAGCATGGGTGGTAACAGGCGATTTGTACCGCATCTTGATTCATTATTTACCATGCACCTGCCAGATCATTTCTTTGAAGAAACTGAAGACATTACCAGAGAGGGCATCATTGGTGGATATGTTCATGGCAATGAACCTTCTCACCATGTAGCCTATTTATACAACTATACTGACCAGCCCTGGAAGACTCAGGAAAGGATACGTATGATATTGAAAAAGCAATACGGTGCTACACCCGATGGGTTGGGAGGCAATGATGATTGCGGGCAAATGAGCGCCTGGTATATCTTTTCTTCCATTGGGTTTTACCCTGTCACGCCTGGCTCAGGTGAATACCAACTTGGCAGCCCTGCCGTAGACAAAGCAGTCATACAATTGGAGAATGGAAAAAGCTTTACAATAGAAGCAAGAAACCAGTCTGATAAAAATGTGTATGTGCAAAAAGTTGTTCTAAATGGAGTTGAGTTGAACAGGCTGTACATCACCCAGCAAGATATTTTGAAAGGCGGCACACTGCAGTTTTTCATGGGATCCAAGCCCAACAAAAAACGGTTACCAAATTCTTAAGAAAGTGCTGACATTCTTATTATTCCCCGCCCGGATTATTGCATGAAGTTTGCGTATCATAAAAATAAAAACTTATGATACGCAAGCTTAAATCCGGTGAATACAGGCTATACTCACGTAAGGTAAATCCAAAGACACATAAACGTAGAAACCTCGGCACTTTTGATACGCTGGAGGCTGCTAAAAAACACGAAAGAGAAGTTCAGTACTTCAAGAGACATTAAACGGCCTATACAGTTTCATGGTAAAGTTTCAGCTCTGTACTGATGATGTGTAAGGGAGCGGTACCCACATTCCTTAACCTGTGAGGGTCTATGGCAGACGTCCATAATGCAGTGTTGGGTTCCGGGGTTTTTGAAAGCGACCTGGAATCGAGTATCACATTTCCTTTCTCATCATACCGTATGAAGTCTGACCAGCTAACAACGTACAAAGCTGCGGCAAAACAGTGTGTGTGAAGCTCTGTAATATCTCCAGGTTGTATTAGGGTATCCAACACCCTTACAATTTCATTTTCAAATAACAGCCTGTGATGACGGGGGTCTGCACGCAAGGCATCAAGTTCAGCCGGCCATGTTACTGCATTACCTGACAGGTGCTCATGACTTGTATTAGCATCCATTGGTTCCATATGTAATAAGGTTCATTAGAGAATAAATAGGAATTAAGCGCCTTGACTATTTATAGCAGGTTTTTCCATTAATGCCTTGTGAACTTTTTTGCCGGCAGCCACGATAATTTGTACTACCTGCTCAATATCTTCCCTTGAAGTTCTGAAATTGACAATGCAGGCACGCAGGCAGTACTTTTCTCCTATCACCGCATTTGATAAAAACACCTGGCCTCCCTGCTGCAATTCATTTAGCAAGGATTCATTTAGACGATTTAAATAATCTTCTTTGTTATCTATTGTTTTGACATTCGCCGGCACATACCTGAATGTAGCAATACTTAAGCTTTGTGTCATTGCCTCCAGTTCGGCATGTGCATCAACCAGGGCATACATCAATTTTGATAATTCAATATCCTCCCGGATCATTTGTTCGTAACCATTTCGTCCTACCTGCAGCAATGACATCCACACTTTGAGCGCCCTGAAACCCCTGGAGTTCTGGAATCCATATTCATAGAAATTGTGTGTACGCTCCACGGTAGAAGAAAAGTTGTAATACACAGGATGTGAACTATATGTTTCTATGAGGTGATTGGGATCTTTTACCAGGGTGCACCCCGCTTCTAATGGACTATACAACCATTTGTGCGGATCAAGGGCTATAGAGTCAGCACCATCAACCCCTGCAAACATGTCCTTTAATTCTGGTAATACAGCTGCGGGAATACCATAGGCACCATCAATATGAAACCATAGTTCATATTTTTTGCAGATGGCAGACAGGTCCTGCAAATCATCAACAGCACCTGTGCTAACATCACCTGCATTGCCAATCACCATAATGGGTCTGCAACCATCCTGCAGGTCTTTTTGTATCATCCGCTCCAATGCCTCTACTTTCATTTTATTATCAGCACTAGTTTCCACCCAGTGAATGGCATTGGAACCAAGACCAAACAATACAGCCGCTTTTTCAATCCAGGTATGCGTAGCTTTTGAACAATAGACAACCAGTTTATCCTCTTCAGCAATACCTCCTGATTTAATCTTCTTTGGAGCCTTTATAGTTCTGGCAGTAACGAATGCAGTGAAATTAGCCATGTTGCCGCCACTTACCAGGATACCGCCATAGGTGGAGGGAACACCAATAAATTCTGACAGCCATTGAATGGTTTGCAATTCAATTTGTGTAGCCATAGGGCTTAACACCTGTGCTCCAACGTTTGGATTGACAATAGCTGCAAGGAGGTCCGCCAGGGCTCCAATAGGCGCAGGCGATGAAGTGATATAGCCAAAGAATTTTGGATGTCCATTGAACAGGGAATGATCCAGTAATAATGCAGATGCTTTGTCAATAATATGCTCCGGGGAAGTTCCATCAGCCGGCAGTGAGGCCATACCCAGCAACGCCTGTAATGCTTTGGATGTTTCGCCTGTTGTTACCGGCTTTTGCTGTATGGTACCGAGGAAATCCGCGATGGTATCAATTAACTTATGCCCGGCTTTTCTGAATTCTTCATTGTCAATTTCTATGGGAGCATGGCGCTTATTGGTCATAATGAAAATTTAATGCTTAATAAAAAGGGTACATTAACTATTGTTTATAGAGTTTTTAACCCAATCTTGTTTTACCTGGAACCCCGATACTGCAAACGCATGAGTGCATAAATAACAAGGACCAGGTATAACCCTAATTAAACCGTCCTTCCTTTTCTATAACCCGGTAGGGCTTTTTAAAAAACTCTGCTACGGTTGCATTGAACTGGTCTTTATAATATATAGGTGTGGAGTGCCCGGAGTTGGGCAGTATCCATAAATAAGATTTAGGTATTGATTCTGCTATGAGCAAGGTGTGCCTGGGCAGCAATACATCATGGTCACCACCAATAACAAGCGTAGGGCATTGGATAGTATGCAATTGTTCCAAACTGATATGTGGTTCATAGGATAATAAATGCGCGAGCTTTCGGGCATTTTTTATCTGTGGGGTTTGTTCCATTTTAGTCAATGTATCATTGTAATGCATGGCCCAATTATAAACAAATGGGTCAACAGCCGTTGTATCAGGCCATAGATTGGCACCCGTTACGGCAAGCTTTTTTACTTTATCGGGATGACGTATGGCAAGCAATAAACCATTGATACCTCCATCACTCCAGCCAATGACGTAACAGGAATCGAGGCGCAGGTTATCCAGCAAGGCGTTAAGGTCATCAGCCATCATTTCATAGCTCAGTGAATCACCAGAATCAACCGACTTTCCCTGTGCCCTGCTATCTGCCAGTATCACCTTATAATTTTTTGAAAAATAGGGTACCTGGTATAGGAAGTTGTTGATAGATCCTCCATTACCATGAATGATAAGCAAAGGCTCACCCTTGCCATATGTCTCGTAGTACATGTTGATGCCACGGATCTTTGCATACTTGCCCACCTTTGTATTCTTCCCATATATAGTAGTGTCAAAAGGAGACACTCCTGAAGATTGACCTGCAGCACATATTCCAAAGGAAATAATAACCGCTAACAGCAGAATTGGTTTTGCGTTCATTCTTTTAAGTTACTCCAATTCTTAAAAAGAAGAGCCGGAAATTCCGGCTCTTCACTAAGTGTCTAATCATCAATACAGTTTTACTTTGTACCTGTACCGGCCCTTGTAATACTCTTGCATTTTAACAACCTCTCTTGTCTGATCGGTGATCCAGAATGTAGCATAGCTGCCAGGAGCATAATCAATACGCAACAACCAGCAAGTCAACTTTGATCCCCCCGGCAATGAAAGTTTGTCCTTTCCTGTTACTGTCAGTTTATAATAATCTGATTTCTTTGTCCCCGGTTCATAAAAAGCGATGGCGAATTGCTGCCCTGGCTTTTTGAAAGGAAGCAGTGGAAATATCTCCAGGTCCATTGGAAATTCAAATGCCGGGTTACCAAGCGGCACATTGAAGGCACTATCAGCAGTTGTGCGCCTGTCACCTGCTGGCACTGTAACTACCCCATTGGCAAAAGCAAAGCTCAGTGGTGGTCTTCTTACATATTCAGCCTTATGGGTGAAAGGCGTTAAACTGGTTCGGTCACCAGTGGCTACAATATGTGCTATCATAGTGTCCTTTTTAAACCAATTCCATTCAAACTGGTAAATAGCCATTCCTTCCGCGTTGGTAGTAAAATGAATGGTCCTATCCCAGATGTCGGCGCTGGAAATACGGTTGCCAAGACTATCTTCAAAGTATACAGCATAGGATGATTTTCCTTCCTTTAAGGCCGAAACATTTAATTTATGATTGCCGGTATTGATAGTATCTACCTGTGCATTAATATTAACTTGTATGAACAAACCAAAAACAACTAAAACCAGGAACTTCATCTTATTATTTTTCCGCAAAACTATGCGCAGGTCAATAGCAGCCACTACCGTTTATGTAATTATGCAAGACTTGTATAACAACGTTGGTTATGCGCTTATATAATATTACGTTTAGCATTTACCAAGGTCAGGCAGCCTACTATTTTCGATTGCAGCTTAAAAAGTTATCACAGATGCCTCGTACCTCGGGATGACAGTATATATGGGTAACTGATGGCAGACTGAACTATAATCGAATATCCAAACCCGAAAAATAATCACTGCTACAACCAATACGACCGATCTAAGCTTTTTTACTTTTTAATTTTGCCTTTTGACTTTCCCCATAAAAAAAGCCACCTCCTAAGAGATGGCTTGTTACTATATAACCAAATGATCAGAATGCCTTTTTTGATAAACTACTTTCAATGTATTCTGCCAGCTCAGATTGGCCGTTGGCAGTTTTTTGTTTTTGAACATTGCGCAGTAATCCTTCCACAAAACCAGCTACCTGGTCACGGAATGATTCCGGAACCTGGGCTACTAAGTTAAGGATATCATCAACACCTCTTTTAAAAGTAGACGGAGATTTTACTTTGCCAAGGAAATCAACCAGTGGCCTGATGGCTTCAAACTTACCCTGGCTCAATGGCATATCTTCAAAATTCTTCAGTATCACCTCAGCAGAACTTTCATCACCATATTTGATCAATATTTTAGTGATGGCACTTCCCAGTTTCCCTTTAGCAGGTTGTGACATCAGGCGTTTGGCTTCAGAGAAAGCAGCCACGCTGTCGATCTTTGCAAGGGCTTCCAGGCTATTGCCCGAAACAGTATAGGAAGAATCATTTACAGATGCCTGGAATAGACTTTTATACTTAGCTGATTTCAGATCTCCTAATTTGGAGATGGCTGCAGCCTTTACCGGACGGCTTTTATCTTTCTGTACAATTTCAAACAGTAATGGTTCAGCCATTGACCGTACCTGCTCTTTCTGCATTTCCAGCTTGCTGATGGCATAGCTGCGCAAACCTGCAAAAGGATCCTTCATACCCATTTCCAGGATTTGCGCTGCAGTTCTTTCGGCTTGATTTTTAGCTGCCACATCAATTGCCTCTCTCCTGTCAATATAATTCTTTGCGTGAGCATACTGGAAAGCATATTCATCCAGCGATTTATTCTCCGTACGTTGTGCTACCAGGATCTTATCGGCATCAAAACTAACCCACTGGGGCTGGGTGGCAGCAGGAAAGGCAAAAGTATCAGCCTTGTCTTTTACCCACACTGTATAACGGGTAGGCTTATTTCCTGTCCACACATCCACACTTACGGGTATTGTAAATAAATTATTGCTATCCTGTGTTTGCTCCACTACCATATTTACCTGCCTGGCGGCCGCATCGTAATTGCTTGATACATTAAGTTTGGGATGGCCATTGCCATAGTACCATTGGTTAAAGAACCAATTCAAATCCTTACCGGTTACTTCTTCAAAAGCCAAACGCAGTTGCTGCGCTTCACCATTCTTGTATTTATTGGTGTTCAGGTAAAGATTCAAAGATTTAAAGAACGCACTATCACCTACATAGTTGCGCAACATTTGCAATATGCCTCCGCCTTTATTATAGCTCACCCCATCAAATACATCTTCCTGGCTATTGTAATGAAAACGGACCAGGTTCTTCTTTTCACTATTGCTGTTGTAATATCCCTGCAGCGAACCATAGCGTTCTGCATAAGCTTCATCTTTACCATACTTAAATTCATTCCACAACTGTGATCCCAGGGTGGCAAAAGATTCATTCATTGTAATGTTGCTCCAGCTTTCTGCAGTTACATAGTCACCAAACCATTGGTGAAACAGTTCATGGGCAATGACTTCTTCCCAGCGGTTGCCATCTGTCAATTCCCTGGCATCCTGTTGTGCAGATTCCTGGTGTAGCGTAGCTGTTGTATTTTCCATTGCACCACTCACATAGTCCCGGCCAACGATCTGGGAATATTTAACCCAGGGAAAATCAACACCGGTTAGACGGGAGAACAAGGCGATCATTTGAGGAGTCAATCCAAATATCTTGCGGGCAACCGGAGCATACTCCTTTTCCACGTAATAGTTTACTTCCTTGTCTTTGTATTTATCTTTTATCACTGCATAATCACCTACACCCATAAAAAACAGGTAAGGGGAATGAGGCTGGTCCATTTTCCAGTCATCAGTGCGGGTGCCATCTTTATTAATTTTCTGGCTAACAAGTTTACCATTACTGAGTGTAACGTATTTTGCCGGCACGGTCATGATGATCTCGTCAGTCGTTTTTTGATTAGGCTTGTCAATGGTGGGCACCCAAACTGAGGTTGCTTCTGTTTCGCCCTGTGTCCATATCTGTGTGGGTTTATTCTTGTCTTTACCCAGCGGGTTGATAAAGTACAGGCCCTTGGCATCGGTAATAGCCGAACTGCCTTTGCCTGTAAATTCATTAGGCTTGGCGGTGTAGTCAATATAAATTGTGTACTGCTCTCCGCCCTTATACATTTTATCGAGCCTGATATTCAGCACCCAGCCATTGTAGGTGTATTTTAAGGGACTGTTCTTTGTTCCTTTTACAAGCGACACAGATTTAATATCCATTGCCTTTGCATCAAGGGCTAGAGAATCGGTGGGATAAAAATGAGGTTTCAGGGTGATCCAGACCTTACCGTTCAACTGGGATTTGGAGTAATCAAAATGAGCATCCAGTTTAGTATGAACCAGGTCATTGATCTTCTCAGGGGTGGCACGGTATTCCTTCGAAACTTCTTTTGGAGCCTCTTGTGAAAAGGCAATTGATAGACTTAAAAGGCAAAAACTTAGCAGGGCATATCGTTTCATGATACATTTTTAGTGTGGCAAATCTAAGGTTTATGGATGGGCATCCCCATATTTTTGACAAAAGGTGAAACCTGTATATGGAAGGTTTTCATATATACAGATTTCCTTACACCCCTGTTTTAAGAAGTGGTCTTACTCCTTTCGCCCAGGGAGAACCAGTTGCCTGAGTCGTCAAGGAACAATGCCTCATATCCATAGAATTCTTTGGTGGGAGGCTTTTTAAATTCCACACCTTTGGCCTTAAGTTCCTCATAAGTGGCCTTCAGGTCATCACATTCAAAAACTCCAAAGCCAAATGTTCCCTTCTTTACCAAGTCCCTCATTTGAGCTGCTGCTTCCCCCTTGAACATCATGCCTTCATCAATAGCCATAAGCGTAATCTCCAGTTCGGGTTGGCCAGGAGGACAGACAGTCAGCCAACGCATTCCCGGACCCATGGCTGCATCTGTATGCACTTTGAAACCAAGCTTATTTACATAAAAATCATAAGCGCTATCCTGGTTCAATACAAAAATGCTGACGTGATTCATTTTCGTGATCATAATAATTGATTTAAAGTTGAAACTGCAAATTGGGAAACTTAACAAGCTTTCATTTCTTCAAAATTGCTATTCTTCCAACCTTTTTGTTCAGCAAAACAACCTGGAATAAAATGCAATGGGTTCTGTTTGATCGTGTCTTCCCTTTCCATCATTTGCCTGCGATATAAGGAAGGGTTTTGACCGGTGCGTCTTTTGAAAAGGGAAGTAAATGATCCCAGGCTTTCAAAGCCAACAGCAAAACATGTGCTGCTAACGGATTCACCAGCACGCAACAGTTCCTTTGATTTTTCAATCCGCAGGCTGGTCAGGTATTGGTGCGGTGTCTGGCCAAAAATAGAACTGAAAAGCCGGATAAAGTGAAACCTGGAAAATAAGGCTTCATCGGCAATATTATCCAGGTCAATAGCCTCAGCATAATGGCTGTCAATAAAAAGCCTGGACTGAACGATCCTTTTGTATAGATACATTTTCGGATACATCACCTGGAAATTAATAATGTAATAAATGTAGTTTATGAAGTTACAATATTCAGGGAAGGATTGTTTCCGTATGATCTATAAACGAATGGCAGGGTTCACCTGGTGAAGTACCACAGGTCAACAGTTTTATCAGCACTGGCTGTGGCAATGTATCGACCATTATGACTAAAGGCTACATCATTTACATCATTGGCATGATGAGCAAATGTTTGAAGTAATGCCCCATCATTAACCTTCCAGATCCTTGCAGAAACACCTTTATTGATTCTTGAATCGCCCAGGAAATTTTGCAATAATTCTCCGATCATGGGTTTATCCCTTCCACCTGTCAACAGCAACTGGTCGTCAGGGCTAAAAGCTACAGCCTGCACATGTTCCGCCACCATCATAGTCCTGGCCAAACTCCAGCCGCTGGTATTCCAAAGCTTTATGGTTTTATCATCACTGGTACTGGCAAGCATCTTTCCATCATGACTGAAACTTACGTCCACCACAGTTTCGGAATGTGAAGTATTATTCAATATCAATTTCCCATCTGCCACATTCCAGATCTTAAAGGTTTTGTCAAAGCTGCAGGATGCCAGTTTGGTGGCATCAGGACTAAACCTCACTGACCAGATGATTCTTTGATGCCCCGGCAACTGGTGTAGTAACCGGCCTGTATTTACATCCCATATCCTGACGACAAGGTCATCGCCCGCACTGGCTATCTTCTTACCATCAGGGCTGAATGCCACAGTCCATACTGTTCCCTTGTGCCCGGCAAACTCCTTAATAAATGCACCATCCTGTAATCTAAATATTCTGACTTTTGAATCATAGCTACCTGTTACCACGTATTGGCCATCCTCGCTCAGATCCATATAGGCAATGCCAGATGGCTGACTAATTTTATGTACAATGCTACCGGTTATCCGGCTCCACAATTGTATGGTGCTGTCTACACTGGCACTGACAAGAAAGGAATCATTGGGGATAAACCTGACAGCAGTTACTACATGCCTATGCCCCGTGAATGAAAGACCTGGCTTCAATAACCCATTATCTACCCGGGGCGATCTGTAAAAGAACTGGTAATAGGTCAGGACCAATAGTATCGCTGCCAAAGGCAATAAAAGATATGGCAGCCATCTCTTCTTCTTATTGTTTGATTTTTTAATCATGATAAGTTGTTTACCTGGTAAGGATTGAATTGATCTGGTTGATATTTTATGGTTTGGAGTTGCAGTTCTGCATCCGCATCTTCATTTCGTATAGACTCAAAAATTTTGTAAACCCAAGGGCTTCCAGGAAATGAATCCCTTGTGTATATCCTTCGTCAATATTGGTAAATACCAATTCCCCCTTTTCACTCTGTTCCATCATGTGACTGATCAGTGACCTGCCCAAACCCTTTTGTCTCCATTGCGGATGAACAGCGCATTGCTTCACCCTGCCTGTGGATGGAACAAAAACAGCATAGGCTACAAGTTGACCATCCATATAGATACCGGGGAAACTGTGTCCTTCCCTGCACCTGCGGATACTGGCTAAAGAATTCTGCCAGGCCGGAATGCAATCAGAAAATTCCATTGTTATATAATCCACATTCACCTGGCTGATTGTGTACAATACATTTCCAGGCACAGTAGCAGATGTCCTGAAAGCACCCAGTTTTCTGGAAATAGAAAACCCCATTTTAAAATATTGTTTCATCGCAGCCAGGTTAGTATCGATCACTTCCAGCACATGTGAGTAAATACCCTCCTTTTGCAAATGAATGAGCGCATAATGGTACATATCCATAGTCAGATCCTTTCCCCTGAAAGCAGGAATGACACCTGTCCCGGCATTATATATGGTTCTCTCTTCATTAATCTTGTCATAGCCATGCAGGATGAAGCCAACCAGCCGGTCACCCTCAAAAGCTCCAACAGAATAACGCATAAGTATATTTTCGGCCTTCATCTTGGCCTTCATTGTTTCTGATGTGAATTGAAGTGGAATAAAATAATCACTGAAAGCTTCATTAAATGCAGCCGTTATATCCTCCACGGAACAATTATCCAGATTCCTTATGATCATACCCACAAAATAAACCGCATGGCGATCCGGAAAGAACCTGCATGGAAGGATGGTTGTTATCAGGGATAGCGAGCCTTTTAAGCCTGTCAAGTGTTAATCCTTAATAATTCCTTCACTATTTCCGGCTTCAGCTTTGCTGAAGAGGGCGCACTGACTATGAAAAATACATCCACCTTATTTCTGTTCATAGCTGTAATGGCTATCGCCTGTAGTTCACCGATCAAGGGCATTTTTGGAAAAAAGACACCCCACGAACAATATGCAGATAAACTGGATGACAGGGACCTGGACAAAACGCCTGAAGGCAGGCAATGGCTGGCAGCTTCTCAAAAAGCCCTTATCAATCCAATTGCTATTGACCTTCCCTACCGGCAACAAGGATATTTTCATGCAGATAAAGCCCGTGCTTTAGGTTTGGAGTTTAATGCCCAGGCTGGAGAGCGGATCAGCTTTTCATTAAATCGCAAAAATGATCCGGCACTAATGCTCTATACCGACCTGTTTAAGTCCGGCAGTTCCAAAGATCCTGTACTTTCTATAGATACCAGCAGCACCCAATTCAGCTTTGACATTGCGGAAACCGGTAAATATATTTTAAGGCTGCAACCTGAATTGTTCCGCACAGGGGAATACAGTCTTACCATTTCCATTAACCCTTCGCTTGGATTTCCAGTTACGGATCCCAAAGCCCGGGTTGAAAGCATCTGGGGTGACAGGCGTGATGGAGGAAAAAGAAAGCATGAAGGCATTGATATTTTCGCCAAAAAAGGCTCACCAGCTATTGCAGCTACTGATGGAGTCGTGACAGGAGTAAAAGAAGGAGGATTAGGCGGTAAGTCCGTATGGATGAAGGTCAATGATAAGGATATTTATCTCTATTATGCCCACCTTGACAAACAACTGGTGGAACAGGGACAGACAGTTAAAAAAGGTGACGTGCTTGGACTGGTAGGGAACACCGGCAATGCCAGGCATACGCCTTCGCACCTCCATTTTGGGGTTTACACTTCCAATGGTCCAATTAATCCTTTGCCTTTTGTAAACAAAGAGATGCAGTCAGCACCCGACCTGGCTTACAGATCTTTGTCCGGTTATTTAAAGGTGATTAAAAAAGATAAAGCCAGTGATGGAAGCATTTTAATTGCCAATACACTATTAGTACCCTTAGCACTTCAAACGAAGGGATATATTGCTGAACTTCCGGATGGGCAACAGGTGATCGTGCCGTTGAATGCAGTGCAACTCATTAAAGGTCCTGTAAGATCTAATAATGCTATTGCAAGTTCCAAAGATGTCGGATCAAAAAGATCCTGACGATTGTCGCTACCATCTAAAGCTACTTTTAAAGAAATACCTGCTATTAATATTGACCTTTAAAAAGACTGTATATAATTATAGCTCTTATGCCTAAAGAACAAGAAACCAAAATCAAAAAACCAGAAACCACGCATATTGCCAGTATGCCTGTTACTTGTTTTTAATTGGCAGATCTCTGTACCCTATCAGCACAATGTTCTTCTTTTTGATATAAGCTTTCACCTTGTCGCTGGTAAACAGGTTAGTAACTCCCTGGCGGTCTTTAGCCACTTTTTCATAGCCTATATGATACACTGCCTTTAATTCCTCGTTATCAAATCCTGGATGGTCTATGAACCAATAGGTTTTACCGGGCTTCAACTTTTCTAATCCTTTAAGGAAGCTTGTTATCTTTTCTTCACTGGTGCCCGAAGGACCATCATACCCTGTATAAATGACTCCATTTTCATCAAGGTCAATATCGATCTTATATTCTTTTGCCAGGCGTCTGGTCATAGTTGCCACTTCAGGCGACAGTTCTGTGCACCACATATGAGAAGATACATGGCTGATGCGCGGGATAAGTTTGAGTGCCAACTCTATCTGGGCCTTAAACTCCTTCTCAATATCAGATATGTTCCAATGGTTTTCCTTTAATGACTGGCCAGGGTAGTTCTTGTTTGGTTGCACCATAGGAAAGAAATAGCCATTACTATCTTTAATTGAGGCAGCAACTGTCAATGGCCGCCATTTAATATTCTCCCATTCGCTGGTGATGGCCAGGTGCACACCCACATCAACACCCGGGTTTTCCTTTAATAGTTTCACTGCCTCAGGAAACCAGGGCGAGGGGACAATCACTTCTATAGATCTTTCTATTCCTTGGTTATAGGATTTGATCAACGCTTCATTACCGGAATGGGTATAACCCATATCATCACCCCTAACCAACAAACGAATTTTATTTGGTTGCGTATTACCCATTATCGCTATTGATAAAAAAACTGCAGCAAATAATAATCTCTTCATGAAAATATATTAACCGGGATCAAATATGTTATTACCGGGGCATGCCAACTTAAAGAAGACTCGAAATACTGCCCATAGCAAGATACGGGATCTATAAGTCACTAAGGATGATCTTAATAAAGACTTCAGTAAGTAATAATCGAATTAAATTTGATGACCACAAACCAGGAAAATGGCAGAAAACTGGACAAGCAAATGGAATGATAGATATAGAGATAAAGAATTTGCTTATGGCGAACAACCTAACGCTTTTTTGAAAGAGCAATTGGAAAGACTAGTTCCGGGAAAGATTCTTTTCCCAGCAGAAGGAGAAGGACGAAATGCCGTGTATGCGGCACAACTTGGCTGGTCTGTATCAGCATATGACATTAGCAGGGAAGGGCAAAAGAAAGCACTGCAACTCGCCCAAAAAAACAATGTATTAATTGATTACCAAATTGGAGAATTAGAAACTTTAAATTATCAAGACGAACAATTTGACGCCATTGCCTTGATCTATGCACATTTTCCACCTGCAATCAAATCAGCCATTCACATGGCGCTTGATAAATATTTGCGCAAAGGCGGAACAGTAATTTTCGAGGCGTTCAGTAAAACTCATATAGACTACATAGCGAAAAATGAAAATGTTGGAGGACCAAGAGACATAGAATCTTTATTTTCTGTTGAAGAGATCAAATCTGATTTTATGAACTATAATATTATAGAACTAAAGGAATCTGAGATTTTGCTCCATGAAGGAATTTACCATAACGGGCTTGGTTCTGTGATCAGGTTCCTGGGCCGGAAGCAATAAGCGGTAAACTTCAGGTTTACGCAATTCGAAATAAAAGTTTGACTGCTGAGAAAAAGAATAATTCCACCTAAAGAACAAGGAACAATAAACCATAAACAAGAAACGGTCTAAAATAGTTTTTCTATCACAAGGTTCACCACTTCAAACAAGATCAGTATGATCACTATCCATTCCAGCATGCTGCTATAACGATGCTGCATTAAGGTCCTGAAAAGTTCAAGGTTGTCTTTGATAATGTTTAATCCTTCATGAATGGTTCTCACCCGTACCTGGAGGTCGAAGGTCCGTTTCAACTCTCCATCTATCCTGTTCAGGGTTTCGTTCTCCCAGGTCTCCGGCGGAGAATCAAACACATAGATGTTCTCCGCAATACGGTTGCGCAATAGTAGCGTCTTGCCGATAAACACTTTTAAATATTTACCTGAAAGTCCCAACCTTCCCTTGTTTACCAACGTTTGTGTATGAGTATTGGTTTCTTCCAGCAGTTTACTTGTTTGTTCTTCATAATAATCAAGGGCTACGGATTGTGATACATTCATCATTACAAGCCGCAGTACCTCAATATTAGCTGAAGGGATCTCTATCTGGTTAAAACCCACTTTGACCTCCTTTGCTTCTGTCTGCACAAGGAATTCATCTGTCAGGCTGTTTTCGAAAAGATTTTTGCAATAAGGATAGATGAGTTGAAGAAATGATTCGATCTCCTTGATTCCATAGTTTAAAAAACAAACAGCTCCATACTTAAAAACGTATACATACTGCTCCATCCCTGTCTTGTAAAACAGTTCCGATTGATCGTGGTACACCAACTCTCCAGAGAATCCCGAACTGAACCGTTTTACATCGATTGAATCAGCAACCTGGTATGAAACCACTTTCTGTAACATGACCCGTGTTTCCCTACCTAAAATTAAACAATCTAAATCAGCCGGATCCAAACGGCCATGTATAACTGCAAGAGTGCTTATCGATTTGCACCATTTTTATTCACACCTATTTTAAGCACCAGGTCCCATGAGACTTCCTTCACTGATAAAGGATCACCCCAAGCCGGTAAAAGCTTTGAGATAAAGGCTTCAGTTGGATCATAATGGTTGGTATTCATAAACCTTTGAACAGCAGACCAGGTACAGAGGTATTCCCTGAAATCAAATAGGGTCATTTCTTTTTTAGATTGAAATGCTGGTGCCTGTATTTCCGGGAAAGGAAAGGGAATTGTTTTGTATCCAGCTTCAGCATACCGGTTTTCAGCGATCCAGTAATCATCCAGTTCCACATCATGAAAATGATGAATGAACGGGTCGATCTCCGGAGATATAGTTGGCGGCACATAGGCCCAAGCCGCGATGACACCACCTGGTTTCAATATTCTTTTCACTTCAGGGTAGAATTGATCAAAATCGAACCAGTGCAATGCATTGGCTATAGTCACCAGGTCTGCTGAAGAGTCGGGCAGGGAAGTTTGCTCAGCTTTCTCCACCCTGTATTCTACATTCTCTTTTATAAAGGCATAGTTGATTTGCTCGCTACTTGGATCTGTGCCAATTACTTTTTTGAAATGCGATGCCAAGCCGATCGCAGCCTGGCCGTTTCCTGTGCCGCAATCCCAGGCCAATTCATGGCTTGCTGATAGTGATGACAAATAACTATACAGCTCCTCAGGATACCCCGGTCGGTATTTAGAATAAATGCCTGCCTGCTTTGAAAAATGATCTTTGAACTGCATAAAATTTACTTTCGTTTAGGAGTATACTGGTTGACAACTATTCCACAAGGAAATGAAGCCCAATGCGCCCTTGATGACTATTTATTTAGTTCATTCAATAGATCCTTAAGGTCCAATGGTTTGGTGTACATATCCAAAGAACCATCTGGTTTGGCGGGCCATTGTTCCTTTGGCCTGTCCCAATACAATTCCACCCCGTTCTTATCCGGGTCATCCAGGTACAATGCTTCCGAAACCCCATGATCAGAAGCACCTATCAGTGGATAGTGATGCTGGTGCAAGCGCTGTAATATAGCGGCAAGGTCTTTCCTGGTAGGATACAAAATGGCAGTATGAAACAAGCCCGGTGACCTTCCTGGTGCAGGGGGTGCATCCTTACTGTACCAGGTATTCAGGCCAATATGGTGATGGTAACCTCCCGCCGATATAAAGGCTGCATCTTTGCCATATGTAGTAGTGATTTGAAACCCTAGCAAACCGCAATAAAAGTCAAGGGACCGTTGCAGGTTTGATACTTTCAGGTGCACATGCCCGATACGGGTTTGCCCCGGAATGGTATAATCTGGATGTAGGTCCATATGATAAAGGTAAGACCTGAAAAAAAATTACACTCTCAGTGCCCCGCGAAATCCCCTGGCTGCATAATAAGACGATGCTCCATTATGGTAAATAAAGACATGGTCATACCGGAAATCAGCAAAGATGGCACCACCGAGCTTTCTGATGGGAGCAGGAGTTAGTATCCAACTGGAGGTTTTCAAATCAAATTTTCCGAATTCCTGTAACATCCGATACTGTTCCTCTGTTAACAGTTCAATACCCATGGCTGCCGCCCTATCTACTGCATTATTTGCGGGTTTAAATTCTTTTCTTGAATCCAGTGCTTCCCTGTCGTAACACAAGCTTCTGCGGCCCTTAGGACTTTCCACTGAACAGTCATAAAACAGGTATTCGCCGGTCTTTTTATCCTGTCCTACCACATCCGGTTCACCACCCGTTGCTTCCATTTGCTGGAGCGACCATAGCTTTTCCCTGTTAGCTTCCAGCCTGGCCTGAACGGCGGACCATTCAATACCATTATGCCGGTTCCTGTGTTTCTCAAAACGGCTTTTCAATACCTTCAAAATCTGAGCGCCTTCTTTTTCAGATATCATCTTTTTACTGGCCATGACAAAATTCTTTTACCCGATTTGCTTATTCACTTGCCATCACCTGTTCTAAAACTACATCGTAGTTGACAGGTATCTTCAGTTGAAATTATGTAATGAAATTTAGCAATAATGAAGCATAGTAAAGTTAATCCGGTCACTTATTTTAAAAACCATGCTGACATAAACCCCCATTCAGCAAGTACCTTTTTAGTTGTCTATTCCGTTCGCAAACTTTTTACCGGGTTGGCAATAGCAGCCTTGATAGATTGAAAACTCACAGTCATTAATGAAATGATTATGATGGCGATAAAAGGCAAGGCCAGGTAGGTCCAATGAATGGAAGTACGGAAAGCATAACCCTGCAACCACTTCGATACACTGATCAGTGCAATAGGAGTTGCTAACAGGAAGGCAATCAGCACCAGCAGTGCAAACTCTCGGTACAACAACCTGAGTATATCAGTTACAGAAGCTCCCAATACCTTCCTGATTCCTATTTCCTTGGTTCGTTGCAAGGTGGTAAAAGAGGCCAATCCAAATAAACCCATACATGCCACTAAAATGGCCAGCAAGGTAAATAGCAGGAAGGTCTGGCCAAAACGTTGATCTGCCTTATACTGCTGATCAAAATGATCGTCCAGGAAGAAATAGTCAAAGGTATTGCCGGGGAAAAATTCCTGCCACAGGGATTTAATTGTTGCAATGGTTTGTGAAGAACTCTGCGCAGTAGTTTTTATGGAAGTATACCCCGAGACATCTGGTATAAGCCGTAGGATCAGCGGTTCATACGCTTCACGTAAAGATTGCTGGTGAAAGTCTTCCACTACCCCACTGATAGTATATTGTTCCCCCCAAAAATCTATTCTTTTACCTATGGCTTCCTCAGGTTGATGAAAGCCTAATAATTCCACGGCACTCCTGTTGTAGATCACATTATGAGCATCATCACCATAGTCTTTTGAAAAAGCACGGCCTGCGATCAGCTTCAATCCATAGATCTTTAAAAAATCATAATCCACCCCTATCACCCTGTATTGCTTTTGTGTTGATTCATCGGCACCCACCAGTTTGATACCTCCTGCATTCCAATCCACCGGTTCCCCGGGAATACTTGTCGATACCGTTGCATTCGTAATTCCTGTTTGACTAACCAGTCGCTGTTTAAAGGCCTTCATTCGCTGCATATAGGTAGAATCCCGCCCCACCAATGGTTTATTGATAACAAGCGTTTGGTCAATATTGATACCGAGGGATTGCTTACGCATGAACTGGATCTGCTTATATACCACCAGGGTACCTATCAATAAAAAAAGCGAAGCGGCGAATTGGAATACTACCAGGGATTTGCGCAATACATTACCTGATGTGGTGCTCACCATTTTACCTTTTAATACCAGGATAGGTTTAAAACCAGATAAAACAAATGCCGGGTACAAACCTGAAAGGAAAACACCAATGCAGTATAGACCAATTAATCCCAGCCAAAAATCCCCTTTGAGAAATAAGGAGAAAGAAAGGTCCTGTCCCGATAATGCATTAAACCCTGGAATGCTTACTAAAACTATAATTATTGATAGTATAACTGCAGCGACATTCAGTAAAGCAGATTCAGACAGGAACTGAAAGATCAGTTGCTTCCTGCTGGAGCCAATAGCCTTACGTATCCCCACTTCCTTAGCCCGGTTGATGGCCCTGGCAGTGGCCAGGTTAATGTAATTGACCCAGGCAATGATGACAATAAAAAAAGCAATTGCCAATAAAAGGTACACCGTTTTACCATCCCCATTGGGCGCGGGCTCTCCCATGTAATTGGAATAAAGGTGAATGTCCTTTAATGGTTGCAAAGTGTAAGTAACAGAAGCATTATATTTCTTTAGGTCAGCACCTACAGCCTTTTCTACAATCTGCGGAAACTTTGACTGTACCACCGAGGGATCAGCACCATGACGTAGCAATAAATAGGTCAGGCATCCATCCCATAACCAGGCGGTCTCCGGGTTGTTTTCAGGCCCCATCATTTTAATATAGCTGGAATAGGAAAGCAATATGTCAGGGCGTACCTGTGTATTCACAGGCGCATCTTTATACACTGCAGTAACGGTATAATTTTGCTCCTTATTTACACGGAACGTTTTGCCAATGACATCCGTAGTTCCGAAAATATTTCTTGCTGTCGTTTCTGAAAGGGCTGCAGTAAAAGGTTCCTGCAAAGCTGTTGCTGCCTGGCCTGATATAAGTGGAAATGTAAAAACTTTAAAAAAAGAAGCACTGGCGAAAAATGGCTTTTCAATTTTTAATGGCTGGTTACCCAGTTCTGTCAGTAGCGGACCGCGGCCAACCAGTTTTACATAATCTTCAATTTCAGGAATGGCATCCTTAAAAGAATTTCCGGCAGCATAGGCACCAGCTGCCCAGCGGGTACTTAAAATACCTTTATCATAGCGATCCTGTTGCACCCTGTAGATGCGGTCTTTGTTCACCTGGAAATTTTCAAAGCTTAGTTCGAAGGAAACATATTGCAATATCAACAGGCAGGATGCCATGCCAATAGCCAGGCCAAGTATGTTAATTCCTGCATATCCCCTCTGGCGAATTGCATTCCGCCATGCCATTTTAAAATAGTTCTGAAGCATAGGAAAGATGTTTCTTATAAGTAAGATTAACAGCCTTTACCGTCATTGCAACGAATACTTTCGTAATTGGCAAATATTGATGATGACTGGCAAGTATGCCAGGTTTTGTAACCATCAAAAACCCTCACATTTATTCCTAAAGCTAAATCCGAAAAATTGTGAAACAGGGTAAAGCCAGACCTGTATCAGTCCCAATCACTGTAAAGTTTTTTCAGTACAAGACACCCCCAGAAAAGGATGGGATATCCCGAGGATGTCCCGAGGATATCCCAAGGATAAGCCGACGATAAGCCGACACTATAAGAGTCGGGACATCCTCGGGATATCTTTGGCTGATGTATGGGACAATGCTGGGAGAAACCAATAGAAAGTCGGGAGTTCACAGCCTGGAGAATAGTACAAGGAATTTCAATGATGAAGCAGAATGGTTCGTAGAGGCTTACTTTACACCGGTTATATTTTAGGACGCGGAAAGGGAATGCTTCATTCGTAACGATCAATGGCCAATTTTTTAATGTGAAGGAAGATAAAAAGGTTAGAGTAAAGGTGACTGGAATAGTAGACTTATGCTCACTGGTAGAAATCTAAATATTCCAGTTACAGGCATCAAAATCTAATTAATGAAAAATATATTTGTAATTCAAATCCGGGCTATGCGTAAAAAAGTATTGCTGATTCTTCTTTGCAGTGTTTTGCTTTTTGCCTGTTCAAAAGATTCCTCCAACAATCAACAGACCTATGGAAATACTTTGAACACCTGGACATTCAAGGAAGGTAATACTGTTTATAATGGTTCCTTACTATTAGGTGGAGCTTCTTTAAATACCCAACTGCAGTCCAATAACAGCTATACATTCAGCATGCTTGGCCCTGAAAAAACATCTGGTTTTTTGTTCAACCTCACTCTTTCCCTGGTTGACCTGAACTTTTCCCAGAAACAATATAAGTCAGGTGTTGATGGTAATGATTACCTGAATGCATTCTACTATATGGAGTCGCCTGCCAGTGCGGACAATATTTATAAATCTTCCAACCTTGATCCTGGCCCTGTCATGAACTATACCATCACAGCCTATGATGCCAATAAGGATATAGTTACCATTGAATTCAGCGGGCAGGCACAACGTGCAAACGGATCGCTGGTTTCTATTACCAATGGAAAAGTAACGGCCCAGGTTGAACGTTGATCAACCAGTAGTATAAACTCTGGTTAAATACCTTTACCGCTACTGGTTAACAGGCTTTCTTCTTATAATATTTCCCTGTAAAAACAATTAATACGGACCTTTAATGCATTAAAAAAACCGGCATTAACCTGCCTGGTTTACGTGTTATTCATCAACCGGGAAATATAGATTATGGTACCGGAACTTAAATTAAAGGTTCAGCACATCCTGCTTATCATAGGCATGGGATTGCTATTTGGTCTTTTGTATAACTTCCTGTATTATCCTCACACCTTTACTGAATACGCCGAGGCGGGTAGTATCAGCCTGTTAATTGGATTGATGGTAGGCATACTGGAGGAGTTTGTTTTTAAAAAATTATTTCAGTCCATCCGATTTCTTTTTGTTTTGCTGATCCGCACGCTTATCTATTCACTGCTGACAAGTGTGATACTGAGTTTTGTGCTATCCTTTGAAACTGCATCTGTTGAAAACATCAGCTATATGGGGGCAGTAAAAGAATACCTGGCCGGCCCCTTATTTGAAAGAGATTTTCTTTTCAGCTTTTCCTTTATCCTATTGATGTTATTTATAACGGAGGTCATATTATTGATCGGGAGAGCCAATTTTCTTCGGCTCATACTGGGATTATACCACCAGCCCCATGAAATCTCCCGGATATTCATGTTCCTGGACCTGAAAGGTTCTACCACTATCGCAGAAAAGTTGTCCAACAAAACATTCAGCGCTTTTATCAGGGATTATTTCTTTGATATATCGGATGCCATAATGATGTTCAAGGGAGAGATCTATCAATATGCTGGTGACGGGGTAATTGTGGTATGGCCACTGGGAAGTAATAATGACAACTGCATTCGAAGCTTTTATAAAATGGTGGAGATCATAGAAAGGAAAAGAAAAATTTACCTGGTGAAGTATGGAGTGGTACCTCAATTTAAAGCGGGCATTCATACTGGTAAGGTAATAGTGACCTCTGTGGGCAAATTAAAAAAGGAGATCGTTTATCATGGTGATGTATTGAACACTACCTCCAGGATTGAGGGTAAATGCAGTGAACTGAACCAGGATCTGCTGGTATCAGGTGATATGCTAAGTTGCATTAAGCATGCAGATGACCTGGCAGTGGAAGAAAAAGGAGAAATAGAATTAAAAGGGAAAAGGAATAAACTGAGATTATACGGGATAAAGTTAGTTAGTCAGCATAGTGCAGCTGTCCTAAGGCCTCAACTATATTAAGAGCCCGAATACAACCCGCAATTGGAGTAATAATGTACATCCACAAAGACTCCGGAACTTTTATAAAAACCGTTAGCTTTAGAATTATGAAGGATTATCAATTGTATAAACCCATTGCCGGGTTCATTGGCTCCTTTTTAATTTATTGATTCAGTTATGAAGCGACGTGATTTTTTAAATGTTACTGTTGGTGCTGCTATCCTTTCACCACTGGTGAGTTCTTCCACCGGACATGCGGCTGCACCTATAGATCCGCCTCCGGGACTTATACCGACGCCGGTAGGTGAAGCAGGCAAATGGTTCATGAATGAACCTACCAGGATCGGATGGTTCACCCTACGATATAGCGATGCATTAAAGCCTGCAGGCATGTTTGTGCAGGAAGTTGCAGATGCCAAAATGAACCTGCTTTGCCTGACAGTGGGCGGAAGTTTTGCTTTTTATCCATCTGCTATTCCTTTTCATGAATGGGCTCCCGGCATTTCACAATCAAACGATTTTTTAGGAAAGATTGCCAGCGCATCAAAATCGAGAAACATACGATTGGGTGCCCGCTTTGATTTTAGCAAGCAATCTGCTGAATCCGTAAAGGCCAATCCTGGCTGGTTCTTTACACTGGCGGATGGCACTCACCCAGTAGATGCATCCGGGCGAACACCACCTTGCATCAACGGTGATTTTTTTCGCAAGCAGGCAGTGTTGATCATGAAGGAAGTTGTAAGCCGTTACGATCCTGCATTAGTATACCTGAACAATTTTGGGAATAACCTCGGAGGTCAAAATCTCCCCGATCCCTGCCAGTGTGCCAACTGCAGGAAAAAGTTTTTCCAGAAAACCGGCAAAGCACTTCCTCAATCCATGACCGATGAAGTGCGGATATTTCTCAGGCATTGTACTTATGAAACTGGCCGCATCTTCTTTGATGAATTAATGAAACTATCGCCAAAAACAATTCTAATCAATGCTGACACCACACCCACACACGGGTGGCATAGCGAGACAAGGATGGTGATAGCACCCTCACGCCTGTGGCTGTATATTACCAGCGAAGCGGTGAACAGGCAGCGAACTTCTTACCCTGCATCAGTAACCTGTAATAATGTAACAAGCTACTCTTCAAATTCCTCCAGACTGGTATTAATGCCGGGTCAGGAAACCCGCATGCGGTTGTTCCAGGCAATGGCGCATGGCTCCCCTCCAACTTATGTAGCCACAGGCACCATGCAACAGGATGATCAGCGGGACCTCCTGGCAGCAAAAGAAGTGTTTCAATGGCATGCGCGCAATGAAGATATTTTTGGCAACACCATTAACCCGGCGAAGGTGTTGATACTTACCAAACCTGAATCTGCTCCAAGAGGACGAGACATTGTAATTCAACAATCACTACGAGGCATTTACCGCATACTCACTGAAAACCATATACCCCTTATGGTTTCAGAAACTATGGAAACCATCACCCAACAGCCAGGTCGGTTCGACCTTGTAATTGTAACACCAGGGGCACCTATACTAGGGCTCGAAAAATTTGTTAGTAATGGAGGCAGGGTATTATATATAGGAGAAGAACCAGCATTTGCTATTCCTGCTGCTGTTCGGGTACATGATCTTACTAATGTGTCGTATGTAGAAGTAAAAGACCAGCATTTATTTCCTTCATTGAAAGGTCTGACCTATTTGATGGCAACATCCATGTGCCCTTACACGGTGATTGATATATTCAGTAAAGCAGAAGTGAAAACGATGCGTTTCACTGAATACCCGGAAGAAAAAGGAACAAGCCTAAGCTTTGTACCGCCTATGATTGAAAACCCGGCTGAGGTTTCTCAAACTGATTTGAAGCACACGGAAATCCCGGCAGTGCTTCTCCGCGATCATGGCAGTGGGCGCATTGCCTACCTACCCTGGGACCTGGGTGCATTGTATGACCGCATGGCAATACCTTCTCATGCAAATTTATTGACTGACCTGGTTGACCATTTATTACCAAAAGGCAGGCAACTGGAAAGCGATGCACACAGTTCTATTGAAATGGTTCTTGCCTACCAGCAAAATACAGGAAGACATTTATTGCACCTGATCAACCTTTCCGGCCAGACACAGAATAATTATATGGATGCTATTGCAATGGGGCCTATCCGTATTTCAATCATTGGAAAATTCAAATCGGCAAGAACAAGGGAAGGCAATACAGGATTACCTGTATCATATAATAATGGCCGTTCAGAATTCACACTACCTCTTTTAAAGGAATATGAAGTGATCGTACTGGAATAATTTGCTTTGGTAGGTTTCTCAATAGATGTTATAGGTCATTTACAATTAAACCACATTTGCTTTTGCTATCTGGTTGATCATGCCCTTGAATATAAAACCATGGAAGGGCCATACGGCATACCAATACAGCCTTCCCCAAAGGCCCAGTGGTCTGAAGGTCGCTATCTGCTCCAGGGTATTATCATTTATACGGAATTCCAGCCAGGCTTCTCCGGGCAGCTTCATCTCTGCATACAGCAACAAACGCTTTTGCTCCTTACTGGCCAGCAGCACCCGCCAGAAATCCAATGAGTCTCCTGCCCTGATCAAGGTAGGACTTCTTCTCCCCCTTCTTAAGCCCACACCGCCAACCATTTTATCCAGCAGCCCGCGTATGCCCCATAGCCAATTGCCATAGTACCAGCCGGTACTTCCTCCTATAGCCCATATCTTATTAAGGGCACTGTCAGGATTTGTAAGGGATACCTTTCGAACATCTTTAAAACAACCATTCACAGGCACCTCAATATATTGTGCGAGGCCTTTGTTGAGAACATTGCTGCTTAGGGCATCCTTCCAGCTTGACACCACTTCATTCTGTTCTATCTTATCAAATGCCATCGCAATGGCTTTTTTATAAGGGATCAACTCTATGCCCAATATTTCAGCAAGATTATTAGGCCTGCATACCACTTCCACCTTCATGCTATCCACCAGGTTCTTGGCCAACACATAAGAAGTGGATGTAACAAAATATAACCAGTACGAGGAAAGCCGGGGTGTCATTACAGGAACTACATATACCCTGCGCTTCAGCCTCCTCACCTCCGCAAACTGCAACAGCATTTGTTTATAGGAAAGTATGTCTGGTCCTCCAATGTCAAAACTTTGGTTATAGGTTTCTTCCCTGGACAATACACGCGCCAGGAACTCTATCACGTTTCGGATGGCTATGGGTTGGCATTTTGTATTCAGCCAACGCGGGGCGATCATGATGGGAAGCTTTTCAACCAGGTCCCTGATGATCTCGAAAGAAGCGCTGCCTGATCCCACTATTATACCTGCCCTCAGCGTAGTGAGAGGTATTTGCCCGTTAGAGAGGATATTTTCTACATTCTGCCTGGAGCGCAGGTGTTTGGACAACTGCTTTTCGTTGACAATACCGCTCAGGTAAATGATCTGCTTTGCATTGGTACACCCTATGCCTTGCATAAAGTTTTCCGCAGCCTTTGCTTCCATAGTGGTAAAATCGCCGGTGGTTGTTGACATGGAATGTATCAGGTAATATGCCACATCTATATCCCGTGGAATATTTGCCAGCGTTTCAGGCTTTAGGAAATCTACTTCAATGACGGAAAGTTTAGAGGAAGGATAAGAATCCATGTTAAAACGGCTCTTATCCCTTAAGCAACAGACTACCTCATGCTCCTGCTCCAGCAATACCGGCAGCAAACGTTGCGCTATATAACCTGTTGCCCCTGTTAAAAGAATCCTCATGATCTAAACTGTTTTTCTTAGCTAATAAAGCCGGGCGAAGCTTGTATAGCCCGCCAGTTATAAGTTAAACAATTAATCCATAGCATTGGTTGATTCCTTTGAATCTTCAAATAGGAAACTCACCAATATGTAGCAAAACCAGGCAATCAAAAAGGGAATGAAAAGCATAAGAAAATAAACCAGTACTATTTATCTTTAGTTCACCGGTAAGCTTTTCATATATAACTAACTAAAATGGGTATACGAAACAGCTTACAGTGTCCTGGACAGAAGTAAGATGGGTAATCAATGGATAATTTAAATATTAATCAAAGAGATCTACACTAAATTGGCAATAGCCCTGAGGTTAGATCCATAAAATATATTAAGCCCAAACATGAAACTGTTATTTAGCATCAGCTTGCTGCTTACATTTCAAAATATGATGATGGCACAGGATTGCAGTTGTGCCGCTCAATTTAACTTCGTGACTAATTATTTTGAACAAAACAATCCTGCTTTCCAGAAGATCAAAAATGACCCTGCAGGTTATACCATTTATAAAGCCGACCTAAAAAAGTTGCGAACTGAGGCCAATAAGAAAAAGGATACAGATCTCTGCATCCGCCTATTGGACAAATATGTGACTTTATTAAAAGACCACCACAGCGGCATTGGGTTCAACCTGAACCGAAAGGACCTTGGAGATTCTACCAAGGTGGCGGTCTTTAAAAGTTCTGCTGCCTACCGCCAGTTCAAAAAAATCCAGGTGGATACTTCAGAATTATATACAAGACTCAACACAAAAGACATTGCTGATATTGAAGGTATTTACAGTGATGGGCGATCAATAGTTTTTGGCATAGTACAAAAAGAAAACAAGCCTAACCAATATATTGGGGTGGTATTAAAAACCAATAAGCTGTTGGATGCTGGTCATATATTGCTGGAGTTAACGAGGCAACAGGACAGTAGTTTTGATGTGTCCTATAACATCGGTCTGTTAGGGTTTAATTTTCAACGGATTATTAAAAACACGACCATTGAGCATGGACAAATACCTTTCCTTGGCTTTTCAAAAGGATCTGTCCCCTCATCACAGGGCAAAAATTATGAGTTTAAAGAATTGAATGACAGTACCAATTATCTTCGGTTATTATCATTTGATGCACGCCTCACCCGGGAACTGGATTCCTTTTATCTTACTATTGACCAGGCCATTAAAAGCAAACCCTTCCTGATCATTGACATCAGGAATAATGGGGGTGGAAGTGAATCGTCTTATTTTAAACTTTTACCCTATGCTTATACAAAACCTCTGCAAATTGATTCAGCATCGGTATGGGTATCTCCAGAAAACATTAAACGATACGAAGAATCCACAACTGGTGATTATAAAGATTTGGTTGCCCGGATGAAAAAGGCAAAACCTTATTCTTTTATTCCCCAAAGTGAACAGGCAGTTACTACCTGGTCAATGGATAGTGGAACTGTATATCCTAAAAAAATAGCCTTACTATTCAACAGGGGTACAGCAAGTGCAGGGGAAGGTATGATCCAGTATTTTATTCAAAGTGATAAAGTGATCACCATTGGTGAAAATTCAGGTGGTTATATTGGGTATGGTAATGTTATGAATGCGCCTGTTCCCTGCGGAAAATTTACAGTACAATCTACAACAACGCGCTACCTGCAAAAGTCAAAGTATGAATTTGTGGGCATTGCACCTATGTTTAGGGTGAAGAAAACAGATGACTGGATACGATTTGCTCAAGAAGTATTGAGTCGGGAGAAAAGAAGTTTGTAGTTTGTAGTTCTTTGGGCGTAATAAACTTAGATTTTACTATCAGGTTAAAGCGTAAGTGATGATAATTAAAGGTCAAACAATCTTACACGTATAATTTTATGACAAGCAAAATGGGATCGGTGGCATACAGCCATCAACACACGTTACCTTATATTGCCACACTTTCCGGGAGGTCGCATTTCTATTGTTAATTCACCCATATTCTAAACCCCATTCTGATTATATTTAAGGCACATGAAGCCGGAACTAACAAGCACAAAACCACATTACGCCATCCTTGATGGTCTTCGGGGTGTGGCCGCCCTGATGGTAGTGGCCTTTCATATATTTGAAGCCAATGCCACAAGCCACCTGGACCAGGTCATCAACCATGGTTACCTGGCTGTAGACTTTTTCTTTTTGCTTTCTGGCTTTGTCGTTGGTTATGCTTACGATGACCGCTGGTATAAAATGTCTATTAAAGAATTTTTAATGCGCCGCCTTGTGCGGCTGCAGCCTATGGTCATCATGGGAATGATCGTAGGGGCCATAGGCTTTTATTTCCAGGATTCCATTTTGTGGCCCAACATTCATGATGTACCTGTATGGAAAACCATATTGGTAATGTTCATTGGCTTCACCATATTACCATTACCCTTATCTATGGATATCAGGGGATGGACCGAGATGTACCCATTAAACGGACCTGCATGGTCCCTGTTTTATGAATACATTGTCAATATACTATACGGTATCGGCTTAAGAAAGCTATCTAATAAAGCATTGGGTGTGTTGGTGCTCCTGGCGGCGGCTGCCCTGGTACATTTTGCTGTAACAAGTCCCGGCGGAGATGTGATCGGTGGCTGGTCGCTGGAGCCTGTTCAGATGCGCACAGGTATTACAAGAGTTCTTTTTCCATTTTTCGCAGGCCTGTTATTATCCCGTACCGTTCAACTTTCAAAGATCAAAAATGCATTTCTCTTGTGCAGTCTGTCAGTCATTGCTGTACTATCCATACCAAGGATCGGGGGGAGTGAGCATTTATGGATGAACGGCCTGTATGATTCTTTAAGCATCATTTTGATTTTTCCATTGATTGTGTATTTGGGTGCCAGCGGTGAAGTAAAAGGCAAATACGGCTCCCTGATCTGCAAGTTCTTTGGAGATATATCCTACCCATTATACATTACGCATTATCCGATCATTTACATCTACACTGCCTGGGTAGCCAGCAATAAAGTTCCATTAAGTGAAGCCTGGCCAACAGGTATAGTAGTTTTTCTCACCTGCATAACACTTAGTTATGCCTGCCTTAAGCTATACGATGAACCTGTAAGAAAATGGTTGACCAGGAAACTACTGGTAAAAAGCACAAAACAGGCAGCAGTACAACTAAAGCCCGGATACTGAGCTGTTAATAAAGACTATCGCATGGCGTAAAAGACCTCAAAATTCCTTTGGAACTCTTACCTTATGGATAGCTTGACTATCTTGTGTTAGCATTATTAAATTAACCATACAACTGTTTCTACAATGAATAACCCGATCTATCCCTGCCTTTGGTTTGATGGAAAGGCAAAAGAAGCTGCTGAATTCTATTGTTCAGTTTTTAAAGATTCGAAAATTATAACTGACACCCCAATGGTCGTACAATTTGAATTGAATGGATCACGGTTTATGGGATTGAACGGTGGCCCTCATTTTAAATTCAATGAAGCGGTTTCACTTGTTGTTAACTGTGAAAACCAGGAAGAGATAGATTACTATTGGGAAAAACTAACGGGCGAAGGGGGACAGGAAAGCATGTGTGGCTGGCTAAAAGATAAGTATGGCCTTTCCTGGCAGATCGTTCCTTCCAACATGGGTAAACTAATGACAGATCCTGCCAGGGCGCAACGCGTGATGCCTGTACTCATGCAAATGAAAAAACTGGATATCCGCAAACTGGAAGAAGCATGATATTCTTAGACCCGGGCCCTCACCAGTTTCCTGGAATGGGCTTTGAACAAACCCTGGTTTAACAACAGGACAAGGGGAATAAGCAGGTAGCAAATACCGGCCAGCCATTCCAGCCTGACCCAGGCCAGGACCAGTGCAAGTAACCCGATGCCTGCATTCATCAAAGCACCTCTGGCTTCCTTGCGGGTGAACTCCAGCTCAAACCTGTTAAAGTTGAATTGCGCTGACAGTTTCAATACATGATAATGCATTAATGCGATGATCAGCCAGATAAGGAAATACCCTATACTGAAAAGGATGATCAGTTGGGGGAAATCCTCCTGTGATAGTACAGCTAATCCTTTCTCCGTAGCTGAAGGAAACAGGTCAAGTCCGCTCCAGGAAGCAATGAGCAGGGAGAATAAAAACTTGAGGGGATAGACATAGAAAAGGATGATGGCCAGGTAAAACAGGTTGAGCAACACCGTAGTAAAATCATGCAAACCATACCTGCGGAAGAATTGATATTGCTGGTACCAGAAAAGGAAGATCATGGCCACGGTAGCAAAAAATGGAATGGCCCCTTTGGCAATATTCCTTAATTCGCCGAATGTTTGTGGTACTTCCAGCGATGCTACTAGCAGGGAAACAGAAAAAGCAAATACGGCATCACTTAACCCTTCCACTCTCTGTATCTCTTTGCCCCGATAGCGGAAGTTGCCGTCAACCAGAGATGGGAATAACTTTTTGCGGATCATGCTGCCTTTTTGTTCAAGATAGCCAGGATGAACGTTATGAGAAATGACGGCCATCAGTAAATGTCATGAGCGTAGCTGATCTTTTTGGAGGTAGTTCAAAAAAATATTGCATTTGCTTATGTAATTCCTTTGTCCTGTTCATCCTATAGCCAAACCCCTAAGGCTATGAGACTGCAATACATTCTACTTTCAGGATTGATCCTTTTTTCCTTTTTATATAGTACTCAACCAGTGTTATTAAAAGGTCGTGTTACAGACCATGCAGGCAAGGCTGTAACAAGCGCAACTATTAAAGTAAAAGGTAGTAAGACTGGAACAACAGCCGATAGTACCGGAAGATTTTCATTAAGTGTTACAAACATTCCGGTTACACTGCAGGTGACGGCAGTAGGCTATGAAAGCAAAGAGCTTACAATTACTGATAAAATGGCTGGAGATGAATTGAATATCAGCCTGAATCCCAGCAGGGAAGCTCTGGAAGAGGTGATGATCACAGGCTATGATGTATCAATGACGAAAAAAGAAGTTGCTTTTTCTGCACCAATAGCTGCACATGGACTGTCTGGTCGGGTAGCTGGTATTAGTGTTTCAAGAGGAAGAAGGGAAATAATGGTGGCAGATAAAGCAATGACCTCGGATAAGGTCATAAAACTTACCGATAGCGGAGATATTGAACCACATTCCAATTTATTGACTGCGGGTGAGTTGAGCGATTTTAAAAAATGGAAACTCTGGGGCGACTATTCAGAAAAAGAATTCAAAGAGTATGGCAAGCATTGGAAGCTATTCCCCAGGCAACGCTATTGTGTGCAGGTGCAGAATGGGTCAAGACAGGCCATAGCCGGAGAAAAAGTGTACCTGGTGAATGCAGATACAAAAGATACCGTATGGCAAAGTTTTACCGATAATACTGGCAAGGCAGAATTATGGGCCGCTATGCAGGTAGGGGAAGATCAACAGGGCAGGTACAGCATTCACTGCAACAACCAATTGCTTCCTTTGGCGCAGTTGTTCGATAAAGGCATCAACAGAATAACCATCAACCAATCTTGCCATGCATCCAACGATGTAGATATCGCCTTTGTCGTGGACGCCACTGGTAGTATGGGTGACGAGATCCGTTACCTGCAGGCCGAGTTGGCAGATATCATCAACCATGTGTCGGATAAGTATAAAGAAGTAAACCTGAGGCTTGGCTCAGTGTTCTACCGTGATCACGGAGATGAATACCTTACCCGTCCATTCGACTTTCAAACAGATCCGGCGGCCTTGCTTCAGTTCATCAAAAATCAGTCAGCCATGGGTGGAGGTGACACGCCGGAGGCTGTTGATGCAGCATTGACATCAGCACTTAATGACCTTCATTGGAAAGAAGGTGCCAGGTCAAAGATCCTGTTCCTGGTGTTGGACGCGCCTCCGCATGATGATGCCCGTGACCAGGTAGACAAGCAAATAGTACTGGCAGCACAACAGGGCATACGCATTGTTCCCATTGTCTGTAGCGGTATAGACAAATCAACAGAGTACCTGATGCGCAGCATGGCGCTGGCCACCAATGGCAGCTATGTGTTTTTAACTGACGATAGTGGCATTGGCAATAAACATATTAAACCAACAACAGATGAATTCAGGGTGGAACTGTTGAATGCCCTCGTGCAAAGATTGATTGGTGAAATGATCTACATGCCTGCATGCAATGGAAAAGACAGTAAAGAGCCAGCCAATGACCTGGTGAAAAATACAGGTAAGGTAGTAGTGTTTCCTAATCCTTCCACAGGAAGGATCAGCATTGAAGCACCGGAGCCAATTAAGGAGATCTATCTAACTGATTTTGCAGGCAAGATGTTGAAGCGCATGGAAGTTTCCAATAAACAAAGCAAATGGCAACTGGATCTAGGGAACCACCCTGCCGGAACCTATCTGGTAAAATATTATATAGAGGATAAGGGATGGGGAACGGAGAAGGTAGTGTTAGTAAGAAACTAAGAGCGTTTATGGTTTATGGCTTTTTGTTTCTGTTCGTTAGGTTATACTTAACTGTTATATGCAAGCTTTTTTTAGATCAACTCACCCAAGAAACTACAAACTACGAACTACAAACTACAAACTGTCGCGGCTCCCGACTCCAGACTCCAGACTCCCGACTTACTATATTTGCCTGATGGACTATTTTAAAAGGCTGCTCCATTTATTGAAGATAGAGAAGGAAGAGGATAAGGTTTCTTACCAGCAGTTAATAGAAAATCAATCGGTGAATGACCGTAGGGAGAATGGAATGACCTGGTATCCTGTAGCCATAAAAGATACTGAACTGGGTCATGGTGATTACCTGAGCGTGGAAGTGGAGCGGACCACACATACTGATATCATTCACCAGTTTCGGTTTGGGATGTCAGTGGCCCTGTTTTCCAATCATGATCCACGCCACGACCGCATTGAAGGCACTGTCACCTACATAAGCGGCAACCGAATGAAGTTCAGCCTGCGCACTGATGAATTGCCGGAATGGTCGCGCAATGGTAAGTTGGGATTGGATGTGGTTTTTGATGCCAACAGTTATTCCGAAATGGAGAATGCGCTGAAACAGGCACCATTAATTGCTGAAAAGCATGAAGAAGGTTTGTTGGTGCGCATTCTTACCGGCGAGAAAAAGCCTGGGTTCCATCCAAAGTTAGAGGCGCATGTACTACAACCTTATTTACAGCAATTAAACAGCACGCAACAACTGGCAGTGGAGAAGATCATTGCTGCGAATGAACTGGCTATTGTACACGGACCTCCCGGCACCGGGAAGACCACTACGCTGGTGCAGGCCATTAAATGCCTGGTGCAGCAGGAACATGAACAGGTGTTGGTGGTAGCACCCAGCAATGCAGCTGTTGACCTGCTCACCGAAAAGCTTTCAGATGAAGGCCTGAACGTAGTGCGTGTGGGCAATCCTGCAAGGGTATCAGAACGGCTCATGTCCATGACACTGGACAATAAAATAGCTTCCCACCCATCTGCCAAAGAGATCAGGCGATTAAAAAAGCAGGCATCGGAGTACAGGGATATGGCGCAAAAGTATAAGCGCAATTTTGGAAAAGAAGAACGTGAACAGCGCAAAGCATTGTTCAATGAGGCAAGGAACATCAATAAAGAAGTGGAACGCACGGAACAATACATCATTGATGATACGCTGGCTAAAGCGCAGGTGATCACCGCTACCCTTGTGGGTGCCAATCATTATACTGTCCGTAACAGGAAATACAAAACCGTGGTGATAGATGAGGCAGGACAGGCTTTGGAACCTGCCTGCTGGATACCGATCCTGAAAGCTAAAAAGCTGGTGATGGCAGGGGACCATTTTCAATTGCCTCCTACCATCAAGTCTGATGAGGCAGCAAAGGAAGGTCTGGCTAATACCCTATTGGAAAAAGCAGTCGCCCTGCATCCTGAAGCCCTGGTGTTGCTGGAAGAGCAATACAGAATGCATGAGACCATTATGGGCTTCTCTTCCAGGGAGTTTTATGAGGGAAGGTTGCAGGCGCACCCTTCGGTTGCCCGGCGGCTCCTTCTTGAAAATGATCAGCCCCTGATATTTATTGATACAGCAGGATGTGGCTTTGAGGAAAAATGGGAAGGGACCAGTATCAGCAATCCTGAAGAAGCAGGGTTTTTATTAAAGCAACTGCTGCAATTGATGGAAAACCTCCAACAGCAGAACCATTTGAGTAACCACCTTTCTATTGGGGTGATCTCGCCGTATAAGCACCAGGTGGAATTGTTGCGCCATACCGTCATGGAAGATTCGGAATGGGAGAACTACCGGGAGTACATAACCGTAAACACCATTGACAGCTTCCAGGGACAGGAAAGGGATGCCATTTTCATCAGTATGACAAGGAGCAATGCAGACAACAATATTGGCTTTCTTTCTGAGATCAGGAGGATGAATGTGGCCATGACAAGGGCACGTAAAAAGCTGGTTGTGGTAGGCGACAGTGCCACCTTATCACAGGCAACTTTTTATGCTGACTTTATTACCTATGCCCAACAAAATAATGCCTATATCAGTGCCTGGGAATTAATGGATTGGTAAGTAACAAAGTCCTGATGAATAGTATAAATGACTGCCCTGAAAGATATAGTAGCCTTATTAAAACTGTTTATGTGTTTGGCTTAATAATGTCAATAAGCAGCTATTTAATCTTTTTAATAGGGTTTATTCTCTTTCCCTGGAACAGTTTAGCTCCGGTCACCTTACCTGAAGCATCTTTTTCAAATACCAGTTCTGCATCTGCTTCTGCAATATAGAATGTATCCTCAGATTCCGGCTGCAATTCGGTTTTAGGCTGCCCGGTAGGTTCAGCCTGGAGTATACCGTTCACCAAACTTATCTTCAACATAAAATTGGGACCTATCTCATATTCGCCTTCATAGGCTTTAAGTTTTTCTACCGGCACCTGCACAAATTTGTGTTCTTTGGGCCATGCTACCGGCTGATTAAAAACGATGGCTGAAAGATTATTGGCGATATCCCCGGTGTGCTGGGAGCTGTTGTTACTCAAAACGATTACCACTACATCATCATCAGGGAAACGCCTGATCATAGAAGTATATCCAAAAATGCCTCCTCCATGCTGTGCCACCAGTTTTCCATATGCACTATCCATACCCCATCCCAGGGCATATTTTGACTGGAAGGGCGTGTATATCTTTTGCCATGAGGCTGGAGATAATAGTGCATGTTTTTGCAGTGACTGGTGCCATGCATACAGATCCTTTACACTTCCATATAAAGAGCCGGCTGAATAGGCAACAGTTGAATCAACTATGCCTGCTGGTTCAAACTTGTCATCCCTAATGAAATTATACCCAATGGTTCGGTCAGGAGAAGTATTGTGTGCGTAATCAAAACCTGCTGTTTTTAATCCCAGGGGTTCAAGTATCACCTGTCGCATGAGCTTTTCATAAGGAACCCCGCTGGCTTTTTCTATGATATAACCAAGCAGGGAATATCCAGAATTGCTGTAGCTGAATTGAGAACCCGGGGCAAATTCTAATGGCCTGTTATTAAATAGTGCAAATATCTTTTCCCTGCTTGCTGTCTTGACAGCCTCTGTTTTCATAAAATCACCATTATTGGTATAATTAAAGATCCCGGAGGTATGTGTAAGCAGGTTATAGATGGTCACACTATCTGCAAATGGTAATTCAGGGAAATATTTACTAAGCTTATCATTGATGTTCAGTTTTCTTTTCTCCTGCAAATACATGATTAGGGCTGAAGTAAATTGTTTGGTTATGGATCCATATTGAAACAGGCTGTTGGCATCAACCTTTGTTTTTTGCGCCACATTTTTATAACCGTAACCCTTCTCCAGTAATATCTTGCCCTTTTGGGCTACCAATACAGATCCATTAAAGCCTTTTTTTTGAGCGTAAACATTTACCAGTGAGTCCAGTGAAGGTGTGATAGACTGCGCAAGGCATGAAAAAGTATAGGAAACAAGTAGCGTGAGCATAAACAGGTGGCGACGCATAAACATATTTTTATAAATAGATAAGACGTAAGAAAATGAATGAGGTTACCTGAACCCTAATAAATATAAATATATTCCCGGGATTGAATCAGGCCATTATTTTTTGTTCCGGAGGAGATGCTGCAACATTTGAACTGATGTTATCAGGGAATAAGATAGTTATCGTCGATCCCTGGTCAATGCGGGAATTGGCCATTATCACACCTTTATGATTCTCAACGATCTTTTTACAGATAGCAAGCCCAATACCCGTGCCTGAGAATTTAGGACCCTGGTGAGCCTTTTTAAATACCTTAAATATGTTTTCTCTATGTTCCGGATCAAACCCAATTCCATTATCCTGGAAACTTATTTTCCAACAAGTACCATGTAGTCTATGAATACATTTGATTTTTTCGGCACTAATGCTGATGACTGGTTCTATATCCTGTCTGGAAAAACTAAGTGAATTGTGTAATAAATTGGTAAACAATTGTTCTATTTGATCAGGAATAGCAATGAGTTTTGGCAGCCTTGAATATTCTATCAGTGCGCCTTGTTTCTGAATATCCTCCTCCAGGTTTTTTAGCACTTTGGTTAAAATCGTATTGAGGTCTACCTCACTGAATTTTTCTTTTATATTCAAAGTAGAATATGCATAAACATCATTGAGCAAATTCTGCATGCGGACAATAGATTCATTGATCTTTTTAAAATATATCCTTGAAGTAGGTGAGAATTCCTCACCTTCTATTTCTTCTATCCTTTCATAAAATATACGGATCTTTCTTAGCGGTTCTTTAAGGTCATGGTTTACGATAAAATTGAAGGAGGAGAGCTCATCATTTCTTTTTTCCAATTCTTCATTTTGTTGAAAAAGTACCATGTTCTTATATTCCACTTCATATGTCCTTTCTTTCACTTTTTCTTCCAGGATCCCGGCAATGCTTTCCGACTTGTGTCTATGGTCACGTTCTTTTAGCATAGTAATGAATGAGGCAATCAGAATGATAAAGGAAAATAAGGATAAGAAGAAATTGATCTGCGATGCATTGGCTTCCTGTTTCTCCCAATTTTTAAATCGCTCTTTTAAAAGCCGGTCCTCGAGCTGCTGCATGTGAAGCACCTGGGCTGTTACTATATCCGAAAGGTATTTACCTCGGATAAGCAATTCATTGAGTTTCTGCTCCGGTATGGAAGGGAAGCTATTAAAGGCAAGATTTAGTTCATTAATTCTTGTGTGAGTAAGAAGGCGAATGCTCTTAAAATATTCCTCTTCTCCACCTTGACCAGATACAAGGGAATGCAGTTCTTGAATATATACAGGTATGGCAATGATTGATTTAAGATACTGCCTGGCGAAAGTGGTGTCCGAAGTAAGAAAATATCCTCTTGCATTTGATTCAGCATCCCTTATCCCGTTAAGCACCTGTTGTAATTTTATTTTAACCTCATAAGTATGAGTTACCCAATTAGATGAATTTTTCTGCACCTGGAATCTATTGGAAGAAAGAAGGCTCAATGCCAGCAATAAACTAGCCGTCACAAAAAAGCTTAACAGGGGCCAATTATATTTACGCTTTTTTTCTACCAGCATTGATGGTTCATTACGCAGCACAGGGAAAAGTTGCCTGCAAGATCAATATTGGTTGCGACCCCTCTGGTAACATTTAATTGCCTTTACTGCAGTTAATAAATAAATTCAAGCTTGATTCACATGTAAGGCGACCCTTCAAAAGGTAAGCAGATAGTATCAGATCAAATTTAGACATGCTGTATTACCAAACATATGATGGTAGTCAGTAAGTTGCTTTTATAAACATGCCCTTAAGCATATTTAAAGGGGCTGTGATCAAAATCATATGCCGGTTCTGAGAGAATAATTAATTTTGTTTATATGAACATATGGAAAAATATCATTAATAAACCCACCTAGGCCGCCTTCCTCTTGGTCAGTATTCCACTTTATTTTTTCATTTAATTTTCTACATGAGAACCATTATTGAACCGTTCCGGATCAAATCCGTTGAACCTATTTATTTCACGTCCCGGGAAGAAAGGGAACGCATTTTAGAAAAAGCTTTTTATAATCCTTTCCTGATAAGATCAAAAGATGTGCTGATTGACCTGCTAACAGACAGCGGCACCAGTGCGATGAGCAGCAACCAGTGGGCAGGCATAATGCAGGGAGATGAGTCCTATGCAGGAAGTCCAAGCTTCTACCGGTTTGAAAAAACAATAAGGGAACTAACGGGCATGCCAATAGTTATTCCAACTCACCAGGGAAGGGCAGCAGAAAAGATCCTTTTCAGCGTAATGGGCGGAGCTGAAAAATATATTGTTAGCAACACCTTGTTTGATACTACAAGAGCAAATATTGAATGCTCCGGGGCTACCGGCATAGACCTGCTTTGTGAAGAGGGGAAATATCCTTCGATACCTGCTCCATTCAAGGGTAATATGGACGTTGAAGCATTAGAGTCATTTATTGATGAAAAAGGTGCCAGTGTCATTTCATTATGTATGCTCACCATTACCAATAATTCTGGGGGAGGACAACCTGTAAGTATGCAAAATATCAGGGAAGTAAAAGCTATTTGCGAAAAAAATGGGATACCCCTATTTATTGATGCTTGTCGGTTTGCGGAGAATGCTTACTTTATTAAGAGCAGGGAAAAAGGATATGAGAATAGAAGCATTGAAAGTATTGCCACAGAAATGTTCTCTTTCGCAGATGGTTGCACAATGAGTGCTAAAAAGGATGCCTTTGCCAATATTGGCGGCTTCATTGCCATGTATGATGAATCATTAGCGCTTAAATGCAGGAACCTTCTGATCATAACTGAAGGTTTTCCCACTTATGGTGGCCTGGCAGGACGTGACCTTGAGGCCATTGCTATAGGCCTTGAAGAGGTGATGGACGAGAATTACCTCGCCTACCGCATACGCAGTATAGAATACCTCACAAACAAACTGGTGGAGGCAGGTGTGCCTGTTATGCAACCAGCAGGTGGCCATGCAGTTTACCTGGATGCCAAGGCTTTTCTCCCCCAAATTCCAGTAGACCAATATCCCGGCCAGGTGCTTGCCTGTGCTCTTTATTTGGAAGGGGGTATCCGAAGCGTGGAAATTGGATCGTTGATGTTTGGTAAATATGACAATTGCGGAGCACTGGTGCCAGCGGCTATGGAATTAGTACGGTTGGCTATTCCACGTAGAGTGTATACCCAAAGTCATATTGATTATGTGGCTGAAGTGATACTGGAAGTATTTAAAAAAAGAAAGGAGTTAAAAGGATTACGTATTGTTGAAGAAGCCCTGGTATTAAGGCATTTCACCGCAAAATTTGAATGGGCGTCAGAAAGCTTTTGCTTTGCCTGACTTTATTTGGAGTAGAAGTTGGTTTAACTCCATAAAAAAAGGCGCAACCTTAGGTTGCGCCTTTTACAATATTTATAGAAGATCAATGACGACCATCTTTTTTATCCATGTCATGACCAATCACAGCGCCTGCGCCTGCACCTACTACTCCACCAATTACAGCGCCGGCAGCCCGGTTCTGCTTATTGATAACGGCACCTGCACCTGCACCAACCACACCGCCAATTACCGCACCTTTAGCTGTTTTACTCCAGCCTTTTTTTGCCGGGGCTGCAGTACCTGTAGATCCAGAAGAACTTGTTCCGGATGAAGCAGTTCCTGAATTAGTGCTACCAGAAGTGGTTCTATGTGTTGATTCTTTAGCTGAAGAGACAGCAGCACTGTGGCTGTTCTCCGTTGCCTGACTCTTATTCGCATCTAACTCATGCTCTGCTTTCCAGGCCTGGTAGGCTGCTAAACCGGTAGTGTCATTAACAAACTTAAGAGAATCTGAAAGACTGTAAGTAGTTCCTGCTGGGGTTTTGGGGCCGTTGTTACAAGCTATCAAAAAAGTGAAGGCACTCAAAAAAATTAAACTGCGTTTCATGGGTTTTCCTTTAGGGTTATTTTAATATTCAACTAAGATACAGGAATTAAAAAGAGCAGGCCAAAGTATTAATCCCTGACTATGCTTAGTATATATACCATGTCTTTTACATATGCATACATATATTATAAGCGATTATTTATTTAATGAAAGTGAAGGTTCTCTTTTGCTAATTACTTTTGCCTATCAATGATAAAGATCAATGACAGAAAAAGAAATAATCATAGCACAAACCAAAAAATGGATTGTGGATGTTGTGGTGGGTTGCAATTTTTGCCCTTTTGCTGCACCTGTAGTTAAAGCCGGTACCATACATTATGAGGTAATTGAAAATGCAAATGCACAAACTACCCTCGAAGCATTGATGAATGCTTTCGCATTTTTGGATGCTAATGAAGATATAGAAACAATGTTCCTTATTTTGCCTCATCGCTTTAGTTCTTTTGATGAGTACCTGGGATTAGTGGAATTATCAGACTCTTTGTTGGCAGACCAGGGAAAAGAGGGCATATACCAGGTTGCATCATTTCACCCCGCATATATATTTGATGGTTCAACGGAAGAAGATCCCTCTAATTATACCAACCGCTCCCCATACCCGATGCTGCATTTATTACGTGAAGAGAGTGTGAGCCGTGCCATTGATTCTTTTCCAGGCACTGAAAAAATACCCCAGCGTAATATCAAATTCGCAAGACAAAAAGGTATTATCTATATGCGCAGCCTATGGGAATCAACTTTCAAAGCATAGAATAAAAAAGCCCGGAGTAAACTCCGGGCTGGTATTTAAAATAAAGTATTGATCATTTTACCAACCAGGCAAGCTTTACAGCTTCCGGTTCTTTCATTCTTTCGGCAATACGCTTATATCTGTCTGCCAGGGTGGACAGATAATCCTGCGCACGGGCAGCATAGTCACTAAGGCCAGTGAGTGATTCCACCTTCCAGAGGTCGGTTAGATGCTTGATGATAGAGGCATAATCGAATGTAGTATAAATGCCTAATTTCTGTGTAATGGCAGAAAACCTTGTAAACAGGTTATCTGTTGTTGCATTATCCATTAATATGGCAGGCATAACGATCTGCTTTTTCATCATTTTCTCAAAAGCAAGCAATGCTCCATCCGGATCAATTTCAAAGATGTGTGACATGAAAGATTTATATGCCTTTTCATGCCTGCCTTCATCGCCAGCGATCGTTTTGCAAATCCTGGATAGAACGATGTCACCGCTTTTATCTGCCAGCTTGCCGGTATTTACATGCGAGATACGTGTAGCTCTTTCCTGGAAAGATGTGTAGATCATGGCCTGGTAGGGGTCACCTTCGGTTTGTGGATCAAATCCATTTCCTATAAGATTATGTATTGTGATCTCCACCTGTTTCATATCCGCACGACCCGAAAGATAGAGGTATTTATTCAGCAGGTCCCCATGGCGGTTTTCCTCTGCTGTCCATGACCTGGACCAGCGCACCCAACCTTGATCACTGGCAATATTACCTTCTTCATTAATACCTTTTACCAGGTTAAAAAAAGTTTGATAGGTAGGAAGCGCTTCTTCAGTGATCATATTGCCCACTAATGAGGTAATTACCTCCGGAGGTAACCCAGCTGCACGCTGCTGTAATGAAGCCACCTGCTCCAGTGCACCATCAGTACTCATATCAGGTAAAAAATCTGAAGGTTGCCAACATGTTTGTGGATCAACTAAAATTGTGTCAACAGCATTTGCAGCAATATCCTGCATACCACTGATCACTTCCATATTTTTTTCCAACTCATTCCTTGTGGGCGTATAATGTAACATAATGTTTTTAAGTTGTTTCTACTGTTTGCTGTTAAAGCGGTTTAAGAACAAGAATAATGCCCGCCCATACCGCTAAATCAATTTGCATTTCCTTTTCTTCCCATCTAAACTTAGTGAACAACCTCAGGTAAAGGTTTCGCTGCGAGACAAAAGATTAAGGCTCGCAAAGGTATTTTAGTTCAAGCTAATGTTTTCCCATTTTTAGCATTTTTATGCAAAAAAAACGCTGTAATTAGCAAGCCGGAATAACAGATCCATTTACTTCGGTTCATGCATAAGCCTTTTCAATACTTTGTTTTGAATAAACCAGTTGGTATGGAATCCCAATTTGTAAGTCCATTCCCTGGGGATCTTCTAGGTTGTCTGTCCTACACATTTCCTGAAGGAACTCATGCTATTGGCCGACTTGATAAAAACTCAGAAGGCTTATTATTGTTAACAACCAATAAAAAGATAACATCTCTTTTATTTCAAAGTAATGTTCCTCATAAGCGCACTTACCTGGTTCAGGTAAAACACAAAATGGGCCAGGAAAGCCTACAAACCTTGATTACAGGACTAGATATCAGGATTAAAGGAGGTGAGAATTACCGCACACCACCCTGTGAGGCTAAAATTGTAAAATATGAGGAATTGAAATTCCATGCTCATGGCAGGCATAAGGCCAGCCTTATTACAACCTGGTTAACAATCACTCTAACAGAAGGTAAGTTTCACCAGGTGCGAAAAATGGTCTTGGCTGCCGGACATAGGTGCATGAGACTTATAAGGATATCTATTGAAGATATGGAGCTTGGTGATCTTAGACCTGGAGAAATACGAATTGTGGAACAAGAGCAATTTTTCAGGCAATTAAATTTAGACACTTCGTCCTTAATTTCTCCCAGTTCTCCCCAATAAGAAAAAACTCCCTGCCTTTTTTAAATTACAATCAAAGAACATTTGAATCAATGGTACTGGTGTAATAATTGAAATTGGTACTGGTGATGAAAAAAATCACCATCATCATTTTATTCATAGGACTGATTGTATTATCAGCCTATATGTACCTGCGCCATTCAGTTGCCACCCCCGGATTTAAACCTGCTGCGGCAAAAACACCTGCTGCAACACCTAAGAAAGCGGAAAGCGTTGCTGACCTGAGGCCTCTTTTTATTTCTAAATTGCAACAATTAGTTAAAGCAGGCACGGGAGGACTTTACAATTTGTCCATCCATGAAGTGGAACCTGATGTGCTTAATGCTTCTATAACAATTAATCATGCAGAATTAATACCTGACTCTGCTGTTTTACTTCAATTAAAGAAATCTGGCCAACTGCCTGCACAAGTATTCCGTGTTATACTAGGCAAGTTAAAAATTGATGGCCTGGGTTTGCAGGATTTTCTTAATTCTAAAAACCTTGATTTGAAATCCATAAAGATCAGTGCACCTTCTATAGATATTTACCCTGGATCAACATCAGAAGCAGGGCAAAAACCACCCACTTTGTACCAGGGATTGAAAGAAAAGCTGGAACACCTTGGTATTGATCATATCATAGTAGATGGAGGTAAACTGGTCATTCATAAACCTAATGGAAGCATCGCTTCCAGTCTGGAGGGTATCCAGGTGCGGTTAGGTGATATTTTAATGGATTCAACAACACAATACGATAAGAAACGCTTCCTTTTTGCAAAGACCGCTGAACTATCCATGAAGAATTACAGGACATCCACCAAAGATGGAATGTATGATATGGCCATAGATGAAATATCAGTACACCCCACGCAATCTACCCTGGCGGCCAGCCATATATCATTTAAGCCCCGATTGGGTAAAAAAGAATTTGCTAAAAAGCAGGGGGTCATGAAAGAACGATACGATTTGTCTATACCTGCCCTGCGCATGCAAGGAATCGATTGGTGGAACCTGGTCAACAAGGAAAAAATATTTGCTGAAGAAGCGGAGATCAGCCAGGCCAGGTTCGCCATTTACTTTGACAGGTCATTGCCCCCGGGAAAGCCTAAGTTAAATTCCTTTCCTTCACAGTTGATCATGAAATTGCCGATACTTGTTCATATTGCAGTATTAAAATGCAAAAACCTTGATCTTCAATATGAAGAATACAATCCATTTTCAGAAAAAACAGGCATTGTACATATCAGTCACCTGGACGGAGAGGTGCGCAACCTCACCAACCTGCCCTCCGCTATTCAAAAAAATAAACAAACTACAGTTAAGGCTAGTGGAATCATATTAGGCAAGGTACCAGCATCCCTTACCCTGCATTTTGATATGGCACGCTATAAAACCGGAGCATTCACTGCAGATATCAATGTTAAAGGTTTTGATGGCAATGTAATCACGCCTGTTTCAGAACCTTTGGGTATGTTCCGGTTAAAGAGTTGTACGGTGCAATCAATTAAGGCACAGGAACAAGGAGACGAGGTTAGCGCTACGGGGAAAACATTGATATTGTATAAGGATCTGAAGATCATTCCGCTGGAAAAAGGCAAAGGAGATGATAGCAGCTTAAACAAAAAACATGTCACTGGTTTCCTGGCCAATGCTTTCGTAATAAAAAACGATAATCCATCTGGTAATGAAGCTGTACGTAATCCTGTCACCTCCTTCAACCGTGACCCGCATGCCAGTTTTTTTAACCTTATCTGGAAAACCGTGCTTACAGGTATATTAAAAACCACAGGTGCGCCGGAAAAACTGGCAAAGCCAAAATATTACAAGACAGAATAAGGCAATATTCATTGATGCTTTATCATGGCTCAATAATTTTAGCGCATTATTGAGATAAACAGGCAGTAAAAACTATGGATAAAAAAGAGAAATGGATCATTATGGCTGCTTCCGCAGCTACTATTCTTGCAGCAGTATTACATTATACGGAAGCATCCCCCCTGCTAGCCTTTATTATCACTGCAGCAGCGCTGTCATTGCTGGCCATGATAGTTGGTGATGCCACAGAGCAATTGGGAAAACGTCTTGGTCCTGGTGCCACAGGCATATTGCAATCGGCACTAGGCAACCTCCCGGAATTGTTTGTATGCATATTTGCATTAAGGGCAGGACTGTCTAAAGTAGTTCAGGCTGCATTAATTGGTTCCATATTGGGTAATTCTTTATTGGTATTTGGATTAGCCTTGTTTTTTGGCGGATTAAAAAACGGCACACAACGTTTTAAATCCGGGCCGCCAAAAATGATCGCCACTTTAATGATCCTGGCATTTGGAGCACTAGCCATTCCTACATTAACCCACATGATGCATACAAAGGCGGAAACACATTTGAATGCACTGGATATATTCGTGGCCATCATTTTATTGATACTCTTTGGTGCCAGCACTTATTTCTTTTTAAAGCAGGATAAGGCTGTGGTGGCACCGCATAAAGAAAATGGAAAACCTTCATGGCCACTGGGTTTGACTATAACTTTATTGGGCCTGGCGGGTGCAGGTGCAGCCTTTGTATCTGACTGGTTTGTTGTCGCTTTACAACCTGCTATGAGCACATTGGGCATCAATGAAACATTTGCAGGCTTGGTCATAGTAGCCATTGCAGGTAATGCAGTTGAAAACCTTGTTGGCATTCAATTGGCCATACGCAACCAGGCTGATTATGCTGTAAGCGTAATACTTACCAGTTCCCTGCAGATAGCTCTCGGATTGTTCCCATTATTAGTTTTACTCTCATTCTTTTTAGGTGGTGCTATTCTTTCCTTTGTGCTGTCGCCCATGTTGCTCGCTGTACTGGCATTGGCAGTTATTGTAACTGCGTTCATTGTCTTTGATGGCGAATCTATCTGGATGGAAGGCCTGGCATTGATCGGTCTCTATTGCCTGATAGCCGCAGCTTTCTGGTGGGGATAAAGAAGAAAGCAAGATCCCTGTTCATTATAAAATTACCACAGGTTCAGCAATAGGGTGATATGAGTAAAGGGCGCACCTCATGTCAAAACCTTGAATCCTCCTGAGAAACACTATTTTTAAATAAATGATTGTTATGCCCAGATCTGTTATCGCCGGAATTGGAATGTACGTACCCTCCCAGGTAGTGACTAATGAGGACCTCACAAAATATATGGAAACAAGTGATGCCTGGATTCAGGAGCGCACAGGTATAAAGGAAAGAAGGTTTGCCCATCGTACAGAAGAAACGACAACAACTATGGGTGTTGAAGCTGCAAAAATGGCCATGAAAAGAGCAGGAGTAAATGCAGAGGATATTGACTTCATTGTTTTTGCTACCCTTTCACCTGATTATTATTTCCCGGGCTGTGGAGTCTTATTACAGAGGGCTATGAAAATGAAAGAAATCGGGGCTTTGGATGTACGCAACCAGTGTAGCGGATTTATATATGCTTTAAGTGTTGCTGACCAGTTTATCAGGTCGGGCATGTATAAAAATATCCTTGTTGTAGGCAGTGAAAAACATTCTTTTGGTCTTGACCTTACTACACGAGGCAGAAATGTATCAGTAATTTTTGGAGATGGCGCCGGCGCGGTTGTATTGCAGCCAACAGAAGAAGATCGCGGTTTGTTAAGCACACATTTACACAGCGATGGATCGGAGGCTGAAGTGTTGGCCATGTATAACCCCGGCACGCATGCCAACCACTGGAAGGAAGGCCTGGCAGATTTTGATGAAGCTGAAGCAGCCCAAATGTTCATGAGCCATAACATGATAGATAAAGCTCAATTATTTCCTAACATGGATGGACAAACAGTATTTAAAAAAGCTGTAGTGAAGTTTCCGGAAGTCATTTTGGAAGCACTTAATCAAAATGGTTATAAGCCCTCAGACCTTTCCTTGCTAGTACCGCACCAGGCTAACCTCCGCATCAGCCAGTTTGTGCAACATAAATTAGGACTTTCTGATGAACAGGTATATAATAATATACAGCGGTATGGAAATACTACTGCCGCTTCTATACCCATTGCTTTATGCGAAGCATGGCAGGAAGGCAGAATTAAAAAAGGAGATCTGGTATGCCTGGCAGCTTTTGGAAGTGGATTTACATGGGCAAGTGCCTTATTGAAATGGTAGCATTTTTTATTATTGCCGATATACAATAGAAAAGCTCATGATAAAACATGAGCTTTTCTATTACCATCAAATTGATACTGTTTGTTGCTATTTTGCTTTTTCTTTCAATACATTACCATTGGCATCTACCAATACTTTTGTTTTTGTATCACCATTTACAAGGATCAACTCATACCCTACCTGGTCTTTCCATGATTCTCTTTGCGCTGATTCAATAGTATAATCTTTATACTTGTCTTTTAACATGGTATTTACTGCATAAGGTAAAGTTGTATAATCTGTTATTGCATAAGTAGTTCCTACCCATGTACCATTTGCAGTATACCATGCATTGTATTTACGTCCACCCATATCAAAGCTTACCGTATAATCGCTGCTGGTCAAAGGTGACCATCCATTTAATTCCCAATCTATAGGTGCATTGGCTGCATCATATTGGGTATAAGTAACATTCGTTGCATCGGGGTATTTCGCTATAAAACCAGTTCTGATATTAGCTGGTAAACCATAGGCGGCATTTGAAGTGGTGCTATTATAAGTAGTGCCACAAGAGAAAAAGAATACAGTTGCCAATACAAGGCTCAGGACTTTCAATTTCATACAATTGTATTTTAAGTTAACGTAGAATATTTCCTATCACCGAGCATATAACCAAACACTTTGCCAGAAGTGTGATATACATGAGTTTGAAGCAGATAAAAATCTTTATTTGACATTATGAAAGCGGGGTCTGCCTTGATATTGGGAATATTTTTTTGTTACTCATCCGTAAATTTTTTTATCAAAGAATTGTAGCTTTAGAATTAATTATCACCCCCTTTTAAACATTGCAGAATATCCATGTAATAGAATTATATGCTTCTTTACACCAGGGGATATATAATTCAACTTCGTGATCCAATTTTTTACTCCACAGTCATTCCTTTTAAAAACCTTACAGTACAGATATACTTTATGTGAACGCAAATACCATGGTTGTAGAAAATATCCATGCTGAGTTTTGCCTGTTACCCTGAACTAAATTCTTTCCGTCCTACTAACATTCCGGCTCTATCAACACACCATTCATTAATCACTTAAACCAGAATTAAATGAAAAAGTATCACTTCCATTGTATGGGTGTTCTGCCCAGGGTATTGAGCTGTGTCCTGCTGCTTATCTTATTCAGCTGCAAAAAAGAATTGCCCAACCAGCCAACAGATGACAACCAGTTATCAGTTAGTAAAGAAAAAACAAACAACAAAGCAGAATCAGAATCTGCAGCAGTAGCCATTGATTGGTACAAACTACAATTGCGTATGATCCTTACTGCCAACCCAACCACCAATGGTGCTATCAATGCTGAGAACTTTGCCTATATAGGCATAGGGCTGTATGAATCCGTACGATATGGCATTAAGAATTCTGTAAGTCTCTCTACACTGTTATACCAGATGCCAACCATGCCAGCCAAAGAAAATAATATGGGCTACTCCTGGTCCGTTGCAGCCAATGCCGCCATGGCCAGCCTGGTTCGTTCACTATATCCAGGCCTGACGCAAGCTAACATGGCAAGTATTGATTCACTCGAAAATGCCTATAACCAGCAACTATCTCCTGCACAGGGATCAGCAAGTTTTGAAAGATCGCAAGCCTATGGCCGCTCCATTGCTACAGCAGTGTATAACTGGTCTAAGAGCGACAACTTTAATGTTGGAAATGCAGGATATGTTTACAAAACAGGCATCGGTTTCTGGGAACCTACACCACCCGCCTATGCCAAAGGAGTCAATCCTTACATAGGGGATGCAAGGCCATTCTTAAGTATTCATGGGTCAGGAGTTTCCCCCGCTCCTCCTTATCCTTATTCTGAAGTGGTGGGCTCTGATTTCTATAATATGGTAAAGGATGTTTACGATGTATCAAAAACATTAACTACCGATCACCGGAACATGGCCTTGTATTGGAATGACCTTGGTTTGAACATAGGCTATACGCCACAGGGTCATATTTTAAATGTTGTCATCCAGGCATTGGAACAATCAGGAGCAAGTCTTTCCGTAGCTGCCCAGGCATTTGCAAAATCAGGTTTGGCCATGCGTGAATCCCAACTGACCGTTTTCAGATCCAAGTATGAATATAGCCAGGTTAGACCTGTAACCTACATCCGGAAGGTTATTGATCCCAGCTGGCTGCCTCTGATCCCTACCCCGCCACATCCCGAGTTTCCTGCAGCTCATGCTTATGTTACGGGAGCTACCATGCAGGCATTGACCGATGTGCTTGGAGACAATTTCACAGTTGTAGATCATACCTATGACTTCAGGGGATTTGCACCAAGAACTTTTTCTTCACTCAATAAGGTAGCTGATGAAAGTGGAGCATCACGGAGATATGGAGGCATTCACTATGCTCCTTCGATAGTTGTAGGACTTTCTGAAGGCAGAACTTTAGGCCATAGCTTTGGAAGCCTCAAACTTACTGAGTAAATAATACTAGCCACATTGGTATTAAGGCTCTATACTGCGGCTATAGAGCCTTTTTTGTAAGCAACTGACAACGGGCATAGACGGTATTGACCACGCTCATTTATTAAAAACTATCAATGAAGGAATTTTAGAAAGGTAATAAGCCTCATCAATAAACAATGAATTATGAACGGATGGGATAATCCAGCGTAGGTATTGGCATTGGTCATTTCGAATATTATAGCCCTGGTCATATATTATTTTGCACGGAAAATACCCCGCATTGCACGGTTATTATTTTTCCTGTTGTTCGCCTGGGCTGCATGTACCAATTTGAATATGGCCATGAATCGTCCGCAGGAATATGTGAGCTTTGCTGATCTTGCATTCCTCGGTATTTATAAAAACTTTATCAATGGCTGGTTCGCCCAACATGGCGCCTTTTTGATAGCAGCCATAGCTATAGGGCAGCTACTCATAGCATTAGCCATGCTATGGAAAGGATGGGTATTTAAAATGGGAACTATTGGCGGCATTATTTTCCTGGTTGCAATTATACCTTTAGGTGTAGGGTCTGGCTTTCCATTCCCCATCATCACCGCAATAGCCTTTTATCATCTGTACAGGCAAAAGAATGTTGACATTTTATGGAAGGGCAACCAGCACCCACTAACGGATGCATATAACCGTTAATGCCAAAGAATATACCGGTGAAACTTGCATGAGACAAGTTAAGCGTACTGCATCGGTATTTATATAAAAAAGAATGCTTTATTAGAATTCTTTTTAGCATAAAAAGCTGTTGAAAAAAGAAGTAAAATTCTATCAATTTCATTTTTGGCACAATTTTCAAAGTACAATAAGAAAATATGTGATCATGGAAATGCGTAAAGAATCCACAGAAAAAAGAAGAAGAAAAATAGTACACAGAGGTGCAGAGTTAGTGCGTTCAGTTAAGCCCGGCCAGGCATCAGTACAGGCATGGGAAAAAGAAACAACACGTTCATTCGACTTTTCTAAACTGTATCCTGCAGCTTAGGTTTTGCTATTCATTAGCAGTAACATTAATTCCCTCCGGCATATAGTAAGTATGAAACGCTACGGGCGGAGCATTGGTAACAATGCCATCGAAACCTCCTTGCTTTACATAAAGATGTATCATGGCTGCATCGTCCAATGACCAGACATAAGCTTTCCGCCCCTGCGTTTGCATCAGTTGTACCTCTTCTGCCTGGAATCCACCAGTATATTGCGGCGCCCACGCATTGGCATTGATAGCTTCTGCTACTTCAGGTTCTAATTCAGTAAGGGATGGCAATTGCAGATGATCTTCCAGGGCCCTGAAACATCCAAGAATAGTTTTATCAGGTATCCCTATGTAAATAGTCAACTTCCGGCCTGCTTCATTTGCCTTCTGCATATATTCCATCTGTAATGCCCTGATCTCTCCGAGGTCGCATTCTTTCTTGATATCCAGCCAAACAATCTCTAAAGGAGTATTATATAGTACAGTATGCAATGCTTCCTGCAGTGTAGGAATATGACCTCCCTTCCTTAATTCTTTTGCTTTTAATTCTGCCAGTGTATGGTTACTTATTAATCCATCATATAGTAAGTTATTAAAGGTATGGATGGATAAGAAGCTATCATGAATGATCACAGGCACTTTATCTTTTGTCAGCCTTACATCTATTTCAATTCCATTTGCTCCAAGCCTTGCAGCCATTTTCATCATTTCAAGAGAGTTCTCTGAAGTAGATAGAAAATCAACATTACGGGCTCCGCCTCTATGTGCAAGTATATCCAGGGGCTTCTTTTCTGGTATTGGTTGGTCGTAAGTAAACCGCAATGATTCCCGTGGCGGCTCCTCTTTCTTTCCATAATAACCTTCTATAGACAGTCCTTTCTTTGGCCCTGCCTCATGCAATGTGCTGCTTCTGATTACCAACTGCACAGTACCCGTATCTGAGGCAGTCAACTGCCGCCATGCACCCTTTAAAAGAATATCGTTACCATCCAGCCTTCCCTCGCAAATAATGAATGCACCTTCTTTTCCACCAAAAAAAGATAAATGATTAACGGGACCTTCCTTTTCAATTGTGTATGTCCATTTTACTATACAGCAATTGCCAAATATTTCCTTTCCCTCAGTAACAGTATAGACACCCTGCAACTCATTGCAGGCGACACTGTCAAGCGGTACTGCTCCCTTTCTTCTGAAACGCTGCCAATCAGTATGAGGCACCTTGGTTTTCCTTGTCTTATACGTAACATATAAAATAAACCCTGCGATAATTACGACCACCTGTATCATAAAATTATTATTACAATTAACAGACCGTGCCTATATTTCTTTGCACCGGCTATATACATTAAATGATTTGAGGAACATCCAGGCCCAGCACCATGCTAGTATAATTCCGAACTTCCCGGCATAATTGTGCATCCTGCCCTAATGGCTTGCCATAGGATGGTATCATTTCTACAAGTTTTGATTTCCATTGCGAAGTATCCATTTCTTTTGGAAAGCATTGCTGCAACAGCCCTAACATTATTGAAACAGCAGTGGAGGCCCCGGGCGAAGCGCCAAGTAAAGCAGCAATACTACCATCAGCCGACCTTACTACCTCTGTACCAAATTCCAATATCCCGCCTTCTTCCTCGTCTTTTTTGATCACCTGCACCCGGTATCCGGCAATGGCTAATTCCCAATCCGGCATAACTGCATTTGGATAATATTCTTTCAATGCTTCCAGCCTTGCCTCGGGTGTCAGGCGCACCTGTTCCACCAGGTATTTGGTCAGGGGCAGGTTATGAATACCCGCTGAGATCATTGGTTTCAGGTTACTTAATTTAATAGAACTGAATAAGTCAAACACTGAACCATGCCGTAAAAACTTTGTAGTGAATCCTGCAAAGGGCCCAAACAGTAATTCTCTTTTTCCTTTTATCCACCTCGAATCAAGGTGTGGTACTGACATAGGGGGCGAACCTACGGCCGCCAGCCCATATACCTTGGCATCATGTCGTTCAATAATAGATTCCTTAGTACAGCGCAACCACTGCCCGCTTACCGGAAACCCGCCATAGCCTTTTGCTTCCGGTATACCTGATTTCAATAGCAAGGGTAAGGATCCGCCACCTGCACCAATAAACACAAACCGGGCGGTAATATTTCTTTTCTCACCCGATTGTTCATCCCTGGTATTAATGGACCAATGGTCTGTATCTCTGGTAATATCATAAACTTCCTGGCCAAAACTGATGCTAACGCCTCTCTTTTCCAGGCTTTCGAACATGTATCTGGTTAGAGAACCAAAGTTAACATCTGTGCCAAGATCCATCCTGGTAGCAGCTACCGGCAATGCATCATCTCTTCCTTCCATCACCAGTGGCATCCAATGTTCCAGGGTTTGAACATCATCCGCATATTGCATGTGATGGAATAAATGGCATTCCTGCAAGGCCTCATAGCGTTTATGAAGGAAGTCCACGTTTTCATGGCCCCAAACAAAACTCATATGGGGAATGGAATGAATAAAGCTACCCTGCAATGCAATTACCTTGTTACTGACTATGTACGACCAAAATTGTTTAGAAACTTCAAAGGACTCCGCGATCTTAACGGCTTTGGTGGTGTCAATAGATCCATCTTTACGCTGCGGTGTATAATTTAATTCGCAAAAGGCAGAATGCCCGGTACCTGCATTATTCCATGCGTCTGAACTTTCAGCTGCGGCAGTGCCAAGGCGCTCTACAACTTCAATAGAAATGCCGGGTTCCAGTTCCTTCAGTAACATGCCCAGCGTAGCGCTCATTATACCTGCACCAATAAGACATACATCAACCTTTTTATCATAAGTCATGTACGATGGCACTAAAATAACATGCCATTTGATAGCTAAACAGAGTGAGGAAAATAGAGAGGAGGAGATAGATAAGCTGTAGCGTTGCCCTGGCAGGCAGAAATACTGCACGCCAGGGCCAGTTAAGCTACAGGTTTGAATTACTTGATATGACTATTAACGATCTTAGCCAGGTCAAACATAGAAATCTGGTCTTTACCAAACAGTGGTTTAAGTTTACCATCTGCATTGATCATCCTGCGGTTTGTTTTATCCTGCAGGTTGTTCTTTTTGATATAGTCCCAGATCTTTTTGACAACTTCAGTTCTCGGAGCTGGTTTGCTACCGATCACATTTGCCAATGTTTCATCTGGAGTCAAAGGAGCCATGAAGGCTGCATTTGGTTTACGTGTTGATTTTTTGGGAGCTGCTTTCTTTGCTGCTGCCTTTTTAGGAGCCGCTTTTGTTGATGCTGCTTTTTTAGGAGCTGCTTTCTTAGCCGCAGCCTTTTTAGGAGCTGCTTTCTTTGGGGCTGCTTTTGTAGCTGCCTTTTTTGGAGCTGCTTTTTTAGGAGCTGCTTTCTTAGAAGCTTTTGCCATAATAATTAGAATTTGAATTGGGTTTAGTAAAACACAAAATTAACGCATACTAATTTACAGTTATCCATTTAATACGCACAAATAGTTTTTCCTTTTTTGGTGGATAACTATACAATCTTCCGGCCATCTTCCAAAAAATGGGCTTTAAGAGGAGAAAAACCAGGGAAAACGGCTATCCCGGAAGACATGTTGCCTATTAAAACACGATTTCCCGGAGTAAGACAGGTTACTTTTTTAAAAAGCACGGATATAACTGTTGCTGGCAAAAAACAAGGCATGCCTCCAAAAGAGGCATGCCCTGCTAATACAATATTCTAATTATAAACTAATTAAAATGTGGTCCTGATGCTGTCTGCCATATTTAAATGCATCTGGATATGCGGTAAATATTTGGAAGCATAATCCTTTACAGACTGGTTAGTACCTGCACTAACTTCAGACTGAAAAAGTGTAACATTTGCCTTGTGATCTTTTACCTGGCTGTTAATATAAACCGTGTCAAACGCCAAACCATTCAAGGTATCCAGGCGCGACATCAACATCTGGTGCATGGCGTCTATAGTATCTTTTACATTCACATTAATACCAGTGGCTACACTGCCCAAATCTGCTTGTGCCTGGCTGTGCTCAGTTACCATCATTTGAGCAAAAGTTTTCACACCAGCATTGGACGACCTACTTAAAGCAAGCTGACCCAAACGGACCTCGGCACTATTACTCAAATTGGCACTTGTCACAAATGATTGGTCTTGCGCATTTGCATTTAAATTGTCTTCAGTATCATCTTTCTTACACGCGGTTAACAACAGGGCTAGGGCACTTCCCATTAGGAATACTTTTTTCATTCACTATTTTTTTATGGTTAAGGAATAATGGGACTGCATTTTCAAATAGCGTGCTAAGAGTTCATAATTAAATGAGATAATTGCTTTTAAGAGGAGAATTCATAAGAGAATTTATGAACATACACGTTGATAATTAGCTATAAGCAACTTCAGGCATTGGAATAATTAGGAGGCCATTTCATATTTATTCTTTTGCAATGCTTGCTACAAATGCATTCAAAAATTGCCTTGAAATATGCTTTCATTACATAGTTTCACTATATGGTCACTGCAGAAACAATACGATTGGCGAAAATATTATGGGATTACCATCATATGCACCAGGAGATACAAAAAGCTGATTGCATACTTGTTTTGTGTAGTCATGATACCAGGGTAGCAGAGAGAGGAGCTACATTATTCCTTGATGGCTGGTCACCATTACTTGTATTTTCCGGCGGTTTAGGTCGCTTAACAAAAGGTTCCTGGAAAATGCCAGAGGCCGATCTGTTTGCACAAATAGCTATAGATATGGGAGTGCCACGGAGTGCAATTTTAATTGAAAACCGTTCCACTAATACAGGTGAAAATATCGTATTTACTAAAGCCTTGCTGGAACAGAAAAATATTCATCCGAATAGCTTCCTGCTTGTTCAAAAGCCATATAGGAAAGAAGAAGCTACGCAACCTTTGAAAATTTCTGGCCAGGCAAATCGGTTAGAGTTACTTCACCTCAATTAAGTTTTGAAGATTATATTACTCCGGAATTCCCCATTGAAAAGGTCATAAATATTATGGTGGGTGATCTCCAGCGAATTAAGGTGTATCCAGCAAGGGGTTTTCAAGTATACCAGGAAATACCAACTCCTGTTTGGGAGGCCTGCCAACAATTAATAGCACTTGGATTTGACAAGCAATTGATCAATGACTGATGTGTTTTGATTATTAATAAAATATACTTCCCTAATAAAAAATCGCAGCCCATGGCGTTATAGTTGCATAAAGAAGAATAATACACTTCCAATAATTTCACTTCTTTTAAATGCAATACTATGTTTGAAGCAAAAGACATCAGGGAAAAAGCCAAACTCGTCCGCAAATGGTGTATGGTGTCCACTACAGAAGCTGGTTCAGGACATCCAACATCCTGCCTTTCCGCCGCAGACCTTACTACGGTTCTGTTTGACCGTTACTTTACTTACGACCTAAAGCAACCTCTAAATATCTATAACGACCGTTTTGTACTTTCAAAAGGTCATGCAGCGCCGTTGTTATATACTTTATTTGGAATGGCAGGTGCCTATCCATTGGAAGATATAAAGTCACTTAGAAAATTGGGCAGCAAATTCGAAGGCCATCCTACGCCAAGGTTTGAATATGCAGAAGCAGCAACCGGCTCCTTAGGCCAGGGACTGTCTGTTGGTGCCGGCCTGGCGCTACTGGGCAAACGGGAAGGGTTGCCATTTAAAACATTTGTTCTCACAGGTGATGGGGAATTGGCAGAAGGCCAGGTATGGGAAGCCGCCAACTTTGCCGCTCATGAAAAACTGGACAACCTGGTGGCGATCCTTGATATCAACCGGCTGGCACAGAGCCAGGAGACCATGTTTGGTCACCATATTGATGAATACGTTAACCGTTTCAGGGCATTTGATTTTGAAGTGATAGCTATAGATGGACATAATTATGAAGAGATAGATCATGCACTTCAGCTAGCCACAAGCAACACTAACGGAAAACCATATGCGATAGTTGCTAAAACAGAAAAAGGGAAAGGTGTATCTTTTATTGAGAATAAAGATGGCTGGCACGGAAAGGCATTAAAAAAAGAAGAACTGGATAAAGCATTGGCTGAACTGGCGCCAATTAATGACAACCTGCGCTTTGAATTAAAAAAACCCGCAAAAGTTCAGCTTACAGAAAAAATAAAAGGGCCCGCAAGCGTTGACCTGTCCTTTGAAAAAGATAAAGAATATGCTACCCGCGAGGTATTCGGAGAAGCATTGGTAAAGCTTGCTGCAGGCAATAAGAATATATATGCCATTGATGGAGATGTCATGAATTCCACCTTCACAGAAGATCTGAAAAAGGCCTACCCTGAACATTTTGTTGAAGGTTATATAGCTGAACAAAATATGGTGTCTGTGGCTGCGGGTTTATCACGCTTAGGCAAGATTCCCTTTGTTGCCACATTTGCAGCATTTTTAACCCGCGCTGCAGATCAGATACGCATGGCAAGGGTATCAGAAGCCAATATAAAGTTCATTGGTTCACATGTAGGTGTTAGTATAGGTGAGGACGGCCCTTCACAGATGGGACTGGAAGACATATCACTTTTTGGGACTGTACCAGGTACCATTGTATTGCAGCCTTGTGATGCTATTTCCACTGCAGCCTTGCTGCCTAAAATGGTAGAGCATAACGGGTTTGCCTACATGCGCACACTAAGGTCTAAAACACCACTGTTGTATAAAAAAGAGGATAGGTTTGAAATAGGTGGTTCAAGCATCCTGAGACAATCAGCCAATGATCTGCTGACGGTGGCAGCAACAGGCATTACCGTTTTTGAAGCACTTAAAGCCGCTGATGAACTTCAAAAAGAAAATATTTCCATTAGGGTAGTAGATATCTATTCCATTCATCCGATAGATAAGGACACCCTCGTTAAATGCCTCCAGGAAACCCAACAAAAGATCATTATTACTGTAGAAGATCATTTCGAACATGGAGGTATGGGCGATTTTGCCCTGTCAGCTCTTGCATCTACTCAAGGGCAGGTAGTGAAAATGGCAGTTACCAAAATTTCGCAATCGGGCACTAAAGATGAACTGCTAAATGATGCAGGCATCAACGCTTCGCATATTGTAAAAAGGGTAAAGGAGCTAATGCAAAACAAAAATAAAAAGATGTAATAATAGTTAACCCCTGGCTTTGACTCTTAAAATATGGGACCTGTTTATAGGATGCTATAGCGTTATTAGCTTGCTAAGGACTGTTTATTCTTATTTAAGTAGCACATTCTGATTGCGGTGAAAAAAACTTTGAGGATCATACGTTTTCTTCAACGATACAAGACGTGGATAGTTTGCACCATAAACAGCTTTTACAGCCTGTTCTCCTTCTGTGCTCATATAATTGGAATATATGCGACCGCCTGAATATTGTTGCAATAGTTCCAGCGTCTTTGCATGCCATGACATACATGCTGCAGTGTTCTTTGGATCCTGCCATTCCAGGCCAAATGACAGGTGTATCGCCCCCGCTTTACGAAGCCCGAATGCAGTAGCATCCGGCGCAACGCGACAAACCTCCCCATGCATGTAGTGATCAAAGACGAAGTCGTAAAATTTAGCCGGAGGAGGCTGTGCAAAGCGATCAAGAATCAGATCAATCACTTCATCAGAAAGTTGTTCGATATATGATCCCTTTTGCGCCTTAAATGGATTAACAATGCCATTGTCAGAATAGGGAGCTAAAGTATATATTTCAGCGTAAGCCCGGCGTTTCATCCAGTCCTGGACAGGATGGCTAAGGCTCCGAAACTTATCGATTAGTTTTTCCCCTGCCGCTAAGTCGCCCGCATAAACAAATACCACGGAAAATTTTTGCTCTGCTGTGAGAAAGCAGCAGCCTTGTAACTCATCAGGTGCGGTGGCTAAGAAGTCACGGTAGAAACGCAGCATGTCGCGGGCTTTACTTACCGGGTAAGAAAACCCGCCGGCCAGCACTTCACCAACAGGGTGTAATTGGTATTCATATGAAGTTGCAATACCGAAGTTGCCGCCGCCGCCCCGGATTGCCCAGAAAAGATCGGGATTGGTGCTTATATCTGCTTTCAATACACGTGCATCTGCGGTAATAATACTTGCTGAAATAAGGTTATCACAGGCAGCTCCGTATTTTCCTGAAAGCCATCCAAGTCCTCCGCCTAAAACGAGTCCGGCGCCAACGCTGCCACATTCACCCAAAACAGGTTCAAGGCCATAGGATGCAGTAGCATCACTAATTTCCTGAGAAATATTGCCAGTGGCCACATTCACAGTTTTCTTAACCGGGTCAATGGTTATATGCTTCATTTTAGACAGGTCGATAACAATCCCCCGGTCGCAGGTTCCCCATCCCATAAAGCTGTGGTTCCCCGATCTCACCGCAACCTCCAGATCATGCTGATTCGCAAGGTCCACACATCGCAGCACATCCTCTTTATTGTTGCATTGCCCGATAATTGCCGGATACCTGTCGGTTTTTGGATTCATCCAGGGTACCCTGCGTACTGTTTCATATTCTTTATCTCCGGGCAAAATAATATTACCACTAAACCTTTTTCTGAATTTTTTTATAGCTTCCGGATCTAATAGTGACCTCCAGGATTTCTGTTCGCATCCACCGATTATTGCAAACATTCCGGTAGCTAGTGCCGTCTGTTTAATAAACTCACGACGGGTTTTAGTAGTTGCTATCATATACTGATGTTGATATTATATTTATTGAAGGTAATTATGGCAATAAAACAGATTTAAAAAATAATGCTGCCTGCAAATTTGTCGAAACGAAAACCTTGGAAAATAATTTAAACTCAGCATCTTGTCCTGCAACACACAAACACTAACAAAAAAATGGCATGTAACGGAAAGGGCTTGCCGATGTACCGGTATTAGCATTCCTTCAGCCTAAATTTATTACAAATGTTGAATAATGTTCGATTGGTTAGCATTTGTTTGTCAGCAGGTATATTGGCAGGCTTCATGTTGTGCGCTTTAGAGTTCAGTTTCGCACTAATACATATTCGCCATTCCAAGCCAAAGGTTCCATCTTCTTATCATCTGTATTGTCGTAGCTAAGGTTTATCCGAACTTTACCGTCCTTTATTATTACATTTCTGATGTATTTGTAATATCCTTGCCGAACTGGTATATCCTTTCCCTCAATTATGCCATTTCCAAGCGACGGAATTTGCAGCAGTAGACTATCCTCATACTTCTTGTTTCCCAGAACAGAGCCAGGGTCGTGTGCAGCTAATTGGCTTTTTCCCTTTAGTTTGATAAATGTTTGTCCATTCACTTCGTAGCCATATGCTTCTTTATAGTTCTCACTTTGAGAACAGGAGACAAATAGAAGACTGAACAATAAAGTAAGCGTGAAACTTAGGCTTTTAAACATTTAGTCTGGTTTGATTCTTTGGAACTATAGTTCCCTTCGCTTCCCCGATGAGTCACCGCAGCAGTACCTTGCGTCTTCAAACTCTCTGGCGGGACTCATCCATTCCTTCATCCCGCTCCTTTTCCTTCAATTCCAGCAACACTCCCATGAACTCCTGGTTATCAGGTGCAACCATTTGAAACATGTAAAAGTGATAAAATAAATGCCTGCTTTTGCGTACTGCCATCAGGAGAAAAGATAATAAAATGGAATAAAAGGAACAAGTGATTGGGACGACGAGTCCAGCGCTACATAGCATAAAGTTTTAGTTGCTGCTGCGGTGACTCATGGGGAAAGGAAAGGATAAAAGGTAATTATATTTAGTATAGTATTATGATTCGCATAATAAAATCTTTACTTCCTTTATTTGTAGTACAGTTCTTTACTTGGCTGGCTTTATTTTCTCTATGGATCTACTCGACTCCTGTAATTACTCGTTATATATTTCATAGCACAGACTCGGAAAGCCCTGCTTTTGAAAATGGGGTAAACTGGGTAGGAATATGTTTTGCCTTCTATGCAACGCTAGCGGCCTTATTAGCTTTTTTTATTCCAAAACTTTTGAGGTACACTACTAAAAAACGATTGCATTCTATTGCTTTGCTGATTGGCAGTATTGGTTTAGGACTGGTTGGGTTTATCAAAAACCAATATCTTTTACTTATATCTTTTGCTTTTATTGGAATTGCCTGGAGTAGTATTTCCAACGTACCATATAGTATAGTTGGGGATAAAGCTCCGGAAAAAGAAATGGCTACCTATTTTACCATATTCAATTTTTCTATAGTGATTCCACAGATAACAGCCGCATTTTTATTGGGATATATCAATAAACATTTTTTCGCAGGCGCAACAATAGATATTATTTTATTAGGTGCTTGCTCTATGTTCCTGGCTGGAGTAACAATGTTATTTACAAAATACTAGATTTCAAGTAAATGATCTTTGGTTTAATACCTGAATGCTAATAGTAAAATTTCCGCTAACGCAACATAGCTTTGCGAAGTGGCAGTAGTCTGTGTCACTATTGTTTGGCTTATGTCCTGTGGTTGATTGTTGTTTACAGATGAAAGATAATTATTAGCTGCCATTTCGTGAAGCTCATGTTAGCCGCTTGCTTTAAGAAATGTCTGTTTATACAATATTTATAAAACGCACCTTATTTAGTTGTTCATTGCAAGTAGTAGCCAAAATATGAAACAGAAATAAGGCTACCGAATTCCTGCTAAAAATGGTAACCTTATTTAAGGATAAAGTGGTTAATAATTTAGTTAGTTAATGATGCTTTTTGTTTTTTTACTGTGAATACAACACCCAAAATTAAGAAAGTCAAAAATATTGGATACATAACATAGAATGTTGCATGAACTGTCGTCAAAGTCAGCATTAATGATAAAAACATATGCAGGATTGCTGTAAGAATCATTCCTACTGTTCCAATAACGAAAAAAGGGTGAAATTTTGTCATTTTGTTTATTTTAAAATTTACTTTTTCATTAATTCATGAACTCTTTGTCTCTTTTGTTGGTCGCAAATAGTTGCGGCTAACGCTTAGTATTTACGCAATTTATATTTTTTTAATTAGTTGACTATTATCACTTTTACAGTGCGCTATTTTTATTGCGCATTGCGTCAATCACCTACTCCCTCTTATTTACCCTTGCTTCAAAAGACTGTTCAAAGAAAAACCTCCTACCTACAAGATTACACTTCGCCAATTAACAATTGAACATTTACAATAAACAACATTCCCTATTCCACCTTCACCCATTCATCTATGATCTTTTCTTTTGGTTTGGTAAGCATAGTTTGCAAGCCAAGTTTCTTTACCTTATCTACCAGGTGCCCCCCAAAGCAAATGGGGATCTTGTAATCCTTTGCAAAGGCGCCATCAAAAACTGCCTTCCAGTTATAGTCGTCCATATAATGCATAAGGTACTCTTCATCTTCCTCACTGGGCTTTGCTTCAATGATCACCAAAAAGTTATCCTTATCCGGCTTTGGCTTTTTTTCTCTTTTCTGCGCCTTCCGCTTATCTGCTTCCCTGATCATTCCCGGCAGGTATAGCTCCAGGTCTTCTGCAGTTATGGGTAGGCAGTGCCGGGAAGTAAGGAACTCATATAATGATCTGAGCACCTGCTCATCCTCTATACCCTGGTTTTTTAAAGCAATGGCCTTTTTCTTACAAAGGTTATATAACGTATTGCACCTCCGGTGGGTATATACATACCGGTATATAAGGGAAGCAAGGGTATTGGCTCTTCCAAAGAAACCGGACGTTATCCTGGCTCCTTCAAAAACAGGATCTGTATGAAAACGGTGCGTGTCCACTCCAGGCTTGAGACGTACGCGGTACTCCCCTTCGGAGCGATAAAAATTTAAATTACCATCAATGGTGCCCAGGCCTTTGATATAACCAACTTGTTTTGGCATAGGATAGGATTTTAGGATTTGAGCACTCAAAATACTAAATTATTTAGTAATCAAAAAGGGTTTCTCCCCCTTTATTTTTCCACCCCCTTTAATAACAACCAGGTGTAAAAGTAAGCGTTGAATAGCTCCGCCCATGCAAAGCCCATGCTCCTCCCTACCTGCAGTATGGATACTCCGTGCGAACACGGAGTATCCATACCAGAGCTATGGCTTATCTATATAGTAGAGGGGAAGGAGATAGGAAGGAACCATACGCAACACCTGAACAAAGTATGTAGCAGGATGAAGGAGTTTACGAGCATGAATAGAAGAGAATGTAGTTTACCCATATATTTAATCTTACCTATAACAAACCTATAGTTTACCGGCTTAATACGACGAACAATGGTACCTTACATGGAAATTCAATTGTATGCTCCTTAACCTTTCCAAGGCCTTTAGTTTCAATAATGATGCTGACGTTTTTAAAATAGATTATATTTTTCTGAAGAATACACCTGCTGCAGGTACAGCAGATCCACAAATATGGCTTGTTTTCAATGTTTCAATGAATGATGAAGCCAAGAAAGAGTACAAGCTTGGCATGAACCAATCTACGCTGTATCAAACCAATGATACTATAGAAGCCATGATCAAAAAAGAAACACTTATGATGCAGCCTGCTTAATACCTGATTCATCCAAACTTTTCAGAGGCTTATGGCTGCCCATGAATCGCGACAGGTATATGGCTGTGCGGCTTTCCTTTGATCTTTTTAATTTTTCCGGTGGTCCGCAGGCAACAACATGGCCCCCTTCTTCACCCGCACCTGGACCCATATCTATAATCCAATCGCTGGCGGCTACAACAGCCATATCATGTTCTACTACAATTACCGTATTACCAGCATCAACCAGCCGCTTCAACTGGATGATCAATTTTTCAACATCAGAAGGATGCAAGCCCGTGGTAGGTTCGTCGAGGATATAAAGAGTATTACCCCTGCCAGCCCTTTGCAGTTCAGTGGCCAGTTTGATGCGTTGCGCTTCACCGCCCGATAATTCAGTTGCAGGTTGGCCCAGTCGCAGGTATCCAAGGCCCACTTCGTGCAACACAGATAACGACCTGCTGACCTGTGCATCTTCAGCAAAAAATTCTACTGCTTCATCCACTGTAAGACCCAGTACTTCCGCAATATTCTTATCCCTGTATTTGATCTCCAGGGTTTTTGCATTGTACCTGGTGCCGCTGCATACCGGGCAGGGTGCATATACACTGGGAAGAAACAGCAATTCCACCATTACAAATCCCTCGCCTTCGCAATTCTCACACCTTCCTTTACCCACATTGAATGAAAAGCGCCCTGCATCATAATGACGCGCTTTGGCTGATTTAGTAGAGGCAAAAAGTTTGCGTACATGATCAAACAGCCCTGTATAGGTGGCAAGGTTTGACCTGGGGGTGCGCCCAATCGGTTTCTGGTCTACACGTACGAGGCGCTTAATGCTTTCCATGCCTGAAATAATATGCCCGCCTGTTGTAATAGATTCAACAGCCAGGGGCAGTTCTTCTTCCTCTTCTTCAGCAGGCAATTCATGACCAAGGTATTCAGCCACCAGCTCCACCAACACCTGGCTTACCAGGGTTGATTTTCCAGAGCCTGAGACACCGGTTATGGCCGTGAGAACACCCAATGGAAAAGAGGCATCAAGGTTATTAAGGTTATTGCGGGTTACATCACCAAGTTTCAACCATCCTGCAGGTTCTTTTGTTTCTGTAACTGGTAAACTATTGTATTGAAATAAATGGCGTCTTGTTTGGGAAAATTCGACCTTCTCCAATCCTGCCGGAGGTCCACTGTACAGGATTTCTCCGCCCTTTTCACCAGCAGCAGGACCAACATCAACGATCCAGTCGGCATGCCTGATAACATCGATTTCGTGCTCTACTACAAAAAGCGAATTGCCTGAAGCCTTTAAACGGTCCAATGCCCTCAATAAAGCCTCGGTATCTGCAGGATGCAGCCCTGCTGATGGTTCATCCAGCACATACACCACTCCAAATAAATTGGAGCGTACCTGCGTAGCAAGCCGAAGGCGTTGCAATTCTCCGGGGGAGAGGGTTGGCGTACTTCTTTCGAGAGAAAGATAGCCCAGGCCCAGGTCAAGCAGGATATTCAACCGAGCCACCAGGTCTTCAGCAATACGTTGGGTCACCATTACTTTTTCCTGGTGATCTTTTGCCAGCTTAGCCAATACAGGTGCAGTGCCCTGTGCATAAGGCAGAAAGATCTTCAGCAATCGGGCAAGTGGCAGGCGTGAAAGCTCTGTGATATCAAAGCCTGCAAAATTCACTGAAAGAGATTCCTGCCTTAGCCTCTTACCTCCGCAAGTAGGACATTCACTGCTTAACATGTATTGTGCTACCCTTTTTTTCATGAGGGCACTTTGGGTATTGGCAAAAGTGTGCATCACATACCTGCGTGCACCAGTAAATGTTCCCATATAACTGGGCTCTTCCTTTCTTTTGATGGCTCTTTTCACTTCTTCCCTTGAGAAGCCGGCATATACAGGCACCGTGGGTTGTTCATCTGTGAATAAGATCCAATCCCTGTCTTTTTTAGGCATGTCTTTCCATGGCGTGTCCACATCATATCCCAGCGTGGTAAGTATATCCCTCAGGTTTTGACCCTGCCATGCCGATGGCCAGGCAGCAACAGCCCGTTCCCTGATAGTTAATGTATCGTCAGGCACCATCGACTTTTCTGTCACCTCGTATACCTTTCCCAATCCATGGCATTGAGGACAAGCACCTTCAGGTGTATTGGCAGAAAAAGATTCCGCATATAACAATGGCTGATTTTTAGGATAATTACCTGCCCTTGAATACAACATCCTCAAAAGATTTGATAATGTAGTAACACTGCCCACTGAAGAACGGGTGGTGGGTGACCCACGCTGTTGCTGCAATGCCACAGCTGGCGGCAGGCCATCAATTTCATCCACCACAGGTACGGGCATCTGGTGAAAGAGGCGACGCGCATAGGGCGACACAGACTCAAGATACCTTCTTTGCGCTTCAGCATACAAGGTACCGAAAGCAAGGGACGACTTTCCCGATCCGGATACACCTGTAAACACTACCAAAGCATCACGGGGAATCTCTAAACTGACATTTTTTAAATTATGTTCCCTGGCTCCCCTTACCTGGACAAATCCTTCCTTGTTTCCTTGCTTTCCTTGCTGCGACATAGCAATGCAGATTCAAACTCTATGCCCTGACTGGCTGGAATATTTCTCCTGCTGATATATTATTAACTTTAAAATGCTGATCAGCAAGGTAATTATGCGTTTATATGGCAATAATCGGCTGAATATAACAGAACATTGCAGCGAGTTGTGTTTATTGAGATAAAATAAACCTATCTTCACAGCGTACGTTGAGCTCCGCATTTAGTTAAGTCAATTAATCTGTTAAGTTATCTTTTACTGTTAGTTCCCTTCTCTTTTATTGCCTGCTTAAATATTCTGATGGTACGAAAAACCACTATAATTACAAACCATGGAGAGATTTAATAAAGAAATCGTAGTTGGTACCGAAAACAAAAGGTTCCAGTTTACCAGGATAGATAACATTGATGGGGTAAAATTTTTCATTACCACCATTGATGAAAATGGCAAGCCTATATCATTTAGCATGAAAAAGAATAAATTAGGAGATTGGGCATTAACACCAGGTTCTTCACGATGGTTATACACGATTACTGATGAACTTTCGGAAGCCATTATTGAAACAAGGCCAGTATAGAAATTCCATTATAACAATTACACCAATGAACGATTTTAAAAAGACCATAGACCGTATAGACTTCAATTTCAAATTTATCAGGGAAGGTGCCGATGAGGTTTTCATGGTTACTTATGATAACCAAAGCTTCCGAATGATCACCGACCAGGATGGCGTTTGGGGCATCTGGCAACAAGTACCCGGATGGATCAAAGGCATGGAAGAAAGTCTTGCCAGTGCTATTGAAGAAAATTACAAAGCAGATAAGGTAACAGGATAAAACCTACACCTTGCAAAACCCAAATAGGGTTTTATTTCCTTTTCCTCTACTACAGCATTATGTAAATTATTTATGATTGCCAGGAATAATTGTACTGACACAAACAGTAGGATTATTCCTGGCCATAGTATACCCTTTATTTTTCTCCGCTCACTGATGAGGGCTTTAATAAATAATTTATATCCATTCCAGGGGTTAACGAGCTTTTATTATTATCTCCACCTGTGAAAAGTACTCCATTGTTTTCACCAATGTATTGAAGCTGATTATTTTCAAGCCATAGAGCACTGCCTTCCGGCAAACCTACTACAGGTATACCCGGGTTAAGCGTTATGAATTCTATTAAACGCATATCCCTTGTTTCTCCATTAAACCCTTCCTTTATTTCATTGAGATAATGAGGGTTGAGTTGAAAAGGCAGGAATTGCAATGCGGTAAAACTTTCTGGCTGAATGACAGGCATGTCATTAGTGGTGCAAATGGTTGGCCCGGCAATATTAGCACCTGCACTCCACCCAATATAGGGACTACCCTGCTGCACTTTTTTCCTGATCAAATCCAAAAGATCCAGCTCATACAAATCATGAAGAAGCTTGAATGTATTGCCACCTCCCACCATGATAGCTGAAGATGCTTCAATGACATCTTGAGCATTTTGAGGCTCCACCACATTAATTGTCAAAGAAAGTTTGGCTAAGGCTTCGCTAACCATTGTTCCATATGCCTGGTAATCCTTGGACACTGATGCAAAAGGGATAAAGGCAATGGGGCCTTTAGAACCCTGTAGAAATTTACTTATCAATGGCAGGGCAGATTCTAAAAATGCACCCTTGCCAACCCGCGAACTACTTAAGGCCAATAATTTTATACTCATAAGAAATGCTATACTGTATAAGTTGCAAAGGTTATACTGATTTGAATAATAAAGAATGAAATATTGAAAGTGCTGTTAACTGCTCTTTTCAAGCTTCTTTTCCACTGCTTTTTTTCTTAGCGTCCATCGGGGAATGGGTTCCGGATAAGAAGTATAACTGGTTTTTTTAGCACTACCCGTAACAGATTTTAACAGCGCTTTACTCAACTGCCCAACCTTTGTATTGGAAGTATAGGGCTTCAGCTTTTTATCATAGAAAGCAGTATAAACTTCAAGCGCTTTTTTGATCACCCTTAATTCATTTTTGGGCTGCTTGAATTTACGGTAAATGATCATCAGCCTGTTATAGGGAAATTCATCCATTGGGTGTTGCCTGATGGCTTGTTCATAAATAGATGCAGCTTTTTCAAGCTCCCCGTCAGCTTCTACATTCCTGGCCTCTTCAATCAATTCCGTATAATGTTTGGTTACCGGCATGCAGAAAAGATAATGAGAAAATTATGCCATGGCCGGAACTATCCAGAGTTCAGATTACAAGTTGTTTTAATTGAGAATCCAATTACCACAGTTCCTGAATAATCATTCCCGGGGTAAAATCTCCAGGTTATAAAGTACAACATTACCCCTTGTTATAGTTCCTTGCCGGTCATACAGTTTCACAAAAGTATACTGCCAATTGAATTAACTTTAAGAGACTGATATAAATAAAGTGCAAAACCAGTGAAACGTTATTATTCAAGCTTTAGAATAAATTGTTTAAAAGGCTTTTTGTTCATTACCTTTTTTCTTACTGGTCTTTCACTGCAAGCGCAGCAGGGCGATTGTATTTTAAAAGATCCCCCTGTTTTTCATATGCATTTTGGAAGCGGACAGGTGAAGGATGTCAATGCCACGCCACCTCCCAATTATACCAGGGCTGAAGGTGATTGTCCAAGAGATGGAGAATATACCTATAGCTCCTCCACACCCGGGTGCAATAATGGAGACTGGTTTGTATTGACAGAGGATCATACGCCGGGAGACAGCCAGGGAAATATGATGCTGGTGAATGCTTACCCGGGTGGAGGTGTTTTCCTCAAGTATCCAATTACAGGCTTAAAAGAAAACACAAGCTATGAATTTGCCCTATGGCTGATCAATGTATGCCGGCTTTATGTTTGTTGCTCTAACCTTTCACCCAATATACTTGTTGACCTGAGGACTGTTTCAGGAAAGAGCATAGCCAAATTTCTTGTCAATAATCTTAACCAGAATGAAACAGCTCAATGGGTGAGACAGAAAGCATTCTTTACCATGCCTGCAGGTGAAACGGGATTGATCATGACAATGGAAGATATTACCATTGGTGGTTGTGGTAATGATTTTGCCCTGGACGATATCACCTTCAGGGAATGTATAAAACCCCAACCACCTGTCACACAAAATCCACCCCCTGCACCCGTAACTAATAAAAAGCAAACCACTAAAACAAAACCCATTATCAAAAGTGATGTGCCCAAAGTAATAAGTACACCCCCTGTTCAAAAAACTATCATAACAACCGAGCAAAAAACCGCCTCCCAACCATCAGTAACAGTTACTGCTGTTCACACACCTATACCACTTGTGCTGCGGACAAGAGAAAATCCATTGGTGAAGCAGATTCAAACTGCAGAGGGAGAATTAAGAATTGATTTGTATGACAATGGCGAGATTGACGGTGATACGGTTACCATCTACCATAATAATGAACTGGTGGTATCTAAAGCAAGGCTTTCACAAAAACCTGTAACTATCCAAATCAAAGTTGATGCAGCACATCCGCATCATGAATTAATAATGGTGGCAGACAACCTGGGTTCTATTCCACCCAATACATCGCTGATGATCGTAACGGCTAAGGATAAACGTTACGAAGTATTTATTTCTTCTACCGAACAAAAGAATGCAAAGGTGAATATTGACCTTAAAGAATAATGAAAATGCTTACAATGGGAAGTAATTATGTTAAGCTTCTCCTTCTAATGAAACATAAATCACATCTCCTTTTGAAGGTACATCATGATGCAATAACATAGTTATGGATTTCGATTGTACACGCACCATTACTTCATAAGCATGGCCACAAAAGCGGGCTGATTCCACCATGGCTTCAACACCCTTTCCTTTTTCCGTTCTTTTAAATTCTTCCGGCCTGATAAAGCTGTTGATACGATTGAGCTCAAGGTCATTATATTCAGAAAAGGCAATCGCCAATGCCGGGGTTAAAATGTTGTACTTACCAAAAAGTGCTGCAACATACTCATTTATAGGCTGCCTATAGATGTTGACAGGTGTACCCTGTTGAACAATACTTCCTGCTTTTAAAACATAGATCATATCGGCCCATGAAAGTGTATCCAATGGATCATGAGAAATGAGCAGGCAGGTAGTATCCAGGTGTTGGCCTATGTCTTCGACCACTGATTTCAGAATATTTTTATGAATACCATCGAGGTTGGAATAGGGCTCGTCCAACAATAAAAGAGAGGGGGCTGCTACTAACACAATTGCGAGGGCTATACGTTGTTTCTCTCCACCTGAAAGTTGGTGGGTCCACCTGTGTAACAAATGATCCACACGGCATACTTCAGCAATGGTCCTTACTTCTTCTGTACCAAGATGGCTGGACATAGCCAATAATTCTTCTACCCTGTAATGATTTCTAAGTTTAAAGTATTGTGATAAGTAACCAATGCCCGGGTGCCCTGGTATTAACTTCTCTTCCGGGCCTTGTACTCTTATACCTTCAAATATTACTTCGCCTGAAGTTGGTTGCAAAAGGCCTGCGATCATTTTCAACAGGGAGGTCTTTCCGGACCCTGTAGCACCGGATATGGCAATTTTCTGATTGTGTTCCTGACTAAAGCTTATATTGTTTACAATCAAACTACCTTCCTCTACCCTGCTAAGACCTGACACTGTAAGTAAACTCATTGAAATCCTGTTGTTCTACAATTATTGCCTGTTGCTTGCCAGGCCAGAAACAGTGACAAAAATAGAGAAGGAAAATGGAAAGGGATCAGGATAGCCTTTTAGGCCGGGATGAATATTATTAAGTTCCGGCTACTTTCCTACCCATTCCTTAAAGCTTGCAGCCCGCTCCCTGCTGACGATGATATCAGAATACTGAGTTTGGGGATGAATTTGAAGTTTAAGCTTACCATTAAAATATGCATGTATTTCATCGATACTTTTCACATGAATGATGCTGCTGCGATTGGCGCGAAAGAATAACCGTGGATCCAATTGTGTTTCCAGTTCTTCCAGTGTATAGTCAACGATATATTTATGCTTATCCCAGGTAATGATATAAGATACTCTTCCTTCGGCTACCATATAAGCCAACTGGTTGATCTCAAGTGATATCAATCGTTGGCCCTGCTTAACTAAAAACCGGTCCCTGTAAGCGTTATGTTTTAGTTGTTCCTTCAAATCATTCACAAGGCTTTTCATATCCAATGCCGGGAGAACAATATTGGGATTCCTGTCTGCATATTTATGGAATTTCTCCAGGGCAAGCTTTAGGTCTTCTTTTTCCACTGGCTTCAGCAGGTAATCAATACTATTAACTTTAAAAGCCCTGATGGCGTAAGCATCATATGATGTTGTAAATATTACAGGACATTTTACCTCTGTTCGATTAAAGATCTCAAAGCTTAATCCATCTGTAAGTTCAATATCCATTAATACAATATCAGGCTGAGGATTTGCTTCCAACCACCTGACTGTACTTTGAATGCTATGAGTGATACCAACAATGATAGCCTTTTCTTCAACTTCCATAACAGTGGCTTTTAACTTATCGATAGCCAGGTCCTCATCTTCAACTATTAGTATGTTCATACATTTTACTTTGAATGAGTGGAATGGTAACTGTAAATTCATTTTCCGTTTGCAAAACAATGACTTCAGGCTGTCCCAGGAGTTTATACTTTGCAATGATATTAGCAAGACCTATGCGCGTTGATACAACATCCGTTAGCTTTTTCTGCAGATTATTGCGGACGGTCAATTGTCCTTTTCCTGAAATCATTGAAATCACCAGCGGAGTTTCTTTCTCCACTATATTATGCTTGATCGCATTTTCAATGAGCAATTGCAGGGTAAGGGCTGGAACCTGGCATTGGAGTACATCATCTTCAATTTGCAGATCAAGAAAAAGACCATCTGTAAATCTCGTCTTCAGCAAATGAAAATAAGAATTGATAAACTTTAGTTCAGTTTCCAGTGTCACCAGTTCCTCTTCATTACTTTGAAGTAGATACCTGTACACCTTACTCATTTCTGAAAGAAATTTCTGAGCCCTTACCGGATCTTTTGTAATAAGTGATGATACTGTGTTGATGCTATTGAAAAGAAAATGAGGGTTCACCTGTTGTTTCAATGCATCATACTGGCCCTGTAGATTGATTCTAAGTAACTCCTCTTTTTCTGCTTCCAGCATGCCCAGGCGCCGTGAATATTCCATGGCCTCATAAATACCAGCATGCACCATTGCCAGCACTATACTACATATTATTATAACAGTTATGGCTTTGTAGGAATCTCCAACATGTAAACCTCTAACAAGGTGAAATCCATAAAAGCTAATAAGGAACAGGAATGTTGTAGAAGTAAAACAGGCTAGTACAGCCTTCCAGAACCTTTTCCTTTTTTTAACTGCGGCATCCTGTTGATGGATTTTACGGATCAGGTAGCGATTAAATTCCAGGATGAGTACAATGCTTACCAAATAATAAAACACAAAGAACCAGGTGCCATTCACACCTGTACCATGCCTGTCCAGGTTCAACAGCATATTGATGGACAATAGGGCAATACCACCGATCCGAACCCATTTGTCATTGATCTGTGATGACTGCTTTTGCATATAGTTGAACTCTTTCAGAACTCCTTTTACCCTAATTGTAAAATACATCATTTTTTTATTTGGTAGCTATCTGCCTTGATCCTGATCTTCTGGTCCATGCCTTCTATGGCTATTGTAATAAACAAGTCGCCCCCCACACCTTCAATGGTAAAGTCTGCGCCTCTTTGTTCGCCATTTCCTTTTGTGAGCACAGAAGAAAAACTTGTTTTACCATTTTTAAAACTTGTTGTCCATTGGCAATTCCAGCCTATTACAGTACCAGTTACTTCATCCGCACCATTACCATTCTTTTGCAATACCACCTGTGTAGGAGAGATCTGAAGAGTTGACTCTTCTGCAACTGTATTTTCTACAACATCTTTTGAATTTAGGTATTCGGTTTTGGAGGCTTTATACAATACGGTATTTTGACACTGCGCATTGGCAACAATGGCTGATGCTATAAAAAGGAAGATTAAAAGTATTTTATTCATGATAGAATGTTTAGAGTTCAAATCTCATTCTATAAAACCTGATTGAAAACATCTGCGGTCATGAAGCGTCGGATTAATGATGTGAAGCAACAAGCGTTGTTACTTCATAACGGCTTATATACACCTTACTTCAAAATCTGTCAACCTCATTACTTCCTCCATTGCCAGGTAAAATTTTCCATTGCAGCTTTATCAAAAAAATATGGCAAACGAAATAGCAACACTCTATACTTCTTATTCCAAAGCCTTACGTCTTTGGCACTGGAGTAGCTTTATCATTACATGCTTATTGTTGATAACAATCCTGGTAAGCAAATCCTTTTTAAACTGGTTATTCGTCAATAATATTATTTATGAAGGTATGGCAAGAGAAGGCATTCATCTTCAACCTGGCCAAACAGCCGGTACTGCAAGTCTGTTGAGAGAAAGAATCTGGGCCTGGCATACCTACCTGGGTTATATTTTGGGTATTCTTTTTACTTTCAGAATAGTATTAGAATTTTTTCAACCGCGCGATGAACAAATGGCAACTAAAGTCAGGAGGGCCTGGTTACAAAATAGAAATGGCAACCGGACGGCCAGGAAGTTCTTAATAGCCAATATCATATACCTACTTTTTTATATACTATTAGGTACAATAGCCGGAACAGGCACCTGGATGGCCTTTCATAAGCAACCACAATATTTCGAAACCTTCCATGCTGTGAACAAATACACGAGAATTGCTTGCTTCTGCTGCTTTTATTTATCATCATTCACCTGGCTGGTGTGATCAGGTTTGAAAGAAAAAACCGTTCTAATCTTATTTCCGCTATGGTACATGGAGGAACAAAAGGTGATCATAAAAACCCTTAATCTTAAAATACAGGTAGTTTTACTATTGTTTTCAACCAATTCTACCCCTACCTTTGACTCGGTTTTTCATAGGATATTGGATTTTACACGAGGCAGGATTTCTATCCAGCCTTTTTCTTTTTATAACCCTCCGGTTTTTTAATCCTTTATTCTTTAAATAGTAGTTTTTCTATCATCAATTTCGTTGATCTACGACCTTCTAAGTAATTACCATAAACAAAAATTAGGGCATTATTGCCATTGCACAGGCCGCTAAATGCGGTTAGTTTTGTGTCAGAAGTTGATTGATAATAAAATCAATCCTAATCCAAAGTCCAGAAAGATCGTCCATAACATAACTAATCCTGATCCTGGAAAAACCAAAACAAAATCCAATATCAGTCAACTTCTTTCTTTATCCTTTTGAAAGCCCGTTTATAATCCGTATCCCAACATTGTCCTGAATCCTTTGAAAACCGAAAGGCGTACCGTTCCGAAAACAAACAAAATTTACAAAACCAACGCCTGATAATCTTAATCCCCTCAGTTGAGGGGATTTTTATTGAACACTATTCCCCTCTTCCGCGTGGCGTATTTGTTGATGCCTTTTAATAAAATTCTTATTTATGTCTAGCAAGCAAATATCCGGCGGTGCCACTGGAAAGGTAGTGGTTGTAACCGGCGCCTCCAGCGGAGCTGGAAGAGCCATTGCAGTAGAACTGGCAAAGCAGGGAGCCAGGCTGATACTGGCCGCCAGGCGGGAAGAGGCATTAAATGAAGTTGTAGAAGAATGTAATTCTTTAGGTGGAACTGCTATTGCAGTAACGGCAGACACCCGTTTCACAGATAATATGCAGGAACTGGCGAGGGCAGCTTATCGCACAGGCGGACGCATTGATATGTGGGTGAACAATGCAGGCGTGCTGGCAGCAGGGGAATTTGATAGGTTAACGGCACAGGTAAATGAGGAAGTGATACGGACAAACCTGGTAGGCTATATGAACGGAGCATATGCAGTTCTTCCTTACTTTAAAAATCAGGGCTATGGCATACTTGTGAATAATATATCTGTAGGAGGATGGATAGTAACTCCTTTTGCAGCGGCCTATACAGCAAGCAAGTTTGGGTTGCGTGGGTTTTTCGAGTCTTTAAAAGGAGAATTAAAGAACTATCCTAATATACATGTATGTGATTTATATCCTGGATTTTTAGATACTCCTGGCATTCAGCATGCAGCAAATTATACCGGGAAATCCCTGAAACCGGCACCCCCGGTATATGACCCCCGAAGGGTGGGCAAGGCCGTCGTCCACCTTTTCTATCTGCCACAAGCTACTGTGACCATAGGCGCAGCTGCCGGGTTACTAAAGCTGGCCTATGCAACATTTCCTGTGCTTAGCAGGAATATTACAGCCTCGGTAATTCGTGGCTACCTTAAAAAGGCAGAACCTATCGAAAATACTGAGGGAAATGTGATTGAACCAGTTGCGTATGGATATAATATTGATGGGGGCTGGAGCAATGTTCCATCCAAGCATTTATTGGGCAAAGCCTTATTGGCAATTTCAATTATTGCAGGCCTGGTGTTGTTTCAAAGGAAATAATTAGCAGGTAATTGTAAAAAAATAAAGGCGGAAGTATTTACTTCCGCCTTTATTTTATTGTTCGTCCGGGTCTCTTAATCCTTCTTCACTTATCCTTCTTTCTACCGAACGATTGTTCCCATATGAACTTCCCCTGTTCTTTTCCATGCCACCTATTTGTCTTCTTTGTTCATATTGATCCCTCCTGTTCCTGATTCTTTCCATTCTGTCTTCTTCATTCATGCTGCTTTGTCCCCTGTACGATTCTTCACTTCTAACATTATTGCGGGAATTATTGTTCCTGTCTGTTCCGGTTTCAACAATACCACCTTTGCTTCTTGCTTCCCAAAGTCTTAAACCTCGCTCATAATCGTTATTGACAGGTTGCGCCCCAGCCATTCGGCCTGACCTGTTCTTGTATAAATTATCATCATTAAAGTAGTCATGCCTGTAGAATTCCGGATTAGGTTCAGCATTGCTGGCGATCTGCATTTTTTCGCCAGTTCTACCGAGTGTTGAACATATGCGACCTTCCACTTCTGCATCAAGGTGATCCTTATCATAGACAGGAAGGCTACGTAACTGTTCCGTTTGAATGCGGGGTATTAAAACATCGTCTTCTTTAGTATCCAGTTCTGCAAGGCCAATTGGTAATAATATTTTTCTATCATCAAGATTAAGGTCATTGTGTCCCAGGTCAACAACCATGTACCTTACTTTTTTCTGCGCTGCATCCACTATGAGGTCCTCTACCTCTCCTATTTTTTGACCGGTTGCATTTTTTACATCCCAACCCCGAATATCAGGTTCACCATCAACAATTTCAAAATCGCTATGATCAAGTTCCTGTAAACGTCTGTGTTTCATGTTATCCATATTGCGCTTATTTTGGAAGCTGTGCTTCAGTTAAGAATAAATTTGCAGTGATTGTAAACCAAAACAAGGCTTATACACTCACCGGCAAAGCTTTATTTAGATAGATATAAGATGTTGTGTTTTGATTCACTTCCTTATTATCATTGTTGTTTTTATTCCTGGTAATAAAATAAATTACTGCCGCAATGATCAGTACAAGAAGTATCCACAACCAGACTGGAGTTGTATTCTTTTTTGTTTGTACATGTATGTCCGCCATAATTATAGATTTAAGTGATAAATACTATGGTTGACGCTTCACAAACCGTGCCTGATGAAGCAGGCAGAACTACTAGAGTAGTGATTTATAGATTGTTATGTTGTAGCAATTCCTGAAATTTTTCAATGGCTTCATTTTGCCATTCATTAAACCTGGTCTCATAGCTTTCTTCAATTCTTCCGTTGATCCACATGAAATTATGGCGTTCACTATTTAATCGGGTAAGGAAGAAATCATAGTTATTCTCTTCTTTTTTATGCACTATAACATGAGTTCCATCTTTCAACCGAAAATCAACAGGATAATTAAGGTTCATACAGTTTATTTGCATCTTCATGTATGCAAATACCATACAAGCATTATAAACAAATTGTATCATTAAGATAACTGCAGTAATCTAATTGCTAATTCATTAAGAGAAAAACAAATGGAAATAGAGAGTAGTAAATTTATGATCTTTTACTTCTTGTAGAATATTCAGCAGGGTTAGAGAAATGTTGGGGATTTAATTTCTTATAAATGATAGTAGATAATTGTGCGACTCTCTTTCTATGCTCAAATACTTCATCCCAGGGAGTACCATTCAACAGCTTTTGTTGTAATTCCTCAGACTCCTGTTCATATAATTGATTAAGTCTTTCTATATCCAATGCCCACAAGTCTTTCATAACACTATGCATTAAAATAGAAATCTCACAAAAACCAAGCCTCTCAAGGAATTTTATGGAAGTTGTTTCGTTTTTATTTTTCAACACAAGCTCTTCAATAAAATTCATGGTGTTGTCATCCATCTATAAATAGAAAAGGCCCTACCAGGACCTTACCATTTTTCATAGGATGATATTTTTCAGGGAACAATGTTCACTTTTAGTTTAAAATCTACAAGGAATTCATCCTTCACCTGGACTATACCAGCCAGTTTCCGTGGGGGAGATAATTTAAAATCCGAGAAGTTGAAAATCTTAGTGCCATTTAATAAATAACCCGTTTTACCATTATTGATAAATACATAAGGGATCTGGAGCACCTTCCGCTCGCCTGCCAGCTCCACTTCTACCATTCCTTTAATGCATTGTGCTGTAAACTGGCCATCGGGTAACCGTTCCAATGTTAAAAACCGAATCTTTAATTTAGGATACTGGTCAGCTTTTAATGTTTTTCTAAGGTCTTTTGTGATCATTTTACTGTGACAATCAAATTTGAATACATCAACCTCAAGGTCACCGGAAAGTCTTACATCTTTACCGCTAGAGAGTTGTGAAACAAATATGGTATCTGTCTGGTAGTAGCCTGGCACCTGGCAATTGAACTCGTTTACATTACTTTTACCTGTTACAGTAATAGTGCTGCTTTTTTCGATCGTCCACTTTGCAGGAGGGGTAACAGTTTTACTAGAAATAAAAAGGGCCAGTACGGGTAATAACTTTAGAGAGAACATACAACTATTTTAATAGGAATCAGAAAAAAAGGATGGGCCATTATATGACCCATCCTTTACCTTATTGATGAAGGTCAGAGGTTAGAAACCTACTACTGCCTCAACTACATAACCATTGAATTTACCACCACTACGATAATCAGATGTTGGGAAATCTTTGTATTTCTGTTGAACCAATTCTGCTTTCAATAGAACGTTTCTTGTTAAGAACCAGCCAGCTGCACCAGCAATGCGGTCAACTTTCACATCGTTGCTGATACCAGCTAATTCTGCTTTTACAGTGTTGTAACGGCCACCGATGAACAGGTTCTCATTAACTCCGAATCTGTAGATCACTTCACCAGCTAATTGATTCATTGTCCTGTTTGAAGTTTCTGTTTTAGTGCGGCCTTTTGCTGTTTCATAAGTACCGAATAGCTCAAGTCCTTTCACTTTCAGGAATCCGTTCAACATGATGGCATCAACTTTTTTGCTGAATCCTGGATTTAACCTACCAGAGAAAGCTGCTGCTGTAGAAGCTACTGCTGCACCATTAGCAACCCATTTTTCCATTACGTTTTGATAGTTAGAACCGGTACGGTCGCCACCATATAATGTCAAACCACTTCCGGCATTGCTTGAGTTATGATAATAGCTACCAGCTAAGCGGATTCTTGCAACATCACCGATTGATTTATCGATACCACCTTTCAGGTAAATAGAAGGAGACCTGTTGGTGTTTGCATCTACTACTGTACCATTTACTTTACCTTCTGTGGCAGAGTCAATATTTCCTTTGATCATACCATTGGTAATACCCAGCATTCCAAACAATCCGTTCTTTTGCAGGTAAACTTCACCACCGATCTCTGTTGCGAAGGCATCAGCAATGTAACCGTCCATGAAAGGGTTGTACAATGTTTGACCACCATCTGAGCGGCGGAAATGCTCATCCCCATAGTTGATTTCCATGTGACCAACTTTAATGGTAGCTATTTTCATCAGGTTTGTCCAGAACTCACCTTTGAATGGAAGTTTATCAAATTGTATGTATCCACCTTTTACCCATGCTTCATTGTGGTGACGGGCAGAAAGATAGGTTACCACGTTCAAACGAATACCATCAGCCAGTTGCACATCCAGGTTCAGGTTAGCCTGTGCAGTCATAAAACCGGGAGCTAAAGGATACAGTTTGTTGGCACCTGCAGTCTGAACAGTGTTTCCACCATTATTCACTGCGTTGTTTTCGTGTTTCAGATTTTGGAATTGCTGAGTGAAACCAGCTCCAAAACGTACCCTTGGCCCTTCAAAAGGAATACTATCTGGTACTTTAGTAGTTTCGAAAACATTGATACCTCTTTGATCGTAAGGACGCCAATAGGATGGTCTGAGATAATACTCTTTATCCTGGGCTTTAGATGTTAGTGGCAATAATCCGATAAGAACAACCAGCACTTGTAGGATGTATTGCAGATTTGACTTTTTCATAAATTTTAATTTTTGTAGTTAGTGGTTGGATAGTAGTTACTTAGAAATTGTTTTAGATCTTATTTGGTGATTTTGGCATTGTATGTAATTGATATAGCGTTTCCGGTTTTAATGGTACCGAACAAAGCTGTTGGAGGTTCTACATTATAATCCGTCATATTCATCTTCTTAACTCCAGTTAATGTAAAGCTTTGATCAGCGGCATTATACTTAACAGTGCCCAGGATCTCTGTTTCTTTAGTAGTTCCGGCAATTGATAATTTACCAACGGCTTTCACTTTATAAGTCACAGCATCAACCGGGGTAACAGTACCTGATGTTAATGTAAACGTGATGTTTTTATAATTTTTAGATTTTAAGGCTTTGAATGTATTGTTATCCATTGCGCCATGACCACTTTTTAAAGTTTCAACAGGAACAGAAAAATTAAGAGAAGTTATTCCGGTTAATTTATCACCTGTTAATACGAGGTTCATATCACATTGGCCTTTTTCTGATTTTACAGTCCAGTCGTGCAGTGAAGAAGTACCATCAACAGCAATACTTAAGTTGTTGGTACGATATAGTAATGAGTTATTGCTTTCTTTTACGGTGAAAGAAAACATGGTCGTTAAAATTAGTACCAGAGCGGGAAGAACGCTAAAGCGTCGAATAGAAGTCATTGTTACAAGATTTTTCAGTGTTATAAAATTTGCTTTGTTTTTCATTAATAGCATGACACAAAAGTATTCCCGGGTGAAATGGTTATAGCTGACCCTTATAAGTTTGCTACATGATTATACTCACCTTTGATTTGGGTATAGGTTAGGTTTTATAATAAAGGACAACGAAGTATTATTTGCTTTACTTGTTTTATGGTTATTCTATTATATATAGGTACTGTAACTCATTGTGAAGTATGCTTGATTAACATCAACATATATGAACATATAGGGATGTTGACTAAACAACAATCCATCATTTATTGAAAAACTTTGCCTTCATTAACTATGGCCGATGCGACCTGGTTGAATAGCATAAAACGACATCTGTATATTTTTATGTAGCTCGGTAGAATAAAAAAGACATGGTAATAAATGAAAACTAAGAGGCTGTGTTTCTTATAATGGTCACAATCGAGTGTGTAAAAATGTTATTTTGTCAACCATTCCCTTTATTAATTTTATGATATCTGCGAGAACTGATGAAAGTCATAAAGCAAACTTAATTACATCATGAATTTTCAATTCTATTATAGCTTGTTTTGCATTCATAGATATGAATGAAGAAAATGCGAATGCTATGGAATTGAAATTACAATACGAAAAAACGATCAGTGAGGTAAAGAAAGAATTCACCCAGGTATTTCCACAGTTGAAAGTTGAATTCTGTACTACAGAAGAACAAAACACGGTAGCCACCCACGCCATACCTGATACAACTGCACTGGGCGATATTACCGGAGTTTTGAAAGAAGGTACAGTGGAATTAACTTCAACTACGCCTTTAAAAGAAATAGAAAAAGTACTTCAACAACAATATTGCCTGCCTGTACAGATTTGTTACATGCCAGCATAATGATTTTGGTCTTAGCAGAGTGTCGATGAAGGGGAACTTAAGCAGTGGGTTCCCCTTTCAATTTATAATAACTCCTGGAATTATTTTTTTGCTCCTGCCCTCTGGCCTTTACATTTTTCAGCCAGGTTTGCCACATACTTCACATCCATCAGTGCAGGCGCAGCACTATCCATATTAGGAAAATTTGATTTTAGCTGCTCCAATATACACTTGCATTGGGCATAGGCAGCTGGTTCACCAATCTTCATCTTAGCACTGTCAACACACCCCGACATGAATTCATTTTCTTCTTGTGCCGGCCAGGTATATGCCTTTGCACTTGAATTGTCCTTCTCATTATTTGCAGATGTCTTTGGGCCATTCTTGCAGGATACTAACAATGATAAGGCAATGAAGGGAAGTATTAACTTTTTCATATTGCTGATTTAGGTAGGAAGGACTAAGTTTTTATGAAAGTATCGAAAATTAAGAAACTAATCCACTTTGCAGTACCCCTTTCATTGCTTTAATAATAAGCTCATGCATTTCTGGCATTTTTTATGCTTATGAGTTCCGACCTCAAAATTTAAAGGAATCAACGAACCTTCTTCCTTGTATTTATTCTATAACCTATTTAAAAAACACTATGACCAGCACCATCTCCTATCCATGGACAAAAGAAAAATCTGCCCAATTAGGCGTTTCAGAAGCAGTTCTTACCTGCGCGCTTGATATTCTTTTCCAAAACCGTAACCTGGTCAATGCCATTGACAATAAGGTTGAAATGGACGACTATATATACAGAGCTATATTAAAACAAGCCTTTTCGAAATATAAACAAGAGGCTCAAACGGCTTTAGAGGAAGGCCTGTTATCTGAAAGACTAAAGGCTGAAAAAGACTTATCAGTCATCAGCAGGGAAGAAATTGTAACTGATCCTTTTTACAGGGCTGTCCTGCCTCTTTTAATCAAGGTGGTAAGTCCTGACCCCATATTAAGGATGCATGCCGAATTAACCTCTACCATTGTGCTAGACCTGGCAGATTTTAAACGAAAGCATAGATCAACCTCAGTTACCGAGATCTTTGTACGCCATTGTGCAGCTGAGTTGCAAAGCTCTACGATAAATTGATCTTAATTACTTTATAGAAATACATTTATAACATACAACCTATAACTATCATTTCCCGTCTTAGAGGTATAGGATGTAGGACTTTAAACAAAACTCAGGGGCTGGATTTTTATCCGGCCCCTTTTTTTGCTCTAACCTTAAGTTTTAAAAAAATTCTTTATGCCATTAAACCTTGGGATTGTTTTATGGTCTCAGGTTAACGAACAAAAGATCCGTTTTTAATTGTTCGGCCCGTTGACTAGTACCCTGGAACGTTGTTAACCCATATGAAAACTCCCTAAGGAAAACACCACACCCTATCTATGTGAAACCGGTATCTATATACCGGTTTTTTCTTTTTCTCCCTTTTAATGGCATAAAAATTTCAGCATTACTCTTACAAACCTTCAATTTAAAATTATGGCACCTAAAAACGGTCCAAAGAACAAAGGCACAAACAAGGCTACTGAAGAAGAAGGAGAAATATCAAAAGTTAATAGAAAGGAAACCAGGGAAGAACAGGAAAATGTCACTATAGATAAAGATGCCCAACACTATTTTGATGCGCAGGACGAAGACCAGGAATTGAATACTGATGACAACAGGGAAATTCCTTTATGATGAAAAGAAGCTTTTAACTTACGCTTTATAGGCTATAGTAAGGGTTCACGCATACAGACCGAGCATTTTATCTGTCAGTTCTTCAAGTTCACGCATACTATTTGGCTTAACAAAGTATTCTGTTGCCCCATTTTTAATACACTCCTGCATATGTATGTAAGCATTGGAAGTGCTGAGGATAAGTTTAGGTATAAACTTGTATCGGGGTTGTTCTGACATCTGGGAAAGCACTTCAGAACCTGTAAGTTCCGGCATATTATAATCAAGTATGATCAGGCCAGGCAAAGACTCATCCGTACAGGAGGCCAGGTATTCCATTACCTGTTTTCCATTTGATACGGAATGCACATTTACTTCTGGCTCCTTACTCAGGATCACTTCCTGCAGTAATTCTACATCTTCAATGTCATCATCAGCCAAAAGGATAGTACGTTTATCAGGCATATTTTATTCTATTCCACAAGCGAATTCTAATGCCGGGAACGGCGTCAAAAGTAATATAAGAATATTATAGTTGACCTTAATTAACAACTGAAACAAAAAGAAATAGTATATCCGGATTATCCGTTGCCTACTCTTTGAATTTCTTCAACAGCTGCTCTTTCGGCAGGTTTTGCAGATTTAAAAGATTTTCCAAATCGGTAAGAAAATGACAGCGTCATCACTCTTGTATCCCTGGTGAGTTTAAATGTTTCTGTGGCCCTGTAAAATGAAGTAAATCCTTTCATCCATTGGGTATAGAACAGGTCCCGTGCAGCCAGTTTCAGGTTGCCCTTGTTTTTCAATACAGATCTGGAAACACCTATGGAAAGCTGCCCTGCCGGATCTACCACTTCCTGTATATCGTTCTTGCTTTTGGAAGTATAAAATCCTGACAGTTCACCACCCCATCCATTTTTAAAACGGAATTGCTGGTTCATATTCAAGCTCCATTGTGTGAACCGGGTATCATAATTTTTACCGATGACACCTTGCATATTTCGCCTGTTCACTACACCCTGTACATTTATGCTCCACCATGAACTAACAGGTAATTGCAATGAAACTGAAAGTCCGAGGTTTTGCAAACGGGTAAGGTTGCCTTCGGTATAGATCACGAGCCCATTGCTATCAACAGGAAATACCTGAGAGAAATAATCCGTAGTGGTGCTATAACTGAGAGAGGTGATCAACAAATTTTTATAGCTATGCGATAAGTTGACGTTCCAGGTGTATTGTGGTCTGAAATAAGGATTACCCTGCTGGTAGGTGTACTTATTAATGATAAAAACAAATGGGTTAAGTTTTTGAAAGGCTGGCCTGTCAATCCTTCTGCCAGCACTTAATGAAAAGCTATTCGCAGAATCCGCATCAATCGATAATGAGAAATTAGGGAACAGGCTGTTATAGCTTCTTGAGAAAGAGGAATCTTTTACCATTGCATTCCCTAATTGGTTGGCTACATAAGCAGTTCTTTCAAAACGCAAACCAGCCATAATATGTAAAGCTGCCAGGTCCCTTTTCCCCGAAAGATACAGGGCATGTATATCTTCCGTATACAAAAAATGATTGCTTTTCCCTTCATCAGGGTACCAGTTATTACCATCAAGCCATTCATAAGCTGCCAGATTATCTGTTGTGATATGTGCTGTTTTAATACCTGTCTCCCATTTCAATCCCTTCCAGGCATCAGCATAATCAGCCCTGCCTGAAATTATTTTAATAGTGGAAGGCAGGGAAGCCCTGGTGGTTTCCCGGTAAACAGCAGGGTAAACACCACTATTATTAAAATGTTGAAAGGCCCTGATCTTATATCCTGCCAGGTCAATAGCACTGCTGAAAGTTCGGGATGCGGAAGCATTATGGTTAAAACTTAAACTGGCTCCCGCACTTTCCCAGTGGTTGTTGTTATTACTATTGGTTTGTATGATCGAGTCCATACGTCCACCGGGAGCCAGCCACCGGGCTTCATTATTGCCGCCACTTTTTCTATTTAAAACCAATCCCGTAAATACCAACCCAATGGTTGATCGGGTATTAAGGTTGTAATCAAGCCCTGTCCTCAGGTTATGAACCGCCCCCCGCCCATCAAGGTAACTTGGTTGTTCCAGGCTTGAAATAAGGGTTATATCATCTTCCTTGTAATACCTGCGTGTCGCTTCTATTCTTGTAAAATTCCGGTTATTGTTTAAACTGTAATTAAAGAAGGTATTTAAGGATCCTGACCTATAGTTCAACTGCACATTGTTGTTGTACTTGGCATAACGGCCCTGGGAAAAAGAAGTGGTCAGCGAACTATTGAACCCTTTTTGATTGGACTTTTTGGTTTTAATATTGATCACTCCTGCATTACCAGCTGCATCAAATGAGGCCGGGGGTGCGTCCATGATCTCCACCTGGCTGATCTGGGAGGCGCTCATTCCGCCAAGCAGCGTGGAAAGTTGGGCTCCATCAAGGTAGGTTTGCTTTCCATCTACCAGTATGGTCACGCCACTTCTTCCCTTTAAAAGCACATTTCCCTCCTTATCAATGGTAATACCCGGAAGCTTTTCCAAAGCTTCCATTGCTGTTGTTCCAGCAGATGAAAAACCAGCCTCCATGTTAACAACTGTTTTACCAGGCTTTATTTCTATAAATGGCTTACTTGCAATAACGGTAACTGCAGTCAACGCCTTATTCGCTTGATGAAGTTGAACCTCTGGTAACTCCACCTTCTCATGCTCTGTCAAAATAAATGCCTTACCTGAATGCTTAATAAAACCAACTCTGCTCATCCTGGAAAAGTAAGTTCCTGCCTTGATGTTGTCGAATAAGACCACTCCTGCAGAATCTGTTAGTCTGGCCATTACAAAGGAGGAATCCCGGGACATTAACAATTCGACAGTCACATCACTTATAGGCTGGCCTTCTTCATTAATTACTCTTTGTTTAAAACCGGTTGTTGATTGTGCTAATGCCTGCGACATACTACCTAAGACAAAGGCAAACCCTACGATCAATTTTCTTTTATTCTTTCTCATTTTAGGTTCTCAATATAAGAAAGCACATTAAGGCCAGGTTTCAATTTTATGAGAATGGCAAAATAATGAGATAAAGAATAAAGCTTAATGCAAACGACCCAGTAATAATTAGTTTAATCTAGCTAACAAGGGCTTGTCGCATTCTTACATGAAATAGAATAATTTGGAATGTACCACAAACAAAAAGCTCCTTTCATATGAAAGGAGCATCTATTAAAATATAAGATTACTTAATCAACGAGTTGGGGCTCTCTAACCACTGTTTTCGCGTATTGCACCGAAGGTTTATTTGGATTTTGAATATCAAACTGAAGGCCTACATCAAAATTGCTAAAGTCCTTTTTTAGTTCATAGGAAGTGACCTGTAGTCCTTCTGAAGAGCGACGCACTGTGAGGTAATGGAACAGAGGCTTATAATTTTTACATAGGTCGGGCAGGCAATTCCCATCTTGCCTTAAAGGCTGGTGCAATCCTCCACCTCCACCAATAACCATAAAGTCCTTGCCTTTAATATTGTAATGCTCGAATCCGTGGCAATGCCCCGACAGGAACAGTTTGCTCTTTTTGGATACAAGGAATGGATTCACAAACCTGTTTTGAACAGCGGTTGAAGGGCCAACTATCTTACTGTTTGTATAGGGTGAATGATGACAGGTAGTAATGATATATTGAATTGAACTGTCAGCATCAAGTTGTTGCAGGGTGCTTTTGTACCAGTTTACCTGTTCTGAATCTTCTGAAGGAGTGAGGGAATTAAAATTTGAATTCAATAATACTATTGCTACTGAATCACGTACCTGGAGGTAACCTGTTCTCTTATGCTCCGGGAACCGCGCCTGGAACTTTGCCTGTCCTTTTTTTGAAAAACCCATTACTTCGTGATTACCTAAAATAGCATATACATCTATTTTACGGCTGCGGAGCTCGTTAAGGTAGTTATCGATGGGCTTCCATTGACGGTTGCTGTAACCCAGGTTCACTACATCACCGAGAAGGAAAAGCGAGCCTGGCCGGCGCGAACCAATATCAGAAAAGATATCCCTGGTAGCTTGCCTGTTGTTATTTGCTTTTAACCATAACGTTTCCACCCACATGGGAGCCTGTGTATCACTTGCAAAGGCAATTAAAGTACTGTCATTAGGTTGTACTGGTTGCTCAAATAAAATTGGTTTCTCAGTTGGTTGACTGTTTAAAAATCCGCCCTGGAGGTTTAACATACAGAAAATAATGAGTTTTAAATACATACTTTTTAAGGAGCTGTTTGCCGATAAATTGGGAAATATATATTAATGGTTGGAGGTTTTCTTAAAGTCGGAATAATTCAAATAAGAGAAAAAAAAACAGTAAAATATAACCCCGGCCTGTTAACTAACGTCGTCTGTAATTCTTAAGTAAATATCGGATTGTTTGAGCCAAATCAATCCCAATGGATTGCTATAAATTTCATAATATCAAAGAACTGCACCGGTCTTATGTATTGATTTAATCAGATAGGATAAAACACCAAATCAATAAGCGATCTCATTAAATTGATGTAACTTTTAGATAGTTATTCCTTGAACTTGTATCCTCGGATTCTACACCTTCCGCACCCTGGATTCTTTATTATTCACACTTAACTTAAAATTTTATGAAAAAGATCACTGCTGGTTTATTCAGCTTGTTATTCCTTATTGGCAGTTTGCAGGGTATTGCTCAGAAAAAAGACGGTGGAAAAAAAACCATGACCTGGACAACCAAATCAGAAGAGGCTAAAAAACTAGCCTCCCAGGGAGTAGATCATTTTTTAAATATTGAATTTCCACAAGCCTACCAGGAATTTACCGCTGCTTTAAAACTGGACCCTGAATTTACCATTCCCTTAGTCTTTATGGCGAATCTTAGCACAGGTGATGTTAAAAAAATGTATATCCAGAAAGCCATAAAAAGTGCAGCGAATAAAACCGAAGGAGAAAAATTATTTGCTTCTGTGGTGGCAGAAGGGAATACTCCTGCCGAAAACAGGGAAACCTGGGCTAAACTCCATAAAATGTTTCCTGATGGCGGCATGATAGGTGCCTTTTATGTCAATACCAGGGAAACACCCGATGAACGCTTTGCCGCCGCAGAAGAATACATACAGCAATTCCCCGACAATGGGTTTATGTATAATACCATCGCCTATATGTATATGTTGGATAAGAAAGACATGGCAATGGCTAAAAAGAACTTTGAGAAATATATTGAGTTGTATCCCGAAGGATCTAACCCATATGATTCTATGGGTGAATATTATTTGACTGTTGGAGATAAAGAAAATGCAAAAAAATATTATTCTATGTCCCTCGAAAAATATCCATTTACAAATAGTTCTATCACCGCACTTCAAAAATTAAATGAAGAGGGAAAAACACAGGTTAAAAATTAAGGGCTTGCAGTTTTCATAAAAAAACAGGATCTGCAGATCCTGTTTTTTATTTCCCAACATCATTGAGCCTTGAATTGAATGCTGCAAGTTTTAGAAACTGGCCTGGTAAGTAATACTGAAATTTACATTTTGGTGGCCACCATTATAAATAACCGGGTTGATTCCCCCTTGTCCGTCTGAAATATTAGTATATAACTTTCCATCTTCCAAAACTACCATTGTATATTTTCCCGGAGTCAGTGCTACCTGGAAAAATCCCTTATCATCAGTTTCAATTTCTTTTACCAGGCTTGTTGAGAAGCTGGTGAAAAAATCATTATACACACCTGCTTTAACTGCCTGGCTCATTAGTGTATACTCATAAAAACGAACTGTTCTCCTGGCGGGACAGTTGCTGCATCCTGAAGAACCCGGCATGCAATTTCCTTTCATAAATGAAACGGTACCCCACACACCTTCAGTAATAGTTACTTTATCAGCATTAGTTTTATAAACCTTTTCAAGATTACAATCGGAAAAAGGATTTCTGCTACAAGAAGCCGAAAATAGCACGAGGAGGATTATGCAATATTTCATGCTCAATAGGACAAATCATTCTAAGACAATGTTGCACGTGCCGCAAACTTTTATTGGGCTACCATTTTAAAAACCGCCATACCCATTGCAGCTGCAGGCAAATAGTCCCATCCCTTGACTCGGCGGCATCCAGCCATTTGAGTTCTGCGCCAATGCCCATGTTTTTGGTTACCGGCTGAATATAGGAGGCTGCCGCCATCCAGCCTACACTTATCTTTTTAGACCTTGTTTTGCCTTTATAATCCAGGTTAGTGGTTAAAAAATACACACCCGACCCTGCAAACACATTGAATCGCTTTGTCAATGCCATTGTCCATTCTACCAGTAAAGGGGTGGCGTTCAACAGCACTTTTCCTCTTTGTCCTGCAGAATCTGTAAGTGTATAATTGAGAAAGGTCAAATAACCCGTTTCCAGGCCCACCTTTACCAGGTGGTCGGGATGCCACATGATCCTGATGGTTGAAACCGGGTTGACATTTTGTATTTTAGGATCCAGGTAGGCAAGATCTTTTGAATAAGCAGGGTAATGTCCAAGGCCCCCACTCACATATACCACGAAAGAATAATCACCTCTTTTCACCGGTTGGGAGGTAAAACCTCCCTGCTGCGCATATGCGCAATAGCTCCATATACAAGCGGCCAGCAATAATATTTTTTTACTGTTTTGCATAATAGTAATAAGCAACAATGGAAGGATAGTTTGACAATATGCCATCGAAATCTCCCTGGTTCATATATTCAAATACGTTTTCCGGCACATCAAGTGTCCATACAAAAGCCCTTCTGCCCTGTGCATGCACTTGTTGTACCTGTTCATTCTGCAGTCCCAGGGTCCAGCGGGGTGCCCAGATCCTTGAATTGGCTGCAACCACATCATCAGGCGTCAATTCACAAACGGAAGGAATATTGTTATGATCTGGCAAAGCCAGGAAATTTTTTAATACCTGCTGATCAGGGATACCAATGGTTATTTCCAGTTTCCTTCCAATAGCTGCTGCTTCCTGCATGTATTGCCGCTGGATCTTAACCAATTCATCTATGGGTCCTGTGAATTTTGTATCCAGCCATACATATTCAAGCGCCGTATTATAAACTACTGTATGCAGTGCCTCTTTCAGCGTAGGTATCCGCTCACCTTGTTTTAACCTTACCAGTGTATACAACTGGTCATAACTATAATTTTCTATTGGTCCCAGTAAGCCATTCTTTCGAATTAGCCGTTCATTCAGTGTCGCATCATGAAATAATACAAACACTTTATCACTGGTAGAGCGCACATCTATTTCAATTCCAGTAGCACCAAACCTGGTAGCCAGGTTGATCATAGCCACGGAATTTTCTGATGCCGGAAGCAGATCCGCTGTACTGCCCCCACCGCGGTGAGCTACTATCTGTAATGGCTTTGCTTTGTATAAAGGCCTGTTATACTTCAGGCGAAGAGGCTGATCTGGCATTGCTGGTCCATTACCATACTTTCCATCAAGCACAAGGCTATCAGCAGCCCCCATGGGGATTCCATTTAATAGATTACGTGCTCCATTTACAGCGGCAATGGTAAATCGTGCTATACCTGTTTCGGTATTTACCATCTTTCTCCAATACCCATTCAACAGAATACTGTCACCGCTTTTCTTCCCTTCAAGTATAAAGTAGGATACCTCTTTTTCACAAAACAGGGATAGATGATAAATAGTATCATTACCATTGGCACTATAACTCCATTTGGCTGCAGCAGCTGCTCCAAATACATCACTTCCTACCTTGAAATTATAAATCCCTTCTACACCAGGCCTGGCCATTGAAGGCAATTTTTCCGCGGATTCAAAAAGATTCCAGTGCGTATCCGGTACGGGCGCTTCAAAATTCCTTTTACAGGAAAAAATAATAAGACATACAAAGAGTATAGTGATACTAATTTTCATAAAATGATACCAACAATAATCTGTGGAAAAAATAAGTTACGATCATAAGGTTCAAATAGCGTCCATGTTTGCCAATAGAAATTGGTATAGATGGCACGGAATGCCAATGTCAGACTTTTCTTTCCATAAAAGGGTTGCTCAAGTGCCAGGGTATAGGCCGATCCACTGAACAACCTGTAATCGGTTGTCACTTTGATATCACCAGCGTGTGTATTGATACCGATATTCATAATGCTTTCAGCTTTCAGTGTTACCAGGATTCGTTTGTTGAACCGGTAACCCAATGAAAGATTCGGATAATTTTGCCAGCCTGTTCCCTTTGTTTTTACACCTTGCACATTGATGATCCCAAACCAGAATCCAATGTCATTGCCAGCAGCCATCGATAACCTGTCACTAACAGGAATGGCTATCCTGGGGCCCAGCGTAATGAGGTTTTGAAGGCCCTGCAGGGATAAGTGACCATCCAGGTACCATTTATTATGTAACCTGCGCAATATATGTACATCCCCGGCAGGCATTCTGAAATGCAGTTCTTCAGTAATCTCGTATGGCATGGTGGTTCCAGTGAATCCTACAGAAGTGCTCCACTTACGGTCCATTGGGTATGGGAAAAAAATACGTTTCTGGTGATCGATCGGTACATCCTGTGCTTTTATGGCAGTTTGTCCCGCCAGTAAAAAAAAGAATAGGACCAGTTGGATACCTTTCCTGTAACTATGATTCATATAAAGTAATAACCAGTAAAGTAATTAGGTGGTTCAGGATAAAATAGAGGATTTATAAACGCATTGGCAGCATTCCAGCCAACCCTGCAGTAGTTATACAATTTACGGGCCGCAGATTATTTAATTGAAATGTTGTAGTAGTAAGCTTACTTGCCGGCAAAAAATAGACCCCTGTGGAAACAGGGGTCGCAACCAAAACTAACTGCTTATGAGAAAATTTTTCTGCTTTTGTTGAATACAAAATTACTGTTGTTAATGGTAAAATCTTGTTATTGCAATGTTAGTAGTGGATTAAAATTTCATTATAATATTGATGAGGATCAACTATTTGAGTAAGATATGATACCGGATCATAATACAAAAATGCTTGAGCCAAATAAAAATGGAAAAGCCGCATAACAAAGCCTTTGAGTTTTCTTTATTATTTTTAGCGGGATGCCAACGAAAAGATTTGTATTACGGGAGATCAAAAGTTATTTCCTGATCATCATTGCCATTCTTTCCGCTGGCATGGGCATAAAAGGTTACCTGCTTTCCAGTCATTTTATTGATGGAGGGGTAACTGGTATTTCGATGCTATTGAATAATATTTTTGGCTGGCCATTATATATACTCATTCCCCTGATCAATCTTCCTTTTATTATACTGGCCTACTACCAGATGGGGCTTAAGTTTGCCTTGAAAAGTTCACTGGCCATTGCCGGGCTGGCGATCTGCCTGGCCTTTGTTCCATATCCTGATGTGACACCTGATAAATTATTGACAGCGGTATTCGGAGGCTTTTTTATTGGACTCGGTATAGGTCTGGCCATCAGGGCAGAGTCGGTACTGGACGGCACCGAGATAGCCGCCCTACTTGTAAGTAAAAACACCAGCGTATTGAAAGTTGCTGATGTGATCCTGCTGCTTAACGTGGTTATATTTGCCACAGCGCTGTTCTTCCTGGGCGTGGAACCTGCCTCCTACTCCATCCTTACCTATTTCGCGGCTTCCAAAACCATAGATTTCCTTTTATACGGACTGGAAGAATACACAGGTGTTACTATTGTTTCACCTTACAGCGATAGTATCAGGGATCGCATTACGGAAGAAATGGGAAGAGGTGTGACCGTATATAGTGGAAAAAAAGGTTATGGGAAGCGTGGTGAAAGTGATGCGGAAAATGATATTCTTTTTACTGTTGTTACACGCCTCGAAGTGGGAAGATTGAAAACTATTGTAGATGCCATTGACCAAAATGCCTTTATCATCCAGCACAGTATCAATGATATACAGGGCGGGATGGTAAAGCAAAGAGGCCTTCATTGACAGCAATTATTTTTTTCTTCTATAGCGCCGCCGCAGGGTAGTAATACCAAAATAAGTTATGTACATTTACCGCCTAAAATATCCTACATGAAACTTTTTGTAGCAGGCCTCCCTTACGATCTTTATGATGATGAACTAATGGAGATCTTCGAAAAATTTGGCACTATTGCTTCCGCCAAAGTTACCATGGATAAAGAAACAGGTAAAAGCAGGGGTTTTGGTTTTGTAGACATGCCCAATGATGAAGAGGCTAAAGAAGCTATCGAACACCTGAATGACATCTCTCTTGGCAAAAAGCCATTAGTGGTAAAACAGGCTGACGATCGTGGTGGATCTGGTGGCGGCCAAGGCGGTGGTGGTGGTTTCCGTGGTGGCCAGGGTGGCGGCGGTTTTAATAAAAGAGACGACAGGGGCGGCAGGCGGTATTAATATCAGCCTTGCATCTGTAAATAATAAAGAGCAGCATTTTCAATGCTGCTCTTCTTGCCTAAATAGGTCATCAATCTTTTAGAAAATTAAGCACCTGCTCTTTAAAGATTTCTGGCACCTGGATATGGGGAATATGCCCAACTCCTTTCAGCTCCACCAGCTTTGATCCCCTGATCTGGTGTTGCAGTTGCTTACCCAATAAGTGATACTGGCCATGATGTTGAATGATGGCCTTATTCAGCAGGTTCTTTCCAACTATGGTTCTGTCGGCCTGGCCAATAATGGCCAGCGTAGGCACCCTGATGTTTTTTAATTCATAAACCACCGGTTGTTCATAGATCATCTGGTAAGTCAGAGCACTGGCCCAGGTAGCTTTTTTAAAATCCGGAAATTGCAGCGCGGCATACTGCGCATCCACATAAGGTTCATAAGCTTCTTTCCACGCCGGGTAGTACGATTGCTGGTATTTCTTCAGCGATTCCCTTGTAGCCTTCAATTCATTGGCATATTGTTCATCTACTGAATAATAAGGCACAAAGGTCTTGTAATCTTCAAGGCCAATTGGATTCTCGTAGATCAGCTTTTCAACCCTGTCGGGATACATCAACACAAAACGGGTACCCAACATGCCGCCCATGGAATGAACCAGCAGTGACACTTTCATTACACCAAGGGTATCGAGCAATTGTTTGGTATTGGCAGCAAGCAAATGAAAACTGTAATGTATATCAGGCTTGTCTGAATAACCCCAGCCTACCTGATCGGGCACAATGACCCTGTAGCCTGCCGATGATAAAAATGAGATCACGTCTTTCCAGTAAAAGCCATTAAAATTTTTCCCATGTAACAACAATACAGTTCTGCCATTTGCTTTCCTGGGATTTACATCCATATAGGCCATCCTTACTGGTTGTTGCTCTATGGTGATACTGAGATAGTGAACTGGATAAGGATACTCAGTTTTTTGGGCCTCTGAAATAAGAATACATTGTAGGAATAAGATAGCTAAGAGGATATGCTTCATGGTTGTAAGGGTGTTGGTTAGAAAAGCAAATTGCAAAGAAACAAAACTGTGGCTTAGTGCAGTTTGGCGGCCTCCTGCTGGTGGTACATTTTCAACCGGTCACTGATATAATAGATCACTTCTTCGTTGGTAGAGTGCTGACGCAACCATTGATAGGAAGGTGTATTCTCATACAGGAACTGTCGCAAGGTGTCTCCTTTTAAGCTCGTATAAAAAGCCACCATAGCTGCGGGAAAACGGTAATTGACATAGGCTAGTCTTTCAGTCTCTTCAAACAACTTTTCCTTTTTGCGTTGATCCTGGTATTTACGTTTGGTAAACCTATCCAGGTTTAACACGATACCAAAACCTTCATGACGCCTGTTGGAAATTGTTGAGAGATCTTTCCCCCGCATCAGGTCAAATGTGGAACGGCGGTCTATACTGTCCGACTGGTACTTGTTATAGCGAGCACTTACTGTCACATTGGGAAGAATATCGCCTGTGGGAGAGAGATATAGTGTAAGCGTATCTGTTGATAAAAAGGAATATCGAAGCGTGTCGCTCTGGTACCCGGGAGCAGCCGCCAGGACCAGGTCGCCGGGTGACAGCCTGAGCGTAAATAAGCCATTGCCATCGGTGTGAAAAACTACCCTTGTCTTTTCATTCAATATGCTACCGTTGCTGATAGGAAAATGAGTGATGCTATCCTTCAACAATCCACTTACCGTTACTATTTGCGCCTGGCAATAGTTACCCATGGTAAACAACAAAACAAAAAAACAAATGGCTTTATACATAATGCAGGTTGGCTATGAAATTAAACTAACAACTACCTCAAAATGGTTAAGGGCAGGTTAATAGAATCAAATGCCACCTCTACATTATAAGCATTTTCAAATATCTTGCGGATGAGCAATCTTACTGTCATCATAAAATCTATTAGCTATATGAAAATCTGGAGCACCCTGGTTGTATTATTCATTGTAATTACCATGCATGCACAAACCTCACCGGCCTCGCTGGCATTGATACCAGAACCGGTATCCGTTCGCACAACCAAAGGCCAGTTTACATTGCCTTCACAGTTGGTCATAGCTGCACCTGCCAGTGCTGAAATGAAAGAAGTTACTGGTACACTGGTGCATCGCCTGGCAACTGCCACAGGTGTAAAAGTTTCTGCCGTATCGTACTCACCTGCTGCTTCCATACAATTGGAATTGAATAAAGTGAAGGATAACAAAATTGGCACTGAAGGCTATAATCTTTCAGTTACTCCAAAAAAGATCCAGTTGAAAGCCAATACACCTGCTGGTTTATTCTATGCAGTTCAAACACTTTTACAATTATTTCCGAAAGAAATAGAAAGCGATTCTGTCATGCATCATGTTGCCTGGAATGTGCCTGCAGTGGAGATCACCGATTATCCACGATTTGGCTGGAGAGGATTGATGTTTGATGTAACAAGACATTGGTTCACCAAGGATGAAGTAAAGCAGTTCATTGACGACATGGTACGTTATAAGTACAACCTGCTGCACCTGACGCTGTCAAATGATGAAGGTTGGCGCATTGAAATAAAAGGGTTACCCAAATTAACCGAGGTTGGCGCATGGCGCGTGAAAAAAGAAGGATACTTTGGAACGTTTTCTCCACCCACACCTGATGAACCACGCAACTATGGTGGCTTCTATACACAGGATGATATCCGTGAACTGGTGCAATATGCAAAGGCCCGCTTTGTCAATATACTTCCGGAAATAGATGTGCCTGGGCACAGCCTGGCAGCAGTGGTATCCTATCCCGAACTATCCTGCACCCCTGATGCAAAGAATTATGTAGTGCGTTCAGGCGAACAGATCATGGACTGGTCGCACGGAGCGCCACCCATTGCCCTTATTGACAATACACTTTGCCCCGCCAATGAAAGAGTATATGGATTCCTTGATACGGTCATCACACAGGTAGCCCAATTATTTCCTTTTGAATATATACATATGGGTGGTGATGAAACACCGCAAAACTTCTGGAAGAAAACACCCGAGATACTCGAGTTGATGAAAAGAGAAGGATTGAAGGACATGCATGAAGTGCAGGGATATTTTGAAAAGCGGGTAGAGAAAATCGTGCAGTCGAAGGGTAAAAAGTTTATGGGATGGGATGAGATCGTGGAAGCAGGAGTAACCCCTACTGCAGGCGTCATGAGTTGGAGAGGTATGAAGGGTGGCATTGAAGCTGCCAAAACAGGACACGAAGTGGTAATGAGCCCTACCACCTACGCTTACCTCGATTATATGCAGGGAGATCCTATTACTGAGCCTAAAGTTTATGCTTCTCTCAGGTTGAATAAAGCTTACGAATTTGAACCCTTACCAGAAGGTGTGAATGCTAAGTATGTAAAAGGTGGCCAGGGTAATCTATGGACGGAGCAGATAGCCAATATGCGCACGGTGCAATATATGCTGTGGCCGCGGGCATTAGCCATAGCAGAATCAGTTTGGAGTCCAAAGGAAAAGAAGAACTGGAACAGCTTCTTTCCAAGGGTGGAGCAACACTTTGCAAGGTTTGACATTGCCGACAGGAAATACTCACCTGCTGTATATGACCCGATATTTGAAGTAAGCCGCAACGCTGATAAAAGTCTGAAGATCACACTTAGCACGGAACTGCCGGACCTGGACATTCATTATAGCTTTGATAATTCATTTCCCGATAATCATTACCCTGTTTATAAAGGACCGCTTACTCCACCAAAGGATGCAGTAATGCTGAAACTGATCACCTATAGAGGGAATAAGCCTATGGGAAGAATGATCTATATGCCAATTGAAGAATTGAATAACAGGGCGGATAAAAAGAAATAGATTAATGATAAAGCCGCGAACTAATATACGGAACGTATAACGTAAATAACTAAACGATAATTTGATAAAAGAAAATTGTCATAATGTAAAAAGCCCCACTTTAGGTGGGGCTTTTTACATTATAGCTTCTTTATCAATCAATAGGCTTGTAATCAGTGAACAGGTCAATCTTCGTATGCTCCACCTGTGAACGGTAATTGTTCCACTGGCTGGCATAAAAACTATTGATCCGTTTAACTGCCGCAGCGATCATGGCCTCAGCGTTTTTCACCAGTTGCTCTTCCTGTGCTCCGGGCGCTACACTTTTCGACATGATGTAATTCTGTGCTTCCTGCATGGTATTCATTACATTGATAGTGGGTGGGCGTGACAGTCCCTGGCGATCAGATGGTTTTCCACTGATATACTCGCGGATGGCCTTGATACTATCTTTGGTAGCTGTAGTTAACTTTTGTAAAGAATCTATGTCCTTACCTGTTAGTCCCTGAAGGTTGGTAGTAAGCTTTGACAATACTTCTTCAGATTCAGCCAGGCGGTCCATACCTGTCAATAATTTATCAGAGCTTTTCCGCAGGCGCTCCAACATGGCACGCTGTGCTGTCTTTACTGCTTCTGATTTATTTAGTCGTGGATCATCCTTGATGGTAACAAGGGTGGAATCCGCTTCTTTACCAAAAGTCAGCACCACTTTATATGTTCCCGGAAATACCTGCAGGCCTCCGGGCTCATTGGCTGTGATATTGCCACCCTTCACCGCACGGCTTCCAGGCTGACGAAATCCTTTTTCTTCCATACCCCACCATTGACGGTTTAATCCTGTATCTGCTTTCCACTTCAGGTTACGGATCACTTCATTTTTATCATTGTAGATTTTAACCACTACACTATCCATCGCAGCCTTTTCCTTTCCCTTGTTCAGTGAGGTATCCGCAGGGGCTATTACTGATTTACTGGCTTGCGCTTTTCTTTTTTTTCCAGTGCTTACAGAAGAGGAAACTGTTTTGTTATTGATAAAATAAGAAATCTCAGCGCCACGTCGCCTGTTGGGAGCGCCCCATAATCCATAAGTGCTCCATTCATAACCAGGAGCATCCTTAAAGCTGGCCTGGTATGCAACCGGTGTTTCAAAAGCTGTAATAGATTTATTAAACACCTGGCCATTATTTGCAGCTATCCTACGAAATGGGCGAATATCATCCATAATCCACAAGGTGCGGCCAAAGGTAGCAATGGCGAGGTCCGCCTCCCGCTCCTGTATGGCAAGGTCAAAAGTGGAAACAGCAGGGAAATCATCATTCTTCCAGTGCTGGAAACTATTGCCATTGTCAAAGCTTACCCAAAGGCCATGCTCACTACCTGCAAATATCAGGTTAGGTTCTGCAGGGTCCTGGATCATGCATAAGGCGTAGCCATCTATGTTCTTCCCTGCCAGCATATTGGTCCATGTTTTTCCATAATCTTTCGTGCGGAATATATAAGGGTTGAAATCACCACGACGGTAATCATTGGCCACTACGAAGGCCTCAGCCGCATTGTACCGCGAAGCCCTGATCTGCGGCACCCAGGCGCCTACCGGCATGCCTGGTATCTTGCCGCGGAAGGAGGTCCATGTTTTTCCACCATCCCGCGTCAGCTGCACATTACCATCATCTGTTCCTACCCATATCACGCCATGTTCTTTGGCAGAAGGTTCAATGGCAAGAATGGTACAATAATTCTCTGCACCTGTTATATCAAGCGTCAACCCTCCATTTTCCGACTGGTCAATTTTGGCTGTATCATTTGTAGTGAGATCAGGTGAAATGGTCTGCCAGCTGGCACCTTTGTCTGTACTCTTGTGCACAAACTGGCTGCCGTAATAAATCGTGCTTTTATCAAATGGATCTTGTGCTATGGCGCTGTTCCAGTTGAAGCGAAGTTTAACAGAAGTATCAAGGGCGGGAGGCTTCAGGAACCAGTTCTCCCCTGTTTTATAATTCAACCGCTGCAGGTTGCCTCCCTGGCTCATGGAATATACCCAATCCGGATCTCCTGCATCTGGCATGGCGTCAAATCCATCGCCGCCTCCAATATTGTTCCAGTAAAAATTCCGCAGGCCACCGTTGATCCAGGTGTAGGCCGGACCATGCCAGGTGCCATTATCCTGCATGCCACCCATAACATTGTAGGGAAGCTGGTTATCTACATTGATATGGTAGAACTGCCCTACAGGCAGGTTCTCATTAAAATTCCATGACCGGCCCCTGTCCCTGGTAATGCCCATGCCGCCATCATTACCATCAAGGATAAAATCAGGATCCTGTGGCGATATCCACCAGGCATGGTGATCGGGATGAATGCCACCATACTGCAGCAGGGTGCGAAACGTTTTGCCCCCATCTTCACTGATGTCTATAACATCATGTATGCTGTATAACCGATTTTCGTTCTTTGTATCCACAGCAATGTCCTGGAAATAAAATGGACGGTTGGTCACCCATTTGGGATCACTGTTTACCAGTTCCCATTTAGCGCCACCGTCATCACTTTTGTATAAGCCATTCTTCGTGGCTTCCACCATGGCATATACACGCGAAGGCATGCTTTGAGAAAAGGCAATGCCGATGCGGCCATAATTGCCCTCTGGCAAGCCATCATCCTTTCCCAGCTTCTTCCAGTTCCTTCCACCATCATAGGTAATGTATAAGCCACTACCAGGACCACCACTTTTAAAGCTCCATGGGGTGCGGCGGTGCTGCCACATATTCGCTATTAGTTTATTTGGATTGGATGGGTCCATCGCAAGGTCGGCACAACCACTGGTGTCATTAGTATAAAGTACCCGGTTCCAGGTAGTCCCTCCATCGGTAGTCTTATAAACGCCACGCTCGGAATGCTCCGCATATGGGTTACCGATAGCTGCAGCATAGACCACATCCGGGTTGACCGGATCAATAATAATGCGGTGCAGGTTACGTGTCTTTTCCAGGCCCATGCGTTTCCATGTCTTGCCTGCATCCAGGCTTTTATAAATGCCTTCACCAATATTAAGAGAGTTACGTGGGTTGCCTTCACCGGTACCCACCCACACCACAGCAGGATTACTTTGCTGCACCGCCACCGAACCTATATTGAGCGTAGGTTGCTGGTCAAATACGGAGGACCATGTGGCGCCTGCATTGGTAGTTTTCCATACACCTCCAGAGGCTGAACCAATATACCAGGTGTTGGGATCCTTTTCCACTACATCAATAGAGGTAATACGCCCGCTCATACCGGAAGGCCCAATATTGCGTGGCTTCAGGTTCTTAAGCCTGCTGATGTCAATGTTTTGAGCAAGAATAGAAACAGATAAAAAACTAAATACAACAATAAAAAAGGGTCTCATCAGTCAATTTTTAAACAGGGCTAAACTTACTGATAAGTTGTGAGAGTGGGATGTATAAGTATGCTGCTAAAACAAATTGAACCCCTGTTACCCTTCCGGAAAACTATGATCTGTTATAAAAAAGAAGGCCACTCACCAGGAAATGAAACATCACCTGGTGAGCGATCTTTACAATTTTCATTTAAAACAGGTCCAGTCTATCTGCCAGTTTTCTGTTCTTTCCTGGTTTGTAGGGAATGCTGAATGTTGGGTGTAAGAAACCAGTTTACCGCTTGCATCTAACTGGTGGTTACTATATTGCCTTTCAAAAGAAGCAGGGTAACTAATACCCTCCCCACCAAATGAAGAACTGGTAAGCAGGTTCTCCGGTTGCAATTCAGGCAAAACATTCAGGTATTTCAGGAAGAAATAAAACATGTGGTAATCGCCAAACATATCATCAGGATATACCTGCGCCCTGGCCTTCCTGGAAGCATCATACCTGTAGTCTATCCAGGATTTGTCTGAACTCCTATAAATACCTCCGGCTGTAAGTCTTGTTATATTTTTATTTCCTTTATCGTAAGCCAGTTGAATATAAGGTATCCATTGCCCTGCATCCACAGAATGCACTTCACCGGAAATTTGTATCTCTCTAAGGACATTGCCCGCATAAATGAAATTATAATCTCGCCGGTAGCTCCAGTCTAGATAAAAAGGAGTAGCTGCTTTGGCACTGGTCAACCGGCCGTTGGGACTAAAATTTAAAACAGCAGTAGTATCACCATTATCCCTGGTGAAGATCATTTGCCCTGGCTGGTAGGAAACATTCAGGTTGAAACTATATTGAATTCCTGTGGCTACGTTTCGAAACCGGCTATAGATGGATTGCAAACGGGAAGATGCGTCATAGGTCTTGGTAAATAAAGCAATAGACCCTGAGGTTTCCGGTATGATACCGGGTGCAGAAGCCTGAACATAATCGTATTTGTTTTTATTGAAAATGCCATTCATGCCTTTCAGGTCATTCTTTTTACAACTATTTAGAGCCGTAAGAATAAGTAAGAAGCTGGCGAAATAAACTTTTCTCATAAAATGATGATTAAGGTGTTATATAATATCAGTTCGTCAGTTGGAAAGAATTGTTTTAAGAGTTAATATCCAACTGTTACAAGCTTTGTTCATTTAAAACATTTCCAGTCAATGGTCCAGTTTTCTACCATTGTGAGATCATAAGAGCGGTGAGAGGTTTGGGTGTAGGATAACAACTTTCCTTCCTTATCTATAATATGGTTGGAATAAACCCGGTCATAAAATGATGGATAGGGATAAAAGACTGTTGACCCATAGGTGGAACTGGTTAACATATTCTCAGGCTGCAGGTCAGGCAAAATATTAAGGTATTTTAAAAAGAAATAGAATGTAAACGCATCTCCAATCATATCATCCGGGTAAACCTGTTCTTTGATCTTCCTGGAATAATCATATACATATTGAATGGTATCATAGGCACCACTATGGAAAAACTTGAGTTTAGAAATGTTTTTATTGGTTTTGTCATAACTCATTTGAATAAAGGGTTCTGATTCGATGCCCTTTACTATCTCTGATAATTTGTTTCCAGTGTAGATAAACCTGATATCATTACCATTTACATGATCCAGTTGCCCCTGCTTATTAAAAGCAAAGTCGTAAACGGTTTCTCCTTTCATGCCTGTAAAGACCATGTGGCCCTGCGGATAACTTACCGTATACCTGTATAGATCAACTGGAAAATAGGCAACATTACGAAGACGGAAACTGATCTCTGAAAGCCGGTTATTGGCATCATAGGTTTTAGTAAATAGATAGATGGGTCCAGTTGTTTCAGGTATCAATCCAGGAGCATACGCCTGTGAATAATCACATTTTATTTTTTGAAACATCCCGGGAGGGATAAAATCATTTTTTTTACAAGCATAAAGGCCAAACAGGAGTAAGCTGATGTAAATAAGATATGCTTTTCTCATAGCATAAAAATTAAGGGTGATCTACAAAATCAGCAGTGCAATAAAGGTCTTTAGAGAGGATATGTAAGATAAGAAAATTGATTAATATAATATATGACTTTGCACCCTGCCTTAATGTTGAGGTCCACTATTGAACAATGAAAATTGCGCATTTAAACCACCTAAAAGAAGGACTGCTAAAAAAGGTATCTCCAACCTTAATACTTCATCATTTGATATTCCTTATGCTATTTTTCGATATTCCCATTCTCCACCCTCCCCACTTAGGACCGCTGTCTAACCTACTTCCTACTAACACCCTATCAACCTCCAACCAACGCCCATGATACTCCGTGTTCGCACGGAGTATCTATACCGTAGATAGGGAGCACCTATAAGGTTGCCAGGGAGGAGCTATCTCCAGGTGGACGCCCTCTGTTCACTACTGCACCTCCTAGAATGTCGCATTCTTACCACTTATTACCTTTCCTGATCCAGAACTTTATATCAGGAACAGAGGTAAATAATCTTCCTAAGAAATACCGATAACCCAATCCGTCGGGAGTTCTGGTAAATCGATAAATCATATAGTAGCGTCAAACCCAGAGGTATCGTCTCAAACCAATATAGTGAGCTATCGCGGCTTTAACACGTTAATTGTAAAAAAATGAAACGGATTTTACTTTCAATATTGTTGGTAGTTACAAGCTTAGCTATCATCTTCCCCGCTTGCAGAAAAGAGCATTCATGTGAAACATGCGGCAAAGGCAATAAGCCACCCAGAGCCTGCGCGGGCCTGGATCAAACCATTACTTTGCCAATAAATTCCTTGCATTTAAATGGCCGTTGTTCCACTGATCCCAATAATGATATTGCGGGTTATCTCTGGACAAAGATTTCTGGCCCTGGTCTGATTAGCATAGACAATGCAAGGGAGGTTGAAACACAGATAAGTGACCTGGCCGAAGGCACCTACCTGTTTCAATTGAAAGTCACAGATGCAGGTGGATTGTTTTCGATGGATACCGTACAGGTGATTGTATATCCTCAAGGAAATGTGGTATATCCACCAGGGAATGATTCGCTTGTAAATATCTACGTGGCAGGAGACCTGAATGGCCAGGCCACTTATTGGAAAAATGGCCAGCCTGTAACACTAAAAAGCAAATCTAATAATTCCGGTGCCACTTCGATTGCTGTTGCGGGCAGCGATATTTATGTGGCCGGGTGGGATGGCGATGGTTTTGTACAACGTTATAATATAGCCAAATACTGGAAAAACGGTGAGCCTGTGGAGCTGACCGGTCCCACAGGTGCAGGTGCGAATTCTATTGCGGTGTCAGGCAGCGACGTGTATGTAGCAGGGTGGGAAGTTAAAGGATCCGCGTCCATAGCCGAATACTGGAAAAACGGACAACCAGTTGCACTCACGGATGGAACAAAGGAAGCCGAGGCCACTTGCATTATAGTTGTAGATGGAAATGTATATGTAGCGGGTCATGAGAACGGGGTAGCCAAGTACTGGAAAAATGGCCAGGCAGTGGCCCTGACTGATGGGATTCAACAGGCTTTTGCCTATTCTATAGCTGTTTATGGCAGTGATATATATGTTGCCGGATCACAGTCGAACGGAACGACACACGTTGCCAGGTACTGGAAAAACGGACAGCCATTTACACTAACTAATGGATCAGCAGTTCAGGCAACTGCTAATGCCATAACTGTTACCAGCAGTGGTGTCTATGTAGCGGGGTGGGAAGGCGATGATGTTGGCAGAGTGGGCGGCACAGGTGCTGTAGCAAAATGCTGGAAAAACGGTCAGGAAGTCAAACTAACCAACGGGTCAAGCTACGCTTACCCCACTTCTATAGCTCTCTTTGGCAGTGATGTATATGTAGCAGGAACTGAATCTTATACGGCTTTATATTGGAAAAACGGGCAAACCGTACCTTTTAAAGTGTCCAATAACGCCTGGGCAACGAGTATATTGGTTGTACCTCGTTAAAGCAGACGGAGCTCTTGCTATCTGTAGTTTACTCAGAAAATAATAAATAAGAAGCAAAACGCTGGCCTGGTTTGTAACTAAGGCCAGCGTTCCCTTAACTTGATACCATAATGTCAGGTACTGGCTTAAACTGCTTTAAAAATACCAGCACTTTATAAACAGGTAATGACGCCCTAAAGAAAAGAGAGATATAAACCGGAAGATTATTTTTGATGAAGACACAAACTGTTTCCGTCCAGGTCTTTTAGCCAGGCAAACTTTCCCCAGGGAGTATCATCAATCTTTCCACCTACTATTCCTTTTGCTGCCAAATCTTTTAGTTCTTCTTCAATATTATCTGTTTCACAAATAATAGCTTGAAAACCTGCAAGTGAAATACTTGTCTCGCTACCGGGCAATCGCATTTGTATCCATGTTTCACCATGTGGGTCTGGTGCTTCTATAACGATTTGGAAACCCAGCCTCAAATAAAACTCTTTTGCCTTTTGCCTGTCCTTTACCGGGAGCATGATAATTTCTACTGATTTCATTTTCTTATTTTTTGAATTACTATGATGTTTTCCATGCAAAGCTACTTGCGCATTCAAAGAGAAACGTATGGCAGATACGACAATGTTACCCGTTGATTGCGACAACATACTGTTATACATTTACCTTATGAAGCATGTTTCCATCTTACCGCTATACGAGGCTACCCTGTCAAGCATTGATAGCAGCCACCAGCTTTTCTCACGTATCAATGACTTTATGAAATACCAGGGGAAACCACCATTTTACGAAGTGGAAATAGTAGGTATAGATAAGAAAACAAAACTCAACAACGGGTTGTACCATATTCATACAGATAAAACAATACAGCAAATCATAAAAACAGACGTGATTGTCATTCCACTATTATGCGGCGATTTTAGAAAAGCCATAATAAAAAACAAGAAATACACTGAATGGGTAATAGAGCAGTATGACAACCATGCAGAAATCGTTTGCCTCTGTGTTGGTTCATTTTTTCTTGCATCAACCGGGCTTTTGAAAAATAAGAACTGTGCAGTGCACTGGGCTGTAAAAAATGAGTTCACAGCTATGTTCCCTGACATAAACATTACTGACAACACGATTATTACAGACGAAAATGGAATTTACACCAGCGGCGGCGGCTTTTCTTACCTGAACCTGTTGCTTTACATTTTTGAAAAACATTTGGGCAGGGAAATATCCATACTGGCATCAAAAATGTTTGAAATTGATATTGAAAGAAAAAGTCAAAATCCCTTCGTGATCTTTATGGGACAAAAACAGCATGGAGACGAAGTTGTTTTACAGGCACAGGAATTTATAGAAAAGAATCCTGCAGATACTTTTAACGTTGATGATATATGCAACAGGTTCAGTATAGGCCGAAGGACCTTTGAAAGGAGATTCAAAAAGAACACGAATAACTCCATCGTGGAATATATTCAAAGAGTAAAAGTTGAAGCCGCCAAAAAACAGCTGGAGACAGGAAGAAAGACCATCAACGAAATTATTTACGACATAGGCTATAATGATATTGATGCGTTCAGAAAGGTATTCAAAAAGTTTACCGACTTATCTCCAATAGATTACCGCAAAAAATTTGCAGTACAATAGTAAGGGTCCCTACGAAATGAATACCAGTATACCTTTAAAAAGCCATAATTCATTAAATTGATCTTCCTTAACCAGACTGACAACATGAACAAGATAATCATATTAATAACAGGGCTCCTGGCTTCGTTTTGCTTTGGGTTTGCTGCCAGGTCAATAATTGTTAAACCAATCAATTCTAACACCATCAATATGAAAAAAGTAACAGGGATAGGCGGCATTTTCTTTAAATGCAAAGATCCTAAAGCAGTTAATGAATGGTATAAAACCCACCTGGGTTTTGATACAAGCCCCTATGGTACAAGCTTTGAATGGCGGGATATGGAAGACAGCACAAAAAAGGGGCTGACGCAATGGAATCCCTTTGCCGAAACAACAAAATACTTTGAGCCTTCTACAAAAGAATTCATGATCAATTACAGGGTAGAGAACCTGGAAGCGCTGGTGGAACAACTTAAGCACGAAGGCGTTACCATTGTTGATAAAATAGAGGATTCGGAATATGGCAAGTTTGTACATATTATGGATATAGAAGGAAACAAGATTGAACTTTGGGAACCAAAGTAATTACATCATTCACTAAGCGCCTTATTGTAAATGGAGAAAGGCTGCCTTGTTCATCCTTTTTTCGGTAAACTAACTGCGGAGCAGGCTGGGCGTATTGCTTACAAACGTATTGACCATCATCTAAGCCAATTCAATCGTTAATATGTTTTCATAAGCCTTGAATTCCTTCCAGGAACATTTAGAAATAGTAAGCATACAGTAGTTGAAGGATGCGTATGAGCAGATATTGTATTCAATAGTGCAACCTTAGAAAAATAAGAGAGCCATCTATCGGAATCGAACCGACGACCTGCTGATTACGAATCAGCCGCTCTGGCCAACTGAGCTAAGATGGCTTGGTAAAGAACAGGGAAAATATTACGGTACTAATTTAAAAAATCCTGCAACAAAACACTTCCCTGTTCTCATGATATTTATCAGTTAAAATGTCTTTTTTACACCACCGGGCACATTGGTATTCTCAGGGTATAAAACTGCCTTTACATAATTGTCCATGGTTAAAAATTTCTGTGCTGCCTTTTGCAAGTCACCAACAGTTAATTCATCTACCTTTTGCTCATAGTCCAATATGTTTTCAGGATCCACCTGGTCAATAAAGGCCCGCGATAAATTATCCAGCCAGTAATTATTCTCCTGCAACTGCGAACGGTAATGCTTTTTCCATGTCTCCTTCACCTTATCAAGATCCTTTTGCTCCACTCCTTTTTGTTGCGCATTTTTGATGATGGCAAGCAAAGCATTGGTGAGTTTGTCCACATTCTCCGGGCCCGTTGGAATGGATGCAGAAACGGAATAATGCACATAAGGCCTTTTCTGAATAGCACCTCTTAACCCACCACTATACATGCCTCCCAGTTCTTCCCTGAGCTTTTCGATGATGGAAATATTCAACACATCCAGCAATGCCTGGAAGGCCATATTTTCCTCGCGGCTGTATTGGGTTTCTCCCGTCCACAATACGGTTATCAGCGCTTTTTCTTCCTTACCTTTTTTAATATTGGCTTCCACTACACCCTTCACAGGACGAATGTTATTGTCTTTAAATAAATGATCTGCTGGTGTAGCAGGCAGCGAACCCAGGTACTTCTCCAGCAATGGTTTGGCTTTCGCCAGGTCTATATTACCTACAAAGGTGAAATGCATACCATCGGCATTGCCAAAAACCTTTTTGTAAATGGACAATGCTGTATCCAGGTTCAGGTTATTGTATTCTTCTTCGGTAGGAATGACACTGATCCATGGATTGCTGTTATAAACGATCTTCATCAGCGTATCCTGGTAAAAAGCCTGCGGATTGCTTTTCATGAATTGCACCATACCTTTTTCCTTGGTCACCATAGATTTGAACAGGCTCTCATCCCTGCGCGGCTGAGTGAAATACAGGTTGACCAGTTGCAGGAAGGTCTCAAAATCCCTGACACTGCTACTTCCTTCTATTCCTTCTTCATAGTCATTGATATAGGGTGTTACTTCAACTGTTTTGCCGGAAAGAAATTTCTGGAGATCAGTAGGGGAAAGATCCTTTACCCCCATTTCGTTGACTACGTTGGCTGCATGTTTGGCATTGTCTTTTTCGGATAGAGGAAACCGTTGGTAACCACCCCAGCGCCATGCATCCATTAATACCTGGTCATTTTTATAAGTGGTTGGCTTGAGTGTAATTGTTACTCCATTGCTCAGGGTAATATTAGTTGTCCCCAGCTTATCATTCTTTGTTTCTGAAGTGATCTTTCCAGGTGTTGGCGTTTCACTCATCAGGTTTTGCGCTACTGCTTTTTCAGCGTAAGGTTTTACTTCCTGCTTAGTTGCAGCTACCATCTCTGACAAGAGCGCATCATTGGTTGGCAGTTTATCTTTCATTTTAGCAGGAGCCATCAGCAGCACAAAAGCATTTTTATTATCCGGCATTTTCCTGGCCACTGCATTGATCTCCGCTGCTGTAATGCCGGGCAATACCTGGCTAACAAATTTGTAACGGTTCTCCACCCCCGGGATGGGTTCGCCCTGTAAAAAGTTATTCAAATATCCCTGGACCAATTGTGCGGATTGTAATTTATCCTTTTCATGGAAAGCTGTTTCAGCGCTGTTCAATAGGGAAGCCTTGACCCTTTCGATCTCTGAAGGCAGAAAGCCATATTTGCGGGCTCTTTCTGTTTCAGCTACCACCGCATCCAGGGCTTCTTTAGAACTGTTATTTCCCAATACGGCAAATGATACAAAAGCTTCATAGCCCCGGATAAATGCTTGCTGCCCTGTGAAGGCATATACAAAAGGAGGATTCTCCTTTGTAGTTAGCTCCTGCAGGCGTTCATTGATCAGCGAATTGACCATGTCTTCTACCAGGTCTTTCCGGAAATCGGCCCATGTCTTTATTTTTTGAGCAGGCCTCAGGTAGTTGATCACTTCCAGTATGGTATTGGTGTTCTCTTCATCTGTCAGCACCATGGCCTCAGGCTTTGTTCTTGGTTTTATAGGAATAATAGCCGGACGAGGTTTGCTTGCTACAGGATTTTTAAAACTACTGAAATGAGCCTTGATCTTTTTCTCTGCTTCTGCCGGGTCAATATCACCTACAACGATTACGGCCATTAAGTTGGGCCGGTACCATTGTTTATAAAAGCGCTGCAGCGTGGCTGGTTGAAACGTTTTTAATATGGAGTCCGAACCAATAGGAAGGCGTTCTGCATAAAGAGAGCCATTGAATAGTTTTGGGAAATACTGGCGCAGCATTCTTTGCTGTGCACCCTTGCTGAGTCGCGACTCTTCCAGCACCACACCTCTTTCCTTGTCAATCTCTGATTTGTCCATCAGGTTATTGAAAGCCCAGTCCTCTAATACGGTAAAGCCCTGCTCCACGATCTTCGGATCATCGGTAGATATAGGAAGAATATAAACGGTTTCATCAAAACCTGTATAGGCATTGAGGTCGGCACCAAACTGCACACCTATCTTTTGCAGGTAATTCACCAGCTCATTCTTTGGAAAATGTTTGGAGCCATTGAAATTCATATGCTCCATGAAATGCGCCAGGCCACGCTGGTCCTTATCTTCCAGTACAGAACCTGTATTTACGGCAAGGCGCAGTTCTACCTTGTTATCAGGTTTGGTATTTTTTCGAATGTAATAGGTCAGTCCATTGGATAGTTTTCCCACCCTTACATTCGGGTCTACAGGAATGGGAGCTGATAGGTTGATCTGTGCGATGGATTGTAATCCAGAAAGGAAAACAAGCAAAAAAACATAACAATGCCGGAGCTTCAATTTCATAAGTGTTTTGTTAGAATACTAATATAATCGAATTGTTCTATTTGAAAACGGGTATGCAAAATTTAAAAGAAGGATTAACGTTCACTACTAAAAAAGTTAACCCTCCATTAGGAGGGCTAACCATATTGATTAAGCTATCCGTATTAAAAAGCTTTTTTCTTTTCTGTAGATGCAGCCCCATTGCCAGAAAGGTATTTGTCAAGGAAATCAAGGGTGACCTTAGCCGCCTTGATCTGGTTCTCTTTTTTCCGGAAGCCATGGCCTTCATCAGGGAAGAGCACATATTCAACAGGCGTTCCATTCTTGCGGGCTCCTGCCACGATCTCATCGCTTTCCACGGGCAACACACGTGGATCATTTGATCCCTGCAATACCAACAATGGCGTTTTGATCTTGTCTGTATTGAATAAGGGTGAAATATTATGCAGCCTCACGCTATCTTTTTCAGGATCTCCCATTTCTTCATACAATGCTTTTTTGAAGCTTTCCCAATAAGGCGGAACGCTTTTTAGCGTACGCAGCCAGTTGGTGACACCAAACAGGTCCACACCCACTTTAAATTCATTGGGATACTGGATGATACCTGCCAGGGACATGAAGCCACCATAACTGCCCCCATAAATACCGATCTTATTGGGATCAATGTAGGACTGCGAAGCCAGCCATTTTTTACCCCATACACAATCCTTGAGGTCCTTATCACCATGATTTCTATTATCCATTTTGTAGTACGATTTACCATAACCACTGCTGCCCCTGTTATTGACAGCAAGTATGGCATAACCATGATTGACAAAATATTGAATGGCCTGCGAATAACCGGCACGACTTTGTCCACCAGGACCACCATGCACCCATACCAACGCCGGCACCCTGCGTCCACCTGATGCCTGCTTTGGCTTATAAAATATGGCTGGCACTTCCATCCCATCAAAGGATTTGTATCGCACCACCTGTGCATCCACCAGGTCATTAGGATTGATCTCGGGGTTCAGCGCTGAGGTCAGCTTTTGCATCTTACGCGTATCGAAATTATACCACCATAGATTAACGGGCGAACGGTCTCCGGCCACATAAATGATCATATTCTTTTCCGAAGGAGAAATGCTGACACCCTGTACATTTCCTTCTTTAACTGCAGGAAAAGGAATTTGTTTCCCGGTGCGGTGATCAAAGAATAATACCTTATTACGTCCATCTTCATTAATGCCAATAACATGGTATTTACCATTTTCGCTGAGGTACATATACATCACATCCCATTTATCAGAATACACGGTTTCTTTTTTACCACTGGCAATATTGTACTTCACAAGGCGTGCAAATTCATTGTCCTCATTGGTCAGGTAATAAAATGCGCTGTTATCCAGTTCAAAAGCCTGTGGGGAATAGGTGGCTTCATCTTCTACGGAGATCTTTTTCAAATCGCCCGACTTCCTGTCCAGCAGGTACATTTCATTCTTATCCGTGGTGATATTCTTTACCAGCAAAATATTATTCTCGTCAGGGGAAATGCTCCCTACATCAAATCCCTTATCGTTGGTATAGAGCAATTCAGGCTTCAAATCGGCAATGGTCATTTTATAGACATCAAAATATTTTGGATCCCGAACATTGGATTGGTAATAGAATGCTGTTTTGGCTTTGTTCCATCCAAAGAAACTGGCCTTTTCCTTTTCGCCAGGGGTTAGGTCCTTAACCGAATCAGCGGATTGAAGGTAGATGTGCGCATTTTCATTGCCTCCTTTATCAGCGCTATACAGGAAATCATTGGACCCAGGGATATAATCGATCATAAAATAGGACTCCTTAGAAGATTTTGTCAGTGGCTTCTTTACTTTGGAAGAGAGGTCTATTTCATAAACATTGAAGATGCCTGTACTGTTATCATGCAGGAGGATCTTATTTTCCTGTTTATTGAAATTTCCTCCACCATAGTTGATGGTCTTGTAAAACTGTTCAATGGTATACTGTTTTACAAATTGCTGCGCATGCAGGGTTTGAATGAGAAAGAAAAAAAGAATGGAGTACAATGCCCGGTTCATATGCATAAGTTTTAGTCCTTAAAAGTTAGTGCATTAAATAACCGGGGCAAAAAATATATGATGGAAGGGTGATGGGTTGAAAGGTCGAAAGGTTAAAATGGCAAGGGGCCAGGTTGAGGATAGTGAATTATAAGCTTCTATGAATACCCATGCAATAGATGAATTGCAACAATTGCAAGCAATCAAATTATCCTCAAAAATCCTATTAAATCCCTTAAATCCTAGTTCTCTTTTTTGTACTGCTTCTCTGCTTCCTGTGCTTTTTTAAAATCCAGCACTACTCCATTGATACAATAACGAAGGCCTGTGGGGGGTGGTCCATCATCAAATACATGTCCCAGGTGCGATTTGCAACGGCCGCACATTACTTCGGTGCGCTTCATTCCATACGCATTATCGGGTGCATAGATAACGCTGCCCTTGCTAACCGGCTGGTAAAAGCTGGGCCATCCGCAACCACTTTCAAACTTGGTATCACTTATAAATAAGGGGTTACCGCAAACAGCGCAGTAGTATGTTCCCTTATCTTTTATATTCTCCAATGGACTACTCCATGGTCTTTCCGTGCCTTTTTCTCTTGCCACCTGGTACACGTCAGCAGGTAGGATCTTCTTCCATTCTGCATCTGTTTTGTTCACATTAGAAGTATCAGAATTGGAATGTACCGGGTTATTTTGATTAGAAGGCTCCATAGCTGTCTGTTTTTTAGATTGAGAATAAGTGCAGAATTGCAATCCCAATGCCAGTGGTAATAAAATAAGTATTCGTTTCATGAAAAAGGTTATCTCAAATTTACGAAGAATGAAAGGGAGCGGTTTTGTAAACAAATGTGAAAGCCTGTGCTGCAACCTTATTTGCTTTTGGTACCCGGTTTATAATAGCGCTTTCGTTTGATAAGTTGTTTATAATGTATAACCTAACTAAAATCATGTGCCTGTAGCAGCAATGAACCCCCGGCGAAGCGCTTTTTCCTTATATTTGTTTTTCAAGCTTAGGAAGCGTCTATGTTCAATTTGATCTTATTTGGCCCCCCGGGAAGTGGAAAGGGCACCCAATCCGAAAAAATAGTAGAGAAGTTTGGTTTGATTCATTTGTCAACAGGCAATTTGCTGCGCCAGGAAATAGCTGATAAAACTCCGCTGGGACTTGAGGCAAGGAACTTTATGGACAAGGGACAACTTGTACCAGATGAGGTAGTGATCGGCATGATCGACTCCTCCCTGGAAAAGCATGCAGATGCCAGGGGCTTCCTTTTCGATGGATTTCCACGTACTATTGCCCAGGCTGAGGCGCTGGACAAATTATTAGCCCTGAAGAAAACCAGTATATGCAAGGTGCTGGCACTTGAGGTTACTGAAGATGAATTGGTGAAAAGACTGGTGAAAAGAGGTGCAACTTCCGGCCGAAGCGATGATACGGACGAGCAGATCATCAGAAGACGCTTTTCTGTATACAAGCAGGAAACAGAACCCGTTGCAGCTTATTATGAAAAAGAGAATAAGCTTGTAAGAATACATGGTGAAGGTTCTGTGGAAGATATCTTCTCTAAATTGAGTGGTTGTATTAACACAGAAATGGAGAAGCACTCAACTGCCATTACAGAAAGCAACACCAATGATGAAGCATAATTAAGCTGTTTATTGACAATATATTTAAGCCCTACGCTGTTGGGGCTTTTTTTATTTTATTGTTTACAGTAAAACAAATTACCACATCCGCAGAGGCCGCAATTTTTCCCTAAATTGGCTGCTATTATAACTTGCTATATGAATGAAGAGAAACTGCAATTTTTAAAGCACAGGCTGGTGATCTTGTTACGCCAGGTTCCTTCAGATACACATCCGCTATGGGGAAAAATGACCTTGCAGCAAATGGTTGAACATTTTTCAGATTCAGTCCGCATTGCTTCAGGCAAAACAACCTATACCAATATTGTAACACCTGAAGAACACCTTGAAAAAATGCGGGTCTTTTTGGCTAGTGAAAAACCATTTAAGGAGAATACTATGAACCCATTGATGCCAGAGGTACCTGCACCTGTCAGGAACCGCTCGGCTGAAGAGGCCATCAGTGAACTCAAAACGGAGTTAGCAGATTTCTTTTCTTACTTCGAAAAGAATCCTATAAAGGCTACACGCAATCCAATATTTGGCGACCTGAACTTCGAAGAGAATGTTCAGTTACTCTATAAACACGCTTTACACCATTTAAAGCAATTTGGAATAACCATTGAAAAACAAACACAGGCATGAACAAACTTGGAAATTATATAACAGGCAAATGGATAACAGGCGATGGAGATGGCCAACCACTTTTTGATGCAGTAACCGGCGAAGGCGTTGCAATAGCTTCAACTAAAGGGCTTGACTTTGCAGGTGTGCTTAAATATGGCCGCGAGGTAGGAAACCCCGCCCTGCGCAAAATGACCTTTCATGAAAGAGGCCGGATGCTAAAGGCGCTTGCCACTCATCTCATGGAAAGAAAAGAGCAGTTTTACAAGATCAGCTACCATACCGGTGCCACAAGGGCAGATAGCTGGATAGATATAGAAGGCGGTATAGGCAACCTGTTTTCAAATGCTTCGCTGAGGCGCAAGTTTCCTGACCTTCCCTACACTACCGATGGAGATCCTATCGGACTGAGTAAGGAAGGCAATTTCATGGCACATCACCTGCTGGTGCCAAAAGAAGGGGTGGCTGTACATATCAATGCCTATAATTTTCCCGTATGGGGCATGCTGGAAAAATGTGCTGTTAACTGGCTTGCAGGGGTACCGGCCGTAGTAAAGCCAGCAAGTATCACCTCCTATCTTACTGAAGCTGTAGTGAGAGAGATCATTGCTTCTGGTATACTGCCTGAAGGGGCACTTCAGCTACTGTGTGGTAGCGCCGGCGATATGCTTGACCATGTAATGGCGCAGGATGTAGTAACGTTCACAGGCTCTAAGACCACAGGTTTGATGCTGAAGTCTCACAAGAACATACTGGAAGAAACAGTTCCTTTCAATATGGAAGCAGACTCATTGAATGCGCTGGTACTAGGCACTGATGTAACCCCTGGCAGTCCTGAGTGGGATATCTTTATAAAAGAGGTGCGTAAAGAAATAACTGTCAAGGCAGGACAAAAATGCACCGCTATCAGGCGCATATTTGTTCCACAACATTTATTGGAAGATGCTTCTATAGCTTTAGGCAAAGCATTATCTCAAACCATAATAGGCAACCCCCTTAATGAAAAGGTTAGGATGGGATCATTAGCGAGCCTGGGCCAGCGCGACGAGGTGAAGCAGAACATTCAAAAACTATTAGCCGGCGCTCAAATAGTTTATGGATCACTTGACAGCCTGGAAGTTTTAGATGCCGACGCCAAAAAAGGCGCCTTCCTGTCTCCCATACTACTGCTGAATGAACAACCTTTCCGAACTGAAACCGTGCATGACATAGAATGCTTTGGACCTGTCAGTACTATCATGCCTTACGATGGTATAGCTGAAGCCATTACACTTGTTAAAAAAGGAAAAGGATCTCTTTGTTGCTCTATTGTCACCAATGATGATCGCTTAGCCACAGAATTTGTGATAGGGGCCGCCACCCATCATGGGAGGATATTGGTATTGAACCGGGATGATGCCAAAGAAAGCACTGGTCATGGCTCACCGCTTCCGCTTCTCGTTCATGGAGGTCCTGGCCGGGCAGGTGGTGGTGAGGAAATGGGTGGTGTCAGGGGAGTGAAACATTATATGCAGCGTGTGGCCATCCAGGGCTCACCTACTACCATTACCGCTATCACCAAATCATTCCAGCCAAATGCCAAAGGCATACAAAGCATTGTGCATCCTTTCCGTAAATATTATGAAGAACTACAGGTTGGCGACCAGGTAATCACAGCCAAAAGAAAGATCACCCCGGAAGACATCGATGCCTTTGCCGGGTTAAGTGGTGATCATTTTTATGCGCATAAAAAAGACACTGATTTCACAGGCACCATGTTTGAGCAACAGGTTGCACATGGTTATTTTATATTAAGTGCTGCTGCTGGCTTGTTTGTCGATGGCAGTGAACTGGGCCCTGTTTTGCTGAATTATGGTATAGATGAGCTACGGTTTACTAAACCCGTATATCCAGGAGCAGAACTGACCGTAAGGTTCACCTGCAAGGAAAAAATACCACAAGACCTCAAAGATGAAAATGATATACCAAAAGGAATCGTGAAATGGCTGGTCGAAATGCTGGACGAGACGGGGGAGCATGTGGGGATAGCCACCATCCTTACCATGGTAAAAAGAAAATAATAAATAATTACCTGCACGATTACAAAGGCACAAGTTCCCGCTTGTGCCTTTGTAGTACTGGTATTATTTTTTAATACCTATAAATAGTATTCAATAAATACAGGTTTAGGACAACAACTCTTTCGCATACAATCTTGCGGGTATTCAATAATTTTGAACCAGGCAAAGAGGAAATTACCCGGCCTTCTTTCTTTTATAAAAAATGTAGCTATGGCAAAAGACATGACCAATGGATATGTAAACACAGAAACGCATAATGGAATAACAACAATAGAATTCTTCCATCCGCAAAGTAATTCTTTGCCCTATAGGCTTTTGGAAGACCTGGCAAATGAGGTACATGCGGTAGGCACTGACAAGGAAACGAAAGTGATCATCATTCGGTCATATGGAGACAAAGCATTTTGTGCAGGAGCTTCTTTTGACGAGCTAACACAAATAGAAAATGAAAAGAAAGGCTTCCATTTCTTTAGCGGTTTTGCCAATGTGATCAATGCCATGAGAAAATGTCCAAAGTTGATCATTGGCCGTATACATGGTAAATGTGTAGGAGGCGGTGTAGGCCTGGCTGCGGCTATGGATTATGCTATTGCCCTGGAAGGCGCTGAAATAAAACTGAGTGAATTGGCTATTGGTATTGGCCCATTTGTGGTTGGCCCGGCCATCCAGAGAAAATTAGGCTTATCTGCTTTTTCCCAACTAGCCATAGATGCGGGCATGTGGCGCAATGGTGACTGGGCACGCCGGAAAGGATTGTATGCAGAATTACATCCATCGCTGGAAAGTATGGACGAATCCATATCACGTCTTTCAAACCAGCTGGCTAAGAGTAGTCCTGAGGCCATGTCAGCCTTAAAGAAAACATTATGGCAGGGAACAGAAGATTGGGATGATCTGTTAAGCAACAGGGCTGAGATCAGCGGACGCCTGGTGCTAAGCAATTTTACCAGGGAAGCAATTTCCAAATTCAAGAACAAGGTTTCCTAAAAATTTAATTACATAGGTAAGGCTGGCACACTGCCAGCCTTCTTTTTATTCCATGATTGAACGGTTCTCAGAAGCAACTTTACCCGGGTTATATACAACTATCACTCAAAAGGATGATCACCTGCACATGATCGTAAATGAATATGGTCATCCTCCCCTGTGGATACGACCAAATAATTTTGAAACACTGGTACTTACCATCCTGGAACAACAGGTATCGCTGGCCTCGGCTTATGCAGCTTATAAAAAATTAAAAGAACGCATCGGCACCATTACACCAATAGCCTTACTACAGCTTTCTGATGAGGAACTGCGCAACTGTTATTTAAGCCGGCAAAAGATCGTCTATACCAGGGAGTTAGCAAAGGCTTTGAATAACAATTCCATCAGCCTGAGAAAGCTGCACCATCAGCCCGACGATGTGGTGCGGCAGGAATTAAAAAACCTAAAAGGCATTGGCGACTGGACGGTGGACATATACCTCTTGCATGCGCTGCGCCGCACTGATATCTTTCCGGTTGGTGACCGCGCACTCCTGAACGCTATTAAAATGGTAAAAGGAATAGACAAGCTTTCAAAAGAAGAGGCGCTGGAAATGGCAGCACCCTGGAGGCCCTACCGTTCAATAGCTACCATGTTGTTCTGGCACTATTATATAAAAAAGAAAAACATCAAAATCCTGCATTGATATATTCGTATGGTAGTGGTGCCTGGGCAAATAAAAAGCACTCCAGGAGAAGTGCTTTGATTCTATTTGAAAGAATGCTTTATTTAGTTGCGAAGCTTATTACATATACAACCCACCATCCACACTCAGCACCTGCCCTGTTACATAAGCGCTAAGTTCAGATGCAAGGAATAAGGTAACATTGGCAATATCATCGGCAGTACCAAAACGACCTAATGGAATCCCTGCCTTGTATTTATCCGCCTGCTCACCTTCTTTCAGGTAGCCTGTCATATCTGTTTCTACGAATCCGGGAGCGATGGCATTGCAACGGATGTTGCGGCTACCTAATTCTTTTGCTACTGACTTGGTAAAACCTATAATACCAGCCTTTGATGCTGCATAGCTGCTTTGACCTGCATTACCCATCAACCCTATCACAGAGCTCATGTTGATGATGCTGCCAGTCTTAGCTTTCATCATAGGCCGGATTACCTGCTTGGTCATGTTGAACACACTTTTCAGGTTGATGGTCATCACATCATCCCATTGTTCTGGTGTCATGCGCAGTAGTAAATTATCTTTAGAGATCCCTGCATTATTGACACAGATATCAACCTGTCCCAATTCTTTGATCACATTATTCACCAGGGTTTCACACTCAGCAAACTCTCCGGCATTGCTTCTATAAGCTTTTGCTTTCACACCCATAGCAACTAATTTTCCTTCTAAAGCCTGTGCTCTTTCAGCGCTGCTTTCACTTATATAGGTAAACGCTATACTGGCGCCATGTTCAGCTAATTTCAAAGCAACCCCCTCGCCTATTCCGCGTGCAGCACCGGTGACAATGGCAACTTTTCCTTCCAATAATTTCATGCATTAAATTTTACAGGCAACAAATGTAGGTTACACCAGGAAAATGGGAATAGAAATTTAGAAAGGACAACCAGTAAAATACTAATAGCTAGAGCATGAAGGATTTAATATCCTCAATGATGGTCCTTTCATTAGACAACCGGGGCACCTTGTGCTGTCCGCCAAGCTTTCCTTTACTGCTCAACCAGTTGGTAAATGTATTAAGTGGAACAGATTTAATAAGGGGCATTCTTAAAGCTATGTCTTTATAGCGTTTGGCCTCATAATCACTGTTGATATTCTTTAATGCAATATCAAGTTCTGAAGTAAAACCTTCCAAATCCTTCGGTTCCTTTTCAAATTCAATCAGCCATTCATGAGCGCCATTTCCTTCTTCCGAAAAATACACAGGTGCGGCAGAATAATCTTTCACCACTGCCCCTGTCTTTTGGCTTGCAACAGCAATGGCCTGATCGGTATTATCAATAATGATCTCCTCACCAAAAGCATTGATATAATGTTTGATGCGGCCTGATACTTTAATGCGGAATGGGTCAAGCGAAACAAATTGAATGGTATCACCCACCAGGTAACGCCATAGCCCGCCATTGGTTGTGATCACCAGGGCATAGTTCACTCCTGTCTGCACATCATCCAGTTGTATGGTTTCAGGAAATTCTTTCCCATATTCACTTAAGGGCATGAACTCATAAAAAATACCATGATCACACATCAGCAGCATACCTTCCTTGGTCACATCATCCTGCGCAGCAAAAAATCCCTCCGATGCATTATACATCTCCAGGTAATTGATAGGTGCACCTATTAACTTTTCAAATTGTTGTTTATAGGGAACAAAGCTTACACCTCCATGCATATACAATTCAAGACTCGGCCACACCTCTTTAATTGTTTGCTTTCCGGTAATTTCCAGGATACGCTTCAACAATACAATGAGCCAGGTAGGCACGCCGGCCATAGATGTCACATTCTCTAATATGGTTGATTGTGCCAGCTTTTCAATCTTGCTTTCCCATTCATCCATCAATATGATGGAGGTATCAGGTGTCCTGATCCAGTTGGACCAGAATGGTGAATTCTGCACGATCACTGCACTCAGGTCACCACAATGCACTTCTTCATTTACCTGGCTTATCTGGTGGCTGCCACCAATGATGAGACTTTTACCAGTTAAAAGATCGCTTTCGGGATGCGAAGCATAATAGAAACTCAATACATCCTTCGATGCCTTATAATGATTGTCCTGCAGGCTTTCTTCACTTACAGGGATGAATTTGCTTTTATCACTGGTAGTACCGCTGCTTTTGGCAAACCAGGATATAGGCGTATTCCATAGTATGTTTTCTTCCCCCTTCATCATTCGTTCAATAAAGGGTTTCAGGCTATCATACTCTTGTATAGGAACTGTATTTTTAAAATCTTCCAAAGACTGTATATGCGAGAAATTATACATTCTGCCAAACTCCGTATACTGTCCGGCAGCAAAGAGATCCTGCCATACATCAAATTGGTTGGAAGCTGCATCACTCATCCATTTTTCAATGGACCAAAGGCGCCAGCGGGCAAAACGTGATATGGCAGGGCTAAGCAACTTCATGAGTCTCGGCAAAATACGAAAGAAGCATCAATAAAAAGGGGAAAAACAAGCTATGGTAATACAACAGCGGCCTGAGCCATAATGGGATTATTGATCCTAAACAATAGTCTACAAGCTATCAGTTAAGGCTTCAGGGTTTAGATCCTGTAATAGATAATCTTTTCTTTTCAACTCAAAATTTCTACCCAGGTACAGCTTTTTCACCTGCTCATCCTCTGCCAGTTCTTCTGCTGTTCCATGTTTAAAGATCTTTCCTTCAATAAGAAGATAAGCTCTGTCGCAGATCGATAGAGTTTCAGTTACATTATGATCGGTGATCAATATGCCGATATTCTTGAACTTTAATTTTGCCACAATAGCCTGTATATCTTCCACTGCAATAGGATCAATACCTGCAAAAGGTTCATCGAGCAATATAAACTTGGGGTCCACAGCAAGGGCCCTTGCAATTTCGGTTCTTCTCCTTTCACCACCACTCAACACATCACCATGACTTTTGCGCACATGTGTCAGCCTGAATTCTTCCAGTAATGACTCAAGTTTTTCCCTTTGTTCCTTCTTAGGGAGCCTGGTCATTTCAAGGACTGCCTTGATATTATCTTCCACACTCAGCTTACGGAAAACCGAAGCTTCCTGCGGCAGGTACCCTATACCCATCTGGGCTCTTTTATACATCGCCAAAGGGGTAATATTTTCGTCATTGAGATATACCTCTCCCTCATCTGGCTTGATCAAACCTACCACCATATAGAAAGTAGTGGTCTTGCCTGCTCCATTTGGTCCCAGCAATCCCACGATCTCTCCCTGCTTTACCTCAATGGATGTATGGTTCACCACCGTCCTGTCTCCATATCGCTTTACCAGCTCATTGGTATGTATTCTAATGCTCAAAAAGAAAATTTTGGTAAAAATAATTGTTTCAGGGCTTGCTGAACAGTTAAACAATTGCCTGTTATACTATGAACCGGCAAAACCTCCTTAAGCTTTTAAGATCCAATATTTATACAGGCTGAAATAACAGCCATAATAAAATGCTATAATCAACTTGTGTCCGTCAACTTATCAACTTTAGCTAAGTTTGCGCCAGTTTATGAAAGTAATCGACCACATCAGGGAATCAAAAGGAACACATATTTCCTTCGAAATATTGCCACCATTAAAAGGGAAAGGTATCAATGCACTTTGGGAGCACCTTGACCCTTTACTGGAATTCAAACCATCTTTTATCAATGTTACCTACCACCGCAGCGAAAGCATGTTCAAACGCAAGAGTGATGGCACTTTTGACAAGGTAGAGGTGCGTAAGCGTCCAGGAACTGTAGGAATTTGCGCAGCCATTCAGAATCGATATAAGGTAGACGCTGTAGCTCACCTGATATGCGGAGGCTTCAGCAGGCAGGAAACCGAGGATGCATTGATAGACCTGAACTTCCTTGGTGTGGATAATGTACTTGTGCTGCGTGGTGATGCGCCAAGGAATGAGTCATTCTTTGAGCCTGAGCCAGGGGGCCACCGCTATGCCATAGAACTAATGAACCAGGTAATGAACATGAACAATGGGATCTACCTCGAGGAAGACCTGAAGAATGCCGTCAAAACAAACTTCTGTATAGGGGTGGCAGGATATCCCGAGAAGCATTTTGAAGCACCCAATATGCAAACCGACCTTCAATACCTGAAGGCCAAGGTAGATGCCGGTGCTGAATACATTACCACGCAAATGTTTTTCGATAACAAGAAGTATTTCGATTTTGTTACTGCCTGTCGTAATGCAGGTATCAATGTTCCCATCATTCCAGGGCTGAAACCTGTTAGCACTAAAAAACAACTAACCGTGGTGCCCCGAACCTTTCATGTGGATATCCCGGCAGATCTTTCCGGTGAGATATTAAAATGCAAAACAGATGCGGATGTTGAAATCGTAGGCACGGAATGGCTGTTGCAACAATCAAAAGAATTAAAAGCTGCGGGTGTTCCTGTACTTCACTATTATACTTTAGGCAAGCCTAATATCATTTCCAACGTAGTAAAAGCGATCCTATAAAAAAGAATAGAGGCCTTTGGAAAGGCCTCTATTCTTTTTGAGCTATAAGTTCATCCCACTGGTTAATACTTTTTATTACGCTTTAATTCTTCCAGTGCTTTCTGGTTCATAACAACAGGGTATTTCTTTTTCAATTTATCCAGCCAATCTTTTTCCAGTTGCGCCTGGTAATCTGTGATCACCAATCCTTTAGCATCGGCAAAATTCCTGGGCTCAGCTTGGGGGTAATATTTCAATATATAGGCAAAAGAAGCCGTGTTATCTGATTTATTGACCAACGGAGCAGTGATCGTTCCTGGTGTTAATGATAAATGTGAAGGATTAGGCAATTGCTCCAGTTCAAAGCGGGATGAATCTGCAGCGATCTTTTCACTTCTTTCACTCACCAATGTTCTCCATTGTGCAGGATCTTTTTTAAGTTCTGTAGACAATTCAGTGGCACTTGTCAAATCATTAGCATAGAAGATCACCGCATCCGCACTTTGCTTCCAGTTGTATTTATTCTTATGAGCGTTATAATAAGATACCAGGGCAGCAGAATCATTTTGAGCTGGTCCCCATACTTCTCTTTGCATGATTTCGAAGAATAAATTTCCATCCCTGAATTCATTGATCTGCTGGCGAAACTCCTCATTGTAATCTTCCAGGTGACGTTGGTAATAATCAAGCGCACTGGCATCAATAAATTCGTCCATCACCTGTGCGTAGGGCTTTATGCCACTGCCATCAGCCCTGAACCTGAAGTTTTGAGCATAATTGATCCAGTCATTCACTGTAACATTTTGCTTCCCTACAGTGAATAGAACAGACGCATTGGTAAGATGTAAAGCCGTCTTTGGCGATTGATGGTTAAACACACTGTCTGAATAAGCCCAGAGTTGCGTATTTTCAAAAGCAGCTTTTTTAAACCGGGCATCCTTCATAATTTTCTTTGCCAGCAATGATTTGGTAGTGTTGATTCGATCACTCTGCTCCACCTTGGCCTGCATCTCTGCAAGGGCTGTAGCTGTAGGTTGTGAGGGTATCGCTATTTTACCGATCCTTTTTACAATATGGTAGCCATAAGGTGTAGTAAAGGGAGGGGTTACATCTCCATCTTTAGATAAGGCAAATACTGTCTTTTCAAATACCGGGTCATAATCTCCGGTACCAAATTCCTGCATCTGGCCATTGGAGGCAGCAGATACTATATCATTGCTAAACTGGGCTGCCAACTTACCAAAATCATCACCTTTAAGTATCCTGTTGTATAATGAATCTGCCAACTTCTTTACCGCTGTCTTTGCACTATCATTGGCTTCGGGAGGGAATGCCAATAGAATTTCTGCGGCCTTCATTCTTCCAATTGCCTTTCTTTCGCCCAGGTTTTTGAAGATATGATAACCTGCCCTGGAACGGTAAAGCTTTGAGACTTTACCTACAGGCGTTGTATATGCCAGGTTCTCCAGCTCATAGGGCAAATTAAATACAGTTATAAAGCCTATATCTCCGCCATTGGTTTTGGCAGAAGGATCATCTGAATATTTTTGAGCCAGTTCTGCAAACGGTTTCCCTTTTTTAAGTTCAGCCTGCAGTTCCGCTATGGTTTTGAGTGCATCCAGGGTATCCGACCCTTTAGCAGCAATAAAGATGTGAGCCAGGTGAATCTCCTTTTGTGCCCGGGTAAAGGCCTCCCGTACAAGTTTTTGCGTGCTTTCTTTATCTGTAAGGTATGAAGGTAGTATTTGCTGTCTCAGGCTTTCCAGGTCACTGACTATTTGTGGCAACGTATCATAGCCTTTAGACCTTGCCTCTGCTATCTTTAGCCTGGAAGCTATATACAGGTCAAGGTATTCCATAAAAGCCTTTTCAGTTCTGACACCTGTATTGTTTTTTTGGTAGGCCTTCAGGAATTCATTAACGGAAACAGAGTCCTTTCCATAATGAAATAAGGTTTGAGCTGAAGCCGAAAATGAGGCCCAGAGAAGAGCAAAAGCAATTAGTTTTTTCATAGTTCCTTTAGCGGTTTTTGAGCTTGTATTGCAGTATTTCATCTACCTGTTCAAACGTTACTTTCTTAGCGATAATACGTTTGTCTTTATCAAGCAGGTACAAAGTAGGAAAAGTTTGAACATCATACAACTGTGAATAGCTTGGTATATTGGCGCTGGTGCGTGCCCGGTCATCTTCTTTTGAATAATAAACATTTACCCAGTCGCCGAGGTTATGACCTTTTATGAAGGAAGTCCAGTCCTTCCTGGTGCCATCGGTTTCTTTGGCTAGGGCATATACCTTTAATCCATAACCTTTCCATTTAGCCCTGTACATACTATCCAGTTTGGGTAAGGTCTCCTTGCAATGACCGCAGGTGGGGTCCCATATAGCCACCAGCACAAAGGGAGCTTCAACAGCATAAAGGCTTTTCTTCTGCCCAAGGCTATCGGGCAATTCAATTTCAGCTGCAGGCGACCCCATAATATTTGCCATTAGGCTGTAGGCCCTGTCCGTGATCAGCTTCTTCCCTTTTTCTGTCAGCCAGGGATAGTCCTTTTGCGCAAAATACTTTTCAAAAAGATGTACAAACACGGCATCTTCCCACATGTATTTCTGGTTCAGGTACCTGTTTATAAACTTCAGTAACATGAAACGCTGCATTTCATCATTCACATTGGCATAGCTCATCATCCAGTCCATTTCCTTTATAACAGAATCTGCAGCAGGATATACCAGGTTCTCCATGTATTTATCCACCCGGGCATCAAAAAAAGGTGTTCGGGCCAGGCGGTCATCCATAAGGTTTACATCATCCCAATAATGCTTTTTAAAATAATGATAGGCAAACAGTGAATCGGTTTTTTCTGCCGGGTCATTTTTAGGTACTTCAGGCTCCTTCATGGCCTTCAACAACACGGCAAGGAAGCTTTGAGGTTCCTTAGCTATTAATGATTGCCGGTAATCCCTGATCTTTTTATTCAAGGCATCTATTTGCGAAGTAAGCTTTAATGAATCTTCCTTGTCAGCACCTTTTCTTTTAGCCAGCAAGGCATCAATGGCCCGGCCATTGGTGGTCATGAATTCCTGGTAAGCTTTGAAGGCTACATTTTCAGGTGAATTGGTAAAGCTTACCTTCTGAATGTTGGCTGTATCGCCATGGATGGAGAACTTTTGGTTTTTATCAATCAGTATCTCGAAGTTCTGTGCCCTGTCAGGATAACCTACCAGGTAGATGCCTCCGCCCAATTTTTTGTCGCCCTTAAAAACACCCTCGCTTTTATCATTCAGCATCACAGAATCTACTATGGGCAACTGCCGGCCATAATAATGACCCAGGTAAAGCCATTGGTTCTTAAAAGGCTTCAGTGTAATCCTGATCTCATAGCCATTCTGGGCAAAAAGAGCAAGGGAAAGGAAAGCAGCAAGAAAGGTGGCAGTATATTTCATAGCTTGAATCTATGTGGTAAAAATATCTAAAAAGAGGTCAAACCTGGTTAAAGAGTTGCAAAGACAAACAGGAAAAAATTAGGGCATCCCAGCATTTTAAAACGTAGCGCCTCCATATTGAAAATATAAAACGGTTGATCTCCTGGAAAGGATACCAGCTTTTAGTATCCTTCCTGGCTCCGGGCCTGCCCCCAACCAACTTGCGTTATGCAACGCCTATGTAACGGCTATGTGCCGCCTATGTAACGGCTCTGCAACGGCTCTTTAAAGAGGCGGTATCAACACGTTACATGCCCCTTAGTTGCGTGCTTCATTGATAAAACAACATGTCCCTTACTATTTTCCAGGCAGAACAGCAGTAACTAACATGTATAAATGATATCCTGAACATCACGTATCCAATTTACCAGAGAAGGAATATCATTTCTGTTAGAACCTTCTTAAACCGGCATAGCCTTCCTAAACAAGAGTTCAAAGGCCGTACTTTTACGCCGTGAGAAGCAAAAAGAGTATTGTTTTACAGGATGTACAGGTAGAGAATTATGCCGCAGAAGGAAAGTCGCTGGCCAGGCGTGACGGGAAGGTGATCTTTATAGAAAATGTAGTGCCTGGTGATGTGGTGAATGTGCGCCTGTTGAAAAATAAAAAAGACTGGGCCGAAGGCTACCCCCTGGAATTTAAATCTTATTCAAAGGAAAGAGTGGAACCCTTTTGCCAGCACTTTGGCGTCTGCGGTGGCTGCCAATGGCAAATGCTCCCTTACAAGAAACAATTGGAATATAAACACCAGCAGGTTTATGATAACCTGACAAGGATCGGGAAGATCAGGCTCCCGGAATTCTCACCCATTATTGGGGCAGAAGAAGATAAATTTTACAGGAATAAACTGGAATATACCTTTAGCACCAAGGAATTTACAGTGGCAGCTCCGCCGCGCAGGGTATGGGACAATGAAACGAAGGACCAAACAGAAAATCCAGAAAATTTAAACAAGGAAGGCCTGGATAAGCAGGAAATACCTGTTCCCGGCGCTTTGGGATTTCATGCAAAGGGTTTTTTTGACAAAGTAGTGCATATTGAAAAATGCTGGCTACAGCCTGAGCCCACCAATGCCTTACGCAATGCCATCAGGGATTTTGCCTTTCGTAACAACTATTCTTTCTATGATTTCAGGGGCCACCATGGCTTCCTGAGAAACCTGCAGGTGCGTATATGCACCACGGGCGAAGTAATGGTGAACGTTGTCTTTGGGGAAGAGGACAAAAAGAAAAGGCTGGCTTTGCTACAATTCATTGAACAGGAATTTCCAGCTATCACCACGTTGTTATACACCATTAACCTGAAATGGAATGATTCCCTGCATGACCAGGAGCCTATTGTGTATAAAGGCAAGGGATACGTTATAGAACAATTATCCACCGGTCCTGATGCCGCCCCCTTTCAGTTTAAAATAGGACCAAAGTCTTTTTTCCAGACCAATACCCGCCAGGGCGAAAAGCTTTACCAGGTAACAAAGGAATTTGCAGAACTGGATGGATCGCAGATAGTGTATGATCTTTATTGCGGCACGGGGAGTATAGGCATATTTTGCAGCCAGCATGCCAAAAAGATCATTGGCGTGGAAATGATTGAAGCAGCAGTTGCTGATGCCAAAGAGAATGCAGTTTTGAATAATATTCAGCATGCCGAATTTTACAGCGGCGACGTGATTGATATCTGTAATGATGAATTCTTTCAACAGCATGGCCGCCCGGATGTGATCATTACAGATCCTCCAAGAGCAGGTATGCACGAAAAACTTGTGAGGAAGATACTTGAAATGGAAGCGCCACTGGTAGTTTATGTAAGCTGCAACCCTGCCACCCAGGCAAGGGACCTTGCACTGCTTGATGAAAAATACGAGGTTACCAGGGTGCAGCCTGTTGACATGTTCCCACACACACACCATATTGAAAACGTAGTACAGTTAAAAAGAAAATAAGAATCAAGGATGAGCAATTTCAAATTTACCCGGCCGGATAATTTCCCTCCCATTGTAAAAAATTTGATCATAATCAATGTGCTGGTTTACATCGCCCAGGTAACATTGAAACAATATGGAATAACAGAAAGGATCTCACTTTATCCCATAATGCCTGCTGAATTGCACCAGATACTGGTGGATAATAAAATTTATGAACCCTTTGAGGGGTTTTATCCTTACCAGATAGCCACCCACCTTTTTGCGCATTCACCACAGATGATCATTCATATACTGTTTAATATGTTTGGCTTGTGGATGTTTGGCAGGATACTGGAAAATGTTTGGGGAGCAAAGCGCTTCCTCCTGTTCTATCTTATTTGCGGTGTAGGGGCAGCTGCCTGTCACCTGGCCATCCAGTATTTCAGGTGCCAGGAACTATTGCATGCCATAAAGGCCAATGACCCTATAGCTCAAAATTTGATTGGCGCTGCATCACCCGCATTAGGCGCATCAGGCGCAATTATGGGTATCTTTGCAGCATTCGGATACTTGTTTCCAAACACGGAGTTATATCTCATGTTCATCCCAATCCCTATCAAGGCCAAATGGGCTATGTTGGGATTGGCGGCATATGATCTTTTTGGCGGGGTAGCGAATATGAGCGGCGATAATGTTGCACATTTTGCTCACCTGGGCGGAGCTGTCACAGGATTTATTTTGGTGCTTATATGGAACAAAAGTAGCCGTCGACGGTTTTATTAAGTGGCAGATAAATTGCAGTTTCTTTTTTAATCACTATGAGTTACTATCAACAACAAAACAGACACCGGCTGTCTATAGGCCAGGATGGTAATGCGCTCACCTTACTGATCGCTATAAACCTTGTGGTATTCGTGATCCTGGCTTTTATAAAAGTGATCTATTACTTCAGCCAGGGTGATGCAGGCGTATCCTCGTTTGATAATAATATATTTCACTGGGTGGCCCTGCCGGCGGACCTGAACACTTTTATAACCAGGCCATGGACATTGCTTACCCATATGTTCGTTCACAGCACAGAATCTGTATGGCATATCCTTGCGAATATGTTATGGTTATGGGCTTTCGGGTACATACTCCAGGACCTGGCGGGCAACCGGAAGTTGGTTCCTATATTTTTATATGGTGCTTTGGCTGGCGCTTTTGCCTACATGGCCGCTTATAACCTGATAAACCCTTTAAAGCAAAGCCTTCCCCTGGCTTATGCCTGTGGGGCTTCTGCCGGCATCATGTCAATCGCTATTGCTACTACTACGCTGGCTCCGGGCTACCGGATATTCCCCATGCTTAACGGGGGTATTCCATTATGGGTGATCACTGTTCTTTACCTGATCATTGACCTGGCAACCATACCATACAACAATCCTGGCGGGCATATAGCCCATATTGCAGGTGGTGCCATGGGCTTCCTGTTTATGCGCACGATGCAACGCGGCAGGGATTTGGGAGCCTGGATGAACAACTTCTTTGATTGGGTCAATAATCTCTTTAATCCCGACAAACCTCAAAAAGGTAAGGTAGTTAAAACACAATTATTCTATAAGGCCAGGGTGCAACCTTTTATTAAAACCCCCACGGTAACCCAGCAAAAAGTGGATGACATCCTCGATAAGATCAACCAAAGAGGATATAGCTCCCTTACAGAGGACGAGCGGGAGATCCTGAAAAGAGCGAGTAAGGAAGACATTTAACCATTTTACATAGAAGACAGGTACACGAGAAAGTAACCTTCCCAGGTTTTTGCGGCAATTGCTGAGCAATTAATTCGTTTTAATAAAAGCAATTCCTGAAATTCGTGTAATTCGTCATCTGATGGGAATCAACTACCGGCGCTCTACCAAAATATTATTTATTGTCATCAACCTGGTGGCAGCCATTATATTCCTGCTGGCTTGCTGGGCTCCCTACCTTAACCCTCAAAAGTGGTGGGCACTTTCCCTGATCGGGCTTGGTTTCGCTTTTATTATAGTGACATTACTGGCGTTTATTTTTTTCTGGCTTGTCTTTAACATCAGGTATATTTTCATTTCACTTATTGCACTCACCATAGGATATAAAGCCATCCTGGTTTTCTTTGCTTTTCATAACCCTGATAAATTCGATTATGAGAAGCAAAAGAACACATTAAGAGTAGTACACTGGAATGTAGGGCGCTTTACAGAATGGAAACGGAACAATAACAAAGGAAGCCAGACAAGACTGAAAATGATGGACCTGATAAAGGAACAGAATGCCGATGTTATCTGCATGCAGGAGTTCTTCCATTCAACGGATTCGGTTTATTACGACAACCTGGATTATATAAGCAAGGAACTGAATTACCCCTATTATTATTTCTCCTGGGATGGCGATGGCTATAAGCAATGGGTAGGACAGATCATTTTCTCGCGTTTGCCTATCATAGACACCAGTATGGTTCGCTTTCCGGCCCCCAGCATGCCCGAAGCGTTATTGCAGGCAGATATACTTTTTGGTAAGGACACCATTCGTTTTTATACAACACACCTGCAATCAGTAAGGTTTGGGAAGGAGGATTTTGAACGCCTTCACCGTATTAAAAAAACGGATGAGACCATGGTGGAAGACTCAAAGAACATTTTTGTAAAATTGAAAAGAGGTGTAGTGAGGCGTTGCATCCAGGCAGATATGGTCAGGCAGGTCATCTCCACATCTCCCTACCCCTACATACTTACCGGAGATTTTAATGATGTGCCGAATTCCTATACCTATTTTACCATCAGGGACCAAGACCTGCAGGATGCTTTCCTGGAAACAGGGCTGGGTGTTGGCCGAACCTATTCCTACATAGCCCCAACACTACGCATTGATTATATTTTCACTACCAGGGACTTTGCCATTCGCCAGTTCAACCGGATTATCAAAAATTACTCTGACCATTATATGCTTGTGACTGATGTTGCGCTCAATAAATAAGTAATAGACAGTTAAACTATCACTGCTTTTCTTGAGCGCATTTATTTTTCCGGGGCTTTCGATTATCTTTGAGCCGTATGATCGTAATAGATACCTATACCTTTTCATGTTGTTGCTGCCAGGCAAACTAACCTTTCTGCATTTTTACGATCCCATTCAATAGTTATTTATGAGTCAACTGAAAGTATATAATTCCTATATAAGAGAAAAAGAAGAATTTGTTCCCCTGGTAGCAGGACACGTAGGCATGTATGTTTGCGGACCTACTGTAAGTGGCGAAAGCCACCTGGGCCATGCTAGGCCATACATCACATTCGATGTGGTTTACCGCTACCTGTTGCACCTGGGTTATAAGGTGCGCTATGTAAGAAATATAACAGATGCCGGCCATTTTGAAGAAGAAGGCCGGGAGGCTGAAGACAAGATCTCTAAAAAAGCAGTGATTGAAAAGCTGGAACCCATGGAGCTGGTACAGAAATATACCAACCTGTTTCATTGGGCGATGGCTAAATTCAATATACTGGAGCCAAGCATTGAACCTACCGCCACAGGCCATATCATTGAGCAGATCAATATGATACAGGAGATATTAAAGGCAGGTTATGCGTATGAATCAAATGGCAGCGTTTACTTTGATGTAAAGAAATATGCTGCTTCACATGAGTATGGTAAATTAAGCGGGCGTATTGTCGATGACCTGCTTGAAACTACCAGGGAACTGGAGGGTCAGGAGGAAAAGCATGACAGGGCTGATTTTGCACTTTGGAAAGCCGCTCCCCCGGAACATATCATGCGCTGGACCAGCCCCTGGGGTGAAGGATTTCCGGGTTGGCATATTGAATGCTCTGCCATGAGTACCAAGTACCTGGGAAAGCAGTTTGATATTCATGGAGGAGGAATGGACCTTTTATTTCCGCATCATGAAAGTGAGATCGCACAAAGTACCATTTGCAACCACATATCACCGGTAAGGTATTGGATGCATAATAACATGATCACCATTAATGGCCGCAAAATGGGCAAAAGCTATAATAATGTGGTCAAGCTAACTGAAATGTTCAGCGGTGACCATCCTTTGCTGGAAAAGGCTTTTTCTCCAATGACCATTCGTTTTTTTATCCTGCAAACACATTACCGCAGCACCCTGGATTTCAGTAATGAAGCACTGATAGCCGCAGAAAAAGGATTGAAACGTTTAATGGAAGCCTATGAATGGTTAAAGACAGTTGTTATAGATGGACAGGAACAGGGCAGCGGAAATAATAAGGAGTTGGAACAAAAAGTATTAGGCTTACTAGACCAGTTTGACGAATTCATGAATGATGATTTCAGTACTGCCAAGGTTTTAGCCAATATGTTTGAACTGGTGCCGGTGATTAATTCCATAAAGGATAAAACCATTGCTTTTGATAGCTTATCACCCGGTACCCTGCAGCACCTGCAGTCTAAAATGAAGATCTATATTGAAGATATACTTGGGCTGAGAATAGAGTCCGAAGCAGACAATAACAAGCTGAAAGGAGTTATGGATGTTTTGATCACCATGCGAAAGGAAGCCCGCAATAAGAAAGACTGGGCCACCTCTGATAAGATACGCAATCAGCTTGCAGAAATAGGCATCCAGTTAAAGGATGATAAGGATGGAAATATCAGTTGGATAGTTAACTAAATATACTGGCCAGGATTCACCAGTTGAGCCTGGCCAGTTAGTTTTTATATATGAGCATTGCTTTTTACAATCATAAATATGACTTACTCTTATAGTGTGATTTTAAGCATAATGTAAAATGCGGCTTCAACAGTAGTACTATAAAATAGCACAGGTTATTATCTAATTAACGCTTACTTTTCACAACTACATTTGCAAAACAAAACTCTGCCAAATAATAAGTACACTCATGTCTTATACGCTTCACCTTTCAAAAGACAGGAAACTTTCCAGGTTGATAGCCCAACAGGAATCTTTCACATTGAAGTCTCATAAGAACATTTGCCTAAGGCTTTGTGCTTCCATCATGAGCCAGCAATTGTCAACTAAAGTTGCCAAGGTCATTTATCATCGTTTCCTGGAATTGTACGGCGGGAATGAACCTACTCCTCAACAAATAGTCATTACCCCTTTAGAAACATTGCGGGGCATTGGGCTTAGCAACGCTAAGGCACAATATGTTTTAAATGTGGCACAGTTTGCCATTGACCACAACCTGGATGATAAGCGATTAAAAAAAATGAGCAATGAGGACATCATAGAGTTGTTAACCCAGATAAAGGGAGTTGGCAGATGGACAGTTGAAATGCTGTTGATGTTTACATTGGGAAGAGAGGATGTATTTGCAGTGGATGATTATGGAATACAAGTGGCCATGAAAAAGATTTATAAACTGGATGATAGCAATAAAAAAGAAATGAGGGAAAAAATGCTAAAGCTTTCAGCAAAATGGTCGCCCTACCGCACTTATGCCTGTCTTCATTTATGGCATTATAAGGACAATGTGCCGGCGACCTGATATATTTTTGAAATTCCATCTGTTTGCAAATACGGAAAACGGACTCTATATCCGTGCTCACCTCCACCCTTCCAATGGAAAGTACAATCTGATTGATTGCAGTTTTACCACAGATCTACCCATCCTCTGGAAATCCGTTAATCTATTTATTAATTCGTAAAAGGACCCCCAAATGAAAACAATCAGCCTAAGCAGTATTGCTTTTGCATGCCTCTGCCTTTTCAATTCCTGCACAAAGGAAAGTTCTGAGATCTCCACATCAACATCTTTCACCAATTTAAGTTCTGCAAGAGTAGCAGCACCTGGAACTCTTCCACAAAATGGTACAGGCAATAATGATGTAGTTCCAGAAATGACAATTACCTATAACCCAAATCCTGGAATTGTTAATCAACCTGTTACAGTTACCGCATCTCTAGCCGGTACTAATATTCCAGATTGTGGTAAGCTTCAATTGCAGCAATTAATAAATGGTAATTAGGCTAGTATCTCAGGCGCTAAGACTACTGTTTCTTCGACTGTTCATGAGCTTACCTATACCTTCACCCCAACCTTAGCTGGAACCGCAGCCTATAGTTTTCAATTGCATTATGTAGCAGGAAACTGCGATGGTTTTAGGGAAGGCAAATCAGGTGGTTTCCCATTAGATATAATTGAACCTTGCCAGGGATTAACCTTTACTGGCAACGCTACTGCAGAACCTTCAAGTGCAGGAAAATATTTATTTACTGTTACTTACACAGTCAACCCATGTGGTCTTCAATTCGACAAGCTTAAAACACAGGGCGGTCTCACCAATGCTGTTGAGTTTATATCTGCAGAAGGGGGATTAATTGGTTCTCAAAACTGGGTTCCAGGCACGAGCACCAATTAGATCATCAAATGGGAAGAAAATACCCCTGGCAGTTTGTTGCCAACTACTAAACGAGTGTATGTGATCAAATTTGAAAAAGCTTACTCTGGAACAGGGCCAATAGACTTAACAGGAGATTGGAGCACATCAGCTTCATTGAATAGCGTTGAAACAGGATATGTACAGTTTCCTAAGATCACTTATCAACCATAATTTTTTTCTCATTGAGCTATATTCAAGTACCTGCCAAAGCAGGTGCTTTTTTTTATGCCTCTATATCAAATAAAATTAGAAATACTGATGTTTTGCCTCTACATCGTGGCAATCTTTATGAACAAAATAATCCACATATAACCGCTTTAAGGCCTGAATTTACAAGTATTATAGGCTTAAAATAATTACTGGCACAGTATTATACCTTATAATGTCAAATGATTAGTATATGAAGCATGTATGGGAAAGCCTGATAGGCGAAAATGGTGACAGGCAGGAAGTTGCCTATACCAGGAAAACGATTCTGATGGTGCTTTTATTCCTTACATTTTTTGGCGCAAGCTTTTATGTAATGATAGAGAGTCTTTTCAGCTAATTAACACTCTATATAAATTCCGGGGTAAGCTATTGTGTTTTATGTACTTGAAGAAATGGAAGCTTATCCCTTTTTTTATGTCCATACCTGATATAATAAATGATCTTATTACATAATCAAAAGTAACCTGTTAGTGGAACAGGTTTTGTGTGAACATTAGCTCAACGTGATTGTATGATATTGAGAGATTTTAAGCGATTAAAAAGGTCATTACAACTGGAGCTTCTTGAAACCGAAGGGATCATGCTCGTGGAGTGCAGGGGGCTGCGGGTTACCATGGAGTTGTATGCATTTCTTGATTATTATGTAGAAGTATTCCGTGGGCAGGAAAATGATAAGATCATCATGATACAGGCTTTTGATGATACTGAATGCCTGGAACCATATCTTGAACAAATAGATATATCTGGTTTGGTACCACGTCCAATCTGATGATGTAATTGCAGCATATTATGGCTTATTATAATTTGCACGTTTAATTACGGCATATTTGCCTTTCATGAACTTTACTCCTTACCTGGAGCATATTATTTTAAATAACCAGGAACTTGAGCTTTTTGTACCTGACCCAAAAGAGGTACATGATGCCTATACACTTCAGGCAATTGAATTCCCTTTTTGGGCACAGGTGTGGCCATCTGCCAGGGCGCTGGCAACATTTATCCTGGATCACCCTGTATACTTAGAAAATAAAAAGGTGCTGGAGCTAGGAGCAGGCCTCGGGCTCCCTTCATTGATCGCGGCCAGGTGGGCAACATCTGTAATTTGTTCAGATCATATTCAAACTGCAATCGAATTTGCCGCCTTATCTGCAAAATACCACCAATTAAAAAATGTCCATACCGGTATTATTGATTGGAACCATCTACCCCCTTACCTGGAGACGGATGTTGTATTATTAAGCGACGTCAATTATGACCCTGCTGCTTTTGAAAGGCAACAGGATATTATCCTTTCCTTTCTCCAAAAAAATGTCACAGTACTTTTAAGTACACCGCAGCGCATACAGGCCAGGTTATTTTTATTACCCCTGATGAATTATTGCAGGTATAATGAAGAGTTTCATATTAAGCAAGATGATAAGGAGGTCATTATTTCAGTAATGGTCCTGGAAATGTAAAGGGTCCTAATAACCTGAAACAATTTTTTAAAATATCGCTTAATTATAATTCTCTATTCATCTATTTTTAATAAATTAGATTTACTTCTCAGCCAAAACAAGCCACCTGATTATGCATTCTTTCCAAGTTGGGGACAAAGTATCTTTTTTGAATATTTTCAAGCAAGCGCAGGAAGGCCTTATCCAGGACCTTGTAATTGCCGGGGGCAATTATGCCTATTGCATTGAAGGATATGATTTCATTGTTTTAGAAAAGAACATAATAGAAAGGCTGGTAAAGGCAAATAAAAAAAGCCAGAGCTGGAAATACCGCAACGGCTGACGTTCTTCTTCACAAAACCATTTTACATATATTATTTTCATAGCGTTGGCAAATAGATATGTTTCAATTTTTCTGTAACTTAAGAATCCGTTACTTCTTTTGAAAACTTGCTGTACTTAGTGAAAATGTTATTTAGGATTTAACTCTTATACATAACATTTAAAACTTCCAAAATGAAACGGCTTGTAATCATTCTTCTAACATGTTTAGCGCTTCCCCTTTTTTTAATGGCACAGGATAAGGTTAAAACAAAAACAAAAGATGCCGAGGGAAAGGTGACCAAAATGAAAGACAAAGGCAATATGGATATGAAAGGCGATATGATGGATTATCCATACAAACCGGAGTATTCTTCAAAATTCCAGTTAGGAAATCCTCAACATGGCAAACTGATCCTGGACATGTGGAAAGACTGGGATGACAACCAGTTGGACAGGCATGCTGATGCCATATCTGATACTGTGGTCATGCAAACTTCCACTGGTGAATTGATTAAAGGAAAAGATGCTTTCATTTCTACCAGTAAACAAGTACGCAACAATATCACTACTGCAAAAAGTGGGGTTGAGGTATGGTTGCCATTAAGAAGCACTGACCGGAATGAAAATTGGGTAGCCATCTGGGGACATGAAGATGATACTGACAAGGATGGTAAGGTCACTTCACAAATGATTCATGAGATCTGGCGTATCAATAAAGATGGCAAGATTGATTTTTATAGGCAGTATACCGCCAAACCTGTCATGCCGCAACAGTAAGCATAATATTATTATCTGGTAAGCAGGGTAGATCCCTGCTTTTTTATTGCATTGACATTTATAAACGCAGCAGAACTTATTTTCCAAATAGTTTTAATGGAAACCGTAACTATAATCTTATAGAATCCCCGGGCAATATCTAAAAGTTCAGCGCTCAAACTTCCAACTTCCTTTATCTTCGCAGCGCTTTTATAAACAGATAATATGCTACCTAAATATAAACGTATTCTTCTCAAGCTTTCCGGTGAATCATTGATGGGTGATAAAAGCTTTGGATTTGACACGGCAGTGCTGGGTCAATATGCCCTGGATATTAAATCTATCGTAGACCTGGGAGTACAGGTAGCAATTGTAATTGGCGGTGGCAATATATACCGTGGCATGAATGAAGCAGAAACAGGCATCGAAAGGGCCCATGGAGACTATATGGGCATGCTGGCTACTGTGATCAACGGCATGGCCCTCCAGGCGGCCCTTGAAAAAATAGGGGTATATACACGCCTGCAAAGCGCTATCAAAATGGAGCAGATAGCTGAGCCCTACATCCGCAGAAGGGCTATTCGCCATGTAGAAAAAGGAAGAGTGGTGATCTTTGGAGCAGGAACAGGCAATCCTTATTTTACTACTGACACGGCTGGATCACTAAGGGCCATTGAAATAAAGGCAGATGTGATCATGAAAGGTACCAGGGTTGATGGCATTTATTCTGCTGATCCGGAAAAAGACCCTGCAGCAACAAAATTCGGCACCATCACTTTCCAGGAATGCATTACCCGAAAACTAAATGTAATGGATATGACAGCATTCACACTTTGCATGGAAAATGAGCTTCCCATTGTTGTATTTGATATGAATAAACCCGGGAATTTACGTAGGGTTGTTACGGGAGAAAAGGTAGGAACACTGGTTACCGTATAAGTTTTTACCCTCATTATCCCTGTTTTAAAAAAAAATCATTAGTTTGTTCACCGAAAACTTACTGAACTAACTGATGCCACTCCTTTCTATTAATCTAAGCCTTCTGGAAATTGGTGTGTTACTTGCCGGTGCCATTGTATTAGGGTTAGCTGTCTATTTCTTTATTACAAGTCGCAAGTCGTTGAAAGAGACCATTGAAAAAACAAATCAAAAGGTTACACTGCGTCCGGGATTTTATAACTCACCTACTTCAGTTCCTTCAAGCATACAGGAGAGAACTATTACAAAAGAACCACAGCACCCCAAAAAAGCGCCTGCTAAAATATATGAGGAACCTACTCCAGCGTATGTCCCTTTGAAAGCAAAGCAGCCTGCTAAGGAAGAATCAATTGATGATTTGAAACAAACTATTCAGCAACAGCAAAAGTTGTTAAACAGTTTCTTAAAGCAGGTGGAAGAGATAGAAAATGAGGGACGTGAGGAACTGGAATTGCAGAACAAGCACCTGGAGAAAGAAATAGAAAACCTGGAAGCAAGGCTTGAAAAGAAGCAGGCTGAGTTAGAAGAAGTGAAACAGCAGGCATCTATGGCTGAAAGAATGGCTGATAAAATAGAAGAAGTATACCAGGAGTTTGAGTTACTCCAATCAAAGATGGCTACTCTTGAAAAGCAGGCCAACCGTGCCAATAACCTGGCATTGGAACTGGAAGATACAAGGCAATCTTATGAGCAGGTACATAAAGACCTGCAGCGTAAGACAGAAAAGCTGGAAGAGACCTATGCTGAAAACCAGCGCATGCAGCAATTAATGAATACAATGGAGGACAAGCTGGCGGAAGCTAACCTGCAAAGGCAGCAATTGCACAAAAAAGTACAGTTTCTCCAGGACCTGAATACAGACCTTCAAACAGTTTCGGACACCAACAAAAAGCTGCAAACAGAACTTCGTCGTATAGGTGAATTGGAAAGTATGCTGGATATGATAGCAGAAGAAAGAGATTATTTGTTGCGAAAAGGGTCCGGTAAATAACGGCCCTTTACCTTTGCGGCATAATCGTTCATATGAATCCATCCATTGCCGGCCTGCGCAAAGACTATTCTTCGGAAACCTTACTTGAATCTGAAATTGCACCACATCCCATTCAGCAATTTGATAAATGGTGGCAACAGGCTATTGACAGCCAGGTAGATGAAGCCAACGCCATGACGCTTGCCACTGCATCGAACGATGGTATGCCTTCGGCCCGTATAGTATTATTAAAGGGATATAACCCGGAAGGCTTTGTTTTCTTTACCAATTACAAAAGCTATAAAGGATTACAACTGGAGGAAAATCCAAAAGCCTGCCTTGTGTTCTTCTGGAAAGAATTGGAGCGACAGGTACGAATCATTGGGCTTGTAAATAAGATAGCAGAAAAGGAAAGCGATGAATACTTTCATTCAAGGCCAATTGGCAGCCAGGTAGGTGCCTGGACCTCACCTCAAAGCCAGGTAATCCCCAATCGTTCATGGCTGGACGATCATTATCAGCAAATGGCTAAAGAATTACAATCAAAACATATTGAAAGACCTCCACATTGGGGAGGGTACATTGTAAAACCAGTAATTATTGAGTTTTGGCAGGGCCGCCCAAGCAGGCTACATGACAGGATACAATATACCCTGCAGGAAAACGGCGAGTGGCAGATAGAACGCCTGGCACCTTAAAAAGATCAATGTTGAGAGGTTGATAAGCCCACAAGAAACTGGTCCTTACCTGCTTATCAACCAGACAACTGTTTAGCTTTCCTTTTTAACCGCAGGTTGGTTACCTGTAGTTTTCTTTTCACTGGCAGGTCTTGCTTTTCCAAAAGACCCTTTGAATATTTTACCTTTCTTGGTTTTTTTATCACCTCTTCCCATAGTTGTATTTTTTGTTTTGCAAATGTCGTAAAAAATTATCCACCGGCTCAACCTTTAACGAGTTGTGATGGAGAAACATATTCCTGGTACTGGCAGCAAATGAAAAGCCCTGTACATGACAGGGCTTCAATGCATTTGTGCAGCAATTACAATTTGGCTGAAAGCTCTTTACCAGCTTTGAAGCGGGCAACTTTTCTAGCTTTGATTTTGATTACTTCACCTGTTTGAGGATTACGGCCATTACGGGCAGCACGCTTTGAAACAGAAAATGTTCCGAAACCTACTAAAGTAACTTTACCTCCACCTTTCAAGGTCTTAGTAACGGCTTCAACAAAAGAATCCAATGCAGCATTAGCTTGTGTTTTTGTAACACCTGCATCATCAGCGATCTTGTTGATCAATTCAGCTTTGTTCATAGTTGATATTTTAAAAGTTTTGACAGCAACAAAAATAGACGGTTTTTTTATCCAACAAAATAATTTTAGTCATTTAATAAAAATAGTTTTGTCGGCTGAAATCCTTATGGTATAAGGGTTTTACGGATTTTTACGTAGTGTTTCCAACATACTCATCGACAGCCCATTCAGATGAAACCCTTTGCCATGGCGGGTTTGAAAGACTCTCTCCTGAAATGCAGGCAGGGCAAGGCTTACAGGGGAATATACAATAAATAGAAAAAGAAAAACTTTACACGCTTATTTTGTACACATCTATTTCACAACCTGCATAACGCTTCTGAATGCAAGGAACCGATCACCCCATTTATCAAAACTTTTCTTTCGCATATCTGCCGCATATATTTCATTATACCTGTTGTAATCTGCCTTTGATGCAGCATGGTACTGAATGGCAAATGTGGGTCCTTCCGAATCATCAACCTCCAGTAAACGCACCACCTTAAAGTCTGTAAAACAGCCGGTTTTTACTATCTCAGGTGCATGCTCTTCTAATAGCCATTGCAACCAACGGTCAGCAATAAACGGATCTACCTTCACTGTTAAATTATAAATAATGGCCACTTCTTCATCTCTGCTACTATTCGCCTCATTTGTTCCAGGTTTGTTCATGTTATTCGATTGATTGTTAGCTGCAATTATTTCTGGCTAGCTTTTAATTCCAGCATACTGTTGATATCAATACTTTTCCAGTTCCAGGTAAACCGGGCAGTGATCACTATGCTTTACATCAGGATAGATCTCTGCATCTTTAATATAATCACTTAGTGGATCCGTTACACTGATATAGTCAATACGCCATCCTTTGTTGGATGCCCTTACAGAAGGAAAGCGCTGGCTCCACCAGCTATATCGGTGGGGTTCAGGGTGAACCTTCCTGAAGGTATCCACCCACCCATTGCTATACAATTTATCCATCCATGCCCTTTCTTCTGGCAAAAATCCGGATGTGTTCTTATTACCTGCCGGATTATGTATATCTATTTCCTTATGAGCAATATTATAATCACCACAAAGCACAAGGTTAGGATGTGTTTTTCGAAGGTCCTGGATATAATCGAAGAATTCTTCCAGCCATTTGTATTTGTATGATTGCCGTTCATCGCCGGTAGTTCCGGAAGGGAAATAGGCATTGATCAAGCGCAGGTCTCCAAAGTCCAATTGTATCACCCTTCCTTCATCATCACTTACCTGGTGACCCGTTCCACATTTCACGTAGTCGGGTTTGATTTTCGTAAATACCGTTACACCACTATATCCTTTTTTCTGTGCACAAAACCAGTGATCATGATACCCGAGTTCATTAAATAACTGCACATCCACATCAGTTTGTTGAGCCTTGGCCTCCTGTATGCATATTACATCTGCAGGATGCGTTTGCAGCCAGTCAATAAACCCTTTTTTAATGGCTGCCCTGATTCCATTCACGTTATAACTGATGATCTTCATTTGACAAATGTAAGAGAGAACAATAATGAATCATGATTGGATCGGTTAGTATTCTCTATTGAAAACCTGAACAATATCATTTACGAATGACATTAAAAAAGTTTTACTTTTAAAGACAATGGAGCAGCAGATCAAATCCCCTAAAAAAAAGGTGGAACCTATCATACCCCCTAAGGAACATGTATACCTCGATGGACCAAAAAGCAGGGGCTATGAACTGGAGTTTGCCTGGAGAGTGTTCTGGGAATTCATTATGGGTTTTCGCAACCTCCACTTCGTTGGGCCTTGTATCACGGTCTTTGGTTCCGCCAGGTTTAAAGAAGATAATAAGTATTATGAATGTGCAAGAGAATTTGGTAAGCGCATTGCCGGCCTGGGATTCACCACGCTTACGGGCGGAGGACCGGGTATTATGGAAGCGGCCAATCGCGGTGCTTACGAAAACGATGGTCTTTCCATTGGTTGCAACATTCAGCTACCCTTTGAACAGGTAGGTAATAAATATGTGCACAAGTCACTTACTTTCGAGCATTTCTTTATCAGGAAAACCCTGCTCATTAAATATTCCTATGCCTTCATTATCATGCCCGGTGGCTTTGGCACCATGGATGAATTTTTTGAGACCCTTACACTCATCCAGACAAAAACCATCACCACATTCCCCATCGTCATCTTTGGTAAAGAATACTACAAGGAACTAATGGAAGCCATGGAAGATATGGCACTGAAGGGGACTATTTCCAAAGAAGACATGAACCTGGTTTTGCTCACAGATGATGTAAATGAAGCTATGGACCACATCAGGAAATACATTACTACTAACTACAAGGTAAGACCACGCAAAAGACTATGGTGGTTATTGGAAAAAAGATAAACCACCCTGGGTAAAAGAATGCAAATGGATATATTACTATTCAACTGCTGAAATAGCAGCTATTTCAACTACTGCATCTGTATTAATGGGACCATACACGTGTGGAAATTCTTCATTGATGGAAGGGGCCAGGTCATACTGCCAGGGAGCAGTAAGCCTTTCCGTATCAATTGTTAGACGAACCAGGTCCTCCTTTCCTTTAAAATACCGGGAAAGTACCCCTTGTACCTGTTCTGCCTTACTGCAATGAATAAAATTTTCCTGTTCCAATGATGGCGCGATGTAAACACCATTCTCTGAAGCCCTGTTCCATTCCTCCATGCTGGTAACGTGATAGATAATTGCCATAATGCAATTATACGCTTAAGCTTTTACTTCATTGACACAAAGGTCACCCCTTTGAAAACTATCAAGGTTATTAATGGTTGTTTGTGCAATATTGTGGAGCGCTGTATCAGTTAAAAAAGCCTGGTGACTGGTGATCAGCACATTGGAGAAAGTGAGCAAGCGGGCAATGACATCATCCTGCAATATATGTTCTGAATGATCTTCAAAAAATAATCCTTTTTCTTCTTCGTACACATCCAAACCCAGGTATCCTATATGCCCTGATTTCAAAGCATCTATCACATCCCTTGTATTGATCAGCGCACCTCGCCCGGTGTTGATCAGCATAACTCCTCTTTTCATGCTTTGAATGGAATCTTTATTGACCAGGTAATGAGTTTCTGGTGTTAGAGGTGCATGCAATGAAATAATATCACACTGTTGAAAAACGTCTTTTACAGTCGAATAGGTAATTCCATGTTTTTCACCCCATACTTTATCCGGGTAAGGATCATAAGCCATAAGCCTGCAACCAAAGCCTTTCAATATTTCGGCTACCCTTTTGCCAATCTTCCCAAGTCCAATGATACCAGCTGTTTTATCGTGCATGTCAAAACCAGTAAGACCGTCAAGGGAAAAATTCAGGTCGCGGATACGGTTATGTGCCTTTATCAGCTTCCGGTTCAATGTTAACATCAACGCCACTGTATGTTCGGCCACTGCAAATGGAGAATACTCCGGTACCCTGGCCACCCTGATACCATTTTTGGCTGCAGCCTCAAGATCTACATTATTAAAACCTGCAGACCTCAGTACAATGAACTTAATGCCCATCATAGCCAACTGCTTGATTACTGCAGCAGAAGCATCATCGTTCACAAAAATGCAAACAGCCTGGCATCCCAGCGCCATGGAACAGGTCTCTGCGCTTAGTTGAGGTTCAAGCAATAGCAGGTCATGGTGTTCCTTTGCCGCTTTCAGCAGATACTCTCTTTCAAACCCGTGTGTACTGTAAACAGCGATCCTCATATGTAAATACTATAGGTAGGGAAGTTACATTCATTTTCAATGCCCCCAATTTCCGAAATGTTCCCTTACTCAACCCATCCAATGCACTCACTCCTCTACCATTAAAGCTTCTATTGCCCTGTAAGCTGCCCGATTACTGCTTGTTTATATAAACGACCAATCGGTATTTCAGTAGTATGCATTTTCACACAGTTGCTGCAATATCCAGAAATTTTATCCAGGGAAATGATGTAAGAACGATGCACCCGCAGAAACTTATGTTCAGAAAGCAGGCTTTCCATAGCGCTGATGGTTTGTTTTACCAGCAAGTGTTTACCGCCGGTAAAGAACAGCTTTACATAATCTTTCCAACTCTCAATGTAAAGAATATCGTCAATAAATATTTTTTGCATCACCTTCTCCGATTTCAAATAAACAAAGGCATTAGGATTGGAAGGATATAACTTTTGTTCGGTAATGGTTTGATGGTTGCCAGATCGCTTAAGCTTGTCAATAGCTTTTAAAAATCTTTCAAATGACACGGGCTTTACGAGGTAATCCACAGCATCCAGCTCAAATCCTTCAACTGCATATTCCCTGTAGGCGGTCACGAAAATTACCTTTGGCGGATGCGTTAGGCTGCGCAGAAACTGTGTGCCTATGATCTTAGGCATTTTTATATCAAGGAACATCACATCCACAACTTTAGCATGCAAAACATCCATGGCTTCTATGGCATTAGTGCACACACCCACTAATTCCAATCCACTGATCTGGGAAACATATGATTGCAACACTTTCAGTGCCGGAGGCTCATCGTCAATTAACAGGCAGCGGATCTTCATGCATATATCTTTTGAAATGATCGCCAATTTTTCCCGGCACGGAATTACTACTTGCTTTCAGGTTCAGTAAAAGCGACACAACAAAGAAATCTCCTTCATCCTTCAGCTTAATATCATGTTTCTCCTGGTACAACAATTCCAGGCGCTTCTTTACATTGTTAATGCCAACCCCATTTTCATGAAAGGGCACAAACTGATCCTTGCTGTTCACCACCTTGCATTTCAACTGGTGGTCCTTTACCACAATATCTACACTCATCCAGGGCTTTTCCAATTGTTCCGAAGTGCCATGCTTAAATGCATTTTCTAAAAAGGGAAGGATCAAGAGTGGTGTTATATATCTATCCTGGATATCTCCTTCAATATTTACAGATATATCAATTTTATCGCCATAACGTTCCTTTTCAAGGTCTATATAATTCTTCATGATGTCCACTTCTTTCTCCAGCAATACCTGTTCATCCCTGCAATCATAAAGCATATAACTTAACAGGGAGGAAAGCTTTAAGATCATCTCGGGTGTCCTGGGGGAACTTTCCATGGCTAAGGCATAAATATTATTGAGTGTGTTGAAAAGGAAATGAGGATGCACCTGTGCTTTTAATAACTGTAGTTGCGCTGTTATTCTTTCCTGCTGTGCCAGCATCAGGTCTCGCTGTTTGATGGTCCATAACTTAAAAAACCTGATGACCATCGGCGTTGCCACTGCGGTGGTCATACAAAGGTAGCTAGAAGGTAGAGGCATTAATGTTTTTTGAGCGTAGATGTGATCTAATTCCAGGTATTGCTGTAAGGGCACATATACGTAGTACCTATAGCAGCCATTGATCAATAACCCTGCTATTGCCCAACACACACCTACAAGGAGGAACTGCCACACCTTACCCTGCAAAAGCAAGCGGGGAATGGCCCCATATACAAGAGGGTATCCAAAAAAAATAAAAACGGGCGTCCATACGATCATGCTAAATACCTGGCGGGGGAAAGAATAGCCCGAGCCGGTAACTATCCAGAATATAGCCCATATAACAATGTGACAAGACCAATAGGTAAGATGACGCCATACCCTGTACTTAGGAAGGAAAACAAATTCATTGGTTTTGGGCAAGGGCATCGTAAGTAGTTGTACTTACAATTTACCAATTCTACTACGCTTTTTCAATAACTAATTAGATAAAATACAAATATTATCGACAAACAGCAATAAATGGGAACAAACACCACCCAGGCGCCTTGATAGCTTTATTTCTATAAAAAATAGCGCATGTCGATTTCAGTTGGAATGAGCCCTGGAGGCAACCTACCTTTTTGCTGTTAATTGTTTTTTTACCAAAATCAGCTTCTATGTATTCACACTTAAACCAGAAACTAATGGTGATGCTATTCATGATCATTACCATAACATCCTGTCAGAAAAAAGAGATTTCTGCGCCTCCTGAAACTATCAATGCGCGCATGGCTAAAACTGACACCCGCGGGCATTTAAAGCAAACCAAAACCTTCTCTTCAGATGTTGTTAAGAAATGGCTGGCCGTTCAATTGCCGTTATTGTATTCTCCACCTGTTTCTTATGGGGTCAACCCAGGTAGATACATGGCTTATAGCGGCATTGCGCTATACGAAGCAGTGGTACCGGGGATGCCTGCTTACCAAAGCCTTTATGGCCAGTTGAACGAAATGCCCGAAATGCCACAAACCGAACCCGGAAAAGCTTACCACTGGCCTACCAGTGCCAATGCAGCGCTGGCAGAAATTACCAGGAAACTATTCACTTTTACGCCTGCTACAAACGATGCCGTGCAAAAACTGGAAACCGAATTAAACCAGGTTTACGAAGCGGAAATTGGAGACGAGTCCATATTTGAACGCTCCAAAGCATTTGGAAAGGCAGTAGCCGATAAAATATTTACCTGGTCTACCACCGATCATCCATGGACTACCTGGGCCCCCCTTGTATTAACCGATCACTCTTCGGGCAAGTGGTGGCCCGAGAATAACAACCCTGTTATTCCTAATGGCCTGGCTTATTGGGGCAACACCCGAACTATGGTAGCAGGAAGCATAGATAATGTTACTTCAGAACCATACCCTTATAATGACGTGGACAAAAACTCAGCTTATTACAAGGATTACCAGGAAGTGTATGACATATCTAAAAACCTGACCTGGGAACAAAAGCGTCTCGCGAAGTATTATGACGACCCCGCCGTTAAGGGATATCCAGCAGGTTCCAGTTATATCTCAGTCTTTAAACAATTATTGGAGCAGTTAAACCCCACACTGGAAATCACTGCATTTGCTTATGCTAAAACGGGCATTAGTCTTATGGATGCTACCATAGGATCCATGAAAGCCAAATACCATTTCATGCAGGAAAGGCCTTTCCAGTTCATACGTCGTGTTATAGAGCCATCCACTGATCCAACAACATGGTGGAAGCCTTTCATACCTACACCGCCTTATGCCGATTTCCCCGCCAACCACGCCACCTTTAGTGGTGCTTTTGCCTATGCCCTCACCAGCATTTTCGGCGACAATGTGCATTTTACCAACAGCACCTATAAAGGATTACCCGCCATGATAGACGGCAACCCTGTAGACCTGGGTAGCTATAGCTATAACTCTTTCTATGAATTGGCACATGATATTGCCATTTCAAGAGTGTATGGTGGCATACACACCCGTCATGCTGTAGAAGAAGGAACCAAACAGGGAATGAGAACAGCACAAAATATTGATAGTAAGGTCAGGTTCCTGAAAGATTAATTATCACCATCTTGCGTCCACTTTATTCTCAATAGAAGCTGGACGGATGTAAGCCTGGGTGAATTTCACCCGGGCTTTTATTTACATGGCTCAGGCAGAAATTCCATGGTAACTTTTGATTGCCAGCCCCACCATGGTTTTTATATTTCAACCTTGATTGTTGAGGAACTGATTTTGCACTATTTACGAAAACTCCAGTTCCATTGCCTGCCCGCCCGGCCATGCACCGAACAGCTCATTCACCTTTTGAAACCTGAACGAAAAAATCTGCTGAAGCTTTGGCTTTACTATAGGACCATGAACTATATCACCAAGAAAAGAAAAAGGTAGACGGTAATGTACCAGATCAGTCATTTCCACACCACCATCTATCGCTTTAAAATGATGCTGATGGTGCCAGAGTTTATAAGGCCCCTTTCTTTGTTCGTCCACAAACATTTGCAATGGCACTACATGCTTTATTTCCGTCATCCAGAAAACCGGTATCCCCAACAGTGGCTTTACTGTATATGTGATAACCTGGCCGGCATAGGCCTCATGCCCAAACACCTCGTTTGTAACGTGCAGGTTCAAAAAGGGTGGTGTAATGGCTAGCAGGTTGGCCGGGTCAGAAAAAAAGGACCAAACCTGTTCCAGCGATGCAGGTATCTTCTGAACAGCTTTTAAACTATGCACTGGACTCATTGGGTAATTTTATTATTCCTTATTCAGTGAAGCGTTTCTTTCCGGGGCTACCTTACAATAATACCAGGCATTCCCCAGGTTGTAAATACAACCAGGCCGTTCTAAAGTTCAATTCCCGCAAATATTAAAATAATCCGGGTATATATAGTCTAAGGTCACATAGCTCCTTTATCAAACTATGCTACTGCTATTTTGTCTGAATACTCAATAGGTGGAGTCTGGCTTAAACCTACCTACTCCCTACTTCAGGTATAGCTTCGGTATAGCAACGGTATAGATACTCCGTGCGGGCACGGAGTATCTATACCGCAGATAGGGCTTTAGTAGGGCGTAGCTATATTCAAGGAAGGCTTATTCCCCCTTGGGGATCAATGTTTTATATACTTAACCAGCAATTTAGAAATGACAGTGTCTATCCGGAACCGGGAGAATAGTAAAACATTTCCTCTCCCACCGGCAATTTGTCAGCATGTGAAAGCAAAAAGAAAAGGTATAATTAGAAAACTCCTCCTGTTGACAATTACCGAAACTGGCCAACAGGAACATTTTCAAAATATACTGGTATCAATGTGGTAACCTTTCCCGGATCAAACCATAGACCCAGGTGCCCGCAATGGCGCTGAATAATGTAACAAAAACGATGGTTAAGCCGGTGCCGATCTGCGCAAACAATGGACCCGGGCAGGCACCGGTTATAGCCCATCCCAGTCCAAATATCAGACCGCCAAATATCTGTCCTTTGTTGAACTTTTTAGTAGGCAGTAATATGGGCTCGCCATATATGGTTTTCACCTTAAAGCGCTTGATCAACCAGACGGAAATAATACCAGTAACAACAGCAGAGCCTATAACTCCGTACATATGAAAACTTTCCAGGCGGAACATCTCCTGGATTCGGAACCAGGAAACTACCTCTGATTTGATCAAAATGATGCCGAATATCATGCCCATGGCAGCATACTTGAAATTGTACCACCAAGGGTGCTTTAATTCAGATTCATTTATGCACATGGCATCCAGCGAACGAACTTCAAAATCTGTATTAACAGGTTCAAGTGTATTTGTTTCAATAGTTTTCATACTCATTATAAATTGAGGATAAAGGGTAAAATAAGATTGGCCATAATAAACCCACCCACCATAAAGCAAATGGTAGCAACAAGTGAAGGCCATTGTAAATTAGAAAGGCCCATGATGGAATGGCCCGAGGTGCAACCACCTGCATACCGGGTGCCAAACCCTACCAGGAAGCCCCCTCCAATGGTCATGATAGCGCCCCTGGGGGTAAGCAATTCTTTCCAGCTAAATACTTCTTTTGGAATAAATGAGGAATGGCTGTTAATGCCATAGTGTTGCAGGTCGGCTACCAACCTTGGATCAACAGCTCCGGGCTGATGATGAAATACGAACCAGGCTAGCGCCGCACCACCAAATATACCAGCCACAAAGAACAGGTTCCAGATCTCCTTTTTCCAGTCATACGAAAAGAAGGGGATGCTGGCTGGTAAACAGGCAGCACAAATATGTCGCAGTGAAGAAGATATTCCAAAAGCCTTATTTCCCAGTAAAAGCAAGACAGGCACAGTTAATCCAATTAATGGTCCTGCCACGTACCAGGGCCAGGGTTGCTGAAGAATGTTCATAATTTATTATTGTTTTAAACAGAGTAGCTCCAGATAGTTTCACGAAGTTAAAAAACAAGTGCTGCTTCAACGGAGCGATGCAATTGAATATAATGGGTATTACCATTACTTTCACATGCATACTGAAACAGCACTTTTATAACCACCAATTACAAATTCAATTCAAATGATTTCCACTATCATTAGATTATATTATTCAGGCTTAACCAGGAACCACCATTTACAGCAACAAGACCGTGGCCTTCCAAATATGATTTTGCCGTAGCACTCCTCATCCCGCTTTGACAAACAGTAATCACCGGCTTATTATAATTCTTTATCTCTTCAAGATGATCTTTAAGAGTATCAAGCGGAATATTCTTAGAACCCTTTATGTGTCCGCTTGCATATTCCAATGGCGAACGAACATCTACTATTACAGCACCTTGTTTCAATGTTTCTTTGATGCCTGGTTGGGAGCCCTGTGTTTTATTCATAAAGGTCAGCATATAAATAAATTTTTATTAGATGATGCGTTAAATAATGATAGGGTTTACCAATAATTAATCCTTTTCGACCTAACGAGTTTATAAAAACTTAAACTCAATCTTTAATCCATTGCTTTAAACATTTTTCAAACTTTTTGAATAGATGCAAAGGCAGATGGAATCGTTGATTAATGGTAAAGTTCAAGAACCATGAATAGCTGTATAGTGACCAAAGTCACAGCAGGGAATATTTGATGAAACATTAAGAGTATATGGAGAAGGCCAGGTGATCTATAAACAAAAAAGAAATGTTATAGACGTAAGCATACTGTTAATCAGGCACCATCTCCACTGGCTGGTCAAATTCAGTATTGCAGGTAAAGCAGTGCCAGGTTTTATCAGTAGCCACTGCATAATCACCAAAGAAAAAACCTGTGAGTGCACTTACCCAGTTCAAGGGCTTACGGGGGCTACTGACAAATTCAATCTCATGACTGCCACAATTAGGGCATGCTACAGCATTTTTTCTTTCCTGGGCATATTGTTGCATGAGTTGCAAGGCTCTTTCCAACTGGTCCTTTGTCACCATTAGTTTAATGCCCCCAACCGCCCCTGTCCAAATTGGGTTTATGGTCACAGTATTTTCGTCTTTCAACCAGCAAACAATACCTTCATCCTCCAGTTTGCCCATGAGGATATGTGCCTCTATATAATTGGTAAAACTTTGCAGCAGTATAAATTCCATTTTCTCTTTATTAGGATATTTTTTAGCAGTGCATGAAGAAAAGTGAATGAAACAAAGTTAATTTATTAAGCAATTGATAAAGCTCAGCCGTAAGTGCAAAAAGCTGGTAAAAACCTATATTGCCCTTCCAGTATGTTACAGGCAGTTTTAGTTAATACTATAAAGCAATTGGAACAAATCCAGGAGCTAAACCAGAAGAATTTAAAAACCCATTTAAGCGAACAGGAACAAGCGGAACAAGGTTTTGTTTCCTGGTCGTATCCACTGGAGTTATTAGTTCAAATGAATGCCCTGGCCAAAAGCGTTATTGCTACCGAGGGCGAACAATTGGCAGGCTATGCACTTACTACGCTGCGGGAAGCAAGCCGTTTCCACAAAGATCTTGACATCATGTTCAAAGGTTTGGAAGGACTTTTGTATAAGGGGCGACCGCTGTTTTCTTATCGTTTTTACTGCATGGGACAGATTTGCATAGCAAGGGAATACAGGGGAAAAGGAATCGTGCGGATGCTTTATGATAAGCACAAAGAAGTTTATAGCGGCCAGTATGATTTTTTACTAACGGAAATATCTACACGAAACATACGTTCTTTAATAGCTCATGAGAAAATTGGATTTGAAACTATTCATTATCATCGTGACCACATGGATGAATGGGCTGTAGTAATATGGGATTGGACACAGTCTTCAAAATAAACTCAGTAATACCTAAAATAAACAGGCGGCTACATGAGCCGCCCGATTATCGAGGTTGTTGGTTTTGGATGAGCCTTTATCTTAGTTTAATTCTTTGATCCACTGTTGCGCAAAAGTCATAGCTGGTTCAATCACATCTTTACCTGCCCGAAATACCTGCTTCCAGTCATAGGCTTTAGCCTCGTATACAGGATTGACAAATTTCTTTTTTCCATTTACAAGCTTTAATTCTGCTGAAAAATCTACAGTACTTGCCAGGTCAATAAATTTCTGCAACCTGCGTTTTATCAACTGCCTGTAGTCGGCAGGATACTGCTCTTCCCATTGCTTCATACTTTCTTCATAAGAAGTCTTATTATTATCCTGGCTCATTTGCTCACTTTGGTAAAAAAGGTCGATCATCTTGCTGTTGGGATCTTTATAATCTTTCAGGTTATTCTTTAATAGTTCCAGCATGGGCTGCAATGCCTTGACCATTTCCGGTTTCATGGTCTTCATATTGGCTTCTGTTTCCTTAATGGATTTTTCTGTCTCGTCAATCTTCTCTTTCCTGATCTCTTCCTTGGTTTTCATTTTTTGCTTATACTGCACAGGCCTTGCATTTTTGCGCTGCAGTTCATATTGATTTTTAAAAGCATCACTGTTTACCTGCTGTTTTACATATACCAAAAGATCTTTAGCTATGGCCGCTCTATCACCCGCCACAATGTTCCTGGCCTTTTCTGCACCATAATAATAGAAGGCGCCGTTTAAAAAGCTCTCTTCAATATTTCGGATTCCCTTCTCTTTACTTATTCCCAATTGTTGCCATAGATCGGTATAGATCTTATGCATTTTAAAAGACATGAATGTAAAGGAGACAGCGGTGAATAAAAAAATGGCTGTAATTGCCTTAATGCTAAGCAGGATATTTTTTCTTGTTGTCGGTTGCATGGTTATAATTTTTCAGGTGTAAAATTGCCTGGCTTCTTATAGGCTGGCAAGCTGCAGTTGCATGATTTGTGCAAACAGGGGGATGAATTGGATATTAATTTATATGTTGAAACAATAGAATGCTTTTGTATGTTATTTTACCGTGAGTTTTCTAAACTTTAACGAAAAATCACTTGCCGGGCGGTAAAGTATTTTAGATTCGTGAAAATGGACTGCCTGATGGCAACCAATAAACCTTGCTGATCGTTTATGAGCTCCTTCTTTCCTGTTACGGACCACTACATTGATAAAGAAAATGACAACATTGATCCAATGGATCAAATAAACCTGCTGGCAGATGCCATGCCTCAATTGGTATGGATAGCGAAGCCGAATGGGGAAGTAGTGTATTACAATAACCGTGTATCGGATTTTTCAGGAGCCTATAAGGATGAATCAGGAAAATGGAGTTGGGAGGGATTATTACATCCTGATGATAAGATACCCACTGAACAGGCCTGGACCGAAGCAATAAGGACTGGAGGTATCTATGAAAAAGAGCACAGGGTAAAGATGAAAGATGGCAGTTATTGCTGGCACCTGAGTCGTGCATTTCCGCAAAAAGATCAACATGGAAACATACTGCGGTGGATGGGCACTGCTACTGATATAGACGAGCAAAAACAGGTAGAACAAAAAATAAAGGAAGCTGAAGAACGCTGGCGCACTGCGCTTGAGTCTACAGAAATGGGTACCTGGGAATATGACCCCACCCACAAAACTTTTTTTCTATCCGATGTAGCCAAAAAGATCAGGGGGATAGGACCTGAATTTGATAAACCTTTTGAGATCCACAGGGAAACGATATTTCCAGAAGATGTACAAATGGTTATTGATGCCATGGAAGATGCATTGAAGAAAGGTGAAGAAAATGTTTTCCAGGTAGCCTACAGGGTTTACAAAAAAGGACATGAAGAACTATACTGGATACGATCTATAGGTAAAGTGATCTGTGATAAGGATAAAAAACCCCAGAGAGTGATCGGTATCATGCAGGACATCACTGCCCAAAAGGCAGCTGAAGAGAAACTGCAATACCTGGCTACTCTTACACAGAACATTGCTGATGCAGTAATAGGCACAGACCTGGAGCAAAAGATCACCAACTGGAATAAGGGTGCCGAAGATTTGTATGGCTGGAAAAAGGAGGAGATCATGGGCAAAAATGCTGATGTCTTGCTCCAGACCGAATTTATTTCACAGGGTGACAGGGAGACATGGGAATATGAATTTAACACCACAGGACACTGGGATGGCGAAGTACACCAAAAGCACAAAGATGGCCACCAGCTTATCATCATGGTTTCTGTAGCCAGGATGAAGGATGCGAAGGGTGTTTATATCGGCGCTGTTGCCGTAAACAAAGATGTAACCGAACAACGCAAGGCAGCTCAATTATTGAAAGAGAGTGAATCGAGGTTCAGGGTTTTGACCAATACGATCCCGCAGATCGTTTGGGTGAGTTCGGCAGAAGGGCACATGGAGTATTTAAATGATCAGTGGTACCGGAGCACTGGTCAACCTGTTAGTGAAGCATTGCAGAACCGCATAGAAATGATGCACCCGGGCGATGTGCAGATAATGTCTGAGAAATGGGAAAAAGCATTAAGAGAGGGAAGGCCCTTCATTGCTGAATACAGGTTGAAAAATAGAGTGACCGGAAACTACCGTTGGTTTTTTTGCAATATCCAACCTCTCAGGAATGATGAAGGGAAGATCTTAAAATGGATTGGAGCCTCAACAGATATCCAGCACTTTAAAGATATTTCCGTGCTGTTGGAACAACAGGTGCAGGAACGTACCCTTGAACTAGAGAAATTGAATAAGACACTGCTTGACAAGGCAGAAGAATTAAGGCGCTCGAATGAAGATCTGCAACAATTTGCCCATGTGGCCAGCCATGACCTAAAGGAACCACTACGTAAGATCAAAACATATGGCAGCCGCCTCGTGGAAGAATATGGTGATATGCTGCCTGCTAAAGCTAAATCTTACCTGGACAAGATGGAATCTGCAGCCACCCGGATGAACAGCATGATTGATGGTGTTTTAGGCTATTCTATGCTGGGTGCTACAGAGCAGGTTATTGAAACTATTGACTTGAATGACCTGCTTGACAACATACAAAACGACCTGGAGATACTCGTAGAACAAAAACAGGCAATTATCGAGTATGAAAATCTTCCTGCAATAGAGGGCTCTTCCATATTGTTGTATCAATTGTTCTATAATCTCATCAATAACTCCCTAAAATTTTCCGTTTCGGGTATACAACCCAGGATCTGCATTTCCTGTTCTGATTATAACGTGGCTCAGGTAAAGGAAAATAGTCCTCTAAAACCTGGAATACAATACCAACGCATTTCTGTATCGGATAATGGTATTGGTTTTGAACAAGCCTATGCGCAAAAGATCTTTAAAACCTTTACCCGTTTGAATGCAAAGGATAAATATGAAGGAACAGGGCTTGGGCTTTCTTTGTGCAAAAAGATAGTAGAGCGACATAACGGCACTATTGAGGCGGAAGGGAAACTTAATGAAGGGGCAGTGTTTATTATTGTTTTACCCCAACAACAGCCAATAAAATATGCATAAGGCCAACTTAATTCTTACGATATAAATTGGGGTTTGTTACGTTTGGCTTTCTGAATAAAGTCGGAATGTAACTGCCATTTCATTAAACCATCGTTTGCTCCCAGGAAAACAAACCCATTTTTTTGAAGCACACGTTGTGAGGCAATGTTATCAGGTAGCGTTTCGGCTCTTACCGACCGAACATATTTTTGGTTCATAGCCCAAAGGCAAAGCACTTCCACGGCTTCGGTGATATATCCTTTTCTTTCGTAGGCGGGGTATATTCCATACCCGATCTCAACACTGCCATTTTCGCAAGGTTCACCCTTAAAACACAGGTCACCGATCATGCAATTGTGTTCTTTACTGATCATGGTCCAAAGCGTGAAAAAATGAAAGTTCCTATTGTCCTCCATGCCTGGCAACAATGTGTTTTGCAAAGCCTCTTTTAAATCCGGGTGAATGTGCCTTGGATGCCATTGAATATTCAGTTCTTTCTCCAGGGAACCATCATTTTGCAAATACAGTTTTAATTGCTCAAATGATAATGGGTATAGGTACAACCTATCTGTTTCAATGCTATGCTTCATCGTCGATAATGTTATAAACTAAAAATGGAGTAATTATTCTTCAGTTTCCAATGACAATGGAATCATTTGAGAATTTACATGAATGAATTGCAGTAAGCGCAATTTTTATTTCAAAACTTTTACATTAAATGTTATCTCAGGCATGCTATTAGCTCTGTTTATTATGTATAAATCTGCATTTTTACCCTTCCACTACCTATGATTTAGTTTATAAGTCTTCCTGTGAACGACAAAAAGGGGTCAGTTATGAAAAAGGTATACCTGTTGCTTCGCAACAACCATGAAAAAGGACCATTTACGGTAGAAGAATTACTACAACAACATTTACGGCCAACAGATCTTGTGTGGGTGGAAGGAATCAGTCTTGCCTGGTCCTATCCATTTGAAGTACCAGAATTGAAGACCTATTTCAGTGGCGCCCCTTATACCCTTCCATCAGTGCATCACCAGATAACCGAGTCGTCTCACAATGATGATATTGAACTGAGAGCAGAAGAGATCCGGCAAAAGATCCTGTCTTTCACACCAACATACTATACTACCAGGCCGTTACCGCAAAATCCTTTACATAAAATATCGTTGCCCTCTTTTAAAAAAGATGAGATAGAACTCATTGATCATAGAAAAAAAGAAACCCATGCTTTTGAATGGTTGTCAGCTGCCATGATAACCATGGTGGTTGTAGCGGGCTTTTTTGGAGGTCAGCGATTAATTTTAAGTCAAAGACACCAGGGCAATCCTGTAGTAACAAGATCTGTAAATGCTGATACCCATGCTGCAAAATCTAACAACAATATCCCCAATAATAGGGTATCCACAACCCCCGTTGTTTCTGATACCAGTTCCAATATTGTTGACAGCATTACCACACCAGAAAAACCAGTGAGTACCATGGCATTTAAATCTCCAAAGCCTAAGGACACTGCTAAAAAAGTAGTTGTAAAGGATACCGCAGCCAATAGTGTGGCACTAACCGAACCACCACCCCAGGTAGTAGCAGAACCGGAAAAAAAGCCTGTCGAACAAGTTATAAAAGATACTGTGGTCCAGGTCCCTGAAGAAAAAAAGAAAACGTTTGGGCAGGTATTGAAAGGATTGTTCAGGAAAAAGAAAAAGAACCAGGAACAGCCAGTTGAAACCCATGCTACTGACTCCTCATCCGGGAAGTAAATCCAGGAGCTATACTATAAAATAAAAAAAGGTTATTTACCGGAAAAAAGAGTAAATAACCTTATGACAAATCACTTACTTAAATAATTACATTATTTGGAACTTAGGTCCTTTTTTAAGAACAGTAACTCGGACCACGAATGATCAACCGCGGCACGTATAAGTTGGTTATAATTATCCCAGGAGCCACTTCCATTAGCTGATTCATATCGCTCCTTCATGGGTGCCCTGAAACCACGTTCTCTTTCTTTCAGACCATTCTTATACCTTGTAACCAAAGCCATTTGTGGCTCTCCGGAAGAACTGCTTTCATACACCGCAATAGTTTGCGAACTGGCATCCCATGTCTTTTTGAGCTTTTTGATTATATCTTCCAGGTCGCCACCATAGCCAGGTTTGGAATAAACATGGGTAATGGCAATTTTATCTGAATAAGCCGTAAGATCAACGGAGCTTAGGTCTGCCCGGTAAACGGAATAGCTGATGGAGCCGCGTTCGGTTAACAATGGAGCAATATTCTTATCCCAATCAGCAGTATGCTCTGCTCCAAGATCACCTCTTTTATCAATAGCATCCCAGGAACTGGGACCTTCTGTGATATGATAGCCCCCTGCATCAGGACCAGATTCAATAGTATACACACGCCAGGCAAAATCTCCTTTGTGGTATTTCTGGGCATGTGCTCCCAATGCTTTTTCGAACATTTGTACCTTGTCTTGTTTGGGAAATACCCGGTTAACTGAAACAACAGTTTTCTCCTGGGAGAATGCAATGAAAGGAAGGGCTAGTAAGCCTGTTAAAAACTTTCTCATGAGCGTAGCTTTTATGGTTAAAAATTAAAGAAATGACCAGTAAAATGACGGATGGGAAAGTTTAAAAGGGAGACGTTTATACCTGATGAATCCTAAGTTACTTTGATTTTTATAAGGTTACAAAAATAGTTTTCTACCTGGCTAATAATGTAAAATATTATTGATTTTACACTAAGGGCATGAAGGATTATATCTCTATTTCATTTCAATTGCTATGCATATTTCGTCTTAGATACTTGTTTATTATAAACAAGGAACATATTATCGCAATAAAAAAAGCGGCTGGTAGCCGCTTTTCAAACAGTATGTAGTAATTAATAACGTCCGTCTTTTTTATCCTTGGCACGGCCAATACCATAACCAACACCGGCACCTAAAATTCCACCGACCACACCACCTACTACACGATTTCTTTTATTGATAATAGCACCAGCAGCACCACCGGCTACCCCACCTATAACAGCGCCTTTGGCAGCCTTGCTCCATCCTTTTTTAGCCTTTGCTGTATTAGATGAAGAAGAATTCATAGAACCACTGCTATAAGAACGGCTTCTTGAAGTCGAACGGGATGTTCTGTTAGAAACTGCAGCTGGAGCTGAAGCAAATTGCTGAGCCTGACCCTGGTCTTGTATATTAGGCAACTCATTCTGCGCTTTCCAGGCCTGGAACTGTGATAAGCCAGCAGTATCTGCTGCCAATCTTAATGAATCGGCCACTTTACGCGCCACATCTTCATTGTTCACTTTAGGATTGCTGTTACATGCCACAAATAAAGTGGACATTATAGAAATTGCCAGGAATGCAAATAATATCTTTTTCATAGTCGTCATTTTTGATGGTAAATTTTTATTCATATTCTATCTCTTTTTGCCAACACCGTGCCATTCATGATAGATTAATGTTAATTGAAGCTCATCTGATTTTTGTCCTATTCACTCCATTGATTTTCAGTGAAATAGGATTCATGTATTAGTTAATTTTGCAAATATTGATGCTTATTATTGCCATTTTTTGGAAAAGACTTTTTGCAATAAGGTGGTTGTTCTTGCAGAAGAAGTAGTTCTTACTTCTTTTTCCTTAGCCTCCAGTTGCTGGAACATTTTTTCACTGACCATGCCAGCCATAAGGTTGGCCAGATCAAGATTTAATTTGTTGCCTACCAATACCTGGGCGGGCTTAATGATCTTTTCCCATTGTTCGTTGAGCTTATATTCTTGTAAAGCTGTTTTCATGGCTGGCGTGATGGCTCTTCTCAAGCTATCACCCACTGAAGAACGTAGATAATCTGTGGCCGATGTTCCACCATTTTTAATAATGCGCATGGCATCAGTAAACTTCATATTGTTGATACCACTTATAAAAATAGGTACTGAAGCTGTGGCTGTTTTTTCAGCAGCGGTTCCCAATGTAGTTGTAAACCGATCTATTTCCCCAGTAAGTCCCAATTGATTTAATGTGTTCAGCGTTTTGCGCATAGATTCAGGAAATAAGGTGGCCATTACTGCTTCTTTACTGAAAGCCCCGGAAAGATTACTCTCTTTTGCGCCCAGTGACAGCATTTCGCGAATAGCTGCAGCGGCGTCAGCCTCAGTAAGGTTGTAGCTTCCAAAACGCATGCTGCTACAGGAAAAGGAAACGGGAAAAAGGAAAGCAAATAATAATGGGATAAATAACTTCTTCATAGTCATGTTTTAAAATGTGCTGGAAATTTGGCTTGGATAGTAGACTACCAAACAATGCATAAGTTTTGCCGCGATTTGTTAAAATAAAGCAAGGAGAACAAAAGGCCTTTGAAAGGAAGGTGGGAACGAGGCGTGTAAAGCATTATACAACTATACACCTTATTGATTACTCATATATACTTCGACCTTAGCGCCCTGCACATACTAGCCAAAGGAGATAGGTGTACCTCATTTACTGTGGAGGATTCATCCCAAAAATGCGCAATAAACACATGATCAGGAGCAGGATTATTTTAGATGCAGGTCATACTATTTTGCTATAGGCAGTGCTAACTTAAAGCAGTCTATAAAAGAAGTTATGCTTGTATATTTTTTTGTATTCCTGTTTTCATTACTGGTTGACCTGATCCCATTCATTGGTCCTCCGGCATGGACGGTAATGGTCTTTTTGTATTTGAAGTACGATCTTAATATCTGGGTGGTGTTAGTATGTGGAGTTGTTGGATCTGCTATTGGACGTTATCTTTTTGCTTTGTACATCCCCTACATAAGTTCTAAAGTATTGAATGCAAGAAAAGAAACTGATCTCCATTACTTAGGCGATAAGCTTTCGGGCAATAAATGGAGAACACAGGCCTTTGTACTTTTTTATACCCTGATCCCGGTTCCATCCTCACCTCTTTTTACAGTGGCCGGATTAGCCAAGATCCACCCTATTCGCATCATACCTGCTTTTTTTGCTGGTAAGTTTATCAGCGATGCTATAATGGTAAATGCGGGTAAGTACGCAGCTGTGAATATTGATAATATCCTGAAAGGCTTTTTTTCCATAAAGGCATTAATGGCAAGTATTGGGGGAGTGAGTTTATTATTCTTTATCTTATTTATTGACTGGAGGATCCTGCTGCAGCATAAAAGATTCAAACTGAATTTTAGTATTTGGAAGTAGGGTGGCGAATTCAATGGCGAAGTACATAAAAAAAGAAAAGCACCAAGTTTGCATTTTATATATACCGAAGTACATACTACTTACTAACCCGATGCTTTTGAACTGATCATGACAGGAATCTTTTTGAAGGAAGTCTGTCGTTCTCGATTCTGAATCTAAATTACTATTTCCAGGAAGGGGTTTCCAAATTTGCTTTTGCACTCTTTGGGCGCATTTTTATTCACAAATATTAACGGTAGGCCGTAAGATTTTTTAGCGCTTTAAGTGCATTTAAAAGATCATCCCTTTTACCCGTATCCATTTTATTGATTTCAGTGTCCTCATCATAAAATTGAAGGATGTTCTGACGAAGGGAAGGACTAATATTCTTAAAACCCTGATCCTTTAATTTCATTACCAGCTCAAGGTATGTTTTGTCACAAAGAGGATATTCTCCTGCAACGGTTTTTTTGCCTGTATCAAAATCTTTGTTTACCCAATGGATATGATCAGGATCCCTGGACTTTACATTTTGCTGGTAGTGATAGACAACTGAGTCAAAACTGAGGATAAACAGTTTTTCTGCTTCAGGACCAGGTGTTTTAAATTTAAGCGCTTTTAAAGGACCCACCTTAGGAAGTATCCTGATAACAAAAGCTAGAACAGAGGAAAAGAAGCCTGGCTTTTGTCTTTTATCTCCAAACTCTTTATTGAAATCCCTGCTTTTCATTTTGTAGATAAAATCGCGGCTGCGTGCTTTGGGCTGTGTTTTACGGATCTCGTTTTTCTTCATATTCCAGGCAGCCTTGGTAATGCCAGGAAAAAGATCTTTGACTGCCCACCTGAATGTATTGGAGGCAAGACCGAAACTGGTAAACAGGTCTTTCATATCCAGGCCATAAGTCTTGAAAAAAGCGTTTTCCATTAGTGTATCTGCCAGGGAAAAACCAATGAAATCATGATATTGCTTGGTGGCATAACTGCCCCTTGCAGTTTGTAATACATCAAACCCAAATTCCATTCTTAAATGCGAAGTTTTGTCTTCAGCATAAGTAACTACCTTACCAAACTTCTTTCCAACCTTCGGATATACCAGGGGTACAGTCCGATTGGTACCAAGGGGATGACCATAGGTATCGGCTGTATAGTGACACAATACGCCCAAAGCAAAAGCATAATCATTCAGGCTTTTTTGCTCGTCCAGCAAGGCTTGTACAAAATCACCACTTCTTACATAATGCACCAGGTTTGTAAATAAACTACTCCCGAAAGGATAATAACCCATATCTGGTGCAACAGCGCCACCATAGGCATAAGACTTAGCGTCTAATAACTGACTGTTAGTTGATTTTGGATATTTTTCCTTTAATAAGGGTACAATGGTCTTTTCCCATAAAGCATCTACAATGGCTTCATGTGTAAGCACAGAATAGGCGTTTCCGGAAAAGGGCAGGAACAGAAATAATAAAACAAAGTATCTCTTAAACAACTTCATTCCTGTAAGTAAATGCAAATGAGATACCATACCCGTCAGTAAAGTATGAGGATAGATCTAATCACCTCAAAACCTAATGACTTGCCTTTATATAACCCCAACCCTCTTTTTGTTTAGCAATGATCTCGTAGATGCCATCTGGCACTACCTGTACCCCCTGAATCAACTGGCCTTTATCTACATTATTATTCTTCATAGCAATGGCACAAACCTTAAAAGCTACATTTGGCTTTGAGGCTAATTGCTGTACGGCATTGGAAACCACGGATTTATCCTTTGTTACCATATCAAGGGACTTGCCATAAAGAACTACTTCCAGGTTGGCATTAGGTTCTGCAGCTGTGATCTCGTTGAGCCATCGTATGATATTTTTATGATCTACAGAATCACGGCTGGTGAGGTCAAATACAACTTTATAATCTTTTTGAGCCTGTAAAAGGGAGGAAAAGCATAACAGGCTGACAAGAAAAATGATCCTTTTCATAACCTGTGGGATTTAATGTAAAAGTTACTATTTTCTGCTGGAAACCTTCCTCATCAGCTTATATACAAGGAAAAGATGAGTCTTTTTATAATCATTGAGGACCAAAACCACAGGAAATTGTTAATGACTTTTAAAATGGGTCAAAATATTTATTGTTTATCAATGAGTTACAAAGGTGTCTTTAAAAATACACCCTTTATTCCTTGGATTGTATAAGGATTAGATGGTACTTTTGCGCCTCATTTTAAAAAGCGCCCGGGGGATGGCCCGGCACAAAAAACAAATCATGAGCAAATTACATTTTACAACCAAACATGCGAATGCGGCTACCGTACAACGTAACTGGTATGTTGTGGACGGTACCAATCAAACCGTGGGACGTATGTGCTCTCGTATTGCTGCAATATTACGTGGCAAGAACAAGGCATATTACACCCCTCACGTTGACTGTGGCGATTTCATTATCGTTACCAATGTTGACAAAGTGAAACTTACAGGAAACAAGATGGACGAAAAGGTTTATGACCGCTATACAGGTTACCCAGGTGGCCGTAGAGAAGAGATCGCCAAAGATCTTTTAAAGCGCAGACCTGAAGTGATCATAGAAAGAGCTGTAAAGGGCATGTTGCCTAAGAACCGTTTAGGTCGCCAGATGTATAAAAAATTATTTGTGTATGCCGGTGATCAACATCCTCACACTGCACAACAACCTAAAGAACTGAAGTTCTAAATCCCAATTACTAATTCCTAATTACTAATAAATGGAAAAGCAAAAAAATAGTGTTGGTCGCCGTAAAGAAGCTGTTACAAGAGTATTCGTTTCTCGTGGCACAGGCGGTATCACTGTAAACGATAAGGATTTCAAAGAATATTTTAAATTGGTTTATCTGCAAAACCAGGTTACCAGGCCTCTTCATACTGTTGATGCTGCTGACAAATTTGATATTAAGATCAATGCTGCAGGTGGTGGTGTTAAAGGCCAGGCAGAAGCTGCCATGCTGGGTATTGCCCGTGTGCTGGTAGAATTGAACCCTGAATTCCGCCCTGCATTAAAAGCAGCCGGCTTGCTGAAACGTGACCCACGTTCTGTTGAACGTAAGAAGTTCGGTAAGAAGAAAGCCCGTAGAAGCTACCAGTTCTCTAAACGTTAATATGGTTTCTGGTTAAGAGGCAAAAAACTTCAGACACCAACAATAAACTATAAACTAAAAACAATAAACTTCCTCATAATGGAACAAAACACTTCGTTACAGCAACAACTCCTTGAAGCAGGTGTACATTTCGGTCACCTGAAGAAGAAGTGGAATCCTAAGATGTTGCCTTACATCTTCGCTGAGAAGAAAGGTATTCACATCATTGATCTTAATAAAACAGTGGAAGGCCTGCAGGAAACTGCTGCTGCCCTGAAGCAAATTGCCCGCAGCGGTAAAAAGGTTCTTTTCGTTGGTACAAAAAAGCAAGCGAAGGATATCGTTACTGAATGCGCACAGCGTGTGAACATGCCATATGTTACTGAGCGTTGGCTGGGTGGTATGCTTACCAACTTCAACACTGTTCGTAAGAGCGTGAAGAAGATGCAGAGCATTGAAAAAATGCTTGGTGATGGTTCATTTGACTCAATCACCAAGAAAGAGCGTCTGACATTAAGCCGCGATAAAGATAAAATGGAGAAAGTATTAGGTGGTATTGCTCAATTGGGCCGTGTACCTGCCGCTTTATTCATTGTTGATATTGGACATGAGCATATTGCATTAGCTGAAGCAAAGCGCCTTGGCATCACAACCTTTGGTGTTGTTGATACCAATTGCGATCCTAACAAGGTAGACTTTTCAATTCCAGCTAATGATGATGCAACTAAGTCTATTGCTATTATTACCAACTACATCACTGCTGCTATTGCAGAAGGTTTGGCTGAGCGCCAGGCTGCTAAAGATGAAGAAGGCGATGATTCAGTAACAGATGCTGAAAATGAAAAAAGAGCAGCACGTTTAGAAGCTGAAGCGCAAGCTGAAGGCGGTCGTGGACGTGGTGGCCGTGGCGGACAAGGTGCTGGTACAGGTCGTGGACCTGGTGCTGGTGGCCGTGGACCTGGCGGTGGTGGAGCAGGAGCTGGTGGCGGTCAACGTCGTCGTACTCCAGGTGGTCCTGGTGGCGGTAGCCGCGGACCAGGTGGTGGAAGAAGATAATAGTTCTTTTAACCAGCTGAAGGGCAGGTTTACCTTCCTTTCACTGAAAGAATATACATGAAAAAGGCAAAGTGCTGATAAATAACTATTGGCACTTTGCTTATTCTCAAATTTCAAATTGATTTTCTATGTCTACTGTAACAATTACAGCCCAGGATATAAACAAATTGCGCCAGGCTACTGGTGCAGGCATGATGGATTGCCGTAAAGCATTGACTGAAACTAACGGAGATTTTGAAGCAGCTATCGACTGGTTGCGTAAGCAAGGCCAGAAGGTTGCCGCCAAGCGCAGTGATCGTGAAGCTAAAGAAGGTGTTGTTATTGCCAGGACCACTGCTGATAACAAGACAGGTTTCATCGTTACCATCTCCTGTGAAACTGACTTTGTTTCCAAGAATGCTGATTTCGTTGCATTTGCACAGAGCATTGCTGATGCTGCTGTTGCCAACAATGTAAAAAGCGCTGAAGAATTAAATGAAGTGTCGGTTAATGGTTCAAAGGTTTCAGATCTTATCAACGATAAACTGGCCTCTATTGGTGAAAAGATCGGCATTGCCCGCTTTGAAAGAGTAGAAGCACCTTATGTAGCCTCTTATATCCACGGCGCTTACCGCATGGGTGTATTAGTTGGTTTCAATAAGGAAGTAGGTGAAGCAGGAAAAGACATTGCAATGCAGATAGCTGCAATGAATCCTGTTGCCGTTGATGCTGATTCAGTTCCTGCTGATGTAGTGGAGCGTGAAAGAAGCATTGTTGTTGAACAAATGAAACAAGATCCTAAGATGGCTGGAAAGCCTGATGAAATGATCTCTAAGATCGCAGAAGGCAAGCTTAATGCTTTCTTCAAAGAAAGCACATTGACCGCCCAGGCGTTTGTAAAAGATAATTCCAAATCAGTAGGTGATTATTTGAAATCCGTTGGACCAGATGTGAAAGTAACTGAGTTCAAACGTGTAGCTGTTGGATAATATTGAACAAGATCATATCAACATAAAAAGAGCCTTAAAGGCTCTTTTTTTTTTGCTTCTATGTTAGCGTATTCACGGCTTTGGGGCAATATGGTATAAATAAAATGTAATTATTGTTTAGCATCCAGGATCACCGGAGCAGTTTTTCCTCCCATCATGATGATCTTGGCATTTTGTGATTTGGCTAATTCCATGGTTGCCTTTATCTGTTCGTACTGCAATTGTTTATCTGTCAGGCTTTCACTGATGATGCGCTGGTAATCGGCGATACCCTGGGCCTCCACCCTTTTCCTGTCAGCTTCCTGTCTTTCTTTTTGCAATACAAATTGCATTTTCTGGGCCTCCTGTTCTGCCTGGATCTTTTGTTCTATGGTGCCTTTCACCGCAGTGGGTAGTGTAATGTTTCGAACCAGTAAATTCTCCAGTAACAGGCCTCTCAACTTGAAATCACTCTCTATCTGCTTGAAGATGCGATTTTGAAATTCATCTCTTTTAGTAGAAAACAAGGCTATGGCTTCATAATAAACAGCATTATCCCTGATGCGGGTGCGTGCTATAGGCCGTACGATCTTATCTTCATAATCCACTCCTGTTTCACGCACCAGTTTAGGCGCATCTGTAGGAACCACCCTGTACAATACAGTAAGATCAATGGTAACCTCCAGTCCATCTGCTGTCAACACTTTAATAGCATCGTCACCTGATTTATGTCCTTCATCATTGATACCACTCATGGTATAATTCTGCGTACGGATATCCATTTTTTCAATTTCGTATAAAGGGTTCACCATGTTCAATCCACTATTCAATACTGTTGGCTGCACCTTTCCAAATAATTTCTTCACACCAACCTGGCCGGCATCTATTTGCACAAAGCTGCTAAACACCACACCAAGGCCAATTAATAGCAGGGCGATCAGGATACCAGTTTTGGAAAAAGCTGAAACATTGGGAACAGTGCGAATGGAAAATGCAAGAATTAAAACAATGACTCCAAGTACAATTAATATCATGGCAGGTTAGTTTGCATAAATGTAACAAACTCTCACGCTTTAAAGGCTGATAATACTTTTGATGATATGAATGTACTTACTGTTCTATCCTGGAAAGAATTTTTTAAACTAACCTTAAGCCCAGGCTATATTTAAGCTGCACGCAGGCCCAGGCAGTAAAAGGAAGAAATAATATTGCCAGGATGCCAAAGGCTGGTTGCAATACAAAAAACACCCCCACGACAATTAAATAGTAAATGGGATAAAAAAGCAGTAATAAAGAGGTAAGCACAGAATCATAGTGCCCGCTGTTCTTAAAATACAATTGGGTGTAAGCCTTGCATAAATAATATAATGGTGCATGCAGTAGCCATCCTGCTATGGCAGGCAGCGCCAAAAAATATTTGGAAGATCTTGCCCTGTGCGGAAAAACAGAATGCAGTTTTTCTGTATCTTTTTCTTCTATTTCATACACCAGTTGATGCAACTGGTTTTGCAGATTCGCATTGAAGTCGACCAAATTTTTACCAATGGCAGCAGCATGATCTATATCCTCCACTGTAATAGGCTCACCAAAATTTATATGCACCTCTTTGCCAAAACTTTTAAAGGAACTATAATTCAAGCCCACTGGTAACACCTGTAGTGGAATGCCATTTTCCCAGGCAGTGGTTGCCAGCCTGGCCGTCCCTTTTTTCAATGGCCTCAAATACCATTCATTCTCACACCTTCCTTCACTGAAAATAAGAACGATACCATTATCCTTGAACGTTTCCTGGCAGGCAGCAAAGGTGGTATAATTATGAGAGAGGTTTTCTGTTCCTTCACTGGTTCGGTACACAGGCAATAATTGAATGCTGCGTAAAAAACGGTTGATCCATTTATTTTTAAAAGCATCTCCGCGGGCTAAAGAATGGACAGGTTGATCAAATAAAGTAGTAAGGATGATCCCGTCAAGGAAAGAATTGGGATGATTGGCAGCCAGTAACATAGGGCCCTTGCTTTTCAACAGTTCCGGTTTATTGATGATCACCTTGCTGCAGTAAACCTTTATAGCCAGTCTTGCATATATTTTGGTCAGCTGGTAAAACACAGGTGGAAAATAGGTTAAAAAATGAACAGTCAGGTATTACTGTATGGGTTAGCTACAAAGCTTACAATTAAGTCTGATTTGAAAAAAGTAATAAAACTGTTTGGTCAATTTGCACTTTGTTAATTATACAGGAATTCTACCCCTTATTATTATCTACACCCATCTACTGCATTCGCTTTACTTTTGCGAAAATTGAAAGGCTAATGAAACTGTCTCATCTCTCGGAAACTCTGATCGGTTCTGAAATAGTTAAACTGGGTGGAGAAATACGTGACCGCATCCGCAAGGGCGAACATATTTACAATTTCACTGTTGGTGATTTCAACCCCCAGATCTTTCCTATTCCTAAAGAACTTGAAGATGAGATCGTGGAAGCCTACCGCCAAAGGTTTACCAACTATCCACCGGGGGAAGGGAGCCTGGAATTGAGGGAAGCTGTGAGCCGATTTGCCAAAGATTACCAGGGACTGGAATACAACACTGATGAAATCCTGATCGCTTCGGGTGGACGACCATTGATCTATGCACTATTCCGGGCCATATGCGATAAGGGAGATAAAGTGATCTATGCGGTGCCGTCCTGGAACAATAACCACTATGTTCATTTTGTAGAAGGCAAGCATGTGGTGGTGGAAGCAAAAGCAGAAAACAATTTTATGCCTACGGCAGATGACCTGAGACCGCACATCAGTAATGCCGTTTTCATTGCCTTGTGTTCCCCTCAAAACCCTACGGGCACTACTTTCCGGAAAGAAGAACTGGAACGAATTTGTGCCATGGTAGTTGAGGAAAATAAACGGAGAACTGATACGGAGAAAAAACTCTATGTGATGTTTGACCAGATGTACTGGCAGCTTACCTACGATGGCATTCAGCATTATGACCCTGTAACATTAAATCCCGAAATGCGTCCCTACACCATTTATATAGATGCGATCAGTAAAGCATTTGCTTCTACAGGTGTACGTGTGGGATGGAGCCTTGGACCTGCTGCCATTCTCAATAAGATGAAAGCTATTCTCTCGCATGTCGGCGCCTGGGCACCAATGGCGGAGCAAAAAGCATTGACACGATTCCTTGCTAATAAGCCTGCGATTGACGCCTACCTGGTACATTTCAGAAGTGAACTGGAAGAAAGATTGCGACGCATCTATGAAGGCTTTGTACAACTGAAAGAACAAGGCTATAGCGTGGAAGCAGTAGCCCCGGAAGCGGCTATTTATCTTACCATCAAAATAGATCTTGTAGGTAAGAAAACTGCAAATGGAGATGAATTAAAAACCCAGTCAGATGTCACTTCCTACCTGTTGCAGGAAGCGAGTTTAGCCGTGGTTCCCTTTTATGCCTTTGGTGCTGCCAAAACATCTCCATGGTACAGGCTGAGCGTGGGCACCTGCAAAAAAGAAGAGATAGACGAAATGTTGCAAAAGCTTGGAACCGCGCTTATGCAATTACGGTAGGTAACTTTATTATCATGCACATAAAACAAAAGCGGCTCCAGTGGAACCGCTTTTGTTTTATTAGTTATTGATTTGTTCTTTAATTTTTATTCACAAGGAAGTAAAAGGGCTTCAGGGTTGTTTGACCGATGGCTTTTACTATCGCTTTTGCTTTATCAGTGATCTTGTTGCGGGTGACCAGTTCATGGGACTTGCAAAATACTTCATTACATTCAACGCCGACAAGGATCTTGTGCAGGCATTCTACTTCGTGCTGTAAAAGGTCTTCGTTATAGACCTCAGTTTTATATAGTAAAAGCAGATCGCGATTGTAATTTTTCATTAATCACCCTTTTAGAATCCCTTTGATCCAGGGCAGCCGCATCCTTTAGTGCTTTTACTGCCATTTCCGGAATAATAATTTTTGCTACAGCCTGCTATGGTTATTGCGGTCAAGAACAATGCCATATAAATAAGTCTTTTCATAAGAGGTAGATTCGTTTCTAAATTAAACTATTTTACACGCCTTTTAGTATAGGATTAGACCAAAAGTAGAAAAAATAACATGAGTCAAGGAATATCACCTGCGAAACTTACGGTCCTGGTGGCCCCCCTGGATTGGGGGCTGGGACATGCCACCAGGGTTATTCCGATCATTCGGCTGCTATACGAAAGTAACTGTACCATTATCATTGCCGCGAAAGGCAGGACCAGGGAACTGATGCAACAGGAATTCCCGAACCTGCAATTCCTGGAACTGGAAGGCTACGGCATTCAATATTCCAGGAAAGGCTGGCTCTTACCTCTGAAGATAGCCGCGCAGGTACCGCATATCCTATCTGTGATCAAAAAGGAACACCAATGGCTAAAGCGCGCAGTTACAGATCACTCCATTGATGCGGTCATTTCGGACAACCGCTACGGGCTTTACCACCATTCTATTCCTTCTGTATTTATTACCCACCAGTTAAGAATTAAAACGGGGCTGGGTTCTACCATGGATCGCTTTATACAACAGCTTAATTACCAACAGATCAACAAATTCGGGGCTTGCTGGGTTCCAGATCATGAAAGCGGACTTAGTTTGGCAGGAGAACTGTCACACCCCGCCATTTCCCCATCTATACCTGTGAAATACATAGGCCCGCTATCAAGATTTACAGGCATAGTTAAGACAGAAGAAAGACACTTGCTGGTGATCCTATCCGGGCCTGAACCTTTGCGGACCGTATGGGAAGAAATGATCATTCATCAACTACATGATTATAAAAAGCCGGTGGTGCTGGTGAGAGGTATGCCCGGAACTGTCGATCTACCTGTAGTTCCTTCATTTGTACATGTATTCAATCATCTTCCTGCGCAGGAACTGGAGCATTATATCAAGGAGGCTTCCTTTGTGATCAGCCGCTGTGGTTACAGCACCATTATGGACCTCCTGACCATGCAAAAGAAAAGCATCCTGGTGCCAACACCAGGGCAGGCAGAACAGGAATACCTGGCTGAACACCTTATGCAACATAACCTGGCTCTTTGTATACCACAGCATAAGTTTCGTCTTTCTGCTGCACTTGACCTGGCCAACAGCTTTCCTTATGAGCAGACATCACAACCCAGCAAATCGAACGAGGTCATAATTTATTTTCTTCACAGCCTCGATCAACATGAAACACAAAAAGAAACTCCTAAACCCGGTTCCCCTTCAGCACTATGAAAACTGTTACCAAAGCACATATAGCTGTGTTGCTTACCAATTTATTCTTTGCAGCCAATTACAGCCTGGTGAAGATGGTTTCGCCATCGTTGGTTGGCCCTTTTGCGATCAACCTGTTCAGGGTGGGCATCAGCCTTTTGTTGTTCTGGGGCGTGTGGATGGTGGGAAGTACATCTGCCCGGATACGCCGTAAAGACTGGATGCGTTTCTTCTGGTGCGCCCTTGCAGGTGTTGCCATCAACCAGATGCTGTTTATTAAAGGACTTACATTGACCTCCACTATTCATGCCTCCCTGCTAACCCTGGTCACTCCCTTACTGGTGACGGTGTTTGCCTTATGGGTGCTAAAAGAGCGATTCACTTTTTTTAAAGCACTTGGATTAGCCTTAGGCATTGGAGGCTCGGTATTGATCATTATGCAAAAGGAAGCGGGCCAGCAAGGTTCCGACTATCTGCTTGGTGACATGCTGATCGTACTCAATGCCATTGCCTACGCCATCTATTTTATATTAGTAAAGCCTTTGATGGAAACCTACAGTCCCCTGCATGTGATCCGGTGGATCTTCAGCATTGGATTTATCATGATGTTACCTTTTGGATGGAACCAGGTAGCAGAGATAAACTGGCAGGTAATACATTGGCAACATTACCTGGCTATATTGGTCATTGCTATCCCCGGAACCTTTTTCGCGTATTATTTCAATGCTTATGGCATACAACATATTGGTGCAGGGATTACCGGGACATATATCTATACCCAACCTGTATTTACGGTGTTGATAGCTGTGTTGTTTTTGGATGAATCGTTCACCTGGCAAAAAGCACTGGCTGCCATGTTGATCTTCAGCGGTGTGTATCTTGTAAGCTTCCGAAAACAGAAAGTATTATAATTACCTTCACTCGCTATCTGATTTACCAGGATAATCAAAGAACAGGAACTTTTTTTCTGCATTCATAAATTCTTCCCAGTCATTGACTTCAGCTTGCACAGCAAAAACGCTGCAGGTAGGCATATCATCAATGCGCACATGGGTGAGCGAGTTGGCAAATTCGGTTATGCCAGGATTGTGGGAAAAAAGGGCGATGATATCATGTTTTTTCTTTGTATACTCTATTGTCTTTACAAAGCCGGGTGCATTGGCCATGTACAGGTCTTCCACTTCTTTGATATCTTCTTTCTTCACATCGAATTCCTCTGCAAAATATTTGGCAGTCTTGCGGGCGCGCTTAGCTGTACTGGAAATGAACTGATCGATCGACAGGCCTCTTTTTTTTAGTCTCTTTGCCATTTCAGGTGCATCCTTTTTCCCCCTGTCATTCAATGGGCGGTCTGCGTCACTAAGGCCGGGAGCATCCCAGCTACTTTTGGCATGGCGAATAAGGAGAAGGGTTTTCATGCTATGAAATTAAAATAATACGCACAAACGCTTAAAAGAATACATAATCCGTATAATTAACTCAAATCCTGGAGTTAGTCCGAGGGCTTGATTCCATGCCTGGTGAAGTTTTTTGGTAGTCTAATATCCCCTTGCATTCTTCCCTTCCATGTAATTGATGAAAGCAGTATTTACCACCCTGTTACCTCCGGGAGTAGGATAGTTACCTGTGAAGTACCAGTCACCTAAATTATTAGGGCATGCTTCGTGCAAGGATTCAATGGTTTGATAGATGACATCCACAGGGATCTGGAGTCCTTGCGGGGTGATCAGTTCTGCTATCTTCTTAGTGATCTCCTCGTTGGTGAAGGATTTATAGATCTGTTTGACCACGTTTACGGTATGCAATTGATTATTACGCACCATTTCCTTACATTGGTCGTAGAGTTCCTTTAAAACATCTTCCTTACCTCTTTCCTTCAGCAAATGAATGGCGGCATTGAAAGCAATAAAATCACCCAGTTTGCTCATGTCAATGCCATAACAATCGGGATAACGTATTTGTGGGGAAGATGAAACGACAATGATGCGCTTAGGCTCCAGGCGGGCCAGCATCCGGATGATACTTTCCCTGAGCGTGGTACCCCTAACAATGGAATCATCAATAACCACCAATGTGTCAATGCCTTTCCTGACTGTACCATAGGTGATATCATACACGTGCTGCACCATCTCGTTGCGGTTCACATCTTCGGTGATGAAGGTCCTCATCTTTACATCCTTGATGGCTATCTTTTCCATGCGCACCTTACGGTTGATCATCTCGTGCAACTTCTCCGGGTCCACATTATTACCCCAGGAAGCGATACGCTCAACCTTGATCTTATTAAGGTAGTCTTCACAACCTTTACTCAATCCGTAGAAGGCCACTTCGGCCGTATTGGGAATAAAAGAAAATATCGTGTTCTTTAAATCGAATTCCACTGCTTCCAGCACCTGCTTGCTCAGGTTATATCCCAGGCGCTGACGTTCCCTGTAGATCTTTTCGTCACTACCGCGGGAGAAATAAATGCGCTCAAAGCTGCAGGCCTTTCTTTCTTTCGGTTCAATGATCTGCTCGATCTTCACTTCGCCATTCTCCAGCACAATAAGTGCTTTACCCGGCAATAATTCCTGCACTTCATTTTCACCCACATTAAAAGCTGTGCGTAAAGCTGCTCTTTCCGATGCTGCTACAACCACTTCATCATTGATATAATAATACGATGGTCGTATGCCATGCGCATCCCTGAAAACAAAGCCTATCCCATTGCCTGTGGCGCCACCTACATGGAAACCACCGTCAAACAAAGGCACGGCTTTCTTTAACACGCTTACAATATCCAATTCCTGCTGGTTGGCCTCATCCGCTTTGACAATGAAATGATAGATAACCTCCATCATGGCCGCCAGGTCGCTTTGTTTTTGAAACTCACCCGGGTCCATGTTCACCAGTTCAAACAGTTCGTCCGTATTTACCAGGTTAAAGTTGCCGGCTAATACAAGATTTCGTGCAGGAATCGTATGACGTTTAATAAAAGGATGGCAGAACTGCACATTGTTTCTGCCTTGAGTACCATAGCGCAGGTGGCCTAATAACTGTTCTCCCAAAAAAGACAAGTGCCCTTTCATCAACCCCGGGTAATTACCGATCTCGGGATTAAACTTCTGGAGTTCATTGAACTCTTCGCCTATCTGTTTAAATATATCAGCAATGCTGCCCGCTTCGGCACTCCTGATGCGGGAAAGGAAGGGGTAGCCGGGTTCTACATTCAATTTCACAGCCGCCACACCCGCGCCGTCCTGGCCCCGGTTGTGCTGCTTTTCCATTAAAAGGTAGAGTTTATTCAGGCCCCACAATACGGAGCCATAGGTTTGCTGGTAGTAAGAGAAGGGCTTGCGTAAACGAATAAAGGCAAGACCACATTCGTGTTTTATTGCGTCGCTCATTGGAAGAAGCGCAAATGTAATCTGTTTTCTGTTAAGCGCAGGTTACACTTACCCACCTAAACAACATTAATTACATCCCTGATATCAGGAGAAGCCAACTCAATTAATGGAATTATGTAATGTAGAAGCCGGAGTAAACACTACAGGCATGGACACTTTTAAATAACAACCTTCGCCTGGGTTGGACACGATCTCTTTCTTCCCTCCAAATAGCTCGGCCCTGTTGCGTATATTGGTAAATCCTAAACCTTTCTTTACCGTTTTTTTATCAAAGCCTTTACCATCATCTATAATTTCGAGTAATACACTTTGGATGGTACTTCTTAGGGTAACAGATATATTAGTAGCTTCGGCATGCTTGGCAATGTTATTCAACTGCTCCTGGACAATGCGGAACAATGTCAACTTTTGATTCTCGGGAATATTGATCTCTTCAAAATCCTCATAATTAAAATCTATACGTATCAATTGAGCCCTGCTGAGAGAATCAGTTAATTCACAGATAGACTCTACCAGGCCCAGGTCACTTAAAGTATGAGGTAATAAAGACCTTGACATAGCCCTTATCTCATTGATAGCATCCCCTACACCTTTCAATGCCATGTTTACCATCTCAAGGGTAGTTTCATTGGCCGTGCTTTTTGCAAGATCCAGGAATAATTTGATAGTCGTTAGTTGTTGCCCGATGTTATCATGCAGTTCTTTACCAATCTCTCTTCTTTCCTTCTCCTGACCGTCAAGGGTTGCTTGCGTTAATTGTTTTTGATGACGCATTCCATCAGCTAGTAATTTCTTTTCCTGCTTTTTCCTTTCAGTTATATTAGCTACTGAGCAAAGAATATGCAGCACTTCACCATTTTCATTCAATAAAGGTTCTGCACTGATCAAAAGCCAGATCCGTTCTTTTTTATGTGGTTGCCACACACCCATCACGAAATCTTTTACCTGTTTTCCTGTCTGCAGCACTTTAAAGGTGGGCCGGTTGACAACTGCTATATTTTTCCCGTCTTCACAAACCACATCGGAATACACTTTCCATATTTCCTTTCCAATAAGGTCTTCCTCTTTCACCTCAAAAATATCCGTCAGCGCTTTATTACAAAGAATGGTTTTCCCCTCTGCGTTCTGCATCATCACGCCTATCTGAAGATCCTTTATAAGTGCCCTGAAACGCTTCTCACTTTCTTTTAAGGCATCAGCAGCCTGCTTTCGTAAACTATCATCATGGAAATATATTACGATACTATTGATGTATGGATTCCTTAACAGGTTATGCCCGCGTACCATGCACCAAACCCATTCATCATTCTTTTTGCGCAGCCTGATGACAATGTATTTTATCTCGGGATTTTCCGAGATTTCCCTTTGAAATGATTCCATGGCCCAGGCAATATCATCCGGGTGCACAAATTCAAATCCATTGAGCCCAATTACTTCTTCAGCATCAAATCCAAGCACATTCTTTATCGAAGGAGAACTAAAGCTGATGTTTCCATTTCCGTCCAATAAGATGATGCCATCAAGAGAGTCTGATATCAGGGTGCGGTAAAACTTTTCGCTTTTCTGCAGCTTATTTTCTATCTCCTTCCTGTCTGTTATATCCCGGCCAACATATACGTAGCCCAATTTATTCTGGTCATGAAAGATCTTTTTAACTGTAAAATGAAAATACCTCGTATTTCCATTGGGAAGTTCGATCGTTATCTCTCCATTCCAGCTGCCAAACTTTACCAGTGTCTCATTAAACAATTCAAAACTAACTCGTTGAAAAAGTGCTGGCATAGCGGTATTGACCCGTACTCCCTTTGCTGTTTTTTCCGGGATGCCGTAATGATCTTCAGCAGCCTTATTCCAGGCTTTAATAATATAATTATTATCGGTAGTGATAATAATATCAGATACATTTTCAAGGACTGTTGCCTGGTAGCGGAGCTTTTCTTCTGTCTGTTTTTGTTCTTCAATATCTACTACAGAGCCAATATAACCTACAAAGGTTTGTTCATTCAAAAACCTTGGCATACCGGTGTCCTGTATCCAGCGGTATTCGCCTTTATAATTCAGGAGCCTATACACCATAACCACGGGAGTCCTGCTTTCAAATGCGGCAATGTATTTATTCAGAGAAGGCACCAGGTCGTCCGGATGAACTAATGATCTCCAACCTTCAGAATTGAAGGCTATAATGTCTTTCCCCGTGAAGTCAAGCCATTTTTCATTAAGATAGGTGATCTTATTATTCTCATCTGTCATCCAGATCATTACCGGAGCAGCATCTGCCATTTCATTAAACCTGGCCTCACTTTCTCTTATTCTTGACTCAGCATTGATCCTTTCAGTAATATCGGTAGCTGTCACAAGAAGGCCTAAAGCCTTTTCATTACAGCGTAACTGTTTGTAGGTAATTATTAAAGTGATCTTCTTTTGATCACAGGGACGGGTAAAAGAAGCTTCGCCTGTCCATTCGCCATTCTGTTTGATTATTTCCCGCACCTCATCATAGGTGCCTGACTTGTACTCTAGTTGTATGAATTCTTTCAATTGCCTGCCTAATATCTGGGTAGCTGGTATGCCGGATATCTTTTCCGCGGCCTTATTCCAGGTAAGGGGCCGGTACTCCATATCAGCGGCAACAAGAATGTCAGAAGTCTCTTCCACTAGGTGCGCCAATAAAGAATTATTCTCTTCGATCTGCCTTCTTTGGGTAACATCTCTCTGTGAACCCCAAATTCTAATTAGATATCCATTTTGAACGATACCAATAAGATTGGTCAGGTAATAGCGGGTATTCCCTTGTGCGTCCTTATCATGTAATTCGGCGTTCTGTAATTTAAAATCATTGTCAATGAAGCGTTGTATAAAACTCTCGGTACCCTCAGCATCCATTTTCAACAGGCCGCTAAGAGAAAAACTTTTGTCTTCAGTGCCCATATCTCTTATCCACATAGCTTCCATTGCTGCATTGCATTCAGAGATATAGCTATGCTGGTCCAAATGTGCCACCATATCACGGGCACTGGCTGTAATTTCAATAGGAATATGCAGTTCTTTACAGAAAATACCTGCCACACTCTGTTCTATGAATGTTTTGTACCGGTTATTTTCTTCCTTCATCAACTCCCTGAAATGTATCTTGTCTGTCTGGTCAATAGCTGTGACCTGGTAATACTTTTTGTTATTCAGAAGAATGGTGGAGAGATGCAGTTCAACAGCCATTTGCTCTCCCATGTTATTATGGTGGCAAAAACTCTCAGAAAAAGTACCGCATTCATTTATTTCACCAGATAGTCTCTCAATAAATGTAAATCGGTGGTACTCAGAGAAAAAGTCAAGGAAATTGCTTCGTTCCATAAGAGGTACGGAATAACCGTACAGACGCGATGCAGCAGGATTGGCAAATGCAATCGCAAAACATTCAGCGTCAACTATCCATAGTGGCAGCGGATGAGCTTCCAACAGCAACCTTTCGGATGCAGAAAAAAGGCATGTTTTCAGGGATGAGGACATGGACTATTGGATGGATTTACACGAAGCCTGCAATAATCTTTAAAAATACATCCTGCAATGAAGATTTTAAACGCTTGAAGAATATAATTGCGGCGACTAAAGGTTTACCATTAGTCAACTCTGCAATAAACTGTGTCTAAGTATGATGGGATAATTGAATACTCTTTAAAGAATCCAATTCAACCATTTCAAATTATTTCCCCTTGATTATTTTGATGCTGTGGCCTTCTCGGCATCTGTAAATTTCTTCAATTGGGGGCAATTTCCTGTTTCAGCATCTATCATGATATAATAAGAAGGAATATTGGCTTTCAGCCACTTATCCAGGGCCTGGTATTTTTTTTCTTCCAGGGCAGATTGGGAAATGCGGTTATAATCATCCTTTAAATTCAGGCGATGAGGCTCTGACTTGGACTTTAAGTAAAGTATACGCACTCCTTTCTTTCCACGTTCATCTGTAAACACAGTAGGCTGAGAATACTCGCCAACTTTAATCTTATCCAGCATAGCCACTATGCCCTTATCCAGCTCGTCGATGCGGTTATAGGCATCTCCATCTCCACTGATAATATAGGGCCCGGCATATTTTGCCTGTTCATCGTCACTATACTTACCTGCGGCATTATTAAAATCGATTGTACCAGCTATTAGCTTTGCCCGTACGGAATCCAGTTTGGAAATGCTTGCGTTAAGCTCTACGTCAGTAATGGGAGGGATACGTAAAATATGACGGATCACCGCATCATCACCATTCTTTTGCACCATCTGTATGATATGGTACCCAAATTTGGTTTTGATAACATTAGAGATCTGTCCTTCTTTCAGGCGAAAAGCTGCAGCCATGAAGGTGGGATCCCATTGCTTTTCATTGCGGTTGATCTGGTATTGTCCACCCCTGTCCTTTGAACCCGGGTCTTCAGAATATTTCTTTGCTGCCTGTTCAAATGAGATAAGTCCGGCCTCTATTTGCTTTTTATAATTTGCAAGTTCGTCCATCACATATTTCTCCAGGTCGTGTGATGCTTTTGGATATACAACGATCTGTCCCAACTCTACTTCCGATTCAAAGAAGGGTAAACTGTCTTTAGGATAACGATCAAAATAGGTCTTAACTTCTGTTGGAGTGATTTTAATATTGTCAACGATCTTTCTTTGCATGGCCTGCGCCAGTTTGCTTTCCTTCACCGATTCACGGGCGTCATCCTTGATCTGGTAAATAGTTTTACCCGCCACAGACTCCAGGGCTTCCTGCGTTCCATATTGACTGATAAAATAACGAACCCTTTGGTCCAGTTCTGCCTCCACCTCTTCATCTGTCACTGGTAAAGAGTCTTTTTGCGCCTGCAGCATCAACACCTTTGAAACCAATGCCTGCTCCATTACAGAGCATTCTGCATTCTCAGGCACTGTGGCGCCTTGTCTTGACATGTCGGCAATGGCATTGTGTATGTCAGATTGAAGGATGATCTTGTCCCCTACAATGCCAACAATTTTATCCGCAACAATTTTCTTTTGTTGTCCAAAAGAAGCCATCGTTATTGTACCAAGGCCAAGGAAAAGCAGAACGAACTTTTTCATATACGTCAAATGTTTCCAAAAATAACTTTTACAACCAAGAATACCGGGTTGGGAAATCATGGATTAACAAAGTCTTTGAATATATGTGGGGTAGTTTAAAAAGGATAATATTTAGATCTTCCAGCATAATGAGAAAAATGTTCAATAAACTTGTACAGCAGGCATATCAACAATCAGGAGACAGGCTCTATTTCATGAGCCAACTTTTTCAGGTATTGTTTTGGAATGGCTACTTCCGGGGAAGTTGATCTTAAGTGCAACAAAAGCGCCACTACAAAGAACTGGCCTTCATCAGCAAGCTTTAAGTCGTGTTTTCCCGGGTACAGAAATTCTAAACGCTTCTTTACATTGTTAATGCCCACACCATTTTCGTGAAACGGAACAACTTCATTTTTGCTGTTCACTACCTTACATTGAAGCAAATCGCCTTTTACAGCAATGTCAACGCTCATCCAGGACTGTTGCAGCTGTTCAGACGTGCCGTGTTTAAAAGCGTTTTCCAGAAATGGAAGAATGAGAAGTGGTGTAATGAATTTGTTTTGTATGTCACCTTCGATATTTACGGAAATGTCTATCTTATCACCATACCGCTCCTTTTCCAGGCCAATGTAGTCTTTCATAACCTCTACTTCTTTCTCCAGGAGCACTTCATCAGTTTTGCATTCATAAAGTATGTAGCTAAGGAGGGAAGACAACTTCAGAATCATTTGTGGCGTTTGGGGAGAACTATGAAGCGCAAACGAATAGATGTTATTGAGGGTATTAAACAGAAAATGCGGATGCAATTGTGCTTTTAATAATTGTAGTTCAGCTGTGACCTTCTCGCGTTCCGATTGTTCCCAACGGGTTTGCGTGACAGTCCAATGTTTCATAAGTATAGCCGCAGACATACTAGAAACCGTAGTGGCCATGCAAAGTAGGCTGTGAGGTTCGCGTAATGAACTATTTGTATGTGGAATAGACCAAAGTTCCTGTAAGGGATCAAAAATGTAAAAGCGAAAATAAATATTGGTGTACCATCCAACAACACTCCAGAGTAGTATAAATGCTGTGAAATAAATATACTTATTCTTCAGCAACAGTTGTTTGATGGCAAAATGCGAAACAGGATAAGTATATAATATAAAAACGGGTATCCATATAGTAATCCGTTTAAAATTATATTCAAAAGTTGACCAAACGAAGGTCCAGAAGATCGTCCATAAGATAAGCCAGATTCCCCAGAACAACATATGCCTTGCCAGCCGGTATGCTGGAGAAAATATAAAATCATTTCTTCCAGGCATTCGTTTGAGTTGTTGAGTGCTTATCACAATTTTATCAAATTTGATTAGGCAACAGAAAATATTGCAGCATCTCCAAGTAAGTAATATATAGCTCAATATTAGTCGGCCAACTGAAAAACAGGTCTTAGCGTTTAATACTATCAATAGAGTTGTCCTCCAGTGGAAACTAATGACCTATCGCCACGAAAACTTCCATATTGCTATTCGAAAAAGACCAGTAAATATCTTAATTCCCAAAGTTTAGCAATTCTAAAAATAAAAGTATTTGGCTCTCCGAATCAATTGACAAGGCTTGATATACAAGTTAGCAATTTAATATTGGTTTAAAAACAGGTGTAGACCAATTCCAAAAATCATCGATGGACAACCTAAAATAGCCATGAATAGATTGTAAAAAGTATATAATAGAAGAACCCTGCTGAGGTCCTGCTTTCCGAGGATTTCAATTATTGATCATTAGGCATTATGGCTTCTATAATCTTAGAAAGGAATAGTACCAACAGCCTCTCTGACCTCAACTGCTTTATTATTCATCATTCCTCTTTCTATTTTCGACATCCTATCTGTATCCGCTGTGCTCCTATGGTTCATACAGGTGCATATAAAAAGCCTCTGATTTCTGGAAGGCTTTTTTAAATAAATATGGCAGCTACCGTATTTTACCCCGCCGCAGGGCGGGGCTCCCGTCCGCCCTGCAGCGGCAGTGCAGTACCATCGGCCATGAGGGGTTTAGCCGCTCAAAAGAATAGTTTATACAAAACAGGACCATACGTTATAAAGCATAGGCGCATAAAAAAAGCCTTTCATTTCTGAAAGGCTTTCATTTAATAAATATGGCAGCTACCTACTCTCCCGCATTTTGGTGCAGTACCATCGGCCATGAGGGGCTTAACTTCTCTGTTCGGTATGGGAAGAGGTGAACACCCTCGGCAAAACCACCATAAAAAGGTAAGTGAACAAGTTAACAGGTTGATCAAGTTAACAAGGAAAGCCTTGTCAACATTATCAACTATTCAACTTATCAACTATAATAAGATTAACATATTGGATCAAAAAAGGAGTTAGGAGAGAGTCTATCTATACCATGCCTTTGAGGGCAGGTAGTAAAAAAAAATTAAAGCGTACGAGCAATTAGTACTACTCGGCTTTGCTATTACTAGCTTTACACCTGTAGCCTATCAACGTAGTCGTCTACTACGGCTCTTAAAAGTAAACTCATCTTGTGGAAGGTTTCACGCTTAGATGCTTTCAGCGTTTATCCTTGCCGTACATAGCTACTCTGCACTGCACCTGGCGGCACAACAGATACACCAGCGGTACGTGCGACCCGGTCCTCTCGTACTAAGGTCACGTCCACTCAATTTACTCGCGCCCACCACAGATAGGGACCGAACTGTCTTGCGACGTTCTGAACCCAGTTCACGTGCCACTTTAATCGGCGAACAGCCGAACCCTTGGGACCTTCTCCAGCCCCAGGATGTGACGAACCGACATCGAGGTGCCAAACCTCCCCGTCGATATGAGCTCTTGGGGGAGATCAGCCTGTTATCCCCGGAGTACCTTTTATCCTTTGAGCGATGGCCCTTCCATGCAGAACCACCGGATCACTTCAGCCGGCTTTCGCCCCTGCTCGACCTGTATGTCTCACAGTCAAGCTCCCTTATACTGATGCGCTCTACGTACGATTACCAACCGTACTGAGGGAACCTTTGCAAGCCTCCGTTACTTTTTAGGAGGCGACCACCCCAGTCAAACTACCCACCATGCACTGTTTCCATTACTGGATTAGATCCTAAACAAACGAAGGTTGGTATTTCAACGTTGACTCCACCATGCCTGGCGACACAGCTTCAAAGTCTCCCAACTATCCTACACATCGGTTGTTCAAAATCAATGCAAAGTTGTAGTGAAGGTTCACGGGGTCTTTCCGTCCCGTGGCGGGTAACCGGCATCTTCACCGATACTACAATTTCACCGGGCTCGTGGAGGAGACAGTGTTCAACTCATTAGACCATTCGTGCAGGTCGGAACTTACCCGACAAGGAATTTCGCTACCTTAGGACCGTTATAGTTACGGCCGCCGTTTACTGGGGCTTCAGTCAGGAGCTTTGGAGTTGCCTCCGAACACCCTTCCTTAACCTTCCAGCACCGGGCAGGTATCAGGCTCTATACGTCATCTTACGATTTTGCAGGGCCCTGTGTTTTTGTTAAACAGTTGGTTGAACCATTTTACTGTGACCGCATCGCTGCGGTACGCTTTATCCCGAAGTTACAGCGTTAATTTGCCTAGTTCCTTCTCCACGGCTCACCCGAGCGCCTTAGAATTCTCATCCCGTCTACCTGTGTCGGTTTGCGGTACTGGCAGCATTCACCTGAACCTTAGAGGTTTTTCTCGGCGGCTATTAGGACACTCCATCGGGCCGAAGCCCTCAGATACTTTCGTACTTCGCCATCCTTTGCGGATTTACCTGCAAAAAATATAACTACATACTTAAACGTGCTATTCCGTAAGCATCGTGTGTCGGTCACTTCCGCGTCACCCCATCGAAATGAATGCCGGTACTGGAATATTAACCAGTTTTCCATCAGTTACCCCTTTCGGGTTTACCTAAGGACCAGACTAACCCTGATCCGATTAACGTTGATCAGGAACCCTTAGACTTTCGGCGATAAGGTTTTTCACCTTATTTATCGTTACTTATACCTACATTTTCTTTTGAAATCGCTCCAGCATACCTCACGGTACACCTTCGATGCTGATTTCAATGCTCCCCTACCGATATACACTCTGAAGTGCAATCATAAAGCTTCGGTTCGTAGTTTGATGCCCGATTATTTTCCGTGCAGGGTCTCTCGACCAGTGAGCTGTTACGCACTCTTTAAATGAATGGCTGCTTCCAAGCCAACATCCTGGCTGTTATAGAAACCCCACCTCGTTTGATCAACTTAACTACGTATTAGGGACCTTAGCTGTTATTCTGGGTTATTTCCCTCTCGGCCACGGACCTTAGCGCCCGCAGCCTCACTGCCGCAGATATTTATTAGCATTCGGAGTTTGTCAGGGTTTGGTAGGCGGTGAAGCCCCCTAGCCCAATCAGTAGCTCTACCTCTAATAAACTTCTAAAATGCGACGCTGTTCCTAAAAACATTTCGGGGAGAACGAGCTATCTCTCAGTTTGATTGGCCTTTCACCCCTATCCACAAGTCATCCCAGAGCTTTTCAACGCTAACGGGTTCGGCCCTCCAGAGAGTGTTACCCCTCCTTCAGCCTGCTCATGGATAGATCACAAAGTTTCGCGTCTGCCCCCACAGACTAATGCGCCCTATTTGGACTCGCTTTCGCTACGGCTCCGTTAATTAAGAACTTAACCTCGCCTGTGAGGAGCAACTCGTAGGTTCATTATGCAAAAGGCACGCCGTCACATATTGCTATGCTCCGACCGCTTGTAGGCACACGGTTTCAGGTACTATTTCACTCCCTTGTTTAGGGTGCTTTTCACCTTTCCCTTACGGTACTGGTTCACTATCGGTCTCTGAGGAGTATTTAGCCTTACCAGATGGTGCTGGCAGATTCAAGCAGGATTTCTCCGGTCCCGCCCTACTCAGGATACCACTCGTCCCTGTCAATTTACGCTTACGCGGCTATCACGCTCTATGGCTCAATTTTCCAAAAAATTCAGCTTGATGACAGTTTCTAAATGTGGTCCTACAACCCTCAATCGGCACGCCGATCAAGTTTAGGCTGTTCCCTGTTCGCTCGCCACTACTTGGGGAATCATTAATTTATTTTCTTTTCCTCCCGGTACTTAGATGTTTCAGTTCTCGGGGTTGGCTTTCCTTTCGGAATGACATGTCTTCAACATGCCGGGTTGTCCCATTCGGAAATCTGCGGATGTAACGATTGTGTGCATCTCCCCGCAGCTTATCGCAGCTTACCACGTCCTTCTTCGCCTCTCAGAGCCAAGGCATCCACCATGTGCCCTTAGTTGCTTTAAAAAATTTGAAATTGTATTTGTTACCCGACCACAACAACTTCAGACCACCAAAAACTTGGCGATACTAAATTATTATGTGATCGTTCAATAGACTCTCGTCTAACAACTTTTTTGATTTTTCCAATATGTCAAAGAACTTAACCGATTTAAAATTTAATATCGAATATGTAATATTGAATACTAAACCCTAAATGGTCTTTAGCTGATAACCTGGATACGATCCAGTCAAAATCCCTAATGGATTATTACCATCTTAGTTTGAAAGAACTGTTTCGTTTTCCCTCAATATCCCAATTGACAATTGCCAATCGAAAATATTGTGGAGGATAACGGATTCGAACCGTTGACCCCCTGCGTGCAAGGCAGGTGCTCTAGCCAGCTGAGCTAATCCCCCTACTGTAAAGGTTGACTAGTTACTGGTCTTGTGGCAGTTGACAAGAAATGAAGACCTTTTCAACTTTTCACCTCATCAACTAATCACCGGCAGCTTTCTGTGGTAGACCCGACCAGATTTGAACTGGTGACCCCTACATTATCAGTGTAGTGCTCTAACCAGGCTGAGCTACGGATCTGTTTGGTGTATCTTGTAGCCCCTTTTTATCGGGTTTACTTTTAAAAACTTGTAAAAGAACTTCTTTAAGTAATTTGAAAGAGATGGAAACAACAGCAGGTAAGCCAATGTTACCTCTTGGGCGGACCCAGAGGAACGTGCTCTAAAAAGGAGGTATTCCAGCCGCACCTTCCGATACGGCTACCTTGTTACGACTTAGCCCCAGTTACTAGTTTTACCCTAGGCGGCTCCTTGCGGTTACCGACTTTAGGTACACCCAGCTTCCATGGCTTGACGGGCGGTGTGTGCAAGGTCCGGGAACGTATTCACCGTATCGTTGCTGATATACGATTACTAGCGATTCCAGCTTCATGGAGTCGAGTTGCAGACTCCAATCTGAACTGAGAGGCGTTTTTTGGGATTGGCTCCTTATCGCTAAGTGGCAGCCCTTTGTACGCCCCATTGTAGCACGTGTGTAGCCCTGGGCATAAAGGCCATGATGACTTGACATCATCCCCTCCTTCCTCGCGTCTTACGACGGCAGTTTCACTAGAGTTCCCAGCGTTACCTGATGGCAACTAGTGATGGGGGTTGCGCTCGTTGCGGGACTTAACCCAACACCTCACGGCACGAGCTGACGACAGCCATGCAGCACCTTATAATCTGTGTATTGCTACAAAATGAGCTTTCACCCACGGTCAGACTACATTCTAGCCCAGGTAAGGTTCCTCGCGTATCATCGAATTAAACCACATGCTCCACCGCTTGTGCGGACCCCCGCCAATTCCTTTGAGTTTCAACCTTGCGGTCGTACTTCCCAGGTGGGATACTTAATGCTTTCGCTCAGACACACACTGTGTATCGCGTATGTCGAGTATCCATCGTTTAGGGCGTGGACTACCAGGGTATCTAATCCTGTTTGATCCCCACGCTTTCGTGCCTCAGAGTCAATATTCGTGTAGCGAGCTGCCTTCGCAATTGGTGTTCTATGTCATATCTAAGCATTTCACCGCTACATGACATATTCCGCTCACCTCCACGGTATTCAAGATAGATAGTATCAACGGCAGTTTCCGAGTTAAGCTCGAAGATTTCACCACTGACTTACCTACCCTCCTACGCACCCTTTAAACCCAGTGAATCCGGATAACGCTTGCACCCTCCGTATTACCGCGGCTGCTGGCACGGAGTTAGCCGGTGCTTATTCCTATGGTACCGTCAATCGGGAAAGAATTCCCGGGTTTCGTCCCATATAAAAGAAGTTTACAATCCAGAGGACCTTCATCCTTCACGCGGCATGGCTGGTTCAGACTTGCGTCCATTGACCAATATTCCTTACTGCTGCCTCCCGTAGGAGTCGGGCCCGTGTCTCAGTGCCCGTGTGACTGGTCGTGCTCTCACACCAGTTACTGATCGCAGGCTTGGTGGGCCGTTACCCTCACCAACTACCT
>NZ_FQUU01000049.1 GCF_900129295.1 Flavisolibacter ginsengisoli DSM 18119
ACCCACCGCTTGCCGTGTTTTTTAATGAACCTTTCCATAAAATTGACAGTTTGTCTGTAAACTTTTTCTGGAACGAGACATTAACGGGAATGAATAGGATTTGGGAGGAGGGTTGAGTCTTTACTTTACCCTGTCTCCCCAGTATTCTGCAGGTTAATTTTTGTTTCCGGACTTATTCAAACTAGTGGATAAATATTTTATAAGAATGCCTTGTTAATTACTAAATATTTTGGTATTTAGTTTTCCCAGGGCTATTGTATGGGTATTACTTTAGCATGTTGCCGGAGCTTCGTAAGGAAAAGCGAATAATGCCGGTGGAATAGAGCAGGAGCTGGCCAACTCAATGGTTATAATACCTGCCCCGATCTTAATGAGCCTATTATGGTTGAAAGAACTTTCTTCAAAAAGTAAATAGTTTGGAGGCGGAAACTTATTGGCCAGGTGATTCTGTAACCCAAGTGCCTGTGGCAAGGAACCTATTGTTTTACAAGTAATGAAAGAATTAAAGAGAATTGATTGAGGAAAAAGGTTGAAAAAGATATTGAAACAGAGGAAATGAAGAATTAGAATGATAATCATTTAATTGTTGTACTGATAGAATTAGAAATAAATGTTTTAGCAATAGAGAAGTAAATAAGTACTACAAAATAATCGTATATATTCGTGTTAACTGCAATTATAGAAAGCCGCATGAATTATTATAGCACCTACGAACATGCATTTGAGGACATTGGTGACAGAAACGAGAGACTACTGTGGGTAAACAAGCCTAAACTTCTTCCATATATTACTATTAGAGCTTTGTTTGCATTAATATTAATAGCGGTGGGCTTATTTATGTATATTAATGCAAAAAGTAAGGGAGGAATTACTAATCCTCTTTTCTCTTTGTCTTGTTTTCTGCCGATAGCAATTGGTGCTTGGAATATCATTTCAGCTCTTTTAGCTTATCCCAGAACCTTCTTTGGGTACACAGAGAAAAAGGTACTGATGCAAACGGGTATTAGAGGACAAAAGTTCACTATTATTGAAATGGATAAAATTATTGAAGTCTCTGTTAGCAGTAACTTCCTTGAAAGAAAATTCGGCACAGGGACAATTAAATTCTTTACTGGAAAAACAAAAACTGATGATGGCAGTGCGTCCAAGGTCTATGATAGTTGGGAAAGTATACCTAATCATTTGGAAGTATATCAAGATCTAAATAAGATTTTAGAACGCCACAAAGTAAAGGTTGTGTAAAAAAGAAAGTCATGGACAAACAAACTGCAGTTAACAAAAATGTTTCTAAAACAGCGGCTTTATAGCAAAAGCTCTACGTTATATCTTTATTGAACAATGGAACAAAAGTGAAGCTGATACAGCACAGAATGCCGCTGCTTCAGAAACACCTTTCCCATTGTGTGTCACCATCTATGAGACTTCTAACAATCATAACACTTTTACTTTATTGGACACAATGCTTTTCCCAAGACAATGGCTTAATCAAACTTGCATTTAAGGACAAGTCCAATTTTGATATTACGACACGTCTAGACAACAAAAAGCCAACTGTTTACTATGCGTTGAACAAGACCGACAAATGGAATACTTATCGTTTCCATTTGGACGAAGACTTGACATCCGATAGAGTGAGAAAGAAGTTGGAGAGTGATGAGCATTCGCCTTACAACCACAGCTATCTTTTCAGCGACACTGCACTTGACAGGCTTTTTAGTAACACCGAAAAGCAGCACATGTACCGAGTTGCACAATCAATAACGCCAAGAGAACTTGCTGACACGTTCAAAGTGTTCAGACTTATTAAATCATTTAACGCCGCAAAGAATGGCTTTTTCTTTTCTGTGACTGACCCAATTTTCACCCAAGACAAACAGTACGCTTTTATTGACATCACCACATTCAAAAAAGACAAGGAAACAGAAGAACTGAATTACGCTTATTTCGGGACAACGCTACTTATTTACCAGAATATCAAAGGGAAAGGTTGGACACGCATAAAGAAAAGAGACTACCTAATTCTGTAATGGCGAACGCACAACAGTGGGCTTTGTGCAAGCGGGGCACGACGTTTAATCATCATCTGAGCGCAAGCATCAGCAGCATATCCAGCGTGACGAATAACATTCAGCAATAGAATAAACAATGAACATTAATTTATAAATTGAGCAGCGGTTATGGGCAAACGGAATGCTAATTCCCCACCTGCACAAAGCCCTGTTCGTTGTAGGTAACCTTAGGACACATCTTGAAAATTCAAACAGACTTTGCAAGACATTTTATTATTTGAGTGACACTTGCCGACACAATATCATCT
>NZ_FQUU01000020.1 GCF_900129295.1 Flavisolibacter ginsengisoli DSM 18119
CTCTTCAACCTAAATCAATAAAGTAACGAATTCTATTTTGAAATAGCCCAATAGTCTTACAGGTATGATACGCTGTTCTAATGCAGTCCAAAGATGCTTCGTGCCTCAGCATGACAGCGTTCGATTGTTTATGTATTGCAGCCAGTCTGTTACATTGAGAGACATGTTTTCATTTAGGCTTTGTAAAAGCCTATTATGAAAATGCTCTCCAACCTAACCAATTGTTTGACCTTCGCAACGACAGCATACAATAGTTCTCTTCAGACCTAACGAACCAGAAACAAAAAACCAAAAACCAGAAACTGTCTATACAGCATGTTTAAGGAGAAACATTGGGATTTGGTAATCCGGTGGAAAATCTCCTTCAAACCTTACCTTCCAGTCATAATCCTCCATATATAGTTGAAAGTACTCTGTGTCTTCAGCAGTAAGTGGTGCTGTTACTTTGACAAGTAGTTTATTCTTCATCTTCTTTACCTTTTCTTTCTTGGGCTCTTTCAGCCTTGCTTCCAGTTCCTTTTCAAAGGAAGAAAGCAGCAGCGTAAACTGTTCCTGGGTAAGGGAGATGCGCTTTTGCTCTGAAAGAAAGCTATACAGGGCAGTGAATACATCCCCTATATCCATTCCCTGTTTTAAACCAAAAATAGCTATGGTCCTTACCTGTTTAAACAAATGCCTGTATCTTCTTTTGGTGGGAACAAAGCGGTAGATGATGGAAGACATGATATTGCCTGTACCAAACCTCTGAGCACTTCTCCTGCTTCCTTCAAAGGCAGTGTCCTTCCAGAAGCGCTTACTACTTACTCCGGGAAGCATTCTTACCAGGTAGCCCCACATCTGATCATAATAAAAGTTGGTGTCGCCATCCACTGTACCTGTTGCCTTAACGTATCCTGTTTGCTTTGCCATTTGATATTGGATTTTATAACTGCAAGATTTTGAAAATCCATGTCAGTTCAAAACGACCATGTCCGTTTTGGCCGCTTTTGGCCGAATTGACCGATAATGACCGCTTTTGGCCGCTGGAGAGAGTTGAAAAGTTGAAAGGTTAACAGGTTGAAAAGTTGATAAGGAATAGTCCTCACTTCAACTCACCAATCATCCTTATAAATCCTGCTAATCACAGTTCTTTCCTTCATCATTCGATATTCCTTGTTCATCTGTTCGATATTCCCTCCTTCTTTCAGGGAAAGCCCAGCCAACGCCCTATCTCCGGTATAGATACTGCGTGATCACCACGCAGTATCTATACTGTAGCTATACAGTTGATGGGGAGTTGATGGGGAGAAGCTTACCTGGAAATGGTGATAAAATTGAAATCAAGCAGAATCAGATGATGGATTGCCGTCATACAAGCAATTCTTCGGTAATTTGAAGTATGAATGCAACACCTCTGGCTGAGCGCATGAGGCCCAGGCAGCTTGATGATCTTGTGGGCCAGGAACACCTTACAGGAAAAGGCAGTATTTTAAGGACGGCCATAGAGCATGGTAAGATACCCTCCATGATCCTTTGGGGACCACCCGGAACCGGCAAGACCACGATAGCCCATATCATAGCCAATACGCTTAATGTCCCCTACATACAACTTAGTGCCATCAGTTCGGGGGTAAAGGATGTGAGGGATGCTATTGGGCAGGCTAAACTGACTACAGGAACCATCCTGTTCATAGACGAGATCCACAGATTTAATAAAGGGCAACAGGATGCCTTGCTTGGAGCTGTTGAGAAGGGAACGATCACCCTGATAGGAGCAACTACAGAAAATCCCTCCTTTGAAGTGAACAGCGCCCTGTTAAGCCGCTGCCAGGTATATGTGCTGAAGCCTTTGGGTGAAGAGGATCTGAATGATCTTTTGAAAGAAGCCATTCAAAAAGACGAATGGCTGAAAACAAAGAATATTGAATTGAAAGAAACAGAGGCGCTACTAACCATTTCAGGTGGGGATGCCCGCAAACTTTTAAACCTGCTGGAACTGGTAGTGGATGCTTTATCAGGCAAGAAAGAAATTGTGATTACTGATGAACAAGTGATGAACATTGCACAGCAGCGCATTGCCCTCTATGATAAAAGCGGGGAACAGCATTATGATATTATTTCAGCTTTTATCAAATCCATGAGGGGTTCTGATCCCAATGGGGCCATTTACTGGCTTGCCCGGATGATAGAAGGTGGGGAAGATGTAAAATTCATTGCCAGGCGTATGGTGATCTTTGCCAGTGAAGATATTGGCAACGCCAATCCAACAGCTATTGTATTGGCGAATTCCTGCTTTGAGGCAGTAAATAAGATAGGCTATCCTGAATCAAGGATCATACTGGCACAATGTGCTACTTACCTTGCTGCCTCGCATAAAAGCAATGCATCCTATATGGCCATTGAGGAGGCATTAGATAAGGTTCGCAATGAAGGTGACCTTCCTGTTCCACTTCATATCAGGAATGCTCCCACAGGGCTGATGAAGAAGATGGGCTATGGCAAGAACTATAAATATGCACATAGCTTTGAAGGCAATTTTGCTGACCAGGAATTTCTTCCGGATGAATTAAAGGGAACCGTTTTTTATGACCCGGGTAAGAATCCCCGGGAAGAAGAGCTACGCAAATTCCTGCGCAGTCTCTGGAAAGACAAATACAATTATTGACCAGGGTTGAGCATTATATAATAGTTTAGCAGCTTTCAAATCTTTGATCACCTCATGAAAAAGATATTATCCATACTCCTGTTTGCAGTGGTGGCTACTCCACATGTTTCTTTTGCACAAACCATCATTCACCGCGATCCGGAAATAGAACAAATGGTAAAGGAAATATCTGCAGATTCACTGAAGTCCTATATCCATAAGATGGTAAACTTTGAAACCCGCAGTACACTAAGCACTACAAAGGATAAAAAGAAAGGAATCGGTGCAGCACGGGAGTGGGTAGTACAACGGTTCAATGAATTTTCCGCCAATAGTGGCGGAAGAATGACTGCCTTTGTAGATACTACTACCATTGCAGCTGATGGCAAACGCGTGGATGTAGCAACCCACCTCGGCAACGCCATGGCCATACTCAAGGGTACAGATTCAACAGACAACAGGATCTATTTGATAAGCGGCCACCTTGATAGCCGTGTGACGGATGTAATGAACCGCACCGACCAGGCTCCCGGAGCAAATGACGATGGAAGCGGTGTAGCGGCTGTTATGGAATGTGCACGCATCATGAGTAAGCATAGATTTCCAGCCACCATCATTTTTGTGGCGGTAAGCGGCGAAGAGCAGGGACTCCTGGGTTCAGGTTATTTGGCGGATAAAGCCAGGAAGGAAAACTGGAATATAGATGCTATGCTTAACAATGATATTGTTGGCAGCAATAACAGTAATGAAACCAATATTATTGAGAATACAAAGCTGCGGGTGTTCAGCGAGGCCTTTGCTACCACTGATACTGGAAGAATAGCTCAAAACATCCGCAACATGGGCCTGGAAAACGATGGTAAGGCACGTCAACTGGCACGCTATGTCAAAGAGATTGGTGAACGTTATGTTGACAACATGCAGGTGGTAATGATTTACCGCAATGACCGTTTTCTTCGCGGCGGTGATCATACTCCATTTGTGCAGAAAGGTTTTGCGGCGGTGCGCCTGACTGAAATGAATGAGAATTACAACCATCAGCACCAGGACCTGCGCACCGAAAAAGGGATCATTTATGGCGACCTGCCTCAGTTCATGGATTTTGAATACCTGAGGAAAAATACAGGTGTCAATCTATCAACATTAGCCAACCTGGCAAAAGCACCCTCCATGCCACAGGAAGTGAAGGTGGATGTAAAGAACCTTACCAATTCTACTACCATGGCCTGGAAAGCACCAAAGAACGGACAAGTAAAAGGGTATTATATATTAATGCGGGAAACCACCTCGCCGGTATGGCAAAAAAAGATCTATACAGAAGCTACAACTGCCACGCTACCCTATTCCAAGGACAATTATTTTTTTGCAGTACAAGCTGTAAATGATAGTGGCAATGAAAGCCTTCCTGTAGTTCCGGGTGTTGGTCGTTAAATTTGCGGCATGTCAACACAATGGGTGCTGAAAACATTTGAAGCATTGACCCCTTTTGAGCTTTACGCTATACTTCAGTTGCGCAATGAAGTATTTGTGGTGGAACAGAACTGTGTGTTCCAGGATGCAGATGATAAAGACCAGGCGTCCTGGCACCTGATGGGCATGCAGGGAGACAGGCTGGTGGCTTACACCAGGCTGGTGCCACCTGGGGTCAGTTATAATGAACCTTCTATTGGACGGGTAGTGACGGCACCAAAGGTTCGTGGCACTGGAATTGGCAAAGAATTGATGCAACAATCTATCAATGAATGTTACCGATTATTTGGCGAACAGCCTATCAAGATTGGCGCACAGTATTACCTGAAACAATTTTATGGTTCGCTGGGCTTCGAACAGGTAAGCGAAATATACCTTGAGGATGGCATTGAACACATCTATATGGTTAAGCAATGAGCCAGAGATCCATATTCCTACGGCCAATTATTTTACATACACGATTATCTTACTGCAACATTCTCATTCAAAAAGTACGCACGTTTTGCCGGCTGCATTCATTTTATGTTTTACAAAATGCCTTTAAGTAATCTGCGCTAACAAAGGATAATTAAAATAAGCTCATTTAGCAGCTTATTTATTACGAAATAGATAATCTACTTATTATTATTTAGTAGTTCTACTATGGGTCTTTAGGGTTTCCTCTTGATTATTGAAATTTCTTTACTATACACTTGTACAATATAATTCATGTACATACTTTAGCCATGTTATCCAAATCCTTGTTAAAACCAAAAACCCAATTCTATGAGAACAAATGTACCAGGCGTACGTACACTAGTACTCATTCTCGCGTTAACCCTTTCTACTTTACGAAGTTTTTCCCAATCTATATCTACCGGCAACGGTAAGGTTGAAATCGGCTTAGGAATAGGCCCATTGATATTTCTGGGTGATCTTGGTGGTAACTATGGAAAAGGCACACGGTTTGTGAAAGACATAAACTTCTCTACTATCAATCTTGCCAAAGGCATCTTTGTAAATGTATATCCTGAAGAGTGGATAGGCTTTCGGGTAGCCATTAACCAGGGTCGCCTGGAGGGCTATGATAGTGTCGTTCATAATAAAGGTGGTGATGAATATTTCCGCGAAAAGCGAAACCTGCAATTCCAGTCACCTCTCCTGGAAGCATATGCAGCATTGGAAATTTACCCTACTGTATTCATGGAGCGATATGATGGATTGCAAGGCAAACTACGCCCTTATGGTGTGATTGGTTTTGGAGCTTTTAAATTCAATCCTAAAGGAAAATATTATGATCCATTTGGAAGAGCTACCTGGGTAGATCTAAAGCCATTAAGGCTGGAAGGCCAGGGAATGGCTGAATACCCTGACCGTAAGGAATACAAACTGATGTCCTGGGAGATACCAATTGGTGGAGGTGTAAAATACTATGTAAAGGAAAACTTTTATGTTGGTATGGAAATCATGCACCGCAAATCATTTACTGACTATGTGGATGATGTGAGCACTACTTATATAGACAATGCTTTGTTTGCCAATTACCTGACACCAGAGCAGGCAGCTATGGCCAACCAGTTATACTTCCGTGAAGGTTTCAAGCCTGGAGGATCATCTAACCGTGTGCCACCAGATGGTGAGCAGCGTGGAAACCCAAAGCAAAACGACAGCTTTTTTTCAACCATATTAAAACTTGGCTGGAGATTGAATGATTCCAATTCACCAAACGGAAGAGCAGCCAGGCAAATGCGTTGTCCTTCATTTTATTAATACTGTGAATATGAAAAATAAACTGATACTAACTGCTTTACTTTTTGTTTGTTTCACGGCAGCAAATGCCCAGGCAAGCAACTACGCATACAGCCTTAATTCTACAAATGAGAGCAAGGCAAGGGATACTGACAAGAAGAATAACACTGTTAGTATAAGTCCCAATCCAAGTTATACCGGTGATATCAGTGTAACCTCCAAATCAGAACAGGAATTACACTTTTATATATTCGACCTTGAAGGTACTTTGATCTACCAGACCGTTTTAAAGACCAAAGAGAAGAAAGCCATTAACAGTCTGAATAAAGGCACTTATATGTATAATGTATTTGCCAATGATGAAAGCATAGAAGAAGGTAAATTAATTATCAAATAAAAACATTTCCAATAAGCGGCAGAGAGCTTAATAAAATGCAATATCGGTTGATGAAACCTAATCCGTTCCCTATATTCGTACGCTAAATTTTATTAACTACTTTCTGCCCTCCTTATTGGAACTTTTTTCACCTTAGTTCTTTTCATTGCCATAACTAAAATCCCGTAGAGGCAGAGGGCTTGGTATAATCTTGTATCCGAATGAAAAAGCCACCAGCTCTTTTCAAGAGATTTGCTTAAATACCCTCTGCTATAATATGGGTTCCCTGGATGCTATTGCTTTCCTGCAATAATGAGTGCAATTTTCTTTCCTTAACTTCTTTACAATTAAAGTATTAATTTGAATCATTGAATGCGTAAACCAATTGGTACGCAACATGTAATTCATCCTTACTGACTTTACATGTCACAGCCGTTACTTCAATTCTTCCTTGAGGAAACGTGCAGTGTGGCTTTGCTTAACCTTTACAAGGTCTTCGGGCTTACCTTCAAATAATACAAGTCCACCTCCTTCGCCTCCTTCAGGACCAATGTCTATAATATGATCAGCAACTTTAATGACATCCATATTATGCTCAATAACCAGGACCGTGTTGCCCCTGTCCACGAGTTTATTCAATACCTCCAGCAAATGGTGTATATCCTCAAAGTGTAAACCGGTTGTTGGTTCATCAAGTATATAAAAGGTCTTCCCTGTATCTCTTTTAGCCAGTTCAGTTGCCAGCTTCACGCGCTGTGCTTCTCCCCCACTGAGTGTCACTGCCGACTGTCCCAGCGTTATATATCCAAGTCCAACATCTTCGAGTACTTTTATTTTCCTGTAAATGAAGGGAACTGCAGCAAAAAATTCTACTGCTTCTTCTACCGTCATATTTAATACATCTGCTATTGACTTTCCCTTATAGCGTATTTCAAGAGTTTCCCTGTTGTACCTTTTACCATTACATTTTTCACAATGCACGTATACATCAGGCAGAAAGTTCATTTCTATGGTTCGTAAGCCACTGCCTTCACAGACCTCGCAACGACCGCTTTTTACATTGAAGGAAAAGCGGCCTGCGTTGTAACCGCGGATCTTGGCTTCGGGAATGGATGCAAACAAAGTTCTGATCTCTGTAAAAAACCCACAATAAGTGGCAGGGTTACTTCTTGGTGTACGACCAATAGGTGACTGGTCTATTTCTATGACCTTGTCAATATTTTCAAGCCCTGTAATTTTTTTATAACCCAGCGCATTGAACTTTGAATTGTAACAATATTGTGATAACAAAGGATAAAGCGTTTCATTGATCAGGGTAGACTTACCACTGCCGCTAACGCCTGAAACCACGATCATTTTTCCCAACGGAAACTTAACCGATACATTTTTAAGGTTGTTACCAATGGCTCCCTTTATTTCTATGTTCTTTCCATTTCCTTTTCTCCTTTCTTCCGGAACAGCAATTTTTCTTTCCCCATTGAGGAAATGAGCAGTGAGGGTATCTTGTTTCAGAACAGACGCCGGTGTGCCCTGGGCCATAATATGCCCGCCATGAAAGCCTGCCTTGGGTCCAACGTCAATTAAATGATCTGCAGCGAGCATGATGTCCTTATCATGTTCTACCACTATCACGCTGTTTCCAATGTCCCTTAAGTTTTGAAGTGCTGTGATCAACCGGTGGTTATCTCTCTGGTGCAACCCGATAGAAGGTTCGTCTAGCACATAAGTTATTCCCTGCAGTTGTGAACCGATCTGTGTAGCCAACCGTATACGTTGTGATTCGCCACCGCTCAATGTCCTGGTTGGACGATTGAGTGATAAATAAGTAAGACCTACATCAAGCAGGAACTGGAGCCTTTCTCTTATTTCTTTGATTATCTCTTTGGCAATTATATTCTGTTTGTTGCTAAGCCTTGACTCAATGCCTACAAACCATTGTTGTAATTGAACAAGATCTTTATTACTTAATTCCGCGATATTGTTTTCGTCAACCTTAAACCAAAGGCTTTCTTTTTTCAGCCTTGTACCACCGCACGTGTTACAGGTTGTGAGTTCCATAAAGGCTTCAGCCCATCGTTGTATGGCCTCACTGGTGCTGGTAGCAAACCAACGCTTCACCTGGTTTACCACTCCTTCAAATTCTCCACTGTACACATTACCATCTATCTGCTCATCATCAAACTGCAACTCCTCTCCTGTTATGCCATCTTCCTTACCATATAGTACAAGGTTCAGTGCTTTTTCAGGCAGCTCCTTTATGGGCTTGTCAAGACTGAATTTATTCTTCCTGGAAAGAGTTTGCACCTGCCTGAATATATAAGCTTCTCTTTCACCTCCCAATGGAGCTATACCACCTTCGTTAATACTTAAGTTATCATCAGGAATGATAGCTTTCATATCAACAGTATAAACCTGTCCCAAACCTTTACATGTGGGACAAGCACCATAGGGTGAGTTGAAGGAAAAAGAATTAGGTGATGGTTCCTCATAACTGATGCCGGTATCTTCACACATCAGCTGGCGGCTATAGGCTGCTTCCCCGTATTTTGATAATGATGACTTTTGACCTTCTGCTTCATACATCACAAACATCAGGTCTTTACCCAGGCGAAGTGAATCCTGGACGCTCTGGCTGATGCGCGTACGCATATCCTTTGTCACTTTCATGCGGTCTACCACCAATTCTATGTCATGTATCTTATAACGGTCAACCTGCATTTTTGGAGTAAGGTCTTTCACCTCACCATCTACCCTTACTTTTAAATACCCCTTCTTTCTTACCTCTTCAAATAGTTCACGGTAGTGCCCTTTACGCCCCCTGACCAGGGGTGCCAACAGTGTTATTTTATAGCCATCAAATCTTTTGTAAATATTGTTCACGATCTCATCTTCACTCCACCGTACCATTTTCTTCCCGGTGTTATAGGAATAGGCATCACTGGCCCTGGCGAATAGAAGACGCAGGAAATCATACACTTCTGTAACAGTTCCAACAGTGGAACGGGGGTTCTTGTTGGTTGTTTTCTGTTCAATTGAGATTACAGGAGAAAGCCCTGTGATCTTATCAACATCAGGACGTTCCATCTCACCAATGAACTGCCGCGCATAAGCGCCAAAGGTTTCCATATACCTGCGTTGACCTTCCGCATATATAGTATCAAAGGCAAGAGATGATTTACCACTTCCACTGATCCCGGTTATTACCACCAGCTTATTTTTTGGAATAGCGATATCCACATTCTTGAGGTTGTGCTCTTTAGCACCAAAAACTTCTATAAACTCTTCAGGCATTTCACCATTTCCAGGCAACAAATTTTTTTTCATAATTAAGCTCCACAGCTAAAAAGCGAAGATACGTTGACCTTTTATTTTGCTAAATAATTTAACAATCAGGGCAGTGCCGGGGAATTATTTTCCTGTTTTTTAAAATTTGGCACAGTATTACGTAAGTAGGGCGAAAACCTTTCCCAAATAAAAAGTTTTACGTATGAAAAACACCATTTTTCTATTTATTGCAGCACTGTTCATCACAGCTTCTGTAAATGCACAATCAACTGTTGACTCAATCAGAGCCAAGTATACGCTTCAGCCAATGCCAGGAGCTTTAACACTTGAAAAAGCTTTCCCGGTTCTAGGTACTTATCACCTGACAACCGATTCTACGAGTACACTTACTGTTAGTATGGATTCAGCCAGCAAAGGCATCGTATGGGTTGAAGGCCTGCCACAAGGAAAATTCAAAGCTTTCCTGAAGCAATCGCCTGCAACTTATAGAATTACTGCTCAGAAAACAGAAAGCGGCACAAGTGTACCAGAAGGAACTTTGATGTTTGACACAACTACCAACACATTAAATATTGCGTTAGGTAAAGCATACAACGAAGCCAATCCAGCTGAGATCTTTGGAACTGTAGCTGATGCAGGAGTATCTGCTGATGTGGCTAACACAGGTACAGAAGTTAAAGTGAAAACTAAAACAAAGACAACGAAATCAAAAGCCAAGGTTGTATTTTACTCTGCCACAAAAGTAGATCAGAATACTACAGCTACGACAGGTTCGCTGCAGCCACAAAGCCATCAATAAATAAATAGCTTTAAGATAGTCTTCTCGGTAAATAGGTAAAGAGGTTGCTCATGCAGCCTCTTTTCTTTTGTAAGGCCCGGTAGTAAATTTTGAAACTGTTAACAGAATTCTTAAAATTTCGTTAGGGAAACAATTGGGTATGGAGTTTGGAAACTGCAAAGGAAATAAAACGCTATGAAGACAATTAAACTATTGACAGTAACAATTGCATTGATGGGTCTTATCGCCACCGGATGTAAAAGCATGAACAAAACACAGAAAGGTGCGGTAATTGGTGCTGCAGGAGGTGGTGCTATAGGGGCAGTAATTGGAAAGGCAGCAGGCAATACCGCAATGGGGGCTATTATAGGAGCCGCAGTAGGAGGAGCAACGGGTGCAGTGATAGGCCATAAGATGGACAAGCAGGCAGAAGAAATGAAGAAGGTATTAGGTGATGCTGAAGTGAGGCGTGTTGGAGAAGGTATTGTAATTGATTTTAAAGAAAAGGTGCTTTTTGGTTTTGACAGATCAGACCTGGGTGCCAGTGCAGCAACTAACCTTGATAAATTGATCAATGTCCTGAATAAATATCCCGATACAGATATCAAGATCCTTGGACATACAGATAATAAGGGTACCGCAGAATATAACCAGGGGTTGTCAGAACGCCGGGCCAATTCGGTATCAGGTTATTTAAGAAATCATGGCATTAACAGCGGTCGTATAAGTACAAAAGGAATGGGAGAAAATGATCCGATAGCTAGTAATGATACAGAAGAAGGCCGCTCGCAAAACCGCAGGGTTGAATTTGTTATCACTGCGAATGAAAAAATGAAAGCTGATGCCAAAAAAGAGGCCGGGCAATAAACAGCGTAATCCTTAAACTATAGAATATGAATAAGAAAATGATCATTGCCGCTATTGCGGGAATCATGACAGGAACTGCCTATGGACAAAGCATGGTTAAAGAAACTGGACGGACCAGTTTTGGGATCCGGGCAGGTGTAAATTTTCAGAACATCAATGGAAAAGATGGTGCCGGTAATAGCTTGAAAAATGATCTTTTAACCGGATTCAATGCGGGTTTTAATGCTGAAGTACCATTGAGTTCAGGGTTTTACCTGCAGCCTGGGGTCTTGTACAGCGCAAAAGGTGCCAAATGGGCTAGTGGCAGCAAGGTGAAGCTGTCTTATATAGAAGTGCCGGTAAACTTTGTGTATAAGCCTGTATTAGGCTCAGGCAATATGTTATTAGGATTTGGACCTTATGTAGGGTTTGGCATTAAGGGAAAAGTAGAATCGCCTAATGGTTCTTCAGAAGATGTAAAGTTTACCAAGGACTATGATGCTACAGCTGGTGCCCCCCAATTCAAACGTTTTGATGCGGGTGGAAACTTACTGGCAGGCTATGAGTTTGCGAATAACGTTTCTTTCCAGGTGAATGCACAATTGGGGTTAGCGGATATCAATCCAAAGACCACTTTAACCAATGACAAGACCAAATTGAATAATACTGGTTTTGGCTTGTCGCTTGGTTACCGGTTTTAACATCCATCCATTCTATATCCACGAAACCGCTTTCAGTGAAAGCGGTTTTTTTATTACTTACATTTCAGGGCCCTATATCTTTGTCTCTAAAAGCCTTCCTGTTTTGTTAAGAAGTCAAGCCTATTGGCATTTTAGATTTGCTGCCGGTTTTAGCCTGTTCTTAGGTATCCTTATAAGTTTTTTTCTTACTGTTTATGGTAAGAACCATTCATTCCTGATCATCAATCAATTTCACAATCCCTCATTCGATGTATTCTTTAAATATTACACCTACCTGGGTGATGGAATGATATGGTTACCCCTTTTAGCCTATGTGCTTGTTTATAAAAAGGACTTTCTTTTTACCGTCATAGCTGCTTTCGTTATCTGCACCCTATTAACGCAATTCTGCAAATGGGTGGTATTTCCTGATGCCATGCGGCCTATTGCCAGTTTAAGGCAACAGGCACATATCATTTCGGGGGTGGAAGTTCATAGTACCAGTAGCTTTCCTTCCGGCCACACGAGCATCGCTTTTACCTACGCCTTGCTGATGGCCTTTTTATTAAAAAGAAAATTCTGGACAATCTTTTTCCCTGTGGTGGCCTTTTTTGTAGGTTATTCAAGGGTTTACCTTGCCCAGCATTTTGTGACTGATGTACTGGCAGGCATTGTTGTTGGTATTACATCATCATTCCTTGCATTGGTGATGTATCAAAGATTCAGGGATAGCAAAAAGCTGAAGGAAGAAAACCAAAAGCAGTTCACTAAAGCTGTTTAATTAAAGATTAATAATTAATACAAAGTCCATTAATACTTTCTGACTTGTTTTCAAATAAAGAATTAGAGAGCAACATACACAATAACCATGATCAATGAAGTAAAGATCCTGCAGACAGAAATATTATCAGATAATTGGTACACCCTCAGGAAGGTGGTCTATGAATACGTAAAAGCCAATGGGGAAAGAATGGTTCAAAGCCGGGAAGCCTATGATCGTGGTAATGGAGCTGTAATCCTGCTTTATAATAAAGAAAACCGATCAGTCATTCTCACAAGGCAATTCCGCTTACCGACATATATTAATGGTAATGAAACAGGTATGTTGATTGAGGCCTGTGCAGGATTACTGGACAAGGACGACCCTGAGGCCTGCATCCGGAGGGAAACAGAAGAAGAAACAGGATACAAGGTACAGGATGTGCAAAAGGTATTTGAAGCCTATATGTCCCCAGGTTCTGTAACAGAAATACTTTATTTCTTTGTGGCACAGTATACTCCCCTGATGAAAATCACAGATGGTGGTGGCATGGAACATGAGGAAGAAAATATCAAAGTATTGGAAATGAGCATAGACACAGCCATGGAAATGATGAAGTCGGGCGAGATACGCGATGCAAAGACAATTATGTTACTTCAGTATGCACTTCTAAATAATTTATTCTAATGTCAATATCTTCTTTAATGATATTGGTGGCAGGGCCTTACCGTTCCGGCACCAATGACCAGCCCGAGCTCATAGAAAAGAATGTAAAGGCCATGACAGATACGGCCTTACAACTGTATCAAATGGGTCATTTGCCGGTGTTAGGTGAATGGTTTGCGCTTCCACTTATAGAAGCCGCAGGATCGAAAGCCATTGGAGATGTAATTTTTAATTCGATGTTTCACCCTATAGCTATTCAATTGATCGATCATTGCGATGCAGTACTAAGAATTGGAGGCCCTTCGACAGGTGCAGATGAAATGGTGAATGTTGGTCTTTCCAAAGGAAAAAGGATCTTTAAAGGGATCGATGAAGTGCCTGGAACAGGGAACATATAGTTTGCTTTTTAACTTTTATTCCGGGACTCTTCTATACTTAATTTACCAGTGGGCATAACCTGTTCTTTACAGGCATGGAAGGCCAGGTGACAGTGCAGCACCCCGGAAAATTGAATCAAAGTTGTGAAGCAAGCATGTGCCGGGAGTACCTTTGATTAAAATAACAGTCATGGAGTTAGGTATTGGTATGTTTGGGGATCAGCACATTAACAATAAGGGTGAAGTGCAGTCCACGCAGCAGCGGTTACAAGAGCTAATAGAGGAGATCAAACTGATGGACGAAGTGGGACTGGACTTTTTTGGTATTGGCGAACATCACCGTCCGGACTATGCTGTGTCGACACCTGAAATTATCCTGGCAGCTGCAGCAACAGTAACTAAAAACATCAAACTGGGTAGCGCTGTTGCAGTATTAAGTTCCTCTGACCCGGTGAGATTGTATCAAAGCTATGCTACTATAGACCTGATCTCGGGAGGACGCGCCGAACTAATGGTGGGGAGAGGAAGCTTCATCGAGTCTTTTCCGCTATATGGCTATGACCTGAAAGATTATGATGCTTTATTTGAAGAGAAACTGAACCTGTTATTAGAAATCAATAAAGCAGAACGGGTAAACTGGAAAGGACAGTTCAGGCCTGCACTTGTCAACCAGGAAATCTATCCCCGTCCTGTAGATAATCACCTGGATATTTGGGTAGCCGTGGGAGGTACACCAGAATCGGTTCTCCGTGCCGGAAAGCATGGATTGCCGGTGATCTTTGCCATTATTGGTGGCAATCCTGCACAATTCAAGCCCTTATTTGATTATTACAGGAAAGTATATGAACATTTTGGCCATGATGCAAAGACACTCCAGGTGGGTGTTCATATGCATTCTTTTTTTGGAGAGAATAGCAAACAGGTAGCAGAAGCATATTATCCATTATATGCAGCTCAAATGGACCGCATTGGACGTGAGAGAGGGTGGCATGCCTACCAATCGCAGCAATTTGAGAACGGGCGCGGCCCGCAGGGTCATCTTTTGATTGGTGATGCTAATGAGGCCATTGATAAGATCCTGAAAATGGAGGAACTGTTTGGTCTCACTCGTTTTTCTGCGCATATGGATGTGGGTGGCCCATCGCATTTGTCTTTAATGAAATCCATTGAGTTGTTTGGGACTAAGATCGCCCCTAAGGTAAGGGAGGCATTGGCAAATAAACAGCAATAATTAGGAGGGAATAAAAGTCAAAAGGTAAAGCCTTTGGGGTACTACCGTGCTTTAGGGCTCTTGCATGTTAACTAATAAGCTGCACCTGTTTCAAAACAATAATGAATAATTTAATCAGCTTGAAGGGAATTCTGCTTTTTTAAATAAGGCACGTTGATCTTTATCTCCATCATTATGAGTCTTGAAATGGATGGTGAGGCCACCATCTCAATTTGACGACAATTGAAAAGATTTGTAACTCCTGCATTAATAGAAACCATTGCATTGAATTTATAACCAGCACTCAGGTCAACCGTTGTGAAACCACCCAATGGTCCCCAGTCAAAATTCTTGATGAGAGGGGGCTTGCCTGGAATTTCAATTTTTCCTCTTTTGCCTTTACCGGCTACAGTTCCTATCTGGCTACCACTATAAAATTCATATTGTTCCACATAGCGCATGGAAAAGTTGACAAATAATTTTGACTTAAATAAGTTCTGAAGATTTATTATGGCGATGGCCCTGTTTTGGGGCGTGTTTAAACTTTTTTCTTCAGCAGATACATAACCGTCTTTATTGGCGTCATTCTTAGGATTATCCTTTTTTATGTCTGATCCAAACCAGGAATATCTCACAGTAAAATTGATATGCTTATTGTAACTGTAGCTCACGCCTGCATCTATCCCAAAAGTTCTGACGTCTCCATAATTAAAAAACGTACTGAATGAAGCATTCTTTAAAGTATCGTTCTGAATTGATCCTGCAATAGCCGGGTTGTGTGTGACTAGAATTCCATTTACCGATATCACTCTTCCACCTACGCTTCGTGAAGGACTGATGAAGTTTTTACTAAGTCCATTATAATAGTTCACATCTATGTATAATTTCCTGAAGAAGTTTCCTTTATATCCGATCTCCCATGTTTGCACTTGTTCGGGCTGTAAAGGAGTAGTTGTTCGGTAATCTTCAGTATTGTGAATATTGGTTCCATTTGGTATGTAATATATACCTGATGCATTTCCAAAAAGAGATCTGCCGATACCGGCATATTGATTTTGAATGGAAGGCATTGCATAAGCTTTTCCCCAGGTGATGCGCAAGCTTCCATCTCGAAATCCTTTCAATAAGCCAAACCGGGGAGCAAAAAAGTTTCCAAAATTGCTATGGTGATCCAACCGGAGGGTACTGATGAAGCGGAACTTTAATGGCAATGATTTATCCAGTTGCACCACGGCCCCATATTGAGTAGTTCTTATTTTTTGAAAACTATCAATCAGAGTCAGGCCATATCCATTCGGCATATCTTTTTGAAACGCCATACCTGCTACCAGCAACAAACCCGCTTTTTCAAAATGATAGTTGTATTGCGCATCCGCATTGACACGTTGACTTTTTTCTGTCACATAATTTCCCAAACGCGTTGCAAATATTTCGGCAGAATCCGGAGGCAGGTAGCGGTTAGGCCCTATGGTTTGGCTACTGTGAGTTCGGTTCCAGAAATCACGCGTGTAGTTCCCCAAAAACAAAACCTTTCCAAGGTTGCCCCAGGTATTATAAACATTGGCAAATAAGTGTGGGTGAACAAAACGTGCCTGCAGAAAACCATAAGTGATATTTTCCAGGCGATTGTGTGTGCCGGTAGTTACCTGTGTCCTTGTAAACTTACTACCACCACCTGACACAATAATATCCTCACCAGGCTTTAGTGTATAATACAAATGCGCCTCACCCCGGGAGCGCCTGAAACCAAAGTCCTGGATGCGTTCGGGAATAGCGACTGCAGAACCAAAGAAGGGCGTATTGCCATTTTGATTGCCAGCATACACTGAATCGTGCCATTCATAATCTTTACCTATCGCATGTTCGCCTGTGATTTTATATGCCCATTTATTATTGATCTGCAAAGCATGCCGGAATCGGGTACTGTACTGGCTTTGACTTCCAATACTAGCAGAAACTGATGTTCCCTGGTATTGCCGCGGATCTTTGGTAATATAGTTGAACAGGGCATTATGTGCATTGGGGCCATAAAGCGCGGATTGGGGGCCCATTACGATTTCTATTCGTTCTATATCATCTTTTATAGTGCTACCGTTATTGAACAAGGCAAGTCCGGCACTTGCTGCGGCCATGGTGTTTCTCCCATCTACCATCTGGAAAACCTTGTTGTTGAAAGCACTGTTTAATCCCCTTGCATTAAAAGTAATGTCATCAACTCCAGAGCGTGTGTATTCAATGCCCTGAACCTTACGTACAAGTTCCGTGACATTGGATCCTGGGAATTCCTCCAGGTCCTTTCTTCCGATCACCTGAATAGAAGCAGGTGCGTTTGTGATTTTTTCCGGTCGCTTGGATGCAGAAATAATTACTTCATTTCCTATACGATTTCCTACAGTCAGTGAAACATTTACAAAGCTGTTATTGTGATCACTGATTGAAACAGGCAACTCCATTTGCTCATAAGCCACATGAGAAATGATCAGAAATATTTTCCCTGGAATCAGATCGCGCAATATGAATTTGCCCTTATCATCGGAAATTGTAAAAATATTTGTGCCTTTTACAGAAACACTTGCCCCGGGCAATGCTGTATTCGTTTGTTCATCGAAAATGACTCCATTTACCTTTCCTGTATTTTGAGAAAAAGCTAAATGAAAACCAAGCAGAAGCAAAGGCAAAATGATTTTTTTCATAACACAACTGGTGTTTGATATCACTGGCAGCTTTGTTTAAAAATTAATTCCCCTGCAGCTTCAAAAAGACATTGCGATAGAGCTTACCAATGGGCAGCTCTTTGTTTCCTATTTCAACACTTTCGGCAGTAAACGATTTCAATTTGCTTAATGAAACAATGTATGAGCGATGTACACGAATGAACTTGCTGTCAGATAGCATGGCTTCAACAGAAGCAATGGTTTGTCGCGTGATTAAATATCCCTTGTCCGTGTAAACCTTCACGTAGTCTTTGTCGCTTTCAATGTAGAGAATGTCATCAAGCAACACTTTTACCATTTTGCGATCGACACGTAAATAAATAAACGACGCAACAGCCTTATTTCCTCCAGCCATCAAAAGTGGTGAATCCGGTTCTTGTTGCTTTTGCGGAAATGCTTTATTAACTGCTCTCAGGAACCTATCGAACCGGATGGGCTTCAATAAATAGTCTGTAACGTCCAGCTCAAAACCTTCGTGCGCATATTCTTTATGTGCGGTAGTAAAAATAATTTTAGGAATGGTACGTAAGCTTCGTACGAACTCGGTACCACTAAGTTCCGGCATTCTGATATCCAGGAAAATTATATCAACAGAATGCTCCTGCAGGAAAATAGTGGCATCAATCGCATTTCCAAATTCACCCATTAATTTTAGCTTAGGCATTTGCTGAATGTACCTCTTAATGACGTCTCTAGCCATCGGCTCATCATCAACAATGATACATTTGGTCGTTATGTAGTTGCCATTAGACATAAGTTGCTTCTGATTTCTCAACCCGAACTTCATGTTGTAGGGGTTCCCCTTTGATTAATTCAACCCTGAGGTCCACTACATACACCTCTGCTTCCTCTCTTATCTGCAGATCATATTTGCCAGGGTATAATAATTCAAGTCTTTGCCGAACATTATTGATGCCGATACCGTCTTTGCTTTGTTCCCCAACCACAGCAGGCACTTTTCCATTCATTAATTTCATGACCAGGATTGCATCCCTTAATTCAACAGTAAGGCTAATCCATGGACGCTGAAGCACCTTGCTGGTTCCATGTTTAAAACAATTTTCCACAAAAGGCAGTAGCAGTAAAGGTGCTATAGATAGATTCCCTGTCTTATCTGGTATCAACACATGCACATCTAATTTGTTACCATACCGGATTTTTTCCAGGTTAATATATTCTGAAATCATTGAAAACTCTTGGTTTAAGGGCACTAAATTCTTTTGACCCTCATACAAAATATACCTGAGCATATCTGAAAGTCCCATGATCATTTTCGACCCTCTTGGTGACTCCAGTTGTGTCTGGGAATAAATGTTATTGAGTGTATTGAATAAAAAATGGGGATGCACCTGTGCTGTAAGCAATTGCATTTGAGCGGCAGTGTTTTCCTTTTGCAGTTGAAGGGTCCGCAAATTTTTTACATAGTAATACTTAAACATTTTAAAACTAGCTGCTAAGGCCACAGCAGTCAATGCCCCCTGCATAGCTGATAAGTATGCCAACATATATTTTAAAGATGTACTGGCGCCCTGGAATATTGCCGCTTGTGATGATATCCATATTACTTTATGCCATGGAATATAAATTAATAAGGAGGCGCTAACAGAAATAGTAATGATCAAAAGAATAATTACCCAAAAAGATGCCTTAATATATTTGCCTGTGAATACATACCGTGGAAGTATAAAATAAAGGAAAGGATAAACCACTATTGCCTGTGGCAAGAGTAATAAAAACGCCTCGGCCATAGATTGAAATATATTAGGCAAATGTCCAGTATCCTTCAAAAATTTCGGATTGAACTCACGCACCAAACCAAACCAAAAACCCCAAAAGCCCCAAAAAAGTAAATGCCTGTAAATACGGTACTTTCTTTCGTCAGAAAGTATAAACTTATTGTTGCCAAGAATGCTCATGCTTTTACAAGAATTTCATTTAAAGGGATAAATGAATCTGAATGCTTTCCCGGATACAAATCTTCCATTAAATATAATTTAATTTAAGATTAATGCGAAATACGAAGAGCAGGAAAAGACAGACGAAAGATTAAGCACGATTAATGCTTTTTACCTGCGACGAAAAACATTCTAAGAGGTAGTTTACCAACAAAATATACTTTCGTGAGAAGTCTGGCTTACTAAACGACAGGCATCTACTTTCTATATCTAAAGCTTTTGCATTTGTCGCATTTTGTAAAAGAGCGGTAGTAATGAAAAATAATTTTGATGTTGTAAACAATTATAATAATCAAAACCTTTTTACCATGACTACTTTATCGAGGCTTACAATTTCCGGTTTTTTGTTGCTCTTTATTTTTATTTCCTGCAAGAAAGAAATAACTGAACCAACCGACATAAATGCATCGACCTTAAAAAAAAGCAACTCACCGCTTAATCCTGGATTTGTAGAAAATGATATGGTGCTCTACTGGAATGACAAAGTAGCTACCGTGCTTGGCGCACCTATGAACCAACCCACACGCACCCGCTATTTTGCCATCATTGAAATAGCTGTTCATGATGCTTTGAATAACATTAAGCCCAAGTATGAAGGCTATGTACTAAATGACCGTGAGCAACATGCTGATCCAGATGCTGCTGTAGCCGCCGCAGCCTATTGGGCTATAAAAGGACTGAACCGGCAAGGATCCTTTCCAGTAGATGTATGGTATAATGAAAGTCTTGCCACCATACCTGATAACGAAAGCAAAGAGTTGGGAAAAACACTTGGCAAAAAAGCTGCTGACGCAATTATTTCCAACCGAGCAAATGACGGATTTACGCAAACTATCCTTACCTCACTCACCCCTGCTAATGGAGTGAATCCTGGTGAATATCGTTCAACAGTCACCGCCGTAAATAGTGTACCGACACAAACGCTTTTCCCTTTCAGGATACTTTATAACTGGGGCACAGTAATGAAGCCTTATGTAATTGAAAGCAACCAGCAATTCAGGCCTGACGGTCCTTACCCAGTCACCTCTAATGATTATACAGCCGATTTCATTGAAGTTAAATCAAAGGGATCAAGGGCAGCAAATACAAGAACTGAAGAAGAAGATAAGATGTCAAAATTCTGGAGTGAGAACCGGCAATCTATCCTCTGGAATAATATTGTGCGAAAAGCTATTGAAAACAAGAAGCTCGATGCATGGAAAACTGCAAGATTATTTGCCCTGATGCATGTATGTATGGCAGAAAGCATCAACTCACAATTTAATGCAGGATACTATTTTTATTCATGGAGACCAGAATCTGCTATCCGCCTGGCTGCAGCAGATGGCAATAACGATACTGAAGCTGACCCAACCTGGTTGCCTGCTTTGTCAGAAACGCCTACATCTGCTACTCCTTCTGTACCTGGTTATCCTAATGGCTTTGCTGCTTTTGGTGGAACAACAGCTGAAATACTTCGACTGTTCTTTAACTCTGATGAAACCTCAATTGAAATCACTACTTCATCAACCAATCCTGCTGTTACAGAACCTAAACCTACCTTTCATTTCTCTACTTATTCTGAAGCGGCAAGAAGTAATTCGCTGAGCATGATCTATTCAGGATGGGATTTTAGAAAATCAGTTTTAGATGGAGAAACAATGGGAAGACAAATTGCCAATTATGTATTTAACCATGCTTTTAAAGAAGTGGAATAATTACATTAACAAGATATAAGCAGCCTAAACATTCCCAGGGGTATAATATAATTAAACAAGGTGGCCTTAAAGCCGCCTTGTCCAGTTTAGTCTTTAACAGAGTTAAGCTCTACTGATCAGCCTCAAATATATTTTTTATAAGAACTATGAAACTATTACGCAACCAAATGTTGTATGTATCAGCTGAAGTTTTTCACTGCTATTACTTTGTTATAGAGTTAAATACGAGCCCTTGCAAAAGAGCTAACGCAGTACTCTTTCCCATCAATGTATATGAATGACATGGAGGTATAATGAAAGATTGTGTATCCTTTGTGATTAGTTATTTCTTCTTTCAATAAGAAAAGTCTATCTTCACCCTGACAATTTGAGCCTCGCATTAGTATTCAATAATTATTCTGCATCTGCATCTTAGTTAATTTTTACTCCTCGCCTTCCTCAGATATTTTTAATCTATTTATATTTTCAAATGAACATTTATGTTTCCAATTTAAGCTTCAACGTACAGGATGAAGACTTAAGAGAATTTTTTACACCCTATGGTGAGGTTTCTTCAGCTAAGATCATCAACGACAGGGAAAGTGGCCGTTCAAGAGGCTTCGGCTTTGTTGAAATGAGCGATGATGAAGCATCTCAAAAGGCAATAACTGAATTAAACGAAGCCACCATTGATGGCAGAACCATTAAAGTAATGGAGGCTAAACCGAAAGAGGATAGACCCGCCCGTAACTTCAATAGTGGTAACAGTTATAACAAAAACAGATATTAATTAGTTGTTTATAAAAAAGCCCCGGTCAACCGGGGTTTTTTATTGCTTATTTAGTTTCATCATTAAATTTTAAACATGGAAAGATTTGTAAAAGAAATAGAAGTAGGAAATGAAAACAGGTTATTTGAATTTACCCGTATGGAGAATGTGAATGGCGTTAAATTCTTTATTACATCTAAAGATGAAAAAAAGAAACCTATTTCCTTTAGCCTGGTCCGTGCAAAAGATGATAACTGGAAGCTGAACCCAGGATCACTGCGTTGGTTGTATGGAATAGAGTCACAATTAGCAGATGCTATTCGCGATTCCCGTTTAAATTAAGCATTTGTATAGTAAACAGGGTTATTTGTTACTACAAATGAAATAGTGGTCAAGTAACTCGGTCGAACAGAAAAATGTTTAGGAGTAATCCCAACAGAAACAATAGCAAGTAAGACTTGCTTTTTTCTTTTTAAGTGCCACCAACCTTCATGGATATAATTTGCCTGGATTGCATATATATGCTTTAAGGTAATTGGACTAGGGCTTACTGTTATTTATTATTTTGTAGATATCTACCCTCCTGTCCTTAAGGTTCCTTACAGCCCCAAAACTGTGAAGTTCTTTTAACAGATCCACATCAACATCCGCTATCAATGTGGTTTCAGTATTTGGAGTGGCTTCCGCTTTGATTCCATTACTTGGAAATGAAAAGTCAGAAGGTGTAAAAACTGCCGATTGGGCGTATTGAATATCCATGTTGTGAACCTTAGGCAGGTTGCCCACACTACCAGCAATTGCCACATAACATTCGTTTTCAATTGCCCTTGCCTGGGCGCAGCTACGTACACGGGTATAACCGTTTTGTGTATCTGTCATAAAGGGAACAAATAATATTTGCATTCCCTGTTCAGCCAGCAAACGTGGTAATTCAGGAAATTCAACATCGTAACAGATCAGTATGCCGATCTTGCCGCAATCCGTGTCGAAAGTAGCAATTGAATCACCTCCTACCATTCCCCAGGCACTCTTTTCCGCAGGTGTTAAGTGAATCTTCTCATACATCTCGTAGGTACCATCTCTGCGGCACAGAAATCCTACATTGTGCAGCATTCCGTTGTCTAAATAAGGCATGCTCCCCGTAATGATATTAATGTTGTAGCTAATGGCATAGGCCATAAACTTATCCCTTAAAGGAATGGTTGATTTAGCTATTTCCCGCATGGCTTCGGCGCCACTTAAATGATTATAGGCAGTCATTAATGGAGCATTGAATAATTCGGGGAAGAGGATAAAATCACTTTGATAATCGCTAACAACATCCACAAAAAACTCGATCTGCTCACATAATGATTCCAGGTTCGGAAAGGGCCTCATCTGCCATTGTACCAATCCCAGTCTTATAATTGATTTTTTAGAATTGATATGAGCTGCTTCCTCATTATAGTAGATATTATTCCATTCTAATAGAGAAGCGTATTCTAACGACTCTGTATCACCGGGCAAGTATCCCTTCAATATCTTTTTAACATGGAAATCGTTTGATAACTGGAAGGATAAAGTAGGGTCGTGGATTTCTTTTCCTTTCACCTTGTCAAGGTATTCTTTAGGGGAAAGCTTATCTGCATAATTTTTAAATTGCGGAATACGCCCTCCTGCTATGATTGCCCTAAGGTTATGCCTTTCACATATTTCCTTCCGGGCATCATACAATCTTCTACCCAGGCGCATGCCCCTATACTCAGGGTGCACAAAAAAGTCGATGCCATATAAAACATCTCCTTTTGGATTGTGTGTAGAGAAAGTATAGTTCCCTGTAATCTGAGCATAGGTATGATTGTCGCCAAACTTGTCATAATCGACAATTAGTGAAAGGGCACATCCTGCTATAGCGCCATTGACCAATAAACAAATCTGCCCTTCCGGAAAGATCTCCACCAGCTTACTAATATGAGCCTCACCCCAAAAAGAAGCGCCTTCCCAATCGGAATAAGCTTCTACCATGGAAGCTTTTAGCCCTAAATAATCATCTTTGGTAAGCTTCCTTAACTCGATCTTCAGATCCTCGTTCTTGATATCCATAGGGATGCAATTTACCCCGCTTTTATAAAGTCCTTAGTTAAAACCCTGTTTTATAAAAGCTCATTTCTTTGATTTCTCTAAATTGAAAAAGTGGAAATTCCTGATTAGCTGCTATTGTCCTTATTGGTCCTAAACAGATTTGGCCACTTTAGTGTTGCGCAATTACATATGTTCTACCTTCAACCATAAGTACTTCCGTTTGGATGACGCCAAAATAAAAGCCACTTGCTTTTATTAGAGTTTGATCTTTTATGTCGGGAAGTAAGGATTGATACCTCTGACGTATTCTAGTGGAACACATTGTGCTACCATGCTGTACCACATCCCGATTGATTAATGAATTTGCTATAATTCAATAAATGTTGATTTCAATTGCAGCTTTTAAAATATCTATACGGCAAGTTGTTCTAGCTTTCTTTGAGAAACAGCAAGGGGCTTTTTAAGGTGGAAGTATTTTTTTAATTCCAGAGCTTTTTCTTCTATCAAGACCCATGAAAGCCAGGAAATAAGCAACAATGTAACAAAACTTTCTACCATGATAAGGCCTTCGCTATAATAGCCAATTTCCATGGGCAAAAAGCTATTAAGAGTTTTAAAATAGGATCGGAAGATTTGAGGGATAACCAGGTGGTATAGGTAAATACCATAACTTATTTTCCCAATGAACATCAATGTGTTGCTTTCCAGTAAAAATTTAAAAGATTGTTTTTCTTCCGGAAGGGTGCTACGATACATGATATAATTAATCAACCACATTCCAAAAAAGGAAATAGATTCCCTGGCTATAATAAAGCTCCATTGCTGCTGAAGGGTTTGTATAATTAAAACAATAAGGAGCATACAGAAACCTGCTGACAAAATGATATGCGTTTTTTTCAGGTAAGCCACCGGCTTTTCTACAAAGATCCAGGCTAAGAAGCCGCCCATAGCCAATGAGTCGAGACAAGTATAAGGCAGCATTTGTCCAAACAAATTATTTCTTACGCTGTATTCGCAAACAATGCCAGTGAAAGCTGTAGCAGCAAGCACATAAGGCATCCATTTCTTATTTAAAAATAAAATTAGCCAGGGCCAGAGAATGTAAAACTGCTCCTCCACTCCCAACGACCAAAGGTGAGAAAACGTAAAATTCCAATGCTGTATTTTAAAAAAATAAATATTAGGGGTATAAGTAATCAAAAATTTCATTTCATAGCTTTCCACATCCTTAGAAAATAAAGAAAGCAGTGTTATGTACAGAAAGTAGATAGGGAAAATGCGCAATGTACGCCGTATAAAAAACCATATAAAAACATTTGTTAGTTTGATATTCTCCTTTTCTGCTTTGTTTCGTGCTGACAACAATATTTGGGTAATCAAAAAGCTGCTCAAAACATAAAATACATCTATTACGTTGAATCCATAGGGAATGTATTGTTTCATAACATTGCCCGGTACCCAATGAAAGAATACAACAAAAAAAACAGCTAACGCTCTTATACTGTCAAAGGCTTTTATATATTTCATAAGGTGGAGGAAGGCAAGGCCACAGTCTTTGCTCTTTCCACAAAACTTAAAAAAATATGGCAGTGGTAAAAGAAAGTCAGGAGTTCATCTTTGTTCAGAGATTAAAAAGGGTTGTTTTTACTTTTTAGGTACACTTCATGCATCCAGGTTTTTTGTTTTGTCTGGAAGACAGGATTAGCTACGCTGATCCTAAAATGGGCGGCCTAAAACAAACAAAGCCTCTGCTTGCACTTCGTGCATCCTGGGGTTTTTGTTTTTCCGCCATCAGCAAGCAAGCTTGCATGGCTCTAAAACAAATGATAGGATTAGCTACGCTGATCCTAAAATAGGGCGGCCTAAAACAAACAAAGCCTCTGCCTGCACTTCGTGCATCCTGGGTTTTTTGTTTTTCCGTTTTTGCAAGCAAGCTTGCAACACTTCAAAACAAAAAACCCCTGGCTTTCGCCAGAGGCTTTGTTTGTTTAGTCGGGAAGACAGGATTCGAACCTGCGACCCCCTGGTCCCAAACCAGGTGCGCTACCGGCCTGCGCTACTTCCCGTTTCCAGCGGTGAGGGAGGGATTCGAACCCTCGGTAGAGCTTTAAGGCCCTACGACGGTTTAGCAAACCGTTGATTTCAGCCACTCATCCACCTCACCCTTTGCCCACAATTCCCTCACCTCATTTGCAAGGGTTGCAAAAATAGGGATATCAGGGTAATTACTAAAAAAAATAAACCCCAAATTCTAAAATTTTTGCTTTAGAATTTGGGGCCTTTAATATAAATATCAATCTATTACATAGCTGCCAACTGCACTTTTTGCTGTAGTTCCATCACGCTGTCGCGGAAGGTACCATCAGTATCCATAAGGTCCTTTACAGTCTGGCATGAGTGAATTACTGTAGTATGGTCACGTCCGCCAAAATGTTCTCCAATAGTCTTTAATGAATTCTTGGTAAATGCTTTAGCCAGGTACATTGTGATCTGCCTTGCCTGCACGATCTCCCTCTTACGGGTCTTCTGAAGAAGCTTGTCATAAGGCACATCGAAATAATCACAAACCATTTTCTGTATGGTATCGATGGTAATTTCTTTACTGGATGTTTTTACAAAGTTTCGCAACACTTTTTTCGCAAGGTCTAGGTCAATTTCTCTTCGGTTAAGCGAAGATTGTGCCAATAAGGAGATCAAGGCTCCTTCCAACTCACGGATATTGGTGTTGATATTGTAAGCTATATACTTCACTACTTCTTTAGGCATTTCCAACCCGTCATTCTTCATCTTTCTTTCAAGGATCTCAATACGGGTGTCATAATCAGGCATTTGAATGTCTGCACTTAATCCCCACCTGAAGCGACTTAATAATCTTTCCTGAACACCTTCAAGGTCTTTTGGTGATTTATCAGAGGTCAATACCAATTGCTTTCCTGATTGATGCAGGTGATTGAAAATAGCGAAGAAAGCATCCTGGGATTTCTCTGCCCTGTTGAAAAATTGCACATCATCAATAATCAATACATCTATCAATTGGTAGAAGTGTATAAAATCATTTATGGCATTATTTCTACTATGGTCTACAAACTGGTTGATAAACTTTTCAGAACTCACATACAACACAACTTTATTAGGCTGCAGTCTTTTCACTTCATTTCCAATAGCCTGGGCAAGGTGTGTCTTTCCCAATCCTACGCCACCATAGATCACCAATGGATTGAATGAATTAGCTCCCGGCTTTTCCGCCACCGTTTTGCCAGCCCTGCGTGCTACCCTATTACTATCACCTTCTATATAAGACTCTAATGTATAATTTGGATTCAGTTGCGGGTCGATATGCATTTTCTTCAACCCTGGAATAACAAATGGATTTTTGACAGGCGTGTTGATAACGAGTGGGAAGTCCATTTCATTATTGGTAAAAGATTTATAAGAATGACCCGCCATGTCAACAGTCACTGGTTTGTTGCGGGTATTACCTCCGTCCACCATAATCCGGTATTCCAGGCGTGCATCCTTTCCTAACTCTCTTTTTAATGTCTTGGCCAACAGGTTTACATAATGTTCTTCCAGGTATTCATAAAAGAACTGGCTTGGCACCTGGATGATTAAAACATTCTCTTTTAAAACAACAGGTTGAATAGGCTCAAACCATGTTTTAAAATGCTGCCATTCTACAATATCTTTTATGATAGATAAACAATTGGACCAAACTAGTTCTGCATTTTTCTCCATGTACGCCAAGGCAGTTTTTATATTGAGTTACAAATTTATTCAGATAAGTTTTTCACAGAGTGTGTAAAAAATTATTTTTTTAGGACAGGAAAGCGAATATCTAAAAAAGCATGCTAAAAAAAAATTTTTATATCTGAGAATTTTTATTACCTGAAGAAGAAGACCAATTCCAAAAATTTCCCCTTTCAATCTACGAACATTTTGGGTTATTACAACTATAAAAAGCTGAACTCTTCTTTTAATCTGACAAGAATCATTTAATCAAATAGAATTGGGAACTCCTTATGCTTAATTCCCAATCTCTTCCTCCATTTTTGCATGGTCATTCTTTTCGGGATAAAAACCTGACACATGCAACAAAAAATTTCCTTAAAGCTACTTCCTTCAGAGGCCGCAGATGATCAAGTCATAAAGAAATCACTCTCTCAGTCTATTGGTATTCCACAGGATAGAATCTCGGGGTTTACCATCAATAAGAGATCTATTGATGCACGGGGTAAACAGCCATGGATCAATCTTACGCTTACCTCCTTCATTGACGAACCTTTTCATTATACCAGGGATCTTGTTCCACTTGAATTGAAAGATGTTAAACAATCTGACACCAGGGTAGTTATAATAGGAGCAGGACCTGCCGGCCTGTTCACTGCCATGCGATTGATAGAGCATGGTATTAAGCCTGTTGTATTAGAAAGAGGCAAAGATGTCCGTGCTCGAAGACGTGATCTTGCTGCCATTAATAAAGAAGGAGTTGTAAACCCGGAGAGCAATTATTGTTTTGGAGAAGGAGGTGCCGGCACTTACAGCGATGGTAAACTCTATACAAGAAGTAATAAAAGAGGTAACATAGACCGCATTTTGAATATACTGGTTCATTTCGGTGCTTCTGAATCTATATTATCCGACGCACACCCACATATAGGAACCAATAAGCTTCCACATATCATTACTGCTATCAGGGAAAAAATAATTGAATGTGGCGGAGAGGTGCTTTTTGAAAAAAAGGTCACTGATTTCCATATTATAGAAGGTAGCATTAAAGGTGTACAATGTAGTGACGGTGATAGCGTTAGAGGTGATGCTGTGGTACTGGCCACCGGCCATTCTGCACGGGATATTTTTGAATTGCTACATGCAAAGAAAATATTAATTGAACCAAAGCCTTTTGCACTAGGGGTAAGGGTTGAACATCCCCAGGCTCTTATAGACTCTATTCAATACCACTGCCCTTCACGCGGTGAGTATCTGCCACCTGCATCTTACAGCCTGGTGCAACAAGTTCAGGGCAAAGGTGTTTTTTCCTTCTGCATGTGTCCTGGTGGTATCATTGCTCCTGCTGCCACCAATCCCAACGAGATCGTTGTCAATGGCTGGTCACCTTCTAAAAGAAATAATCCCTATGCCAATAGCGGTATAGTGGTAACGGTAGATGAAAAAAACATTGCCCCATTCAAAAGTCATGGGCCTTTAGCAGCCATGTATTTCCAACAATCCGTTGAGCAGAAGGCATTTGAGATTGGGGGAGGCAAATTGGTTGCCCCTGCACAACGCATGGCAGACTTTACCAAAAATATAGTGTCATCCAATTTACCGGATTGCAGTTACCTGCCCGGAATTCACTCTGCTAATTTAAAAGAAGTACTGCCCCCATTCATATTGCACTCTCTGCAAGGCGCCTTTATTGAATTCGGTAAAAAAATGAAAGGCTACCTGACCAATGAAGCAGTAGTAGTAGCTACGGAATCCAGGACATCATCCCCTGTACGAATTCCCAGGGAAGAAGAAAGCCTTGAGCATCCCCAAATAAAAAAACTCTTTCCTTGCGGAGAAGGAGCAGGATATGCCGGTGGAATAGTAAGTGCAGCTATGGACGGCGAAAGAATTGCCAACCGCATTGCAGTGATTACAGGCAAAGCCAAATAAAGCTATTTATATACGAATACTTTCCTTTTGTATGGGCAAACTGTCTTTTGGTATAATTTTATCGCCAGGCCGTTTCCAGGATTTTATATTTACCACACAAAACTCTCTGCATGGCTCTATTAGAACTTCATAATTTAAAAAAGTATTACGCCACTCAAAAAGCTGTTGATGACATCAGCTTTTCAGTTGAACCGGGAACCATATTTGGATTATTAGGACCCAATGGTGCAGGCAAAACTACTTTGCTTAGAATGATCACCGGCATTCTATACCCCGATTCTGGTAGCATACTTTTTAAAGGGGAACCTTTTGATGCTATGAAAGATGTTGAACAGATCGGGTATATGCCTGAAGAAAGGGGATTATACAAGAAAATGAAGATAGGTGAGCATGCTCTATACCTTGCTCAATTAAAGGGACTCGAAAAAAACGAAGCATTAAGGCTGATCAAAGAATGGTTTATAAAGCTGGAAATGCAAAGCTGGTGGAATAAGAAAGTGGAAGATCTGTCCAAGGGTATGTCACAAAAGCTCCAGTTTGTAACCACGGTATTGCATGATCCCAAACTGATCATCCTTGACGAACCTTTTAGTGGTTTAGATCCTGTTAACAGCAATATCATCAAAGAAGAGATATTCAAACTGGCAAAAAGAGGTGCTACCATTATTTTCAGTACACATCGTATGGAGCAGGTGGAAGAGATATGCGACCAGATTGTGCTTGTCAATAAAGGCCAGAAAATATTAGACGGAAGCGTAAAGGAAGTAAAACAGCAATTCAAGCAAAACCTATTTAAAATAGGTTTAGACTCTAATACCAGCCTGGAAAACAGTAACGTTTTTGAAGTTATAAAAGAAAACGAAGACCATTCCTTAATTGTAAAGATCCAGCAGGGCTATACACCTAACGATGTATTACTGCATTATATCAACCAAAACATTCCTATCCATTCTTTCCAGGAAATACTGCCTTCTCTGAATGAGATCTTTATTCAGTTGGTTGAAGGCACACCGGCTGCAAGGCAATTTCAACACATACCTGCTTAAAACATTACCATGAACAAAACTGCACTCATTATTAAGCGCGAATACCTGAGCCGCGTACGCAAAAAGACCTTTATACTTTCTACTATACTGACCCCTTTGCTTTTTGTAGGTATCATTGGCACTGTGATTTTCGTTACAGTCAAAAACATCCGCAATGAAAAGATCGCCGTTGTGGACCCCAATGGAATTTTAAAAGCCAACCTCGAAGGAAGTAAGTCAGTCAGCTACGATTTCCGAAATGATATTGATACCAGTAATTTTAATACAAAAGGTTACTCAGCTTTATTATATCCTCCCCATACTGGCATCAATCAAACGAATAATTTTAAGGTCATCACAGAAAAAAGCCTTAGTCGCTTTGCCAATGACCAGATAGAAAAAGATATCGCCCGTGCATTGGAAAATAATATAATCGCGGATTCTCTGAAGATAGATCCCCGCCGCATTGATGATTTAAAAAAACAGGCCGAGCTAACCTCAGTTGAATCAGTGAAGAAAGGTGAGTTGGGAAACAGTACCCGGTCCGATTTCAATTTGGCAAGCAGCATTGGCTATCTAACGGCCTTTCTAATCTACATTACTTTATTTGTTTACGGTGTGATGGTTATGAGAGGTGTTATGGAAGAAAAGACTAACAGGATAGCTGAAGTGATCATATCCTCAGTAAAGCCCTTCCAATTAATGATGGGAAAGATATTAGGGATTGGTGCCGTAGGATTAACACAATTCCTTATCTGGATCGTATTGATTTTTGGCATCAGCAGCGTAATGATGTCCTTTATTCCCGCTGAAGTATTACAACAAGTGCAGGCCCAGGGCAACCAAATGTCTGGCTCATCTGCCCAAACTTCTGAAGCGATAAAGACCATTGCCAATGCACAACTAACTCTTTCATCAGTCAACTGGCCCCTGGTCATTGGTTGCTTTATTTTCTATTTCATTGGTGGATATTTATTTTATGCTGCCTTGTTTGCAGCAGTGGGAAGTGCAGTGAATGAAGATGCGCAGGATGCACAGAGCCTTACATTCCCTATCACCATGCCCATAGTGATTGCCATCATCATCATGATCAACTCCATTAATGACCCCACCAGTTCCCTGGCCAAATGGAGCAGTATCATTCCATTCTTCTCCCCTATTGTGATGATGTCAAGAATTCCATTTGGTGTTCCCAGTACTGTTGCCTATTGGGAATTAGGCGTTTCTATGGTTTGCCTGGTGATTGGTTTTCTCTTCACTACCTGGTTGAGTGCCAAAATATACCGGACAGGCATCCTTCTGTATGGCAAAAAACCAAGCTGGAAAGAAATGGCTAAATGGATCAGACGTTAAAGAAAATGAAAAATACATGAGTAAATTTGGTTTTACGAAATCAATCGTACATTTGATACGAAGAGTTTCGTTAATCAAAAAACCATGTTTATGAATCAGAAATCAATACTACAGAAGTTACCCATTGTCGCAATAGGTGTGGCTGTTGCTTGTACAGCCCTTGCCTTTCAACAACAACCTTTAAAAACAAAACCAGCACATAGTGATACTTTACCTGACCGCAACCGGAAGGTCAGGAATATTGATGATGCCCTTGAGGAACTGGAAAGAAGCAAGGCGGAGGTGGATCGTTCATTGAAAGACATAGATTTTAATAAAATGGAAAAAGAGATCCAGGAGGCCACTAAAAACCTGCAGTTAGATACAAAAAAAATGCAGGAAGAGCTTGCGCAGGCAATGAAAGAAGTTGATAAAGCTAAAATCAATGCCGATATACAAAAGACTTTCCAGGAGGAGAACCTGGCAAAAATGAAAGCCAGCCTGGATAGCAATATAAAGTCAGTAGATTTCGATAAGCTTAAGGCAGAAATAGAGAATTCTGTAGCTAAAGTAGATTGGGATAAGATCCATGAAGAACTGGAAAAAACTAAATCAGTCAACATGGATAGTATCCAATCCAATCTTAAAAAAATAAGGCCTGAAATAGAAAGATCCATGAAACAGGCTCATGAAAGCATTGATAAGGCAAGGAAAGAATTGACAGGATATAAGCATTTCCTTGATGGTCTCACCAATGATGGTTTAATCAATAAAACCAATGATTATACCATTCAGTACAAGTCCGGCAAATTGACCATCAATGGCACGGAACAACCAGCATCTGTAACTAATAAGTACCAATCCTTTTTGAAGGAGAAAAAAGATTTCACTATTGAAAAGTCAAAAGACGATTTTAATATAAAGAATGATTAAACCGACCTGGCTTAATTGCTAAAAACATTCAAAAGAACTCCTCCATGGGGTTCTTTTGAATTTCATACCTGTACTAACTTCATTGTGCATTTAATTAACATTATTATGGAAATGTATTTTATTGCACAGGTGCTCCCTCCAGCATTAAATGAAAAAATTCTTGCTTTTAAGCAATTCATGCTAGAGCGTTTTGAATGCCGTGTTGGATTAAAATCACCTGCACATATCACTTTCATTGCACCTTTCTGGGAAGACATAGGGAAGGAAGATAGTTTGATAGCAGATCTTGATCATATCAGCAGGCCGCACTTTCCCTTTTACATCAACACTATAAATTTTGGAGCATTTAAACCAAGAACAATATTTGTTGATGTTATGGCTAATGACAAACTAAATGAATTAAAGAGTTCAATTGAATCCCAACTTTTAAACAGTAAGAAGTATAGTATCAAGTCAGAAGGAAGACCTTTTAAGCCCCATATAACCATTGCCACCCGTGACCTTTATAAAAAAAACTTTAGTGAGGCCTGGTCCTATTTTGAAAACAAACAATTTAATGAGCAATGGATGGCTGACTCTGTGTCTATATTGCGCCATAACAAAAAAAACTGGGATGTCATTCACACATCCCAGTTCGCAATTTCTTTAGAACAAATTATTCAAAATCACTGAATAACAGTCCGGGCAATATATGAAAAACATCATTTTCAGACATCTCTACATTTAACTGGCAACCTTCTTCAGGTCTTATGGTAACTTTTTCCTTTGTCACCTTTTTAAAGCCATCCTTTTCAAATACCAGTTTGTAGGTACCCGGCTTGAGGTCAGTAAAATAATAGTTCCCATTTCCATCAGTCAGGGCTACCTTTTCCTTTTTAGAACTGGAATAGGCTACCACATTCACATTGCATAATGGCTTATGTGTATCAGCATGTATAACCCCTCCGGCTATATCATTTTTCTTAGTGTTCTCAACTTCTGTCCCAGGAGTGGTATTAGCCCGAGACAACATAGCAGTTAAGCAAAATACCGAAGTAATAAGCAGTGGTTTCAATTTCATGGTTTTCTATTAATAGGTGATCCGCATCTATACCTCATTAACCTTCATAGTTAAATTTACTATTATTTATGGGATTTGAAAGCCCCTCCTGAAATTCCTTCCATAGATTATGCACTATGTCTGCAGCAGGTAAGATATTATGCAACAAGGCACTAGCCTGTCCTATCTCCAATTCCCCTTCATCCAGGTTTCCTTCATACATACCCGTCTTAGCCCTGGCCCTTCCTAATAAAACCTTCAGTTCTTCTACAGTAGCGCCCCGGGTTTCAGCTTCCTGTACCTGCTGGAAAAATTTGTTTTTCAAAAGTCGCACCGGCGTTAGCTTCTTCAAGGACAATTGGGTATCCCCTTCTGCTGCACCAACCACCGCCTGTTTGAAATTTAAATGCGAAGAAGCCTCTTCACTGGCTACAAACCTGGTACCCACCTGAACGCCTTCGGCACCTAACACCATACACGCCAGCATTTGCCTCCCTGTTGCAATACCACCTGCAGCAATCACGGGGATGGATACAGCATTACTAACAGCCGGTATTAAAACCAAAGTAGTTGTTTCTTCCCTGCCATTATGCCCACCTGCTTCAAAACCTTCGGCAACCACAGCATCACAACCAGCATCCTGGGCTTTTAAGGCAAACTTGCTGCTGCTAACAACGTGTACGACCTTAATATTATTTTCTTTCAGCTGTGAGGTCCATGTCCTGGGATTACCCGCTGATGTAAATATGATTTCCACTCCTTCCTCAATAATTACCCTGATATGTTTATCAATGTCTGGATAAAGCAGTGGGATATTAACACCAAATGGCTTTTCAGTAGCGGCCTTACACTTCCTTATATGTTCCCTTAAAACATCCGGGTACATACTGCCGGCACCTATCAGGCCAAGACCCCCGGCATTGCTCACCGCACTTGCCAACTTCCAGCCAGATGCCCAGATCATACCTGCTTGTACAATAGGGTATTGAATATGAAACAGTTCCGTTATCCTGTTAGAAAACATAAGTAAAAATAAGCGAGGGTTTCAGATTTTCCTCTCTTATGGTAATATGTAAAAATGAAAAAAGGATCAACCCAGGTCGATATCTGTATTGTCCCCAATATTCAGGGACCTGGTTTCACCCCTGATAGTAGTGTCGCTCCCAATGAGTGAATCATCCAATACAATATCAAAAAGATTGGAAAATGATCCTATGATAGAATTCTTAACAATAGAAAAATCGATGGTTGTATCGTCTCCAATAGTAGCGTTTGGACCTACTATCGAATTTTTTATAGTACATCCCTTGCCTATACTAACCGGCTGAATCAAAACTGTATTCTCATACTCAGGCCTTAACTCCGCCTTTGCACCAAATTTTTTGAGAAGGGTTGCATTGGATTCCAACAGGCTCTCTCTTTTACCACAGTCAAACCAACTGTCTACCTTAAAAGCATTAACATGTGCACCATTCTTTATCATGCAATCCAGGGCGTCTGTTATGCTGTATTCTCCATGCGTTTTGATGCCCTGCTTGATATTGACATCAAGGCATTGAAAAAGCATTTCTGTTTCCTTTATCTTATAAATGCCTACCAGCGCCATATTTGATTTGGGAATATGTGGCTTTTCAACAAGATGAGTTATGTTGGCGTCACAATCTATTTCAGCTACACCAAAGCTTCGTGGGTCGTCCACCTTTCTCACACCAATCATGGAAGTATTGCTATTGATCACTGCAGAAACGTCATAGTCGCAAATAGTATCACCCAATACAATCAGTATTTCATCATTGGCCACAATATTACTGGCAAGCCTTACAGCATGCCCTATTCCCTGCCTGTCATTCTGGTACACAAAATGAGCGGTAATAGTAGGATAGTTTGCTTTTACATAGTCCTGTATCTTTTCACCAAGGTATCCTACTATAAAAATAAATTCGTTGATACCGGCATCCCTTAACTGGTCGACGATAATACTTAGTACGGTCTTCCCTGCCAGGGGAATCAGGGCTTTTGGTTGTGTGTAAGTATGCGGTCTTAATTTAGTTCCTGCACCGGCTAACGGAATAATTGCTTTCATTGATAATTATTTTGGTGGTCATTAGGCACCTTTCCATACACTTCCACCATTATTCATTGATTATTCAATAAAAAGAAGCGGTCGAAATTACTGATTTTATATTAAACAAGTCAAATGCCTTTACTTGGCAGTACACACTTATTTTTGCAATATGTACCTGGTGATAAAAAGGTTAATAAGCCATTGAATTTTGTTCTTTCACCGTCCCGTACAGCAGAACCATAATCAATCAGCATGCAAAGAGATCAACTTGTTTTTGACATTATTCAAAAAGAATTACAACGCCAGCGCCATGGAATTGAATTGATCGCCTCTGAAAACTTTACCTCACTGCAGGTGATGCAGGCCATGGGTAATGTAATGACCAATAAATATGCAGAAGGATATCCCGGAAGAAGGTATTACGGAGGATGTGAATTTGTAGATGAGACCGAGCAATTGGCTATTGACCGCATCAAACAGGTTTTTCATTGTGAATACGCCAATGTGCAACCCCATAGTGGTGCACAAGCCAATGCAGCTGTGCTGCTTGCGGTGCTAAAGCCCGGAGATAAGATCCTTGGTCTTGACCTTAGCATGGGAGGGCATCTTACCCATGGCTCACCAGTCAACTTTAGTGGCAAACTGTACCAACCTTTCTTTTATGGTGTGCATAAGGATACAGGTCTTGTGAATTATGAACAATTGGAAGAAGTTGCCCGCAAAGAAAAACCCAAATTGATCATCTGCGGAGCTTCAGCCTATAGTCGTGATTGGGATTATACCCGCATCCGGAAGGTAGCTGATGAAGTAGGCGCTTTTGTAATGGCCGATATTGCCCATCCTGCAGGTCTTATAGCCAAAGGACTTCTTGCATCTCCTTTCGAACATTGTCATTTTGTAACATCAACCACACATAAAACGCTAAGGGGTCCAAGAGGTGGTATCATATTAATGGGTAAAGACTTTGAAAATCCTTTTGGTGTAAAAGATCCAAAGGGAAATACCAGGATGATGAGTCACCTGATGGATATGGCAGTTTTCCCGGGCATACAGGGTGGCCCACTGGAGCATGTAATAGCCTCCAAAGCCATTGCTTTCGGAGAAATATTGAGTGATGAATTTACAAGCTATGCCCGCCAGGTGCAGTCGAATGCCCAGGCCATGGCAAAAGCATTGGTAGCTAAGGAATACAATATCATCAGCGGAGGTACGGACAACCACCTGATGCTGATAGACCTGAGAAATAAAAATATCACAGGCAAAAAGGCCCAGGAAACCCTTGACAAGGCGCATATCACTTTAAATAAGAACGCGGTTCCATATGATGACAAAAGCCCGTTTGTAACTTCAGGCATTCGTATAGGCGTGCCCGCCATAACTACCAGGGGCATGAAAGAATCTCATATGCAGACAGTGGTAGACCTTATAGATAAAGTGTTAATGAATATTGATGATGCACAGATGGTTAGCACTGTCTCCAAAGAAGTACATGAATTCATGCTGCAGTTTCCACTATACCCTGAATTAAGCTAAACAGAAATATATGATCCAAAGAATTCAAAGCATTTGGTTACTACTGGTGGCTGCTTTTTGCGCCATTACTTTTCGTTTTCCTTTTGCCAACGGCGATTATTTAAAAGATACGGTACCTGCAAGTGTGCCCCTTGAGGCAACAACTACTATCTGGTTAAGTATCATTACCGTGGTAACAGGTGCTCTTGGTTTTGTTACCATCTTTCTTTTTGACAACAGGAAGCTCCAGTTAAAACTTTGCTACCTGGGCATTTTTCTTTCCATCATACTGCTGTCGATGTACTTTATAGAAATGACCAATTTTGGCAATAGCGTTATTGCCCTATGGTGCATCTTTCATTTTGCCATTCTGGGTAGTTATATTTTAGCTGCCAGAGGCATATGGAAGGATGAAAAACTGATCAGGAGTATGGACCGGTTGCGATAAGATCTTCCCATTGACCATAAAAAAAGGCTGTTTCGAAACCTGCGAAACAGCCTTTTTTATTTCCTTCCCGCAACTTGCCTCCTTATCACCCTCTACTTTACTGGATTTATTCAACCATGACATCATTTTCAATTATACCAATGAATGTATAAAGACAAAGGTTCTCCCGGGTCAAACCGAAGATCTTCCATAGATATACCAGGCATATTCCAAGGATATCCCAACCCTTATATAGTTGGGATATCTATGGGATATCTATGGGTCATCTATGGGATATCTATGGGATATCCTCCCCTTAACCTGGACCCTGAACGGAACCCTACCTTCCGGGAGTATATAAAACCGTAAGAATACCCTGAAGTAGCAGGATAGGATCATTGAATGGCATGATTCAGGCACCCTTCACTCATTACACGGAATATGGGTCTGCAGACGATTGCCAATAAAAAAGGCCGGAAACTATGGATAACATAGTTTCCGGCCTTAGATAAAAAAGTTGTTTAGCTTATTGCTTGATCACTTTCAGAGTTTCTGCACCGCCGGTACCGTTTTCAAAGCGTACCAGGTAAAGACCTGGTTTAGCTGTTGAAAGGTCAACCAGTGTTTGCTGGCTACCGGAATTGGGAACCATAGATTTTACCAACCTGCCATCCGCAGAACTGATGCTTAACAAGCTGCCATTCACAGCTTCATTGTGTTGTACCGTCATTGTATTTTTGGAAGACATGTATGCTTTCATTGGCACTGCAAATTGACCTCCCTTGAAAACTACCACAATGCTATACATGTATTTGCCATCATTATCTACAGATTTGATCCTGTAGAATCCTGTAGCCAAAGGCTTGTTGTCTACATAGCTGTATGAGCTGGACAGGCTTGCCTCAACAAATCCAATAGTTGTAAAGCCACGGCCATCACCGCTTCTTTGTATTTCGTAACCTTTTACATTCTCCTGCATGTCAATGTTCCAGGTAAGGCCTACACCGGCATTAACGGCTTTAACATCAACACGTGCAAAATGAACCGGAAGTGGAGTAGCATTTGCAATCACACGTGTGATTTGGAAATCATCGAAAGTCAAAGAGCCTCTTCCAGAAGTACCAGGATCTGTAGTAAATACTATTACGAAACGGAAAGGTGTAGAGGATGGATTGAAAAATAAATTGTTCACTTGAAGGCATTGCACTCCTGAAACTCCTTGCGATCCACTTGACACTGTACCTATAGGTACTATGCCATTAGCACTTGTTTGAACATTAACAGTGTATGACGTAACCTTGGAACTTCCCCCTATTGTAAACCTTAAATTAACTGTTGGGGCAAGGGTTGTATACGTGGGTGTAGTCAAGTGATAACTAGTATTCTCAGCCGCTGATGGAATACTAATATATTGTTGTGAACCCTGGATCACCTTTGTCCATCCTGTTCCTGAAAACCCTGATAAGCTGGTTGTTGATCCATCATTAAAATTGGCTCCTTCTGCTCCATTAAAATTTATGGAATTACAGGCGGTATTAGATAGTGGGGCCAATGATACCTGGCTATAACTTTTTACGGTTACAAATGAACATGCGAGTGCTAAAGAGTAAGTAAAAATCCTTCTCATGAGAATGCGTTTAAGTTTGAAAAATCGGTTAAACGGCAGTCAGAGGAAAATTGGGGTTAGGATTTCGAGAAGGTATTGTAATTCAGAAGGCCTTTTCCAATGGATATGAGAGGATAGTACAAACTTATATTGAATTTTCAAAGATTGCAATAGCAGCTCAACAATTTCTTCACTTATTTTATATGATTCCTGTCATAGAAACTGCCCGGTCCTGCTTTCCTTTATTTTTTTGAGATCAGAAGGCTTTCCTTCAAACACCAGGTAACCCCCATCGGCACCTGCTTCGGGACCGAGGTCTATGACCCAGTCTGCACTTTTAATAACATCGGTATTATGCTCTATTACAATGATGGAATGGCCTTGTTCTATCAGGGCATTAAAGGAGGCCAGGAGTTTTTTGATATCGTGGAAGTGCAGCCCCGTTGTAGGTTCATCAAATATGAAGAGGATCTTGCCAATGTTTTTTCCTTTTCCTAAAAAAGAAGCCAGCTTCACTCTTTGGGCTTCACCACCGGAAAGGGTATCTGAAGATTGTCCCAGTTTGACATATCCAAGACCTACATCGCTCAGGGGCCTGATACATCCACTGATATTTTTTTCGTCCTTAAAGAACTCAATGGCCTCGTCCACGCTCATTTCCAATACCTCAAACACATTCTTGCCTTTGTATTGCACTTCAAGCACTTCCTCCTTGAATTTTTTACCATGGCAAACTTCGCAAGTGAGGTGCACATCGGCCAGGAACTGCATTTCCACAATCTTCTCGCCTTCACCCTTACAGGCGTCGCAACGTCCACCATCTACGTTAAAGGAGAAATGCTTGGGCTGAAAACCCCGCATTTTACTCAAAGGCTGAGAGGAGAACAGGTCCCTGATATTGTCCCAAGCCTTGATATAGGTAACGGGATTGCTGCGTGAGGATTTTCCAATTGGATTCTGGTCAACCATTTCCACGCTGGCTATAGAGTCAGTATTACCTTTTATACTTCTATGGAAACCCACTTTATCAGCCGCTTCACCATGCAATTTCTTAAGTGCAGGAAAGAGTATATGCTTGATAAGAGTGGTTTTTCCGCTACCACTGACTCCACTTACCACACAGAGTACATTTAATGGAAATTCAACAGTAACATCTTTTAAGTTATGCTGGCGGGCTCCTTCGATAGTGATGGATTCATTCCACTTCCTCACCTTTGCCGGGGCATCAATGCGAAGCTCACCTTTTAAATATTTTCCCGTCAGACTTTCGGGGTTTTTAATGATAGCGTCATAATCTCCTGAAGCAATGACCTCGCCACCCAAATGGGATGCTAAGGGACCCATATCAATAATATGGTCCGCTTCACGCATCATCATTTCATCGTGTTCTACCACCACTACTGTATTGCCAAGGTCACGCAGTTCTTTAAGTACACTGATCAAATTATTGGTATCCCGTGGATGAAGGCCTATGGAAGGCTCGTCAAGGATATACAAGGAATTGGTAAGGTTGCTGCCCAGGCTTCTGGTTAACTGAATACGCTGGCTTTCACCGCCGCTGAGCGTATTGGCCAGCCGATTCAGGGATAAATAACCTAAGCCCACGCTAAGCATTGTATCAATACGGTGATTGATCTCTATAAGGATCCTTTTAGCTACCTGCGCCTCAAATGGTGTAAACTCTTTGGATGCATTGTCAAACCACACCCGCAGGTCACGTATAGGCATTTCACTAAGCTCCCCAATATGTTTACCATTTACTTTGATGTATAGGGCTTCTTTACGCAACCTGTAGCCCTGGCAATCGGGGCATAAGGTCCTACCCCGGTACCTGCTTAAAATAACTCTGTACTGAACCTTATACAGGTTTTGCTCAACTTCCTTAAAGAAATCATTGATACCATTTACAAACTGGTTCCCTTCCCATAACACCTTGTATTGTTCAGGGGTAAGATCTGCAATAGCCTTATGAACCGGGAAATCAAACTTTCGGGCATTGCGGATAAAATCTTCTTTCCATTTGCCCAGCTTTTCTCCTTTCCAGGGAGCTACCGCACCTTCATAAACACTTAAAAGCTTATTAGGTATTACCAGGTCATCGTCAATGCCAAGCACCAGGGAAAAGCCCTCACATGTGGGACAAGCCCCATAAGGATTGTTGAATGACAATAGATTAGGTGATGGCTCTTCAAAGTTGATCCCGTCAAGCTCAAACCTGTTATTAAAAGAAAGTAGTTTCTCTCCGTTCACTTCAAGGTACACATCCCCTTCTCCCTCATAAAATGCAGTTCCAATTGAGTCAGAAAGCCTGTGGATATCATCTTCGTCAAATTTCTTTACCACAATACGATCTATGAGCACATATACATTTTCAGGGTAGGTAAAAGCTTCAATAAAATCACCAGGTGAAGACAAAAGTTCCTCAATATGGTAAATCTTACCCTCTTTGACAGGGTTTTCCTTTTGAACATGAGAAAAAGGAGAAACATAGATCCGGCTGAACCCCTTTTGCATTAATATATTCAGTTCTTCCCTTTCGTCCCTATTGCGATGTTGTTTAAAGGCCGCCAGGATAAAAGCTTTATTGCCTTCCTTAAGGTGCACTATAGCATCCAGTACATCTATTACATCATCTTTCTTAACCACCCTTCCTGAAATGGGAGATATGGTTTTTCCGGCACGGGCAAAAAGTAACCTTAAGTAATCATAGATCTCAGTCATGCTGCCCACAGTGCTGCGGGGAGTGCGGGTTATGACCTTTTGTTCGATAGCAATGGCCGGGGCCAATCCTTTGATATAGTCCACATCCGGCTTATCCATGCGATTCAGGAATTGGCGCACATAAGCACTAAGACTTTCAGCATACCTGCGCTGACCCTCTGCAAACAGGGTGTCGATTGTCAGTGAAGATTTTCCCGAGCCGGAAACGCCGGTAACCACAATAAACTTATTGCGGGGGAAACTGACATCTATATTTTTAAGATTATGTACCCGGGCTCCCTTTATAAATATAGAATCCGCGGTACCATTGTCCTTTGCCTGTTTTTTAGCCTTTGCTGTCTTTTCTTTCATTATTGTCACGCAAAAATAAGAACATGCTAAATAGTTTAGTTTGAAGGTTAACAGTTCTTTTAGGAAAAGAATCCAGGGAAGTGCAATAAAAATTGTGAAAATTGAAAAAGAATTCTATTTTTAGGATAAGAAAATAATCCTATTCTATAAAACCACTAAAACACTTCTCGCCTATCGCTTAAACTTCTACTCTGTTTTTTTTATTATTTATTGTTCGTCCATATCCGAAGACCACCTAAACTGTAGGAGTTTATGAATTTATTATCCAGACTGTCCGACCACGAGCTCATCAACTCGTTTACCACAGGTAATGTTAACGCTTTGGAAACCCTTGTATTGCGTCACAAGGAAAAGCTTTATACCTCTATCTTCTTCCTGGTGAAGGACAAGTATCTTGCCGAAGATATCTTCCAGGATGTTTTTATCAGAATTATAGATACTATACGTAGTGGCCGCTACACGGAGGAAGGTAAGTTTCTTCCCTGGGCTATGCGTATTGCTCATAACCTGTGTGTTGATCACTTTAGAAAAGTAAAGCGTACACCTGTTATTAAAAACAGTGAAGATCAGGATATTTTCGAGGTCCTTAATTTCACTGAAGATTGTGCCGAAACCAAAATGATCAAGCGCCAGAGTTATAACAGGGTGAAAGACATGCTGGATCTTTTACCAGAGGACCAAAGAGAAGTGATCATCCTGAGGCATTATGGCGATATGAGTTTTAAAGAGATTGCAGCCGTCACCAATTGCAGCATCAATACAGCGCTGGGAAGAATGCGTTATGGATTGATCAACCTTAGAAAGATGATGATGCAAAAACAAATTGCACTGTAATAATGAGGACCTGAAGTCTTCATAGAAGATATGTCATTCTTATTCTCCCACTACATGCTTGCCGTAGTAGGTTGAATAAGAATGACGCCCAATTAAAAATGCTCCTTTAGAGGAGCATTTTTTTATATAACCATACTATGTTCAATTATTGTGCAGGCATCATTTTATCTACAATGGCCTGGGATACACCTGTGAAGCTGAATCCACCATCATGAAACAGGTTCTGCATCGTAACATACCTGGTAAGATCGCTAAATAAGGTGGTGCAATAATTAGCGCAATCTTCGGCAGAAGCATTGCCCAGTGGACTCATATTATCTGCATAATCAACAAAGGCATCAAAACCCTTTACCCCGCTCCCGGCTGTAGTGCGTGTGGGTGATTGAGACACTGTATTGACTCTTACTTTTTTACGAACTCCATAATGATAACCAAAACTCCTGGCCACGCTTTCCAATAAGGCTTTGGCATCTGCCATTTCATTATAATCAGGAAATACCCTTTGAGCAGCTATATAGGATAAACCGACAACACTACCCCATTCATTAATGGCATCCATATCCCAGGCTGTACGCAAAACCCTGTGAAGGCTCATAGCAGATATATCCATAGTTTTCTGGTTCCACTCGTAGTTCATCTCCGTATAGTGCTTGCCCTTTCTTACATTCAAACTCATTCCAATGGAATGTAACACGAAGTCTATGCCACCATTAAAATGCTTTTGTGCTTCTTCAAAAAGGTTTTTTAAATCATCCATATTAGTGACATCAGCACCAATAACAGGCGCCTGAACTTTTTCAGAAAGTTTATTAATCTCACCCATACGCAGCGCCACAGGGGCATTGGTTAGCACGATCTGTGCTCCCTGCTCGTGGCATTTTAAGGCCGTTTTCCAGGCAATGGATTTTTCGTCAAGCGCACCAAATATGATTCCTTTCTTACCTGCTAGAAGATTATTTGCCATAATAAGTTGATTTTATTGATGCTGCCCATACACAAATTTTAGTAACAGCCATACAAATATAAATGTATAGACAAATGCCAGGGCAAGACCTGTGAACATATAGATTAAAAAACGGAGGAAAGAGGTGCGGGGTGCTAGCTTTTTTACTAATACCTGGTTGATATAATAAACAGGGATTATGACAAATACAATAAAAGCTGCCAATCCTATCAGATCATGCTTCATTTGTCCATTCAATTCATGATCATTTCCCTTGCATTTTCCATGGCAGCCGCAGTAGGCTTTTCACCACTTAACATCCTGGCAATGGCCACTATACGTTCGTCTGTGTTCAACAAGCGCATACCTGTAGTAACCGTATCATTTTTAAGTGCTTTATATACAAGATAGTGAGCATCGGCCTTACCGGCGATCTGTGGCTGGTGCGTGATACACAACACTTGCCTGGATGCCGCCAGTTCTTTCATAATGGCACCTACCTGCCTGGCAGCTTCACCGGAAATACCCGTATCTATCTCGTCAAAAATAAGCGTGGGCATATTCATAGACCTGGCTACCAAAGATTTTATACAAAGCATTAAACGGCTCAATTCACCACCGCTTGCCACCTTTCTGATTGGCTGAAAATTATTGCTTTTGTTTGCATCAAATAAGAAGACCACATCATCAATGCCATAATTATATAATGGCACTTTCCTGATCTCAACCTTTAAACGTGCATTAGGCATGCCCACAGGCCCAAGCATTTTATTGACCTGTTGCTCCAATGGCTTCACCTGCGCCAGTCGGGCAACTGATATTTTAGAAGCCAGGTCTTCAGCCTCTGATAAAAGCTGCTGGTGCTTCTTTTCTGCTTTAGCAATGGCGTCATCTATATTCAAAACTTCCTGCAACCTGGCATTGAGGTCTGCATGAATACCAAGCAGTTCATTGGTTGTTTTCACACCATGCTTTTTAAGCAGTTTATAGCCTAAGGATATACGCTCATTGATCTTATCAATTGTGGAGGCATCGGAACCTATATGATCATTGATCCTTTCAGTTTCGTCCGCTATATCCTGCAATTCAAGGTATGAGGATTGCAGCCGCTGTACGAGTTGAGGAAGTTCGGGATGCAGATCTGCATATTGCTGCAGCTGACTACTCAATGTTTTTAAACGACGGATCAAAGGGGCTTCATCTTCTTCCAGTTCAAAATACGTTTTCGTGAGGGCGTTTTTAATTCCTTCTGCATTAGTGAGCATTTTTAATTCCTGCTCCAGTTCTTCCAGTTCATTTTCCCGGAAGCCTGCTTCGTCCAACTCATTAAATTGAAACTGGTGGTAATCAAATTCTTTTTCAAAACGGCTCTTTTGCTCTGTCAGGAGGTCCAGTTCATGGGCCGCAGCCTGCATATCAGCATACAGCTGTCCATATTTTTTGAGGTTTTTGCTATTGCCTGCCAGCACATCCAATACTTCTCTCTGAAAGTCGGTTTGCCCCAACTCCAATGTATCAAATTGCTGGTGAAGATCCACGAGCAAGCTGCTTAATTGATTCAACTGGCTAAGGTTAACAGGTGTATCATTAATGAAAGCCCGTGATTTGCCATTAGGAGCGAGTTCCCTGCGCACGGTTAATTCATCTAAAACATCCAATTCATTAGCTTTAAGAAAGCTGACCACATGGCTGTCTGAGGCCTCGCCCTTAAAACAACCTTCCACTACACATTTGCTATCTTTATTCTTTAAAATATTACTTTCAGACCTCTGGCCCAATATCAATCCCAATGCACCGACAATGATTGATTTGCCTGCCCCTGTTTCACCTGTTATAATATTCAGATTGGATGAAAAGTCAATTTCCAATTGTTCTATTATAGCATAATTGCGGATAGATAACCTGCTCAACATAATCAGTGACAAATTAAAGCATTTCCTATTTCTCAAATAAAAAAAGCCGCTATTTTAGAGCGGCTTCTGAATAAATATTTAACGTTCTTATTTTATTTCAATAGAGTCTGTCAGTTCTGAGTCAACCAGGATACGACCACAGTTTTCGCAAACCATAACTTTTTTACGCTGTTTGATCTCACTTTGCTTTTGAGGGGGAATATAATAAAAGCAACCACCACAAGCATCCCTTTCAACAGGCACAACAGCCAGGCCATTGCGGTAATTCTTACGGATCTTTTCATAGCTGGCCAGTAAACGAGGGTCAACATGCGATTTGGCTTCCTCGGCCAGCTTATTAAAATGTTTTTCTTCTTTTTCGGTTGCGGCAATGATCTTTTCCAATTCACCCTTCTTGTTAGCTAGTACACCTTCTTTAGTGGCAAGGGCTTTTTTAGCCTTATCCAGTGCCTGGGCCTTCTCGGCTATCTCTTCATTGGCATCTTTGATATGCTTTTCACACAGCTTTACTTCCAGCTGCTGCATCTCCATTTCTTTATTAATAGCTTCAAACTCCCGGTTATTCTTTACGTTTTCGCTTTGCTTCTCATATTTTTTTATCAAAGCTTCGGCTTCCTTGATTGCTTCTTTCTTTTGAGCAATAAACTCCGTGATACCGTTGATCTCTTCTTCTATACGAAGCTGACGAGCATGCAAACCATGAATTTCATCTTCCAGGTCAGCCACCTCAATAGGAAGTTCACCTTTTAAAATGTGAATTTCATCCAGCTTGGAATCCACTTTTTGTAACTGCACCAGTGAACTAAGCTTTTCTTCTACTGAATATTCTTTAACGTTTGCCATTTTAAGTTTATAGTTTGAAGTTTGTTTTTACGGATCATCAAACGTCAACCATGAATACCAACCTGCATTATTAAGTTATTTCTGCCTCCCGGCTACATCTATTATCCTAAATAATTGACTGGATTTGTATTCACGCTTGATTTAAGGACGGCAAAGGTAGGGAATTTTTTGAGCAAAAGGTCAGAGAGAAGCTCTACAGTATACTGCTCGCTTTCATAATGACCTATATCTGCCAGGACTATTTTACCTTCTGCATCGAAAAACTCATGGTATTTCACATCACCGGTAATATATATATCAGCCTGGCTGCTAATGGCTTTCTTTAGCAAAAAGCTGCCAGCCCCGCCACAAACAGCCACTTTTTGAATGGGTTTTCCCAACAGGCTGGTGTACCGGATACCATTTGCTGCAAAACGGTCCTTTAATAAATTCAGAAACCCTTTTTCTTCCATTGGGGCTTCCAGGTACCCAACCACCCCTGAACCCATGCCCAGGTGGCTATTTTCCATGGTAAATATATCATAAGCCACTTCTTCATAGGGGTGGTGCTTAACCAGGGCTTTTACTACCTGGGTTTCCAGGTAGAAGGGATACACGATCTCTATCTTGGTTTCTTTTTCCTGGTGCTGTTTGCCAATTTCGCCCACGTAGGGGTTGGCGCCTTCTTCAGCCTTAAATGTTCCGGTGCCTTCACTGTTAAAAGAGCATTCTGAATATTGACCTATATGTCCTGCACCGGCGTTAAAAACGGCTTTTCTCACCTCTTCGGCTTTATCAACGGGTGCAAATGTGATGAGCCTGCGTAGTAACCTTTTTTTTGGCTGAAGCACCTCTATGTCTTTTAGTCCGAGCTTTTGGGCTATCATGCCATTGACTCCTAGTAATACATTATCAAGATTGGTATGGGCTGCATAAAGAGCAATATCATTTTTTATAGCTTCTATGATTATACTTTCAACGTAGCTTTTGCCATTGATTCGCTTCAGTCCCTTGAAAATGATTGGATGGTGAGATATGATAAGATTGCAATTGCTTGCCTGCGCTTCTTTTATTACCTCAAGTGTCACATCAAGAGAGCAAAGTACTCCTGAACATTCCCGGTCACCATTACCTGTGATAAGACCAGCATTATCATAATCCTCCTGCAATTCAGGGGCAGCAAATACTTCAATAGCAGAAATAAGATCAATTATTTTCATGAGTGAAAGTTAGTGCTTTGTAGTTTTGAATGAATTCAATGACCATCATAAATCGAATAAGCAATATTTTTCAAACCGATCGAAGCCGTACTGTTGAAAGTATTCAAAGACGCCAGGCTTCAAAAAGGTTGAAAAAACGGGTATTGAATTACCTGCGTGACTTCCTGATCATTATACTAGGCGTGGTTTCTGCTGGTTTTGGACTCAAAGGCTTCCTGATGCCCAATGGCCTGATTGATGGAGGGGTGACCGGTATCTCCTTATTGATCAACAAGGAATCACATATCTCTTTATCTATCCTGATACTTATTTTAAACATTCCATTTTTGTTATTAGGTTTCAGGCAGATCAGTATGGGCTTTTGCATGAAGAGCATTGGCAGTATTACAGCCCTGGCAATAGCAGTGGCTATCATCCCCTATCCTATAATTACCAATGATAAAATATTAGTAGCTGTATTTGGAGGGTTTTTCCTGGGTGCGGGCATAGGCCTGGTGATCAGGGGCGGAGCAGTCATTGACGGCACTGAGGTGCTTGCTATTTATTTAAGTCGCAAGGCAAGTCTTACAGTAGGTGATTTTATTCTGATCTTCAACATTATAATTTTTTCTGTAGCTGCCTACCTGCTCACTATTGAAGTGGCCTTATATTCCATCCTGATTTACCTGGCAGCATCTAAAACAGTAGATTTTATACTGGAGGGTATTGAAGAATTTACAGGTGTCACAATTATTTCTACAAGAAGTCACCAGATAAGCCAGATGATCAAGAAAAAGCTGGGGCGGGGCCTTACTATCTATACTGGAAGAAAAGGCTTTGGTAAAAGTGGTGAAAGCAACCAAGAGGTAGATATTATTTTCACTGTCATTACAAGGCTGGAGATCAACAGGCTCACCACTGAAGTGGAAAGAATAGATCCAAGGGCTTTTATAGTAATGCAAAGTATTAGAGATACAAGAGGTGGCATGGTAAAGAAGCACCCTTTAAAGGAAAAGTAATTAGAAGCCTTATCTTCTTTATTAACTGGTGTACATCGCCACTATAGTATTGCCAAATCATTATTCCCTTAGATTTGAAAAATGAACACCCCTGAACTATACGAATTGTACAAAAGCAAAATGCAAAGAATTGCAGATATAAGAAATGCAAGTGCATTAATGCAATGGGACCAGGAAACATACATGCCACCAAAGGGTGCTACCCTCAGGGGCCAACAAATAAGTACTCTTTCAGAATTAAGCCATACACTATTTATTGAAGAAGAATTAGGCAGCATCTTAAATGACCTGTCAGGAAAGAATGATCTTGACATCACCCAAAAACGGAATGTTGCAAGAACATTGGAGGATTACCAAAAGAACAAAAAATATACGTCTGCATTTGTGCGGGCTTTATCTGACCAGGTCAATAAAGCCTTTCATGCCTGGATAGAGTCAAGGAAGCAAAATGCGTTCTCCATATTTCAACCGGAACTGGATAAACTCATTGCACTAAAAAAACAGGAAGTCCAATTACTTGGTTTTGAGAAACATCCATATGATGCCTTATTGGATGAATTTGAAAAAGGATGTACCGTGGAGTTGCTGGACAAAACTTTTTCCGGCATTATCCCGGTATTAAAAACCTTACTCGGTAAAATTGCAGCCAGCCCGCAGGTGGATGACAGTTTCCTGCAACAGGCTTTTCCTAAAGAAAAGCAATGGGAATGGGGAATGCACCTGGTGAAACAATTGAATTTTGATTTCGAAGCAGGAAGGCAGGACATTAGTGAACATCCCTTTAGCACCAGTTTGAATAGCAAGGATGTGCGGATTACAACACGGATTGACGAAAATGACTTTGCCAATATGACCTGGAGTTGTATTCACGAAACAGGGCATGCCTTATATGAACAAGGACTATTAAGTGAAAATTATGGACTTCCTTTAGGTGAAGCCTGCTCCTATAGTATACATGAATCTCAATCAAGGCTGTGGGAGAACAATGTGGGGCGCAGCCTGGTATTCTGGCGCCATTATTTTTCGGGGCTTCAGCAATTTTTCCCCGAACAATTTAAAAATGTGACAGTAGATCAATTTTATAAAGGCATTAATAAGGTACAACCTTCATTTATCCGAACGGAGGCTGACGAGATCACCTATCATTTCCATGTGTACATACGATATGAACTGGAAAAGAAGCTTATAGATGGTTCATTAACTACCGGGGACATACCCGCCTATTGGAATGAACAATATAAACAGCTAATGGATATTACCGTGCCGGATGACAAAAATGGCTGCCTTCAGGATGTGCACTGGAGCCATGGAAGTTTTGGGTATTTTCCCACTTATAGCCTTGGAAGCTTCTATGCAGCCCAGTTTTTCCACCAGGCAGAAAAAGAGATCCCTTTGCTACAATCCGGGTTGGAAAAGGGAGATTCTTCCCTTCTTTTAAAATGGCTGAGAGAAAAAATACATAGTAAAGGAAGATTTTATACAAGCGAAGAATTGTGCAAAGCTGTGACGGGCACTGGTTTGGAAATAAATTCTTTTACTTCCTACCTGTTGGATAAATACAGTTCAATTTATACCTTGTAAGCAAATACTCTTATGAAACAGATCTATACCCTTATCCTCCTATCATTTCTTTGCGGTTGCAGCAAAGAACAGTTAGTGAAAAATGCAGTTATTGATGCCATGACATCCGGGCAATGGAAAGTTGTGAATTTCAAAAACGATAATACTGATAAAACCAGTGATTTTGCAGTCTATAAATTCCAGTTCAAAGAGAACCTGACAGTAGATGCCATCAATAGTACTTCAGTGGAAACTACAGGTACCTGGACAGCAGATGGAAATGCAAGGACGATTAGCTCCACATTTAATAATGCAAATGCTACCATAACCTTATTAAATGGGACCTGGCAGATCACTGATAATAGCTGGACTTACGTGGTAGCCTCTCAATCGGTAAATGGGACCATCAAATCATTGCGTCTAGAAAAGCTTTGAGACATTTTTTTATTTAAATCCAATTAATGAAATACCGGGAATACTTTTTGCAATTATGAAACGTTAATCTTTAACAACCTTACGAAAACTTGCCTAAGGGGCCTAAAAGTGAGCAAATTGAGACTGAAAACAACTGTTACCATTATAATGCTGTTTTTAGCAGTCGTAATTCATGCTCAGGCACCTACCCCCAACTTTTCAGCTTCAGTAACTTCAGGATGCTCTCCTTTAGTTGTAGATTTCAATGATCTTTCAACCGGTAATCCAACAAGCTATTTCTGGGATTTTGGTAATGGTGCCACTTCAACAATTAAAAATCCCTCAACCACGTATTTTAAGGAAGGGGTTTATACTGTCAAATTAACCGTTACCAATAACAGGGGTTCCAATACATTAACACGTTCCAGCCTTATAACAATTTATGGAAAGCCAATACCACAATTTTCTGTGAGTGATAGCACAGGCTGCTTTCCCATCAGGTCCCAATTTACAGATGCATCCGGATCCAGTTCAGGTACCACTAATACAAAATGGTTTTGGGATTTTGGAGATGGCACACAAGCCACTGACCAGAATCCTTTACATACTTATACTTCGAGTGGCAATTTTGGGGTGACCATAAAAGTCACCAATGATAAAGGGTGTTCGAATGTTTTAACAAAGCCTGCCTATATCAGGACCACTAATGGAGTAAAATCCGATTTTACCAATTCAATGGCAGGGGTTTGCAAACCTCCATTTTCAATAAGTTTCACTAATAACTCAACCGGACCTGGCACACTTTCCTACCTATGGGATTTTGGAGATGGAAATACTTCTACAGTTCAATCGCCTTCCCATAGTTATATAACACCCGGAAATTATACTGTTAGTCTTGCTACCACCAGCACAGCCGGTTGCTCTGATACAATGATCAAAAAAGACCTGTTTGCTATTCTTGATATCCATACAGATTTCAATGCTCCGGACAGCATTTGCATTAATAGCGAAGCGGGATTTATAAATACTTCATCGCCTGTGCCGGTGAGCTCATTATGGAAATTTGGAGATGGAACGAGCAGTACGGACACTATGCCAATTAAAAGGTTTACAAATGTTGGCAACTTCAATGTGACTTTATATAATACCTATAGCTTTTGTAAAGATTCTTTTACTAAGGCGATTAAAGTATTGGCTAAACCCAAAGCAAATTTTACTGTAAGTAGTACATTCAAGTGCAGTCCACCCTTTTCAGTAAACTTCACTGATGCAACACCAGGGGCTGTTTCCTGGTTATGGAATTTTGGCGACAGCACCACCTCCACTGATCAGAATCCAGTGCATGTTTTCAACGATTTTGGTTACTATACGGTTAAACTCATTACTACCAATGCTTCCGGATGTTCAGATACTTTGCAAAAAGATTCATTGATAAGTATAGTTAAGCCTATTATTACCTTACCAGACTTACCTCAAAATGGGTGTATACCATATACAATCAATCCTTTAGCAAATATTATTACGGGTGACAATGTAACTTCTTATTTATGGGATTTTGGTGATGGAGGGAGTTCTACACAAAAAAATCCAACTTATACTTATTTAACGCAGGGCACTTATACGGTAACATTAACTATTACCACAAGTACCGGATGCACGGAAGTCTTTTCATTACCTGCTGCAGTAAAAGTAGGAACAAGGCAACCTGTGGATTTTACTGTTTTACCTAATCCTGTTTGCGCTTTGCAACCAGTTCAATTCACCGGCATTTCAGATACCTCTGATGCCTGGCTTTGGGAATTTGGGGATGGCGCTGCAGCAACAGATAAGAACACCTCCCATTCCTACCAGGATATAGGAACATTTACTGTAACCTTTACTGCCTATAATAATGGCTGCCCTTCAATCATTAAAAAAACAAATGCTATCACTGTTAGCCCACCCATTCCTGCCTTTAGTTTCGATGTAGATTGTTCCAATAAACTTAAGGTGAACTTTACTGATAAATCACAAGGAGCCATTAGCTGGTTATGGGACTTTGGCGATGGCACAACATCAACTTTACAAAATCCTACGCATACTTATAGTACTTATCAAACGTATACAGTATCACTTACGGTTACAAACAATACCTGCTCAAACAGTATTTCAGATGCAGTTAAGCTGTTTACTGATATGCCTGATTTTAATGTGACCAATCCTACAGTTTGCCGCAAATCAACTGTTTATTTTGGTGCTGTGGTAAAAGATCCGGCCAACTATGTTAGATATATCTGGGACTTTGGAAATGGTGGCACCTGGGATAGTGACCTTTTTGACCGTACAGGCGCAGCGTATCATTATTATTCCGTAGCAGGAACTTATGATATTACTTTAACGCTAACGGATATACATGGTTGTAATACTGTGGTCACAAAAACCAAATATGTACGCATTAATGGACCAACAGCTAATTTCTCATCTATTAATCCAAATGGTTGTGTTTCTACTGTAAGAAACTTTACTGATCTTTCAAAGGATGATGCCATTCACCCAATAAAATCATGGAAATGGGATTTCGGTGATGGAATCATTACCACGCTTACCAAACCACCTTTTACCCATACTTACGCTGATACCGGTACCTATTCTGTAAACCTCGTCGTAACAGATTCTGTGGGCTGCCGTGATAGTATTTCCAGAGCAAACCTCATTCATGCTACCAATCCAAAAGCGGCATTTACAGTTGATACGCTAGCATGCCCGGGAAGTAACTTAACATTTACCAATACTACTGCCTCTACTGGGTTTACCAGCTCCTGGAACTTTGGTGATGCAACTAGTTCAACACTTGTTTCCCCTGTCCATTCCTATACAGATTCAGGGTATTATTCTGTAAGTTTAATGATCACAGATCAATATGGTTGTACGGATACGCTGACTAAACCAAACCATATCCGGGTGGCACGGCCTGTGGCCAGTTTTTCATTGAGCGATTCAATAAGTTCCTGTGTTCCTTTCGAAGTACAGTTCACTAATACCTCCTATTTCACGAACTCAATTTTATGGAACCTTGGAAGTGGAACGAGCAGCGTTCCCAACCCTGTTCAATACTATATTACGCCTGACACATACCAGGTAAGCCTTACAGTTACCAGTCCGGGGGGATGTACAGATAAAGCTGTTAAAAGTATAACCCTATACGATACGATTGGATCCAAAATCACTTATTCACCATTAAGTGGATGCAAGCCGCTGAATGTATCCTTAGCAACCTACAGTCCGGGGCCTGTTACCTATACCTGGGACTTTGGAGATGGAGTTATACTTAATAATAAAACTGACAGCCTGGAGCATATCTACAATTTCTTTGGAGATTTTGTACCCAAGATCATTATGACTGATCCATCTGGATGTCAATATCCCATCACAGGATTTGATACAATCCATATTATAGGGGCGATTGCGAAATTTGGACTGGATAAGAAGCTGTTATGCGACAGTGGGCTGGTAACTTTTATTGATTCAACCACTTTCAATGATCCATTAACTTCTTATCAATGGAGTTATGGAGATGGTTCTACTTCCACCTTACCTGATCCGGGGAGCCATTATTACGCCTCACCGGGCATTTATTCGGTATCCGTAAATGTAGCTACCCTTAACAATTGTGTGGACACTTTCACCTTGAAGGATATAATAAAGGTTGTTCAAAGTCCATTAATATCGATTGTGAGTGATACCGTTGTTTGTTTAGGGGATTCAATGCTTCATAAAGGAGTCTTCCAGCGAAGTGACACTTCTGCAGTTAATTGGTTATGGAATTTCCCTAATGGAAACATGTCTGTTTTGCAAAATCCTGCATTGCAGGCTTATGGCACAGCAGGAAACTATTCTATATCCACTATAGCTACGAATAGCAGCGGCTGTGCAGATACGGCTTATAAAAATCTTCTTGTCAACCCTTTACCAGTTATTACAGTTCCATCACCCTTAACGAAACAAGCCGGATTTCCATTAACCATTCCGGCCTCATACAGTTCAAATGTGACCAGTTATACCTGGATGCCTGCCGCTACATTAACATGTACTGATTGTCCACAACCAGTTACCAATACAAAATTCAATAAACTATTTAGTGTTGCCGTAGTAGACAGTAACGGTTGTCGCAACAGGACCAACGTCCAGGTAATTGTTGTATGCCCTAATGCCAATGTATTTATCCCAAATACTTTTTCACCTAATGGTGATGGTAGTAATGATGTACTTTATGTAAGAGGAAAAGGATTGGAAAGGGTTAAAACCCTTAGAATATTTAACAGGTGGGGAGAAGTGGTTTTCGAACAGACTAACTTTCCGGTAAACGATGCTTCCTATGGATGGAATGGCAGGTACAAAGGTGCTTTACCTCACCCGGATGTATATGTGTACCAGGTAGAAGTATTTTGTGAGAATAGCGATATCATACGTTTTGAAGGAAACGTTGCCTTGATACAATAGTTATGAGAAAGAAATTATACCATATTATTTTTTCTTTATTAACCCTGTGTTGCAACGCTCTTGTGTCTGGGCAGGACATTCATTTCTCTCAATTCTTTGAAGCCCCTCTTTTAAGAAACCCATCGCTTGCCGGAATCTTCACAGGAGATATTCGTATTCAGACTGTTTACAGGGATCAATGGAATAGCCTGACCGATGCATTTAAAACATTTTCTCTTAACGGTGAGTATAAAATGCCAGTAGGCAAGGGTTCTGATTTCTTAACTACCGGCTTACAAATATTACACGACCGTGCTGGCACTGTGTCATGGGTTTCCACACATGTTTTACCTGCTCTAAACTTTCATAAATCACTAAGCAATGACAAAAACAGGTATTTATCACTTGGTTTTATGGGTGGCTTTGTTCAAAGAAGTTTTGACAGGAGTAAAATGACTACTAACAGTCAATATGATGGCATGGGTGATGGTGAGATCTTTCTTAAGCCACTATATTCTTACCTGGATGTTTCTGTAGGAATGAGTTATAATTCCCAAATTGGCGAAAACCCCAATAACAACTTTTTTGTTGGTGCAGCGTATCATCATTTAAATAAACCAAAGAATAGTTTTTACCGTAATGCATCTGCTGAACTGGAACCGAAATGGGTAGGTTCCGCAGGTGTACGTCTTGCCGTAACTCCTATAAGTTACCTGACTATCCAGGCAGACCATTCCAGGCAGGGACAATTTATGGAAACTGTGGGTGGTGCATTATATGGAATTAAAATAGGAGATGATTGGGATAAGCCATTATATACCATTCATGGCGGGGCCTTCCTTCGTTGGAACGATGCTTTGATCCCTGTCATCAAACTTGATTATGCACCATTTTCTGCATCCTTTAGCTATGATATAAACCTATCTAAATTAAAAACCTCCAGTTATGGCCGGGGAGGATTTGAATTGAGCATTTCTTACATAGGATTTATCAATCGTGAAATTGAATCATTGAATTGCCCCAGGTTTTAAAAATATCATTGCCAGGTTTCGTCATGCTAACCATCAAGTATTATTCTCCCTAAAGCCTGGTCCAGCCTATCAAGACGCTTCGACAAGCCTCCTTTTAATGAGTATATTATTACATTGGCAAAAACAATAGATTCTATACTTTCATAGGATATATCGATATTATGAACCTGCAACAATTAGAATATGTAGTAGCAGTAGATCAAAACAGGCACTTTGCCAAAGCCGCTGAGAAATGTTTTGTTACCCAGGCCACATTAAGCATGATGGTTAAAAAACTGGAAGAAGAATTAGGGATCATTTTATTTGACAGGAGTAAACAACCCGTAGTTCCAACTGAAGCTGGCAAGATAGTAATTGAGCAGGCACGTGCGGTTTTAAAAGAAACAGCATTAATAAAAGATCTTTCGTTAAATCTTAAATCAGGTTTACAGGGCGAACTAAAAATAGGCATTATACCAACTTTAGCCCCCTACCTCCTACCCTTATTCCTTCAATCCTTTCTTAAAAATTATCCATCGATTAAATTAAAGATCCAGGAACAAACAACAGATCAACTTTTATTACAGCTCTCCTCGGAAAAAATTGATGTGGCTATAATGGCCACTCCTCTGAATGATAAAAACTTTAAAGAGAGACATTTGTTTTATGAAGAGTTCAAGGTTTTTGTTTCATCCACTGATAAGAACTTAAAAAAGAAATACCTCTTACCAGAAGATATTGATATTAATAAACTGTGGTTATTGGAAGAAGGACATTGTCTGCGTTCACAGGCATTAAACCTTTGCGAATTGCAGAAACAACAGGCCAGGGCGCATAATCTTGATTATGAAACCGGTAGTATTGAAAGCCTTCTTAAAATAACAGAAATGAATGAAGGAATCACTATTGTACCTGAGTTGGCAACATTGAATTTCAACACTTCCTTCCGGGAAAAATTGCGCAACTTCAAACCTCCCGTTCCTGTAAGAGAAATCAGCCTTGTCACTTACCGGCACTTTATCAAAGAAAAGTTGCTAGAGCTTTTAGAAAAAGAGATCCGCCTTGGGGTAAAACCTTTCATTCATCACAAAAAGGACTCGCATGTAATAGGCATTTAGTTACTAATGCAAAGAATGAACATGTTAAGAAATAAATTGTTCTTCTAATTAAATAAGAGTAATGAAAATAGAGATTGGACAATTAGCCCCTGATTTTAGCTTATATAATACCGAAAAGGAAAAGGTTACACTATCCCAGTTAAGAGGAGAAAATGTATTGCTTCTTTTCTTTCCGCTTGCATTTACATCAGTCTGTACAGCCGAATTATGCGCTGTCAGGGATAATATGAAGATCTATGAATCGCTACATGTAAAGCCCTTGGGCATTTCAGTTGACTCATTATATACCCTTGCAAAGTTTAAGCAGGAACAAAATTTAAACTTTTCTTTATTAAGCGATTTCAATAAAACAGTGTCCAAATCTTATGGTTCCTTGAACGAAACATTTGGTTTTGAAATGCACGGCGTGTCAAAGCGTTCTGCATTTTTAATAGACAAGGAGGGGATTGTTCAATATGCAGAAGTGTTGGAAAATGCTGGAAAACAGCCGGATTTCGAAGCTCTGCAGGTAAAATTACGTGGTTTAGAAAAGTAGTTTTATCATTTATAACCCATTTTTAAGCAAGTCGTTTGTATTATTTGTAAATTGAAGTAATATTGTATTCAGAAAAATTTAATATTTGATTAGACTTTTACTTATAGTATCCTTTCTTGTTTTAACCATTCACTCCGAAGCTCAAACCCGTGAAATCCCGGGTGGTGCGTCTGCAAGTGTTGTCAGGTTATATCCTAACCCAGCTACTACGGTTATCAATTTTGATATTCAAAGATCCGTGGACAAAGCATATTCCCTCCAGATCTATAGTTTCATGGGAGCCCGTAAAATGTTTGAACAAACTAATTTAACGGACCGCACATCTATCAATCTTTCCGACTTTAACAGGGGAGTTTACATTTACCAGTTGCGCGATAAAACAGGTAAACTGATAGAATCGGGCAAGTTCCAGGTGTCTAAATAGCCATTATTACACCATTTACCATCTCTGTATTCTTAAGTGCCTGTATAGGAATTATAATACCTGCACGATAAGAAATTTTAAATAATGGGTATTCTCCATATTCCAAACGATAGGATGATCAGAAGATTGTGTTTGGAATGTTACCTGCCTTATTTTTCTTCTTGCGTCTTTCGCAGCCATGTCTATGACCTGAAGGAATAACTCAGGCTGTACCAGGTTGGTACAGGAAGAGGTTACAAGGAAGCCACCGGGTTTTATAAGCTTCATTCCCCTTAAATTGATTTCCTTATACCCGGTAATAGCCTTTTGAATGGTAGCCCTGCTTTTTGTGAATGCCGGAGGGTCTAGCATCACTACATCATACCGCTTATCTTCTTTTGACCATTGCTTTAGCACATCAAATGCATTTGCCGTCTGAAACTGCACTAAATTCTCCAAACCATTAAGTTGAGCATTTTTGTTGGCCTGTTGCACTGCATTTTCAGAAATATCAAGCCCTAATACGCTTTTAGCCCCATAATGTGCAGCATGGATTTCAAATGTACCGGTATAGGTAAAGGCGCCTAAAACTTCAGCCCCTTTAACAATATGTTGTATAGCTCTCCTGTTATCCTGCTGGTCAAGAAAATAGCCCGTTTTCTGGCCGTTCTCTATATCAACATGGAATTTTAATCCATTTTCATTAATAATGATTTTTGTGTCAAAAGGACTACTTAAAAACCCCTTTTGCTGGGGTAAGCCTTCCAGTTCTCTGACTGGCACATCATTCCGTTCAAAGATACCTTTAGGCTTAAATATGGCATCTAAGGCCTTGACAATAGCAGGTTTCCAGGTATCAATGCCCAATGCCAGGGTTTGAATCACAAAATAATCATTGAACTTGTCAATGATCAATTGAGGCAAACCGTCAGCTTCACCAAACACCAGGCGACAATTTTCCGTGTAGCCTATTTGCTTACGATATTCCCAGCATTCCTTTATCCGGTTTAGATAAAACTCATCATCAATAACTACTTTCTTTTCAGTGGTCAGTAATCTTATAATGATCTGGGATTGGGCATTGAAATAACCCTTCCCGGCAAACTTTCCATCAGAGAAGTAGACATCCACTATATCTCCGGCCTTTGCGTCGCCATCCCATTTTTCTACTTCATTAGCAAAAATCCAGGGATGTCCATTTAGTATTCGGTTAGCTATTTTTCTCTTTAATTGTACCCGGGTCATAGGGGCGCAAGATACGGCAGTAACACAATTGGCGGTTTAAGTATCATCTTAATATGGGATAAGTTTAAAATTTGAGCATTGCCCCAGGTTTATGACAATGCCTCAGCCTTAATGCTTGTTAATGCTGTATTAAAGGACATTTTGTCCCTTCCTATGGCGTTGGCAATATTCTTGACAGTCCTACCTTTGCACACAATTTTGATACATCATGAAGAAAAACGAAGTTAAAGACAAGGAACAAGACAGGAATATTGACACTTCCATGAATATCAACACCGATGAAAATATAGATGGAAACCAGCATTTAAACGATCCTGTTGCAGAAGAATCAGAAATAGAGAAGTTAAGACAGCAGGTAGACGAATTGAATGACAGGTATTTGCGCCAGGTGGCAGAATTTGAAAATTTCAAGCGTCGCAATGCACGGGAAAGGATAGAATTGATACAAACCGCAGGGAAAGAAGTTATAACTGACCTTCTGGATGTGTTGGATGATAGTGAAAGGGCACAAAAGCAAATGGATACAACCCAGGATGTGCAGCAGATCAGGGAAGGTGTACAACTTGTTTTTACAAAGTTGAGAAATACACTGGCTTCCAAGGGATTAAAGCCCATTGATGCTTTGAACAAAGATTTTAATGTTGACCTGCACGAAGCAGTAACAGAAATTGATGCAGGAGAAGAAATGAAAGGAAAAGTGGTTGCAGAAATCCAGAAAGGCTATTACCTCAATGATAAGATTATTCGCTTTGCTAAAGTAGTGGTTGGTAAATAAACACCTATTCAAAAGCTGAGGCCTATTTTTAGGCCCGGCATCAAAGCTTTTATAAATACAAGCTACAAAAACAAATGGCTAAAAGAGATTACTATGAGATATTGGGTGTGAGTAAATCAGCCTCCGCAGAAGAGATAAAAAAATCTTACCGCAAGGTGGCGATGCAATTCCATCCAGACCGTAACCCAGGAGACAAATCTGCCGAAGAAAAATTCAAGGAAGCCGCTGAAGCATATGAAATATTAAGCGACCAGGACAGGCGTGCGCAATATGACAGGTATGGTCATGCAGGTGTAAGTGGAAACGGCCGTGGGGCACACCCCGGCAATATGAATATGGAAGATATCTTTAGCCAGTTTGGTGACATCTTTGGCGAAGATATTTTCGGAAGCTTTTTCGGAGGCGGCGGAGGAAGATCCGCAGGTGGCCAGAGGAGGTCAAGAGGCACAAGGGGTAGCAACCTTCGTATTCGTCTCAAACTGAATTACGAGGAAATAGCCAAGGGTGTAACAAAAAGTATAAAGGTTAAAAAATATGTTGGCTGTAATGTCTGTGGTGGCAGTGGTGCTAAAGACAAAGGCAGTGTGCAGAATTGCTCTACCTGCGGAGGCAGCGGGCAGGTAAGAAAAGTAACCAATACCTTCCTCGGGCAGATGCAAACTGTTACAACCTGTCCTACCTGTAATGGTGAAGGATCAACAATTACAGCAAAATGTGGTAATTGTAAAGGAGAAGGCAGGGTTTACGGTGAAGAAACCGTTTCTATAGATATCCCTGCAGGCGTGCAGGAGGGTATGCAACTGAATATTAGCGGTAGGGGAAATGCCGGGGAAAGAGGTGGATCTCCTGGAGACCTGATCATTTTAATTGAAGAAGAAGCCCACAAAGAATTACATAGAGACGGGCTCAATGTAGCATACGACCTTCATATTTCATTTACCGATGCAGTTTTTGGAACTCAGGTAGAAGTTCCCACTATTGATGGCAGAGCAAAGATCAAATTACCCCCAGGCACTCAAAGTGGTAAGGTCTTCCGGCTTAAAGGAAAAGGTTTCCCTGCTGTGAATAGCTATGAAAAAGGTGATCAGTTGGTTCATGTAAATGTCTGGACCCCGCAGCATATTTCCAATGAAGAAAAAACGATCCTGGAAAAGCTTAGTCATTCTTCAAATTTCAAACCTGCTCCTGACAAGAATCAGAAAAGCTTTTTTGATAAAATGAGAGAAATGTTTTCCTGATCAAATGATGATAATGAAAAAAAGGGCTTAGCAGCCCTTTTTTATTTAGATCTATTTTATTCTTCTTTATCCCGCTTTCTCTTCTTACCATAGATTGCCTTGGCCTGCTGTACCAGGGAAAGGAACTCTTTTTGAGAAAAGTTTTCCTGGTCAGCAGCGTTTCCGGCTATTTGCATTATAGAGTTCCATGAAGCATCCTTGAAATACTTTGAATTGCGCAGCATGCCACCAAACATGACCACTGCACTTGCAAACTGGTAACATTTAGAAACCTGGGATAAGGTAACCATTGTAACCGGAGATGATTGAGCCAGCTTCATAACGGTAGTACTATCCGGAAGTTTGTATTGCAACTCGTATGAAACAAGGTGGTCATCAATTTCCTTTCCTACCATATTATTAACAGGAGCAACAGGAACTAACTCGAAAGCAACCATAGCAGAATAGGCAGACCCTATTTCCCCGCCCTCTATCGTAGAACTTATATCCTTTATTGCTCCCATTTTATTATCAAACCCTATCAGGCGATAATCCTTTACGTAATCAGGATTGAACTTCACATTAAGATAAGCATCATCAGCTACTGTATATAATGTTTGGGTGAATTCCTTTAACAACACTTTTTCAGCTTCATGATAACTATCCAGGTAAGCAAAATTGCCATTACCTCTCTGGGCAAGCGTCTGGATCTTTGAGTCTTTATAATTTCCCATGCCTATACCCAGGCATGTCAGGTAAATGCCCTGTTGCCGCTCACGGGAGATCATTTCTTCCAGGTCTTCCTCCTTCTTCAATCCTACATTAAAATCGCCATCCGTAGCAAGTATGATCCTGTTATTGCCTCCTTTAATAAAATGATTCCTGGCAACACTATAGGCAAGCTTGATACCTGATTCCCCAGGTGTAGAACCTCCTGCCTGGAGGCTGTCAATGGTTTTGAAAATAATATCCTTTTCGTTTCCACCCGTTGTAGGAAGAGCCACACCCACAGTGCCACCATAAACTACTATTGATACAGAGTCCTTATCTCTCAAATTATTTACCAAAGCCTTAAAGCCAGCTTTTAAAAGAGGTAACCGGTTTGGCATATCCATTGAACCAGAGATATCTATAAGAAAAACCAGGTGGCTGGCAGCCAGACTGTCCAGGGATATTTTTCTTGACAGGATTTGTGTAAATAACAATTGATTATTCTTGTTCCATGGACATTGAGTAAGCGTAGTCTTTATTTCAAATGGCTTATCAACAGGTGGCTCTGTATACCCAAAATTAAAATAGTTCAACATCTCCTCTATCCGCACTGCATCTGGTGGGACCGGGGTACCCATACTTAAAAACCTGCGTATGTTACTATAAGAAGCCCGGTCAACATTAAGCGTCAGGCCGGTGGAAGGATATTCATAACTGTTAACGAATTGATTTTCCACGATGCTGGCATAGGTTTCATCACCAGCAAACCATTTTTGTTGCGATTCCCTTGTCAGGTTCTGAGTTAAAGATGCCAGTTTATATCCCGGGCGGCTTTTATTGAGGGAAGCTTTTTTTAATCTGACCGTGGCATTTACTTCTGCGTTCACTGCTACTCTTTGCGGCTGGAAGCCCTCCATAGAAAAACTCAGTGTATCAGTTTTGTTGTTAGTGAGTATGCCAAAGGAGCCCTCCATCCCTGTAAAGTAAACGTAGCCGGTACTGTGCAAATAAATGTTTACATTTTGCAAAGGGTTGCCCGCTTCATCTTTCACCTGGCCTTTCACATAATAATGTTGTGCAAAGAGAAATAGGGGACAAATAATTGAAAAAACGGTATATAGTAAACGCTTCAAAGCAAATTCTTCTGCGAAAAAATACAAAACTTCCGCCTGAAGTCAAATAGTTAGGCCAATTGATAGATCTCTTTAAGATTTCTTCCAAGGCCATCATAATCCAATCCATACCCTACCACGAATTTATTTGGGATCTTAAATCCTGTGTAGTTAATGGTTAAAGGAAATTGTGTAGCTTCAGGCTTATGCAACAACGCTGCAATGGCCAGTGACCTCGGTTGCTGGTGATGCAATTGGGGAAGAAACTCATTCAATGTCTTCCCGGTATCAACAATATCTTCCACTATTACCACATCACGTCCAAAAACATCCTGGTCCAGTCCTATGGCGGTGATGATATTACCGCTCGACTTCATCCCCTTATAAGAGGCTAGTTTGATAAAACAGATCTCAGCATCAATTGTCAGGTGCTTGAAGAGGTCCGCAGCAAACATGAAGGAACCATTCAGTATGGCAATAAACAAAGGCCGTTTATCCTGGTAATCTTTATTGATTGATTCTGCTATCTCCCGGATCTTTTCCTGTATTTCTTCCTCTGATAGATAAGTGTCAAAAGTTTTGTCGTGAAGCTTAATTGGTCCCATTCGCCGTTTTTTTATTGATGCGCAATTGCTGGCCTGTCCTTAGATCGTTTGATTGTAACTCGTTCCACTTTATTATATCCTCCACAGTGACATCATATTTCCTGGAGATGGCGTATAAAGTTTCTTTAGACTGTACTTTATGAAAAATAGGTTTGCTCTCCTGAGTAATTATTACGGGGGCAGAAGAACTTTTCGCATAAGCTGGTGCAGGTGTAGGAGTATCGGTAACCAATGCAGGCATAGCGGGAGCATCATTTTGAAGGAATAACTTCTCACCCACCTTTGGCTGCATACCATACTTGAGGAAATTATATTCCAACAGGCTTTCTAACCTGATGCCTTCATTCTGTGCAACGTCATGTAAGGTTTCACCTTGCATAACTATATGGTACTCGTTAGCTCCCTTCTTTCTTTTCCGTTGCAGAAAAAGAAGCTGGTCCACCTGGGCAATATCTAATGAAGAGTGCAGGTCATTAAATTCAAAAAGCCTTGCCAGGGAAATATCATTCTCTTCTGCAACCTTTAAGTACGAAGTACCTTTTGGAATAAAGACCACTTTTGTTTCATTGATCTTGAATAAACCAGAAGGATATTGTATAGGGGGTATTGACTCAATGCTTACTGCTTGCATTGATTGATTATTACCCTCTTTGCCGGTACTGTTATTTACAAGTACTACATTATTATTGTCAGTTTTCCGGTTCAATGCGATCAAAGTGTAATCCTCAAGGTTGTAATCCTTTATCAATTTGATCAGTATCTGGGGATATCGTGGATTGGTGGCATAGCCAGCCTTTTTCAGCCCATAGGCCCAGGCCTCATAATCTGTGGGATCGAGATTGAATAAAAAAGCATAATGAGGGCGTGTTCTTAAAAAATCAGAATGATCCTTATACGAGTCTATCGGATCATCATACTTTCTGAAACATTCTCCTCTTGCATCATCATCATGGCTTACACTAGGGCCTGACCACTCGGCTTTACATTTAATACCAAAATGATTATTTGATTTTCTCACCAGGTCACTCTGTCCTGCGCTGGTTTCATGGATTCCCTGTGCCAGCGTGATAGCTGCCGGAACACCTGTGCGGTTCATCTCTTCGATGGCTATATCCTTGTAAGTATCTATATATTTTTGGATTACCTCGGTAGACTGGGCAAACGACAGGCTGCCACAAAAAAGAAAGACAATAAAGATGGTGAGCTTTTTCATTGGATGTATTAGGTTTCTAGCAATACTAAAATCAATTCTATTTTAGCCATAGCCTGGTTCTACACAAGCTACCTTTGAAAATCAATGCAATTTCCTGATCAGGTAAAGCCCATCACGAAGGGGCAATAACAATCTTTCTACATCATCCCTGCCTGCGACATAATCATTAAAAGCCTGTATGGCTTTAGCATTTTTGCCTTTGACAGGCTCCTCTAAAACCTGGCCATGAAAGAGCACATTATCCGCTAAAATAAAACCCTTTGGCTTTAGTTTGGGCAAAACCAGGTTAAAATAATTGATATAATTTTCCTTATCAGCATCTATAAAAACCAAATCCCACAATTCATCTATTTCACCGATAAGTTCTAACGCATCACCGATATGTAAAATTATTTGATCCTTAAAAAAAGACCTGTCAAAATAAGCTTTTGCAGTATTTGCATCCTCTTCCCTCAGTTCCAGCGTATGTAAAACGCCGCCCTCTTCAAGCCCTTTTGCAAGGCAAAGGGCACTGTATCCAGTGAAAGTTCCGATCTCCAGTATGCGCTTAGGCCTGGTCATATGGCTGACCATTTCCAGGAATTTCCCCTGAATATGACCACTTAACATATGCGCTTTTGGATGATTATTACATGTAAATGCTGCTATCTCCTGCAACAGGGCGTCTTCACCTGAAGTATACTTCTCTGCATATGATTGAACCAATGGATTAATAAGCTCCATGTTCCAAAATTGTTTTTACTTCAACAGGAACAGGTTGTGGCTTTGAAATAAGGTACAAGCCTAAAAATGTCAGTATCCCATTATAGATCAATAACTCTGTCCCGATCTTAAAATTACCGAATATCGTATGAGATAAAGTTTTAACGCCATCTACCCATGCACCTTCAACATTCACCTGCTTCTGCCACCATTCAATATTGTTCACAAAATCAATCCCCAGGATCAGCAATGGAGCTAACAGGCAGATATATAACGATAACCTGTCATTGACCTTCCTTTTAGTAAGAATGCCAAAAGCAAATAAACCCAGTAAAGGACCATAGGTAAACCCTGCCACCTTTAAAATGATATCAATAATGGATTTGCTGTCCATAAGCTTAAAGCCCATTACTATCAGGAAAAAGATAGCGGCAAATGTGATGTGAACTGTTAGCCTGGTTCGCTTATTTTGTTTCTCTGAAAGCTCATCCCTTCGTTTCAAACCCAGGATATCCAGGCAAAAAGAAGAGGTCAAGGCAGTAAGTGCACCATCGGCACTCGGGAATAAAGCAGATATTAAGGCAATAATAAAAATGATAGAAATAGCCGCTGGCATGAAACCTTTAAGGGCTATCGTAGGAAATAGATCATCGCCAGGTACTACCACATTATTAGCCTTTCCATATAAGAACAATACACCTCCCAATAAAAGAAATAAGAAATTAACGACCACCATGATCACACTAAAGGTGATCATGTTCTTTTGCGAATCCTTTAGCGTTTTCACGCTGATGTTCTTCTGCATCATTTCCTGGTCAAGACCCGTCATACCAATAGTGATAAACATTCCGCCCAGGATGCTTTTTAAAAAGAACCCTGAGGAATTAGTATCTGTATTAAAGATCTTCGTCAGGTTGGTCTTACTTAATTCATGCAAGGTGGAACCAATAGAATGGTTCATATTACTCATAATATAGATCATACAAACCACAAGGCCTAATAGCATAAATGTGGTCTGGAGCGTATCCGTGTAAACGATGGTTTTTACCCCGCCTTCAAAAGTATAAAGCAGGATCATGATCAGTATTATGAATGTTGTAAGGCCAAAGCTGATACCCAGGTCCTTCAAAATAAATATCTGCAGCACATTGATCACGAGGTATAGCCTGGCCGTTGCACCCAGTGTCCTGGAGATAATAAAGAACAGCGCACCTGTTTTATACGAAATGATGCCGAACCTGTGCTCCAGGTAATTATATATTGATGTGAGATTGAGCCTGTAATAAAGGGGCAGTAAAACATAAGCAATAACGAAATAACCAAGGAGGTAACCAATCACCACCTGTCCATAGGAGAAAGCAGCAAGGCCAACGGTGCCTGGAACAGAAACAAATGTGACGCCGCTTAATGAAGTGCCTATCATTCCAAAAGCCACAAGCATCCAGTTGGAATTTTTGTTTCCAATGAAAAAGGACTCATTGTTTGAATTACGCGAGGTGAAATAGGCAACTACCAGAAGAATGACAAAGTAGGCTATGACAAAGGACAACAGTACCACTGAATTCATGCTTTATCTTTTTATGAACAGTTGCAAGATTACGATTGTAATTTTTGAAGATAGAAAAATTTGTATTCCTTTTGCGCAAAGACAAATGGTAATGAGCAAGATTAACAAAGTGGCTATCTTCTGCGGATCAAAAGTAGGGAACAACAAATTATATGTGGAGCATGCCAGGATAATGGCCGGAATTCTTGCAGATAAAAAATTAGAATTGATCTATGGAGGGGGCAAGAATGGAATCATGGGAGTGGTTGCAGACACGGTAATGCAACAAGGTGGTATAGTGCGAGGGGTCATTCCGCAGGTGCTGGTGGGTTGGGAGCACCAGCATGATAATATCAGCGAATTATTAGTAGTTGATGACATGCACATACGCAAAAGAAAGCTCTACGAACTCTGCGACGCTGCCATCATACTACCGGGTGGCTTTGGCACCCTTGATGAACTTTTTGAGATCGTCACATGGAACCAGTTATCCATCCACGACAAAAAGATATTCATCCTGAACACTGCAGGATTCTATGATCCATTATTAACTCACATGCATCACCTGGAAAAAGAAGGCTTTTTATATGGAGGGTTAGATACTATGCTCACAGTATTGAGTGAGCCCAATGAATTTCTGCATTATATTGATTAATGCAAACCTACATTATAGCCAAAGGTGTAAAATGGCCTGGCTCCATAGGGTGAGTTCTTGTTTTGCAATACATCATAAAATACAGAAGCAATAAAGGAACCCCTTCCGGAAGGAAAAACAGCGCCGCCCCCAACTAATAAACTGGGAACGATCAAAGCATCCATTTTATATTCCTCCCGTGGTGGCCCGTAAAATACCTGTTTCCCAAATACGTAATTGGCCTCAGGTTGCAGTTGTATCATGATCTGCTTTATGGGGTACACCCTGCCAAATACATTCAGGCCGGCCACCCCTTGTGATGTTTTCCAATAAGGATCACCGTTTGAGTATCTTTCTTTTGTACTAACATATTGTGCATTGATGCCCACGCCTGCAGCAACATAATCTGTAAACCGGTAACCTATCTGCGGAGAGATATTGATCAATGTATAGGTACCCACCGATAATCCAAAATTACCTCCTACAAAAAGCTTATCCTTTTGAAAACCCTTGTTCACCTCGGGCTCAGCATCCTGTGAAAAAACTATCTGGGAAATTGAGACCAGGAATATAAAGAAGAAGAATTTTTTCATTAACTGGGTTTTTATTTGCTGCCAGGTAAATATACCTGTATCTACACTTCCTACTAAGACATTACTTTCATATCCATTGCTGCACAGACGCTAAGCATCGAATATCTTTCCAGCATTCAATATATTATGAGGATCAAAAACCTTTTTGATCTGCCTCATGAGATGCATTTGCATGTCATCAAATACTATGGGTAAATATTCTTTTTGCACAAGGCCAATTCCATGCTCTCCGCTAATGGTACCCCCCAATTGCTTTACCAATTCAAATATTTCCCTGATCCCTGTTTTTAATGAACCCTTCCATTGCTCATCACTCAGTTCACCCTTAATAATATTCACATGTAAATTACCATCACCGGCATGACCATAACAAACAGAATGGAAACCATATTTTTTCCCTATTTCCTTCACGCCCTTAAGTAAGGCGGGTAGTTCTGCCCTTGGAACTACGGTATCTTCTTCCTTATAAATGGAATGTGATTTTACTGCCTCCCCCACCCTGCGGCGCAGTTTCCATAATTCAGCTTTCTGCTGTGCATCTTCAGCAAACAATATTTCGCCACAGTCAAAACCCATCACTATTTCAGAAATGCCTTCCATGTCTTTCATCAAAACTTCCACATCATTTCCATCAACTTCTATCAGCAAATGAGCCTGGATATCATCGTCTATTGGAACAATGCTGTTATCTACAAAGCGCATCACCCATTCCAACGCATCCCTTTCCATGAATTCCATAGCACTGGGTGTGTATCCTGCCGTGAATATGGAACTCACCGCCGCACATGCATTTTCAGCATTTTTAAAAGGCACCAGCATCAGCAGGTCGTATTTGGGCAATGGTATCAGTTTCAAAACCGCCTTGGTTACAATACCCAAAGTGCCTTCACTGCCTACCATCAACTGTGTAAGGTTATATCCCGTGGCGTTTTTCAACACGTTGGCACCCGTCCACATGATCTCTCCTGTCGGCAGCACCACTTCCAGGTTCAGTACATAATCTTTTACCACCCCATATTTCACAGCTTTGGGACCGCCGCTATTCTCAGCAATATTGCCTCCTATCATACAGGAGCCCCTGCTGCTGGGGTCTGGCGGATAAAATAGCCCCCTTTCTTTTACGGCATCCTGCAGTACTTCAGTAATAACTCCCGGCTCTGTTATCACCTGGAGGTTACGTTCATCTATAGATATGATCTTATTCAGCCTTTCTATTGAAAGCAGTACGCCGCCCAGGTTGGGCAAGGCGCCGCCACTTAGCCCTGTGCCTGCACCCCGTGGTGTCACCGGAATTCTGAATTCATTACAAAGCTTTAAAATGCGGCTAATTTCTTCTGCATTCGCAGGTTTGATCACTATATCAGGTAAAAAATGAAGGTCTTCGGTTTCGTCCGAAGCATATTGATTTAATACTTCCTCATCTATAAAAACATAGGGAGCGCCAACGATATTTCTCAACTGCTCAAGGTGTTCTATTGCAGCGGATGTTTTTTCAATAGTATACATGAACCTTTATAATTGCTGTAAAAATCGTGTAAACCCGGCAAAATTAAATGCAAAAAATAGCAATTGAAAGTGCTTACCTATTTAAAACCGACAGCAGTAACTTATACATACCTGGAGAATTCTCCCGGTTGATTGTGTAGAAACGTAAACCAATTCCAGGCTGCAGATTATCTATCAATATGTTTTAAATGTTGGACAAGGCGTTACTTTTTGACCACCCGGGCTTATGATGCCCTGTCTTATCAGCGAGAACTCGAAAGCCCCCCTGGAATTATTAAAATTCTTTAAAGAAGAAATGGTAGCATCATAGGTGAATGTAAAAGTATAGTCTTTGAATCCTAACCCTACCAGTGGAATGATAGCTTCCTTATGCCTGTAATAAGCACCTGCTATCAGGAGATATTCTCCATCGCCGGATAAGTTATAGTGTGCATTCAATCCTCCCACCAGTTCTGATACATTAGCCTGCCTGGTATAGTAAATATTCGGATTGATGATGACTTCATCATTCAGTTTAAAGCTTCCATTCAAAAATCCTATATAACGCATGGGCACCCTGTTATCAACCCCAGTGGCTTCTGAAGAAAAAAACGATTCGTGGGGGCGGTTTACATGGTGAACAGAGAAGCCAGTGTTTACATAGATACTTGGTGTTGGGAAATAAGCATAATTCATCCCGACCTGCATATCCAGGTAACTCACATTGGTTTTATCAAGTAAAACAGTGGTAGGCAGTTTATTATCAAAGAATTTACCGTCAAACTGGTCCGGGAACTTCAGATTGGAAACATTGATCTGCTTATTTGACATTCCCACATTAAATCCAAGGCTCAATAAACTGGAATAACCCAGCAATTGGTGATAGGCCACTGAACCGTACAACTTTGTTGAAGTAAGATTACCGCTTCCGGCCACATCTCTTAAAATAACCCCACCTAAACCTATCCATCCATTATCAAATTTATTCTTCATCAGTTGCACATCTCCAAAAGCACTCATGGTCTTATAGGGCACTGACATTACCGATGACCATTGGTCGCGGTAATTGATACCAAGCCTGTAGTCGCCATCAGGGATAAATCCTGTATTAGCTGGATTGGTAGTTAATGGTGAATTAAAAAATTGGGAGAAATGAAGATCCTGCGCAAATGTTTTAGGGGCACAAAACAATGCGCTGATCAAAAGGGTCCATATGTAGATAATATGTTTCATTTGCACATTTTCAAATTTGAACTTGCACAGTTACCTGATCAATGTAATATCCCCTTTCTTAGTAGTTTTCGTCCCGTCGGAAAACTCGGCCTCTATTGTATAGGCATATACATCCATAGGAAGTAATTTACCATTAAAGCGACCATCCCAGCCAATGTGTTTATCATTGGTTTCAAAAACCTTTTCACCCCAACGGGCCCATATTGTAAACTTCATCTTTGCAATTCCAAAGCCACGGGCAAATACCTTACTGTTCACATCTCCGCTATTGGGCGTAAAAGCATTTGGCACGTCCAGGGCCGGTTCAATCAGTGTACTTACATCCTTGCAAACCGTATCTGAACAACCTGCCACATTATAAGCTATCAGGCAGGCATGGTAGGTATTGGTAGCATTGTATTCATGTTGTATGATGGACCTCGTTGTGGTCAACAAAGAATCACCATCTCCAAACAACCACTTGAAACGCACTGCATCCGCGCTGGAAAGATTGGTGAATGATATAGGTGCATTAACTACAGGTGGCTGAGGCGTAGCTGTAAAATCAGCTGTAGGATTCGCATAGATAGTTATGGTGGAAGATTTGGTATCAGTAATATTACAGGTTGCAGAATCCACTGCTGTCAATGAAATAGTATAGGTGCCCGGATTAGGATATAAATGCGTTGGGCTTACATCATTAGAGGTACTGCCATCTCCAAAATTCCAGGTAAACTGTGAACCTCCGGCGGAAATATTATTAAAGCTGGCTTCATATGGGGCACAACCAGTGGGCGGTATCTCAAAATCTGCCTTTACCAACGCTGCAACCCTGATCTGCTTCACTACACTATCAGGAGAGTTACAATAATTCTCATCATTCAAAATGAGTTTTACTGTATAGGTTCCCGGAGCTGCATAGGTATGAAATACCTGGCCTGTTCCTGCTTTGATCCTAGGGGTATTGTCTCCAAAATCCCAAGTAAAGGTATTTGCAGTAAACGGTGCTGAAGGAGGAGCCACAGATAAATTATCAAACTGGTATTTAAAAGCAGTACATGGATCAAGCTTTTTAGCATTGAAGTCGAGTAAGGCTTTAAGATCGCCCACCTTTATATTCAGATAAGAAGTGTCCCTGATATTACAGGTAGTTGAGTCAATGGCTACAAGCATTACCCTGTATACGCCCACGGTATTATAAGTATGGCTAAGTCCCGGCGTAGTTGAGGTAACCTGCGGACTGCCATCTCCAAAATTCCATTCATAACTTACAGCTAATTGGGCCGTATCAGAAAAGTCAACTTTGAGCGGAACACAACCTGCCGTATCCCTGGGAACCCCGTTTATGAAAGATTGAATACCAGAACGAACTCCTGAAAACTCAAAGGATATTTTCACCATTGCAAGGTTACAGTTTGCACTTGAGGGCTTGGTTGGTGCCCAAACGCCCGGCGTGGTTGGGAAAGGAAGGTTGGTGCCGCAATTGGCGCATATGGCCTGGTAGATCACACCATTCTGGTCAAACCTGCTGGTGCCTCCATCTACGTGGTCACCAATATCACCAGGAGCATTTTGTCCAAAAAAGCTACCATATAGCTGTGCAGCTGCATCTTTTTTCAAAACAAAAAAGTAAAAATCCTGTCCTAAGTGATTCCTGGTACTGATATCGGGTGAGCTTTTTATAGCATCAGATGTGACAGGCAAACCTTGTGCACCGGAATTCTTATACCTGGCATCTACAAGACCTCCCCAGCCCGATACATAGACATTCTCACAACGGTCAACAAGAAATGCTACCGGTGAAATATCCGGAAAAGCATCGCCCTTACCGAAAGTGGTGGAATACACATATCCTGAAAGGTCTTTCTTTAATTTGGCAATGAACTGCTTTCCATTTGGCTGGCTCCAGCCGGCATTGAGAATGGGCCACTTACCGGTTGTTTGCCCCATCACATAAGGAAAACCAAACTTGTCGAATTTCAAACCATACACCTGGTCATCGCCGCCGGTACCCAAAAAAGTGCTCTTTATAAGTGTTGAACCATCATTACTGATCTCAGATACAAAGCCATCTATACCACCATTGTTAGAAGAACTGATGCTCCCTGATGTAGATCCAAAGCCACTATTGCTTAAGGTGCCACCGGCAACATAAATATTAGAAGTTATGGGGTCTATAGAAATAACATATGCCGCATCATCTCCGCTTCCTCCCAGGTAAGTGCTGAACAATAAACTGGACAGGTCAGGATTGAACTTCAATACCACTCCATCCTGGCTTCCACCGGATGTAGATTGAAAGCCTCCCTGGACCTTGAAATTATCTGAACGGGTACATGAAGCCAGGTAAATGTTTCCTGCATTGTCCAGGTTCACTTCACTGCGGGCCTCGTCACCATAATTTTGCTCTAGAGATTTAGGTCCTTCGCCACATGCGGTAATATTGGCACCATCCTCTCCGCTTCCACCAATACGTGCTGAACCTATCAGTGCATTACCTGCTGCATTCAATTTGGTTATAGTAATATCCCATGAACCACCCGGACCAAATACCGGTACCGTTGTAGGATAGGAAACTCCTCCTGCACCAGGTAGGGGCGAATCGGTTCTTCCAGCCACAATGAGGTCGCCATTAGCATCGGTTATGAGACTTTGCGGCATTTCGTTTCCACTACCACCAAGGTAGGTGGCATATGACCTGGTGGTTCCATCAGGAGAAAGCTTAATTATCCCGATGTCGAAACCAATGCCTCCAAAACATGCGGTGCCGCCATTGGTAAAATCAGTATCAAATGCACCTGGCGAAACCGGGAAACCCTGGGAAAATACTATACCTCCACCAAACATACTTCCATCAGGGCCATACGTGGCGGTGAAACCCCAGTTGTCAGCTGTACTCCCGGTAAAAGAACAAAAGATGAGCGTAGGATCTATAATTAATGTGGTAGTAGGATCATAGTCCTTGATATTGAAGCGGACCGTATTATTTTTCAATAAATACTTGGCTCCAACTTCCGCTTTCCCATTCTGTTTATATTGAAAGGTATATGGAGACAACTCTCTAAGGTCACCTACAGAAGTACCAATGATCAGTTCTTTATTTTTGATCTTTAGCTGGTTAGTTCCATTGTACTTTAAAGCAATGTCCGCAGGGTTTCCGCCGGGATGAACAATAAGATCATATTTCATGGTCCCATTATCGGAGTAATACCTCACATCAATGTTAGGGTATATGTCCTTTACAGTTATACCCTGGTAGGTTTTACAATTTGTTGCCCATTTGGAAGGATCGTTACCCAAAAAATAATTACTTACCGTTACCAATTCTTTATCAGGTAAAATCTGCGCCCCTGGATTAGCGCCCTCAAAATTTACAGTATAGGCGTGCGACCGTAATACCAGGTTCCTGGCAGCATTCCTGGTAGATTCATCAGCCCCCCTGTTGTGTGTAAGTTGATGAAGTTTTTCCCAGTCTGCTGCATTGTTTTGCAATACTGTAAAGCCATCTTTATGCACGAAAAAGGAACCAGCAGAGACCTTGCCCATGAATAAAACTTTTTTATCCCATTGGCCCTTATTCTCAATAAATTCAATGTTCTGGCTAAAACAGGTAATAGCAAGCAGGGTGGATAGCAGAAGAAGTATGTAGCTTTTAGGGTTCAATCTTTTCTAAGTTAACTAATATTCGTCAAAATTGTTGTGCAAAAACCCTGTTAAGAAATTTTACTCCAGGGAGTTTTACCATGAAGTGACAGTAAATAGTTTTTCAGGGGCTGATTGGCTGGGTCTTCTAATTCCGGGTCATCTTCAATAAGTTGCTCCGCTATCTTCCTGGCAGCTTCCAGTATCAGTTTATCTTTGACCAGGTCTGCCAGCTTAAAGTTTAAAATACCACTTTGTTTTGTTCCTTCAATTTCACCGGGACCGCGCAGCTCTAAATCCTTTTCTGCAATTTCAAAACCATTATTGGTAGAGGTCATTATCCTGATCCTTTCCTTTGCATCTGTTCCCAGTTTTGACGATGTAAGCAAGATGCAGTAGCTCTTTTCAGCTCCCCTTCCCACCCGGCCTCTTAACTGGTGCAATTGAGACAAACCAAACTTCTCCGCATTTTCAATGACCATTACAGTTGCATTGGGGACATTTACACCCACTTCTATAACGGTTGTACTGACCATTATCTGCGTATCTCCTGAAACAAATCTTTTCATATTCGTTTCCTTTTGATCTGCAGGCTGGCGGCCGTGCACCATGCTTATCCAATAACGCGGTTCAGGAAAGAAAGCCTTCACGTTTTCATAACCGCCCATCAGGTTTTCATAATCCAGTTTTGCGCTTTCTTCAATGAGTGGAAAAATAATATACACCTGTCGGCCGGCATCTATTTCACCCCTTATAAAATCCATCACCCTGGTCCTGTAACTATCATAACGATGAACTGTGGTAATTGGTTGCCGCCCGGGGGGCAATTCATCCATAATACTGTAATCCAGGTCGCCAAAAGCAGTCATGGCCAATGTTCGTGGGATAGGCGTTGCCGTCATTACTAAAATATGGGGTGGTATGGGAGCCTTTTTCCATAGTGATGCTCTTTGGGCCACTCCAAAGCGGTGCTGTTCATCAATCACTGCAAAACCCAGATTTTTAAATTGAACCACTTCCTCTATAAGGGCGTGCGTGCCCACTATAATGCTAAGGTTACCTTCCGCAAGCGCTTTTAAAATAAACTTTCGCTCACTGGCAGGTGTGGAACCGGTGAGCAGATGTACCCCCACAGGGAGGTCCTTTAATAAGGTACTGATGGAAGTAAAATGTTGTTGGGCCAGGATCTCGGTAGGTGCCATCATGCATGCCTGGAAGCCATTGTCCACTGCCAGCAACATGATCAAAAGGGCCACAATGGTCTTTCCGCTACCCACGTCTCCCTGCAACAAACGGTTCATCTGGTGGCCGCTGCCGGTATCATTCCTGATCTCCTTAATGACTCTTTTTTGTGCCCCGGTCAGGGAAAAAGGTAAATGCTCTTTATAAAAAGTATTAAAAAGATCACCCACCTTTTCAAATATTACCCCTTTCGACTTTCGGTGCCTGTCGGAGCGCACCTTGGCCAGTCTTAGCTGGGTAATAAAAAACTCTTCGAACTTCAGTCTTCTTAAAGCCTGTTCATAAAGTGCAGGGGTAGTTGGGAAATGTATTTGCCGCAATGCCTGGAACCGTGGTAAAAGCTTTAATTTTTTGATTAAGCCATCAGGAAGGTTTTCAGGTACTGCAGCTTCCGTAAGTATAGTAAAAAGAGCAGCCGTCAGTTTACCTATTTGCCGGCCGCTCAATCCTTTAGTCTTTAATTTCTCGGTAGTGGAATAAACAGGTTCCAGGTAGTTTTTGGTTGATGTACTCAGGTTCTTAACCAGTTCCATCTCCGGGTGCACAATCTGGGGCTTGCCCATAAAAAAGCTGATCCTGCCAAACACATTATACACTTCGTTTTGTTTCAGGTTCTTTTCTATCCAGTTTACGTTCTTGAACCAGGTAAGTTCCAGCACCCCTGTTTCATCTGTCAGGAAAGCTGTAAGTCTTTTCCCGCTGCGTTCTCCCGCCATTTCATAGTACCAAAGCTTCCCCTGTACCTGTGCAAAGTCTAAAGATGGTGTGAGATCAGAAATAGGGGTAATGCGGGTCTTATCAATATGCCGGTAGGGAAAAAAGTTTAAAAGGTCGCCATAGGTAAAAATGCCTAATTCCTTTTTCAGCATATCTGCCTTTAAAGGTCCTACGCCTTTAAGATACTCTATAGGTTGTGCCAATATGTTTGTAAGAATAGCTATCTGAAGGGTTTAGACAAAAATAGTGACTTAGGAAATTGCATATTGGAAATATGCTTTGCCATGTAGCCAAATAATCCTGGAATTAAGCGCTATGCGCATTACGATGCATGATGGTTATAAGTAGTTTTACATTTGTTTGAAGCATTAAGGATTCCAGGGTTATTATACTTTAAGATCCACGTGGGATCTTCACCCCGGGCGCACCTTGAAGCTTTTTAAACGGAGCGTTGGCTTGAGCGGCTTGCCAATGTGTATGGCTGCGAAGGGTTGGGTTATAGCCTTGGGTCAACATCTTCACTTTCTAATGCTAATATTCCAAACACACTTTCATGTATTCGTCTTAAAGGTTCTTTATTTACAAATCTTTCAAGTCCTTCAACCCCAAGTGCAAATTCTCTTAGAGCTAAAGATTGTTTTCTTGAAAGACCTCTGTTTTTTAGTCTGTCGATATTTCCAGGTGCATCATATTCAGGTCCGTAAATTATTCTCAGATATTCACTTCCTCTACATTTTACGGCTGGTTGCAAAAGTCCGTCCGAACCATAAGCAATAAAATCATAAGGTTTTACAACCATACCTTCTCCACCTTTACTAGTCAGGTCAAGCCACCACTGAACTGCTTCATCAAAACTTGATTGGTCTTTCAAGTCAACGATTTTGTAAGGTGTTGCCATAAATAGTTTAAAATCACCTTGACATATCTCCTCAATGTTTGTCATGTGCCACTCATGTGTTTTATCAACATGTACTTCTCCTTCTGTAGCTAAAATATGAAAAGGGGCTAATTTATAATCGTCAATACTTTCAACCGTCCAACAATAATTTTGATAAGCCTTTACATACTTGTCTATAGCTTTGTTCTTAATGACAAATTTTTCTAAAGATGGCAGAGCATCTTTAACTCCTCTATAAAGTGCCATTTGTAATGCTTGCTCGACAACTGGTAAAGCTCCGCCTGCTGCTGAACCAACAGATGCATACTGGTCTTTTAATAATGCCTGTGCTTTTGCAGACCAAGGCATTAACTCGGCATCTAAACATACCCAATCAGTATTGAACTTATCCCAAAAGTTGGTGTTTGTCAGGCACTGATTAACTCTTGCTATAAAGGCTTTCTCAATTTCCGAGTCATTAAAAAAGTTTCTACCTGTTCGTGTGTAGCAAACTCCATTGCCTTCATTTTCAATTCCAAAGCGTTTTATAGCAGTTGCTTCATCTTTACAGATTACTAAAACAGCTCTAGAACCCATGTGTTTTTCTTCGCAAATAATCTTTTCTACTCCTCTTTTTTTATAGTAATTCAAAGCCTGTGCTGGGTGTTCCAAAAATTCAGGCAATTCACTTGTTGCACATGGAGACATGGTTGGAGGTAAATAAATCAACCATTTTGGGTTGATTGCAAAACGGCTCATTACTTCTAAGGCTGCAATAGAATTTTCTTCCCGGATAGTTATATTGTTTCTTAACCTGGTTTGAACGATACGTTTTCCCGTAACATCTTCAATGTTCAGTAAATCATCATATTCTTGTTGTGAACTAAGTTTATATTCTGATTCGTTGAAGTCTAAAGGTTTTATTGGTTCACAATAGACTCGTTTAGCCTTAACAGAAACTAATTCTTCTTCGGGGTAACGCAATGCAGTAAGCTTTCCACCAAATACACAGCCTGTATCAATGTCGATGGTTCTATTTAACCATTCCGCTTCGGGAACAGGTGTGTGACCATATACAACTTTTGCTTTACCACGATATTCCTTTGCCCAATTATGTCTAACAGGCAAGCCAAATTCATCAATTTCTCCAGTCGTTTCACCGTACATACAAAATGAACGAACTGCACCTGAGCCACGACCTTGCATTTCTTCTTTCAGACCAGCGTGGGCAACAACTAATCTACCATCGTCAAAAACATAGTGGCTAATCAGGCTGTATAGAAATTGCTCAACCGATTTCTTGAATTCGGAAGTTTCATTTTCCAATTGTTGTACTGTAACTTCTAAACCATGTTTTAACTGAACTTGCTTTCCATTAAGGTACTTCTGTAATTTTAAATCGTGATTACCTGGCACACAAAACGCAACCCCTGAATTAACCATACTCATAACTAAACGCAAGACACTTGGCGAATCAGGGCCACGGTCAACTAAATCCCCAACGAAAATTGCTTTTCTGCTTTTAGGAGCAATAACATTAAAGCCAAAATTCTTATCAGTTACTTCAACTTGGTTTATGGTATAACCCAATTTTGAAAGGAGTTCTTGCAATTCGTCAAAACATCCGTGAACATCACCAACGATGTCGAATGGACCCGTTTCACATTTTTTGTCGTTGTAAAGCTTCTCTCTTTTGATTTCAAGAACTGAATCAACTTCTTCAAGTGATTTCAGAATATAAATTTGTCTGAAGCCTTCGTCTTTTAAACCTCTTATTGACTTCTTTAATTGTTGGTTTTGTTGACGAATTACATGTCCTCCGAAATTTCTGTCCGGTCTGCTTAGGTTTCTTTCTTCACATACTTTTTCAGACAAATCCAATACAATTGCCACAGGTAAACAATGATAGGTTCTGGCTAATTCAATTAGACCTTTTCTTGATTCCTTTTGAACGTTGGTTGCATCTACAACGGTCAATAAGCCATTTTTTAAGCGTTTGCCAGCTACATAATATAAAACATCAAAGGCGTCATTGGTTGAAGCCTGATTGTTTTCGTCATCTGAAACCAATGCTCTGCATTCGTCAGACGATAATATTTCCGTTCGTTTAAATAGCTTCTTTGCAAAACTACTTTTTCCCGAACCAGAAACACCGATTAAAACAACCAATGAAAGTTCGGGTACTTTAATTTCCATATTTAAATATTGCCATTTGTGATGGAGCACCGATATTTTCCTCAACATCACCGATTGGAAATGTTTCCACGTTGTAATTATAAGATTTTCCTATTCTGTTTGCCCATTCGGCAAACTCGTTTCTTGTCCATTCAAAACGGTGGTCGTCATGTCTCATGTTTTCAGCATCCAATTTTTCCCACATTACATTATACTCTTTATTTGGAGTGGTAAGAATTACAGTTTTGGGTTTTGCGAATTCAAACAAAACCCTTTCAAACGATTTAAGTCTGTTTAAATCCAAATGCTCAATGACTTCTACTACCGCAACGGCATCAAAACCGTCAAGTCGTTTGTCTCTGTATGTTAATGAGCCTTGAAAAAGGTTGATTCTTTCCTTTTGTTTAGGAGACATTTCGTCAAAGTGAAGTCTCTCTTTCGCTTTCAATAGCTCATTGTAGGAAACGTCCATTCCTGCAATTTCAGTAAATTGCTTTTGCTTAAGTAGTTGTCTGATAAGTTTTCCTTCTCCACACCCCAAGTCTAAAACCCTTGCGGCTCCTGATTCAACAAGCTTTTCAGCCACTAATTTAATTCGTTTGTCATGGAGGGTTTCTTTCTTTTTCTCAGTTGCTGTCTTTTCGACTGGGTCAGCTATAAAGTTTTCAATTTCTTCTCCTTCGCTTAGTCGTTCAAGTGCCTGTCTTGATAATGAGTTTAAATTAATCAAGTAGCGTCTTATTATTTGTTCCCTTTCAGGATGGTCTTTTAACCAACCTTCTCCTTTTTGGAGGAGCTTTTCAATTTCGTTTTCACTTACAAAATAGTGTTTGTCGTTATCTAAAGTTGGAATTAAAACATACAAGTGTGAAAGTAATTCCTTTGTGGTTATTGTATGTTCAAGTTTTAATAAGAAGTAATTACTGTCTCCCCATTCCGGAAATTTAGCATCTAATATATGTCGCTTCAATTCCACTTTATAACCAAGTGGTTCAAAAAATTTTCTAATTAAAATTTCGCCACCTTTTGGAGCGGGAATTGATGCAATTGAAACTTTAAATGGCAATTTTACATCAACAAGTTCCGGCTTTTCTTTGCACTTACCATTCATTGCAGATGAAAAAGCTTTTGAAAGAGCAACACTCATAAATGATGATGCAACATAGGGTCTATCGTTTACATAGTGTCCAAGTGCAAAACCGTCTCCACCCAAATTTCTTGCACCACGAACCATATCGATAGGGTCAATGTCGAGTAATAGGCTGATAGTTGTTTTATCTTCTCCCTTTTCTGGATAAAACACATGAGCTTTCCCAACTGACAAATCAAAGGTCTGAAACTTGTCAGGGTGTTTGTGAAGTAAATAACCTAAGTCAGTAGCTGGTTTATGTGTTGTTGTAATATTTAAAATCATCTTACGTCGTTATGGTGCGTTGGCAAAAATTTAGGCTCTTTTGCTTGCGAACCGGTCGCCAGTGCGTTGAGGCAAGCAAATGTGCCTAAATGTGGGTTTGGCAATTCATTTATCTCGTTCATTTGGTTCGGTGTCGTCTATTTACCATGGGTAATGTGAAACGGCTTGCTGCTGTGCAGGAATTTTATAACGTCAGCCTGGAACAAAAGCCAATTAAAAATACGAATGATGAATTAAAGAACTAATGATAATTAGAATGCGGTGGCACTGGACTTTTACTGATTAGCGGTTTTCTGTTAATAGTTTATCGTCTGCAGGCATAGCATCAAGCATATATGTAAAAGAGTAGCTTACCCTTCTAAAATTCGGAGGTAAGTTATGAAACAACTCTTTATTGGTTTAGACGTCAATAAAAAAACTTGGACAGTAACCATCCAGGAAGATCCTATCATATTTAAAGATTCACCATTGATGCAGATGCCGATCTTCTAATTGGCGACGTGGCAAGGCATTTCCGATGGCTTTCAACAATCGGGTTTACAGTTGGATTTCATAAAACATCACCTGACTATTAGCAGAATCCACATAATAAGCAGAGCCCTGGCTGAAATCTGATGGTTCCCAAACTTTGTAGGAAGAAGTGGGCTTGAACCAAGGGGGTGCATCCGTTGGAAGAACTATGGCCTCCGTAGCGGGTTTCAATTTGTTTTGAACAATAAACTCTTGAATCCAGTTTTTGGGAGCATGAAGCTCAATGAACATTATATATTCCTTAGTAAAATGTCCTGATTGCCAATACTTGCCTTTCAGCACTTGTATACTTTTGGAAGGCTTTTCACCTGTCCAAAGTCGGTACACTTCATTTGCATCTTCTGATGTCTTAGGCGAACAGCTTGACTGAAGTATTATAAAAAAAGAAATAAAAAGGGAAAGCAACGATTTAGGCATCTGAATTATAATGAATGGTACAATTGATGGCGCATAACGGATAAGAGCTTTGAGAAAAAGTGGCGTTCTTTGTTCAAACTTTTTCGAAACCTCATACCGCTGATAAGTGTTTTACTACTGAATTTACCACTAAAGCAACTTTTTTTACAAAGCTGGTGTTAGTGGCTGTTCTTCTGGTGTTTGTCCAATAGCTGCTATTTGTGCTTCAACTTCCATTCCTTTACGTCTCTTCCGCGTTATATCAATAAACCTTATCAGAAACAAAGCCAATAAGTTTACATTGACTATTAATGCTGGGCTGTCACTATTAATGTTGACTTGCCAAGAAGAGGCATTCAAATTGAACTTAAAATTCAGTGATTCTGTTAAGTCCAATCCTACAGATAAAGCGGCGCCACTTGTGAACTGGTAGGCATAGCCAAAGATAGAAAAGCTAACCACCTGCAAAAGCTGATTGATTTTCGAATGCACCAAGCCATCTTTTCTTTCCTGCAACAGAAGCACTCCGCAGTAAATGGAATAGCCGTACAAGGCACATACAAATAGGACTAACAATAGAAAAACCGAAGAAACTGAGGTTAAGTTTATCATCCACAGTGTTAATCCTATTCCTAATACTCCACCAATAATTTGGTAGATACTCAAAGCCATTAGCTTTGGTTTAATGCCTCTCAATTTATTACTCATAAGCGTTTAAGTAGTTCAAGCAAATAGCGGCTAACGTTAAAGTATTTGTATTTGCGGCGGAATTTGAAACTCATCTGCCTGGTACAAATGCTAATGTAAAATACAAAAGTTCATTGGAACTATTTACAAAAGTGGCGACTGTAAAACATCGGTTGCAGATGCGTAAAATAGACTGCTGTGCGCAAGCATACAGCGCCACTTCCTTTTCTTTTATCCCGCAAATGTGCGGGACCTGCAGTCCAATAGTATGCGGGAACTGCTTTTAGGATGCTGAGACAAAGGTAGTAAGATCATAAAATAAGTAACAGCTGAGAGAGAAAGTAATCAAACGGGAAACGGATTAAAGGTATTATCAGCTGCAAGGAAAACTACTGTGCAGCAACGAAAGCCAGC
>NZ_FQUU01000019.1 GCF_900129295.1 Flavisolibacter ginsengisoli DSM 18119
ATTGCGGAGCAGAGCTCGATCCGACATACCCTCCTTTTGACAATATTTCTCCAGCCGCAAGCAGCATTACCTACAGCTTTTCCGATGCAACTGGCTCATTCTCCATTTCGTATGATCCTTTTTCTAATTCCTACCAACTCCTGCCCTTACCTTTTGGAGATCATATGGTCACTGCCACTGCTCATTTCTGTAACCAATCTACACTCAGCTGCACTTTCAAAGTAACTGTAACTGGAGCACCTGTACCAACCATTACTTGTCCTGTAGATTTTACAGTATTTGCAAATCCCTTAACCTGCAACGCCTTAGTAAGCTTTTCCGGTTCGCATGCCGCTCTTTCTCCTGATGCGACACAAATCATATATTCTTATGGTGGTGTTTTAAGCACTACTTCTTTATTTCTGCCTTATGGTGAGAATATTGTTACTGCCAAAGCCACAATACCTTGCGTAGGAGATAAAACATGCACCTTTACTGTAACTGTCGCACCCAACCCACAGGATATTGTATTCAACTGCCCCGGTCCTGTAACTGTAGCTTGCTCAAAAGATGTTCCTGGGCCGGATATACGCTCAGTAACATTATCCTATTTCTGTGCAACATTCACAGTAGAATACGTTGGTGATGTCATCTCCAACCAAACCTGCGCCAACCGCTATACTATTACAAGAACATACAGGGTAAAAGAAGTTCCTTCTGTAACCTGTTCACAAACCATCACAGTCTTTGATAACTCGCCGCCGGTTATCAGTAATGTAAGCGTCAGCTCAGCTACGCTCTGGCCTCCTAATCACAAGATGCAGACAGTAACAGTGGGCTATGATGTCTTGGACAACTGTGGTGCTACCTCCAGCTTATCGGTTAGCAGCAATCAACCAATCAATGGTACCGGCGATGGCGACACTTCACCAGATTGGGTTATTACGGATGATCATCATGTGCAGCTAAGGGCAGAAAGAGGTAATAGCACCGACGGCAGGATCTATACCATAACAGTCACGGCTAATGACGGATGTAACGCTACGAGTACTGCTATAACCACCGTTACCGTTGCTCATAATATAAACAGCCCGGTAACAGGCACTCCTTTCAGGATCGGTTCTACCGTCAATTTCTCAGGTGTATTCTGGGATAAGCCGGCAAACAAACATACAGCTGCCTGGCTCATAAATGATAACATTTCAGTGAAGGGGACTGTTACAGAACCTTCAGGCACTAAGAACGGAAAGGTAACAGGATCATATAAGTTTGGATCAACTGGAATATACCGCCTGCAGATGAATGTAACAGATCAAAACAAGGTTACTTCTTATGCCAACACCAATGAAGACCTGGAAGAGATCATTGTGATCTATGATCCTAACGGAGGATATGCCTATGGTGGTGGCAATTTTGCTTCTCCTAAGGGAGCATTGGTGTCTAATCCTTCAGCTACTGGAAAAGTAACCTATGGTTTTACAGTGAATTACTATAAAGGAGCTACGCTTCCGAAAGGACAGACACAGTTCAACTTCAATGTAGGAGGCTTCAAATACGATGCGGTGAACTTTGATTACCTCTCTGTGGCGGGTTATAAGGCAGTCTTCAAGGGGTCCGGTAAGATCCTGGGAGGACAGAGCGGCATTAACTTCATAATGTATGTAATTGATGGAGCATTGGATGGATCGGGAGTGGATAAGGTAAGGCTGAAGATCTATAACAAGAACACCAGCCAGGTATACTATGACAATGAACCTGGAAAGAGTGATGCTGCCGATCCGGTAACTAAAGTAGGAGTTAACAGCCAGGTGGTGATCAGTGGAACACCTTTAGTGACCCAGGCCAAAAAAATTCCTTCCGAAACCTTGCCATTGGCTACTGAACTCACAGTGCGGGTATATCCCAATCCAACGCAAAACCTTTTTGCCCTACAGGTAGAAAGCGCTAATCAAAATGACCAGATTATTTTACAGGTGTTTGATCTTTTGGGAAGATTGGTGGAAACACGCACCATTACCCAGGGGTTGACGGATAGAATTGGAAGTATGTACAAACCGGGCACTTATTTGTTTAAGGTGATACAGGGAAACGATCACAAAGAATTCAAAGTACTCAAATTGCCGGGTTTGATATTCTAAATAACTGACCTCAATTTAAAATGCCAGTCGCAATAGCACTGGCATTTTTTTTCTTAGAAGTGGAGGTAGCCCCGATAATCAATTGATGAACCTCTTTGTTCCATTGCACTGTTTGACCGGAGTTGCTAATACATCAAATGTCTGCAGCCCTGTCACGACCCAGGTAGTTTAATAAGCATATGTTCCTACTTAATAGCCAGGTAATAGGAAAAGCATAGGTTCTTGTGGTTTACTCCCCATCAACTCCCTGGCTGGAGTATAGATACTGCGTGATCATCACGCAGTATCTATACCGTTGGTATGCTTCAAAATAGCTTTAGCCTGCAAGCAAGCATGCCCCAGGCATTGCTATGGAATTTCCAAGGTAACAAGTCAACAAGTTGACAACGAATATATAAATCAGGCATTCAGTCCCATGCATAGGCCCTGGTTGACCCTTTTTGACCCTTTTCCGGCAAAAAGCGGCAAAAACGGCACTTTCCTGGCCCGAGGCTTTGAACTCTACAACCTGTTTGCAAACTTGCATTCATAAAATCAATACTATATGGCAAAGCAAAAAGGGCGTGTGAAGATCAGGGGTACGGTGGATGATAACCTGAACTTTTATTATGACATGGTTTGGGGATTCCTTGTAAGACTACTTCCTGGAGTGGATAGTTATCGCTTCTGGAATGATCCTGCCTTTGAAGGAAGCAGAAGGAGTGCAGAAAGGTTTGGTATAGGCAATATCGTGTCTTCCATTATCTACCGTTTTGTACCCACTAAAAAAAGGCACACGCACCTGTTTGCACTGTTAAGAACCATAGCTATTTACTGTTTAAAGCATGGAATGGATAAAGCTGCTGTATTCAATGCTATCTATACCTTCCTGGAAGAGCAAGAGCGTATCTCTTTAACCCGGGAGCAGTTTACCTTGCTGCTCTCTTCCTTTGAAGAGGAACTGGAAGCAAGGCTGAAAGAGGCAAAGCAGAAAAAGGAAAAGGAGCTAAACAATAAGCTGGATATTAAAGTTGAAGCACCGCTTAATGAAGAAGACATCAAGTTCTTACAGCTTTACATGGATGACTATGACTGGAAGATAAGGTTTGAAGGAGACTTTCCACCTGATTACCAAATACCACTGTTTCTCCTTAAACATGCTGTTTAAGGAAGTTTGTAGTTTGTAGTGTGTAGTTTGTAGTTTCTTAGGTCAGAGAGAACTATGGGGTGCAGGCATTTATGAGTGCTTAATGGATCATAAAATTATAAGAGAGCAAACTGGTTTTGCAGGATCTTATAATTAGTTTAAGCTTGTATATACTCCGTATTGTTTTGTGTCTCCCTTTCCTTGTGGTTCAAATCTGAATTGAGTTTTTTTTCACAGCCAGGATTTTCATTTGAAGTTTCAATTGCTGCCTTCTGCATTTCATCGTTCTTCCATTTAGGCCTTGGCCTTCCATCCAATTCTATAATAGCCCTTACCTCAATTATATGGCAGGCCTCCAGGAGTTTGTTGAGTAAAATATAGATGTCCAGGATATTGTAATTGTCTCCCGCATCAGAGAAGCTGCCTTTAAGAAAAGTATAATCCTGAAGTTCATGGAAGATGAATTTCCAGGTTTCCTCACTGGCATAGGCTTCCAGTTTTTTGAATACTTTGTAAGGGTTGAAGTATTCCTTTTCGCTTAGGCTTCGGGGCGTATAATACCAGGGTGCACGCCGGAAGTGCCAGCCACAGTATTGGGGATAGTTGGCCAGGTCCGGGGCATTGTCTTCGGTTGGGGTAATAATGGCTGCCTCCCTTTGCAACCCGCTTTGGTGTATGAGCATGGAAGCAGCATACAATTGCTGCAGTCTTTCAAAAAAGTACAGGATAGCGGAGGGGTTCATCCCGGAGCTTCTATTGGCGTTTGATGCTTTGAGTATCTTTTGCAGGTATTTACGTGCCTGGGCTAAAGAGTAAGCGCTGAAGAAATCAGATATCTCTGCATAACCGGCCTGTATTTTCAGGCTTTCCAGCGTGGTATGTGATGAAGTATTCATGATCTGTTTTTGTTGATGAATAATATGCAAAGCATCCCGGCATTCTCCAGGATTTGCAGGACATATAAAGTAACACAGGTGTTGGTTTCTAAATTATTCGTACAGGTATATTTTAGAACAACAAATGACTATTTTAGAATGGCCGTTACGGGAAAATTGATTTATTTTGAAAGGTTAAATATTAAAGCAATCATGATGGAAACTGCAGAACCAAGGGTGCACCAGGGAAGAAATGTAAAACGATTCCGGGAGATGTGTGGCCTGAAGCAGGAAGCACTGGCCCTGGAGCTGGGTGCTGACTGGAACCAGAAAAGAATTTCCCTGCTGGAAGCTAAAGAAGAAATTGAGCCTGAGATTCTGAAACAGGTAGCTGATGTACTGAAGATGCCTGTTGAGGCTTTTACCAAACTGGATGATGATGGTGCTTTTAATATTATTTCAAACACTTTTAATAGCCATGATTATTCAACATCTATAGGATATAGGTCTTCATTCAATTTTAATGTTGCTGATAAATGGATGGAAGCATTGGAAGAGAATAAAAGGCTTTACGAACGTTTGCTACAATCGGAAAGAGAAAAAGTTGAGTTGTTAGAACGGTTGCTGAATGAAAGAAAATAATTATAATATCAGCTAACGAACATCTTAATAGTATTTCCCTTTAAGTTTTGCAGAATTTAATTGATGTAGGCTCAAAATTGACCCACAATATTTTCAATTTATTGATTATCAAATAGACGAGAATCTAGCCCCAGGTACGTTTAAGGTTGCTATGGGTGCTAAATGAACATAAAGCTTCGAGTTTTATTGGGATGAATGCCGCAATGAACATTGCGAAATCAACTTCGTTGGAATTAACTTTGAATGCTGTATGGCTATTTTCTGAAAATAGATTACTTGATCGGTAATAACTTTGCCAAGTTGGGATTCAGGATACGTTATGGGCAATTTTTTTTAGGTCAGCACCTCTTCCATCATACGGTAACCCTTCCCTTTAAATGAAATGATTAGTATCTCGAATGATAAGAAAAATTATTCCCGACAATAAATAATAACTGCTATAACATATGAGCGAGGTAGCAAAGATTGTTCATGCTCCCAAAGTTGATCCACGTATTTTATGGCAAATGAGTGCAGAAGACTTCACTGCCTGGAGAAAAGAACATGATTATCCAAGAATTATTTCGGTTTTGAAACACCGATTGTCAGAATTTGAAACTTGGATGGAAGATCAGGTGGTTTCTGATGAACTGCTTATCCAGTACTCACCATCAACATTTTTGAAAGAAGACCCTATTTTTATATACAAAGTTTTGCACGACAACAAGGAAGAAAAAGACATTCTCTTGTCCAAAAAATATGCAATCAATCAAAACTTTTTTCATAATAATCTTGTAAAACAAAGAAAGGATGTCGTTCCTTATCCTATTTGGTATCGTCACAAATTCAAAAAGAGGCCACCAGGAGTTTCTGTAAATCAACGGAGCGGCCGTAGTCATGTCATATTATCTGGGTTGGAGCTTTTGGATGTTGGCAACTGCCAAATCTCACATTTGTTTCTTGGCCATAGAAAGCTCGATTTTGTAAATATGAGCGATCTTATAATCAACAATTGTTTCAACAATGCCAGCCTAGAGCTGTCATTCTCCTCCGCCTACAACCTGACAATACAAGGTGACTTGCCATTTCTAGATGCGTACCAAACTTCATTTGCGGAGTGGATTAGTACTAAGGCGAGCAATCTGAAACTATTGAATGGCACATTTCAGCGTTGGCGATTTATTGATTGTGACATAAATGTGTTTGCTGATAACGCTGTTATACAGCTTTGGGAAGTAGTGGGTGAGTATTTTGACGCAACAATAACCTCCACAGATGTACGAGACTGTACCTTTAAAAGCTCGCCAATCCATTATCCCATACAACTTGGACGGGCAAAGGTTTATCATGCCAACATAAAGCGGCTTTTCTCACAATTAGGAAAGAAGGGTGAAGCAAGCAAACATTATTATCTAGAAAAAGCGTACGAACGAAAGACCTTTTTGCATGTGCGAGAAAATCACAGAGAAGCACTGCTTCGTAAACAAAGTAAACTTGGAAAAGCCCTGGTTCGCCTGGCTTTTCGATTCCAGTATGTTCAATCGGCATTCCTAAATCTTCTATGGGGTTATGGTGAACGTCCGGCGAGAGTATTTGCTATTTCAATCGCGACTATTTTTCTGTTCGCCCTTGCGTATTGCTACCTTCCAGATGCTTCAGGGCACACCTATCATAAATTCGCAAATGCCTTATACTATAGCATGGTAACTTTCACTACACTTGGGTATGGAGACATCAGCCAAACGACAGCAGGATTAAAACTGCTATCGGGCTTTGAAGCTCTTTTGGGTATGTCATTTTGGGGCATTTTAATAGCTGGCTTCACCAATAATGCAAAAGATTACTAATAGTGTTATCAGAACTTGTAGTGTGCAGTCCAAGGCATAACCTGCTGTTCAAACTACTTTCTAACAATTAACTTATTTTCTGCATCATATCTAAAATTTATAATTTCCTCACTTAAAATAAGCTGAATTGCTTCCTCAATAATTTCAAACGGAATAACAAACCATTCTCTTGGAGTTAATCTTTGACCATTTTCATTAAACAAGTCAATATCTAAACACGCTGAAGCGAAAAATCGGTGTAGCAATTGTTCTAACTTATCCGCATTGCGATTATAACAGGCATAGGTAGCTATCTTACTGACATCTGAAAACAAGTAAGTTGCTTCATGTTTTGCATTCTTTATTCTTTCATCAATAGAAGTGGTTGAAAAGCCAATCTTGTATAAATCTTTTATTGTAGCAATGTGAGGATTGTTTGACCTTGATTTCAATACATAAATCCAGCCGGTTTGAACATCCTCTTCCTTTAATAAGTTGGCGTTCACAAAAAGCTCGTTTTCTGTCGCCTCATTGGTATCTGTAATGAGTTTACCTACTTTTTGAATTTGTTTTCCTAACGAGCGAAATAGCATATTGCTATACGTGCCGTTCTCAAAAATTGTCTTGGTACGACCATCAACATGAACTCTGTTACCTGTCTTTTTGCCCCTTAGCTTTTCTTCCAAATCTGCTGATTCCAGATAAAGCATAACGCCATCTATTATATAAAAGTTTCCAACTTGCAAGTTTTTTTCGAGACTATAAAAGGCCCTGATACTTCTTTTACCTTCCTTAATTTCTTGGTGCACCTTTTGAAACATAGCCTCATAAGGTTTGAAATCCTTTTCCTTCATAGGCTTGCGTTGTGCCACAAAATCTGTTTCAGCTCGTTCTTCCGTATTGGGGATGTGCTTATATTTAAAAATAGATAGATCGTTATCGGTATTTAATAAGCCAAATTCATCATCGTTTAATACGTCGTCAATTGTAGGATTTTCTATTTCAACATCACCCAATAGATTATGCCTGTCGAACGGCTTTAGAGTTATCTTCTTTTTTTCATCCAGCCTGAAGTTTTTAAGTTTGGCTAATAGCCCATATTCAGACATTCTGGAAGCATTCGGCTCTCTGCCATTTTTTTCATAAAAGTCATTAATCTCCTCGAAGGAATCAATCAATCTATCATCTTCAAACTTTATGTTAGAGGATTTTGCTTTCGAATCCAATAACCCGAATTCGTCATCATTGAAAATATCTTCCAAAGAGATTTTTTTATTGCTCATTCAGAACCCTTTGTTTTTTTAATTCACGTAAAAAAATAATTGCTTCAGCCATTCTTCTTTCTTTAGGGTCAAAAGATTGAAGATTCGGTGGCTCACCTGTCCTTAATCTCCATTCTTTGATTTTAGGCCATAACAGTAAAGCTTCCTCTTCCGTCATTTCTATTTTAATGGCCTGGATATGGTCATCAATTAACTTCAACACTTGGGCTGTTACGGATTTTGATAAAATCTCAAATGCTTTTTGAAAGGGATTTATTTGGTCTATTAGGTCAATGTGGATGTCATCTATGTTCACAAAGCTGCCTGCCATCCTTATAAATTTTTTATCGCCTTGCGTTTCAATTGTGCTGTTTTTGATAACTGAATCTACTACAACATGCTGCCTTACGGCTTCAACGTCTTCTTCACTTAAATCGGGATATACTTCGCGTATAATTTTCGGAATAAGTACAGTGTTTATGACTTCAGGTTCGACATTGCCGGGCATTGCTTTAAGCATTTGTTCATCCTGCAAGATTCTCGCTTTTAAATCATTTAGGTCAGTATCAATAATGTCTTTTGCCCTTTGGGAAGTTGCTAGCTTGAAGCCTCTAATCTTGATAGTGTTGTCATCGTAATTGCCATTTTCTTCTTCATCATCTTCATCATCCTTCCTCGGCTTGAAATTAAAGTTAGGCGCTAGCACCTGTTCCATTAACAAAGAGGCAGTGATAGCTTTCAGCATGTTGTTTACAGCTACGTTTACTTCATTTCTTTCAGCTTCGGGGGAAGCAATCAAGTTGGTGAATTGTGCGTGGGTTTTATTGCTGCTGTCCCTAGTGGCTCTTCCAATTATTTGGATAATTTCGGTTAAGGAGCCTCTATAGCCAATCGTTAGAGCATGTTCGCAAAAGGGCCAATCAAAACCTTCTTTTGCCATCCCTAATGCAATAATAATATCAATATCTTCTGGTGATTTAATTTCTCTCAGGTAGCTCGTTATTTTATCCCTCGATTTTGGGTTATCATTTACTAAATCAGCCACCTTTAAAATCTTATTAGCCCTTTTACTTCTAATATAAAGTACGCCTGTTTTCTCATCTTGGTATTCTAAGTCGCCTAACACATCAATGATGTGATTGACTTCTTCATATTTTTCTTTAGAAGATTCGGCAGCATTTACGCTGGGTATGTGAATGATTGTCTTTTTGCTCTCGTCTAAAATTTCCTCCAACGCTGACATTGGCCTATCTGGTTGCTTTTTGAAGTACCGACCTGTGTAGAAATGATATCCAATGCCGAGTGATTTTAAATATTCATATCCATTCAGTTGCTCGTAATAGTTGTAAGTAACCTTAGTAAATTTTGCTTCATCTTCAGGCAACAATACAGGAACATTGTCGCCCCTGAAATAAGAACCTGTCATCGCTATAACATGCGCAGTAGATTTCGCCATTATGTTTTTAACAACTTCACCAAGCCGGTTATCTCCATCAGCCGAGACGTGGTGAAACTCATCAATTGCAACTAAGGTGTTATCTATTTTCTTTTCATCTAAACCATCGAATGCAAAACGTAATGTGGAGTGTGTACAAATAAGGATTTGCTCATCATTTTCTAAAAACTCTAAAAAGGTAGACACTTTACTCCGCTCTGTTCCGGGTGTACATAAATTGTATTTGGGACTGGGATTCCAGTCTGCAAAAAAACCTTGCTTCTTTAATTCAGTAGAACTAAAAGATGCCCCAATGGATTTTTCAGGAACAGCCACAATAACCTTTTTAATACCTTTATATTGCAATTTATCCAATGCAATAAACATCAAAGCTCTAGATTTCCCTGAAGCCGGCGGCGCCTTAATCAGCAGGTATTGTGCTGTACGGGCCGCATATGCTTTTTCCTGCATTTCACGCATACCCATTTCATTGGTCCTTTTACTTTTTCCCGTTTGATTATAAGTAACACTCACTAAATCTGGCATAGCTTATATTTTACTTTTTCTTACCTTTTTTTTCTTAGCGAATAAAGTGTCTTTTTTCGTCATTTCTTCGTATAACTTAAACAAATACTCCAAACGCTCTGTATCTGATGTAAATGGCTGTAAACGATAGCACTGTTCTACTGCTTTGTCCAATTCTTGATGTGCCTCTTTTAAGCCTATGGGCATAGTGTCGGGGCTGTACAATTGGGCCATTGTCTTTTCAGAATGTTTGGCTCTTTCATCCAGAATTGCAAACACATATAAGCAAAGATTTTCTTTTTGCTTGAGTGAAATTTCGGGAAAGGGAAAGGTGTTATAACATAATTGAGAAGAATACCTATAATCCGTTTTTAATCTTCCACCAACTGTCTTTACCCAAACCATGTGAATGCGAGAGGTTAAAACACCAAAAATCCATGCTTCGGCATTGTATATAACACTTGCCGCATCTGAAACAATTGTGTCCCCATTTAAAAATCCCATAGGTATGTACTCCCTTCTTTCAGAAGATGTACGGGGGACAATTATAGAATCGGAATTATTATGTACAGAGTAGTAAAAGCGGTTTGGTTTATTCGCCATTTCACGAGTACTGCTTTCGGTACTTTTACGTCTAAATTCTGAAACTGCTTTTAACCTATTATTTATTTCGGGAACACTCGTTGCAAATTCAATTTTGTTATCATCAATATACAAACACCATCGTTCTAATCCCCTGATAAATTCGGCGGAACCTGCAAGCTTCTTGAAGTATGAAGATGTTTCTGGATATTGTGTAACAAGACGATTCTTTTCTTCATTGCTAAAAATTAAGTTTCCATCATCAACAATTTTGCTTCCATAGTTCATCACCGGCAGCTTTGACAATGGTTTCATTCTCTTTGAAATAATTGTGTTAGTTCCTGTAGTTAAATAGGGACTAATGCTCTTTACAGAGTAACACATGGTATTATCGTACAGTTTTTTTGGCTCATTTGAGGCATTTTGCAAGCCGATGATGGTACAATACACACCAGCATTTCCTTTAGCATTATTTGTCCACTTGAATGATTTGTAAGCAAAGAAGATTTCAAGTCCTCTGTTTAAGACAAATGGCCATAGAAGAATTACTTGTTCTCCTTGGCATATTGAATTCGTTGTTACAAAGGCAGCTTTTACAACTTCGTCATTTATAAAATCGGTTGCTTTTACAAACCAGCAGGCGATGTAGTCTAAATCTTTATATGATTTGAACCGTTTACAAACAAATGCTAAGTCCTGTTTTTGCTCCTTGTTTTGCAGAAAAGAACCAAGATATGGGGGATTCCCGATTATGTATATTTCATCATCTTTTGATTTTGGACAAACTTCTTCCCAACTTAATCTGGTGGCATTACCCTGCACTATCTTTCCGGCCTCTTTGAGTGGTAAAATGGGTTTAGAGGCTCCATAACCCTCCAGCATTTCCTCAAACACCTTATTCATTTGGTGCTCAGCTAACCACAATGAAAGAATTGCCATTTCATGTGCAAAATCGTCCAACTCAATACCGTAAAATTGATTTAATGAAACAGAAGTAGTAAAAGCGGCTGTAAACAAATCAATTTTTTCTAAAGCGATAATCTGCTGTATAATTTTAATCTCAAGCAGACGTATTTCTTTGTAAGTAATAATTAAAAAATTTCCGCTCCCGCAAGCAGGGTCGAAGAATTTTATACCTGCAATCCTTTGAATGAGTTTCCTTAATTGTAGAACATTATTTTGATGTTTTTCAAATGTTTCGTACAGTTCATTCAAGAATAAAGGTCGGATTAGTTTTAAAATGTTAGGTACAGATGTATAATGCATTCCCAAGTCACTGCGGTATTCTGGTATAACAACCGCTTGTATCATGGAGCCAAAAATGTCGGGATTGATGTCTTTCCAATTCAATCCACCCAGGTCAATCAGAATTTTCCTTGCCTTAGCTGAAAAAATTGGAGATTCTATTTTGTCTTTAAACAAACCGCCGTTAACATAGGGAAACTTAACAAGGTAATCAGGAAGGCTATTTTCGCTTTTTGTGTTTAACCGTTCAAAAAGTCTATTCAGGAACAAATGAGTATCGCTGCCATTAGAGGTTGTATGCTGAGCCAATGTATTTGTAAATACACTTTCCACTTCAAATATCCCTGTATCCTCGGCGAAATAACAAAACAGTAATCTCGATAAAAATATGTTTAGGTTATGTACTGTTTCTTTGGAATTGTAAATGTCTGGATTTTCATGAATCAAGAGATCATACAATTCGGCCATTTTATATGCGGCATTCCTGTCAGCTTCGTTATCATTCGATGAATTGTATACCTCACTGCCAGCAAGGGGTAGAAAGAAGCTATAATACTTAGGCAAATCCTGCAATGGAATATCCAAGTTTCTTTTCAGCTTCAAATCTTTGGCAACCATCGTTTCGTAGTCAGTAACAATGGCAAAACGAGGTTTATGCTTTAGTATTCGCTCTTCTTTTGAAATAGCATCAATTGTACTTAACAGGGAGTCATCATCTTCTTCCTTGAATAAAATTTTATTCTTATAAAGTAATTCCCCCTTCACTTTGGAAAGGTTGAAATCACCCTTCTTTAATCTTGTCACAGAAGTTTTGGAAATGCCGTAAGCCAGGAGAAAGTCAAAAACGAACTCCTCATTTGAAAAGTTTTCAAAGATGCATTTTACGTTGTGTTCTATTTCACTACTATTCATTGAAAAATTAATTGCTTTAAATGTCCCTAACAATTACAGTTCTGCTAGGCATAATTCCTTTAGGCTACCTGATCATGCAAACATAATAATTGGACTGTTTCTATACTATCGGAAATAAATGGCGATTATAAGGATTGCACCTAAAAATGTTTTGCACACTTGTGAATATTTTCCAATATAATCGATTTAAAGTAATTCTACCTTAGTAGACTTAGCTTTTTTAACAATTAAAGCCCCGGCGGGAACCGGGGCAGTAGGAAAGTCTCTTTGGGAAGCTTAATGACTGCAAGATAGTTTTACGCAAATCAATCCACCAAACAGATTTTTCCACGAGTTGTTAATAAGGCAGTAAACATTATTGTTTAATTAAAACTTTTTTCACGATGGTCAATGAAGCTAATGTTTCATTAAGCGATATGACGCATAATGAATCAACTAAATGTTACAATTGTAATGCGGAAAATTCTGGTAAAGCTAAATTTTGCAAAAGTTGCGGTTCGCAACTTATTTGTAAGAATTGCAGCACTATTTTGGTTGAAGAATCAACTTTTTGTAGTAGTTGCGGTATAGCAATAAAAACAAATAATTATGAAAATAGAGCTGTCAATCAGATAGAATACACACAAAAAGGTAATTCAAAATCTTTTGTAGGAAAATTCACGGATGAGGTAGGATCGTATTTTGCAAACGCCTTTAACACGGTTATAAGCGGTCATCCAATTGCTCCCAGGAATCCGTTTCAAAAAGCATTGACTCTACCAGCAAAGGGACAAACTTATACTACCACAAACAATAAAGAAGGTTTTACCAACATACAGGATGCTGAATATGTGATCGAAGACTACTCTGAAATCATCGCAAAGATCTTTAAAGAAACAGAAACTGGGAAGCTCGAGTTAGTAGATAACCGACTAAAAGAAAGATCTAAAAATGACAAGATTAAAAGGCTGACCATTCTTTTTGTTTATGCCAATAAACTGAAGGGTGTTGAAGTAGTTACTCGGGAAGATTTGAATGAACTTATGAAGCGTGAGAAATTAAATCTTGATCATTTCAGAACATTTATTGGAAAAGAGGCGCTAAAATATATTTCTGCGAAAGAAAATGGAACTTATTCATTGCTTACTCCAGGTGAGGAGTATGCGCATCAAATTTTAAATCAAATCGTGGACATTGACTTCAAACCAGTTCAAGCGAAAAGTGGTAGAAAGCCAGCAAGAAAGTCATCAGATACAGGAACTGGCAAGGAGAATAAAAGCGGAGCATCATTAAATCCATCTGCTTTTGAAATGTGTAATATTCTCATTAAAGATGGCTACTTCAACCAAAAAAGAAAGGTTAATGAAGTTGTTGAATATTGTAGTCAAAAAAAGGCGCAAAAGTATTCAGCTCAACTTTTACATATTGCTCTAAGTCGGTTAATTAAAGATGGAGTGCTAGACAGAGAGAAAAATTCAGACAACCAATATGAGTACTGGAAAAAATAGGATTTTAGATGAGGCTCTTGGAAACATTCCCGTTCAGTTCCGCAATAGAATTATTAAACATTACTTAAAAATTAAGGAGAGGCACGAAAAGGGGGAATATGACGCATCAGGATTGAGTTGCGGTAAGCTTTGTGAAGAAATTTTGCGCTTTCTTCAACATACTCTAACAGGTAATCATATTGGGTTTATCGAAGAAATAAAAAACTTTAAGCAACGTGTTGATGAACTTGAGAAGGTTGACAAGTCAATTGGCAATGATTCATTAAGAATAGTTATTCCAAGATCACTGTGTTTGCTTTATACATTTCGCAATAAAAGAAGTATCGGTCATTCGGGCGGGGATGTGGATTCGAATGAGATTGACTCAAAAACAATAGACGCTATCAGTGACTGGGTGATTTGTGAACTGATCAGAATATTTTATAGGTGTAGCATAGAAGACGCCCAAAATATTGTTAATATCATCGCAGTTAGAAACCTTCCCAATGTTTGGGAAGTAAATGGAAAAAAACGTGTATTGGTGACTGGATTAAGCGCAAAAGAAAAGGTTTTGTTGTTGACGTATTCACAAGAAAAAGAAGGTGTCTTCTTTGAAGATTTATTTAGTTGGGTTGAGTATCCTCGTAGTTCTGATTTTAAAACAAAAGTATTGGAGCCGCTGCATAAACAAGGTCTAATCGAGTTTGATAAGGAATTGAATATGATTTTCATTTCTCCCAAAGGCTGTGAGCAAGTTGAAAACCATATTATTTTAATTGACAAATAGTTTTCTTTTAAGTATGGACGATCAAACAAAAAAACATGCAAAACGTGAGCGCCAATATAACGGACAACCAACAGTTGTGCCGAAGGAAGAAATAAGTTTGACTGTAAAAGAATCTTGTGAGGAAAAGCAGGGAGAAAATCATGACAAGGCCCAAAGAAAGTATGAGGAAGGGCTAAGGAAATATGAACAACAATGTGCGGAGATCAAAGCATTTGGACTGGAGCTTAAAGTATTATTTCAAAAAAGCCAGGACAACTTTGAAAAGCAATTGTCTTACATTTCTGCCGGAGCATTGGCTCTGTCAATAGGTTTTATAAAGGATATTGTCCAACCTATAAAGGATTCAAGCTCTAAATGGATGCTTCTTTTAGGATGGGGACTTCTAATTTTTACTTTGCTTCTTAATTTAGTTTCTCACATAATTGCCGGAAAAAATGCACGGAAGGGGGCAAAAGAAACAGAGGATATAGATAAAACTTACGATCCGGATAGAATTGATAAAAGAGCGAGCCAGATGGATATGATAAACTGGACCACTGTTGGCACACTTGCATGTGGTATCGTTTTAATAGTATTGTATATAACCTTTAATGCCATTTTATGACAGATAGGCCAAAACCAAATCAAGGAGGTAATATTCAGAAGCCAAGTGTTGCTGATCAAACAAGAGGTCAGAACCCAACGTCGGCTCCTCCAAAGCCAGCAACGCCAACACCATTCATAAAACCTAAAACAAATTAATACAATGCCAAAAAGCCTTGAACCCAAAAAGAACGATCGGCTTGAAAAGCCTTTCGAACCTGATTTAAAGAAAGGTAGTAGTTCATCAGCCGCTCCCATTAAACCTCAAGCTCCACCGCCGCCACCCCTGGATCCTAAAAAGTCGTGATTTATATTTAAAGCTGTACTAAATGGAATTGAAAATAAAAATTAAATACTATGGCAAAAAACAATCAAGGGAATTCTTCAGTCAACTCGGGTAAGTCAAACGATTCAAAACCTGTTGCATTACAAAAATTGATATCGGTAGTATTAAAAATGGAAGAATTACATCAGAAGCACCGACACGACCACAAAAACCTATTAAAGGCAAATAGCTAAATTTTAAACTCTGTCTTCAACTTCAATTGCTCCAAGAATTCAATGGGGCATCCCCCTTGCTGCACGGTATATTTGTGTATATATCCACCAATGTCAATGTCAGATTTGTTATTTCAATTAGTAAAATCCAGAAGAATATTTTCTTAATACTGCATTCCTCAACTTCCAGAATGCCCTGGTACTTGAACATGAAGCGGAAAAAAGCTTTATAAAACCTGGCGAACACTCTTTATTTGTAAGAATTAGATTTACGACATCCAGGTTACCTAGTATTTGTTGTTACCTAAATTTATTATTTTGTTAGAAGAAAGTGGTCAATGCAAAATAAGTAAGTACTGAGTATACAAAAATTTACGTTTTAGAAACTTTAATAATCATTGTTGGGTAAATTCTTGGTTTTACTTTTCGCAGATTTTAGGGGGTTACTTTTTATTTAATTTAATCTTTGATAATATAACAGTTTGTTTCAAAATGAGAATAGAATGATGAAAAGCCGGCGTAAATCCCTGTGGATGATCATTATGTCCATCTTAATTTCATTGCATGGTAGGGCACAGGATGGATGGAAAGAGCTTGGGAGCGGTAATGCATTTTTAAACCCTAATGCACATTTTTTGAATACCGCTACTGATCATGCAGGTAATGTATATGGAGCTGGCTTATTCACCAATGCCTCTGGATACAAATATGTGGCTAAATGGGATGGAACCTCATGGCAGGAGGTTGGCACAGGTGCTAATACGTTAAAGGCAAATGATGCTATCTTATCTATAAAAGTTGATCTTCAGGGAAACATCTATGCTGCCGGATATTTTACAAATGCAATGGGTTACAGTTATGTTGCTAAATGGGATGGTAGCAGCTGGACAGAATTAGGCACAGGCTTAAATTCAAAGACTGCTATTTTTTCAATCGCTATAGATGCGAAAGGGACTGTTTATGCCGCAGGAGATAATGTATTCAAATGGGATGGTAGCAACTGGATTCAATTGGGTACAGGGACCAATTCACTTAAGATAAAATATTGGCCTATTCGTTCTATCATTTCAGATGCATCAGGAAATCTTTATGCCGCTGGTCAATTTAGTTATTCGAATGGCATTGCATCTGTAGCTAAATGGGATGGCATCTCATGGTCTGAGTTGGGCAGTGGGGCAAATGCTTTAAATGCAAATGGAACAATTGCCTCTCTTGCAATTGATGCTGCCAACAACATTTATGCAGGGGGGTCTTTTAGTAATACTCCTGGCGGACAGGGATATGTAGCTAAATGGGATGGAGCATCCTGGTCTGAAGTGGGGACCGGAGCAAATAGCCTCAATGCCAATGGCCAGACGCCAGGCGCGATAAATTCCCTCGCTATAGATAGTAAAAACAACATATATACTGCTGGATCGTTCATTGGTGCTAATGGATACAGATACGTATCCAAATGGGATGGAACTAAGTGGTCAGAACTGGGTGCCGGATGTTACGCGTTAAATGCAAATCTTGATATTATATCTATTTCTGTAAGTGAGAATGATAACATTTACGCAGCAGGTGTTTTTCGGAATATAAATGGCAATCCATATATCGCACAGTACATAAGGTCTGGTATGCCGCCACAGCCTACGCCTACGTTCACTCAGATAGCGCCTATTTGTGCTGGTGGCTCTTTAAACCCTTTACCAACTAAAAGCCTTGAAAACTTTTCAGGCACCTGGTCACCTGCATTAAATAACACAAAAACTACAACCTATACTTTTACCCCGGGGCCAAACCAATGTGCCTCGATAGCGACAATGACTATACCGGTTAATGCGCCTACTAAGGTGCCAACATTTTCACAGGTTATACCAGTTTGCAGCGGCAGCTCTTTAAGCCCTTTGCCAAGGACTTCACTGGAAGGCATATCGGGCACCTGGTCACCAGCTCTTAACAATACTGCCACGACGTTGTATACATTTACTCCACTACCAGGACAATGTGCTTCAACTGCAACTATGACTATTGAAATAACTTCAAAGATTAAACCTACTTTTTACCCAATCGAACCTATTTGTAGCGGGGCTTTAGTAAATCCACTTCCTTCAACATCTATTGAAAACATTAAAGGAAGCTGGTCACCTGCTTTTAATAATACCGAAACTACATCCTATTTGTTTACTCCTTCTGGAACAGGTCAATGCGCAACAACTGCAAATACAATTGTAACCGTAAAGCCTGTTCCACCCATCGTATTTTCTACTGCAGATACTTTGATACCACCTAACACACCAATAACTTTAACACCAATAATAACAGGTAGTGTAAGTTCTTTTCTGTGGTCACCATCTACGTTTTTGAATAACACCGTAACACAATACCCAGTTTCAACTCCCCAAAATGACATCGATTATACCATAACTGCATTCTATACAAATGGTTGCAGTGCAAAAAATAAATTTAGCATTGTCATTAACAGGGCATTACTCTTGCCATCTGCTTTCACACCTAATGGTGATGGTAAAAATGATATTTTTCAGATCCCCCCTTCCTGCCGATTTGTAAAAGTCAATGAATTCTCGGTATTTGACAGGTATGGCAAAAAGGTATTCAATACCCGGAATGTTGCTATGGGGTGGGATGGAAAAATAAATTCTCTGCCACAAAATGCTGGAACTTATGTTTGGTACATAAATTATAACGACCCAATTCTTGGCAAACCAGTAATTCAAAAAGGAACAGTGGTTTTGATACGATGATATTTGAAAACAAGGCCGGGCCCAACTGCCTTGGCGAATAAGTAACTGTTCACTTATTGATATAATGCTTTTTGAATCTCCTTAGCTTCTTTCTTACTACTCATCTGCAATTGCCTGATAGCTGTCAGATAGTTGTATAATAACTATCATTGATTACAACCTAACAGGTGGCTAGTTTTAATTTAGTGACAAACATTACAATGCAACTTCCTAATTTTTAAAAATTAGTCTATGAAAGGGTTTAAAACTAACATCGAAAAGGACACAATGGAAAACAGGAACTTCCGAAAAGTACTCTATACAGGCAAGCACCTTCAACTGGTATTAATGAGCCTGAAAGCGGGGGAAGAAATAGGAGAAGAAACGCATAAAGATGGCGACCAGTTCTTCCGTGTGGAGAAAGGAAATGGAAAATGTTTTGTAGATGGGCATGAATACCCGTTACATGATGGGGATGTCCTGGTGGTTCCTGCCGGTGCAAAGCATAATGTGATCAATACCGATAACAAAGAAGATTTAAAGCTTTATACGCTTTATGGTCCTCCGCAACATAAAGATGGAGTAGTGCGTGCTACCAAAGAAGAAGCAGAAAAGAAAGAGGAAAAGTTTGACGGTAAAATAACAGAGACGGGTAAGGCCATACCAGTGCTTTGATAAATTATAAAACGGTAGGGGTGTAAATCTTCCTGGAAGTATTACCTACGCCTGCCAGCGCAGAAAAGTCTTTGGCTGTTCATTGGCAAGGTGCCTGTTTTTATTAATGCAAAGAGTAAACTACCTAAAAACAAAAGGCCGGGAGAGCCGGCCTTTTACCGTAAATAGCTTCCCTTCTCTATAAGTCTTCACTTAAACATCAAGGGGCAACTACACTATTTTAAAATTCAATCTTTCTGAACTCAACTTCTCCACCTATTAAACCTATGCTTTTTAAGCACCTGGTATTCCATTACCAGGATAACTGCATTAAAGACTTAGAACATCCATTCAATCCATGGCTGGCTTTTGATTCACTATTACTTCAAATGCGCCCTTAACATCCAGGCCATCTTTTCATGGGTTTCCATCAGGCCTGTTATAAAATCACTGGTACCGGCATCTTTCCATTCTTCAGCATAGCGGTCTATATTTTCACGTAAATGAATGATGATCGTCTCGTGATCACCAAGCAGGGATTTCATGAAACCGGCACTGTCATTTTTGGCCCTTGATTCTTCACTCAAATGCGTTTCTGCCAGGAAGCCTGCCAGCGTGGCTTCTGCATAGTGGCCAATGGTGCGGATGCGTTCAGCAATATCGTCAATGATGCTTTCGAGTTGCTTGTACTGCTCTTCAAGGAAACGATGGATGGTCAAGAAATCAGCCCCTTCTACATTCCAATGCGCCTTCCTGGTTTTGATATACAACACATGCTCATCTGCCAGTAAAATGTTCAATGATTTAGCTATTTCCGCAGTATTTGCCGGCTTAATGCCAATTTCGGTTTTCATGATCTGTTAGTTTATGTTTAAAGAATTAGTAAATAAAATGACGGCCCTGGATCCTGATTGCTTTTACTGCTACTGTGTTTTGTTTTCCGGCTCATTTTTGATGAACACCAGGGCGCCGGAAGGACATTTGGCAATCTGCTGTTCCAGTTTTTCCGCTGATGCACCACCGGGATCGATCCATTTCCGTAAGCTTGGTTTAAAGACCTGTGGCATTTGCGTCCAGCACCGGGTGGAATGCTGGCAGAACTCCGGCTTCCATAAAACAGTCACCTCCTCGTTGGCATATTTAATGGTTTTGGCATCCCCTTCCCTGTAAACAAAGACCCTTACTTTTAGTTCACCCTGGAGGATTTTGGAAATGGGACAGGCCTTTGCTATGTCCAGTAACTGCATTTTCTGTTCATCACTAACTGGACTTATAAACAAAATATCGCAATCAATGATGGTAGTGGTTATGCCTTCTTTAGTTTCCTGGTACAGGTTGGCGTTAACGGCTACCTGGTCAATGGTCCAGCCTTTCCGGTCAATATACATGCGCAGTGTGATCAGCTTACAGGAAGCCAGGGAAGAAAGCAAAAGCGTGAAGGGATCCGGGCCAGTATCTTTTCCACCAATAGTTGTTGGCTCATCGGCAACAAACTTTCCATTCCGCCATTCAATAGTGCATTGGTATTTACTATTGCCAATAGTGCCATGAACAGGTTTTTCTAATTTGTATTTCATAGTAATGGTGCTGGTCCTGTTTGTTTGATAAAAAAATGGGTAGTCCGGGAATAAATGACCGTTTTATTCCTTGTTGGGATCAGTAAAGGATAGGCTACAATATGGTTGAACATTGCCTGGCATTTTGCTGGACTGGTTGCTACAAGTGGTATCATTTATTACGGTTTGGTGATGGCAGGAAAGAAAACCTTGAAGAGTAGGGACCGTGCTTCTTAAAGTTATGCTTATTATTCCATTTCACAGTTACCCATGGGGGTTAGGGTAATGAACTGTGTAAATAGGAAAGTTATAGTGAGGAAGAAAAAATTTCCTTGCGCAACGATGAGGGGCTAAATTTTCAAAGGAATACGGATCGGTCCTTCACCCTTATCAACTCATCAACCTATTAATCTTGAAACTGTCCGGATAACATTGTCCAGCTTAAGCTTTTTTTAGTTTTTTAGTTTTTCATTTTGCCTTGCTCTCGCTGGCATATATCTCCGAAAAGTATTATCTTCAAAAGAACGAAAACTGACCAGGTATGCCAATCTACATGGATGTGCACAATGTGCCCGGCGTCAAGGCCGGGGACGTAGCAGGGGCTCATGCCAAAGACCTGCTCCACCAGGATGATTACGGTTGTAAATGCATGACCTATTGGGTAGACGAATGGCGGGAGACCATCTTTTGCCTCATAGAAGCGCCTGATAAGGATGCGGTAAAGGAAATGCACCGCAATGCACATGGCCTGGTTCCCAACAAGATCATAGAAGTCAGCAGCTCTGTGGTTCAATCCTTTTTAGGGAGGATCTATGACCCCGAGGAAGCTGAGGTAAATAATGAAGGTCTTAAAGTGTTCAGTGACCCTTCCTTCAGGGTGTTGTTACTCACCAGCACAACTGACCCTGTGCTGCTGCGTCACCAGCTTGGCGCCGATCATGCTAATGAACTGTTGAACAGGCATAATCAAATCATAAGGAAGATGATCGCGGAGTATGGCGGCAGTGAAGTGGAGCATGGAGGCAATGGCTTTATCATCTCCTTTACATCAGCTGCCAAAGCCGTTTCGTGTGCACTGGCACTGCAACATGAACTCCATGGTATGGAGAACCTGGGTATTAAGATGAGCATCAGCGCGGGCGAGCCTATAGAGAAGAGCAACAAGCTTTTTGGTGATGCCATACAAAAGGCGCAATGCATGTGCGCTATCGGTAAATACCTGCAGGTCGCGCTGGCTTCGTCTGTGAAGGAAATGGTGGCAAAAGATTATAGCACCAATGGCAATGGGTTTTTTACACTGCCGCCGCAGGACGAACAACTGCTGGAAATGTTGTTTGCCAGGCTGGAAGAACACTGGCAGGACCCTGATTTTGACATCGAGGATTACTGCCATGAAATGGCCATGAGCAAATCGCAGCTATATCGCAAAACTGTTGCGTTGACGGGTTTTTCACCAAATACACTGCTGAAAGAATTTCGCCTGGAAAAGGCCAAGCAGCTCATGAAAAAGCAGCACTATAATGTGAGCCAGATTACTTTTGATTCCGGCTTTACCAGCCCATCCTATTTTACCAAGTGCTTCAAAAAGAAATATGGATTACTGCCCATGAGCTATATGGGGATGCTGGGGTGAGGATTATTTAATAGGTAAGATTTAATATTTAATATTTGGGGTCGCTTTGGTGGAAGAGGTTGACAAGTTAACAGGTTGAAAAGTTGACAAGGAGGGTTTTCTAATAAAAGCTTTCATTCCTGTTTTAATTTATTGTGCCTTCGGCGAGTCACTTTTTGCTTGCTCAAAAAGTAACCAAAAAGAGCAGGCAAACACCATCGCTCCGCGGGTTTTGCCGGGCTAGCGCACAACGGTTATTACTACTGATGGCTTGATGCATTTTGATTACGGTCTTTCCACGATTGTGCAGTCTTCACCACAATTGGTAGATACCTTTAGTTTAATCACGTGCTATTCGGGGATACTGCAGGCACTGAATTGCGGAGGGAGGGCTTCGGCCTAAAAGCGGCAGTGCAATCGAATTTCCGCAATTAGGTGCTGCAGGCAGTTTTAAATTCCAGGTGTTTTTGCGTTTCGTTAGATTAATACCAGATACAGTTCTTAAAAGTGTAAAGTTTCTTTCTCTCTTCTCTGCGAACCTTTGCGAAAAGCTCTGCATCCTCTGCGATACTGATTACGCAATAAGATGCATGGGTATGTTGCCATTGGCACTGAAATCTTTTTCTGAGGTCCAGCTTATAGGAAAAAGGGATTGAGGGTGTTTTATTTTTTATGATTGGTGCCTTCGGCGAGTTCCTTTTGTTCGTTTTTTTTGCTTGCCCAAAAAAAAGAACCAAAAAAAAGGGCAGGCAAACCCCAACGCTCCGCGGGTTTTGCCGGGCCAGCGCACAACAGTTTTTACTACCGGGGGCTTGATACATTAAGATTACAGTCTTTCATCTATAGTTTTTACTTCACTACAAATAGATAGAGTCTGAAGATTGATCACGTGATATGCGCAGAAACTAAAGGCGCTGAATTGCGGAGGGTAGGCTTCGGTCTATTGAGCTTTCAGTAATCGAATTTCCGCAATGAGGCGCTGGACGAGGTTGCAGGTTCGTTCAGTTTTTTGGTTACGTTGAATTTGGTGGATCTTAGGTCATACAGGCTTTACTATTTCAACAGTCGCCTATGTTTTTGCCACAGATCCCGCCAAAGGCGGGATGACAAGGAACAGTGTGATCGATTGCCGGAAGTACTAGTGTCAATCAGCCTCAAACAATATATATCTGTGCCTCTCTGTGTCGCTCTGCCTCAGTGGTCCCTCTCTCTACTAGTGAGACTCTCTCCTTATCAACTTGTCAACTTTTCAACCTTTCAACTCAACGCTCCGTGCCTCTCTGTGTCGCCCTGCCGCTGTGGTTCCTCTCTCTACTCCTGACTACCGACTCCCGACTACCGACTCCCTCCCTTTTCAACTTTTCAACCTGTCAACCTTTCAACTTCCTCCTTCGTGTTCCTTCGTGCCTTAGAGTCTTAGTGGCCTCTCTTCTTATTGATCAAAATTTACCATTTGTTGAACGATTTGTTACAGGTGCTGTGCTATTTGTTGAACGATTTGTTACAGGGTATGGGCATGGTGTGAGGGTACCTTTATGCTTCAACACTCAAACAAACTATTATGAAACGAATGACCAAACAATGCGCACTTTTTGTTGCCCTACTGCTATTGGGCAGCTATAGCGCTATGGCCCAGGCTACCAGCGGTAGCACGGCGCCCACTGCCAATGCTCCTGTATTAAAGACCTACCTGATCGAAAGGGAGATCCCTGATGCAGGCAAGCTGACACCAGCCCAACTGAAAACCATTTCTCAAACCTCATGCGCTGTATTAAAACAAATGGGTCCTTCCATTCAATGGGTACAGAGCTATGTGACCGGCAACAAGATCTACTGCGTTTACAAGGCTGAAAATGCAGAACTGATTAAAGAACACGCTAAAAAAGGCGGCTTCCCGGCCAACAACATCATCGAGATCGCCAATGTGATCAGTCCTGCGACGGCGCAATGATAGTACTCCCCCGGGAGCGCACACTATTCATTGCACTGCATTTATTCATTCATCATTCAAACAGATAGAAAATGAAAAATTCTAATAACAGCGCCTGGCGCTGTAAACAGCCAGCTATTGCCCTTTATAAAATTACCAGGGGTTTGATACAACATCCTGTGCAACTCTCTGCTATCCTGCTGCTTTGCCTTACAATGGAAGCCTGCCAGAAAGAAGGCATCAAGGAAAACACCAGCACCGAAACCGTGCAGGCTATACAAGGTAAGGAAGGCAGAAGCGAGGTGATAAACTATTATAGTGGCCTGTCATGGCAGACCACCATGGAACTGCAACAGGCACGCGCCGCCACCGCCAAATACCGCAACATTGACAATGCTATCAAAGATGGTTATGCAGATATAGCTGTGGACGTAGAGCATATGGGTCACCACTATATGAATACCAGCCTGGTTGATGGCACTTTCGATATCAGGCACCCCGAGATACTGGTCTATAACAGGGATGCAAATGGAAAGCAGGTGTTGGTAGCCGTGGAATACGCGGTGCCGCTCACTGATCCTATGCCGGAAGGATTTACAGGTTCTCAGGATGTATGGAACGGCACTTCAGGTTTCCCTCTTTGGTTATTGCATGCCTGGGTATGGGCCTACAATCCTGATGGTGTGTTCAACTGGACCAATGAAGCAGTGGAGCTGCATTAGTATATGCAATTGTTTTAATTAGTTTCTCATTTCAGCCTTACCTGTCCTGGCAATTGCCGGGGCAGGTTTTTTTATGACAACTGGTAATTAGTCTCAATGCCTACGCCATTGACCAGGGTCTGGTATACTACGCAATACCTTTCCGTGAGTTTACGAAGGCTGGCCAATTGTTCTTCGCTGGCATTCGATTGCAGGTTAAAGGAGAGCCGGATATTTTTAAATCCTACCGGGGCTTCTTTGGAAACACCCAGGGTGCCTTTGAAGTCAAGGTCACCTTCTGCCGATACCGTGCCTTCAATGATTTCAACGCCAATGGCTGTTGCCACTGCCTTGAGTGTAACACCTGCGCAGGCCACGAGTGCCTGTAAAAGCATATCGCCTGAACAAAGCTGCAGGCCGGTGCCGCCTGTGGCGGGGTGCAATCCAGCTTCGCTGAGGGCCCTGCCTGTTTCCACACTGCAGGAAATGCCTTCACCCACATTGCCATGAGCTTTCAGGGTGATGATGGCAGATTCTGGTTGCTCACGGTATTTGTCTTTTAACGGGGTTTGCAGTTCTTTGAGCTCTGTAGCATTCATTTGTTTAAAGTACAAAAAAAGGGTGGGATATAAATCCGCGCATGACTGGATTAAATAACCAGGAGGTCTTTTTTCCTCCGGATTCCTTGAACAATTGTCTTACGATGATTGTTTGGTACTTTTAATGAATGGAAGCATAAGAAATCCCTTATCCTTTCTTAAATAAATTTCACTGCTTACAATGAAACTCTCTACTGGTAATATAATGCATGTATGAAACCAAAACGATTAGCGCTAAGTGATATTGCCAGGCAATTGAACATATCCACTACCACCATTTCTTTCATCATGAATGGGAAGGCCGAGGAAAAAAGAATAAGTCCCGAACTGAAAGAAAAGGTTTTAAAGAAGATCAAAGAACTGGGCTATGTGCCCAACCAGCTGGCCAAAAGCCTGCGCACGGGCAAGACGAATATCATAGGGTTGATCGTGGAGGATATATCCAATAGTTTCTTTGCCCGCGTGGCACATATGATAGAAGAGGAGGTGAACAAAAGAGGGTATAAGATCATCTATTGCAGCTCGGAGAACAGTGTAGAGAAAATGACGGAGGTGATCAATATGTTCCGCGAGAGCCAGGTGGATGGTTTTATCATTACGCCAACGGAGGGTGCAGAAACTGAAGTGAATAAGCTGATCAAAGACCGGGCGCATTTGATCCTGTTCGACCGTTACTTTCCCGGCCTCGATACCAACTACGTGGTGCTGGATAATAGCTATGGCAGTTATATAGGTGTGAAACACCTGGTGGAGCGCGGCTACAAGAAGATAGGGTTTGTTACCATAGATTCAGACCAGTCGCAAATGATTGATCGTTATAACGGTTATGCAAAAGCGATAAAGGAAGCCGGGCTAAAGCCATACGTGAAACGTATATCATTTTTTGATGAACCTAATGCAGCCATCCGTAAGATGGAAACCTTCCTTAATAAAAAAGACAAACCGGATGCTGTTTTCTTTGCCACCAATTACCTGGGCATCTATGGATTGGAGGCCATTACTAATTTGCAATTAAAGATCCCAGACGATATAGGCGTCATCACGTTTGACGACCACGACCTGTTCCGTTTATTTAGACCATCCATTACCGTTATAGCGCAGCCGATAGCCGAAATGTCAAAGGCCATGATCAATATATTGCTCGATGAAATAGCCACGCCAGCCAACGCTCTTAAAACCCGGCACATGGTGCTGCGGCCTTCCCTGGTGGTACGGAATTCCACGAAACAGCCTTGTTAAAGAAATTGAAAAATAAATTTGCTAAATCGATTTAGTATACTATTTTTAGTACCTAAACACTTGCTGCATGGAAAAAATCAAACTCTTTTCTGCTAAGATCTTCCGATTGAAAAGAACCCCCCACTTTAAAACAATCACATAAAAAATGAACTGGTCTTTTTAAAAGATCAACGTCCGCATTTGGTATAAACCGTATTCCCTTTATTGGTGGTCCTGTAAAAAAAGGAAAGAAACCTCCTAAGGGGCATGCTATGCTTATTTCATTCTAAAAATCTCTATCGAAGGTTAAAATTTAAAGTATGATCACACGTAAGTTGCTATATAATACAGGCACTGTTATACTTTTCCTATTGCTTCACTCAGGCACTGCGCTATTGGCGCAGAATGGTACGGGCCAGATCAAAATATCCGGTATCATCAGGAACAAACTGAACGAAGTAATGAAAGGTGCCACCGTAGAAAATCTGAATACCCATCAATCTGTATTGAGTGGTTCCAATGGCCAATATGTTATTGCCGCCAGCAAGGGCGATTCGCTGGTAGCTTCCTTTGTAGGCTACACGCCTTTCCGCTGGGCTTTCACCGACCGTATTGATTACGACATTACACTGGAAACAGTGGCAGGAAGCTTAAATGAAGTGGTGGTGGTAGGTTATGGCCGGCAAAGAAAGATCAGCCAGATCGGTTCGCAGGCCATATTGAATACACAGGACCTGAAGCAACCCATTGCCAATGTAGGTGCCGGTTTGGCCGGTCGCCTGGCAGGACTGGTTTCTGTGCAGCGTACCGGTGAACCGGGTCATGATGATGCCGACATCTGGATACGTGGTATTGCCACTATGAACAATTCCAGGCCGCTGATATTGGTGGATGGAATAGAAAGATCATTGAGTAACCTGAACTACGAGGACATTGCTTCCTTAAGTATATTAAAGGATGCCTCAGCTACAGCAGTATATGGTGTAAGAGGTGCCAATGGCGTGGTGCTCATCACCACTAAAAGAGGTAAGCCCGGAAAACCCGAGTTCTCTTTTGATTATATGCAATCTGTGACCACCTTCACCAAGATGCCTAAAATGGCTGATGGCAAGACCTATATGGAAATGGCCAACGAAGCCCTGACCACAAGAGGTGATGCACCCAAATACAGTGATGAATATATTGCCAATACGCTGGCAGGTAATGATCCTTACCTCTATCCTAATGTGAACTGGATAGATGAGGTGTTCAAAAACCGCGGTTCCAACAGGAAAGCTACCCTCAATATCAATGGCGGTGCTCCTTCCGCTTTCTATTATGTGTCCCTTGGCTATTATGATGAGAAAGGCTTTTTGAAATCGGATCCTTACGAACCTTACCACAGTGGTATCGGTTTTTCCCGCTTCAACTTCACCAGCAACCTGACATTGAAAGTGACAGGAACTACTTCCCTGGAAATGGGATTGCAGGGCTTTTACAGCAATGGTCACTACCCTGGTGTGAATAATGGAAACAACCCGGGCGATGCAGGACAGGTGAACCAGATATTTCAATCTGTAATGGATATGCCACCGGTTGAATTGCCACTGACCTATCCCGGCGATACGACCTCTGGCCGTAACCCCAATGGTGGTTTCAGAAATCCTTTTGATGCCGCTACCAAGTCGGGCTACGCCAACCAATACAAGACACAGTTATATACCAACCTGCGCTTGCGCCAGCAACTGGGCATGCTGCTCCGTGGTCTTTCTTTTACCACGATGGTGGCCTTTGACAACTACAGTGAATTGGGCATCAACCATGGTAAAAGGGTGAATGCCTACATAGCCAATGGCCGCAACCCTGATGGCTCATTGAATATGCAACTGACCTACCCTGGCTCCAATTCGCTGGGCTATGACAGATACAATGGTGGTAACAGGCGCTTCTACACCGAGTCGGCCCTGAACTATGACACCTCTTTTGGTAAACACCGTGTGAGCGGCTTGTTGCTATTCAACCAGAGTGAATTCGTCAATGCTTTTGCAGGTGATTTCACAGGCTCCATTCCTTTCCGTACACGCGGACTGGCGGGCAGGGCTACTTATTCATACAACGACAAATACTTTGCAGAATATAATTTCGGTTACAACGGCTCTGAAAACTTTGCACCTTCCAAACGCTATGGTTTCTTTCCTTCCTTTGGACTGGGATGGGTGGCTTCAAATGAGAAGTTCTTCGAGCCTGTGAAGAAAGTGGTAAGCTTCCTGAAGTTCCGCTTCTCTTCCGGTATGGTAGGAAACAGTGACCTGGGTAGTTACCGCTTTGTGTACCTTGACCAGGTGAATACCAACGCCGATGGGTATACGTTCGGAACCAACAGGAGTGGTAATGGCGGCTACCAGATCAGCAGCTATGGTGTGGATCTTAGCTGGGAGAGCTCGCACAAGACCAACATAGGTATGGAGATGGGCCTGTTCAATGCAGCTACTTTACAGGTGGACCTGTTCAAAGAGCACAGGACGGGTATCTTTTTACAAAGAGGTACAGTACCTGAATTTGTTGGATTGACCTCCGCACCTTATGGAAATATTGGTGTAGTTGACAACGCAGGTATAGATGTGTCACTACAGCAGAATCATGTGCAGATCGCCAGGAACCTGTTCCTGAGCCTGCAAGGTAATTTCACTTATGCCCGCAATAAGGTGATCACCAACGATCAGCCTGACCAGAAATATCCATGGCTGAACAGAACAGGACAGAATGTGCTGGCAAGGTTTGGCAATGTAGCACAGGGCTTATTCAAGGACTCTGCAGAGATCCTGAACTCTGCACAGCAAACATTTGGCGAGGTAAGGCCTGGTGACGTTAAATACAAGGACCTGAATGGCGATGGCGTTATTGATGCCTATGACCAGACAGTGATCGGTAATGGCGATGTGCCTAATATCCTTTATGGTTTTGGTTTTGACCTGTCATATAAGAACGTGAGTCTGGGTGCTTTCTTCCAGGGACAGTCAGAAGCCAGTATCCTGTTGCGCGGCAACAGCATCCAGCCTTTCTCCGGCGATGGTGGAGAAGGCAATGCGTATAGCATTATCACTGACAGGTGGACACCTGAAAACCCCAATCAAAATGCATTCTACCCACGCCTTGGTTTTGGCGGTCCCAAGAACAATAACAATAACCAGGTGAGCACATGGTGGCAGAAGGATGCCAGCTTCCTGAAGCTGAGAACTGTAAAGGCATCCTATACCTTTCCAAAATCAACCTTCAGCAAATTGGGTATCAGAGGTGCGTACATCTATGTGTTGGGAGAAAATGTGCTGACGTTCAGCAAATTCAATCTCTGGGATGTGGAGCTGAATACCTCTAACGGTGTGCGGTATCCGCAGGTAGCTGCCTATTCAATGGGTGTTCATTTTGATTTTTAAAATTCACTAATTAAGAGAGTATGAAACGTTTATTATATACAGGAACTGCTTTCCTTCTATTGATCAATATATGGTCCTGCAAGAAGGGTTACCTGGACCAGGTGCCGCAAGACCGTACCACTATAGAGCAGGTGTTTGCTCATAAAAACACCGTGGATAAGTTTTTGGCTAATGTGTACTCCTATGTAAGGGATGAGTCGGACCAGCGCTTCATTGGTGGGTCGCATGAAGGTGGACCCTGGACGGGCGGTTCCGATGAAGCAGAATATGACTGGAGCTTTGTGGGCAGCAACTACATGAATGTTGGCTCCTGGGGACCAACCAGTGGATTTGTGGATGATTTCTGGTCCAATTACTATACTGCAATCAGGTCCTCCACCTATTTCATGGCGCACGTAGGTGAGTGCAAGGAAATAACAGAGCAGGCCAATGGACAGCAATTGCTGGCGCGTTATGTAGCCGAAGCAAGAGCTTTGAGAGCCTATTATTATTACAACCTGGTGAAGATCTTTGGGCCTGTGGTGATCATAGGCGATAATGCCATTGCACCTGATGCCTCATTGCCCGATGTGCAACTGGCGCGCAGTCCTTTTGATTCCTGCGTAGCTTATATCTCTTCAGAATTTGACAAGGCAGCCGCTGACCTTCCGGATGTTCCTGCCAACCCAAGTGTTGACGCGGGCAGAATGACAAGGTCTGTAGTAATGGCCTATAAAGCTGAAATGTTATTACTGGCAGCCAGTGATCTTTTCAATGGCAATCCTGACTATGCTTCCATGAAGAATGCTGATGGTAAGCAATTGATCAGCCAGCAAAAAGATGTTTCCAAATGGGCAACGGCGGCAGCAGCCTCCAAGGCCTTTATTGATAAATATGTTCCCAATACTTTCGACTTGTACAGGGTACGTGATAACTCGGGCAATATTGATCCTTACCTGTCCTGCCGTGACGTAATGCTCACCGACTGGAACAAGGAGTGGATCTTTGCTATTGTAGGATCTTCTGCCACCACCCGTCAATACGAGGAAACACCTTACCATGCCGGCAAGGATGGTTCTATCCGCGGCAGCGGTGGCCTCGGTGCTACCCAGGAAATGGTGGATGCCTATTACATGGCTAATGGTTTGTCTATTGATGATCCCAACTCAGGTTATACGGAAGATGGCTTTTCCAGCGCTGACGGGTACCATACACGTGCGGGCACTTATAACATGTATGTGGGCAGGGAGCCACGCTTTTATGTAGGTATCACCTTTAATGGCAGTGTATGGCTGAACACCACTACCAGTTCGGGTACGGTGATCACTGAAACTTATTACAATGGAAATTCGGGTAAGCGTGTAGGTGGTAATGATTATTCACCTACAGGATATATCGTACGCAAGAACATGCCAATTGGTGACTGGAGAGTTGGCAACAGGGCCTGGCTTTTGTTAAGGCTGGCAAATATTTACCTGGATTATGCCGAGGCATTAAATGAATCAGCTCCGGGCAATCCCGACATAGTTAAGTATGTGAACCTGATAAGAGAAAGAGCAGGTATTCCCTTGATCAGTGAAACCCTCTCACAGGACCAGATGCGCCAGGTGATCAGGAAAGAAAGAAGGGTGGAGCTGGCATTTGAAAATGTACGCTATTTTGATACCCGCCGCTGGAAGATAGCCGAGCAAACCGATGGTGGCCCCAAGCACGGTATGGATATCAACGCTGGTAACAGCCTTACAGATATGAGCTTTTACAAAAGAACAGTATTTGAGAACCGCGTATTTCAAAAGAAGCATTACCTGTGGCCTATCCCACAGAAAGAGCTGGATGTAGATAAGAACCTGGTTCAGAATACAGGCTGGTAATACTATTTGTTTTTTGTATTAAAATAATTGTGAGCTAATAAATCATTCATTCATGAACATCAATTCTAAAATATTTACCGCTGTAGCCCTCCTCGTTTCGGGGGCTGCAGCCATCACTTCCTGCAATAAGCCGGATGTTATCAACTATAGCCAGGAGGGCAAGATCTATATGCCGCAGGCCGCAGGTGACATCAGCAATATGGACATGATCCTGGCAGATACCCCACAGGTATTTGTATTCGGGGCGGCCTATGGTGGCCTGAACTATCCCAGCCAGGATATAGCTGTAAAGTTTAACATCAATTCAGCAGCCGTAAACGATTATAATGCTGCGCATGGCACTTCCTACGTATTGCTACCGCAAGGCAGCTATACCATACCTAAGCTGGATGCTACCATTAAATCAGGTGCAACCAGTTCGGATGCCATACCAGTGAGCATTATTACAAAGAACCTTGACAGGAGCCAGAAATACATATTGCCTGTGCAGATCACCTCTGTGTCATCAGGCTTTATAGACAGTGCGCTGAAAACAACTTACTTCACCATTGACACCATTCAAAGGCTGGAGAAGGATATTACCGCCAAAGCTACGCTGACCGTAAGCCAGGACAACCCGGGCGGTGCCGATGCAGGTGAAGGCTCTAAAAAGCTGGTGGATAATAATAACAATTCCAAGTTCTTAATAGCTGGTTTTCAGCCAGGCTTCTGGGTGCAGCTGGAGTTTCCAACACCTGAAAAGATCGGTGCCTATACCATTACCTCGGGTAATGACGCTCCTGACCGCGATGCGGTAGACTGGCAGCTGGTGGGCTCAAATGATGGCACTAACTGGACGGTGCTTGATAATAAAGCTGGCCAGGTGTTTCCAAATCGTAACCAGGTGATACGATTTGAATTTGATAACAACACAGCTTATAAATATTACAGGATGATTATCAATGCCAATGGCGGAAGTAATCTCCTGCAGATCAGCGAGTGGAGGTTGATCACCTATCCATAGGCTATAATTGATGTTTCAATTACAATATTTATAACAGTAAGAGAATGGCAGTTGGAACCGATATAAGTGTCATTCTATTACTTCAAACTGATGATCGACAAACAAAATATTCGTGGGTTAGTAAAGCGTCTTTTCCTATTTATATGCCTGCCGGGTCATTATGTATGTATGGCCCAGCAGGTTATAAATACGCCTGAGAAGACATCTTTCCAGACAGGAAGTGCCTGGAGGCCCGAGATAGATGTGCGTTCAGATATTGCCATTATCTATGGGGCAGGTAATAAACCGGGAATGAGCTTTGAACAAAGAGTAAAGTCCTGGCGTGATAGAGGCTATCAGACAGATTTTATGACAGGCATTGCCTGGGGGGAATATGATGATTATTTCCTGGGCAAATGGGATGGTAAAAATCACCTTGGCGATGGACAGGTGATGCAAAATGGTGATACCATCTGGCACGGCCATAATATTCCCTACGTTGTTCCTGTAGCTTCCTTTATCGAATACATGAAAACCGGTGTGGTGAAGAAGGTGATAGATGCTGGTATCACCTCCATATTCCTGGAAGAGCCCGAGTTCTGGGCAAGAGCCGGGTACAGTGAAGGTTTTAAAAAAGAATGGCAAAAATATTACGGCTTTCCCTGGAGGCCGCAGCACGAATCGCCGGAGAATACCTGGCTTTCCAACAAATTAAAATACCAGTTGTATTACAATGCCATCAAAGAGGTCTCCTCTTATGCAAAGGCGTATGGTAAAAGCAAGAGGTTACACATCAGGGTCTACATTCCCACGCATTCGCTGGTCAATTATTCTTCCTGGCATATAGTAAGTCCCGAAGCCAGCCTGGCTTCTCTTCCTGGCATTGATGGCTATATCGCCCAGGTATGGACAGGAACTTCAAGGGAGCCTACCTATTATGACGGCAGCATGAAGGAAAGAGTTTTTGAGAACGCTTTCCTGGAGTATGGGTCCATGGTTTCCATGACAGCACCCACCAAAAGAAAATTATTCTTCCTTACAGATCCTATAGAAGACAGGGCTAAGGACTGGCAGGACTATAAACAGAATTACCAGGCCACTTTTACCGCCAAGCTATTATATCCAATGGTGGCTGATTATGAAGTGATGCCCTGGCCGGAACGCATTTATACACATCCCTACCGCCTGGCCAACAGCGAAGAAAAAGTATTGATACCACGCTATTACAGCACCCAAATGCAGGTAATGGTGAATACCCTGAACCAGATGCCGGTGTCGGCCAACAGGGTTTCAGGATCAAAAGGCATTGGCGTATTAATGGGCAACTCGCTCATGTTCCAGCGCTTTCCTACACACAATGGTTTTGAAGACCCGCAGTTCTCCAATTTCTATGGACAAACATTGCCCTTGCTGAAGCTGGGTGTGCCTGTAGAAACCGTGCATATGGAAAACCTGGCCTATGTCAATACACTGAAGGATATCAAATTGCTGGTGGTGAGTTATTCCAACATGAAGCCCTTAGCTGCCAGCGTACACCAATACCTGGCTGACTGGGTGAAAAAAGGTGGTGTGCTGGTGTATTGCGGCAGCGACCTGGATCCCTATCAGACCGTGCAGGAATGGTGGAATAAAAAGCCCTATCATTTCAAGGCGCCATCAGAACATTTATTTGGCTTGTTGCACATCAGGCCGGGTAGCAGTGACCAAAAATTCAAGGTTGGAAAAGGAACTGTTTATGTATTGCGCAGCGACCCCAAAGCATTCGTGATGAACAAAGAGGGGAGCACTGCATTTTTAAAGGCGGTGAAAGAGGGTTATGAAAAAGATGCCAAAGCAGGTACGCTGCAATTTAAGAATTCATTTTTCCTGGAAAGAGGTCCTTATGATATCGTTTCAGTGATGGATGAAAGCATCAGCAATGAGCCTTACCGGGTTCATGGACCTGTGATAGACCTGTTTGATCCGCAATTGCCTGTATTGAATGAAAAAACCGTTCAACCGGGGCAACAGGCGCTATTGTACAACCTCGCCCGCATCAATCATAAAGAGAAGCCACAAGTGCTGGCGGCTGCTTCCAGGATCTATGAAGAAAAGGTTGGAGAAGGTCAATATTCATTTGTATCAAAAAGCCCTGTCAATACCACCAACAGCATGAGGATATTACTGCCGCGGGCACCTGCTGCAACCATCCTGGCTGATGCCAAAGGACAGCCGGTAAAAGATGTGGTCAGCAAATGGGATGCTGCTTCTCATACCTTATTCCTTGGTTTTGATAATGATCCAAACGGAACCAGTGTACTGATCAAATGGTAGGCAGGCAGAGGGTATATTTTATTTGAAAGATATTGGCTGGTGCAGCCATGATATATAAAAATTGGTGAACCTTGAATAAACACTTGATAGTTGCAGGTTTATTGCAGGCAGGCATATTATCCGCCTTCGCTGGTGGTAAGGAGCCCGTGGCATACGTGAATACGCTGCAGGGAACCAACTCCAGGTTTGAGTTGACGCGGGGGAATACTTATCCCACTACTGCCCTTCCTTTTGGTATGCATACCTGGACGCCTCAAACAGGGAAGAATGGCGATGGATGGAAATACCAGTATTTTAAAAAGACCATACGGGGCTTCCAGCAGGCGCACCAGTGCAGCTCCTGGACCAATGACTATTGCGTGTATTCCTTTATGCCGGTAACGGGTAAGCTGGTGGTAAATGAAGACGAGCGTGCAACAGGTTTTCAACATGCAAATGAAACAGCTAAACCGAATTACTATAAGGTAAGCCTTGACAATCATATTGTAACGGAAATAGCGCCTACAGAAAGAGGCGCCCACCTGCGCTTTAGCTTTCCAAAGGGAAAATCCTATTTAGTATTAGATGGATACACGGGTTCCAGCCAGGTGAAGATCTGGCCTGCGGAAAGAAAGATCACGGGCTATGTCAGTAACAACAGGATGATCAATGGCAGCCTGCTGAAAAGTTATTTTGAGATTCATTTTGACAAGCCTTTTAAAAGCTACGGCACCTGGGAGAACAGGAGCAATACCATTCAGCAGGGACAGCAGGAAGCAGAAGGGAAAGGCATTGGCGCCTATATAGAATTTAAGGATGGGGAGAAAGTATCCGCAAAGGTAGCTTCCTCCTATATCAGCCAGGAGCAGGCTGCTGTTACACTGGAAGCAGAGCTGGGAAAGTTTAAACAACTGGAAGACACAAAGGCAGCTGCTGCCAGAGTGTGGAATGAACACCTGGGAAGAATAAAAGTGGAAGGTGGCACTGAGGAGCAAACGGCAACCTTCTATTCCTGCTTCTTCAGAGCCAGTCTTTTTTCCAGGATGTTCTATGAATATGATAAGGAGGGGAACCCATATTACTTCAGTCCCTACGATGGCAAAGTGCACAAGGGCTATATGTTCACCGATACTGGCTTTTGGGATACATTCAGGGCGCAGTTTCCGCTGAATACCATCATGTATCCAACCATGCATGGCCGTTATATGCAGGCTTTGCTGGATGCACAGGAGCAATGTGGCTGGCTGCCTTCCTGGTCTTTTCCGAATGAAGCTGGCAGTATGATCGGCAACCATGCCATTTCATTGCTGTCAGATGCATGGGCAAAAGGCATCAGGACCTTTGACCCTGCAAAAGCATTGCAGGCTTATTTACACGAAGCTACCAACAAAGGCCCCTGGGGCCCTGCCAATGGACGCGACGGATGGAAGGAATATTACCAGTTGGGTTATGTACCATATCCTGCCTACAGGGAAGCCACCGCTAAGACACTGGAATATGCCTATGACGATTTTTGCGGCTACCAGCTGGCAAAAGAGAGCGGTAACCATTTTTATGAGAATATATTTGCCAGGCAAATGTTCAACTACCGTAATGTATTTGATTCTTCCACAGGTTTCATGAGAGGCAGGGATGCCACCGGCAAATGGACCCCAGGTTTCGACCCGGTAGAATGGGGCGGTCCTTTTACTGAAGGCAATGCATGGCATTGGCAATGGTCTGTATTTCATGATGTGCAGGGGCTGATCAACCTGATGGGAGGCGATACCAATTTTAACGCGAAGCTGGACTCTGTATTTGCTGTGCCCAACACCGTGAAGGTGGGCACCTATGGTGGAATGATCCATGAAATGACGGAGATGGTGATGGCCAATATGGGCCAGTATGCACATGGTAACCAGCCCATTCAGCACATGATCTATTTATACAATTACAGCAACCAGCCCTGGAAAGCGCAATACCATGTAAGGGATGTAATGGAGAAGCTGTATAATTCAACAGAGAATGGCTATCCTGGAGATGAAGACCAGGGGCAGACCTCTTCCTGGTATGTGCTGAGTGCCCTCGGTTTTTATAGTGTCTGTCCCGGTACAGATCAATACGTGATGGGAAGCCCTGTATTTACTAAGGCAACCATAACATTGGAGAACGGGAAGCAGTTTATTATCAAGGCCGATGGAAACAGTAAGGAACATGTGTATATTAAGACTGCTACATTGAATGGAAAACCTTTTGATCAAAACTGGCTTTCTTATAATGATATTGTGAATGGAGGACAGCTTCAATTGCAGATGAGTGATCAACCTGCCTATAACAGGGGCATTGCCACTGCCAGCAGGCCCTACTCCTTATCGAATGATAAGAGTGCTGCTGATAAAAAATTTTAAAAGAACAGGTAAATAATAGCATAGTATAATTTAATAAAAGTAATGATGAAACTAGTATTGAAGCATATCCTGGGAGTGGTGGTAGCTGTAGTTTGTAGTGTGCAGGCAGGAGCGCAAATGGTGGATAAAGTGAGTGACCCGGTGGAATGGATCAATCCCTTGATGGGAACAGAATCAAAACCCAGCCTTTCTAACGGTAATACCTACCCGTCTATCTGCGTACCCTGGGGCATGAACTTCTGGACGCCACAGACAGGCAATATGGGTGATGGCTGGGCCTATACCTATACGGCTGATAAGATCAAAGGATTCAAACAAACCCACCAGCCTTCACCCTGGATGAATGACTATGGACAGTTCTCCATTATGCCGGTAACGGGTAAAGTGAAATTCAAACAGGATGACCGGGCCAGCTGGTTCTCTCACAAAGCAGAAGTATCCAAACCTTATTACTACAGTGTGTACCTGGCCGACCATGATGTGACCACAGAGATCGCACCAACGGAAAGAGCTGCACAATTCCGTTTTACCTACCCGCAATCTGATAGTTCCTTTATTGTGATCGATGCCTTTGATAAAGGTTCTTATGTGAAGGTGATACCGGAAGAAAGAAAGATCATTGGTTATACCACGAGGAACAGCGGAAGTGTGCCAAAGGATTTCAGGAATTATTTTGTTATTTATATTGACAAGCCATTTACAGTCACCTATACCTGGAAAGATGATGCATTATCTCATGATAAAGAAGCCAGTGCCAACCACACCGGTGCGGTGATAGGCATTAAAACTTCCAAAGGAGAGCAGGTGGCACTCAGGGCTGCCTCATCATTTATCAGCTATGAGCAGGCTGAGACCAGCCTTTCAAGAGAGATTGGTAAGGATGGTTTTGAGACAACCAAAACAAAGGCCAAGGCAGCATGGAACAAACAATTAAACCGTGTGCTGGTGGAAGGTGGTACCATTGACCAGGTGCGCACGTTTTATTCCTGCCTGTACCGCACCTTGCAGTTTCCGCAAAAACATTATGAACTGGACCAGCAGGGAAAGATCATTCATTACAGTCCATATAATGGCAAAGTGATGCCGGGCTATCTATTTGCCGGTACCGGCTTCTGGGATACTTTCCGCGCCCTGTATCCTTTTCTCAATTTCCTGTATCCTTCTATCAATAAAGAAATGCAGGAAGGCTTGATCAACGATTATAAAGAAGGTGGCTTCCTGCCCGAATGGAGCAGCCCCGGTTACCGTGACATCATGGTGGGTAACAATTCTGCGTCTGTTGTTTCAGATGCCTATATGAAAGGAATGAGAGGCTATGATATCAACACGCTGTATGAAGCACTGATAAAGGATGCCAATACAGAAGGACCGGTATCTGCCGTGGGCAGAAAAGGGGTGAAGTATTACAATGACCTGGGTTATGTGCCTTATAATGTGGGTATCAATGAGAATGCGGCCCGTACACTGGAATATGCCTACGATGATTTTACCATCTACCAACTGGCAAAAGCATTGAAGCGCCCACAGGCAGAGATAGACCTGTATGCGAAGCGTTCGCAGAACTACCGCAACCTGTATGATCCTTCCTCCAAATTGATGAGAGGTAAGAACGAGGATGGTTCCTTTATGTCTCCCTTCAATCCATTCAAATGGGGTGATGCATTTACAGAAGGGAATAGCTGGCATTATAGCTGGAGCGTGTTTCATGATATAGCAGGATTGATAGAGTTAATGGGAGGGAAGGCGCAGTTTGTGAATATGCTGGATTCCATTTTTAAAATGCCGCCTGTATTTGATGATAGTTATTATGGTGGGGTGATCCATGAGATTCGTGAAATGCAGATCATGAACATGGGACAGTATGCCCATGGCAACCAGCCCATTCAGCATGTGCTGTACCTGTATAATTATGCCAATGAACCCTGGAAAAGCCAGTACTGGATACGCAATGCCATGAACAGGTTGTATAAAGCCACTCCTGATGGCTATTGTGGTGACGAGGACAATGGCCAGACATCGGCCTGGTATGTATTTTCTGCCATGGGTTTTTATCCTGTTTGCCCGGCAACTGACCAATACGTGTTAGGTACACCACTGTTCAAAAAGACAACCATTTCATTTGAGAATGGCAAGAAGCTGGTGATCAATGCGCCCAATAACAGTGCTGAAAATGTGTATGTGCAATCCTTACAATTCAACGGGAAGCCTTACAGCAAAAACTATATCAGCCATTTTGATATACAGAAAGGCGCTTCCATGAATTATGTAATGAGCGCTACGCCTAATAAAAAGCGGGGCATTACTGCTGCCGATCTGCCCTACTCTTTCTCTGCTGACAAAGCCAATGCAGATATAATCAGGCAGGCGAAAACAGTGCAGGAAAAAAAGGTCTCCTTTAAAGAGGAGGACTCCTTGCATAAGGATGGGTACACTTTGATCATTAAAAACTATGACCCTTCTTTCGATCCGGCTGAAAAGCAAAAACTGATCAATACTTTCTTTGAAGTTTACCCGCAACAGGCGAAAGCTTATAATGCCAATACCCTGAAGCGCATCACTTTTGTCATTGACCCTAATTACACTGGTGTTGCCGAAACCGGGGATGGTGTGGCCCGTTACAGTTCTCATTGGCTGAAAAAAAACCCTGAGGATATTGATGTAGTGACACATGAAGTGATGCACGTGGTGCAGGCTTATCCTAATGAATCCGGACCCGGATGGTTAACGGAGGGCATTGCTGATTATGTACGATACAAGTATGGTGTGAACAATGAGAAGGCAGGTTGGTCATTGACCCCATTCAAGGCAACGCAAAGCTATACTAACAGTTACCGCATCACGGCGCGGTTCCTGGTATGGCTGGAGAAGAACATTAAACCGGGAATAGTGAATCAATTGGATGCTGCCATGCGTTCGAAAACGTATACGCCAGGTATATGGATGGACCTTACCGGGAAGTCCCTGGACGAGTTGTGGGGAACGTATGCAAGTAACCCTGTTATTTAATTATAATGAAGCCTGCTCAAAGCTGATCGGGCCCTTGAAAACAAGTAAAAGCAAAATCTATTTATGTCGGTTGTTTTAGGTGTTGATATCGGTGGTTCGCATATAACTGCTGCATTGGTGGACCTTGAATCGAGAACAGTAATACCCGGTTCCCGGAAAAGAAAATTAGTTGATTCGAAAGCCGGTGCACAGGAGATCATTGATGAATGGTGTTCGGTGATAAGGGAAGCTTTCCAGGATACTGATCGTGAGCAATGGAATATTGGAATAGCCATGCCAGGTCCCTTTGATTATGAAAAGGGCATTTGCCTTATAATAGACCAGGATAAATTCCTGTCTTTATATAAAGAGGATCTCTGTAAACTGCTTGGTTGTCACCTGGGGATAGATCCTACTTCCATAAAATTTATGAATGATGCTGCCTGCTTTTTACAAGGCGAGGTGTTTGGTGGGGCTGCCAGGGGATACAACCCTGTTATTGGGCTAACACTGGGAACAGGATTGGGATCTGCCATTTGCAGGAACGGTATCGCGGAAGATGCGGACCTCTGGAAGTCACCATTTAAGGAGGGTATCGCAGAAGATTATTTATCCACCAGGTGGTTTGTTGCCCGGTATCAACAACTGAGTGATAAAACGGTAACAGGAGTGAAAGAACTTATGGAAGAAGAATCGCTCTTTGTTAACCAGGTATTCAGGGAGTTTGGAGCAAACCTGGGAGATTTCCTGGTGCCCCTGTTAGAACAAACAAAAGCATGGGCTGTGGTGCTGGGTGGAAACATAGCAAATGCACTACCCTTTTTCTGGCAATCATTGGATAAACAAATAAGAGTGCATTATCCGGATGTTATTATAAAACAGGCACAGTTAAATGAGGATGCATCATTGATAGGTGCAGCCAGTTGCTGGCAGAAGGAGGGAGGGTCGGGAGTTGGGAGTCGGGAGTCGGGAGTAAGGGAGGAGTTGAAAAGTTGACAGGTTGAAAAGTTGATAAAGGAGGGACTGAATATCGAATGTCGAACAAGGAATATCGAATGATCAAGGAGAAAGAAGGGAACCACAGTGGCAGAGCGACATAGAGATGCATGGAGAGATTTTGCCACTGAGGCACGAAGGCAAAGGAGGCATAGGTGAAAGAATTTCGAACAATAGAACAGATGAACAATTATGAAGGAAGTAAAAGTTCTGCCATGTTCCGTAGGAACATTTTGTTGGTAGCAAGAAGATAGTGGATGAAGCAGCGTGCCGTAGGTACGCCTGGTGGGTTAAAATGTTGAAATGTTGACTAGTTGATAAGGAGAGGGAATGTCGAATGTCGAACAAGGAATATCGAATGATGAAGGAGAGAGAAGGGAACCACAGAGACAGAGCGGCACAGAGAGGCACAGAGTTTTTTGCCACGAAGGCACGAAGGCGCAAAGGAGCGCAAAGAAGAGAGAAGTTGAAAGGTTGACAGGTTGATAAGAAGAGAGTCGGTAGTCGGTAGTCTGGAGTCGGATGTAAGGAGGAGTTGAAAAGTTGACAGGTTGAAAAGTTGATAAGGAAGAGAGGAGGAATATCGTATAGTTTCTTGGGGCTTCATAGATGTATCATATGCTACTAATAAATTAAATTATGAAATTAATGAACAGGTTTAGCAGGCTAAGTTTGATCACTGTTGTTTTGAATTTGATCTGCCTGCAGTTGTTTGCGCAGGTTCATAAGGCGCCGGCTTATCCCTTACTTACGCATGATCCCTATTTCAGTGTGTGGTCTTTTACGGATACACTCAATAATAAGCCCACAACGCATTGGACTGGAAGCAACCAGGGTTTACTAGGTTGGGTAACAGTGGATGGCAAAGTATATAGTTTCCTCGGTGATAAGGAGAAAGCCTGGAAGACCATTCTTCCTGCTTCAGACGAAGCAGGCTACACTGTTCGCTATACAGAGGAAAAGCCAGGTGATGATTGGATGAAGGAAGGTTTTGATGACAGCAAATGGAAAACAGGAAAAGGCCCCTTTGGCAATAATGATGCAGCACCTACCAAATGGGAAAAAAGAGACCTGTATGTACGCCGTGTATTTGAACTGAACGATATTGATACCAGTGTTTTTCTAAAAACCGTACATGATGATGACTGTGAGATATTCCTGAATGGAGAGAAAGTGTATAGTGCTGCGCTGATCAGGAAATATAGATACACGAGCATACAAAACCTGCTGAAGAAAGGAAAAAATATCATTGCTGTTCATGGCATCAACACAGGTGGTGATTCCTGGCTGGACTTTGGCATTTCGGCAGAAAAACTGGAACAGGCCAGTTCAATGGCTAAGGCGGAACAACAATCTGTTACCATAACAGCCACACAGACCAAATATATATTCAACTGTGGTAAGGTAACGCTGGAGGTGAAATTCATTTCTCCTCTACTACTGAATGACCTGAAACTATTATCCAGGCCTGTTTCCTATGTATCATTCAAAGCAACTTCCAAAGATGGGGCGGCGCATCATGTGCAGGTATTTGTGGGCACTTCTACCGACCTGGCTGTGAATGAGCCTTCCCAGGAGGTAACCGTACAAACGGTATCATCAAAGAGCTTAAATATCTTAAAAGCCGGAACCCGGGCACAGCCGGTATTGCAAAAAAAGGGTGACGACCTAAGGATAGACTGGGGATACCTGTATGTAGCCACACCTGTAACGGGCCATTCAAGGCAGTATGTAACATCGAAAGAGGATTTACTGCCCGGTATTACTTCAGCAAAGAAGAATAATACTATATCATCAGGAAAAGAACTTTCTCTTAATACCCTACTTGATCTTGGAAAGGTGGGCAGCAAGGCTGCAGAAGCTTACATCATGATCGGGTATGATTATATCTATGCTATAGAATATTTTGGCCAACAATTAAAGCCATGGTGGAGGAATGAAAATGGCGCCACTATGCTTACCCAATTGACCAGGGCTGCATCGGATTACAGCAAAGTGTTACAAAGATGTGATGCCTTTGATAAAAAGATGTATGCAGATGCCACAGCGTCGGGTGGCAGGGAATATGCGGATCTCTGCGTACTGGCCTACCGCCAGAGTGTGGCTGCACATCAACTGGTAAAGAGCCCAACGGGTGAGTTGCTCTTTTTATCTAAAGAGAATTTCAGTAATGGTTCTATCAATACAGTGGATGTTACTTATCCTTCTGCCCCACTTTACCTTGTTTACAATCCAGACCTGTTAAAAGGAATGTTGAGCGGCATTTTTCATTACAGTGAGAGCGGCAAATGGAAAAAGCCGTTTGCAGCGCATGACCTGGGCACCTATCCAAAGGCTAATGGGCAAACCTACGGTGAGGACATGCCGGTGGAGGAATCAGGTAATATGCTCATACTTACTGCCGCCATTGCCAGGGCTGAAGGAAATGCTTCTTATGCCAAAAAGCACTGGAAAACCCTGACCACCTGGGCTGAGTTCCTAAGCAAGGAAGGTTTTGATCCAGCCAACCAGTTATGTACGGATGATTTCGCCGGCCACCTGGCACGCAATGCCAACCTTTCTATTAAGGCTATTGTGGCGTTGCGTTGTTATGGTATGCTGGCTTCCATGCTTAAAGATGAAGCCAGTGCCGCTAAGTATAATAACATGGCCAAAGAAATGGTTGGCAAATGGATGCAGCTGGCGGATGCCGGGGATCATTATGCTCTAACCTTTAATGATAAAAACACCTGGAGTCAGAAATATAACATGGTGTGGGATAAGGTGCTGGGTTTACACCTTTTCCCTTCAGCAGTGTATACTAAAGAGGTGAATTATTACCTGGAGCACCAGAATACTTATGGCCTTCCCCTGGATAGCCGGAAAAGTTATTCCAAATCTGACTGGATCCTATGGACGGCTGTGTTGACAGACAAGCCAGCGGAATTTCAAAAGCTGGCGGCACCGGTTTATAAATATGCTATGGAAACTACCTCGAGAGTGCCGTTGAGTGACTGGCATGAAACAACCACGGGTAAAATGGTGGGTTTCCAGGCAAGGAGCGTGGTGGGAGGCTATTATATGAAACTCCTGCAGCAAAAGATGAATAATAAGAAGTAGTATCTCTCATATATAGTAATAGCAGTCGGACCCTTTGTTTCTACATAGGGTCCTTTTTTTATGGTATCATGACATCAAAATAAAAAACGGATTTCTTTTCCACCTTTCATCAACAGGGTATATACGATGGGGGTGTGTGGAAAATTACAGGCATTGGAAAAATAATTGTAATGCATGAAAATCAAACGGGACCGCTCATATGTAATTCCTTTTTTATAAAAAAAGGCAGTAATTAATTTGAACCATTGATTAATTTTTCTATTTTGCCGCAGATAACCAATAGGAACTAAGTGTTTCTACTAACTGCCAGTATCTATGAATTCAAGAACCTTACTTAGCGTAATTACGCTACTTTTTTCTTTCTTCTTCAGTGTAACTACTAAAGCACAATCTTTTGGAATTAATGCTTCAGCTGCCTGGATCACCAATTGCAGCCAGAACGATTATTTCAATACTTCGGGTAGTGGCTCTAACCTGATAGGACCAGCAGGGAACACCTTTAACAATACTAACCTTGGTGCCTATACGCAGAATGCTGAGACACTTATATTAAGAGGTGGTGAAGTAAGAAGTTTTAAAATACCTGGTGTTGCCAATGTGTGCAGTGCCCATATGTATTACAGGGTATACCTGCAAACAGGAGTGCCGGGAAGTTTTAACGTAATGGATCTTTCTTTTGTTGATGATTGCAATGTGCCAGCGGGTACGTATCCTTCAGGTGGTTCCTGTGTGGCGGGCGATCAGAAATGGAACAGAGTGGTTAACGATGGAACTACTACACCCTATGCACCGGTTAATCTTACTGCCTATGCGCCCGGCAATTATGTGCTTGAAATATATTATGATGTTACAGGCTCCAACAGTTCTACCAGCCTGTGTAATGAGACAGTAACACTAAATAATGGAGGGAATAATTATAAGGCCTTCTTTTCCATACAAGCGCCTGTATTGGAAAGCTACAACCCAACAACATGTAATGGTACGGAAGGATTTATAACTATCAGTGGATTAACACCAGGGAGCACTTACTCCATCAGTTATTCTGATGACGGAGCGCCTGTAGGTCCATTAAACCTTACAGCCAATGCATCCGGCCAGGTCACAATTAGTAATTTAAATGCCGGCACCTATGCCGATTTTACCATAATAAGTAGTGGTTGCCCCACTGATCTGAATACGGGTGTTATATTGTCAAACCCGGTATTTACACCTAAGTTTACCAAGATCGCTCCTTTTTGTGCAGGATCAACTGCACCAGTATTACCAACCACTTCAACGAATGGAATTGCGGGTACCTGGAATCCTTCAGTTGTTGATAATCAAAACTCAGGTACCTACACTTTTACGCCTAATGCCGGCCAGTGCGGGATACCAACAACTATGAGCGTGACGGTGAATCCAAAGGTGACACCAACGTTTAGCTTTGGAACTTCCCTGACCATATGTGCAGGAGGATCAGTGCCAGCACTGACCACCACTTCCACCAATAGTATTACAGGTACCTGGAATCCTTCCATTGTAGATAATCAAAATTCTGGCACCTATACATTTACGCCAGCGGCTGGTCAATGCGCCAACCCGGCAACATTTACTGTAACGGTTACGCCTAATATTCCACCAACCTTTAGTTTTGGTACAACACTGACTATTTGTGCAGGACAGGCAGTTCCGGCTTTGTCAACAACTTCCAGCAATGGGATTACAGGTACATGGAATCCTGCAACTGTTGATAATCAAAATTCAGGGACTTACACATTTACACCTACGGCTGGCCAGTGTGCCACAACGGCAACATTTACAGTGACTGTTAATCCGAATGTCACACCCACATTTAGTTTTGGTACTTCATTAAATATATGTGCCGGCGGAACAGTGCCTTCATTGCCCGGAACATCAGTCGAGGGAATCACTGGAACATGGAATCCTGCTACGGTTGACAATCAAAATTCTGCTACCTACACTTTCATGCCTAGTGCAGGTCAGTGTGCGCTGAATACAACATTTACAGTAACCGTAGCGCCTAACATTCCACCTTCGTTTGCCTTTGGCAGTTCACTGACCATTTGCGCAGGTGGTGCAGTGCCTTCTCTGCCTGCAACCTCAGATAATGGAATAACTGGTACATGGAGTCCTGCAATAGTGGATAACCAGAATTCTGCTACCTATACGTTCACACCCACTGCAGGACAGTGTGCCACAACGGCAACATTTACAGTGACTGTTAATCCGAACATCACACCTGCTTTCAGTTTTGGAACAACATTGACTATTTGTGCAGGTGGAACAGTGCCAGCTTTGTCTACTACATCTACCAATGGCATTACAGGTACCTGGAGTCCAGCTTCAGTAGACAATCAGGATTCTGCTACCTATACATTTACACCATCCGCAGAGCAATGTGCTACTACTACAACATTCACTGTAACGGTGAATCCGAATGTAACACCCACATTTAGCTTTGGAACTTCTTTAAATATATGTGCAGGCGGAACGGTGCCTGCTCTTCCGGCTACATCAACGGAAGGCATTACCGGGTCCTGGAATCCTGCTACCGTGGATAACAATGCTTCGGGTACTTATACATTTACACCGACTGCAGGTCAGTGTGCCACTACGACCAACTTTACAGTTACCGTGGCGCCTAATATTCCACCAAGCTTTGCCTTTGGTAGTTCATTAACTATCTGTGCCGGTGGATCTGTACCTGCATTGCCAGCTACATCTGACAACGGTATCAATGGTACTTGGAATCCTGCTACTGTAGACGATCAGAATTCCGGAACCTATACTTTCACACCAACAGCAGGGCAGTGCGCCACAACAGCCAGTTTCACTGTAACGGTGAACCCGATTATAACCCCAATATTTAGTTTTGGCACCAGCTTATCAATTTGCGCAGGAGGAACTGTACCTGCATTAGTTACAACTTCCAGCAATGGAATAACAGGAAGCTGGAGTCCTGCCACAGTGGATAACCAGAATTCTGCTACCTATACATTTACACCCAATGCAGGACAGTGTGCTGTGAACACCACCTTTACTGTATCGGTTAATTCCAATACTGCCCCGGTATTTTCATTTGGTTCTTCATTAACCATTTGTGCAGGTGGAAGTGTTCCTGCACTACCCACAACATCAGACAATAGTATCAACGGTACATGGAGTCCTGCATCAGTAAATGACCAGGCTTCCGGTACATACACCTTTACACCAACTGCTGGTCAGTGTGCGACAACTGCCACGTTTACTGTAACTGTCAATCCGAATATCACACCAACATTTGGTTTTGGAACTTCATTGACGGTTTGTGCAGGCGGATCTGTTCCGGCCTTACCGAATGCTTCCGATAATGGTATCAATGGTAACTGGTCACCAGCCACTGTAGATAATACAGCCTCGGGTACTTACACCTTTACTCCAACTGCAGGACAATGTGCGCTTACCACAACATTCACAGTAACGGTGAATCCAAACGTAACGCCAACCTTTAGCTTTGGAACTTCACTGGCCATATGTGCCGGTGGAACAGTGCCTGCTTTACCTGCTACATCCGCAAATGGTATTACCGGTACATGGAGCCCGGCTACGGTTGACAACCAGGCATCAGGCAGCTATACTTTTACACCGGCTTCAGGACAGTGTGCGACAACAACAAATTTTGATGTAACAGTAACACCGAATACGGTGCCTGTATTTAGCATAGGATCAACACTGACCATTTGTGCGGGCGCCGCAGTTCCGGCTTTACCTGCATCTTCAGATAATGGTGTTGCGGGAACCTGGAGTCCTGCTACCATAGATAACCAGGCTTCCGGTGTTTATACATTCACTCCATCAGCGGGTCAATGCGCTACCACTGCAACATTTACTGTAACAGTGAATCCAAATATTACGCCTACGTTTTCTTTTGGCACGTCCATGAGCATATGTGCAGGATCTGGTGCGCCAGCCCTGCCGACAACATCTGTTAATGGCATCACAGGAACCTGGAATCCTGCGACGGCTGATGATCAGAATTCAGCAACCTATACATTCACGCCTGCTGCCGGACAGTGTGCAGTTAGTACAACATTTAGTTTAACAGTTAATCCGAATTTGACACCAACATTTGACTTTGGTACATCCATGACCATTTGTGCGGGATCAGGTGCACCTACTTTGCCGGCAACTTCCAACAATGGTATCACAGGTACCTGGAATCCTGCAACAGCAAATGACCAGGCTACAACCACGTATACATTTACACCTGCTGCCGGTCAGTGTGGCACTACTACAACCTTTACATTAAATGTTACACCGAATACTATACCCACATTTGGTTTTGGCACATCGCTGACCATATGTGCAGGAAGTGCAGTACCTGTATTGCCTTCAACATCCGACAATGGTATCGATGGAAACTGGAATCCTGCAGTAGTGAGTAACCAGGCCTCCGGTATCTATACATTTACACCGGTTACTTTGCCGGGTCAATGTATCAGCACCGTGAAATTCAATGTAACGGTCAATCCAATACTTACACCAACCTTTAGCTTTGGAACAACACAGGTAATATGTTCCGGATCTGCCGTACCTGTATTGGCCACTACTTCTGATAATGGCATCAAAGGTGTATGGGCTCCTGCGGTGGTCAGCAACCAGGCTTCGGCAATGTATACCTTTACAACAGATCCAGGCCAGTGCGCCGCACCCAATGCAAGCTTTACGGTAACAGTACCACCAGTTGCTACCGTCAATGCGAAGAATGATACCACCGTGAATGACGGTGACCTGCTTCCATTATTTACTATTGAAGGTTCACCAGCAACAGGTGTGACCTATGCATGGACAAATTCAAACATCGCGATTGGCCTTGCAGCTTCCGGAACCGGTACCATACCAGCTTTCACGGCAACGAACAAGGGCAGTGCTCCTATTAAAGGAACTATAACCATAACACCTTCCATTAATGGTTGTGCCGGTACACCACGTACCTACGTGATCACCGTAAATCCATTGGATAAGGATGTATTTGTGCCAAACGTATTCTCTCCCAATGCTGATGGGAAAAATGACAAGCTGTTCGTGTATGGTAATTATATCACGCAGGTTGATATGCACATATTCAACCAGTGGGGACAGGAAATATTTATTATAGACAGCAAGACAAAGGGATGGGATGGAACCTTTAAAGGGAAGCCACAGCCTGTAGGCGTGTATGTGTATGCGCTGAAAGCAGTAATGACAGACGGACGAACCATTTCTATGAAAGGATCAATCACACTGGTAAGATAAAAACTAACTGCACGGGGCAGTGATGAGAAACACTGCCCCGGGTAAAAATAATATCCAATAAAAAAATGAAAACGTTTACGATGAAACTTTCTGCTTTACTCACCACCTGCCTCGTGCTGGCTGGCATGCAACGGTTGGCTGCGCAGACAGACCCTCATTTTACGCAGAACTATACGTATCCTATGTATGTGAATCCTGCGCTGGCGGGCAGTGGCAACGGTGACTACAGAGTTTCAGCTATTTATCGCAGCCAGTGGGGTGGAGTAGGTAATCCCTATCGCACAACAGGCGTATCCTTTGATACACGCACAGATAAAAATATAAACCTGGGTGCCAACCTGATGAACCAGGCCGCCGGGGATGGTGGATTCAATTACTTAAATGCTTACGCTACCATTGCCTACACTGGTGTGAAGTTTGGAAAGAACCTGGAACATAGGCTGGTGTTTGCCTTACAGCCAGGTTTGATCAACCGCCGTATTGACCAGAGCAAATTCAAATGGGGTGAGCAATGGAATCCTATAACGGGTTACAATGCTTCCAATCCCACATCTGAAAGCTTTGCTGCTACCTCCGCTACCACATTTGATGTTGGCGCCGGTGCATTATATTATGATGCTTCTGAAGATAAAAAATACAATGTCTTTGGTGGTGTTTCTTTCTTCCACCTGAATAGTCCCAAAGATCCTATCATATCCTCTCAAAGCGATGTGTTGAATACCATACCCTTAAGATATACTATACATGGAGGCGTAAGTTTCAATATGGAAGAAGGGCTCAGTATTGTTCCTCATATTCTTTATATGCAACAGGGAAATGCCAGGGAAACTATGTTGGGTGTGTACGCACAAAAGAACGTGAATGAAGAAACGGATATCATGGTGGGTGCGTATTATCGTCATAAGGATGCCTTTGCACCATTTGTGGGTGTTGATTACCGGGATTTCCTGGTAGGATTGAGCTATGACATGAACACATCCAAACTGGGAAGCTTATCCAGGAACATCAACAGCTTTGAGTTGAGTGTTTCCTACAAACCTAAAAAAGGTGCGAAAAGCATTTTTGATTTTATACGTTGTCCCCGTTTGTAATTCTATTACATAAAAAGTTAGCAGCCATATTATGAATGCCCTTCAATCTCTTCCGATAAATAACCTTACCATGAAACTGCATAAGGTAAAGAATACTGCTTTGCTGGTGCTGGCGGGTTGTGCCCTGGCAACACAGGCTTACAGCCAGGCAGACAATAGCCTGGCGCTGGCCGATAAATATTTTGCTGCCGGTGATTATTTTACCGCTGCAGGTCTTTACGGGCAATACCTTCACCCGGTAAAAAAACAAACCTCCAGCGACTTTCCTTTGAATATAAAAAAGAGAGGTGGGTCCGGTAAGGGCAATTATGTCAATGACCTGGCTATCCAGTTCAAACAGGCAGAGAGCTACAGGCTGGCCAATTACTGGAACGAAGCCGCTGTCCTTTACAAAGAATGTTTTGATAAGGACCCTGTAACTTATCCCAATGCCTTGTATTGGTATGCTGTATGCCAGCGCAGCCTGGGAAATTATGCTGCAGCACAGGAAAGCCTTGACCAGTTTATTTCAGGCAACCCTGGAACGGCCTACATGCAGGAAGCGGGTAAGGAAAAGGACAGGCTTACGTTTATAAGCCAGCAAAGATCAAGACCAGATTCAGTATTGTTTCATGTGCAAAAACTGTCCATCAATACAGGCAACGAAACTTCAGTATATGCACCAATGATAGCTGGCAATGATCAATATTTAGTAACAAGTACAGTGAAGGATTCAGTTGCCTTGCCTGGCGTTAACCCTTATCACAACAGGCTGTTTCAATCTACGTTGGTGAATGGCAGTTTACAAAACCTCTCTCCTGTAACCATAGAGGGAAATGACAATAGTTTGAACCAGGGTACGGCATCTCTTAGCCCTGATAGAAATACGATATATTTTACCCAATGGAAAAAGGAAAATGGTGGCTCTGTTTCTTCAATATATTATGCCACCAAAAAAGATAATGGATGGAGCCAGCCTGTGTTGATGCCATCTGTGAACCAGGAAGGCAGTAACAGTAAACAGCCATTCTGTACTGCTGATGGAAAATATTTATTCTTTGCTTCCGACAGGAAGGGAGGATCGGGCCAGTTTGATATCTGGTATGCACCGCTGCAGGCTGATGGCCAGGCAGAAGAACCAGTTAATGCCGGAACTGTTATCAATACGGCAGGCAACGAACAGGCGCCATTCTATCATGCCGCCAGCAATACACTTGTATATGCATCAGACAATAGGCCGGGCATGGGTGGGTATGATCTGTTTGCTGCCAGGGGAAAGGAAACTAACTGGCAGGCACCGGAGAATATGGGTCATCCTATCAATTCCTCTCGTGATGATATCTATTATTACGCTTCAGAAAAGGGATCTATATACAATGATGCTTTGATAGGTTCAGACAGGGGATCTGAATGTTGCCTGTCAACCTATACTGTTTCTAAAACAGCAAAAAGACAACTGATTGCAGGTATTGTCAGGGATTGTAAGGATAACGCACCACTGGCCGGAGCGGAAGTAGTGATGAAAGAAACTTCAGGTAAAACCTATAACAGCACAACAGGTGCAGATGGGAGTTATGTATTTGAATTATCGGGTGATATCAACCAACGACAGTTCCTGCTGAGCAAAGAAAAATATGCAGGTAAAACTGCAGAAATGGAAGTGGATGGAGGAAAAACTGGTTGGCTGATAGATACCATTTACAATGCGCCGCTTTGCCTGGAAAAGAAGCTGGTGATCAAGGTGGAGAATGTAGTAACGGTTTATTTTGATTTTGACAAGAGCTTATTAAGGGACCGTGCCACACAACAACTGGATTCTATCTATAACGTATTGGTAGAAAATCCAAAGGCCACCATCCAGGTATCTGGTTATACCGATGGACTGGGCTCGGTAGAATATAACAAGATACTTTCTGACAAGCGGGCCAAAGCCTGTGCTGATTATTTAATTGCAAAAGGTATAGATGCCTCGAGGATCAGCTTTGAATCCTTCGGCGCCTGTTGCCCGGTTGAAATGGAAATGATCAATGGAAGGGATAATCCTGATGGAAGAAGTATGAATAGAAGAGCACTGATCAATATTGATAAACCAGCAGAAGAATAATTGGAAAATATATAGTGCATTGAAATAGGATAGCATCAAATGCTGACCACCAGGTCAGCATTTTTTATTACGCTTTACTCAAACTTCCTTAATGAATAATCATCAAATTGATAGGAGGAAGTAGTAATCGTTCCCTTTTTTAAAGCATACCAGGGACTAATGGATGTATTGAAAGGGTTACTGACCACATACATGGTTTGCGCAGGTGTATAACCTTCCACTAATTTGAATAATCTTTCGCCTGAACCTGATACTTTTTCGTCAACAATGATGCAGCAATGTCCCGGGCTGCCGGGAGTAATGATAATGACGCCTACGCCAAAATCTTTGGCAGGCTTTAAATGATTATACAGTGAAATGGTTCCTGCCCAGGTATAAACAATATCTAAGTAGTCGCGCAATGCTTTGTGTGAAATAAGAACAGGACTGGATCTTATGAATTGAACGGTGTTGCCCCTGGCAACAGGTCTTTTACCAGTACAATAATCTTCAAAGGAATAATATTGGCCATCAGTGAAATGAAAGCCAATGGCAGAATAGCGTTCCTGTGCAAAAAGGTATTCAGCCCTGAGGCGCATCAGCGCATCGGCACATTGTTGAAGGTCGCGCTTGCCTACATCAAAAGCAACTATGCCTGCCTGCTTGGATTGGTTGGCAATAGCATTTCCTTTATAATCAAGGATGATACCTTCCGTAATGGGAAGATGTTGCAGGAAGTATCCCCAACTGTCTTTATTGAAACTTACCAATGAATCATTGGTGATGGTAGCTGCTGGCAATGCCTGTATAGATACATGATCAGTTGCATTCGTGCAGCCTGCAAGGACTACGGATAATAGTACTCTCATAACTAAGTTTTCATTGAGATGCACAGCTCCGGGGTTTCCATAAGGCTTGTTGAATTAATTATTTCTCTTTTTTTTATTTAGTGCCTTGCCCTGATTACACCTATCTGTATGTACACATTTTTTTCCGCATCATAGTATTGAATGTTTTATACAATACTTTGTCATTATCGATTTGACCCAGCATATAAATTTGAAAACAAATAATTTGATATTCCCAAGCCTCATAGAGGCGATATTTTGGTAGAAAAAACATTGTATTTTGAAGAAGCAAAGCCCTGTAAGGGCGACATTTTTATTTAAAGAAGAATGGCCAACACGTATTCACAAATCTCTATTCATGCCGTTTTTGCTGTAAAGGGCAGAGAGAATTTCATCATTGCTCCCTGGCAGGATCAGCTACACCGCTACCTCTCAGGTATTATTACTTCAAACGGGGCCACATCTCTAGCCGTAGGTGGCTGGAAGGATCATGTACATATTTTTTTTGGAATGCCGGTGACCACTTGTCTCTCGGATTTTATGAGCATTGTTAAAGCAAGCAGCAGCAAGTGGATCAATGAGCAACAGTTTATTAAAGGAAAGTTTCAGTGGCAGTCAGGCTACGGGCATTTTCTCATTCCAAAAGCCAAAGAGATGGCGTTATTAATTATATTATGGGTCAGCAGGAGCATCACAGGGTCCGGACTTTCAAAGAAGAGTATTTGAAGATCTTGTCTGACTATGAAATACCTTATGAGGAAAAATATCTTCCTGAGTTTTACAGCTAAGAAAATGTCGCCCCGCTGGGGCTTTGGGATCTACTCAATATGTTTTCTTCTACCAAAATGCCGCCCTTACAGGGCTCCTGGCTAACTGAACTCACTACTTTTCTGTTGCTAAATAATCCTCTATGTGAGGGCTGAAATCCTTGTCTTGTCTAAGCTGGGAGTTTGTGATCCCTTCCCTGATGAAAATTGTGTCCACACGATAGGGATTACCGAGAATGGAAAAAGTTTAAGAATCCTGGCAGGTTACCTATTTCATTGAAACGGTATCAATAGAAATAAACCAGGTTATGAAACGATTGCTCTTCTTCCCTGCACTCTTCATTATAATAAGTGGTTGTCAAAACAACACCGGTGAGAATGAATTAGCCAAAGCACTTACAGATACCACATCCATCACTGGTATCACAGGTGATTCAGTGAAACTGGTGAAGACTGCCAGAATAGATTTCAAGGTGAAAGATGTTGAAAAAGCTGGCTGGGGAGTTTCGGCATTGGCCCAACAATTAGGTGGAAAGATCTTTCATCAACAATTAGAAACAATAGAAGGAGAAAGGAAGGAACTTAAGATGTCTGATGATTCTCTTTTGGTCATCACTGCGTATACTCCCCGTGTTGCTATAACTGTAAGGATACCATCGGAGAACCTGGAATTGTTTCTTCATAACATAGCCGGCCTGGGTTATTATACCAGCAGCAGCCGATTAGATATAGAAGATAAGAGCCTGGCCTTTCTTGAAAATGAATTGAAACAAAAAAACAGGCAACGGGAATTATCCAAACCAGGAAATACAGTTAAAGCCCTTGCATCTATGCAATCGATCAATGTAAAAGATGCGATGATCGAACAGCATATTGCGAACAGGGCTATTGATGCCGACGTCAATTACAGCCTTGTAAATATTTCTTTGTTTCAAAACTCCCTGGTCCGAAAAGAGGTGATCGCCAATTACATTCTTACTGGTTATGAACTACCCTTTCATAAAAGATTATTGAATGCCATTGGCAATGGCTGGGAAATGTTCTTAAGCTTTGTTCTCTTCCTGGCGCATCTATGGATGTTCTTTTTGGTGGCAGGTATAGCATGGATCATCTACCGCTATTTTCAGCAAAGCAGGAAGATGGCTTACAATAATTCTACATTTAAATAATTAGATAGCAACGATCTTCTTTCCAAAAGGCATTAATGAGATCTCTACCAGCTTGAAATGTTGCCTGGCGAAGGGTATACCTATTATTGTAAGGAATAACACGATGCCGAAAGCTATATGGGTCAGGGCCAGCCACACGCCACCGAATACAATCCAGATAATATTTAAAAAAGTGGAGATGGTTCCGGAAGAGGAGGGATTATTCACGGCCTTCCGTCCAAAGGGCCAGAGGACAAACCCTGCCATTTTAAAACATTGAAGCCCGAAAGGGATGCCGATCACGGTGCAACAAAGTATAAAGCCGCCAATGCAATAGCCGATGGCACTGACCAAGCCTCCGAAGATCAGCCATATAAGATTACCTAACAGGTTCATAAGGAAAGTTGTTTTGGTTTGAAAGCGCTAATATGATGAAAAATATTGCAACATTGATGTATTTCCTTTTGTGGAAAAGAATAATATATGTGTGACTGTTTTTAAAATTCTCCCTTTCTCCTCTTAACTACTTCCCCATATCAAAAAAATAATAATACGATCCCCTGTTGGTAATATTTATTTAATACCCACCTGCATTTTGTATTCATTAACACTTCATCTTTGCGCCCGAAAATTCAAACACATTATGCTTAAAAGACTGACCGTATTACTTAGTTTTCTTTTATGCCTTTCCCTAAGCCATGTAATGGCGCAGGAAACTACCTCTGAGATCCAGGGCGTGGTGACCAGTGATAAAGGAACAGGCCTGGAAGGCGCTACAATTGTAGCAACCCACCTGCCGACAGGTACCCATTATTCCACCTCAACCCGCAAGGACGGCCGTTACAACCTGCCTAACCTGCGTGTGGGAGGACCTTATGAACTGACTGCTTCTTTCGTAGGCTTCGGCACTGAAAAGCGTTCAGACATCATGCTGACACTTGGAACTGCTTACAGGGCAGATTTTTCAATGACCTCCAGTGAAGGTGCTCTTTCTGAGGTTACAGTAACCACAGGAAGCCGTGTATTCAGCAGAAGCCGTACCGGTTCTGCAGAATCTATCAACCGCCAGCAGATTGAACGTTTACCCACAGTAAACCGCAGCATCAACGACCTTACCCGCTTAACCCCTACAGCCAACAGTAACGCAACCTACGGTACCAGCTCTTTTGCCGGCCGTAATAACTCCTACAACAACCTTACGGTTAACGGAGCTTCTTTCAATAATACTTTCGGTTTGGCAGCAGGCCTTGGTGGCCAGGCCAATTCCCAGCCTATCAGTATTGATGCCCTTGAGCAGATCCAGGTAAATATCGCTCCCTATGATGTTACCCTGGGTTCTTTCACAGGTGCAGGTATTAACTCTGTTACCAAGAGCGGTACCAATGAATTCAAAGGATCTGTTTACAGTTATTGGAAAAGCCCAAGCCTGACCGGTACTAAAGTAGGACCAACCACTATTAACAAACAGGAATTCAATTTTAATAACCGTGGCGCCAGCATCGGTGGCCCGATCATTAAAAACAAATTGTTCTTCTTTGTAAGCGGTGAGCAGGAAAGAGTAAGCCAGCCGGCAACCAGCCTTGTAGCCAGCCGTAATGGTTCAAGCGGATCTGGTATCTCACAGGCTAAGGCTGAAGACCTGGAAGCTTTGAGTGCCTTCCTTAAAACCAAGTATGGTTATGAAACAGGACCTTTTGAGAATTACACTTTCGATACCCATAGTGACAAGATCACTGCAAGAGTTGACCTGAACATCAACAAGAAGAATACGCTGAACGTTAACTACTACTACCTGAAATCTTACCGTAATGTGCCTCCAAGCAACAGCGGTGCTATCAATAGTAACAGGCAGCCCAGTACCACAGCTATGCCTTTCTTCTCTTCCTCTTACGTGATCAATAACAACTTCAATATTGTTATTGCGGAATTGAACACGCGCATCAGCAACTCTGTTTCCAACAAAGTGCAGGTGGGTTACAACCAGCTGAGGGATTTCCGCAGCAGCCCCGGTGGCGTTTTTCCACTAGTGGATATTGCTAACGGAAATGGAAGCACCTTTACCTCTTTCGGATATGAGCCATTTACTGCTTTCAACGTGTTGAATACAGATACATGGCAGTTTAATGATATCCTGAACTGGTACAAAGGCAAGCACACATTTACTTTCGGTACACAGAATACCTATAACAAGTTCCGCAACGGTTTTGCACCCAATTATTATGGTGCTTACCAGTTTGCCAACCTTGATAGCTTTTATAAGAGTGCCAACACAGGATCTTTGAGCGCAAGCCGCTACGAAGTACGTTACTCAGCACGTAAGGGTGGTGAGTTCCCTTATGCTGACGTAGCAGCTTACCAGTTAGGCTTTTTTGCACAGGACAAGTGGAGCGCCTTGAATAACCTGGTGATCACTGCCGGTGTAAGAGCCGATGTGCCAATTTTCAAGCAAAGCTTCATTGCCAATACCAATGCTGATGCTTTAACCTTCCGTAATGGTGTGCGCATCCACACTGGTGAAGCACCTAAGACTTCCATTTTATGGAGTCCGAGAGTTGGTTTCAACTGGGATGTAATGGATAACAAGCAAACACAGGTTCGTGGTGGTTTGGGTATCTTCTCAGGTCCTCCTCCATTTGTATGGATCAGCAACCAGGCCAGCAACAATGGTGTTGACTTCGGATCAAAAGTGATCACTTCAGGCGTTGCTTTTTCTCCTGATGTTGATGCTTACCGTCCTGCAGGTGCAGCTGCCAACGTGAGCTATAACCTGGCAGTTACAGACCAGAACTTTAAATTCCCACAGGTATTCAGGACCAACCTTGCTGTTGACCAGAAGCTTCCTTTTGGAATCGTAGCAACAGTAGAAGGATTGTATAGCAAAGACCTGAACGCAGTGTATTTACAGAATGTAAACCTGCCTGCTACAGGTGTTGCTTTAGTAGGATCTGATAACAGGATTCGCTACGACAGTACCAGGATCTATAATACTATAAAATCAGGTAATACTGTTTTAAACACGGCAACAAGCCCGGATATCACCGATGCTATTTTAATGAGAAATACATCGAAAGGATATACTTACAGCGCTACTTTACAATTGCAGCGTAATGTAAAGAACCTTTACACCATGGTTGCCTATACGTATAGTAAAAGCAAATCAGTTAACGATGGTGGTTCTATTGCTCAATCCATGTGGAGAGACCGCCAGGTATCCGGAGATCCGAATGCTGATGCCTTGTCTTTCTCCAACTTCTACCAGCCTCACCGTGTGATAGCAGCAGCTTACTATCGTTTTGAATACGCCAAATACCTGGCTACTTCTATCGGCTTTACTTTTGAAGGAGCCAACGGCGGAACTGCCAGTTACACATATGGTGGAGATCTGAACAGGGATGGTTTAAGCGGTAACGATCTTGTTTACATTCCTAAGGATCAGAACGATATTGTACTGACTACTGAAAATGCAGCGGATACACGCACTCCTGCAGTGATCTGGGGACAGTTAAATACCTATATCAACCAGGATCCTTACCTGAGCCAGCACCGTGGAGAGTATGCAGTAAGAAATGGTTTGTTATTGCCATTTTACAAGCGTCTTGACCTGAACTTCTCACAGGATGTAAACCTGAAAGTGAACACCAAGACTAACACGCTGCGTTTCTCACTTGACATCTTCAACTTTGGTAACCTGTTGAACAAGAACTGGGGTGCTACCTATTTCGCCAACAGAACAGCTTTGTTGAACTTCAAGAAAGTGGAAACAACTGGTGCTAATGCAGGAAAGCCTGTATTCAGCTTCCCTTACCTGGATGCTGCCAACCAGGTTCCCCTGACAAGTTCTTTCCAGAAAAGTACCAGCCAGGCTTCCCGTTTCCAGGTTCAGTTAGGCGTACGTTATATATTTAACTAAGAACAGTTATAGTCTCTTTATAAAGCACCCGCAAGGGTGCTTTTTTTATGCCTGGTTGTTAATCCCCGCATTTTTCATTTACTCCAGGTAATAGATTTGGGTAGGTATTTCCTTCAGGCAAAACTTCCTGATCCTTCTTTTTATTATTTTGTTTTTCTATATTGAAAGGTGCACTATCAATAGAAAGTACACGAGGAATGCTTATGCTAAATCTAACAGCAGAACAACAAGCCATCATTCAATCATCAGGCAATATCCGGATCAATGCTGTTGCGGGATCAGGCAAAACAACAACCATTATTGAATATGCTGCTACGAGGCCTGCAAATTCCAGGATCCTTTACCTCGCCTATAATAAATCAGTAAAGTTGGAAGCGAAGAAACGGTTCGCCGAAAGGGGACTAAAAAATGTAAGGGTAGAAACAGCGCATTCTTTAGCTTATAAATCAATCGTTTTTGATAAGGGATTTAAAGTTTCCCAAAAGGAATTTAAGACCTATGATATCGCTGAGATATTAGGATTGCCAGGTAATGGTGAAAGACATGGAGAATATATCCTGGCCAATCACATTAATAAATTTATGACCTATTTCTGCAATAGTGAGGCGGAAAAAGTACAGGACCTGGACTATTTAAGTATAGTAACTGATGACAAAGCACGGTCTTTTGTTAAAGCATTTTATAAGCATATCGAAAAAGGAACACGTTTGCTATTAAGTAAAATGAATAGTGGGCACCTTGAGGTTTCTCATGATTTTTACCTGAAATTATACCAGCTATCTCACCCGGTACTGGATTATGATTACATGCTTTTTGATGAAGCCCAGGATGCTTCACCAGCCATGCTCAACATCTTTTTAAATCAAAAGGCAATTAAGGTAGTTGTAGGCGATTCTCACCAGCAGATCTATTCGTGGAGACATGCAGTAAATTCACTGGATAAAACCAATTTCCAGCTATATGATCTTAGCAACAGTTTTCGTTTTGGACAGGATATAGCCAACCTTGCTATGGAAATACTATCATGGAAAAAACATTTGCAGGAAGTGAAACCTGTTGTCATTGTGGGAAAAGGAACGCCACCGATGTCAAAATTCAAGGCAACCATAGCAAGAACTAACCTGGGCTTGCTCTTAAGGGCTATTACGTTTATTACTGAACATAAAGATGTCAACCATATCTACTTTGAAGGTAACATCAATTCCTACACCTATGCAGATGACGGTGCCTCACTGTATGATATTTTGAACCTGTATAATCATAAATATGATCTTGTAAGGGATAAATTGATCGGCAGTATGAAGGATCTTGATGACCTGGAAGAATATATCGAAAAAACAGAGGATGTTCAATTAGGAATGATGGTTGAAGTGGTGAAGGAATATCGTAATGAAATTCCTGCACTTATCAGGACCCTTAAAGAAAAGCATGTAGGTGACAGTGAAAAACATAAGGCGGAAATGGTATTTTCCACTGTACATCGTTCAAAAGGTATGGAGTATGATGCAGTGCAATTGGCAGAAGATTTTATAACGGAATCCAAACTGGAAAAATTGGCATCAGAGGATAAGAAAAAGAATGAGATCAACCACACTAAATATAATGAAGAGATCAACCTGCTCTATGTGGCTGTCACCCGAACCAAAGGTTTATTGCGGATACCAGAAACTTTATTGCCTAAGAATTTTCCGGCCTCTCCCCACATTCATATAATTAAGACTCCGAAGGATCCCGGTAAGGATCAACACAATGAAAGTGCGTCACTTCCTAAACATAAAATTGAAAGGCGCTGGACTGCAACCAATCAACCATCGAAACCTAAGGCAAGGACTTATTCAGAGATCAGGTTGGCCTACAAAAATGCCTACAAACCATGGACGCCTGAGTTAGACAAAGAGCTATTGGAAATGTATAACCAAAATGCAAAGCTGACCGCCATGGCAACTCATTTCGGAAGAAAGCAGGGAGCTATCATATCCCGTTTAAAAAAGCTGGTTGATCCGGACTTTGAATAGCATTTAAAATCAGAAGCTTTTCTACTATGGGTGTAAATCCCTATAATTTAGCGTGCATCTCTTTCAATATTTGAGCCTGGTCAACTATTTGCCTGTTCCGTAAACGATTTTCCCTATTTCGGGGGTGGCAAATACTGGTTACAAACCAGCTTTGCATCTTTTATGAGATCAATGAGAAAACTTAGCATTCTTTTACTTTTTACCATTATCGTTCATTATGCCCAGGCGCAGGACAGGTATTTTGCCCGCACCTATACTTCCAACGTATTGCCTAAAGGCAATTTTGATATTGAGCTCTGGCACACCTCCCGCTTTGGACACGAAGGCCAGTACTTTCATGCCATGGATCAGCGTATGGAGTTTGAAGTTGGCCTGGGAAAACAGGTGCAGACGGCGTTCTATTTCAATCGCTACCAGAAAAGCTTCACAGATAGTACTAATAATATCGCTCATGCCAGCGAGATTGGTTTCAGTAATGAATGGAAATGGAAGGTGACCAATCCATCCAGTAAACTGGGTGTTGCCTTGTATGGGGAACTGGGAGTGAAAGGAGATGAACTGGAACTGGAAGCAAAGATTATTCTCGACCGTTCATTTGGCAAAAACCTGGTTGCGTTTAATGCCATATATGAACTGGAAGCAGAGGCAGAAAGGGAAAATGGTGAAAATGAAATGGAGCTGGAAGAAACGCCCCTTGAATTTGACCTCGCCTATATGTATAATGTTTCTATCAACCTGGGATTGGGTGTGGAAGTGGTCAATCATAATGACATTTCAAAAGGACATTGGAACAACTCTGTTCTGTATGCAGGGCCTACATTAAACTACCGCGGCGACCGATGGTTCTTTATTGCTAATTATTTACCACAGATCAGGAACCTGCACAAGACTGATGTGTCTCCCAAAAACAGGGTGTTGGATGAACATGAGAGAAGCGAGGCAAGGATACTGGTGGGATTTTCTTTTTAGAAGAATCTCTATAAAATAATGAATCAATGATTTCCTGTTTGAAAATGGATATCACTGGTTCATAATTTACAGAATGAATTTAATAGATGACGGTCACCGTTCCTTTCTTTGAAAATACTTGTCCTGAAGCACACTGGAAGGAAGCCAGGTACACATAGCTGCCCGCAGGTACATTCATTGCCCGGAATTTTCCATTCCATGCTGCACCGGCATCTCCGGGTAGGAAATTCTTCTTCTCAAATACCAGTTCACCCCAGCGGTTAAAGATGGCGAAGGAAGCAACCAGTTTTACACCACTGCCCCGGATGGTAAATGTATTGTTCAATGCATCGCCATTAGGGGTAAATGCATTGGGAATATATATATGACTTTCCCCGCATTCTGTCACCACCTTGATGGTATCTGATGCAGCACACTGGAACGCATTTTTAACTGTAATGATATAATCCCTGTCGGCGGTAGGTGTGGTCAATGGCGATGGACAATCGCTGCAACTCAGGTCGTTGGCAGGCAACCAGCTATAACCCACTACATCATTGCTATACACTGGTTCTAATTGATAAGGACTGCCACCAGTGACCACTACATCTGCACCTGCCTGCACGGTGGGTAATGGATTGACGGTTACGGTCACGTTGGCTGTATCAATAAAACACTGATAGCTGTCGCGACCTTCCACGTAATATGTAATAGTGGAAGTCGGGGTAGCTACAGGATTGGCAATCGTTGCATTATTCAAGCCAGAAGTATTTCTTATCCACTGGTATGCCGCTGCACCTGTGGCTTTTAATTGCACACTGTTGCCACTGCAAATTGTAACACCCGGATTGATTGCTAAGTTCATTGGAGGCGCCACAACCATTTTGACTGAGTCTTTAGCAGTACAACCAAAATCAGATGTCGCTTCCAATACATAGGTAGTAGTGCTGGCAGGCGATGCCACCGGGTCTGCAATGGTATTATTATCCAGTCCTGTGGCTGGCTGCCAGTTGTATAATGCTCCGCCACTGGCATGTAATGTCAATGTGCTGCCACTGCATAATACCATCTCCTTTTGCCCCAGGTTGATCACTGGTTTGGAATGAACCACCAATTGCTGCAAACTGGTATCAACACAAGAACCATTTTTAAGCATAAGGGCAATGGTATATTGACCAGGTACCCGGAAGGTCAATGGTACAGGGTTTTGAACTGAAGAAGTTTGTCCCTGGCCAAAATTCCATGACCAGCTTTGAGGGGTAGAAGCTGCAGTACCAGTAAAGCTCGCAGTTCCTCCCTCACAAATCGCAACCGGTCCGCTGATGATGCCCTTGATCTTTTCATCAACCACCACTGTCTTTGTCGTTTCTTTCACACATCCGGAAGGAGAGGCCACTCGGAAGCGAACGGAATAATTGCCGGGTTGTAAATATGTAAATAGAGGACTCTTTTGATTAGAGGTATCTGTCGCCAGACCTGTTCCAAATTCCCAATGGTAATTCAATGTTTGTTGCGCCCTGTCAGCTGCAAGACTAATAACGGTTGGTTGGAAGCTGATATTGGAAATGGTGCAGGCGGATGGAATGGCACCGATATCAATATGAAGGCTGTCGATAACGATCTTATTAACCATGGTGGCAGAAATGTTACAGCCCTGGGCATTGGTCACAATTAAAGAAGGCGCATATACACCTGCCGCTGAAAATGGGTGAACCATTGTAGAATCTGAACTGGTCTTTACCACTCCATCACCAAAATCCCAGGTGTACGACCGACCGTTTGTTCCCGGGGCATTAAAGTTGATTGACTGTGCAGTGCAGCTCATGAACCTGTCCGCTGTCAATACAGGAGAAGCAGATTTTATTACTACTGAGTCCACCGTAGTATAGCTGGTGCCATTATCACTGTATACAGTAAGCGAAATTTTATATACTCCGGGAGAAGTATAAAGATGCGAAGGGTTGAAAACATTTTCCGACCTGCTACCATCACCAAAATCCCATGTCACCTTGCTGGCGTTGCTGGAGGTGTTGGTAAAGTTTACGAGTACGGGTGGGCAGGTACTATTATTAAGGTAAGAAACGCCTGTACTAAAAGCTGAATTAATGTATTTTACAATAATGGTCTGCAGCGCCGTATCTGTACAGGCATAGGTACCATTCCTGGCCAGCAGCAGCACTGTATAGGTGCCTGGCTGGGTGTAAGTGTGCTGGGTGTTGAAATCTGTTGACGTCGTACCATCGCCGAATTGCCATTCGTAGGTGGTACTGCCAGTATAGTTATCAAAACTATTGTTGTAAAAGCTCACAGAAGAATAAGGCGATATGGTGTTGGCCGATACATTAAATGCTGCCTGCACCCCACCTACTCTTACATATGGACTCCACTTCTGGTCTGTGCAGCCTTCTGCATCTGTTACTGTCAGGTACACATCATAGGAGTAAGGTTGTGGATAGGTATGTGTAAATGGCGCCGGTGATGCATTGGTCACCCCCTGTCCATCACCAAAGCTCCAGCTCCAGGAGGTGATGGGCACATTGTTAGATCCTTTCGAGCTATCGGTGAACAGGAGCGTAGCATCGCAATAAGCGGGCTTCAGGCTATAATTAGCAATAGGGCCACGTACACTAATCGGAATATAATTGGTGGTATCAAAGCATTGAAAATGATCAGAGACCAGGACTACACGGAACTGATCGGACCCTCTTTTCATTTGCTGCACCTTTAGATGCATACCGGGATCAGAATCATAATTATCCAGGCCATAGGACCAAACCTGTGCTAACTCCCCATTACCATATTCAAACTTGAATGTGCTATATTGAGCCCAGTCATAATAAGCAGCCCAATTACGTTCCAAATGGTCAAGGGTTATGGTCATTCCGTCATTGCTGCACACATTGGTGGTGGCAGCGCTAAGCTGTGGTGATTGTTTCAGCAACACCTGCACCAACATGGAATCCTTTACGGTGCAGCTCCCGTTTACTGTAGTAAGTACAGCTTTATAGGTTCCTGTTTTGGTATAAGTATGTTGGATCGTGTCCTTATAACTGGTATAGGAAGATGAACTGCCATCGCCAAAATCCCAACTCCAGCTATTGGTTTGTTTGGATGTTTCAGTAAACACAACCAAACCTCTTGTTCCCTCGCAGGTGTTGGTATATCCGCTGATTTTGGGAAACGGTGGGCTCACATGTATATAAGCCACCTTTTGCACAGTGTCAAAACAATTCTCTATCTGCCCGCTAAGTGTAATGGTATAGGTGCCTTCCTGTTCGTATTTATGACTCATGCCATTGCTGTTCCCGCCATAATGATATTCCTGTTTTCCATCACCAAAATCCCAGTACCAATCCTGGTATTCATTACCAGTGGCAGAGAACTGTACCGGTGTATTGCCGCAAATAGCTGTTCCGGAAAGGGAAGTGAAATCAAACTTGGGCCTCGGCCTTACACGTATGTCTTCATAAGTAACAGTACCTGTGCAACCATTGGTCAATACATAATTCAGGGTGACCGTGTGAATACCAGCTTTATTAAAAACATGCTTCACTTCGGCATCAGTAGAAGTGCTGTTATCATCGCTGAATATCCACTTATAAGATGCAACAAGGTCCGGGCGGTTGGCTTTGAATCCTAACGTTAACCCCAGGCAGCCATAGCGCAGGTTATTCAGTGTGCTGTAAGACCACATGTCTATCGCCATATAAGGTTGTCTCAGGTCCAGGTATTGATACCAGGTATTGGAACATCCCTCAGCATTGGTCACAGTTAACATGACATTATAGGTGCTTGCGAAATCAAATTTTTTAATAGGTTCTTTGATAGTCGCATTGGGTGCGGGGCAATTGTAATTACAAAAAAAGTTCCAGTTCCACTTTACTGCATCGCTGGTGGTGTCCTTAAATTGAACGTCCACAGGAATGGCGCAGGGAGAGGCTCTTTCTGCGATCCAGCCTGTGAGCTTTGGCGATTTTTTCACCGTAAAATCCTTGTACACTGTATCCTTGCAGCCTCCAAAGGTGTTGATCATACGAAGCTTGTAACTCCCCGGATTATAAACATAAAAAATAACACTTTCCTGGCCATAAGTATACCCATCTCCAAATTCAGGTATGTTCCATTGCGTCATGAAAGGCTGTGGAGTACTCTGGTTAAGGAACTTTATTTCCTGCCCTGTGCAATTGATATTTGGTGCAATGATCTCTGACTGGTAATTGGCCACATTCAAATAACCTGTTAGGGTCTTCGTGTTGGTACAACCTTCCGAGCTTTTCACCTGCAGGGAAACATCATAGGTGCCCCTGGTGTTAAATACATGCGACGGTTCTTTGGTGGTGGAAATGCCGCCATCTCCAAAGGTCCAGGCATAGCTTAATGTACCAGGTCCTTTACTGCTGTTGGTGAATGTTACCGCATCATTGATGCGGCATAAAAAGGTTTGGTTGGCAGCAAAGCTGGCCTCCAGCACAGGCAATACTTCAATAAGGCTTTCCTTTACCAGCGTGGATTGGCAACCCATGCTGTTGATCACGGTAAGGCTAACTGCAGCCTGCTGGGCAAAGGTAAAACTGTGTTGTGCCGTGGCACCGGATCCTCTTTCGGTATTGCCATCACCAAAGTCCCAGAAATAGCTTTGAATATTGCCATCTCCTGGCAGTACCGAAGCTGTAAAGCCAGCCTGCAAAGGGGCGCAACCCTTTACAACATCTGTTGCAAAGTTGATGACCGGCCTTTTATAAACTGTGACAGTCTGTGTTTTGGAGGAAGTTTTGTTTCCATCTGTTACAGTAAGTCTTATAGTATAGCTTTTTTCCTCAGTGTATATAGCTGCGGGGTCTTTTTCAGTAGAGGTATTGCCATTGCCCAGGTCCCATTGAAAGCTGGCTCCACTGCCGGCACCTATGGTTTTATTGGTAAAGCTTACAGTTAAAGGAGAGCAGCCACTGGCTTTGCTGATAGAAAAATCAGCAGTGAGTTGGGAATATCCTTCCAGGCTGGCCATAAAGGCAGGCAGCAAAAGGATCAATAGCTTTTGCACGGATACGTGAGGCATTACAAGCAGTTTGGTTTATAGTGGTTTACCATTTGGGTACTTTACATCATGGTAAACCGGCAACAAGATAATTCACGAACCCCATATTTGCATGTGTTCAGCGGGCTTTTGCCGGGAATGAAATGCAAGCGATCACTATTGGACAAAGTCCATGTTAAGAACATGCTTGAACATTGTGCATAAACTGTGGTAAACTTTGGAGGTATATTCTTGTAAATAGGTTCACATGAAGGTAGCTTGCTGTTGCTTAATAACCCAAAGAAATATAGAACGACTTGATATGGTGGCTAAACCATGAAGGGGAACTGAAAGGTTCCCTTCTTTTTTCTCTGAACATTGAAAATTGATAGTTGCTCATTGAGCATTTCTTTTCCTTCAACCCAAGAAAATATAGTTATAGTTAATGCCCCTTAGCTTAAACCTTCATCCTCTTTTTGCATTGGGCAGTTTGTTATGTCACTTTTTGCTTCCCGCAATTCTGCGGCTATGCTTTTCCACAAATCCGCCTTCGGCGGGGGCAGTTAGTAAGTCAACTATTGTGGTCAATACTATATTCGAATAGAGTGACTTTAAAAGGGGAGTTTGGAAATTGAGGAGTAACTGTATAGCATAAACGACGGGATTTTGTCATTCCGAGGCACGAGGAATCTTTGGATTGCATTGAAGCGACGGAATAGTTTTTTAAGTATGATTGAGCAATCTTTTAACCTGCCACCTTTCAACCCATTCTTCCTCCTTGTTAACCTGTTAACTTAGTCAACTTTTCAACTGTCCATTGACTTCCTCCCACTACCTATTATCTTGCATCATCATTCTACCTGCCTATGAAATCTTTATTAGGATGCCTGCTGATAGTAATCATACTGTTTTCCTGTTCAAAAAAGGATTCGGACCCGGTAACTACTCCCAATAACCCGGTCATTACTTCCTATAGCCCTTCCAATCCAACCACTGGCGACAAGCTAACCATCACGGGAAAGTTTTTCGGAACAGATATTTCAACTGTATCTGTGAAGATCGATTCTTTGTCACTGGTGGTACAGTCAGTAAACGACAGTACCATCGTTGTCTATATTCCCGCTAACCTTTTAACCTCCGGACAGAAATCCTATACACTTTGTGCTTACATAAACGGCCGGCTCAGTAATACCCTGACAATTTCAGTTGCGTTTGCTGTTCATGGATGGAGATATGTTAGCCCCTCACTGGACATTTTAAATGGCCTGCCATTGCAGCAGGTGCGGAATATCGCTTTCTCCGATTACAACAGGGGTATGATCTCGGGTCCGGGAATCGTAGCCAGTTCCCTCGACGGTGGTACCAACTGGGGCGGCGTATTCAATGGAGGTAACACCCTTGGCTATGCGCTTTCTGTTTGCAATGAAGATCATATCTGGATGGAGCAGGACCGCTTCGATATCATGTACCGCGACCAGCAGGATCCCATCTTTTATCTTTTCAGCATGGCACACCTGGACACCATCACTACTGTACCTTATTTCCAGGGAAGGTCCATCACCGGCGTATATACCTATAAGCCTTTCAGGGGTTACATCCTCAACCAGGAAGGCAGAGTGTATAAAGTCAATGGGTCTTTCTCACCAAAAGATATTTCACTGGAATACACCAGTACTTATCATACGGATGCCGCCAATTCTTCAGACACAAGATTTTACGATATATCCGCATTGGATAGCATGAACATGGTCATGGCCGGCTGGCCGGGAACCTACCCCAATACCAAACTGGTATTGATCCATAAAAAGAATGGCGTGTATTCCGAATACGACCTTAGCACGAAGCTTCAGTACAGCTTTGCTAAGATCCAGCTGACAGATCCCAACACGGTTTTCATCCTTGATGGATTTTACAATATGTATAAATTCACTAGCGGAACACAGCTTACCACATTACCTATCCAGGCTTATTCCTTTTGTTTTGTCAATTCTCAGGTAGGCTATGCGGCCTTTAAGGATAGGATATATAAAACAACAGATGGTGGTCAAACCTGGAATACGGATTTTGTCCTGCGCACTGCGGATTACATTTCAGCCATGTACACCAAAGACCAAAAGGTCTGGGCCATTGGCAGGGCCAACGGCGGATCCGCTTCGGGATTTGCCATCAGGTATGATCCATAATAAAATATCCATCCTTTGTTGTATAAACAGGATGGATGGATCTATAAAGTCAATTTAGTTATTTATTCTTCAGCCGGAAGGTGGCGCTTAATTTATGAAAAGCCCCCGCATTGTCCTTCAGGTTTATATACACCCAACCTTCTGTATACCCCGTGCCTGCGGCATCTACGTGTGACATATAGTTTTCGTAGCTACCTGTCGACTGGTCTATCTGGTAGGCTACTCCATTGATCATTACAGGACTGGTGAACCAGTTCCACGGACCTACAGTGAGCGTGCCGCTGGCAATATCCACTCCTGTTCCATTCTTCACACTACTGATATGCCCTCCTGAATAGGTAATGAATGGAGATGCGCTGCCGGCATCATCAGTCAGTAAATACTTTTTATCATCCAGCGTATAATTAAAATACAATTTGGTAGATGTTGTGCAGGTATAAAAATTCAGGTCATACTCCTTGCCCTGCTGCGCATAGGGTCCCGATCCTAACACCAGTTCCGCAATACCACCCTGGCGAACGCCACCCGGATCCAGGATGCTAACATATACACCGTCGTAGCCTCCCTGTAAATATATTGAGGTAGTAAATCTTCCGTTTTTAATGGGCACATAATATTCACGCGGCATTACATTCGAAACAGATAACAGGGCGGTGCCATTCTGAACAGGGTTTCCAACACAATCATATACCCGTCCATACAGGGTGGTAAGCCCTGGTGTTGTTTTTATGGGTATGTTCACGTCAACCTCCGATGCGGTGGGGAATGATCCAATCTCTTTTGTTTTGTTAAGGGGATATTCATCCTGGTAATTGTACTGGTCAGGGTACACGTATAAGGTAATCTTTTCATTGGCCGGAACAAACAATACCCCACTGCCCTCCGCATTGGTACGTCCGGTCGCTACTTCCTGGTCATTTATTTTAGCAACCAGCTTCATATTGGTGAGTGTGGCCGCACTGTCAGAACGCAGGTTCACTTTCAGGTATACACCTGCTACCGGCATGGCTATGTTCCACAGCGTGCTGGTACTGATAGGCACCTGGTAAGTATTATTGATTTTCTTTGCCATAGCCCCACGTACCCATTTCCAGTTCTCATATTTATAAGAGGGTACTGAATCAGGTGCACCAGCCTGCATGGATGGTTGAATAGGAATGGTCAGTTTTACCCCTTTATTGGCCGGGAAATAAGTGTCAAGCCAGTAGGAACCGAAGGACCGCAAAAACCATCGTTTATTGACAGAGTCCACGCTGAAATCAGGCATGCTTAATGCAAAACCTTTTGCCACCGGGTTCAGGTATGCTGCATATCCAAATCCCTGGAGGCCACCATTTGGATAATTAGCCGGGTCCAGTGGTCCATAGGATACACTGCCACCAGCAGGCAGCCAGAAATAGCCATTGTCAGCTCCCGAGCTGGCACTATAAACCAGTTCACGCGGGATCACTGTGGCATCTGCATAATTCTGGAAAGAAGGTGTTAATGGGAGAACCCTTGGCGTATGAAAATAATACAGATCCGAAGCAGTCAGGTTATTGTGTTCAAATACCTGGGTTCTGAACAAATCAGTTTGTATCACTCCACTTGTAAAAGCATTATACTGGAGATTATAATTACTGTAAGCTCCATTGATTGATACTTGCGCAGGATTGTTGGTTTGACTGTTGCTGTGCATATAGGTGATCAAAGAAGTGAAGACGGGCGTATAGGGTGTAACCGGCGTATAATTCAACGATGGATCAACAGGATTATTAGGGTCAGTAGATTTTTTACATCCACATATAATGAATAGAATAAAAAGGGAAGCAGCAGTTGTTTTCATAGCAAAGGTTTTGATCATTTCTCCGAGGACTGCATTGTACAACCTGGAAGAAAACTGTACTTATTGTTTTCTGTTCCTGAAAAACATTAATAAACCCCCTCAATATAGAGCTCAATTGCTGATTTTTCAAGAGTGCGCAGGCATTGTAATTTGCTATATAACACAGTTGAATAAGAAAAATACCCACAAAGGAGTATTTTATATGGTACATACTGCTTCTATATTCGCCAATTAAATCAAGACCAATGAAAACTGCTTCGTACCGCTTACATGCAGGCAAATTATTTTCGCTGCTTTCATTTTTTTGCCTGTACCTGGTTAGTTGCCAGAAAAGTAATTCTGACCCGGAACCGCCTCCCGCACCAACCGATTTGAATCTTTCAGTATCCGTGTCCCAGGCTGCGCCCTACCAGTTCATTAAACTGCAGTTGCCGGCAGGAACCAAACCTCAAAGTCTGACAGCTACTACTGTGCCTGTACATATAGGTACGGCCACTGTTGACGCCTATGCAGACTCAAAAGCATTTGCTGCCAGCACCTATGCTTATTATATAATGGTGCCCGAACTCCCAACAGGTGCCCAGGAAATTACTATGACAGTTGCTGATGGTAAAACAGCCACAGGATCATTGAAGCTTACCACATTTAATAAAATAGCAGATGTAGACCTGTATATCAAAAACCAGCAGGATAATGCATTGAAAGAGGTTACAGATGCCAAAGCTGCATATGATGCCCAGGTGCAATCGGGTAATATGCGTGCCTCCACCCGTGATAGCCTGAATACATTTTTACAGCAATCCTACAATAAGAACAAGACGATCGTAGATGCCTTGCCTGCTGAAGAAAAAAGAACCTATGCACAGCTTATCGATGCCAATAAAAGCTGGCTGAACGATTTTAAGCAGGTATTTATCAATAATCCATTGAGCAATTACAGGGAGAATACCCAGGGTGATTGCGAGGAGCTAAGGCGCAAGCAAAAGATGTACTGGGATAATGGTGATATTGGCAATGCCAATAATTTAAAACTGCAGGCAGAGCAATGTGAAGCTGCAAGAGAACAGCAAAGAGTGGAGGCCAGTAATGCCTATACCGCTAAATTAAAAGAAGCATACAATGCTGCCAATGAAGAACGGAAGGCTACCAGCGGAAGACTCAAAGCCGGCTGGGCTTTTGTATCCACTTTTGTTACAGAAGCATCGAAAGGATTCTTTGAAACAGCAACAGGTATCAAAGACATCAATGATCCTTTTGCCGTATTGGAAATTGACGATACCCAACAGCAACGGATAACCGCGCAGGAGTTTGAGCTCGATAAGGAATATACCTATAGTGCAGGCCTGCAGTTAGTAAACGTCAATAGCCAGAACGCAACAGCCTTTCCTGTATTTGCCGGCATCATTAATGGCATCAATAATTATAATACAGCCATGACCGACCTGGGCCAGTTCCTGCCTTATGTACCTGAATTGCAGGTTCCCGCAGCTAAAAATGAAAAGCTGTATGTTTCAGGCTATACAGTAGACCAGGTAAGTGATAACCGGGTGAACGTGGAAATAAAGGATGGTGCAAAGGGTAAGCTGATCAAACTGAGTCTGAAAGCGCCCATCATAGAAACCGTGATCAATTTAACCTTCCGTGTAAACTATACCAGCAATTATGGCAATGGCTCTAAACAGATACAGGCCACCTTAAATATTCCCCTGGATAAAATGCTGGTAAGTGTGAGCCCTCTCACCATCACCAAATGGAACGAAGGCGGTGTTGACCTTTTTACCATGCACGAGATCTGGCGCTGGACTTGCGGCACTACGGAGTACATCAACAAAGAGCAGCTATTGAGTGCCAGCATCAGCTTTGCAAGCGGTGGAACCAGTAACGTTACCGAGAAATACCATGAAATATATTATGACAATCCCGGCACCACCTGTGCCACGGTAAGAAAAGTGGACCAGGAAAAAACTTATGGTAACACTGCTACCTGGTCGGCCAACAATGCAACTAAAACGATAACAGTGACCTTTAAAGATGACCAGGGACAGGAAAAAACATTAACCGCACCTGCAGTCATCCAAAACGGAGTGCTAACCATCAGTGGTGGCGGCGCTACGCTGGCTATGCAGAAATAAACAGCAACCTGACTGCATAAAAAAATCCGGGATATACTCCCGGATTTTTTTATTGCTTATTTAGGAAGATGTCTCCACCCGGGGTCTACCCAGGCGTGGATTTGTGTGTTGCGGGGGACCCCGGGTGAATTTATTCCCATATCCCAAAAAGAAGTTTAATGGTTCTTTTCTATCTTAATAGCATGGCAGTAAGGCTGCAACAACAATGCGACAACGGTATTTATTTTATTTCATTCACTTGCTTCAGTTGGATTTCACTCTTTGAAATAGCCAACACTTATCAAAGTATCTATAAATGGTTTGATCATTTGAATGAAAATAATAGTTCAATTATAGGCTATGTCATCATGCCAAATCATCTTCATTTGTTGGCTCATTTGCCGACCAGTTTAAAAACTGTAAATAGAACCGTGGGTAATGCCAAGCGATTATTAGCTTATGATATTATCAAAAACCTTGAACTGCAAAAACAAGAAGACCTGTTACAACAATTATATGATGCTGTAAAGCCTAATGAAAGAAAAAAAGGGCAGCGGTATAAAGTGTTCCAGGAAAGTTTTGATGCAAAGCTCTGTCCAAGTATTGAAATTGTATGGCAGAAGCTAAATTATATACATTATAATCCTGTAAGAGGTAGATGGAATCTTGCCCAGGACTTTACATTATATCCTCATAGTAGCGCTGGTCATTATTATGGTACTAAAATAAATGCGTATAAGAATATTGTCTCGGTAAATGATGTAAAAGAGGTGTAAGAAACACCCGGGGTCCCCCTGGCTCTTCACAAAGCCCTGAAAGGGTAGACCCCGGGCGAAGAGTCATTTCTTTTAAGATCCTGCAATATTATAATAGAGGTCTCTTTAAGTTTAATGCCCCTAATTGCTTAATAAAATATTGTTCACACCCGGGGTCTACCCAGGCGTGGATTTGTGTGTAGCGGGGACCCCGGGTGGAGTATTATTTCTTTTATGCGCATTCATGAGATGTGATCGGAAGATTACTTTGTTCCTCTCCATGACTATCAGTTTTATACCTTCTCCTCCAAAACTTCTCTTCTTTGTGTTCCTTTCCGTCCTTGGCGTCTTCGTGGCCCTCCCTTCCCCTTTATCATTCAATATTCCTTGTTCTATTGTTCGATATTCACTTGTTCTCCGTGTTCCTCGTGTCATTGTGCCTCTGTGGTTCTTTTTTCTTTCTTCATAATTCAATATTCCTTTCTCTCCTTATCAACCTTCAACATTTCAACTTTTCAACCCTCCCTTCCCCTTCATCTTTCGATATTCACAATATTCTTCTTCTCCCTTGTCAACAAGTAAACTTGTTAACCTGTCAACCTCCCTTCCTCCTCAATAATCCTCTTCAATCTTATCAATCTTAGTTCTCTACTTCATCTTCCTCTTAGCTGCAATACCCATCACATACGTGCCTGCAGGGGGAAACAATCTCCCGCTTTCCAGCTTACGGATATGCATGGTGATGGCACTTGATTGATTGCGCAGCGTCCAGTTCAATCCCTTATATCCTTTTTCGATGACTATGCCCGGACCTACAGGATCAGCAGACCATTTGCCCCTGAATGTTTTGCCATCCATGGTTTTCCAAATGTAGCTACCATTAGCAAGCACCTGCAATACATCTGTAGCAGTATGATAGGAATATTCATTGTGCTCGTAATTACCTTCAGTACGTGTGTTCACGGCCATCACTTCACCAAGGTTCCAGGTGCCAATGAACCAATTGGTCCACCAGCCTTCACGTGTCAAACCTACTACCTGGCTCCAATCCATCCATTCAGGCCAGTTATAAGCATCGGGGACGATCAAATACTTATTCTCACCCGTGGCAGCATTCTTTGCACCAGCATTGTAGGCTGTGCCAGTTTCTTTTATAGTACCTCTCTTCCAGCCACCAGCATAAAACAAAATAGAATCACCCACTTTATAGGTTCCAACCACAGGCCATGCACTTGAATTAGCCACGGGCTTTTGTATAGTCACCGGTTTGGCAGCCGGTGTATTATTAACAGGCGTTGGCTTTGTAGTTATAGGTGGAGCAGGCGTATTCGTGTTCTTTGTGGAATTAGCTGACAACAGCTTTACTACATCAGCAGCATTAAAGGACCGGGCACGGTCAAGCGCTGTTTTACCATTATTATCTTTCAATTCAGGTTTGGCTCCCTGTTGCAGCAGGTATTCCACTACGGACGGCTTGTTGGCCGAAGCTGCTGCCATCAATGGTGTGAGAAAAGTATAGGGCAACTGGTAGTTCACATTGCCACCACCTGCCACAATGCTTTTCACTTCTTCCAGGTTGCCGGCATCTGCCTCACGTACCAGGGCGTCACCTTTAAACGTAGCATCATATTTAGCCCATGGCCCTGTCTGCGCATGAAGTGCTATTGATAACAATATCACAGAGAAGAACGTCAGGATACGAAATGCAGTTTGTTTCATTGGTTCAAATTGGCCGACAAAATAATAAAATTATTGAGCACTAAGCCCTTATTGGCGTTCTTGCTAACGAGTACTATATATTCCATTGTGAAAATAAATTCTTAGTACCTCCAAGTTTATCATGTTGGCGGGGACGCCAACATGAGCGGTGTGCCCTCCCTTGAACATTGAACATTGAAAATTGGTTATTGAATATTATTTCCCTTCATCCTAAGAAAAGACTGCTATAACTATTGCTTCTCCAGTCTAAACCTTCGACATTCCTTATTCGATATGCTGCGGTTCCTGCCGCCCTTGTTGACGTCCCCGCCAACTAGTACTATGTTCAATTGTGAGAATAGTTCTTAGTGCCTCCACGTTTATCACGTTGGCGGGGACGCCAACATGAGCGGTGTGCCCTCCCTTGAACATTGAACATTGAAAATTGTTTGTTGAACATTATTTCCCTTCATCCTAGGAAAAGTCTGCTATAACTATTGCTTCTCCAGCCTAAACCTTCATCATTCGAAATTCCTTGTTCGAAATTCTGCGGTTCCTTCTTTGTTCAATATGCTGCGGTTCCCTTGATCAACTAATAAAAATCAACCCTAATCCTCAACTATCAAAACTTAATTCTTAAATTCCCTATTCAATGCCTCCGGAAAGGAAAGCATCATAATCATAGTTCTAATAAATTTTAAATAGTAAATATTACATCTTAAATCTTATAGTCTATGTCTTCACGCAGAGAATTTCTTACCCAGGTAGGCGGAGCCACAGCTCTCGGTTTTTTGGTGTCAGCTTGCTCCAGCTCTAAAGCTGCCGGTGCCACCAATGGTGCTTCTCCGTTCTTTTACGAAATGTCGCTGGCCGAATGGAGCCTGCACAAAGCTTTGTTTGCCAATAAGATCACTAACCTGGATTTTCCTGGCATAGCTAAAAAACAATACGGCATCAGCGTGGTAGAATATGTCAACCAGTTCTTTAAGGATAAGGCCAATGACACGAAATACCTCGGTGAACTGTTAACGCGTTGCAAGGATAATGGTGTGACCAACCACCTCATCATGTGTGACGGTGAAGGATCGCTGGGTGACCCCGACGCAGCCAAAAGAAAACAGGCAGTAGAGAACCATTACAAATGGGTGGATGCTGCAAAATTCCTGGGCTGTCGCACCATCAGGGTCAATGCTTTTGGTGATGGCAGTGCGGAGGATGTGCAGAAAGCAGCCATAGAAAGCCTGTCGCAATTGGGTGAATACGCGGGCAAGGAAAATATTAATGTCATCGTGGAGAACCATGGCCATTACACATCGGATGGCAACTGGATGGTAAGGCTGATGAAAGGCGTGAACAGGAGTAATGTGGGTGTGCTGCCGGACTTCAATAATTTCTGCGTAAAAAGAGAAGGGGGAGGTACATGGAGTGGAAAATGTATCGAGGAATATGATCGTTACAAAGGCGTGAAGCAAATGATGCCGTATGCCAAGGGTGCTAGCGCCAAAACCATAGATTTCGATGCCAATGGCAATTGCGTGGAGACAGATTATGTGCGCATGCTCCAGATCATTAAAGACTCAGGCTTCAAGGGATATATTGGTATAGAATACGAAGGAGAAAAGCTCAGTGAGGATGAAGGCATCCGCAAGACAAAGGCTTTGTTGGAAAAGGTAACGCCAATGCTTAGTTGAGTCGGAAGTCTGGAGTCGGTAGTAAGAGAACCACGGTGACAGAGCGGCATAAAGATGCACAGGGAAGTTTGAAGTTTGTGGTTTGTAGTTTGTAGTTTCTTAGGTGCAAAAGGCTTTATTAATTGCGGCCTTTCTTAAAGTATAATAAATATGGAGTTGAAATAATAGCCAGTTCATAAGATTTATAATTATCAAGAGAAAGCCGTTAATATTTTGCGGGCATATCAAGTACAATAGCATTAATAGAAAGGAATCTTTTCCCCGATTAATAAGTATGCCTGCAATTAACTATCATCTGACCCTGCCTATTGTGACGAATGACGGGATCATCCTGGGGCAGGAAGGATCTGTGCTAAAAGTATAGGCGGCCATTGAGCTGTAATAAGAATTTGAACTAATAGCTATGAAAGTTGATTGGTTATTTCATCCAATAGGAAGGAAACCAGGACCGGACAATAAAAAATTCTTCCTACCTATCGGCCAGTCAACTTTCAACTTTTGACCTGCTCTCTCCTTTTCAACCTGTCAACCTGTTAACTTTTCAACTTTTTCCATCCCTTCTGTAACATTTCGTCTCAATCGACGACTATTCATATAAACTAACCGCATTGTCACGACAGGAAATAGAAAAGCAGTTCGAAAAGCATATTCGTGAAAATGAATTGCTGATCTATAAAGTATGTCGCATTTATGCGTATACAAGTGCTGACAGGCAGGACCTGTTCCAGGAGATCGTGATCCAGCTATGGAAGGCCTATGCTAATTTCAAAGGCAACTCCCTGTTCAGCACCTGGCTATACAGGGTGGCCATCAACACGGCTATCACCGGCCTGCGGAAGAAAAAAGATTTTATTGATTCCTATGAGCCAGCAAGCCTCCCTGTGAATATAGGTGATGATAACACTGCCCAGGCAGACGAAGAGCGCATGCAACATTTATATACAGCCATTGCACAATTGAACCAGGTGGAAAAGGCCCTCGTAATGCTCTATATGGAGGACCGGTCTTATGAAGAGATGGAAGAAATACTGGGCATGTCGCAGGGAAGCCTGCGTGTGAAAATGAGTCGTATCAAAGACAAATTACGTCAAATGACAAAAACAATTGAACATGGAACTCGATGACCTCAAGCAATCATGGAAGGAAACACCAATACCAACACCTGTAAATAAAAACATCATGGAAATGATCCAACACAAAAGTTATGGCCCTGTAGCGGCCCTGAAAAGAGGGTTTAGAAAACAAATGATCATAATGGCCCTCATGCCATTCATTCTCCTGCTCACCAATGCCAGTGACATCAGTAAACCCCTTACCAGTGTGTTGTACTGGAGTTACGTAGCCGTTGCTATCGGTGTTATAATTGTTGCTTACTACAATTACCGCATTGCAGATAAAATGCAGGATATGAACGGGATGGTAAAGGCCAACTTGCAGCAGCAGGTATCAGTTTTACAAACAAGGTTGCGCTGGAAGATCATCGGGTTACGCATTGTCTTTATCTTCTTTATCGTGCTGTTGGAAGTATTGCCCTATATCCAGCACTACCGGATGCTTGAAAAATGGCACTCTCTTCCCCTCTTTGCACGCTTTGCTGTTTACCTGGGCTTCCTTCTTTTACAATATTTTATAAGCCCTCTTATAATACAACGGAAGTTCGGCAGGCATTTGAATTATTTGCAATCGCTGGTTAAGGAAATGGAGTAGGGTTTTGAAAAGTTGATAGGTTGAAATAGGTTGAAAAGTTAACAGGTTGATATGTTGACAAGGAAAGGCAATTGAGGTCCATATTTTTTCAAGCAAGGTCAAATAGTCATAGTAATAGAAACCAATTCCATTGTTTTGTCATTAACAATTTAACAGAGCAGGTACATTTTTGGATAGTAGGGTAGATGAGATTCCCGAACCAAGCCTCAGGGTGGCGATATTTTGGTAGCGGGGACATTATATTTTGAAGAAGCAAAGCCCTGTAAGGGCGATATTTTGATTTGGTGTATAAGTATTTTTTAATCACTATTCAAAACATTATTATGAAAATACCTGCCGGGATTTACAGCCAGGGAAATATCGCCCCGCTGGGGCTTTGTGATCTTCTCAAGGTGCCTTTTTCTACCAAAATACCGCCCTTACAGGGCTCCCTAAGTCACTGTACTAATTGCTTTTCATTGCTACATAAGCCTTATGATATAAGACAAAAGAATATTCACACGAGGTTTGAAGCGGTAATGCTTGCTTGGTATTAGAAAATCTGTTGTGGAAGATTCAATCACGGTGGCGGGGACGCCAACATGCGCACCGTGAAAGCCTTTTAAAGTACCGTGAACTTATTGCAAAATAACAGAAGGCTTCGGGCTTCTTTTTTATCTTTATACATGGCAAAAGAAGCTAAGAAAAAAGGCCACACCTAAAGCATGATGACCATTTTGAGCCTAAAGTAATACTGATTTAAGTTTTGAGGAACTGATTAATATGTCAGTAGAGAAAAGCCAAATGAAAATAAAACTGATAATAAGAAATGGGTACTGCTTTAATGCTCATAGTATTTTTTGGAACTATAATAATTACATGGAATAGTGTTGTAAAACTCAGAGTTACAGTTTTCGAAAGAAAAGTAACGATAAGATATGTACTGAAACATTTAGGGATTATGGTTCTAACTTTTGTTGTCGCATTTCTTGTACTGTGGTCAATTCATTTTTTACCAAAAGCATTACGTTTTTAATTTTTTACCCATCTTGTCTCAACAAGTATAATTGTATCTCTTTGAAAAGGGGGAAAGCAGGTACTCCGCATTTCGGAAAGTACTAAGGAGATTTCGTACAGAGTAAAAGCTTTTTAAGAATGCGCACACTCACTTTCTAAAGCATTGGTAAATGCCAGCCAAATCAAATGTCTTTACCACCTAAAGAACTACAAACTACAAACCACAAACTACAAACTCTTCTTGTTTCTCCGTGCACCTCCGTGCCACTGTGTCGCCGTGGTTCCTCACTCCCGACTTCCAACTTACTTAGTGCTCCTTTGTACCTTAGTGCCTTTGTGGCAATTCTCCCTCCTCAAAAATCCTCTCAAATCCTGTTAATCTTAGTTCTTAAACCTCATCGAGAACATCGTTCCCTCACCTTCAATGCTGGCCACTTTAATAATGCCACCGTGCAGTTCAACGATCTTTTTGGTAATCGATAAGCCAAGGCCGGTGCCCGGGTATTCCCCCTTGCCATGCAGACGCTGGAAGGATTCAAAGATCTTTTCGTAGTTCTCTTCCTTCATGCCAATACCATTGTCTGCCACATGAACCCAGGTATAGCCGTCAACAACATCTGCATTAATGTGTATCTCGGCCTGCTGTTGATTGAATTTAATGCCATTGCCTATGAGGTTGTAAAACACCTGCGACAGGTAGTGCTCATTGCCCATCACAACAGGCATGGGGCCAATATGGATGATGGCATTCTTTTCTTTAATGGTCAGTTCCAGGTCCTCCAGGGCTTTTTGTATGGGTTTGTTCAGATCAGTGGGCACCAGTTCTATTTCAGTTTTTAAAGAAGACATGGTCAAAATATCCCTGATCAATAGCTGCATGCGGGCCGAAGTTGCTATGATCTTTTCGCCATAACGCTTGCTGGGTTCATCAAACTTGTCATTATTCCGGTCATTGAGCAGGGAAGTGAAAGCAGAGATCTTTCTCAATGGCTCCTGCAGGTCGTGCGAAGCGATGGAAGCAAAGGCTTCAAGGTTTCTGTTGGCCTCTGCCAGTTGCTTTTCTGCTTCCTTACGCAGTGTTATCTCGTTTTCCAGTTCAATAACCGTTTTTTGTGAGAATGCCTGTGGCAATACCTTGATCAAATAATATACAGTCAGTAGGCTGGTGATGCCTGTGAAAAAACGCACTAGGGCATTGACCCGGTACATAGGGATCCAGAACATCATGGCATCGAGGAAATGCGTGGCACCACAAAGCAGGATAAAAGCCGCGAACCATAGGTAGGCCGCCTGGAAGCGTATACTTGTTTTCTTCTTTAAAAAATAGCGGATGATGATAACCGGGATTAAAAAATAAGCCAGCCAGATCATCAGGTCGCTGATAATATAGAGCCACCCATGGAAATCAGTCCAGTTGCCACAATGCCACCTGGCAGGCCATTCGCTGGTAGAGAATAAATTTTTAAAGAAATCTATGACACCATTCATATGAAAGCGTATCAATTTTTTAAGGATTTAAATATAGCCAAACCATCAGCAGTTTTTGTAGCATTCAACATTCAATGATAAGGTATAATTTCAAAGCCTTTTTATTGTTTAAATATCAATTATGCAAAATAAGATGATGATTAAACAGTATCATCTGTATACACCTGGTAACCGGCCACATTATTTCAGGAATTATAGGATTAGTTCATTATGAAGAAATTGTCCTACTTTAACACCCAATAGCTTAAAAGGTTCATTTTCATTATCTTGCCTTTAACTTAACCAACCAAATCATTTGAATTCAATATTCTCCGAAGAGTTCAAGGGCGAACAATGGTATAAAGACCTGTTTGACAATGCCCATGACCTGATCCACATTGCGGATCCTGGAGGAACATTGATATATGTGAATAAAGCCTGGGAAGAGGTATTGGAATATTCACTGCCCGAGATCGCCAACAAATCCATTTACTCTTTCATTGATGTTACAGACAGGGAGAGCTTTAAAAATTACAGGGCTGATGTTTTGCAGGGCCTTATTCCTCCCAAAGAAGTAAAGCTGTCACTGGTTGCCAAATCAGGTAAACTGGTTACCATCGAAGGCTTTCTCTCCTTAAAGTCCGGGGATGGCCAGCCATTATATACCAGGGCCATATTCCGGGACATCACCGCAAAAATTGAAAATGAAGCACGCCTGGAGACCTTTAACAAGGAATTGCAGGAAAGGGAATTCAACCAGCAGCAACTGCTGCACTTTGCCCCCGATGCCATCATTGCCATGAATGGTGATGGGCATATTACATTCTGGAACCCAAAAGCAGAACAGGTTTTTGGCTGGTCACTGGAAGAAGTAAAGGGAAGATCCCTTGCAGAAACCATCATACCTCCCCAATACAGGGAAGCACATAACCAGGGTATGAAAAGATACCTGTCCACGGGCAGGGCCCAGGTAATGGGCAGAACCATAGAAGTAACCGCCCTGAATAAGAATGGTGATGAATTTTATGTTTCATTGACCATCTCTTCGGCTATACAGGATGGCCAAACCACATTCATTGCCTTTCTCAGGGATATCAGTGAACAAAAAAGGAATGAGCTGGAGCTGGATAAAAAAAGAAAGGAACTGGAACAGACCAACCAGCACCTGGAGCAGTTTGCCCATGTGGCCAGCCACGATATGAAGGAACCTATTCGCAAGATCAGTCTCTATAGCCACATGTTGACCGATGATGAGGAAAATGTATTGACACCCGCATCGGAAGATAATCTTAAAAAGATCCAGAAAGCCGCCTCCAGGCTTACCCAAATGGTGGAAGGTGTATTGAACTATTCCCAGTTAAAGAATTTCAATGAAGCTGCTGAGGATGTAGCCCTGGTTGATATTCTTTCTAACATAGAAACCGATCTTGAACTGCTGATACGGGAAAAACAGGCCCGGCTTCATTATAATAGTTTCCCATCCTTCAGGGGCATACAGTTTCTTATTTTCCAGCTCTTTTATAATTTGATCAATAATGCACTGAAGTTTTCCAGGCCGGGGGTACACCCTGTAATTACCATTACCCACAGGATCATACATGGGGTAACGGACAATGCATTCATTGAGATCTCCGTTGCAGACAACGGTATTGGCTTTGACCCGCGCTATTCCGAAACCATCTTCGACACCTTCACAAGGCTGCATTCCAAGAACCAATTTGAAGGTACCGGCCTGGGGCTGGCTCTTTGTAAGCACATAGCCGAAAAGCATGGTGGAAGTATCAGCGCTGAAAGCAGGAGCCAGGGCGCAGCTTTCATTGTGACCTTTCCTTTTTAAATAAACATCCAGGAAAAGAATTCTTGTTTCTCAATGAAACACCTTCCTGATTTTACCAGGTTTTCAATAGGTGCTTTTTTACTGAAATAATTTGCCTTAGCCAATTGTTCTGCATGCCTTCTATGGTACAACTCCCGTGCTGGTTCCTATCAACGCCAGATCAACTGTATAGCTCCGGTATAGATACTGCGTGGTGATCACGCACTAAGTATACCGTAAATAGGGCTTTGATAGCAAGATGCCTGGCATAAGGCTATCTGTTGGTTGCTTTGTTCTCTTTCTCCCGACTCAAGACTCCCGACTCCCGACTCAATACCCTTCCGGACAAAAGCGGACAAAACCGGTCAAATCGGACAAAATCGGTCAAAACGGACATAGTGGTTTTGAACTGCTAATTATTTTAGCAATCTTGCAACTATAAAATCTAATATCATATGGCCAGGCAAATAAGTCATGTAAAGGCGATAGGTACAGTATGTGGAGACATCAACTTTTATAAAGATGTGGACTGGGGATTTTTGGTAAGAATGCTTCCTGGGGTGGATTCTAAGCGCTTCTGGAAGGACCCTGCCTTTGAAGGCAGCCGCAGGAGTGCTGAAAGGTTTAAACAGGGTAATATCATGTCTTCTATTATCTACCGCTTTGTTCCTGTTAAAAGAAGATACCCAAGGCTGTTTACCCAGGTAAGAAGAATTGCCATTGCTTTTTTAAAGCAGGGAAGTGAAAAAGGGGAGGTGTTTTCAGCCTTGTTTACCTTTCTTATGGAGCAAAAGCGTATTTCCCTTACCCGGGAGCAGTTTGATTTACTCCTGTCTTCCTTTGAAGAGGAACTAAAAGGAAGGATACAAGAACAAAAGCCCGAAAAGGAAAAGAAGATGAAGAACAAGCTGGATATCCAGGTTTCTGCACCACTTAGTGAAGAGGAGATAGAATACTTTAAGCTGTATATGGATGATATAGAGTGGACCATAAAGTTTGAAGGGGAGTTTCCGGAAGATTACAGGATACCGCTGTTTTTGCTTAAGCATGCTGTTTAAGCGTTTCTGGTTTATTGTTTTTTGTTTCTGGTTCTTTAGGTGGAAATGTATTCTTTTAGCTGTCAGTATTTAGGTTGAAGAATTGATTGCAAATAGTATTGACTCTAGCTTT
>NZ_FQUU01000002.1:0-9357 GCF_900129295.1 Flavisolibacter ginsengisoli DSM 18119
CGATGCAGCACCAACCGTATTGGCTGCAGTAACAGTGATCGTTCCTGTGGCATTTACACTGCCACAACCACCCGTCAGCGGAATGGTATAATTAAATGTTCCCGAAGCAGTCGGTGTACCACTGATGGTAATCGTATTAGATGCCCATGCAGCAGTTACTCCGGCAGGCAGGCCTGTGGCAGCACCTATCCCTGTAGCCCCTGTGGTCGTATGGGTGATGTTTGGCGCAAGTGCCGTATTGATACAAAGTGTCGGTGTAGACGATGCAGCACCAACCGTATTGGCTGCAGTAACAGTGATCGTTCCTGTGGCATTTACACTGCCACAACCACCCGTCAAAAGAATAGAGTAATTGAACGGACTACCTGTTGCAGCAGTAGGAGTACCACTAATGGTAACAACACCAGCATTGAAGCTTCCACTCACTCCTGCCGGCAGCCCACTGAAACTGGCTCCTGTTGCTCCAGTAGTGGCGTAAGTAATATTGGTGATCGCTGTATTGATACAAACACTCTGAGCATCTGTACCCGCAGCAGAAGAAAGTGTAATAGTATTGACCGGATTGACCGTAATGGTGCCTGATACAGAAACATTTGTACAAGATGAACCTGTTAATGTTACAGTATACGAAAAAGTACCGCTTTCAGTAGGTGTACCGCCGATTGTGACCACGTTATTAGCAAAGGTTCCATTAACACCATTTGGCAGCCCAGTTACATCTGCACCAGTAGCATCGCTACCTATATTATATACTATTGGTGTAAGCGTATTATTAATACATAATGTTGGCGAGGCCGCGCCCGATGCTAATGTTATAGAACAATCTGCAAGAACTATATTAGCCAATCCAGGAGTTAAACTTGCATTTGTTTTATAAAGACCAGAAGGGGATAACGAAATACCATTGTAACCACTGGAAGAAAAGCTTCCACTAACATAGTTTATAGGTGGCCCAGGATTGTTTATAGGAGATAAAGGACTGCAACCGGGAGATGCATTTGAAAAAGCAGGATAGCTACCTGCGTTATTTCCATTTTTAAAAGCAATGGATGTAATTACAATTCCCGATGAATTTAGTAAAGTAAGTTGTCCTCCAGTTCCATCATTAAAATTTCCTGGATTCGTAGAATTTACAGCTGTATTATTTGTTGTAGATAAATCAAGATCCACAGCTCTTCCATTGGCGCCATAAGCATTCACCCAAGGGGTGCCTCCAACAGGTAAATTGGTCCACGTTTGTCCAACCGGGGATTGTCTGCCAAGACCTCCAATCAAATAAAATTCTCCAGCTCCAATTGTAGTTCCCGAAGGAATTGTTACAGTCCACCCTGTAGGATTTCCCGCCCCACTGGTTCCACTAAATAGTAAAACATAACATCCTATATCTGCAGGAGCGTTAGATTTATTAAGCAATTCAATAAATTCGCCACCACTTCCATTTGTATTACCAGTTGGTGCAATGCCTAATTCATTAATGACAACCTGCCCCCAACCTGATGAACACTGAAAAATAAAAATTAGTAAAAATGGAATTAATCGCTTTTGAAAGGAAGAAATGAATAACCCCTGGCACATAAATCTGACAAAATCAGAAAGCAACCTTTTAGGCAAAGACATTCCACCTCCCCTTCGGCAGTTATTGGTTAGCCTGTATGTGTTCTCGTGCCCGTGCATTACTGGTCTTATAAACTTTGACGGGTTTATAAAGCGGTCAATAGCAGTTATCAATTCTGGTACGCCTGGCACAGGAATAAGGAAATTACAGTTTGTCTAAGGATCGAATGTTTTGGTTATAACAAGAATAAAGGCTTTGCCTATGGAAAGTTATTTGGTCGGCAAAAACCGGTAGCACTAGGTGAAACCTTACTAAATTCAATATAGAGGAGTAGAAAAGATTGGTTGCTAAGTCAGTAAAATCGGTTTCTATCCATTAATACATTCTCATACGCTCTAGTTAAGGCAAAACCTATTCATTCATTTTTCAGGGAGGCAATACAGGATTAAGCATTTAGTTCTGGTTTTTAAACTTTAGGATTGGATGTTCGGAACAAATAAAAGATATTATCTCCTTTTTTCCTAATGTTTTACCCGCTTTTTTCCTTAGTAAAAATACGTAGTAAGGAGATAAATCTCAACTACTTACAATATACTGCAAATTTTAATTCCCTTGTAAAAAAAGACGGGTAAAAATGAACAAATGAAAGAATACTTATAAGATCTTGCCTAAGAGTCTTTCCTTAAATGAGTTATAAGGGTAATTACATACCTTAAAACTGTTTTTAAAGTGCTGTAATTAGAAGGAATAGTTTAATTAGTGCCAAAATGTGCCGATCCATTGGTAAAGCTGGCCTTCCCCACATGGTTCTTCTCATTGGTAGTAAGGCTGGATGCCGCAAATAAATACAGGTCGGCACCTGAAGTGCTTTTATCAATGACTGTATTGATCATATAAACCTGGGCGGCAGGCGAACTGGTATGCAACCCTGCCCCTGAAGATCCAAAACCAGTGGCAGCATTGTTCAGCAGGGTGCAGTTGGAAAGAAATAATTCCGTGTTTTCATGCCCTGCATCCTGGCTGATAGCCCCCCCATTAATGGCCGTATTGAAATAAAAGGTACAATTGGCTATATCCGCGCCATCAATTTTCAAAGCACCCCCGTCTTTTTCAGCACTGTTCCGCAGAAAAAGGCAGTTATTAAAGGTAGGCACAGACCCTGTAATGAACAGGGCACCTCCATTGTGCTGGTTTAATGACTGGTTGCCGGTGAAGCTGCTGGAGATAAAGGTGCTGCTCCCCGAGCCTTCCATATAAACCGCTCCACCGCTACCATTGGCAGCCACATTATTATCAAAGCCAGTATTCCTGGTAAAACAATCTCCACCGTTGCTGGCCAGGTAAATGCCTCCCCCGCTTCCGTTGTTGGCAATATTGTTGTCAAACAATGAGTTATTGATGGAAAGAGATGTGGAAGAACCTAATAAAGCTATAGCGCCTCCAGAAGAACCGGTTAGTTGGGTATCGCAATGTTTCAAGGTTACATAATTCAGGGTGAGCGAACTATTCGACCCATCAATTAAGATCCCGCCTCCGTTCCCTTTCCAGGGTGTAGGGTCAGCTTTTTCCACACCATGCTGAATGGTAAGGTATTCTATGATAACCCTGGCACCACCTGTAATATAGAAAAGCCTGTGCTGCGATTGTCCCCTTTCAGGATGTGCCTGCAAAATGGTAACAGCCTGCCCCAATCCACGAACGACCAGGTCTTTGGAAATAGTAATATTATTTTCAGTAAATGTTCCCTCGATATTGACAAGAATGGTATCTCCTTTAAAAGCAGCATTCACTGCCTCCTGGATGCTGGAAAAGGCACAGCCTGAAGTACACACTTTCAGTTCCCTTGCAAAAACAGGCGAACTAACGATAAGGAACAGGTTAAAAAACAAAAAATGCGTAATAACGCTTTTCATGGGATTGGCTTCTGCGGGTAAAATACAACAGCCAGCATAGAGTTCATAATTATCGCAACTATTTTTTTACGGGCATAAGGGTAACTATTTACCATTACGGAAATCTACCAACAGGGATATACGAAATTTTACTAAGGGTTGTCCCCAGCCTGCGGGTTCTTTCAAAGAAATTATTTTTGAGCTCATTGATTTTAAAGCTATATAAGTTGTATAGGCCAGGCATAGCAAAGGCATACCAACGCTATAGCTGGTGTATGAGGAGTGCATGAAATTCGTAGTTCTACGATAATATATAAGTTTTGATAGCATCAGTCTTATTCAATGCTTGTGGCTATTACTAAACCATCAACTACCTATCAACAGTATACTAACGGTATAGATACTGCGTGGTGATCACGCAGTATCTATACCGTAGATAGGGATTTGGTTGGGCTTTCCCTGGGAGAAGGAGGGGAATATCGAACAGATGAACAAGGAATATCGAATGATCCTCCTTCGCTAAAGCTTCGGCGGACTAGGGGAATATCGAATATGGAAGGAGAACCAGGATTACTAGCATTGAATAGGATTATTGTGGAGATGGGGTAATCCTTGTCAACTTGTTAACTTACCAACTTGTCAACTCAAAAGCCGGCCAAAAGCGGTCATTATCGGTCAAATCGGCCAAAAGCGGCCAAATCGGCCATGGCACCTTGGCGTTACTAAGTATTTTAGCAATCTTTACAATCAATAAAATCTAATATCATATGGCTAAGCAAACAGGATACGTAAAGGCAACCGGTACGGTGTGTGGAGACATCAACTTTTATAAGGATGTGGATTGTGGTTTCCTTGTAAGAATGCTTCCTGGTGTTGATTCTAAGCGCTTCTGGAAGGATCCTGCCTTTGAAGGCAGCCGCAGGAGTGCTGAAAGGTTTAAACAGGGTAATATCATGTCTTCCATCATCTACCGGTTTGTACCAGTAAAAAGAAGATACCCAAGGCTGTTTACTCAAGTAAGAAGAATTGCCATTGCTTTTTTAAAGCAGGGAAGTGAGAAAGGGGAAGTGTTTTCAGCCTTATTCACTTTTCTTACGGAGCAAAAGCGTATTTCCCTTACCCGGGAGCAGTTTGAATTACTCCTGTCCTCCTTTGAAGAGGAATTAAAAGCAAGGCTTCAGGAGCCAAAGCCAGAAAAGGAAAAGAAGATGAAGAACAAGCTGGATATCCAGGTTTTTGCACCTTTAAATGAAGAGGACATAGAATACTTTAAATTGTATATGGATGATATAGAGTGGACCATAAGGTTTGAAGGGGAGTTTCCGGAAGATTACAGGATCCCATTGTTTTTGCTTAAGCATGCTGTTTAAGCGTTTCTGGTTTTTGGTTTTTTGTTTCTGGTTCGTTAGATCTGATGTGAACTATAAGCTGCGGTTATTTCTTTAGGTGATAATTGTTTTGAGCTAGAGAGCATTATTGAATGTAAGCTTTTACTTGATCTTGATAAATCATACAGGCCTTAAGTAACTACCTAACTGCAATAGATAAACACCCGACCTTGTCATTCCGCCTTTGGCAGAATCTTTGGACTGCATTAGAACAGCGTATCATATCTGTAAGACTATTGAGCCATCTTAAAATAGAATCCGCTTACTTTATTGATTTAGGTCGAAAAGGCTCCAATAGTACAATGGTCGCTTATGAGGTTACCAAAGATACTTCGTGCCTCAGCATGACAAGGGAGCGAGTCGAGTGGTTTCAGTCATTACTTTTATCGAAGATCTAAATTCTTCATTTATACTTTGCGAATTAAGGTATGATTACAAAATATGCACCCTGGTTGTTTGTCAATCCGCATATGCTGTAAATCTTACTTATTAGAGGATAGACTGTATTCTTTAAAGTCTCTTACACTTAAACAACTAGAAACTTCAAACTACAAACTATAAACTCTATTCATGTCAGAACCCCTGTGTAAACAGGGGTTCTGAAAACTAAACTGCTTATATGAGAAAACTGCAGTTTAAATATACTCATATTTTATTACAATACATGATAATATTAGTTTTTAAAATAACTCATTGTAAACCAGCAGGTTCGCCCTACTCTTCCAACAACTCATCCTGTGCATCCTTTTGCAGCGATAAATAGATCATCAGCAACCCAAAAGCAAGAAAAACACCACCGCACCAGCCATTGACAGCCTGGCCTGTTTCTGAAGTAATCAGTGTATATATCAGTAACATTATACCCACAATAGAAAAGAAAGAACCAATAACAAACCGCAGGTCAAATAATTTATTCATAGCAAATTTTTAATAGAAGATTATATTAAAGACAACAGTAATGATCACCACAATGACACCAAGCCACAAAGGGTTTTTATACCAAACTTTGGCCGAATCTCTTTGCCGTGGGGTAAGACTGTAAACAAGACCCACCAATTCACTTTCCGGTTTTGGACTGGAGAATAAACTGATAACAGCCGTCATGATAAGGCAAACAATGAACGCTATCCCTGCAATGGTAAAGGCCTGGCTGGTGCCAGAGTAAAATTCATGCACATTGCCTAACCAGCCTCCTTTGCCCTCAGCTACTGTCAAACCATGTGTAAGCGCAGCCGAAGCCGTACCGCAAAGCAATCCCCAGAAGGCACCGTTTGAAGTGGTCCGCTTCCAGAACATGCCTAAAAAGAAGGTAGCAAATAATGGTGCATTTACAAATGAAAACACCAGTTGCAACAGGTCCATGATACTGTTGAATCCGCGGGCTACATAGGCTGTTGCAATAGAGATGAGGATACCGGCAACGGTACTGGCCTTGCCCACATTCAGGTAATGTTTTTCAGAAGCATCCTTTTTGATGTGCGACTGGTAGATATCATAGGTCCACACGGTATTGAAAGCTGTAACATTACCTGCCATGCCCGACATAAAGGAGGCAATAAGGGCTGTAATGCCCACACCAAGAATTCCACTGGGGTACAGCTTCGAAAGCAATAGCGGCAATGTCATGTTATAATCCACATCCCCATTGGCATTATGAGGTAATTCAAATCCCTGGAACTGGTTTTGCAATGCCAGGATGATGATACCGGGCAGAATAACCACAGCAGGCATGATGATCTTTGGCATAGCAGCAATAATGGGCGTGCGGCGGGCAGAATTTAAATTACGTGAGATCATGGCCCGTTGAACAACAAGGAAATCTGTACACCAGTAGCCAAAGGCCAATACAAAGCCAAGTCCGAATACCAGGCTAAATGCATCCACACCCATTGGATTGGTAGCAGCACTGCCCATGCCTTTCCAGAGATGTAGCTTGGCATTGTCCACATTATGAATAAGGCCCTGCAATCCACCTGCTTTTTGCAGCCCGATGTAAACGAGTGGTGCAATACCCAGCACAATCAAAAAGAACTGGAGCACTTCATTATAAACGGCACTGGTCAATCCGCCGAGATAGGTATAGATCAACACAATACCCGCGGCCACCCAAATGCATACGTCAAAATCCCAACCCAGGAATGCTTGCATCAGCATGGCCAATGCATATAAGGAGATGCCCGAGGAAAATACGGTCATTACCGCAAACGTTAGGGCATTAAAGGTTCTTGTTTTTTCATCAAAGCGAAGCTTCAGGTATTCAGGTACGCTTCGGGCCTTGCTGCCATAATAGAATGGCATCATATAAATACCCAGGAAAACCATGGCAAAAGCAGCACCCAACCAGTAGAAATGAGCGGTGTACAATCCATATTTGGCACCACTGGCAGCCATACCCAGCACTTCCTGTGCACCAAGGTTGGCAGAAATAAAGGCCAGTGAGGTGATCCAAAGTGGAATGCTCCTGTTGCTCATAAGGAAGTCATTACTTGTCTTCATTCTTCGCTTGAGCAGGACACCAATACCAACAACAAATAGAAAGTACAGAACAATGATCGCGTAATCAATAAGATGTAAGGACATACGGTTGTAAAAATTGTGTGTAATGTTAAGTGATTTTCATAACAACTTATGAATGAACGCAATAGTTTTTATCAATGAAGTAATTATGTTGCAGCCATAATTAGTGGCAATGAGGAAAAATAGTAGTACTCAGAAGAGCCGGTGATCTATTAGTGCTTTCGCCGTAGCACCACTGCTGAACTTTTTTTCATATCCCCTGCAAAGCGGATATCATATCGTTGTTCGCCATCCTGCACAATGAGCAACCCAGTATTGGGAGGAATAGAACCGAGGTTCTCGGCATACATCACCAGTTGCAGGGAATCACCCATATCGGGAGTAACAGCAATTGTAGTGCGAATGGCATTTGCTGTAAGACCCTTTCTCGCCAGTATTACTTTGCCGTTAAGAACAACACTTACGGTGTCGCCATCAATGGTTCCATTATCATAAATGCTTAATACCAGGCTATCTGAAGTGAAATAGATGCTTTGTATGACCTCTGTTTTCCTGTTAGCCATTGCGGCAGCAGGTGGAACGTGTACTATACCAGGATTTTTGATGGTAGCGGGTATTTCTTTTACCTGCTCCTTTTGAGATGGCTTTTCCTTTATTGCCACATCTTTTGTATCGACTACAGCTGCCGGAGGGGCATCAGCTTTTTTTACCGGTTGTTTTTGAGCAGGTACCGGCTTTTCCACCTGCGCTACAGTTTTGTCATCAACAGGAATGGGAGGTGCTGCCTTCACTAATTTCTTTTCAGCAGCATTATTCTTAACCGGGTTCCATTTTTCTTTAGCAGGTGTGGCTGGTCGTGAGCTCACAGATTTTGAAAGCTCTTTTTGTTCGGGCAACGATTCTTCTGCTGCAGTTACAGGTTCATTAGCCGGGGCTATAGAAGGTGGTGCCGTAACCGCTATGCTTTGCTTTTCATTCACACCAGGCTTTACTTCAATTGGCTTCGGAGAAGCAGCAACAGATTCCTTATTGTCTGAATTAGCTACGGGGTTTGTAGTAGCTGGCTTTGTAGCCGCTACAGAACCCTTTGGAGGCAGGGAACCTGCAAATGAGAGCGAGGATAATAAATTCATTTCTTCCAGCTTTGAGGTCAGCCTGGTCACTTCATCATTCTTTCTTCTTTTTAAATGAATTACTCCTGTGAAGGCAGCCTTGTCTTGCGAGCGGAAGTCAAGTGAGCGGGTAAAGAAACTACCCTCCAGCACCATACTGCTATCTCTTCCCTTTGCTATAAGGCTGGCGATCATTTTTATGCGCCTTGGAGGTGTTTTGTAATTATCAAAAACAAGATCATGGTCTTCCAATGATAAAGCGCCTTTTTTTTCTTTCAGTTCAATGGTCTTAATACCAATATTTTCTACTTCATTAAACGTAAAGGCAGTTAGGGCATATCCATTCCATTTGTCGCCATTGGAGCTGATCACCACTTCATAGGGTATTTTTGAACCTGAGCTTTCCAGGTAGCCTGTCCACAGGCCAGTGATATCCTGGGCAAATAATTGCCAGGGAGTGGCTATAAAGAGCAGTAAGACTAGTATTGTTTTTAGAAAGCGCATTCAGTGCAGCAAGATAGTGGTTGCCAATTAGGTAATAAAATAAGGAAATTATATCAGGGAGAAAAAGCCTGCCTGGCGTTTTTATTGGGGAAACATAAAAAAAGGGGCTAGAATAAAAATTCTGCCCCGAAGTTGTTTAAAGTCCAATATCCTATGAAAAAACCTGGTACAAAGCTATGGAAGGCCCAGGCCGTTAACAACCGTGAAAACACCTGGGAATGTAGGTATTATAACGGAGTAGGGGGGATTGAGTCGGGAGAACTGAGTCGGGAGTCGGGAGTCGGGAGTCTGGAGATTAGGAAGAAAGGCCGCAAAAGGCACTAAGACAGAAAGTAACGCAAAGGGGAAGTTCGCAGGCTCACTTAAGGAAAATACAAAAGGACGCAAAG
>NZ_FQUU01000002.1:10487-417987 GCF_900129295.1 Flavisolibacter ginsengisoli DSM 18119
GGGAGGACACCAACATCGCGATGTACATTTCCTTCAAAATATTAAATCTTAAATATTACTTATTAAATAATAATACAGCTCTCCAAATATTAAATCTTAAATACTAAATATTACATAGTAATCGTTTTCTTTGCTCATCCATGTCTTTATTTATTTCAGCGCTGGCGTCAGGAAGTAATGGCAACTGCTATTATGTGGGCAATCAACACGAAGCTGTTCTCGTTGATGCAGGTATCTCCTGCAAGGAAATTGAAATGCGCATGTCCCGCCTGCAGCTAAGCCTGCAAAAGGTTAAAGCATTATTCATATCACATGAGCATACGGACCACATAAAGGGCGTGGCTAACCTGTCGAAAAAATACAGGATCCCTGTTTACATTACCCCCGACACCTTAAGAAACGGCCGCCTGTTCCTGGAGAAGGAACTGATAAAAGACTTCCGTCCTTCGGGTGTTACTTCCATTGGAAACCTGACCATAACTGCCTTCCCCAAATGGCATGATGCAGCAGACCCCTGTAGCTTCATGGTAAGCACCAATGGAGTGAATGTGGGCGTATTCACTGATATTGGTACCACTTGCCCTCAACTGATCCACCATTTCAGGCAATGCCATGCAGCATTCCTGGAGGCTAATTATGATGATCACATGCTGGACACAGGAGGTTATCCTTATTACCTGAAACACCGTATCAGGGGAGAAAAAGGTCATTTATCGAATAAACAGGCGCTGGAATTGTTTACAACCTATCGACCTGCGTACATGAGCCACCTGGTGCTTTCCCATATTTCTAAAAACAACAATTGTCCAAAACTGGTCAATGAACTGTTTAGCACACATGCTGCCGGGGTAAAGATCATTGTGGCCTCCCGTTATGAAGAAACAAAAGTGTATGCCATTCAGCATGAAGTGCTGAGGGAAAAAACAAGTTTACCAAAAGGGATACAATTTCCTCAACTGGAGTTTGCTTTTGCCTGATGCTAATTTGTGTATTTCTTAGCTGGTTGCGGATCTACCACTAAAAATTCGGGAGGTGTTCCTGATTCGCGAATGAGGTCTGCATGCTTTTCTTTCAGCACCCGTTTAAACCTGCCCAGGTACCCGGGCAATGACAATTGATTCATTTGAACCGGTACTGAATCAATCATGTCGTTTCCTAAAAACATCATTAATTGCATAAGATAGGATATGGAAGAACAAATAAAATGTATTTCCGGCTATTATACAATAGGTAAATCCCTGTATGAAATCCGGGTTAGATCTATATCAATAAACAGTTAAGATCTACACCGGGTCTTCACTTCCGAAGGGATTATCCGTTTATTGTCTACCTATGAGGAAAATACCAGGGAATTTACAGCTAAGAAAATGTCGCCCCGATGGGGCTTTGTGATGCTTCCAGGATGCCTTCTTCTACCATAATACCGCCCCTACAGGGCTCTCGAATTATTCCAGGAATGATAGCAATTGTAAAAATTCTTGCTCTTATCTCTCTGCGATCCTCTGCAAAAATCCTGGCGTCCTCTGCGATACTAATTACGCATAGATGCATAGGTATGTTGCCATTGTTCGCTGAATTCGCAAGCCTCAGAGAGGCGATATTTTGGTAGCAGCAACATTGTATTTTTAAGAAACAAAGCCCTGTAAGGGCGACATTTTTTATAATCATGCGAACACAATTCACAGGTTTCTCTTTCATAGTTATGAGGAAAACACCCGGGAATTTACAGCTAAGAAAATGTCGCCCCGATGGGGCTTTGTGATGCTTCCAGGATGCCTTCTTCTACCATAATACCGCCCCTACAGGGCTCTCGAATTATTCCAGGAATAATGGCAATTGTAAAAATTCTTGCTCTTATCTCTCTGCGAACCTCTGCGAAATTCAATGCCTTTTCGAAACTCATTACGCATAGAATAGATATGTTCCCTTTAATATGGAAGTCGTTTTTATTTATTTAAGGAATTGGTTAGAATTGAGCGTGTTTCTATTTTTTATGATTTGTGCCTTCGGCGAGTCACTTTCTTTTGCTGCCCAAAAGAAAGTAACCCCGAGTTCCGCTGCGCTCGTCGGGGCAGGCGAAAAGGGCACCTTGCCGCTATTGCTCTCCCGCCATGGCGGGACAAGGAGGCCAGCGCACAATGGTCTTTACAATATATAGTTTGATACATTTGGATTACAGTCTTTTCTTGAAAGTGTTTACTTAACCTCATATAATTAGACACAGAAAGTTCGATCACGTGCTATGCGAAGAGATTGAAGGTGCTGAATTGCGGAGGGTGGTCTTCAGCCTAATTAACTTTCAGTAATCGAATTTCCGCAATTAGGCACTGGACGAGGCTGAAATTTTGAAGTGTTTTTGTATTTCGTCAGATTAATGCTAGACACAGTTCTTATAATTGTAAAGAGTCTTGCCCTCATCTCTATGCGAACATCTGCGAAATTCTTCGCATATTCTGCGATACTAATTACAGGATGTATAAGTTAGGCTGCCATTGGCCACTTAACATGCAAGCCTCAGAGAGGCGATATTTTGGTAGCAAAAACATTTTATATTGAAGAAAGAAGCCCTGTAGGGGCGACATTTTAGTTAACCATGTGAACACAATTCATAGGGTTGAATTCTATATATAATGAGATTATCCCTGGAAATTTACAGCTTAGCAAATGTCGCCCCTATGGGGCTTTGTGATCCCTTTATAATGCCTTCTCTACCATAATATCACCCCTACAGGGTTCGCCAAATGTTTTTGAATGATGGCAATTATAAAGATTCTTGACTTTTTCTCTTTGCGCACCTCTGCGAAATTCTTCGCGTGCTCTGCGTTACTAATTACGCAGGGTAATCATAGGCAGGCTGCCATTAATAGTAAAGAAAATGTCTAAGATACTTTTATCTACCAAAATACAGTTCCTACAGGGTTAGCTAATTGTTACAGGAATGATAGCAATTGTAAATACTATTGCTCTCATCTCTCTGCGATCCTCTGCAAAAATCCTGGCGTCCTCTGCGATACTGATTACGCATTGAGATGCATGAGTAGGCTGCCATTAGCCACTGAATTTGCAAGCCTCAGAGAGGCGATATTTTGGTAGCAAAAACATTGTATAATTAAAGAAACAAAGCCCTGTAAGGGCGACATTTTATTAAAGAATTATCGCCAACAAGTATTCGAAAAATCTCTCTTGAAACCATTAGGTTGAAAATTATATTCCCGAGTTTTATGGGTAAGAAAATGTCGCACCGCAGGAGCTTTAGGATTTTCTTCGTGTGAAATAAATTACCTATTTCCTGGCTTAATGGAATGGTTCAATTCATTCAGCAGGCCGATGATCTGCCTGGTGGTTAAAATTTTATCAGCAGCGTTTTTCTCTATAGCCTGTTGCGGCATATAGGACACGGAAGCTTCATCAGGATCCTGCACAATCGTAAGGCCTCCTGCCTGTTTGATTTGAAGCAGTCCCTCTGCACCATCGGCATTGGCGCCAGAGAGTAATACACCTGCCAATAAAGGGCCATAGGCCTCTGCTGCTGTTTCGAAACTGGCATCAATAGCAGGGCGGCTGTAATGGATCTTCTCCGAATAATCCAGTGAGAAGGTTTTATCATTCTCTATTAATAAATGGTAATCAGCGGGGGCAATATAAATTACGCCGGGCCTGATGGCTTCTTTTTCTTCAGCTTCTTTGACGGCAAGTTTTGTTTTATCTGAAAGTAATCCTGTAAGCAGTGAATCCCCTCCTCTTCTATGCATAACCAGTACAACTGCATAATCCAGGTCAGTTCTTAGTTGAGGTAACACTTCCAATAAAACCTCAAGGCCTCCTGCCGAGCCACCAATGATCAGCAATTCATATTTATTCATGAAGATTTCTTTCTCCATATCTTTTCCTTATCCTGTTGAATGTAATGGTTAGAAATAGTAGAAAAACGTAGAGTTTCTTTTGATCCCAAAGCCAGGAAACCCAATGCGTCGAGACTTTGATCAAAAAGCGTTAAAACGCGGTCCTGCAAGTCCTTGTCAAAATAGATAAGCACATTGCGGCATAGGATCAATTGAAATTCGTTAAAGGAACGATCAGAAACAAGGTTATGGGTGGCAAAGATCATTTTACCTGATAATTCCTTATTGAAAATAGCATGATCATATTTGGCAGTATAATAATCTGAAAACTCGTGTGTGCCACCTGATAGGATGTAATTTTCGGAATATTGTTTCATATTGACAAGAGGGAAAATGCCTTTTCGTGCTTTTTCCAACACATCGGGATTCAAATCAGTGGCATACAACAGTGATTTGTGCAAGAGGTTGGCTTCCTGCAGCAGGATGGCCATGGAATAAACTTCCTCACCTGTGGAGCAGCCAGCATGCCAGATACGGATCAGGGGATAAGTTGCCAGCACCTTCAACACCTTTTCCCTTACATAACGGTAAAAGGAAGGGTCCCTGAACATCTCTGTTACATTAACGGTGATCTCCTCCACAAATCGTTTGAGGTAGTCTTCATCCGTTTTGACACGGAAACGAAGTTCTGCAAAAGATGGAAACTTATCCAGCAGCAGCAGCCGGTTGATCCTTCTTTTCAAAGAAGCTTTGGAATAATCGGTAAAGTCATACCCATAGAGATCCATAAGATCGGTTAGCAACAGGTCAACTTCTGCATCTTTAATCATCATGTGCAGTTTAATATTTGGCTAAAAGTGCCAGCAATGCATCTACATCAATGGGCTTGGAAATGTAGTCATCAGCCCCGGCCTCCAAAGACTTCTCCCTATCTCCCACCATTGCCTGGGCGGTAACCGCTATGATAGGAATTTTTGAAATCTGCTCTGATGAACGGATGGCAGCAATAGCCTGGTAGCCATCCATATCTGGCATCATGATATCCAGCAATACAACAGAGATATTCTTATTATTCTTTAACCGCGTAATACCTTCGATTGCAGATAGTGCAGATACCACCTGGTATCCTTTTGCTTTAAGCACAGCCGATAAAGCAAATATGTTCCGGCTATCATCATCTATGATCAGGATCGTTTTAGTGTCACTCATACTTACATACTTTTATCATACAACCAAACCCGCAATAAGGATAATAACTGGTCAACATCCACAGGTTTTGATATATAATCAGAGGCGCCAGCCTTTATACATTTTTCCCGGTCGCCTGTCATTGCCTTGGCTGTTACTGCTATTATGGGCAAATTCCTGAACTTGTTATTCTTACGTATTTCCTGTATAGCGGTATATCCATCCATCTCTGGCATCATGATGTCCATCAGCACCACATCCATGTCAGGATTTTCCTTCAACATTTGCAGGGCTTCCTTTCCATCCACTGCCGAAAACACCTTCATTTGCTGCAACTCAAGGGCTTTCGTTAATGAAAATATATTTCTCACATCATCATCTACCACCAATACTTTCTTATTGGAAAGAACTTCATTAAGTGCACCCAACCTCCTGTATTTTCCAGGCATGTTTGCATTCAGGTTATTCTCCTCTACCAGGTGCAGAAATAAGGACACTTCATCAAGGATACGTTGATAAGAATGCGCTGTTTTCACAACAATAGAATCTGCATATTGCCTGATCTTACCTTCTTCGGATTTTGAAAGATTTTTACCGGTAAAAATTATGACAGGCAAATTGTCCATGCCAGCATTCTTCTTTAGCGTTTCAAGTGTTTCATAGGCTCTTTGGTCTGGTATGCCCATGTCGAGTATGACGCAGTCAACTTCCTTTTTTTGCAGGTCTTCTACTCCCTGGTCTATTGATTCAGATATTTGCGCATTGACATTGAAGGTTTCCAGGAAATAGGCCAGCGCTTTGGCATGCCTGGGGTTTTCTTCCACAATGAGCACCTTTTTATTATCCTTCACCACTACCTGTTCTATCTTCCTGAAAACTTCCTGCATTTGTTCAAAGGCAACCGGTTTATTAATGAAGTCAACTGCTCCTTTCATCAGGCTTTCCTTTTTGGCTTCCAGTGAAGACATTATGTGGACTGGTATGTGCCGGGTCAATGCATTAGATTTCAATTCCTCCATTACTTCCCAGCCATCTTTCACCGGTAGCTGAATATCCAGCAATACACCTGCAGGTCTGAATTGTCTTGCCAACTCAATTCCCTCATCACCTCTTACGGCTATCAGACCCTTGTAACCTTTGCTACGGGCAAAATCGAGGAGAGCTTTTGCAAAGGCTGTATCATCTTCAATGATAAGTATGACCTTGTCGTTTGACTGGACCAGGCTTCTGTCATCGGGAACAGGTTCTGGTATATGCTCTGTTTTGTAAACAGGCGTTGTCTTAACAGGTTTGCTGGTGGCCTCTTCGTAATTACCAGCATGTTCAAACGATGGTTGTTCTTGTGCCGGTAGCTCTTTTGCTGTCAATTTATACTTGGGAATGTAAACTGTAAACTCACTGCCTTTGCCAGGTTCACTTGTAAGTTTGATTTCACCGCCGAGGAGCTTTGCCAGTTCCCTGCTTATAGAAAGGCCAAGGCCTGTTCCTCCATATTTCCTCCTGGTGGAACCGTCTGCCTGTTGAAACGCTTCAAAAATGAGGTGTTGCTTTTCCAACGGGATACCAATACCGGTATCCTTCACAGAAAAAGCCAGGAAAGAAGCATTTTCGGGCAGAGAACGTATACTTAGTGTAACACTTCCTTTTGAAGTAAACTTCAGCGCATTGGATAACAGGTTTTTCAACACCTGCTCCAGCCGCATTTTATCAGTTTCAACCTGTGAAGGTGTGTTTTCTTCAACCTCCATTTTTAACTCCACGCCCCTGTCTTTGGCAACAGGTTCGAACAAGACCTGCATATCATGGACCACCTCCCTGATAGAAACAGGCATATATTCAAGTTCCATCTTCCCGGCTTCAATTTTAGAAAGATCAAGGATCTCGTCTATGAGTGATAAAAGGCCCTGGCCAGAGCTTTGAATAACATGCGCATATTCTACCTGGTCGCCTGACAGGTTCTTTTCGCCATTCTCTGATAAAAGTCTTGAAAGCAACAATATAGAATTCAAAGGCGTCCTTAGCTCATGCGACATGTTGGCCAGGAATTCCGATTTATAGCGTGTGCTTAAAGATAATTCCTCGGCTTTCTTTTGAATTTCAAGGTTACGTTCAACGATTACCTGGTTTCTTTCTTCCAATAACCTTGAACGTTCTTCCAACTCCTGGTTAGCCTGCATCAACTCCTCCTGCTGCACTTTCAGTTCTTCCTCTGAAGCCTGCAACTTTTCAGTTTGTGCTTCCAGTTCAGCATTGATGTTTTCCATTTCAGCATGCTGCGCCTGCAACTCCTCCGATTGGGCCTGGGTTTCTTCAAATAGCTCCTGCAGTCTTTCACGACTTTTGGCTGATTGCAATGCTACGGCTATAGCAGGAGCTACCTGCTCTATAAATGATATTGTAGAGGGATTCCACTCCTGTATGGACCCAATTTCGGCTATACCTTCCAGTTGACCATCATGGATAAAAGGAATAAGCAATAAATGGCGGGGCTTTGTTTCGCCCGAAGCTGAAGTTATTTTGATGAACTCCTCCGGCACATCATTTAATAGCATGATCTTGCCTTTTTCTGCTGCCTGTCCAAGAAGAGTTTCTCCAAATTGGAGTTCTTCGCGAATATTTTCTTTACCTGAAATGGCAAAGCCTCCCGCAAAGCGCAGGAAATGGTCTTTGGATATATAAATAAGGCCCACCTCCCCTTTCACATACGTGGTTAAGGCCTCAAGCGCATCTTCTGCAAGGGTGTTTACCTCTTTGTTTCCTCTCAGGCTATCATTGACCAGTTCAACACCTCCCAACACCCAAAGCTTTTCTTCATTTTCCTTATTGAATTGCTGAAGATCATTCTTCATACGAAGAATGGCATTGCCCAGGATATCTTCATCACTCCGGGGCACTACAGGCACCTCGAAGCGTCCGCTTCCAATAGCATCTGCAGCTATTGCCAGTGCTTTATTGTTGGAATCAATGCGCAACATGGATTGTGCAAGATTGCCTATAACATCATCCGACTCTTTCCGTATGCCTAAACCTGTTGCTCCCATGGAAATTTTCTCTGCAGCCGTATTCAGCGAAGTCAAAGAACGGGTGATCAGGGATATAATATAACTGACAAAAACAATGACAATTATGATACTTAATAATAAGTAAACAACGGTAGCTACTCTTTTTGACCTTTCCTTCTCATAAATAGTATTGATACCTGCCTGTACATCTTTTAGCAAGCCTTCCTGGAGGGCTTTCATTTCATCAACTGCAGTGGCAGACACAGACCACCATTTTTCTGCATTAAAACTACTGTCAATCTTATTATACTTAAATAAGGCATCCACCACCTGCATAACCGGTTTTAAAGAACCATTGCTGGCCATTTGCCGGTATGCTGCAATAGAAGCCGGTGTAGATTTCAGGTAGAATTCGGTCTCATAACTTTTATAGATATCGTAAAAATTTTTAGTGTTCTCCATGAATGATTCTACAACGCTATGGGTATATAACTGGTAATAAATATTGGCCCTGACCCTTCCAATGTCGGTTATCATCTCAGATAATAACTTCTGCCCTGCCAGTTCCTTGCTTATAGGCTGTAAAAAAACTATGTTCCCGGTGGAAATGCCATTTAGTGTATTTAACCTGAATATGGCATTATTGTAAAAGTTTATAGCTTCTGCAGGTGTAAGATATCTGTTGTCCAACTTCTCTCTTATTGCATGCAGGCTATCAAGGAAGGTGTATGATTCTGCATGTACATATTGTGTATCCTTTTCGTTATGAAGCTTTGTTATAGCAGCATCAGTTCGCGGACGCTGTACTACCAATTCGCTACGCCATTGTTGTGTAAGCGCATATCCATAACTGTATCTACGCTCTGATTGTAATTCGCTGATAAGGTTGTTGATATTACTTACCTGCTCAACCCTTGAAAGGTAATTTTCCAGGATAGCGATCTTGTCGGACTTTTCATGATAGATCTGTAAAGCAAAATAAATCAGTAATGCTAAAGGCAACAAGCCTACCAGCATTAATTTGGCATATAAAGGCAGCCTTTTAAAGAATGAATTCATAAAGAATTAAGAATGTTGGGCTATAAGATTTTGATCAATGTTTGAGGTGCTATCCGCGGGTTGCCTGGTGGGCAAAATAATATAAAAACTAGCGCCTTCTCCCTGGCGGCTCCTGGCATCAATGAGTCCATTATGTTTGTCAACGATCTTTTTGGCGATGGCGAGTCCAATACCTGTTCCTTCATACTCTACCTGCGCATTCAATCTTTGAAAGATGGTAAATATTTTATCCCTGTACTGTTCATCAAATCCAATTCCATTGTCAGCTATGGTGATCCTGCAGAACGCACCTGCTGAAGCAGCCTTGCTATCCAGTGTGGGGTCTTTTACCAATTCAGCAGTGATATTTATTACTGGTGGCACATCAGGTCGGGAAAACTTCAGGGCATTACTTAATATATTTTGAAAAAGCTGGTGCATCAATCCGGGAACAACTTCCAGCCTTGGAATGGGTTCAACATTAATGGTGGCCCCTTTTTCCTTTATGGTGAGTTCCAGGTCGTTTAAAATTTCATCAATGATGCGGTTCAGGTCACATATTTCAAAAATATCGGCTGCCGAGAGACGGGTGAAGTTCAGGAGGTCACCAATAAGATTACTCATCCGTTCAGATGACCTTAATATTTTATTGAGGTAGTTGCCAATAGTTTCATCAAATTGGGCCCTGTCTTTTATCAAATTACCAAAAAATAGGATCTTCCTGAGGGGTTCTTTCAGGTCGTGTGAAGCAACGGAAGCAAATTGCTGCAGGTCATGGTTAATGATCTCCAGTTCCCTGTTCATTTCCAAAAGTTCTCTTGTTCTTTCGGCGACCTTATGTTCCAGGACCTCGTTCAATGATTTTTGATGCTGAATGTCAGTCAGCGTGCCCACCCACTTCACCAACTGATCTCCTACTCTTACGGGTGTTACCCTTAGCAGGTGGTAACAATATGCCCCCGTATGGAGGTCTTTCAGGCGTATCTCTGTTTCAATGGGCTTTCCTTCCTGTATCCATTCTTTCCATCGTTGCCCAAGGTTTCCATCCTCCGGATGTACTTCCGGAAATGTATTCATTGTGGAAGCAAATTGAAACCAGTTATTATTTACAAACTCCACTTTTCCCTGTGCATTTGCCGTAAAGGCCACCTGTGGAAGTGATTCAAGGGTAGTATGCAGTTCATTCACTGTAGCTGTCAATGCTTTCTCCGCCTTTTTCAGCGCATCTGTTTTTTCATATAACCTGTGAAGGTTGCGCACCTTTAATATAAGGATGTCGGGATCTACAGGTTTGGTAATATAATCTACAGCGCCTGATTCAAATCCTTTGGTAACAAATCGCTTATGCGTATTCACCGCCGAAAGAAATATGATAGGGATATCCTTTGTTTTATTCAGGCTGGTGATGGATTCAGCAACCTCAAACCCATCCATTCCGGGCATTTGTACGTCAAGAAGGATGAGCGCATAATTATTCTTTAATACTTTTTTCAGAGCTTCTTCACCTGATTGTGCAGTATCTGTTTTGAAGGAATTAACCTCCAGTATCTGTTTAAGTGAATAGAGATTCTCGGGCTTATCATCAACTATCAGAATCATTGATCAGGGTGTTTGTGACTTGTATATAACTGTGGCTGGTCAATTGACCCGAAAGCCGAATTTAGAGCATTTTACCAAACTATACCTGCCTGCTGTAAGAAAACAATAATTTCTAAGATGTGATGGATCAGCAGCCTGCTATTTCCTGTATGCATAAATTATGGAAATACTACAAGTAATTGCTTAGCCGAATCAAAAACCAGGCAAACTGCACTCAGCGCTTTAACAGTTAAAATTTGTTGTAATAAGCCATGGGCAAAGGTTTAAACCCTTGCACCTGATCAAAAACATTTAAAAATTTGACTTTCATCATATAATACCAACTGAAACAAATGTCCCTTTATCAAAGAGTTCTTTATCTCAATTACAAAAATTCTATTGTATGGCAATCAAAATTACCGAAGACTGCATCAACTGCGGTGCATGCGAACCTGAATGTCCGAATAATGCAATTTATGAAGGTGGTATGGGCTGGTCAATTGGAGACCGCACCACTGTAAAAGGAAATTATGTGTTATCCGATGGCACCATTGTAGGAGCGGCACAGCGTTTTGAGCCTTTAAGTGTTGACACCTATTATGTAGCACCTGAAAAATGCACTGAATGCCAGGGATTTCATGAATCACCTCAATGTTCAAGTGTATGCCCTGTAGATTGTTGTGTTCCCGATGAAGCACACGTTGAAACAATTGAAACATTACTGGCCAGGAAAGAGGCATTACATTCCTAAACAGGAAAAACAATGGAAACCATAGAACAAATAAAAGGGAAACAACCGGAGATAAAAGAAGTGGACAAAATCGTTGTCCGCTTCTCCGGCGATTCCGGTGATGGCATGCAACTAACAGGCATGCAGTTTTCTGATACTGCGGCCTTATTTGGCAATGACCTGAGCACTTTCCCGGATTACCCTTCTGAGATCAGGGCCCCGATAGGAACAGTGGCAGGCGTGTCGGGGTTCCAGATCCATTTTGGAAGCACAGAGATCTACACGCCAGGCGACAGCTTTGATGTAATAGTAGCCATGAATGCAGCAGCCCTGAAGGTTGACCTTCCCAGGCTGAAGCAGGGAGGTATTATCATAGCCAACACACAAGGCTTTGACAGGAAGAACCTGGGCCTTGCCAAATACCCGGAAGAAATAAACCCTTTGGAAGATGGTTCCCTTCAGAATTATACTGTTCATAAAGTAGATATAACCAAACATACACGGGAGTGTTTGTCAGGTACAGGCCTGGGGATGAAAGAAATAGAAAGGTCGAAGAATATGTTTGTATTGGGCCTGCTGTTCTGGATGTTTGATAAGCCCCTGGACCATACATTGAAATTCATCAATGAAAAATTTGCTAACAAACCAGATATAGCCGAAGCCAATACAAAGGCTTTGAATGCGGGTTGGAACTTTGGTGAAAACACAGAAGTATTTACTACCCAGTTTAAAGTGGCCCCGGCTAAATTACCACCCGGTGTTTACAGGAATATTACAGGGAATACAGCAACAGCTATTGGCTTGCTGGCAGCGGCACAAAAGGCGTCCCTTCCTTTATTTATCGGATCCTATCCCATTACACCAGCCACTGATATCCTGCAGGAGCTTTCGAAATACAAAACAAATGGTGTAAAGACCTTCCAGGCTGAGGATGAAATTGCTGGTATATGCTCCGCTATCGGTGCTTCCTATACCGGTAACCTCGCGGTAACAACCACCTCAGGTCCAGGTATGGCGTTGAAGACCGAGGCACTGGGATTGGCAACCATGCTGGAACTGCCCCTGGTGGTAGTAAATGTACAGCGTGGTGGTCCTTCTACCGGTCTGCCTACCAAAACCGAACAGGCCGACCTGTTAATGGCCATGTATGGCCGGCACGGTGAAGCACCATTGCCCATACTGGCTGCCAATTCACCATCCGATTGCTTTGCCACTGTGTTTGAAGCTTGTAAAATAGCTATAGAGCATATGACACCAGTGATCTTTTTGAGTGACGGATATATAGCTAACGGTTCAGAGCCCTGGCGATTTCCGACAGAAGAGCAACTGGAAAAGATAACAACCAAATTCCTTACACAAAAAGACCTTGACGCCTCTGGATTATTACCTTATAAAAGAAATGAATTCCTTGTACGTCCATGGATTAAGCCTGGTACTGAAGGAATGGAACATCGTATTGGCGGCCTGGAAAAGCAGGACGAAACAGGTAATGTTTCCTATGATCCAATGAATCATGAAAAGATGGTAAACCTGCGCGCAGCCAAAGTAAAAGCTATTGAAGACTTTATTCCTTTAGCCAGACCTGATTCAGGGAATAACTCGGGCAAATTGCTGGTGTTGGGATGGGGTTCTACCTATGGCTCCATAAAATCTGCAGTAACCGAATTATTGACGGAGGGATACGATGTTTCGCATATACAATTGCGTCATATCAATCCTTTCCCTAAAAACCTGGGCGAGCTGCTGCACAGTTATGACCATGTGTTGATACCGGAAATGAATAGCGGGCAATTGCTTCAATTGATCAGGGCAAAATACCTGGCACCCGCTGCCGGATATTCCAAAGTGCAGGGTATGCCATTTACAACTACAGAGCTGAAAGATAAAATGCTCGAACTGCTTAAAGCCTAATATTATGGAAACGATCACCAAAAACACAGGTAAGTTAACCGCAAAAGATTTTGCATCAGAAATGGATGTGAAATGGTGCCCCGGTTGTGGAGACTACTCCATATTAAAGCAGGTGCAAACTGTATTTCCGGACCTGGGCATTCCCAAAGAGAACTTTGTATTTATATCAGGCATTGGTTGTTCTTCAAGGTTTACCTATTATATGGATACGTTTGGCATGCATAGCATTCACGGACGTGCAGCCGCTATTGCATCAGGCGTAAAAGCTTCTAATCCTGATCTGAGTGTATGGATCATTTCAGGTGACGGAGATTCATTATCCATAGGCGGTAATCATTTCATTCACCTGATGAGGAAGAATTTCGATGTCAACTACCTGTTGTTTAACAACCAGATTTATAGCCTGACCAAAGGTCAGTACTCCCCTACTTCAGAAAAAGGAAAGATTACCAAAACGTCTCCATTTGGCTCTATTGAGGAGCCATTTAATCCATCTGAATTAGCACTGGGAGCCAAAGCTTCTTTTGTAGCCCGTACGCAGGACAGGGATCCTAAGCACATGCAGGAAATATTAAGAAGAGCACACCAGCATAAGGGAACTTCTTTTGTAGAGGTTTACCAGAATTGCCCGGTTTTTAATGACGGTGCTTTCTTTGCCTTTTCTGATAAGGAAACCAAAAAAGAGGAAGCTATTTATCTTGAACATGGCAAGCCCCTGATCTTTGGGCAGAACAACGAAAAAGGCATTCACCTGGATGGTTTAACTCCGGTTATTGTAGACATGACCCAGGAATGCAACAATGACCTATGGGTGCATGATGAAAAAGACAAAACAAAGGCTAACCTGATCTCCAGGTTCTTCGATACAAGGTCCAATGGTGATCATTTTCCGAGACCTTTCGGGGTGATCTTCGCAGAAGAGCGTCCTACTTACGATGATATACTGGAGCAGCAAATGGAAACCTTATACATACGCAAGGGAAAAGTTCCTTTAAACAAGATATTATCGGGCAATAAAACCTGGACCATAGGCTAATACAGAAAGTGGATGTGTATGTCTTTTTTGTGACAGGAATTGAATAACTTACTTGTGGAATCCTAACCATATTAACGAAACCTGCTTAAAAATTTTATATGGGCCCTATCTCTCTCATAGCACTTACATTAGCTGCCCTACTGTTTTCGGCTGGGGGCATTTTAGTCGGTAAATTATTTAATAAAGGAAGTAAGAACCTTCAAAAAGGTGAAGCCTACGAATGTGGCATTCCTACCAAGACCTCACCATGGCATCAATTCAATGTGGGTTATTACCTGTTTGCCTTGCTGTTCCTGATCTTCGACGTGGAGCTGGTATTTCTTTATCCCTGGGCTGTAGTAGTTAAGAAGGTGGGGGTTACAGCACTGGTAGAAATAATGGTATTTATTTTCATTCTATTCATGGGGTTTTTATATGCCCATAAAAAAGGAGCATTGAAATGGATGTAAGAGAAGAAATAAGAGAAAAGAATAAAGACTTTCCCGGGCAGATCATTGAAGCACCTGGTGGAGGGATCATTGCAGGGACTTTCCAGGATATTGTAAACTGGGCACGATCCAATTCTCTCTGGCCGCTTACGTTTGCCACCAGTTGCTGCGGTATAGAGATGATGAGTGTAGCTTCTTCAAAATACGATTTTTCCCGATTTGGCTTTGAGGTTGCAAGGGCTACTCCCAGGCAGGCAGATGTGATCATTATTGCCGGCACTATCGTAAATAAAATGGCACCTGTTTTAAAACGGTTATATGACCAGATGGCCGATCCCAAATACGTGATAGCCATGGGAGCTTGTGCCATTAGCGGCGGACCATTTTTTTACAATACTTATTCCGTAGTGAAAGGAGCTGACCATGTAATACCCGTAGATGTGTATATACCCGGTTGCCCTCCCAGGCCCGAAGCCTTATTACACGCCCTCATCTCATTGCAGGAAAAGATAAAAAGCGGGTTGACAAGGGAACAAGGTATCAATGAAAAATTGCTGTATGACAAAGGATGAATTAAAAGAATCAATAATCATTGCATTGCCAACAGCGGTGTTTGATGAAACAGGCGAATGGCTGAACGTGCAGGTGGAAGCCACGGAATGGAAAGCAATGGCTCAATGGCTTCGCAACTCTATGCTCCAGATGGATTACCTGTTCTGCCTTACCTGCATTGACTGGAAGACACATTTGACGGTGGTGTATCATCTTACCTCCACTTCACATCGCATACCTATAGTTATTAAAATAAAACTTGACAGGCAACAACCGCAGGTAGAAACTGTTTCGGATATATGGAGGACAGCAGAATTTCATGAAAGAGAGGTGTTTGAATTATTTGGTGTTCAATTCCTTCATCATCCTGACCTGAGGAGATTGATATTAACGGATGATTTTGAAGGCTTTCCATTGCGTAAAGATTTTGAAGACCCTGTAAACATGGTAAAACTATAATGATGCAAGTAGAACCCAATGCTTATCATTTTATAACCGAAGCCCTATAATAAGATCTTATGTATACCGAAACGCAAATAATAAAAGATACTACTCAATTTTCTTCCAATGGGCATGAAGGAGAACTGGTGATCAATGTGGGTCCTCAGCATCCTGCCACCCACGGGGTCTTACACCTGGTAATTACACTGAATGGAGAGACCATTAAAAAAGTGGAGCCCCACCTGGGTTATATCCACCGCTCCATTGAAAAAATGTGTGAAAGCCTGACCTACAGGCAATTTATATATGTTACCAGCCGCATGGATTATTTATCAGCTCATATGAATAACCATGCCTGCGCAATGACCGTAGAAAAAGGATTGCAAATTGAAGTTCCCCCAAGAGCTCAATACATCCGCGTGATCATGGACGAGCTGACCAGGATAGCTTCACATGAATTGTGGTGGGGAGCAATGGCTATGGACCTGGGTGCTTTCACTCCTTTCTTTTACGCCTTCCGCGAAAGGGAGACCATCAATGACATCATGGAAGAAACCTGCGGGGCACGACTGACGATGAACTATATGGTTCCCGGCGGTGTGATGGCAGATATACATCCACTCTTTCAGCAAAAGGTAAAAGACTTCATTAAACTATTTAAGTCGAAGATTGACGAATATGATGAACTGGTAACTGGTAACATCATTTTCCAAAACAGGATGAAAGGTGTTGGATTGCTATCTAAAGAAGATGCTATTTCTTATGGCTGCAGTGGACCGGTGGCACGTGGAAGCGGCGTATCCTGCGACATCAGGAAACTCTATCCATATGAAGTTTATGATAAGGTAGCTTTTGATGAGGTATTGGAGAATGAAGGTGATTCTTTTGCCCGCTACATGGTTAGGGTCAGGGAAATGCACCAATCCATACGAATCATCGAACAGCTTATTGATAATATACCTGAAGGAGATTTCCAGGCCAAGACCAAGGCAGTATTAAAATTACCTAAAGGTGAATTCTATACAAGAGTGGAAACTGCCAGGGGTGAATTAGGTGTATATATAGTAAGTGAAGGTGGCACTACCCCTTATCGTATTAAATTCAGGTCACCCGGATTCTCAAATCTTTCCGCCCTTGATCATATGGCAAGGGGAAGCAAGATAGGTGACTTGATGGCTATGATGGGAACACTGGATTTGGTAATCCCGGATATTGACAGGTAGTTGGGAGGTTGAAGATGGTTGAAGATGGTTGAAAATGGTGGAAGATGGTTGAAGGTTGAAAAGTTGAAGGGTTGAATGGTTGAAGGGTTGAAAGGTTGAGAGGTTGAGCAGTTTAAAGAAAATGAAATAACTATTTATGTTTAGTTTGGAAGGCATAACAAAATCATTACAGGATTGGTTGTATTTGAACTTCAATCCTACCTGGGCATTGGTCATTGAATGCCTTATTGTTATAGTATTAGCGATTGCCCTATTTGCATTCCTTGGTCTTGTATTGGTGCTTATGGAAAGAAAGGTGGCTGCTCATATGCAGATCCGCCTTGGCCCTAACCGTGTAGGTCCTAAAGGGATGTTCCAGACTGCCGCCGATACCCTTAAGCTGATCATGAAAGAAGGGCTTACACCAGATGGAGCGGATAAGTTCTTATTCAACCTGGCCCCTTTTGTAGTAATGATCGTAGCCATGCTGATTCTGGCACCTATTGCATTTGCCAAAGGATTCCAGATCTGGGATATTAATATTGGTGTGTTATATGTATCCGCTATTTCCTCTTTGTCAGTAATTGGAATATTAATGGCTGGTTGGGCCAGCAACAACAAATACTCACTTTTAGGAGCCATGAGAAGTGGTGCGCAGATAGTGAGCTATGAATTGTCAGCAGGTATATCCATTCTATGTATCGTTGTTTTATCGGGAAGCCTCTCTATCAATGAGATTATTGCCAGCCAGCAAAATGGCTGGTGGTTGTTCAAAGGTCATATACCCGTGATCATTGCCTTTGTCATTTTCATGATAGCGGTAACTGCAGAAACCAACCGTGCGCCATTTGACCTGGCAGAAGCCGAGTCAGAATTGACTGCTGGCTTCCACACAGAATATTCAGGGATGAAGTTTGCCTTGTTCTTCCTGGCAGAATACATCAACATATTTATAGTGTGCGCTATAGGGGCAACATTGTTCCTGGGAGGGTGGATGCCTTTTCATATTGGAAACTGGCAAGACTTTAACCATATCATGGATTATATCCCTTCCTCAATCTGGTTCTTTGGAAAAACTTTCTTCCTGATCTTTTTGATCATGTGGTTCAGGTGGACATTCCCCAGGTTAAGGGTTGACCAGTTGCTGAACCTGGAGTGGAAATATTTATTACCTATAAGCCTGTTCAATTTATTGCTGGTGACAGTAATAGCAATTTTTGGATGGCATTTTTAAGAATGACAACTGGTGAATACCGGTTAATAAATAATAACGATTGAAACAATAACCATGTTTATTAAAGAATACCTAACGGATATCTATAAAGGCACCAAATCATTGCTTACGGGCATGAAGCGTACCGGTTATTATTTTGTACGTCCCCGCGAGATCATCACCGAGCAATATCCTGATAACAGGGAAACCCTGGTGATGGCAGAACGTTTCAGGGGTGAAGTGGTGATGCCACATGATGCCAATAATGAACATGCCTGCACGGGTTGCACTGCCTGCGAACTGGCCTGCCCCAATGCCACCATTAAGATCATTACCAAATTTGATATCACTCCTGAAGGCAAAAAGAAAAAAGCATTAGACACATTTGTTTATCACCTTGAGTTGTGCACTATGTGTGGCCTATGCGTAGAAGCCTGTCCCACAGCTGCCATTAAAATGGGACAGAACTTTGAACATAGTGTGTATGACAGGAGCCAGTTAACAAAGAAATTAAATAACCCAGGATCTAAAATCAGGGAGGGAGTTGAATAATGAATGCATCCGCCATTATATTTTATGCTATATCGGCATTCCTGTTAGGATCAGGTCTGCTTGCCGTTACTTCACGCAAGATCTTCCGGTCGGCCATCTGGCTACTGTTTACACTTGTAGGTGTAGCAGCACTTTATTTCTGGATGGATGTGAACTTTATCGGAGCCATACAGATCATTGTCTATGTAGGCGGTATAGTGGTATTGATCATATTCTCCATCTTCCTGACACAGCAATCAGGAAAAGAAATGCCCAGGCCAATGATGAAGCGCACTGTATTTTCCATACTGGCTGCTCTTTTCGGTTTAGGGTTCAGCTATAACCTGATCAGCAATTATGGATTTACTGCAAATGCAACTACTCCTTTCAATGTAAGTGTTTCTGAAATAGGCACACAAATGCTGAGTACTACATCTCATGGCTTCGTACTGCCGTTTGAAGTAGTAAGCATGTTGTTGTTGGCTGCCATGGTAGGATGTATAGTTATAGCCATGAAAACACCCGAACAAAAACAATCAGCTATCAGGCCAGTGCCTGTTCAACCTGAAATGCCAGTGAATATTGAAGAGTTGATCATAACTACCATCACCAAAAAAGAAACCCCGGAGGAAGTGTAAAATGGAAACGGTACCACTGACACATATATTATTCGTAAGCACTGCGCTTTTTTGTATTGGGATGTATGGTTTGTTTACGCGACGCAACCTGATCACGATGCTAATGGCCATTGAACTGATATTGAACAGTGTCAATATCAATTTCGTAGCCTTTAATAAATACCTCTACCCCTACAAATTAGATGGTATTTTCTTCGTGATCTTCATCATTACCATTGCTGCCGCCGAAGCTGCTGTAGCCATAGCCATTATCATTAATCAATACAGAACACATCAATCAATAGATGTGGAAGATGCAACCGAACTGAAATTTTAAGACATGTCGAACTATTCTTACATAGCGCTGATCCCATTATTACCACTGGCCAGTTTTATTTTGCTGGGATTATGGGGACGAAAATATTTTAAAACAAGTGCCGGGATAATAGGAACTGCTTCCCTGCTGGCATCCACCCTACTTTCACTTTATGCTGCCTACTCCTATTTCTTTGTAGATGGAAAGATCAATGGAGCTTATGGCAAGGTAGAAGTATTGAAGTACACCTGGTTGCAATTCTCACCAGGTTTATCCATTGATATGGGTTTTCTACTGGATCCTATTTCTATTATGATGATCGTGGTGGTCAGCTTTGTTTCCCTCATGGTACACTTGTTCAGCATTGGATATATGAAGGGAGAAGAACGGTTTGCCACCTATTATTCCTTCCTGGGACTTTTCACATTCTCTATGCTGGGACTGGTGCTTTCAACTAATATTTTCCAGATCTATATTTTCTGGGAGCTTGTAGGTGTGTCCTCCTACCTGTTGATCGGTTTCTATTACGACAGGCCATCTGCAGTTGCTGCCGCTAAAAAAGCGTTTATTGTTACCAGGTTTGCCGATTTTGGCTTTTTGATAGGTATCCTTATACTTGGATTTTATGGAGGCACTCTTGATTTCGGTACATTATTGCAACGATTGACATCTATTCAATCCAGCGAATTTATAAGTATCACAAGGGCTTCATTCCTCGGTGTGTCTATGCTTACATGGGGATTGTTATTAGTATTTATGGGTGGCGCAGGCAAATCTGCCTTATTCCCACTCCATATCTGGTTACCGGATGCGATGGAAGGACCTACTCCTGTTTCTGCTCTCATACATGCTGCTACCATGGTAGTAGCAGGCGTTTACCTTGTAGCGAGGCTCTTTCCTCTTTTTGCCATGGATGATGCAGCCTTACAGGTGGTTGCTTACGCTGGCATTCTCTCTGCGCTGCTGGCAGCCATTATCGCCTGTACTCAAACAGATATCAAAAGAGTACTGGCCTATTCAACCATGTCACAGATTGGATTCATGATGTTTGCACTTGGTGTTTCAGGGTATGGAGAATCAAAAGGATTAGGATATACTGCCTCCATGTTCCATTTATTCACACATGCCTTTTTTAAATCGCTTTTATTTCTTTGTGCCGGTTCTATTATTCACCTGGTGCACAGTAATGACATGAAGAATATGGGCGGCCTGAGAAAGCTTATGCCGGTAACGCATTTTGGCTTTTTGATCGCCTGCCTGGCCATCTCGGGCATACCTCCATTTGCCGGATTTTTCAGCAAAGAAGGCATCCTGATGGCTACCTATGAATCTAATAAGTTCATTTTCTTTATTGCGCTCTTCACATCCGCCCTTACAGCATTTTATATGTTCAGGCTTTACTTCTCAATTTTCTGGAATAAAGAAGCTTCAACTGAAAAGACACATCATGGAGAAGGTTCGCTGTCCATGAAGGTTCCATTGATCATACTAACAGCATGTTCAATACTGGCTGGGTTTGTTCCTTTCTCAAAATTGATCACCACTGATGGTATACCGCTGGAAGAGCATATGAACCTATTATTTTCAATTGCCCCTGTAGGCCTGGCCCTGTTAGCCATATTGTTAGCTGCCAACCTTTACAAAAAAGCAAACACAAGGCCACAAAAGCTGTCACAATCCTTAGGAACATTATATATAGCAGCAAAAAGGAAATTTTACATTGACGAAGTTTACCTGTTCATCACGCAAAAAGTTGTATTCAATTTAATTGGCCGTCCTGCAGCATGGATAGACCGCAATATTATTGATGGATCTGTTAACCTGTTGGCCACCGTTACCGGCAAAACATCTCAGGGGATCAAAGGCCTCCAGTCAGGCAGCGTTCAAAACTATGCACTGTATTTTTTTAGTGGGATAGCTGCTTTGGCAGTCATCTTTATTTACTTATGGAAATAATGTTTGTATGAATTTATCATTGCTCATAATAGTGCCCTTTTTGACAGCCATCGCTATTTTATTTTCAAAGGAGGCGAAAACAACTAGGATCATTTCTTTGTTGGGCGCTGTCGTGCAACTGGCTTTAGCACTATTCTTGCTTACTGCTTATTTACAGGAACGTTCTGCAGGAAATACGGCACCCATGCTGTTTGAATACAATTATGTTTGGTTTGCTCCTTTACATATTAACTATCATGTGGGTGTGGATGGCATTTCCATTGCCATGATCCTATTAACGGCTTTCGTGGTCCTGGCCGGCATCCTGGTATCATGGAAAATTGATAAATGGAACAGGGAATATTTCTTTTTATTGCTCTTTTTAAGCATGGGCGCTTATGGCTTCTTTATATCACTTGACCTGTTTACCTTATTCTTCTTCCTGGAAGTGGCTGTGATACCAAAATTTTTACTGATAGGTATCTGGGGAAGTGGAAAAAAAGAATACAGTGCCATGAAACTCGCATTGATGTTGATGGGAGGATCAGCCCTGGTATTTGTGGGACTAGCTGGCATTTTCTTTAATACTAATACGTTTGATATTTTGCAGATAGCCCAACTGCATATTCCTGTTGCAACGCAAAAGTTTTTCTTTCCTTTTGCCTTTATAGGATTCGGAGTATTTACGGCCCTCTTTCCTTTTCACACATGGGTACCAGATGGCCACTCTTCTGCTCCTACGGCAGCTTCCATGTTCCTGGCGGGCATCTCCATGAAGCTGGGTGGTTATGGATGTCTCAGGGTAGCTACGTATCTTATGCCAGATGCAGCGCATGCTTATTCAGGGGTAATTATTGCCCTTGCAACCATAGCAATTATATACGGTGCTTTCGCTACCATGATGCAGAAAGACCTGAAATACATCAATGCATATTCTTCTGTAAGCCACTGCGGATTTGTATTACTGGGTATTGGCATGCTTACCAAAACATCCATCAATGGTGCTGTACTGCAAATGGTGTCACATGGATTGATGACAGCCCTTTTCTTCGCCGCCATTGGAATGATCTATGGCAGGACACATACCAGGATGGTGGCACAATTAGGCGGACTGTTAAAGGTCACCCCTTTTATATCCACTGTTTTTGTTATTGCTGGTTTATGTTCCTTAGGACTACCCGGACTAAGTGGATTTGTAGCCGAAATGACTGTGTTTATGGGTTCATGGCAAAACCCGGATAACCTTTACAGGCTCGCAACCATACTGGCGTGTGCTTCCATAGTAGTAACAGCAGTATACATCTTAAGAGCAACGGGAAAAACGATCATGGGTCCTATAAACCAAACTTACCTGCGACTGAATGATGCCACGTGGAATGAGAAACTGGCCGCAGGGGTTTTGATAACAGGTATAGTAATCATAGGTATTGCTCCATTTTTGATCAACGGACTGATTGCAGGTGGCACTGAAACCATCATGAAGCAAATAGGAAAAACCATCATTTCTAAATGACCACCGTATGTTGAACGACTTTTTTATATTGATGAAGCAGGAACTGACAATCGCAGTCATCATATTTATACTGTTATTTTTAAAACTGGGTAAAGATCGGAGTAATGAGACCATTATGCACGTGGTAAACGCATTACTCCTCTTCAATGTAATATTTGGTTTTATTGGCAACAGCCAGGGCATACTCTTCAACGAGATGTACAGGACCAATCCCTTAATGGTATTGGAAAAAAATATCTTAAGCCTGGCCATGCTGATCATATCCATGCAATCATGGTCATGGCTGAAAACACATAAGCATGTGATTGAGTTTTACCTGCTTTTGTTATCTACATTACTGGGAATGTTCTTTATGATCTCAGGTGGCACTTTGCTCATGTTCTACCTTGGTCTTGAACTTTCAACAATTCCATTGGCCGCCGCAGCTAACTTCAACCTAACAAAAAGACAATCGTCCGAAGCAGCTATGAAGCTGATCATCTCTTCAGCTTTCTCTTCAGGACTTTTATTGTTTGGCATTTCGATGATCTATGGCACTACCGGTACGCTGGTATTTTCCCAATTGCCACAATTGTTGACTAACACACCTTTGCAAATATTTGCTTTTATACTGTTACTGGCTGGCTTCGCATTTAAAATATCTGTAGCACCTTTTCATCTGTGGACAGCTGATGTGTACGAAGGAGCCCCGGTAGCTGTTACTTCCTATTTGTCAGTAGTATCTAAGGGAGCAGTACTTTTTGTATTTGTATCAGTATTATATACTGTATTTAAACCCCTGGCAACAGCATGGTACAATATGTTATTCATCCTTTCATTATTGACCATTATTACAGGCAATCTTTTCGCCATTAGACAGGACAATTTTAAACGCTTCCTTGCCTTTTCATCCATTGCCCAGGTAGGATTTATATTGATAGGTATAACAGGCAGCTCACAAACAGGTTCAACCTCCGTTATTTATTTTGTACTGATCTATGTATTCTCTAACCTGGCAGCTTTTGGAGTAGTGTCATTGGTGAGTGCCCTGACAGGAAAAGAGAAGATCAGTGATTATAAATCATTTTACAAAACCAATCCTGTACTTTCCTGGATACTTACCATAGCATTATTTTCATTGGCAGGTGTACCGCCTACTGCCGGATTCTTTGGAAAGTTTTTCTTACTGCTGGCCGGGGCTTCCAAAGGAAATTATCTCCTGATCACTATTGCTTCACTTAATATGATCATATCGTTCTACTACTATTTAAGAATAGTGAAAGCAATATTCATGGATCCAAACGAACAGCCTATAGCCAAAATAACCATCCCGGTTTTTCCAAGAATAGCTTTATATGCTTGCGTGATCGGGGTATTATTTATTGGATTGTTCAGTTATGTTTATGAATATATTCATTCACTCAATAGTCCTTTTTAAAACTGTTTTATGGCTATCAATAAAAATCATGAATTTGAGGATTTGAATGGGGTTAAATGTGCCATTGTGGAACGAAATGCATCCCAGGAAAGGGTGGATTTTTTAAAAGATATCCTGGAAGTCAATAACTATACTGTAGTAGTGGTTGCCAGTCCTCCGCCAAAAGCTGCTCCTGCACCACCTCCTGTGGGGACAACAGAAAATCAACCTGTTGTTGTAGAACCAGCGCCTGCTCCCTCCACATTCACGATAGGGGTTACTGATGTAACTTTTAACCCTACTAATGCCATCTTTGGCAGGCTGTTAAAAACGCGTGATAAACATATTGTAACACTGGCTTACTGGAAACAGAAAGAACCCGTTCCCCTGGATGAAGTGCCCTATTTTGAAGACAAGAATTCCTAAGCTTCTTTTCTTGCAAACAATAAAAAGAACCGGCCTTCCGGTTCTTTATTTTTTTACTCAATTACTAATCTCTATCCAGGTTATGATTATCTGTAACTATCATATTTACTGCAGGCCACTATTGTTTTAAATCACAGGCTGTGATAATGTAATTTATCATTGGCTGTAAATAAAAAGAACCGGTTTCCCGGTTCTTTGCTTTTTAATAGTTGTAAACTTATAAAGCTTTTAACGTAGATAGCCTGTGCCACCTTTCGGATTTAGCTGCTTCTGCCTGCTCCAGGAATTCAGCTGCCAGCTCTGGATTCTTCGCTTTGATCACTTTAAAGCGATTCTCCTGGTACATGAAATCGGAAAGTGGTAATGCCGGATCTTTGGAATCGATCACGAAGCGCTGACCCTGTGGTTTTAAAGGATTGTAATGGAACAATGGCCAGTAACCTGATTTCACTGCCATATCCTGTTCATAGGCACCCCTGTTCATTTCAATTCCATGAGCTATACAATGTGCGTATGCAATGATCAGTGATGGTCCAGGATAAGCTTCTGCTTCCAAAATGGTCCTGATGGTATGGGCATCGTTAGCACCCATAGCAATTTGGGCAACATAAGCCGTACCGTGAGCAATGGCCTGCAAAGCCAGGTCTTTCTTTCCGGTTGTTTTACCATTGACAGAGAATTTGGCACTTGCCCCTATTGGTGTGGATTTTGATTTTTGTCCGCCAGTATTGGAATACACTTCTGTATCCATTACAAGGATGTTCACATTTTCACCTGTAGACAGCACATGGTCTAATCCACCATAACCAATATCATAAGCCCAACCATCTCCACCAATGATCCACATGGATTTGGCTGCCAGGAAATCGGCAAGATGCAAAAGGTTCCTGGCTGCATAAGTATTTATGTTGCGCAATTCATCCTTTAAAGCCTTGATCATCTCATGCTTTGTCTTGATCTCCCCTTCTGTTGTTTCAGGCGCATTGATAATGGCATCCACCAATTCATCTCCTACCTGGGCCCTGAATTGGTCCAGTAATGAGATAGCTGATTCACGCTTATTATCATTTGCCAGCTTAATGCCCAATCCAAATTCAGCATTGTCTTCAAACAATGAGTTGGCCCATGCTGGTCCTACTCCTTGTTTGTTTTTCGTCCATGGCGTAGTAGGAAGGTTGCCACCAAATATGGAAGAACAACCCGTAGCATTGGCCACGATCATTCTTTCTCCAAATAATTGTGTCAATAATTTCAGGTAGGGTGTTTCACCGCATCCTGAGCAGGCACCTGAGAATTCAAATAAGGGCTGGAAGAACTGTGAACCTTTTACGGTATTCTTATTGATCCTTTCTCTGCCCACTTCAGGAAGATCCAGGAAGAAATCCCAGTTGGTTTTTTCCACTTCCTGTATGCCGGTCTTATCATACATATTTACTGCCTTATGGCCAGGATCCGTCTTACTTGTTATAGGACAGAATTCCACGCAAAGATTACATCCTGTGCAATCTTCGGTAGAAACCTGCAGTGTATAAGCTTCAGTGGTTTTATCCCATTCCTTACCAATAGGATCCATTGATTTAAAGCCTGAAGGAGCTGTCTCCAATAAACTCTTATTATATACCTTGGCCCTGATTGCGGCATGAGGACAGATCAGCACACATTTATTACATTGCGTACAAAGGCTGGTATCCCAGACTGGTACCGCATCGGCAATATTCCTTTTCTCCCATTGTGTAGTGCCTGATGGGAATGTGCCATCTGCAGGAAATGCACTAACCGGCAACTCGTCTCCCTCGCCTGCTATGATCTTTCCAAGAACTTCTTTTACAAAGTCTGGAGCAGATGCAGGTAAAAGATCGCCCAACGGCCTGTTGCCTAACTCGTATTTTGAATAATCAACCTCGTACAAATTAGCCAGTGTTTGATCTACGGCTTCATAGTTTTTATTAACAACGGCCTCTCCTTTTTTCCAGTAGGTTTCATATATAGCTTCTTTGATCTTTGCAATAGCTTCTTCACGTGGAAGGATATTGCTAATGGCAAAAAAGCACGTTTGCAGAACAGTGTTGATCCTGGAACCCATACCAGCTTCCTTAGCAACAGCGTGTGCATTAATAGCAAAGAATTTCAATTTCTTATGAACGATCTCCTCCTGTATTTTGCGTGGAAGCTTTTCCCATATTTCCTCTTTATCATACGGAGCATTCAAAAGGAATACAGCACCAGGTTTGGCATCTTTCAATATGTCGTACTTGGTAAGGTAATTGAAGTGATGACAGGCAACAAAATTGGCAGCACTCACCAGGTAGGTCGACTGGATAGGCTTTTTACCAAAGCGCAAATGGGATACCGTCAATGAACCTGATTTCTTGGAATCATAAACAAAATACCCCTGTATATAATTATCTGTCTTCTTACCTATGATCTTAATTGAATTCTTATTGGCACTTACTGTACCATCAGCTCCCAATCCGAAGAACAATCCATTAAAAAGATGTTGATCATCAAGCGAAAAATTCTTTTCATATGGAATACTGAGATTCGTCACATCATCTTCAATTCCTATTGTAAACTGGCGCGGGGCACTAGATTTTTGTAGCGTTTCAAAGATGGCTTTCACCATGGATGGTGTGAACTCTTTGGAGGATAATCCATACCGTCCACCAATAACATATGGCCTGAAATTTTCCTCCTGGCTCAATGCATTGACAACATCCATATACAAAGGCTCCCCATTACTATTAGGCTCCTTGCAGCGATCAAGTACAGCAATAGTTTTTACTGTTTTAGGTATGGCATCAATGCAATCGGCTACTGAGAAAGGACGGAAAAGACGAACTACCAATACTCCAGTTTTAGCACCTCTTTCATTCAGGTAATTCACTGTTTCTTTTACAGTACCAGCGGCTGAGCCCATGATAACAATCAGTTGTTCTGCCTTTTCATGGCCATAATATTCAAACAGTTTGTAGTTTCTTCCGGTTAGTTCTCCCAGCTGCTTCATTTTTTCTTTCATGATAGCTGCTACACCGGAATAATATTTATTCCCGGCTTCCCTGTTTTGAAAGAATACGTCAGGATTCTGTGCCGTTCCACGTATAAAAGGATTGTCAGGTGATAATGACCTTGACCTGTGTTCGTTTATAGCATCCAGGTTGATCATGGCATGTATTACATCGTCAGGTATCACCTTCACTTCTGTTAACTCGTGCGATGTTCTGAACCCATCAAAAATATTCATTACAGGCACCCTGCTGTCCAGGGTGGCAGACTGGGCTATTAATGCCATGTCCATCACCTCCTGCGAATTATTGCCAAACAGCATGGAAAAGCCTACCGAGCGTACGGCCATCACATCACTATGGTCACCGAAAATAGAAAGCGCATGCGTTGCCAATGCACGGGCTGCAATATGGAATACCGCAGGGGTAAATTCACCCGCAATCTTATACATGTTGGGGATCATTAATAATAAGCCCTGCGAAGCAGTAAAGGTTGTCGCCAGGGTTCCGCCCTGAAGTGCACCATGCACAGCACCGGCAGCTCCGGCTTCGCTTTGCATTTCCATCACCCGGGGCACCTGGCCAAAAATATTCTTGATTCCCTGTGCACTCCACTCATCAGCCCATTCACCCATTGTGGATGATGGTGTGATAGGATAAATGGCGCAAACCTCGTTAGTTTTGTAGGCAATATAGGCGGCAGCCTCATTGCCATCCATTATGGCGAGATCATCTTTTTTTATTTCCGTAGTACCTGCGGAAATGGGTTCCAAAGCTGTTTGCATTATTGAGATTTTGGTAGTAAAATAAAGTGGAAAGCTACCCAATGCCACAGCCAGAACATATGATAAGGATCAGAAAGAAAACTGATAAAAACTGCTTTTCGTCAGTAGTCTTTAAATGAAGCAATAAGCGATTTTTCTTGAATCCCAATCAACTTCAATAATTTGAATAGAGAGACTTATGCCAGGAGTTGCCCATAAAAGGCAGGCAACTATTTCTTTTTTAATGCCTGTACTCTACTTTCCGCTTCCTTTGCTGCCAGTAAATAAATCAGGGAAGCTGTGCCATCCATTGTGGGTTCATTGGTGCTGTAATCACCATAATCATCATGATACACAGCCAAATCACTTTGAAATAGCTCATATTCATCAGGATCATGAAGGCTGATCCCGATCAGGCCTTTATAAATTGAAGTATAAACTGGTCCATCTACCAATCCACCATCGATAGGATAATGGCCAATATGGGTAAATGCTGAATGTGGATCTGATGGCGTGTCGCCTTTTGCAGGCAATCCATAAATCATGGAAGTTCCCCATGGATTGCATCCAAAAAGCCAGTCAATATTGGCTTGTTCCAATTGTTGAAAATGTAAATCTCCTGTCAATTGCCTGTACCAATGACATTGAATGGCAAAGGAAGTTGTAAGGTTATTGCTGCACCAGATAAAAGGTATGCCCCTGTAAAATGCATTGGAAGCTGCCAACTCCCATACAGCTTCAATACCTTTTTTATAATACCCTGTAATGGTATCTCTTTCCGGCCCCTTTAGCCTTTTCCCCAGTTCATAATGACCCAGGTTGATAAAAGGATACCATTGATAATGCCGTGCTGTATCCTTTCCCAGCCATGGCGTAACGGGTTCCTGGCGGGCATAGCTCAATGCTTCTTTAGTATTATTTTGAAAAGCTGCGGCCAGTTCCATATCATCCACCCAATTATCCTCCGCATAGATATAGGGTGATCGCACAGAAACCGTCTGGGTCACTCCCGGTTTTTGCAAAGCGTATTGGTAAGCTGTATTTGCCTTTATGGCCAATAACTTACTAAATGGCTTATCCTTATAAAACAATTGAGCACCCAGCGAAAAAGCACTTGAAAACTTGGCAGCAGTGGAAGATGTGCCAGTGGTGTTGTTCAGGAATTTACCCCTCTGTTGGGGCTCCCCGTTTATAAAGTATACAGGACGCTGTAAGCCTCTTCCATATTGACTATCCTGGGCAGGCATACGCATGGAAATATGATCGCGGTCATCAGCAATTTGATTGAACATCCAGCCTTCTTTAGGGTGCATTTTTAACAACCAGTCCAATCCCCATTTTGCTTCATCTAAAATATCAGCCTTTCCATTCTTCCCTTTCAACCCATTGGCATGCAGCGTATCTTTAAAAATACCTGGAAAATCCCTGTAAGCAGCCAGCAAATGCCAGGTAGCATTTGCCGATGTAGTAGAATATTGCAGATAATCACTGGCATCATGCCACCCACCTACTACATCAATAAACGTACTGTCCTGTATACCCGCCTTTGCACCATAAAGCACGTATCCATCTTGTGTATGGCAACTATCCTTTAAATAAGGATTAAAGCCTGTGCGTTGCTGCCGCATATAGCGCAAGCAAAAATCAGCCGCACCCTTGTATACATCATCACCGATCTCAAATTCCGGCGACCTTGCTTCCTTTGCCTGTATGTAATAACGACCTTTTTTCCGGAAAGTAGAGAAATCCAGTCTGTACGTTTCTTGGAATGGCCCATAGGCTCCAAATGGCTTCCCTGCTGAAGCAGCAAAAACAACCTTCCTGTCCAGGACATTAACCAGTTGGAATCCTGTAACCTGATCTTTTTGTTTTGAACACCATACGGCTACTTTCACGCCTCCAGTTGGATAGCCCAATTGGTTTATCCTGATCCAGGCCCCTGGTTGTTCTGTAGCAAAACCGGCTATGACCGGGATAAGAAAAATTAAGATGAGTAGCCAGTTCTTGTTCATGCAATAGATCTTATGTAGATTTTAATTCCACAATGTAAAATAATGTAAAGAAATAAAGGTTAGCAATATAGTGGGGCTTAATACTATAATGAAGTTCATTAAACTCAATGACCAGTGTCATAAGCAGAGGTAAGTAATTAGTTTAAGTTTAAAACATGAAATACCTGGTTCCTGCATACCTGGTAATGTTATTCTTTTCCTGCAAGAATAAAACAGAATCAACCTTTCCCGTTTTCCAAAGCATCACTGAATCTGTTTATGCCCCGGGCAATATTAAAAGCAAGGATCAATACCAGGTTTTTTCCTCTGCCAACGGAATTATCCGCCATATTAATGTTACAGAAGGCGACCGTGTGAAAAAAGGTGACATACTCTTAAGTATAGATAACGAAACATCAAGACTTTCCAGGGACAATGCACAACTCGCAGCACATTACTCCTCTGTTGACCTGAATAGAGACAAACTTGCAGAATTGGAATCCAACATCACGTTGGCAAAAACCAGGATGCAACTTGATTCATCATTATTGGAAAGACAGGAAAACCTGTGGAAACAGGACATTGGCAGCCGCAACGAATTAGAACAAAGGCAACTGGCCCTAAAGAATTCCCGCACCAATTACATCTCAACCCTACTACGATATAGCCAGCTCAAAAAACAAATTGCATTTGCTGCTCTTCAATCAAAAAAGAACCTTGACATAAGTTCCAGTACTAATGATGATTATAACGTTAGAGCTAAAAAAGATGGTAAAGTTTATACGATTTTAAAAGAAGAGGGTGAAATGGTGAACACTCAAATGCCTGTTGCCATTATAGGTGATGCAAAAGACTTTTTAATGGATTTGCAGGTAGATGAATATGATATATCAAAGGTTCGTATAGGACAAAAGGTGATTGTGGGAATGGATAGTTATAAAGGCCAGGTATATGAAGCGATTGTCACCAAAATAGATCCTATTATGAATGACAAGACCAGGTCATTTAAGGTTGAAGCCTGTTTTATTCAGCAGCCACCAGGTCTATATCCCAATCTAACTGTTGAAGGAAATATTGTTATTTCTTCAAAAGAAAGAGCATTGACAATTCCGGCTGATTACCTGGTGAATGGGGATTATGTAACACTCAGCAATGGTAAAAAGAAGAAAGTTGATATTGGCCTAAAGGATTACCAGCGGGCAGAGATCTTAAAGGGATTAACCATCCATGATGCCATCAGAAAACCTCTAAAATGAAGCTCAGTGCAGATATTGCAAGGTCCCTGTTAATGGCCAGGTGGAAACAATCACTTGTTGCTGCCATAGGAGTTACTTTCAGTATTACCATGTTTATTGGTTTGCTAAGCTTTATGACTGGCTTAAATAAATTGCTGGATGGTCTTATTTTGAACCGTACAGCACATGTACGTCTTTACAATGAATTACAACCCAATCCTGTTCAGCCTATATCCATGGCGCCTGCCTATAAAAACTACTATCATTTTATTTCTTCTGTAAAAACCATTGCTTCAGATAAAAGAGTGGAAGGCATTGCATTAAAGATCAATACCCCTGTCTTTTTTAATGAAGGTAGTGTTCAGATTGCAGGCAGTATCAGTGGCATCGATGTGCAGGCTGAAAACAGTTTGTTTCATTTTAATGATTATATAAGCCAGGGATCAGGCAATGACCTGGCCCTTATTCCCAATAGCATTATCCTGGGTAAACCCCTTGCAGAAAAATTGGTTGCCAATATTGGTGACCAGGTTTTTATAACCACTACCCGGGGGGATATTTTTCCACTAAAGCTGGTAGGGTATTTTGCAACAGGCATCAGGGACTTTGACAAGGTCCTGGGATTTACATCCATAAAAACGGCACAGAAGCTGATTAATAAACCTTCCAGTTATATTACCGATATCCAGGTAAAACTATTTGATATTAATAAGGCTCCTTTGGTAGCTAAAGAATACAGCCAGTTATTTAATACACATGCTGAAGATATCCAGGCTGCCAATGCGCAGTTTGAGACAGGCAGCTTCATTCGAACTCTTATTTCCTATATGGTGGGAATTACCTTATTGATTGTGGCAGGCTTTGGAATTTATAATATCCTAAACATGATGATTTACGAAAAAATGGATGCCATTGCAATACTAAAAGCTACAGGTTTTTCATCTACAGACGTAAAAACCATCTTCCTCATGATAGCCCTAAGCATTGGAACATTTGGAGGGCTACTTGGGTTACTGGGAGGTTTCCTGGTTTCATTGTTGATAGATGGAGTTCCATTCCATGCCGTCTCCTTACCTGGTATCTCAACCTATCCTGTCAATTACAATCCAGTCTTTTATGGAATAGGAATTTTGTTTTCATTAGTTACCACTTTTCTTGCAGGCTGGCTTCCTGCCCTTAAAGCAAGTAAGGTAGACCCGGTAGTGATCATAAGGGGGAAATAATATGAACGATATAATACTACAGGCCGTACACATAGATAAATCTTTCAGAGAACAGCCAGGCATTCCTATTCTTAGTGATATTAATGTAGACATTCAAAAAGGAGAATACGTTTCTCTCATGGGAAGATCAGGATGTGGAAAGTCCACCTTGTTATATATCCTTTCGACGATGGATACAGACTACAAAGGTGAATTATATATTGACAATGAACTTATGACAGGCCAAAAGTCAAATCACCTGGCAGAAGTGCGTAATGAAAAAATAGGATTTGTTTTCCAGTTTCACTACCTGCTCAATGAATTTACAGTACTTAAAAATGTAATGCTGCCAGCATTGAAAATGGCCAGGCTGCCATTGTTGGATATCGAAACAAAAGCAATGGAATGGCTCAATATGCTCGGCATACACCAATTAGCTCCAAAATATCCTAATCAATTATCAGGTGGAGAAAAACAAAGAGTAGCCATAGCAAGGGCGCTGATCAATAGTCCCTGTATTATTTTGGCTGATGAACCTACGGGCAACCTGGATAAAAAGAACTCCGACCTCATCTTTGATATCTTTCAACAATTATCAGACAATTTTGGTCAAACTTTATTAATTGTAACACATGATCCCGGATTCGCTAATCGTACCAAAAGAATCATTCAAATGGAAGATGGAAGGATTGTATAATTGCTATGGATATTTTATATAAGGTCCTCACTATAAACCCAATAGAAACTTATATCTTCAGTTCCCTTTCTTTTTCTTATTTACTATGGCGCAATATTAGTAGTAAAAATGGCTGAAACAGTAAGTAGAGTATGGAAATACATCATCCGAATTACGGCCTTTCGAAAACAAAAGAAGAAAGCTTTGCAGAAGATACATCCATTAATCTTTTACCCCGTGCAGTACTCCGGCCAAATTCCTATATCCTGCTTGATGGAGAATGGAAATTCAAACTGGACCTGGAAGATAAAGGATTAACCGAAAGCTGGCATCTGGGACATGCCTATGAATATACGGGAATGTGGCCGGGCTCCATAGAAGAACACATGAAAAATGCAAGGATTGAGCCCACCCAAAAGTCATGGAGGGATAAGGTCATTGCCTGGTATGAAAGAGAATTTCCCCTACCTCACTTGTCTACCAATAACGGCGATCCTCACTCCTTGCTGCAACTGACTTTCGGAGCCTGTGGATATGAGACCATGGTATGGCTGAACGGCATTTTACTAAAAACAATTGAAGGAGAAGAAGTCCATACAGGAGAATACACATCATTTTCATATGAATTAGATCCTAAAACTTTAAAAGAAATAAACAGGCTAACAGTTCGGATAGCTGACTCCATGGATGCTGACATCCCAAGGGGGAAACAGGAATCTCATGTTTACAAGAGAGGTGGGATTTGGTACCAGACGTATACAGGAGCTGTTCGCAGCGTATGGCTGGAACCTGTGGAACGCAACAGGCTTCGTTCGAGGGTTGGGGTTTTTAGTATTGTTGAAGACAATATGGTGCGGTTCAACCTGACCACCCGTATACACGACCCGGGAAATTATACATTAAGGTTACAGGTTTATAAAAGAAAACAGGATACCCCTGAACCGTTGGCCGAAGACTCTTATCCTCTCAAACTGGAATCCGGTGAGAAGAGACAAAGAGTGGTGATTGAAATTCCCACAGCAGAATTGTGGACACCTGAAAACCCTGTATTGTACCGGCTGGTAGCTCAATTGATTGATGAAAAAGGCTATGCTGCCGAAATAGAGACACATTTTGGATTGCGTAAAATAGAAGCCAGGGGCTGCTGTGTTTATTTAAACAACAAATCGGTGTACCTGGATGGCATTCTTTACCAGCCCGGCACGGCTACCTATGAAGAGATCAAGGCACATATGGTGGCAATGAAAAAACTGGGATGTAATCTTGTTCGCATACACATTGCCGGTGTAGATCCCCGTATTTATAACCTTGCCGATAAGATCGGTATGATGTTATGGGTGGAAGTGCCAAGCCCCCACCATTCCTCGGCTAAAAGCCGTAAGGCACACCGGGAAGAATTATTGCGCATGCTTTCACTGATAGGCACACATCCTTCTGTGGTCATCTGGAGTTTATATAATGAAGATTGGGGAGCCCAGGACATTGCCACTAACCCGGAAACACGGCAATACATAACCGAAATGTATCATTATATGCAACTGGCCTATCCACAGTTTTTAATTGTTGATAATGATGGCTGGCACCATATATCTTACGAAGGAAGATTAAAGTCAGACCTGCTCACGGCTCACCTGTATACTCCTGACCTTCAAAGATGGAAGGAATTACTGGATGCCATTGTCAGTGGACAAATGACTGGAGTGGCAGCCTTTCCACTTGTGGTGGGTGATCCTTTCTTTTACAGGAACCATATTCCTTTAATTGTAAGCGAATGGGGCGGGTTTGGCTTCTCGGATTATGGAGGTCCCAAAGAAAATGAAGGAAGGTCAGAATTGATCAAAGCATACAAAAAAGAGTTAAGAAGCAGGCCAATTGCTGGTGATGTCTATACACAGGCCACTAATATAGAAGATGAAAAGAATGGATTGATAGATGAACATTCAGCGGCTTTAAAAGTGCCGGAAGGATTATTGAATTCAAGGGATGAGGAATTGTAAATGGTGCAGGGTTGTTGCTTTCAATCTTCATTGAATCGCCTTGGAAAAGAGCATGATTTTTAATTACATTAGTTTAATAGAAATTTTTTCTGATGAAAATAGCTACGTATAATGTTAATGGAGTAAATGGACGGCTACCTGTATTAATCAAATGGCTTAATGAAGCACAGCCAGATGTTGTATGCCTGCAGGAACTCAAGGCACCACAGGAAAAGTTTCCATTATCAGCTATTGAAGATGCAGGCTATAAGGCCATCTGGCATGGACAAAAAAGTTGGAATGGAGTAGCTATCCTTTCCCGTGGAGACCAGCCAGAAGAAGTGCGGAGGGCCTTACCCGGAGATCCTGAAGATGTTCACAGCCGCTACCTGGAAGCGGAAATAAATGGCATCACAATAGGTTGCCTTTATCTTCCCAATGGCAACCCTGCCCCGGGACCTAAATTCGATTATAAATTAGGCTGGTTTGACAGGCTGATCACCCATGGAAAACAATTGCTGAAAGCCGGAAAGCCCACAATATTGACAGGAGATTATAATGTGATGCCAACAGAACAGGATGTGTACAAGCCTGAGCGGTGGCTTGATGATGCATTATTTCGTCCGGAGGTACGTTCTGCTTTTAAGAAGCTCATTGACCAGGGATGGACAGATGCAATTAGAAAGCTGTATCCTGATGAAACCATATATACTTTCTGGGATTACTTCCGCAATGCCTATGGTCGTAATGCAGGCTTACGTATAGATCATTTTTTATTAAGCCCTGATATTGACAGGCGCCTCAAAGCTGCAGGTGTTGACAAGCATGTACGTGGCTGGGAAAAGACCAGCGACCACGCACCAGTGTGGATTGAGTTGAAGGAAAAATAATTGAATATATGGTAAAGAGTAATTGTTAATTGACTGGGATAACTTATTACCCTTCGTATTACTTAGGAAGATCGTTATTTAGCCTACAAAGATTGAAATGTTTTAGTATGCCGCAGGTAGGTTTCATGGTCTGAACCATTTGCAGACCAGGCATGAATTAATAATAAATTATCCTTCCCGCATAAAATTTATGGAATCTGATGGAGGTAATAGTAATTAAATTTCTACCACCTAATAACTATTACCATTAACCCACAAGGCGTACCTACGGCACGCTAATCACGTTTATCTTTCTTTCTACCCACCAGATGTCCCTACGGGACATGATAAGGAGTTGCTGTTTACTGGAGCACATGGCAAAAAAAGAGAGTTCTCTTCATTTCCCGTAGTGACATATCGTCGGTAGCAGATTATAGTTCATTAAGAAACAGAGTGCCGTAGGTACGCCTGGTGGGTCAGGATTCTTTAATCAAAAATACACAAGAGCACATTAGATTTCTAATTGCGCTATAAACCTAAAAAGTGTTCCTACGGCACGCTATTCGTCCTACTTATTTTTGATTCACCAACCAAATGTCCCTATAGGACATGATAAGGGTTGCTGCTCATTGAAATACTTGGAAAAAAGCGAGCGTTCACTTCATGTCCCATAGGGACATCTCGTCGGTAGCTATGAATAATGGATGATGGAACAGCGTGCCGTAGGTACGCCTGGTGGGTCAGGATTCTTTAATCAAAAATACACAAGAGCACATTTGATTTCTAATTGCGCTATAAACCTAAAAAGTGTTCCTACGGCACGCTATTCGTTCTTCTTATTTTTGATCCACCAACCAAATGTCCCTATAGGACATGATAAGGGTTGCTGCTCATTGAAATACATGGTAAAAGGCGAGCGTTCACTTCATGTCCCGTAGGGACATCTCGTTGGTAGGTATGGATAATGGATGATGGAACAGCGTGCCGTAGGTACGCCTGGTGGGTTATTTTTTTTGCTCTAAAATCAGATTACATCCTATTAAAACATAATTGAATTAATTATTTTGTGAAAAAACATATATGGCTAACACCTATACACAGGTGCACATTCAATTTGTTTTTGCAGTAAAATACCGGACTGGCCTTATTCAATCGCAATGGAAAGAAGATTTGCATCAATACATCACCGGCATTTGCCAGTCCAACAACCACAAAATGCTTCGCATCAATAGCATGCCTGATCATCTCCATATGTTTATTGGGATGCGGCCACACCAATCCATGTCTTCATTGATCCAAAATGTAAAGGGAGAAAGTTCTAAATGGATCAAAACAGAAGGCTTATGTTCAAATTTTGCATGGCAGGAAGGCTATGGTGCTTTCTCTTATTCAAAAAGTCATGTACCCGATGTAATCAGTTACATAGAAAACCAGGAAGCACACCATAAAAAACAAAGTTTCCTCACAGAGTACCAGCATATGTTGAAAGCATTTGCTATTGAATATGATCAACAATATATTTTTAAAGAGTTGTTGTAATTAATGAAGGTTCAATATTCATTTCATTATAATGGAATGCGATTTCTCTTTTAAATAGAAAATTAACCCACGAGGCGTACCTACGGCACGCTAATCATCGTTTCTATTTCTCATCTACCCACCAAATGTCCCTACGGGACATGATAAGGGTTGCTGCTTATTCGTTGGAATATATGGCAAAACGAGTAAGTTCTCTTCATGTCCCATAGGGACATCTCGTCGGTAGCAGATTATAGTTCATTAAGAAACAGCGTGCCATAGGTACGCCTGGTGGGTGACATTCTAGTAATGGCAGGAAAGAACCATCAAAGATGGCTTAATGGTTAATGGTAAAGCATGCCAGATTCATTTTGCCTCTCTTTACTGCCCCGACTTATTAAATCATTTGCATCAAACCTTATAATTTTTACAATCAATCAAGGTGGTGTATCAACAGTATCCTTTTGATAGGTTATATTTCTTATCTACCTACCAAATGCGTTAAGGGATATGACTAGGATTGAAAACATTTCCGATTCCAGCTATTGATTCAATGGGGTTGCTCTTAAATGTAAAACCTTGCAATAAAAAAAGAGGCTATCTCAACCTGAGATAACCTCTTTTTTATAAACAACAATTGATATTAATTACCATTCCAAACAGGCACCCTTCCAGGTGTGTAAGGAGCACCTGATCTTTCCATCAGATCATCCAGCTTTTTGACATCTGCACCAATGGCTTTCAATTCTGATAAAACCGAAACAAAATCTTTCACCGCCAATTCATAAGATTGCAGGTACGTATTGGATGGAGCTGATGTTGTTCCCCACAATCCCCCAATAATATTATTGATACGACCATTCAAAGATGGCAATGTTTCGAACTCTCTTTTGGAGAGCACATCATCCCCGTTGAGCTGGTCATTGACTTCTGTTAATCTCTTTTCAAGGTCATATATATTTTTAGAAACTGTAAGAGGTAATGCAGGCGTTTGAATTACAGCTTCCTTCATGTACTTTATTTTGTTGGCCAATTCTTCGCGGTATTGGTCTGCAGCGGCCGCCACTCTTCTCAATTCCGCTACCTTTTTACTAAATACATCAACCTGTTTCCTGTCGGCTACCGGCAAGGCACCTGTGTGTAATGCCACTGCCTTGAATGGCTGTGCAGGCACCAATTCTGTATAACTGCCATCTTCAAACTTACTAAGAGACACCTTATAATTTCCAGGCATGGCCAGGTATCCTTTTTCTTTATCGCTAAATACAAAGGATTCATCAAAAAGTGTAAGGTCAATTGGTCCATAAGGTGCATAGCGAAGGTCCCAAACAATTCGGTTGAATCCTTTTTTACCTGGTGCCTTTATCCTTCTCACTACATTGCCATTTTCGTCTGATACAATGAACAGCAAATGAGGTGCCGGCTGGCGGTCTTCTAATCGCAGGCTATCGGTTGAAGGATAGTAAGGGGCATCCCCTCTCTTTATCTTATCTGCTTCCACTTCCTTTCTTTTCTCCTTTAATGTTTTCAGATCTTCTTTCAGGTAATAATTAAAAACAGCACCAACCTGTGGATTAGGCGCTGTGTAAAAACTTTCACCCTGGAAGCCCTTGCCCCTCACGCCCAATGGTGTTGAAGGCACATACATCAATGCGTCTTTTACCGGGAAGATCATGGCTGCCTTTTCCAGGTTTTCCTTCTTAAGGTTTCTTAAGGAAGAATAATCATCCAAAACATAAAAGCCTCTTCCAAATGTTGCCAGTACAAGGTCATTTTCTCTTTTCTGAATTTCCATATCACGCACGGCAATGGTTGGCAAGCCTCCTTTTAATTGAGTCCAGCTTTGCCCCCCGTTATTGCTGAAGTACACACCAAACTCAGTACCTACAAATAACAGATCGGGATCAACATGATCTTCCGCTATTGTATAGGCAGTGCCCCTGGCAGGTAAATTATTTTGAATAGCTACCCATGTTTTGCCCCCATCCCTGCTGCGGTAAACATAAGGATGAAAATCGCCATACCGGTGATGGTTGAATGTAGCGTAAACAGTATTCCTGTCATGCTGCGAAGCGATCAATTGGTTCACATAGGTCTTTTCAGGAACACCAGGAATCTTATCGGCATCAACTTTTGTCCATGTTGCTCCACCATCCGAAGTAATATGTATCAGGCCATCATCTGTGCCTGCATATAAAATGTTTTGATCAAGCTTTGATTCTGCCAGGGTGGTTACATTACCATAGACATCAGTTGATTGGTTTTTCGCCACCGCATCTACGCTCCAAACCTTTCCCATTATTTTCAGCTTATTGCGATCAAGTTGGCGGGACAGGTCAGGGCTGATTACTTTCCATGAATTGCCTCGGTCATCTGTGCGGTACACTTTGTTGGCAGCAAAATAAAGGCGTTTGTTATCAAATTGTGAGATCAGCAGCGGAGCATCCCAATTCCACCTGTTAGCAGCTTCACCGTTCATTTCAATAGGCTTGATGTCAAAGAACTCTCCGCTCTTGCGGTCGTATCTTACCAGGCCTCCGTATTGCGACTGGGCATAAACGATATTTGGATCTGATTGGTCCACCTGTGTTTCAAAACCATCGCCAATGCTGGTGAAATACCATTCAGAACTAAAGATGCCGTTGTTACTCAACGTTCTTGAGGGACCACCTATACTGAAGTTATCCTGCGTTCCGCCATGTATATGGTAAAAAGGCTCACCATTATCTGTGGTCACCTTATAAAACTGTGTGACGGGAAGATTGGGTTTGAATTGCCAGTTGGCTGCCCCATCAAAGCTTTCATATAATCCCCCATCACAGCCTTCCAGTAAATGGTCTGTATTGGAGGGATCTATCCAAAGCACATGGTTGTCGATATGCTTACTTTTTTCTCCCACCATCTTAAAGCTTTTACCACCATCAAGACTCACTCCTGCATATACATTCATGGCATAGAGCTTATTGACATTCTTTGGATCCGCAAAAAGCCTTTGATAGTAATTACCTGCAGTTGAATACGTGCTTTGCTTTTCCCAACTGGATCCCCGGTCATTGCTTCTATACAATCCTGCACCATCCGAGGCTTCCACAATAGCATAAATTACATCCGGGTTGGCAGGAGAAATAGATAATCCTATCCTGCCAATATCACCTTTAGGCATGCCACTCATGATCTTATTCCAGGTAGCGCCGGCATCGGTGCTTTTATATAATGCCGATTCAGGACCTCCACCTACATACATATATACTTTCCGCTGTCTTTGGTGAGCGGCGGAATACAAAACATTAGGATCCCTGGGATCCATATGGATCTCGTTGAAGCCTGTATTCTCACTAACGGATAAAATGTTCTTCCAGGTTTTTCCACCATCTGTGGTTTTATATATGCCCCTTTCACCACCTGAAGACCATAAAGGGCCATAAGCTGCCACGTAAACAATATTGGAATTAGTTGGATCAATGACGATCCTGCCAATATGTTCTGAACTTTTAAGACCAACATTTTTCCAGCTTTTGCCACCATCATCCGACCTGTATACACCATCACCATAATCCACACTGCGCTGGTTATTGCTTTCACCAGTACCCACCCAAACAATATTTGGATTAGAAGGATCGATGACAACACAACCTATAGAATAAGAACCCTCATTGTCAAACACAGGCGTATAGGTAATACCTGCATTGGTAGTTTTCCATACACCTCCTGCTGCAGCAGCCACATAATATTCATTGTGATTCTGTGGATTTACCGCCAGGTCGGCAATTCTTCCGGATGTGATAGCTGGGCCTACATTCCTGAATTTGAGGCCATTCAATGTAGCTGAACTCAAAACCTCCTGTCCCTGGGACTTTTGGGAGGGGTTTGATTGTTTTTTTTGAGCGTAGACACTAAGAGAAGTAAACGAAATTACGAGGAAACTGAAGCCAGTTAAAGCAGATCGCATATGCAAGGTTTATTATAAAATTGAGTCAGGAAGATACAGCAGAAACCTTGACCAGTAATCAATTTAATGACGCCTCTAAATTAATGCCCCCTCTCCTTCATAAATAGTCAAAGTATAGGGGGCCATTTATATTAACCCTGTGAGTAGAATGATTATGTTATGATAAGACCGAGGGCTGCTTTTCTATTAATTCAAAGCATTGCTCAACGATCTCTAATTCTTCGTTGGTAGGCACCACCAATATCTTTACAGGAGAATCATCTGTATTGATCTCTCTAAGGCTTGCTGAACGGACCTTGTTTTTCTCTTCATCTAGTTTAATGCCCAGGAAATCCATCTCAGCACAGATCATCTGACGAATAGCGCAATCATTTTCACCTACACCTGCAGTAAACACTATGGCATCAAGCCCGTTGAGCACAGCTGCATAGGAACCTATATATTTTTTGATGCGGTAAGCATACATGTCATAGGCCAACTCTGCCTGTTCATTACCCGCTGCAATTCCTTTCAATATATCTCTCATATCGCTAAACCCGGTGAGGCCCATCATCCCGCTTTGTTTGTTCAGCAAGTTGTTTACCTGGTCAAGGCTGTAACCCAACTGGTTTACCAAATGAAAAATAATTGACGGATCTATATCACCCGAACGGGTACCCATGATCAAACCATTCAGCGGACCAAACCCCATACTGGTGTCTATTGACACGCCTGCATTAACAGCCGTCATGCTACAGCCATTACCAAGGTGGATGGTAATGATCTTTGCTTTATCATTTTTTAAATATTGCAGGGTCTTTGCTGTTACATATTTATGGCTGGTACCATGGAAGCCATAGGCCCTTATGCCCCTCTCACTATAAAAAGATTGCGGGATAGCATAACGATAGGCCACCGGAGGCATTGTCTGGTGGAAGGCAGTATCAAAGACTGCTATTTGCTTGGCAAGGGTAAATATCTTTTCCGCCACTTCTATGCCCAGGTAATTGGCGGGGTTATGCAAAGGCGCTAATGAGAAAAGTTTTTTGATCTCGGCCTTTACTTCTTTTGTGATCATAGTAGTAGAAGCGAAGCTTTCACCACCATGCACTACCCTATGCCCCACTGCTTCAATTTCGCGTGGATCCTTTATTACGCCCACTTCTTTATCTGTAAGTAGCTCTGCCACCTGTTGCAGGCCAGCTTCATGATCCACCAGGTCCATTGTTTTGCGAATGATCTTTTCCTCGTCACCCTTTAAAAGCTTGTGTGTGATGATGGAATTTTCCAGGCCTATGCGCTCCACCAATCCTGTGCAAATAGGTTTGGTATTGGGCATCTTGAATAACTGGTATTTGATTGAACTACTGCCTGAGTTAATGATAAATATGTTCATTGCTTTTTGCGTTCAGTTATTGTTATATGGGTCTTTCATTAAGCAGTTTACTAAAAGCTGCTTAAGCCAACACCGTTGTTTCAACTGGCTTTTTGGATCCAGGCAATTCAGTGGCACTGTTTTCCTGGCTTTGAATGGCAGTGATGATCACGGTATTGAATATATCATCTACCGTACATCCGCGGCTAAGGTCATTTACCGGTTTGTTTAACCCTTGCAGCATTGGCCCAATGGCCAATGCACTTGTTTCTCTTTGCACGGCCTTGTAGGTATTGTTGCCGGTATTCAGGTCAGGGAAGATGAACACATTTGCCTTGCCTGCCACTTCAGAATTGGGTAGCTTTTGTTTGCCTACCACGGGGTCTACAGCGGCATCATATTGAATGGGACCTTCTACCTTAAGATCTGGTCTCTTTTCCTTCACCAGCCTGGTAGCCTGTCTTACCTTCTCCACATAACTGCCTTCTCCGGATGTGCCGGAAGAATAAGACAACATGGCTATGCGGGGTTCTATACCAAAACGGCGACTGCTCTCTGCAGAGGATATAGCTATTTCTGCAAGTTCTTCCGCTGTAGGATCCGGATTCACGGCGCAATCTCCAAAAACAGCCACACGGTCCGGAAGGCACATGAAGAATATGGAAGAAACTATTGATATACCAGGTTTTGTTTTTACAAACTGTAAGGCGGGGCGAATGGTATGCTGCGTGGTATGATTAGCACCGGAAACCATACCATCCGCATGGCCTTTATAAACCATCATGGTACCAAAATAAGAGACGTCCGTCATCAGGTCACGGGCGGTTTCAAGCGATACGTTCTTGCTTTTGCGAAGCTCATACAAGGTCTGAACATAATCATTGTATAACGGTGACTCTACGGGGTTCACAATATCCAGGCGTGTATGTTCGAAGTTTAATCCAAGCCGTTTTATGGAGGCAGCTATCTGGTGGGCATCACCCAGGATGGTAAGATTTACAATTTGCTGGTTCAATAAGCGTGCAGCGGCTTTCAATATCCTGTCATCATCTCCTTCAGGTAAAACAATATGTTTGCGGAAAGCCTTTGCTTTTTTGGTGATCTGGTATTGAAACATATGTGGCGTCAATAACTCGGAATGGTAGGTGACCAGTTTTTCTTCCAGGGATTTGACGTCTACATATTTATCAAAAGTATCAATAGCCAGGAGCACCTTTTTAGTATTGTCTGCAGTGATGCGTGAATGGATGGTTCCTAACCGTGCAGTGGTTTCAAAGGTTCCGCTTTTCACGGAAATGATAGGTATCACAGATGACAGTCCATCGACAAGACGCTGAACTGGTTTGTCAAGCTTACCCCCCACCGTTAGAACTATACCAGCCACTTTAGGATAATTCATGGAAAGGTTGGCCTGTATAGCACTGATAACAATATCTCCCCGGTCAGCAGGCGTTACGATCACCACGTTTTCCTTTATATGGTTCAGGAACTGGGGCACCTGCATGGCACCAGTTATAAAATTATCTACCTGGTTAGTAAGCTGGTCTTCCCCACACACCACCTTAGCACCCAGTTGCTCATAAATTTCTTTCATTGTGGGGGCTGATAGGTTTTTATCTTCAGGTATCACTGAAAGAATGATCTCTTTATTCAACTGTAAAGGCAGCAGGTCTTTTACATCTTTAAGCTGATCTTGTTTTACTTTATTGACAATAACACCAATTACCTGCACTTCCCTCATTTCAAAATTGCGCAGTACTGTCAAAACAGAATTGATCACATCTGAGGTAGTCTTTTTTTCCCCGGAAACAACAATGATAGCTGGCGAACCAAGGTTTTTGGCAATGTTGATATTGGCCTCAAATTCAAAAGCGGTTCCTTCACCCACAAAGTCACTACCATCAATTATCGTAAAGTCGTGTGCCTCCTCCAGCTTTTTCACCTTATGTATGATGGTGTCAATCATTTCACTCTGGCTTTCCTTTTCCAGCAGCTTTAAAGCTTGTTGCCTTGTAAAAGCAAAAGTCTCATCATATTGCAAAGGCAATTTAAAATATTCAAGAACGGTGTCTATATGCACATCCCTTCTTGTCTTTAAATCAGGATTGATAATTGGTTTAAAATAAGCTACTTTTTGTGCTTTCCCCAGCAGCATATTCAATAGCCCCAATGCTACAATGGATTTCCCACTATAGGGCTCAGTAGAAGCAATAAAAACATTTTTGGTCATAACAATGAATTTATATCGGGCGCAAAATTGAGAAAGAAAATGGCTTCACAGGATGATGCAAGTTAACAGAAACATGATTAAAGTCATGGTTCTCACCGGGTTGCTCCATTTAAAGCACAAAGGACGCAAGGGAATTCCTATAGGATTGCAAAGCAATGTTAAAACACTATAAGGCCTTGAGGTACACCATTGGATTGACGAAAACTTCCAACCTTTCCTGCCATACCAATAAGCAATTAAAAATGCACATCCGGTCCACTTATCAAATAGCATCAGGGAATTGAAAATAACTCCTCATCACATGTTATATCCAAAATAACCTGGCCTTAAATTGGGTTTGCACCAGCTATGTGCCGCCTCTTTAAAGAGCCGTTACAAAGGCGGCACATAGCCGTTACATAGGCGGCACATAGGCGTTGCACAATAATGGTAGCTTTTCCTTTGAAATGAAATTTTCACGATTCAGGTTAGCTGTGGATAAATTTTTCAGAGTACAAGCTTTCAAGCTACTAATATTTTTAGTATTTTGTTGCTCTATCGTATCAATTTATGAAAACCCTGTTAACTGCTATTGCATTACTAATTTCAACGCTTTCCATCTCACAGGAGGTCCTGACATTTCCGGTTGTTAGCGCTGCCCTACTTCAATGGAAAGAAGTTGAAAAACAAATGCCAAAACCTATTATTGACAAGTTCATAAAAGACACACCAAAAGAGTTCCAGGCTTACAAACGAAAAGATGCAGAAGTTGCTTTCCTGAATTTAGATAGCCTTCAAAAAGTTCTTCATTTCCTTGACTTGAATGGTGATGGAAAAGAAGATGTGATTTTTGAGGGGCAAAGTGATGGTGAGGCAAATGAAGTGGCTATTTTCATTAAAACCCGGCAGGGTTATAAAAAAGTATTTTTCACTTTCCAGGGAGTTGTGAAAATGGATTGGGAAAACAAAGCACTGTCAAGGCTGTATATTGATGACTGGGGATGTTGTGACGATTATATAGAACGCCACATGATTTATGACGTTAACTACAGCCAACTAGGCATTCCAAAATTCAAAAAAGTATACCAGGCACTTTCAATTTACAATGGTATTAAGCCTGACAGTTTACTTGAAAAGAAGTTTGCCTTTGAAGTGCTAAATGAAGGATATAAAATGCGAAGCGCTCCTAAAATTGATGACGTTTCTGTGCAACCCTGGGATAACGACCAAATGAAAAAAACCGGCAGTGGTAACATAATAGGAAGATTGATAAAAGGTGCTACAGGAACAGCTTTAGCAAAACGCATGGACAATACAGGAAGAGAATGGTTATTTGTTCAAATTGATGCAGCATACTTTACAAAGAATGATATCTTTTATGTAGAAAATAACTTCCCAACTAAATATATTGGATGGATTAGCAGCCGTTTTGTTAAGGCATTATAAAGAAGGAAGTAAGCATGAATGCTTTCAGAAAATGTGCAAAAAAATTTGTTGGCTGCTCTACTGGTAAAAATTAATGCAAGCATATTGTAATGCTGAATGAATCATTGCTGCTAAAAGCAAAATAAAAGCCCTTTAAATTGACAAAACCTGAGGTCTTGAAATTTAAAGGACTTTATAAAACATTTGTGGAGGTGACCGGAATCGAACCGGTGTCCAAACATGATTTTCGAAAGCCTTCTACATGCTTATTTCTGAATTAATTGTCGGAAAAGAACCGGAACAGAACAAACCAATTCTCCTCTTAGCTGGATGATCTTAAGCAAACAGTCACAGCCTTCTGTTGCAGCAGCCTGTATTTGTTTAATGTCGGCGGCGGCGCTTGGTTACAAGCCAACCTGCGCGGCGGCCCTAATGACTACTTAATCACTGATTAGGCAGCCATGGCATACTGAGTATTGCCATTTATTGTTTTGAATATTCAGATTAAAGTGCTAATTATCCAACGCACTGCATGCTTATACTTTCAAAGACCTATGCTGTCAAAACCAAACACCCCCGTGATTGAGTTTATAGTTTATGGTTTGTAGTTTGTAGTTGTCGTAAATGTTGACAGCTTACTCCTTCATTCCATCTGAACTCTTAACAGTTTTTAATTGATACTATTAGTTTGAACAGCTTACAAATTTACTGAAAAGAATGAGGATGGGTGATAATAGAATTGCTAATAATTATTACCTACTTAAATAATCGCCATATATCCAAACCAAAAGCATAGAGCATCAAGCCCAGCAATAAGACCATACCTACCATCTGGGCATACTCCATGAACTTATCACTTGGCTTACGCCCGGTTATCATTTCATAGATTGTAAATAAAGCGTGTCCACCATCAAGTGCAGGAATAGGCAAAATATTCATGAATGCCAGTATAATGGAGAACAGGGCTGTCATGGTCCAGAACCGGTACCAATCCCAGGTGCCACCAAATGTTTTTCCTATTGAAATGACACTGCCAAGGTTATCAGATACCTTATGTTCCTTGGAAGTAAATAATAAACGGATACCCGTGATATAATCACTTAAACGATCGACACCATAACTGATTCCGGCTGGTATAGCAGCAAAAAAGGTATAACCCTTTTTTTCAATTCCTAATATCTTAAGAGGATCCTTTGGAAAAAAGCCAACGCTTCCATCTTCAGTAAGTTTGACCGCAACAAGTGCAGTATCAGCATTACGCAGCGCTTTTAAAGTCACTACCTCATTTTTATGCTGTTTTTTTAAGGAATCAAATTCCTGGTAATAGGAGAAAGTATCATTATTCAATCCAACCAAAACATCGCCCTTCTTTAATTCACCTGATTTATATTCAATCTTAGGCGATATACTATCTACAATTACCGGAAACCTTGGAGATACAAAACCCCTTAATTGATTTTTTGTGAGTTTGCGCACAAATCCTTCAGGCATTACTATGGTAGTATCCTTCCCTTGCCTGTCTACTTTTAAAACCACTTTTTCTGCCAGCATCAATTCTTTTGGCAGATCATTCATATACACCAAAGGCTTGTTGTTAATACCTGTGATGATATCTCCACCTTTTAAGCCTGCTGATGTGGCCAGCGAATCAACGCTTAAGCCATATTTCAAGTTTTGGACAGGTAATTTTTCTTCTCCCCATACAAAAAGTATCATGGCAAATAATACCAACGCCAAAACAAAGTTGACAATAACACCTCCCAGCATAATGATCAATCGTTGCCAGGCCGGCTTGCTCCTGAATTCCCATGGCTGTGCAGGCAATTGCATTTGCTCCTTGTCCATGCTCTCGTCAATCATACCAGCAATCTTTACATATCCGCCAAGAGGGATCCAGCCGAGGCCATATTCAGTTTCTCCCACTTTCTTTTTCCATAAAGAAAACCATGGATTAAAAAATAGATAGAATTTATCAACCCGGCAACCGAACCATTTTGCAGGAAGAAAGTGTCCCATTTCGTGCAAGACCACCAATATAGAAAATGCCAGGATAAATTGTCCAACGTTGGCAAAGAAAGCAGACCAGTTTGTAGCTAATAAATACATATATCTATTTCAATTCCCACCAAAGAATGCCTGGCGGTCGTTTATAATAAGAATGAAAGGCAACCATCGCATGATCCGGAAAATCCTTTCATTTTTACTTAATTATTTACAATAAAGCGGTGCAATATAATGATAGCAATGTAATAATGTAAGTAAGCTACCCGTAAGCCAAAGGGTTTAACGCCCTTTTAGGGAGATGATTACAGCTTTATAATGTCCGCTGCATAACTTCTTGCCTCCCCATCACTTTCAAAATATTCATCAAGAGTTGGAGATTCTATGAAAGCAACCTTATTCATGGTTCGCTCAATAACATCCGTCATATCAAGGAAACCAATCCTGTTTCGGAGAAAAGCATACACTGCGATCTCGTTCGCAGCATTCATTATACACGCCAAATTACCGCCTTTATTCAAGGCTTCCATTGCCAGGGTAAGGTTCTTAAAGGTTTTAAGATCCGGCTCTTCAAAGGAAAGTTCTTTTAGTTTTTTGAAATCTGTCCTCGGGTAATTGTTCTTAATCCTCCTGGGAAATCCTAAAGCATATTGAATAGGCAATTTCATGTCGGGAAGTCCCATTTGGGCTTTTATACTTCCATCTTCAAATTGAACCATGGAATGAATAATACTTTGTGGGTGGATCAATACCTCGATCTGGTCAGGGCTCAAATTGAAAAGCCATTTAGCTTCTATCATTTCCAGGCCTTTGTTCATTAAGGTGGCCGAATCTATGCTGATCTTGGCACCCATTGTCCAATTGGGATGCTGCAAAGCATGTTCTCTTTTTACATTGACCAGGTAATTAGGCTTACGTCCAAGAAAAGGTCCCCCGGAAGCTGTTAATATCACCTTTTCAACAGGGTTACGCATCTCCCCGATCAGGCACTGAAAGATGGCAGAATGCTCGGAATCAACCGGGATCACAGGCACTCTTTTTTCAACAGCCGTACGCATGATGATATCCCCGGCTACTACCAGTGTTTCTTTATTGGCAAGGGCTATTGCCTTCCCTGCATTAATAGCATTGAGTGTAGGCTTGAGACCAGCATAACCCACTATGGCAGCCAGCATAATATCGTAGCAATCCATAGAAGCCACTTCCTCCAATGCTTTTTCTCCAACAAATACCTTTACATCAGTATTGGCTAGTGCTTCTTTTACCTTAGTGTACTTCTGATCTTCAGCTACCACTACAATATTGGGACGAAACTTCAGTGCCTGGTCAATGACCAATTCATCATTACCATTACAGGTAAGTATCTCCACTGAAAACTTATCGGGATGTTGGGCAATTACTTCAAGGGCCTGGGTACCTATGGATCCTGTGGAACCAAATATGGCAATACGTTTTATATGTGGAGTTTGACTCATTGGCTTTGTGCGATCGGTTTATTAAAATTTAGTTTTCCCCGGGATTCTGGTAAAAGGGTAATTATAATTGATGCGAACCTGCTGTCTGGGAAGTCCAGTTATTTAAAATATCTGCTACCCTTCTGTCATTACTTAAGCGAGGAACTTTATTCTGGCCTCCTAACTTCCCTAAGGATTTCATATAATCTATAAATCCATTCTTTTTTATGACCCTAATTTTAAGAGGCTGCAAAATATTACCAGAAATCAAATCATTGTAATAAATATTCTTTCGCCTCAGGTTGTCATCTACCTTCATGGCAAAGTCATGCAAGTTGTTTGGTTCATTTTCAAATTCAATGAACCACTCGTGGTAACTCTTTCCATCTGCCTGGCCTATTGCGGGTGCCACGGTGAATTCTGTAATATGCACATTTTCTTCATGCGCGGCTTTTAACAAACTTTGTTCCACTTCTTCTGCAATAACATGTTCACCAAAAGCTGAAATGAAATGCCTGGTTCGGCCGGTGACTACTAACTTGTACGGATCCACACTAATAAACTTTACAGTATCTCCAATATTATAACCCCATAAACCCGCATTATTATTGATGACCAGTGCATAGTTTTCTCCGGCTTTGACATCTTTCAGGGATAAACGCGTGGGGTTTTCATTAAAGATCTCAGCTGCGGGCACAAATTCATAAAATATCCCGCTATCCGTATTTAGTAATAGCCCTTCCTCTTTCTGTGTGTTTTGGAAGGCAAAAAAACCTTCTGAAGCAGGAAAGGTTTCTATGGTATCTATTTTTTTGCCTATGCTTTCAAATAACCTTGCCTTATAGGGCTCAAAATTAACCCCACCGTGTACAAGCACTGAGAATTCGGGAAACAAGTCCTTTATTTTTTTGCCACTACGTTCCTGGAGCCTGTCAAAATACATTTGCACCCAGGGTGGTATGCCACTGATCAGGGTCATATTCTGCGAAATGGTCTCTTCGACTATTTTATCCAATTTAGTTTCCCAGTCTTCGATGCAATTGGTTTCATAGGAAGGCAACTGATTTGACCGGAGGTATTTGGGTATGTGGTGATTAACAATGCCACTAAGTCTGCCTGTAGGAATATCTCCCAGACGCTCCAATTCAGGGGATCCGGATAGAAAGATGAGCTTTCCATCTGAAAATGCTGAGTTCCCTGTTTCGGCCATATAACAAAGAAGAGCATTCCTGGCTGTATTGATATGGTTAGGAATGGACTCCTTGCTTATTGGAATGTATTTAACTCCGCTGGTGGTACCAGAGGTCTTGGCAAAATAGATAGGCTTTCCTTTCCAAAGCACGTTGTGCCTGCCCGTTTTGATCTTTTCTATATATGGCTTAAATTCTTCATAGTCCCTGATAGGAACAGCTTTTTTGAATTCTTCGTAAGAATTAACCCCTTCCAGCTTATGTTCTTTACCGAACTCCGTGGTTTTTCCAACCTTTAAGAGTTCTTTAAGAATATTTTCCTGGTCCGCCAGGGCAGAATTCATTCCCTTGTTTATTTTGCTATATATATAGGAAGCAAATGGCTTCGCAAGAAAGGATTTGATCTTCATGGCAATCTTAAAGCGGCACGAATATACAGAAATGGGTTAAGGGCATCCTAAATTGGCTAATCCGTGCTATATTTTTTAAGTTACCGGGTGCAATATTGTTGGCTACAAGAATTTTTACCCTTACCTTTGCCCACCTAATTTTTGAACCGATATGTTCGCAGTAATTAAAATAGCCGGTAAGCAATTCAAGGTTGAAAAAGACCAGACTTTGTATGTACCAAACGTTGGTGGCAAAACCGGCGATAAAGTAGAATTTTCTGATGTTATCCTTGCTGATGACAATGGCAACCTGAAATTCAGTAATGCCGGAGTAAAGATCAAGGCAGAAATTCTTGACCAGGTAAAAGGTGATAAAGTGATTGCTTATAAGCAAAAACGCAGAAAAGGTTTCCGCAAAAAGCTTGGTCACCGTACGCACTATACGAAAATTAAAATCAACGAGATCGCTTAATGAAGGTCAAAACCTTTCATGTAAGCAAGTAAATAAAATCTTCAAGTACTAAAATCAAAGTACCATGGCACATAAAAAAGGTGAAGGCAGTGTAAAAAATGGTCGTGACTCAAACAGCAAACGTTTGGGTGTAAAAATATATGGTGGCCAACCTGCTATTGCTGGAAACATTATTATTCGTCAACGCGGAACAGTATACCATCCAGGCAAAAATGTTGGTGTTGGTAAAGACTATACACTGTTTGCATTGACAGATGGAGTAGTTGAATTCCGCAAAGGAAGACAAAACAGAACCTTTGTTTCTGTAAGTGATACCGAGCCATCGGCATAATGTTTGAATTAATTGGTTAGGAAAAAACTTTGATAGTTAAAAATTCCTTTATAATTTTACTATTGTAATTTTTTTTTATTACTAACCATTAAAATTCAAAAACATGGCAACAGCAAAAAAAGGCGCAGCAAAAAAAGCGGCTCCTAAAAAAGCAGCAGCAAAGAAAGCAGCTCCTAAAAAAGCAACTGCAGCAAAGAAAGCGGCTCCTAAAAAAGCAGCAGCAAAGAAAGCAGCTCCTAAAAAGGCAACTGCAGCTAAGAAAGCAGCTCCTAAGAAAGCAGCAGCTAAGAAGAAATAAGAATAACCTAAAGCGTTATAGAAAGTCCCGGTTCACCGGGACTTTTCTTTTATACTTACTACCTGGTCAAGACCTGAGATCCATCTTCCCTCTTTATATATAACTTCAGTACATAGCTTTGCCTTTAAAATATTCAATCTATTCCCTTGTGGAAGGACATGCAAGACAAGGAATTTGAAACTCATTAATTACTATGGATAATTATTTTATTGCCGATCAACTGTCGCTCCTTTCCAAACTTATGGACATTCACGGGGAGAATGCTTTTAAATCAAAAAGCTATTCCTCCGCAGCATTTACCTTGGAAAAGCTTCCTCAGCAAGTGGCAGAGTTGTCCAAAGAAAAGATATTCAGTATCAGGGGTATTGGCGAAAGTGTGGGTAATAAGATCGTAGAAGTGCTTGAATCCGGAGAACTGGTACAACTAAAGGAATACATTGCCAGGACGCCCGCAGGGGTTTTGGAAATGATGAATATAAAAGGATTGGGTCCTAAAAAGATCCATACGCTATGGAAAGAAATGGATATAGACTCTATAGAAGAATTAAAGAAGGCCTGTGAAGAAGATCGTATATCAGAGAAAAAAGGTTTTGGCCAAAAGACCCAACTAAATATTTTACGTTCCATAGAATTCCAGGAGCAAAGCTCAGGAAAGTATCTATATGCAAAAGTTGAAGCTTTTGCAGAAGCCCTAACTGCGAAATTGAAAGACAAGTTTGCAGGAAAGCTTCTTGAGATAACGGGAGCATTTCGCAGGCAACTGGAAATCATCGAATCACTGGATTGGGTAACCACTATTCCAGGCAAAGACCTGAAGAATTTTTTAATCAATGAACATATAGAACTGGTCAGCGATAGGGATAATATGCTGATTTTAAATGCTGACAATACCCTTTTGATCAGGTTTTTTATCACTGAAGAAAAAGAGTTTTATAAAAAATTGTTTGAGACAACTGGCAGTATTGAGTTTCTTGAAGCCTGGAAACCCATAAAAGACGCAGCTACTGAAGATGAAATTTTTACCAACGCCGGGGTGAATTACATACCACCTTTTTTAAGAGAAACTGCAGGCATTATAGAAAAAGCTAAAGATCAAAGATTTGATGGACTTGTTCAAACCAATGAAATTAAGGGATTGATCCACTCTCATAGTAACTGGAGTGATGGAGCTTACACTATTGAGGAGATGGCTAAGGAGCTAATCGATTTGGGGTTTGAATACCTTGTCATCTCGGACCATTCCAAGGCAGCGTATTATGCCAATGGTCTTTCAGAACAAAAAATCAAGGAACAACATAAGTATATAGATGAACTGAATAAAAAGTTTGCTCCGTTTAAGATCTTTAAAAGTATTGAATGTGATATTCTAACAGATGGATCACTTGATTATTCTAATGAAGTGCTGTCTACCTTTGACCTTGTAATCACTTCTGTGCATAGTAACCTGGATATGGATGAAGAAAAGGCAATGAAACGATTATTAGGAGCTATTACAAACCCTTATACAACTATAATGGGTCATATGACAGGAAGGCTATTATTAAGGAGAAAAGGATATCCTGTAGACCATAAAACGATCATTGACGCCTGTGTTGAAAACCATGTGGCCATAGAGATAAATGCCAACCCCAACAGGTTGGATATTGATTGGCGATGGATTGAGTATGCTTTAGAAAAAGGCTTAATGCTTTCTATCAATCCAGATGCTCATACCACTGAGGAATTTCATAACATTAAGTATGGAGTTTTTATGGGCCAGAAAGGAGGACTTACGAGCCATAGCAACTTAAGTAGCTTTTCTTTAGTAGAATTTGAAGCATACCTTGCTAAAATGAGAAAAGTAAAAGGTCTTAACTGATTATTGGGAGCTGAACAAAAAAAGACGAGCCGCTACCCTCTTCTGTTTCAAACCAGATATTACCCTTGGCCTGTTCAACAATACTTTTACACATTGCTAACCCGAGACCTGTACCGGATGTTTTTGTAGTGAAGTTTGGTGTAAATATCTTGGGTTGCGTTTCCTGTGGTATCCCTTCACCATTATCGGTTATTGTTATAATGATGCTATGTCCTCTTCTTTCTTCTTTGATTTGTATGGAACAGTTGTCTTTCTCCTCGCAGGCATCAACAGCATTAGCCATCAGGTTGGTGAATAACCTATTCATATGTGTCTTGTCAGCTTTCAAAATGATGCTGCCTTCCACCCTATCCCAAATAATATTGATCCTTGGGTTTGCGTGGTATAGATCTACCAGTGAGCCAAGTATGTGATGCAGGTCAACTAATTCAATTTTCTTATTTCCAATGTTTGCAAATTGAGAAAAATCAGCTGCTATTTTAGAAAGGTGATCGATCTGTTCAATTAATGTATTGGCAACATTAGTTGTAAGCTCTTTTACATTAGTATTGTTTCCATTGATAGCCTTCTGAAGATATTGAATGCTTAGTTTCATTGGCGTCAACGGGTTTTTAATTTCATGTGCCACCTGTCTGGCCATTTCCCTCCAGGCACCTTCCCGCTCACTTTTAGCAAGGGCATCAGCACTTTTGCCTAATTCATGAACCATTATATTATACTGCTTCACTAATTCCCCTATTTCATCATTTCGCTTCCAAACAATTTCTTCATTCATTTTTCCCAGCGTGATATCTCTCATTTTATCACCAATAACCGAGAAAGATTGGGTGATCTTGTTGGTAATGAATAGGGCTATTACCCCTGCTATAAGGAAAATGAAAGCATTCAGGTTAATAATAGTGACCAGGAAATTAGAAATTTCCTGTTTCAGATCCAGTTGTGATGAAAAATACGGGATGTTTAAATATTTCGTTACATAACCGCTATCGTTCCTTACAGCAGTATAAATGCTCAGGTAACTTAAGGAGCTTACTTTTTCTTCCTGTACCCGTAAAACCTCGCGTAATCTATTCAAATGGAAATAAGCCAGGGGATGCATTTTATTGCTTAGAATTCCCTTTTTATAAACCTCCTCATCAGAAGTAACCTCAAGATTACCATCAAGATCGTAAATATTTACATCTACATTATGAATGTCAGCCACCTCATTTACCAGTTTTTGTAAACTCGCCCGGGCAGAAGAATCACTCACACGAATTGTATCAATAGTATTGGTTTTTTTGATTGGTTTTTGCATCTCTTTTACCATGATGCCTGCTGTACGACTCAGTTTATCTTCATTATTCCTGTTGTACCGTGTGATAAAAAATGAAATGGTAGCCGCTCCAATGATCAAAAAAGATAGTACACTAATAAAAATTACAGTGCCATGAATTTGGGTGCGAATGTTTACCTGGAATACATTATTAAAACTTTTAGAATCTTTTGCTACCCTCAATAACAAAGAAACGAACTGTAGAAAACCCACCATGAATAGGAAAGCACAAAAAAGGTAAGAGAAAAGGGTGATGCTTTCCAGCAACGAATCCTTCTTTTTGGCTATGACAATTACCTTGCTATTATTAACCCTGTACCATAATTCATCAAAGCCATTATTATCTCTTTGTACAAATTCTATGCTTGGTACTTGCGCACTGGTTAGGGAGGTCTGAAATGGATATTTGCTTGACGAGGTAATCAGCAAATTGTTGATATAAACAGCATAGGAATATATGGGTGAGTTCTCAGGATCATTCCTGTTGACAGACCTAAATAGGATTGGATACAATGCATCAGAATTTCCATATTGTCTTGGAGTAGATGCCATGAAAAAATAACCAATAACTTTTGAACTGTCTTTTATCTGTCTTTTAGCCAGGTAAGTAAAATGATCAAAAGATGTTTCATGATAATAAAGATCAGGAATATCAGTTGGCTTGCTTTGAAGGGTGAAAATAGTATTCAGATCAGCATAGGTAGTAGGATCATTATTATTTATAGCCCTGAATGAAGAATCAAAGACATAGATTTTAGTATCATATCTATTACTGTACCCGGTAAAATTAGAACTGATGATACTATCCCTTATATAATCGTTTTCGTTTTGATCTTTGAAGCGATGGAAATTGTTTTTCAAATACCTGTTATCGAGGTAAGTAATTGCCAAGCTCATTAACCTCTCACTGGATTTGTCAGAAAGCTGGTCATATTTTTCGGCGATACCTTTTCTTATTCTGAGCTCATTTACTTTGTTTCCCTGCAAGATTATTACAGCAAGAGAAACTGAAAAAACAAAGATCCAGAAGAGTACGCCGGCGACTGTTGCACTGAATCTGTTGATAAGAAACTTCTCCTGGCTTACAAGCCAGGTGTAGATGATCAACCATAATAATACAGGCAAATGAAACAGTACGATCTCATTGCCAGAGCGAAAAGTTAAGAACAATAAACCTACAAGGGCAATAAAGAAATATATATAAACCTGGCGATCTTTAAAAGCCGGATAAATGATCCTGAAAAGCAAACGGCTTAAATAATAGTAAGATAGACATAGCAGGGCCAGAACAATTAATCCTACAACAGTATAAATATCAAGGCTGAAAAAATCGGTTACATTAAAAGATATCTTAGAATTAGCCACAAGGCCCTGAACAACATTTGCTAATTGGAAGGTTGAAAATATTAAAATAAATACAGCCAGAGTTCCCGCTACATAAATACGTTTTCCTTTTAAAAAGGACGGAAAGTTTTCACCTGGACCTATATTAAACCAGGCAAACAATATGATCCAGCAAAGTATAATAGCATTGATCAATAGATCGCCAAGAGAGCGGTTGATCCAATTGCTGGCATAAATAAGTGGATTGAATAACTCAAACTGGCGTAAGGATAGCAACCAGGGGAAAATATAGAGTAAGGATCGAAATAGAATCAAAACAATAAAAAGAAAGAGTATTCCTTTATACGCCCGGCTTCGCTTTACAATAGTTTCAGCTACGAGGTGTAGATAGAGCAATAGAAATAATAAGGCGGAGATACGTAATAAAAGAGTTATCGTATCGGTGATGGAAACATTGGTATGTGCAACTCTTTTAATATAGAACAGCACTTTTTTATTGACAGAAGTTATGGGATAGGATGTTTTTGTTTCTGATAAAGAGATCTTTTTAATTGCTTCTTCATCATGCACAAATCGTTTCATTAAATAATCGGTTTCCAGGTAATACTGGTTTAAAACCGGTATTAATACATAGGCAACCACATTATTAGTCATTCCTTCCAGGTGAAGTGTGGTTTTCTTAATTACATAATATCCATTGGTAAGGTGTTGGAAATAAGTTCCATCCTTAAGATTAAAATCTGTTTCAGGAGGTAATATTTTCTGACTGTTCCAAAATAGCAAATTCTGACTACCTGATATGGTTTCAGCTAAAAGAAAGAAGCCGAACTTTTTTTCTTCAACGAGTTTAAATTGATCTAAGGATTCAGTTTGAAGTACCAACCTGCGCATGAGTGCAGAATCGGCTATCAAATCTCTTGCTTCACGTTCCTGTTGCTGAATATAACGTTCAAGCTTTTTTTGTTGATAATTAATAGAAGGCTGAATTTGGAAATAAAAGGCAGTAATAAAAGACAGCAGTAACAATCCTAATGCGAGCAATAACAATGTTCGTTTAGGAAGCAAAGTATTTAATTGAGAAACCTTCAATCTTTTTGTTGTTTGATCTCATTCCAAATAGAATCCATCTCATCAAGTGTCATGTGCTGAAGATCTTTACCTGCTGATTTAGCTCTTTCTTCCATACTGGTAAATCTATAGATAAACTTCTTGTTTGTAACCTCTAACGCGTTTTCAGCATCAATTTCCAGGAATCGAGCAAAGTTTACCATTGAAAACATAAGGTCCCCGAACTCCTCTTCCATTTTTGCCTGATCTCCAGATTGTATAGCTTCATGCAATTCATCAGTTTCTTCCTTCACTTTTTCCCAAACCTGGTCTTTATTTTCCCATTCAAAGCCCACCTGTTTGGCTTTTTCCTGCAACCGCATTGCTTTAATTAAAGCGGGCAGGGATTTAGGAACTCCGGAAAGTACCGAGGTCTTACCTTCCTTTAACTTAAGCTTTTCCCAGTTTCGTTTTACATCATCATCGTTTTCCACCTTAACATCACCATAAATATGTGGATGCCTGTCAATTAATTTCTTTGAAATTCCTTTTATCACATCTTCTATAGTAAATTTTTGTTCTTCAGAACCTATCCTTGAATAGAATAATATATGAAGCAAAAGGTCTCCTAATTCTTCCTTAATTGAATTCCAGTCATTTGCAGTGATAGCTTCTGTAAGTTCATAGGTTTCCTCTAAGGTCATCTGTCTTAAGGTATGGATGGTTTGCTTTTTATCCCAGGGGCATTTTTCTCTAAGCTCATCCATTATTTTAACCAAATCATTAAAACCGTAGTTGGAGGTATCCATTAATTACAATTGAATGAAAGAAAAAATGATAAACACAAACATAAGTAAGCAAAATATTAAAAACCCGAAGAGATTCAAGATCACAAATTTACCTATCGTTTTTTTCCATGATTGCTGATAAAACCTCTTCATAGCTATCAATAAATATATTCCACCGCATAAAAACAACAATATATCGATTGTACTCAAAAAACTCCAGCCAGATAAAGTTTCAATTTTATTGATAATAAAAAATAAGAGTAAGATTAAAAAGCTGAATATATAATGGTATAATGTAAATACAGCGTGGTCACTGTAATAGAAGTTTTTCCTTCTTAAGTATAGCAATTTTAACAATAATGCAAAAAAAGGTAGTGAAACAAATAAAATATACGGCATTTTATGCAGGAATGAACGGATCAATTCCTTAACAATGGCATTTTGATCATCGCCATATTTCTCTTTATATCTTTGCCATTTTTCCACCGCTTTTTTGCCTAACCAACCAGAACTCGATGTAAAAGTACTTCGCTCTTTCTTAGCTCTGAACAGGTAACTCTGACCATGATAAATTACAGGAAAAGTAGTATCAGTAATAGTTCCAATGCTGTCCTTTAAAAGATAAATGCTATAGGAGGAATCTAATACCAAATCAATTTGATTGCGCAGCAAACTATCTGAAGGGTGCCTGCTTAGTTGTTTATTTGCGGAAGTTGCGAAATTGTATCTTTCTATTTTGCTCAACTGTTGCTGACTCGAGATATTAATCGCTTCCCCAGGATCAGCTACAGAAAAAAATACAAGGAAAAACAGGGCCGAAGTAAATAAATACATCCGGATAGGATCAAGATAATTTTGCCTTTTACCTTTTGTATATTCCAGGGGAACAAAACCGGGTTTAAACAAAAGGAACTTAAGGGTATCGAAAAACTTGCCATCGAAATGAAAAACGTCATAAATAAAATGTGTGAACAGGCTCCAGAAGTTCTGTTTAGTTTCTATATTTTCCTGGCCGCAGATAGAGCAAAATCGATCATTAACAATGGCTCCGCAGTTTAAGCAATTATTTTCCTTACGCAGTTGTTGGTGGGACACGCAAAATTTTTCTTAAAAATAGCTACAAAAACTACACTTGAACAATTCTTTGTATGAATCCTAAATCCATTGGTTATTTTTGAATACAAACCATATCCGGGTAAGAGAAATACTTTTCTTACCTAATTGGAAAAACAATCTATCAGTCATGAAAACCTTATTGGTATCAATTTGCCTGCTTTATAGCTTAACAGGATTCACTCAACATTATTATATTGATATAATTGGTACCAGAGAAACAGCTGGTATAATGCAGGCATATTTAAAAAATAAGGTTAGCCACGTAATCCTTTCAAGTTTTGATGAAACCAATGCACCAATAAAGGATTTTTATGTAGAGCAAAACTTTGATGCTGCAAAAAGGATTTTACAAACAATCACTCGTTCGGATGAGGCGCATGCATCTGTTCTATTATCATATTTGGATGACAATAATCTTGTGGTGAAAACAACAGATAGTAGTGATTTTATGGTTAGTAACTCAATATATAATTATGATCCATCAGGAAAACTGTTGTCAATTGTGAATTCTTCTCTTGATTCTTCCGGAAAATCTTCCGAAACTGAACAACACATATGGAACTATAACAATAACAGAATAGCAACTATGTTGCGCATTAAAAACAGAAGGGACACCAGCTATGTTAATTTCAAACTGGATGAAAATGGAAATGTTATTGAAGAACAAGAAACCAGGAAGGGCGTAAAATCGGATCCGGTTTATTATTATTATGATGCCAATAATAGATTAACCGATATAGTGCGCTTTAATAAAAAAGCTAACAGGCTTTTACCAGAATATATGTTTGAATATTCTCCATCAGGCCAGCTTGTTCAAAAAATAACAGTTCCCGCCAATAGTGATAATTACTTAATCTGGCGATTTCAATACAGCAACCAGGGTCTTAAAACGAAAGAGATAATATATAATAAGCTAAAAAAGCTAACTGGAAAAATAGAATATCAATATTCGTTCTCCTCCTGATGGAATATAAATATCTCGGAGACAGGCATACTGATCCCGGAATGAAAAATATTATTTGCACAGCAATCAGAAGAAATGATGGTAAATGTGTCAGAGGCAGAAATGGCTCTATGCTGGTTCAATCTTCTAACGGAAAGAAATTGGTTGTGGTTGGAAGGCTATTAAGAAAAATGAATAAATAATCTTGACCTTTTCGAATTATAGTTTTTGTTTCCTTATTTAGAGAATCTAATTTAAAAAGAGGAACATCTTACGTGCACCAGTATAATACTTGAACCTATACGATATTCACTTATAGTTCTATAAATAAGATATTTCAATATAAGGAGTATTCAGCCAGGTATATTCTATAAGGAGAGATGATATAAAAAAAGCGACTTTCGTCGCTTTTGTGCCCCGGATCGGACTTGAACCGATACGACCGTTGCGGGTCACAGGATTTTAAGTCCTGCGTGTCTACCAATTCCACCACCAGGGCTCCAAAAAAAATCTCCCGGTTAAACGGGAGAAGTTCTGAGCGGAAGACCGGGCTCGAACCGGCCACCCCGACCTTGGCAAGGTCGTGCTCTACCAAATGAGCTACTTCCGCTTTTGCAACAACTTAAACTATAATATTCCTTAAGTATTAGGAAACCATATTTTAATTGTCTACATGTAAAGAACTTTACGGGGTTGCAAAAATAAGTATTGTAACTATTGCAGCAAAAAAATTCTGCTATTTTGGAGCACTATATTTTGGAGTATACAATGTACTTTCCTGAACGACTACATTTTGAGGCTTACTGTTCTCATAACGGATGTTGTATAGCTTATAACAACTTCCAAAGAAAAAAGCAAGAATACAAAAAACAGAAAGGTAAAAGATAAAGGCAGAAGAAGAGACCCAACTATGAGTAAAGTCCCTGTCTTGTACTTTCTCCAGTTCCTCCCGATATTCTTCCTGTTGGTAATCCATATTCAAAATTTGTGGTGCAAAAATAATGGATGAAAGCAAATTGTTAAAAGAATTAGACTTCTTTTTGATCTTCTTTTTGAATTATCTGGTTGAAGAGCTTTCTTTTTTGAATGAAATAAGCCCAAATAATGTTGCCATTATAGACTCCACTTAGTTCTTTCAAACTTTTTTTAATGGCAGGCTTTTGATTTTTAATAAAGAGGCACCAATAAAAATAGGCCATGTGTGCTTTTATTACGGCTTTAAAATAACCGCCATCACCTGTAATTAAGGCTTTCAAAGCTGAAACCTGGTCAAGAGCCAACCTGAAAGGGATCTTCCACCATTTTTCCTTTAATGAAAGGTTTTTGGCTAGCATTATTTGATTGTTGCGGTAATTTAAAAAAGTTTTCCTGGAATCTCCTATTGGGAGCGTTCCACCTCCCACATGGTAAACAACTGACTCTGGGCAGCAATATATTTTATAACCGGCTAATTGCAATCTCCAGCAAAGGTCAATCTCCTCCATGTGAGCAAAGAAATATTCATCAAAACCGTTTAATTGGTGAAATAACTCACTCTTTATCACTAATGCAGCACCAGTAGCCCAGAAAATTTGTTCAATTGAATCATATTGACCCAGATCACGCTCACAATGATCAAAAACCCTTCCCCTCGCAAACGGGTAGCCATATTTATCTATCCATCCTCCGGAAGCTCCTGCATATTCAAACGAATCTTTATTGGTATAAGAAAGTATTTTAGGTTGGCAAGCACCAATTTTACTATCAGATTCAAACAGCTTTATGATAGGTTCTAACCAACCAGATGTTACCTCGACATCTGAATTCAACAGTACGTAATATTCAGCTTTTACAAACTTCAACGCTTCGTTATATCCTTTTGCAAAGCCGTAATTCTTTTTTAGTTTTATCAATTCAACTTCGGGAAACTTATTTTCTAAAACTATAATTGAATCATCTGTTGAGGCATTATCTGCTACAATCACTTTTATTGGATAAGAAGTAGAAAGCACAGAAGGCAGAAATCTTTCAAGAAATGATCTGCCATTCCAATTTAGAATAACAATAGCTACTGAATAAACTGTCAATAGAATAATAATTCAGTCAAAAATAAGCGAAGCTGGCAAATTAGAAACTTTATGAATAAAAGGTATAACGGAGAGGTTTTAGTCTTTGAATAGTGATCACACTTCTTGCTTCATTTTTCATTACTTATTTTTAAGGAATGTTTCGTCAATTAATTAACTGGCGCACTTTATTGGCTATCATAGCAATTTTGATTGTAAGTGGTACCATTTCCTATTCCTCCTACCTTGGGAAGAAAATAGAAAAAGAAGAACGTCAAAAGGTTGAAGAATGGGTTGAAGCCAGCACTTCTTTATTAAATCCCAATAATACCGGTGATACTCGTCTTCATTTGAAGATCATACAGGACAATAATGACATACCTATCATATGGACTAATGAAAAGGATAGCATTTTTGAATTTATTAATCTGGACTCTACAAAGATTCATGAAGACAAGAACTATCTAAATAACATGCTTCAAAAATTCAAATCACAGGTTACTCCAATTACCTGGATAGATCCATTAGATTCAAGCAGGATTAATAAATACTACTATGGCCACAGTCGCCTGTTAGATGAAGTCCGGTATTATCCATTAGTGCAACTTCTGATAGTTGGTTTATTCATTCTTATTACTGTTGGCGCTATACGAAGCAGTTACCGATCCACTCAGAACCAGGTATGGGCTGGCATGGCTAAAGAAACAGCGCACCAGCTTGGAACTCCAGTCTCGTCCCTGGAAGGATGGGTAGAAATATTAAAAGAAACACATGGCCATGAAAGTTTTGTACCTGAGATAGAAAAAGATGTGAGCCGTTTACGCCTAGTATCTGACCGGTTTGGTAAAATTGGAAGCACCCCACAATTAGAGCTTTTAGATATTATTGAGCAGGTAGAAAATATGGTTGAATATATTCGAAAAAGGGCTGGAGGAAGAGTGTCTTTTTCTATCAACACAAATGGAGCGGAAAGCATTCCTGTACATATATCGGCTCCCTTATTTGATTGGGTCATAGAAAACCTTTTAAAAAATGGTTTAGATGCTATGGAAGGAAAAGGCTCAATTATAGTAGATATAAAAGAACAACCAGATAGTGTTTTTATTGACATCACTGACAGTGGAAAAGGGATAAGCAAACAAAATATTCAAAGAATCTTTAAACCGGGTTTTACTACTAAAAAGAGAGGATGGGGCTTGGGTTTAAGTCTGTCAAAAAGAATAGTTGAACAATATCATAAAGGAAGTTTGACTGTAAAGAACTCAGAAATTGGAAAAGGAACAACTTTTCGGATTGTTTTAGTAAAATAAATAGATTTGCCCACTAATGAGAAGAGAAAGGTTAAAGATTGAACATTTACCCTTAAACTTGCACCTCCAAATGCCCGGGTGGCGAAATTGGTAGACGCACCACCTTGAGGTGGTGGCGCTGGAAACGGCGTGCTGGTTCGAATCCAGTCTCGGGCACTTACGCTAAAACCCTTTCAGAAATAGGGTTTTAGCTTTTTTTATGTATTTGCTGTTGATAATTAGGTATTATAAATCTAAAGGAAAGTCTATACTACTTAAATGTTATAAATAAGTTGCCATCGATGAAGAACTCCGAAAATGAATATTTCATTAGTATATCTGATTACCTATTAAGGTGATTATCTTAATAACAATGATTACCTGAAATTGCAGCTTACCCCACTCCACATTGCATCAATAGTAGCATCATCCCCAATACCGGAAAGCAGACCGTAAAAGCCGGATTTTACAGCAAACTCCTGCCCCAATGTAGTTTTTGAAACCGAAATTTCGTAAGCACTTTTTAACTCTGCGAGTGTGGAACCAACACCAACTCCTGCCATCGTACTAAGTTTAGTTTCTTTATGTTGGGGTTTACTGGCAAACCAACCTGCAAAAAGCCACTCTCCATTATCTCGCTTTGTTTCTTTAAATACCAAGGTTAGTCCATTTGACCAGGAGGCCATCTTAAGGGGGCCTGCACCGCATTCTGTATTAACGCCAACCTTTGCTGGCTCTCTTTCCAATATGTTACGAACAATTGTAACGATCTGTTTATAAGGCACACCGTAAATTATCTCTTTTGTAGAACCTGTTATGGCATCCACCAATTGCAGCGCATTAGAAGTAAGGGCCAGCTTTTGCTTATTCCCTATTACTGCGGCAGTCATAGTAGTATCCTTTGTTTCAATTTTGGATTTGACTGAAGTGGTTACTTGATTTGAAACTATCTTGTCAGGACTTCCTGATTTATTGTTTCTGCAGTTGGTAAATAGTAGGACAGTGAGTAATAAATGAATAAGTATGCGCATACAAAGATTTATAGATGTCGTTTAAAGGGAACTCTAACTAACATCTTAAATGCCTTTGTTGTTCAATTTTAGTGCCTGCAGGCTTCTTATTAACAGGATTTAATGCTGGTAATATAAAAAATGCTGCAATAAGAAGAATCAATATAAAACACTGTATTCAGGTAGCAAATATTTAAGTGTTTTAAGAGCCTTGCCAATGTGTTTTTCAACTGTGCTGATAGAGATTTTCAGATCCTGGGAAATATCTTTATTTGTTTTATTCCCATGTCTGCTCATAATGAATACACGCCTGCATTTCTCGGGTAAAGAAGCCAGGATATTATCTATTTTCTTCCCGAGATCCTTTGCTTCTATTTCATTTGCAAAATCGTTTTTGCAAACGTCCTTAAAAAAAAGGTGCTGCTGAAAGGTATTGCGGGTATTTTCTGAACGAAACTCATTCAGGATTTTATACTTTAATGCCTGGTATAAATATGCTTGAACAGAAACTGTGATTTCTAAAAAATCTCTTTTTTGATAAAAACTGATAAAAATATCCTGAACTATATCCTCTGCTTTTTCGCGGGATTGTAACCTACGATAGGCTGTATCTATTAATGAGGACCAATGGCGCTTGTACAATGCCTCAAAAGCTTTTGTATCATCCTGCCGGGTCAATTGAAACAACTCAATATCTGGCAGTTGCTCATAAAATACATTTGGTGGGAGCATGCAAATCGTATTTAGAGGTTGAATTTAATGAAAATATCTAAGTTCGGGTTGAACTTATAGCAATCTTTATTTTTAATCAGTAAAAACACTTATTCCTTATTCAGATTTAACTTTTGAAGTAAGGTTGCAAAACCCTTTGTTTGCAGGCCACAAATAATTTCCTGGCTTAACTCTGATGTCAATCCTTCGTTCGATTCAAACGAATCATACCAGGTATCTACGAGTTTTCTTTCAGACTCAGATGCCTGCCCGTTCAAATACTTCTCTATTAATACCTGTATTTCACTATCATTCATAGTAAATATTCATCTGGGTCAAAAGGTAATCAAAAACATGTTTTTATTATAACAGGGCATTTAAATAAGTTAAGTACTCATTGATCTTTGCTAAAAAAATGCATTAATAAGCTTTTTATTATTCCTTGCATTCAATCTGCCATCATGTTGATGATCTTATTACTAATTCCGGCTTCTTGTATACATGTGATTCAGCAGTAACAGTATAATTGTTTTCCAATAAACTAATGAGCATCTCAATAGCACTCCTTGCAATTTCTTCAATAGGTTGCCTGATAATGGTTATGGCAGGAGTAAATAGTCTGAATATATCATGGTCATCAAAACAGATCACTCCTATTTCTTCTGGTATCTTTAATCCGGCCTTTTTAATGCTTTCCAATCCATACATACCCAGGTAGTTGGTAGCAAAAAAGATGGCATCAATATCAGGATTGGATTTAATAAATTCAGACACTTGTTTAATAGCATCTTCAGGACGGGATTTGAATGGAATTTTTTCAATAAGCTCATTCCTTACTTCGATGCCATGCCTTTTCAAAGTTTCTTTATAACCCTTCTCACGTTGTAACATTTGGATCTGTTGGGTATCAAGCGTAACAAATGCAATATTCTTATAACCTTTCCCTAACAGGTGCTCCATGCCTAATTTTACACCAGCATAGTTATCAACAAGGGTAAACGGTACATCCAGTCCGGGTAAAAACCGGTCCATTAATACAACTGGCTTATTATTTTTGATGAGGTTATTGATATCATTTTCCATGCCCGGTGTAGGTGTAATGAGGTAACCATCCACCTGCTGATGTGTAAGCATCCTGATCAATTCTTTTCCTTTTTCCGGATCATTTTCTGTACTGCAATAAACTATTCTGTAACCAAGAGAATAGGCAGCATCTTCTATTGACTTAGCCAAGGAAGCAAAGAACACATTTGATATATCCTCCACGATCAATCCAAGGATCTTTGTTTTGCCAGTCCTTAAGCTTACCGCGGTATGGTGTGGTTGATAGCCGGCAGCCTCAATCAATGCCCTGATCTTTTCTGCCAGTTCATCACTGATCCTCATTTGCTTGGCTTTTCCATTCAATACAAATGAAACTGTGGACGGAACCACACCGGCTTGTTTTGCAATATCCTTTAACGATACTCTTTTCATAAGGATCTCATGAATGATCAGATCATTGTTTATAATTCTTTAGTGATAACAATGTGAAATTTAAAACTATTGCCCGAATTTCTTTGTAAACTCTTAAACTACTTATTGTCAATTTTTTTAATTGCGAAAGTTTAATAATACGAATCCCATTATCAAAATCTAAAAATCCTGCACTGGATATTCAGAGCTTGTCTTTTAAAAAACATTATTCTTCTTTAAAACTGCTGCAGCTTCTATTAACATCGATCCGCTTAGCTGAGTAGTAAGATCGGTTGATGCTCCTGGCTGTGTTTTCCAATAAGAACCGTAAAGTAAGTAGGATTTATCAGTACCAACATTCCACAATGTTTCAGCATTATTTTTTATAAAATTAGCATAACGTTGCTTGTCAGTACTGAGCATTCCGGGTGCTAACGTTAGTTGGGTAAAATACCTGACAAAAACACCCTTAAATAATCCGCCATCGCCCCCTCCCTCGTCTTTTAAAAGGTTGTCATTTAAATTGGTCAGCGCATTATCTGACAAAGTAAAATTAGCTGCGGCCAATGCATCTGTAAGGTATACATTGTCGTTAGTGATCTTATATAATTCCAGTGCGGCACCAATAAAAGTTCCCTGGTTATAAGTAAACTTCCATGTAGTATTCCTCTTGCCATCATTGTCACTATTCATCCCATCATAAACCCATCCTGAAGATTTATTATACAAACTGTCCTTTAACCATGTATAGATTTTCTTAGACCACTCAAGATCTGCAGCATTATTAAACCGCTGGTACAACCTGGCCGACAATATGGCTGCTGGTGCATTAGCGGGAGTATTCTTGTAATAAGGCATGCTTTTTCTCCAGGCTATACCTCCACCCATTGTAGTGTTCCAACCAGTCTTGATATCTGTCCAAACCTGGTCAACCGCGGTTTTGAATTTAACATCGCCAGTGGCATCATAGGCTCTTAACATAGCTAATGCATTCCACTCCATATCGTCATAGAATTCATTAAGAAACGTATTACCATTCTTTGCATTTACACCAACATACCATTTATCCATGTAATCTTTATACATTGAATTACCGGTCCTGGTATAGGCATCAACCAAAACATCCAGCCCGTGAGCCTGTGGCCAGTAATTGAAATTGGTATTGGTATTTTTCTCATTGAAATAATTTCCGGAAGCATTCCAGAACTTATTCAGCAGGTTTAATGTGCTGCTATCCGCAGCTTTTGCCCAGTCAATTACAGGTTTACCACCATTAATAGGCGGTGTTACGGTTCCCTGGTCATAATCTTTTTTACAACCTGTTCCAATGATGAGCACACTGGTTACAAAAAGTATTTTATTTATCAGTTGTCGAAGCATCATTTTACTATTTTATTTCCATCTGCCAGCTATCTATTCAACTACATATGGAAATCCAAATTATCAATAAACAAAAGAACCGCCATACTTATACACGCTGAATAGGTGTCAAGCTATGGCGGTATCCTTTACGTAGGAAAACTTATTTAATTACCAATACATGGTTATAAGGCGCATCTGGCTTAAAGTTCAGTATCAGGTCAACATTTTTCATATCAGCTTCTGTAGGAAATTTAAAGCAATAATCCCACTGATTTACTTCATGCTTGAATAAGTTATACCAGGCTGCGGGAGTAGTAGCAGTTGGTCTGTTATTATCCCTGTTCGCACTTCCCCAATCTTCCATAAATTCAGTGCCACTGGCATCCTTCAATGTCATGCGGAATTTATAACGCTCATCCCTTCCCCATCCTTCTTGTTTAAATTCAATTGGAACATTCAATGCCTGGAATACACCACCGCCTGCATAAGTCAATTCAGCATCAATACTATTATGAGGTGCAAACCAATAACCAACCTTTGTGATCTCTGTCAATTTCACTGCGGCATTATTGAAATCAAGCTCGATTCTATATACCTGTGTTCCTGTTGCCGGGCTGGCCACTCCGCCGCCTTCTTTGAGAAATGTTCCCTGCACCTGGTAAGAAGTTGACGCGCCGGTAGTCTTGTTTACAAAATTATAAGTACCTGGTTTCAGAGATGTATAGATCTCAAAAGTTCCTGGACCGGTAGATTTCAACTTAATAGCATTTGCCACGTTAGCACCTGCTTCTGTTGCGTCACCTGTTAAATACACCTCAGTAGGGATCTCTGCAAATCCTGCGGGTCTTTCCACTTCTATTGTTCTTACCAATGCTGATTTTTTTACATTGGTACCTTTCGATGCTAAGACAGTCCATTTTAACTTGCCGGTTTCCAAAGATTTAATGCCTGCAAAATTCGCTATCCTATTCAGGTCTTTATGGCTTAAGGTTAATTTGTTCTGTACACCATTTCCGTCAGAAGCCATCTTATATACTGGATTAGAAAAGTCACCAGTAACCTTATCGAAAGCCACTTCATACATTACAAGAGATCCATCTTCAGCTTTAGCCTGGTCCCACTCAAAACCAACACTGGCAGAAGTTGCTGGTTCTAATTTTACAAACAGGTTATCATTAGGCGCATAGAATTGAGTAACTTCTGAAATATTCATGTTAATGTCTCTGCCTTCTTTCTTGCATCCCAACATGCCAAGAGTAAAGAGAAGAACAATCATGCCTGTGGCATTTATAAGCAATCTTTTCATATAAATAAATTATAAGTTTAAGGTTTTGATGTATTAATAATTAGGGTTTTGTGTAAGGTTTGGATCTTTCCCAATTTCTGCAGCAGGAATTGGCCACAGGTAATGCTTGCTGGCTTCAAAAGTTCTTAATTGAGCTCTTATATATCCATTATCAATGGAAGGATCTTCAAATTTTGCTCCATGCGCCCAACCATTCAACACGCTTTCAGCTATCTTCCATCTCCTGATATCATAAATACGTGAATCTTCAAGAACCAGTTCACTTCTTCTTTCATTACGTATGATTGCTGTCATATCTCCCGTGGTAGGATAAGATAATGCAGCAGGATCAGTGAAGCCGGCACGCTGGCGGATAGGCCTGATGGTCTTATCCCACACTTCCTGTGTCATTTGACCTAAAGCATTCTTTGCTTCAGCATACATTAATAATACATCTGCATAACGGATCAGTATTAGGTTTAATCCGGAATTAAATCCGCCCGTTGCTGTTGGATCATAATATTTCTTCCAGTAATACCCAGTAGCTGTTCCCTGTCCTGATGGCTTATATTCATTTTTCCTTGCAGGGTCAGGATCTGTTCCAGGCTTAATGTAGATCGTTTGTGTACTTCCATTTGGGTTTTTCCATGTAGCACCATGGTAAATGATGGTTGAGGTAAGACGTGGGTCTCTTCCTGCATAAGGGTTAGACTCATCATAACCGGAACCTGGTTCATTGATCTTCTTGCCATTTAACATTACATAACTGTCCACAAGCTCCTGGGTTGGCGCCAGGTTGTTTCCACGAGCACCAGCAGATATTGGCGCAAAGTCTATATACTCGCCCCATGTACGCAGGTTAGGCACATATTGCAGATCGAGTATCACTTCGCTGTTATACTCATTAGTTGGACTGAAGATGTCATCATATTTCGACACTAAACTATAGCTTCCATTGGCAGCCTGGTTATTGATTAAATCTTCGCAAATTGCAGCCACTTCAGCCATCCTGTTTCCTTCATAAAGTAGCACTCTGGCTTTTAATGCCTTGGCCGCTCCTTTAGTAATTCTTCCCCTATCGGCATTGCTATACTGATCACGAGTGGGAAGGGCTGTGGCAGCGGCATCCAGTTCTGAAAGAATGAATTCCAGAACTTCGGCACGTGGAGTCCGTGCAATGTTCTTTGCCTCCTCGATGGAAACATCCTTTTTAAGTAAAGGAATATCGCCCCACCATGTCATTAATTTAAAATTGTGAAACGCCCGGATAAAACGAACTTCAGCCTTCATCCTTTCCTTAACAGCTGGTGCCAGTGTTGTATTCTTATCCACGTTGTCAAGGAAAATATTAGCCGCTTTAATGCCCGTATAATAATAATCCCATTCATTAATAAAACGAGCAAGTGTAGGAGTAAAATTTCCACTTGCTATGGCATCCGGAAACCCGGCACTTATTCCTAATCTTGTATAGGCATTATCGCTTAAAGCTTCATTATAGAAGTAAAGCTGGCTGTTATACATCCTGTTGTATACATTATTTAATGCGTTGTTCACATTTTCATCCGATGTCCAGAAGTTTAGCTCTGTAAACCGGTCTGTAGGGGCAAGATCCATTTTCTTACATCCGGCAGATAGTACCACCAGGAATAAGAAAGTGAAGGATCTATTGAAATATTTAAAAAACATACCTAGAATATTTTAAAATTAAAATGTTATATCTAAACCAACACCATAGAATACCGGCAATGGATAAGCGCGGCCACTGTTAGCACCAGAACCCATGCTTGTATTATTACCAAACTCTGTATTTTCCGGATCAATGAATGTAAGTCCACTCAAAGTATAAATGTTTTGTGCTGTCACATATAGCCTTGCATTTTGAATATGCGCTTTGCCTGCAAGATCTTTTGGCAAAGAATAACCTAATTGAACGTTTTTCACACGGGCATAGGCTGCATTGAACAGGTATATATCAGAACCGGTCCTGTAATTGTTTTGATTAGAAGGGCTACCTGCTTCTGCCAGGCGTGGCCATTTTGCGTCCGGATTGGTAGGAGTCCAGTAATCAGTCTGATGTGTATATAAAGTTCCGGAGTATCCTACGTGGAAAGGCTCCACCAATTCACCCCTGATCATCAGGTCTCTTCTGCCAACTCCCTGAATGAATACCTGAGCGTCAAAACCTTTAACTGCAACTGAATAGGTAAATCCAAACGTATACCTCGGGAAAGGATTACCAAGAATGTACTTATCCTGGTCATCTATTACACCGTCACCATTCTTATCCTTGAATTTGATATCTCCCGGAACAACAGTAGCATTCGCTGGCTTTGCAAAATTCTTAATATCATCAATCGTTTGAAAATAACCGTCTCTTTTATAGCCCTGATATACCGTTATAGGTAAGCCTACCCTACGCACAAATTCAAATTCTTCCTTACGTAGAACCTGTTCTTTTGCACCAAATGTGTAGTCTACAAGTTCATTTAGATTATCAGCCAGGTTGGCGCTGAAAGTATGGGTAAACAGTTTACCCTGCAGTTTGTAAGAAGCTGCAATCTCCCATCCTTTGTTTCTGACCTTTGCAGCATTGTAATCAGGAAACCCTGCACCAAAAATTTCTGGCACATCGTCTCTGCCCACAAGAATGTCAGATGTTGTTTTATCAAAATAATCAAGTGAAAGGTTCAATTTTCTATTCAACAGGTTTGCATCCACTCCGACATTGAATGTTGCGGCCTTTTCCCATGTGATCTCTGGATTACCTAAAGAAAAACCTGAACCACCAACTATGACGTTATCAAAACCATAAGCATTGGAATAGTTGAAATAGGAAGTCTGGTATTGGTAAGCACCAACATTTTGATTACCGAGAATACCATAGGAAGCCCTTAGTTTCAGATCACCTATATTGTTTTTAAAATTCTCAAGGAAACCCTCTTCCGTCATTCTCCAGGCTGCACTGGCAGAAGGGAAAAAGCCCCATCTTCCTGCTTTTGGAAAATTAGATGATCCGTCATACCTAAAGGAGAATTCAGCAAAGTACTTATCCTGGAAAGAATAGCCCAACCGACCCAGCAATGAATTGAGGCTGGACTCTGAAGTTCTTTGATTGGAATTACTTGAATTAGGATCCACCACAGTTCCGGTAGTCGGGATTCCCCAAACAGGGTCAGTTAATGTTTTCCGGATATTATTACCTTCTCCTTTATAAGATTCATTAGTTCCACCCACCAACAGGTTCAAGCTATGCTGATTAAATTTCTTTTTGTATTCAGCAATCAGTTGTGTATTTGTCAGTAAGGATTTGCTATTATCATCAAATACTTCCCTATCCTGTCCATAACTGCCACCAGGGAAAAAAGACAATTGCTTTCTCCTGCCAAAAGCATGGTCAGTTCTCATGGTACCACCAAATACACCCCTTAACTTCAGATCAGGAGTAAAGGAATATTCGCCGGTAAAACTTCCAAACACTTCATCATTATCATACTTTCTATAACCACCATTTTCCAAAACAGCTTTCGGATTGAATTCTGCGGATACCGCATTAGTAAGGTATCGACCTAGGCTATCCTGGAAACTATATAACAAAGGCACCCTTGAAGCATCAATGATCAAGGTAGAAGCATTGGAGGAATGGTCTTTGCCATCTGATTTCACATAACTTAATATGGTACTAAGCCTGAATTTACCAATGTCAGTTGTCTGATTCAACCTGAAATTGTATCGTTTCCATCCATAATCAGGACCAATAAAATTATTCTCCTGGTCCATGTATCCAAAACTTACCAGGTAAGTGTTAAACTCCCCACCGCCTTTGATACTTAGGTTATGAGTTTGCTGAGCAGCATTTTGCAAAATGGTAGACAGCCTCCAATCGCCATCACCTGCTGCAGCAATTTTCTGAATATCAGAGGGGGAGTAAACCGGTTGACGCCCTGAATTTACAAGTGATTCATTTTTATAATAAGCATTCTCCCAGGCATGCACCGGTTGTGCTGCTATTTTAGGAGAAGTAATGCCATAAATTCCATTATAGGAAAGAGATGGCTTTTCGTTCTTCCTTCCTTTTTTAGTAGTAATCAACAAAACCCCATTAGCAGCCCTTGACCCATAAATAGCGGCAGAGCCTGCATCTTTCAAAACAGAAACACTTTCTATATCGTTCGGGTTTAAAAGGTTGATATCACCTCCTACTATTCCATCTATAACAATCAATGGGTCATTATTACCCAAAGTACCCAAACCCCGAATATTAATATTCAAACCCTGGCCTGGTTCAAAATTGCGTTGCTGGATAATAAGGTTTGGCGATACCCCCTGTAAGGCCTGGCTTACATTAGCCACCGGTTTACCTTCCAGGACATCGGCACTTATCTTATCAACAGCGCCTGTTAAGGACACTTTTCTTTGAGTGGCATAACCTACCACTACAACCTCGTTGAGGCTGTTACTTGCTGGCTGCAATTGCACATCAACCCGTGTACCTGTTATACCCACCTCTTTTGGAGCATACCCTACAAAGGTGAAAACCAGGACACCTTTTGTTGTTGGTACAGAAAGGGAAAAGTTTCCCGATTCATCTGTAACAGTAGCGTTTGCGGCATTCTTTAATTGCACCGTTACACCAGCAACTGGTTTGCTGTTCTCATCCCTTACCTGGCCATTTATAACAGCCTGGGCAAAAGCTGAATTAGTAAAAAATTGAAATAATAAGAATAGCCCCAATACCCGTAACGGGATAATGGACATCCTGTAAAAACCGGGAAGTTTGCCGCCATGCGGCTTGTCAATATTCATATGCGTGCTTGTTTTAGTTCTTTAGTGGTTGAAGCCAACCTCATACTTTCTTAAGACAATACTTATTAGTACAAGACCTGCTTATTGTAATGTCACCTTAAAAAGGTGTGACTGCTATACTTTATTAAAAAATTTTACAGTAAATAGTGAATACCGTACGTAAAGCCTGGTAAATGGTTTATGTATCTCTTTAGTTTAGATAAACACTTGAATTATCCACGAGATATTTTGTGAACAAATGCAGGCTGAATGGATTCATGCTCTTGCTGGCAAAAGCTGGCAGCTCCCATCAAGGCAGCGCTTTCACCAAGTACTGAATGCCTCACTTGAACTTGTATATTTTCTGAAGTCAATAATTTTTCTAATTCCCCTATAAATAGATCATAAGCTTTAGCAATGCTGCCACCCAGGATCAATACATTCCTGCTTTCTGCGACCATAAAAGGTTTTATAAACGTTGCAAGGTTATTACCAAATTCTTTAAATATGGCTTGAACACAGCCTTCAGTATCTTTCAATTGAACCAGTTCTTTTACATTTTCCAACTTCCTGCCGCTATATTCAAAAAAACGCTTCATAAACCACCTGCTTGACAGGTAATCCTCAGCAATTCCATCTTTAAAAGAGTAGCACCATAAATCTGCATCTTCAGACGTCATATTTACTGCCCTGGCAGCACCTAGACCTGTCCCTAATGTCAACCCCATTACCCTGTCATTACTACCGGCAACTCCATGAAAAATTTCGCCCTGAAGGAAACATGCAGCATCATTGGCAATACTTATATCTCCCGCATTTATTTGAAGCCTGCTTGCCATTTGAACTTTTACATTTATTCCATACAGATTATCAAACTTGTCCTGGTTCTTTAATAATGCCACTCCTTTCTTATAATCAAAAGGACCTGGCATAGCCATTCCTATTTTAGCAGGTTTCATATTGAAAGACTGAAAGCAATCCCTTATCACATTGCACCAGGTAGTGAAAATATTGGCTGCACTATCTTTTGAATTTACAGCCACTCTTTGTAATGAATTATTAAGTATAACTCTTCGTTGAACATCAACAAGGGCTGCTGTTATATGTGTACCTCCTATATCGACGCCTGCTATAATTGAATCCATCATCACTAGTTTTTATTTCCTTGCAGCAACTATTGTTGTTAATAATTGGCCACCAGGGTACATATTATTAGTCACATTACGACCTTGTAACCACCATATTAAACTCAACATCTCTTCCTGATATTAATCAGGTAAATAAAAAGCCTCCTGTGAAAACAGGAGGCGACACTGCTTATGAGAAACGATTGCTATACTATATTTGAACAATTAGTTCATCTACTTTACTTTGTCACTTAGCACAATTCAAACCGCTACTTTTAGCAAAATAATTATTTCATTTTTACTAGCCTGGCTACAAATCCTCCACCCTTAGCCAGGAGAATGGGAAGTATGGAATTCCTGGTTACATTCATTTCTTCAAATGTATAATCCTTAGCATTTTGATTGGCATTTGGACCATCCTTCCAAAGTTTCATTTTCCACTTCCCTTTGGGTAGAAATTTCAGGTTAATATCAGATGTATACCCTGACCAGTCAGCCATGGCTCCAATATACCAATCCCCGTTTTTTGCTTCTCTGGCAATTGCCAGATAATCCCCGATTTTGCCTTCCAGGGGAACAGTAGATTTCCATTCAACAGGCACAGATTTTAGAAATTCCATGCACTCAGGTTCTTTATTATAATGTGTTGGAATATCACATAACATTTGCAGAGGGCTTTCAAAAACTACATACATGGCCATTTGATTACACCTGGTACCAAGGGTCATTGGTTCCGAGGGTATAACTGCAAAATCATTTTTCTGAGCATTATACATTCCTCCCGGCGTAAAATCCATCGGACCGGCAGCCATCCTTATAAAAGGAATAGTTAGTGTGTGATCAGGATCTACCAGGTTGCTGAATTTGCTCATTTCATTCCCCAGCACACCTTCTGATGTCAGCACATTAGGATATGTGCGTAAAAATCCAGTGGGTTTACAGGCACCATGAAAATCGACCAGGAGTTTCCTTGCTGATGCAGACCTGGCAACCTTTTCGTAATATTCCATCATCTGCTGGTCATCACGTTGCATAAAGTCAACCTTAATCCCTTTAATCCCCCATTTGGAAAACATATCTAAAGCAGTATCTAATTGCCTGTCCAGCACCAGCCAGCTTGTCCAAAGTAATAAGCCAACATTTTTACTCCTTGCATAATCTGCCAACACAGCTACATCTATGCCGGGTGATTGAGCCATCAGGTCTTTGGTATCACACCAGCCTTCATCCAAAAGCACATATTCTATTCCATTTTTTGACGCAAAATCTATATAATACTTATAGGTATCGTTGTTGATGCCCGCCTTAAAATTCACACCATATACATTATTGTAATGCCACCAGTCCCATTGCACTTTACCAGGCTTCACCCAACTATAATCTCCAGTAGAAGGTCGGGCCAGTTGGTACACGAGCTGGTTTGTCAGCAGTTCCTGGTCTTTCCTTTCTATCATCAGTATTCTCCATGGTAATGATCCGTTTACTGAACGTTTAGCAATGAAATCTTCTCTTGAGATGACCTTCTCGTCCCTGTCACCCGAAATCATTTTTTCCTTTGGGTAATGAGGAAATACGGCATGCACGCCACCGGAGATATTTCCATTTAACCACATGCCTGCATAATTAAACAAGCCTGCTTCATTGATCAACAATTTGCTGCCATTTATATCAAATAATGCTGGCAGGCTTGCCAATTTCTGATCAATGCTGTCTGTTGAATAATTATGGTATTTGCGTTCATTGTGTGAATAAAATCCATCTTCCTCAGGATAAAAGGCCCTTGAACCCTTTGGAAAGTTAAAACCTGCTTCTTCTGCAATCACTTTATACCCCCCGGCTTTATTTACAGACCATTGCCAGGCAACTCCATTATCAAATGCCCGCCATTCCAATGACAATCCGTTTGTAAATACAATACGTAAAGCATTATAACGATTGCGTATCCTATCAGTCTTTTGAAATACAACCGGTACAAGTGTTTCCTCCTTTTCGTAACGTGAAACCTTAGCTACTTTCCAGCCTGTTTTTTTCATTTGGTCAGTTACGAAAGAAACCCTCGAAATATTTACCAAAGGTTTATTATCCAGCTCCACGCTATAACTTACCGAGTCATTAATTCCTAAATGAACTACAATGGACTTATCAGGAGATGTAAGTTCAAATGAGTGTTGCGCTTGTAATTGAGTGACCAATAACAGCGCTATGACAGTTTTTAGTACTTTCTGCAAACCAATAAAGTTTTTATATTAGGCCATGCCATTAAGCAAGCAAATGCTTTTTCTGATGATAAGTTTTTAGTAATAATTCACCAAACAAAGTATTCGCCCAGGCAAACCAGGTTCTTGTGAATTTCTTCGGATCGTCCTTATGGAAAGATTCATGCATAAAGCCCGTACCGCCATGTGTCTTCCGTAAAGTTTCAATACAGTCCCTTATCTCTTTTTCATTACTGCTGGTAAGTGCCCGCATGGTGATACCCAATGGCCAGATCATATCCTGGCCTACGTGTGGACCTCCAATTCCTTCCGCAGCAGTTCCCTTAAAAAAGAATGGGTTGCTTTGGGAAAGTACCAGTTTCCTTGTATTTTGATAAATGGGGTCAGTGCTTTTTACGGCATCCAGGTATGGAAGTGACAATAAACTTGGCACATTGGCATCATCCATCAGGTTATAACTTCCAAATCCATTGATTTCGTAAGCATATACCTTTCCATATATTTTATGCTGCACAATGGCATGGTCATGTATAGCTTTCTCCACTTCAGTTGCAAGCGCTCTCAATTGTTGTGCAGAGGCCGCATCTTTAGATATACTGTTCAACATTTCCGCAGCTTGCCTCAGGCTTACTACCGCAAAAAAGTTGGAGGGTATTAAGAAAGAAAACACTGTGGCATCATCACTGGGCCTGAATGCGGAACAAATTAAACCTACAGGTTTTACCGGGTATCCATAACCATTCATTGGCAAAGTATCTGTAGCAAATTGGGTGGTCCGCTGGAAATGGTATGAGCCGTGATTCTCTTTTCGTTGCTGATCTTTGAAAACCTTATAGGTAGTCAAAACGGCTTCCTTCCAATCATTGTTAAAAGGCGAACTATCACCTGTTTCCTTCCAGTAATGATAGGCCAGGCGTATAGGATAGCATAAAGAATCTATTTCCCATTTGCGTTCATGCACCCCCGGCTTCATATCTGTATGGTCCGAGGTCCATTCACCCTTCTTATTTTCATCATGATAAAAAGCGTTGGCATAGGGATCTTTTAATACATATTTAGTTTGCCTGTTGATCACGCCTGCTATCAATTGTTGCAAAGGTTTATCTTCCTTAATGAGTTGCAGGTAAGGAAATACCTGGGCACTGCTGTCCCTGAGCCACATGGCATCAATATCACCCGTGATCACATACGTATCAGGCCTGCCATCTTTTATTTCATGAAAAACCGTTGTATCTAGCGTATTAGGAAATGCATTTTCAAACAGCCAACCCAACTCTTTGTTTTTCACACCAGCTTTAAAATTGACAATAGCTTTTTCCACTGCCTTGCTGTTGAATTTCCTGTTAGCAAGTGGAGTTCTTACAACCGGGAATTCCATCCCCGCACCAAAAGCAGAAAATTTAGAAAACATCAACCCGGTGCCAGCCAGGCCCGTAGTTTTTATAAAGGAACGTCTTTGCATAATGGAGTATGTTTTATCAAATAGCCCAAATTATTAAAAAGAAAGCAGTATAGCCAACTATTCACTCACCGGGCATACTGAGTATAGTCACTTCAGTAAGGCTATACCCTACCTGGTCCAGAACATTTCCTAAAAACTTTCTCTCACCTTTTAAATGGCAATTATTTTGTTTCAATGACTATCTCTGCGCCATTTTTGATGGCATCATGGTCTATAAAATACCCCTGTAGATCTGTTTTGTTAATGGTAATTGATTTCAAATTCCTGCCCGGGCCCACCTTTTTTATATGGAGGACTTTACCATTATCCAGCGTCCATTTAATATCGTCAAATAAAGGAACCGTTACAATATAATGAGCGTCTGCAGGAGAAAATGGATACAGCCCCAATGCACTGAATACATACCAGGAGGACATTTCTCCGGCATCATCCATACCGCAAAGAGCAAGGCCTTCAGGACCTATACCATATAAACTATCCAAAATATAATCTATGATCTTTTGAGATTTTTCAGGTTTGCCAATAAAATGATAGGCAAAGGGTGCTTCATGATCCGGCTGGTTGCCATGGCAATATTGACCTATCATGGTTTCTACATTTCGGGCTATGTAATTTGGATTCCATGGAACAGAGTATAAAGAATCCAGCTTTGACTCAAAACCCCTTTCACCACCATACAGATTGATCAGTCCTTTCATATCATGCGGAGCAAAGAAGGATACCTGCCAGGCATTTGCTTCGCGATACATGTATTCATAATAAGGATATTGCGGATTAAAGTTTTTTATCCAGTCTCCATTTTCCAGCCTTCCCCTCATAAACCTGGTGGAAGGATCAAACATATTCTTATAGTAAGTTGACCTGGCCATAAGTTTCCTGTAGTTGGCAGTATCCCCCAATTTCCTGGCCAGTTGTGCCAGGGCATAATCATCATATGCATATTCTAGTGTTTTTGAAACGCCAGCCCTGGCTTTGGTCTCAACATTTGGATTAGCCACATCAGGATCTGAAATAAAGCCTTTAGCCATGTATTCCTCCAGGTATGGACGACTTGGTCCCGGTACATAAGCATTACGAAGCAACAATTCATAGGCACCCTTTACATCAAAATTGTGAATGCCCCGGAGGTAAGACCCCGCAATAAAAGAAGCTGCATGATCACCATGAAAGAAGGTGGGAATAAACCCTGTTTTATCTCCCATGTCTTTTAATGACTGGATAACATCTGCTGTAACCTTGGGAGAAATTATGGCCAGTAACACCAGTTTATTCCTGTACGTATCCCAAAGAGAAGGAACTGTATAATAATTAAAGCTTGCTTTAACAACCTGCTTTTTTTCATCGAGGTACTCCCCATTAACATCACTTCTCAAGGCAGGCCATAAAAAAGATCTGTAAAAGGATGAATAAAATAATTGCCTCTGCCTTTCATTGCCACCCTGCACCTGCACTTTTGACAACTGGTTTTCCCATATCCTGTTGGCTTCAGATCTAACTTCTTCAAAAGTTTTATTCGCGATCTCTGCCCCAAGGTTCTGCCTGGCATTGGCAACACTTACAAAGGATAATGCAATTTTCACTTCCACCGGATCTGTACTACCATCTTTTAAGTATAAAATAGCCTTCCCTTTTTTCGAACCTTCCTCCTGTTTATCCAGCCTATCAATGGCATTGTTAAGTGTCGCATAAAAAAAGATCTTTTCTCCCCTGGTTTCCTGGAACCCTTGCACAGCTGTTGGTCCATCCTGGTCTATCTTCCAGTAAATGACACCATTATTGGCATGGGCCAGATCGAACAAAATGCGCCTATTGGATTTATTTTTAAAGTTATACTGGTGGTATCCGCAACGTAATGAAGAAGTCAGTCTCACATCAACATCAAAGTCCGCCAGGTACACCTCGTAATATCCCGGAGAGGCCTTTTCCCTGGCATGTGAAAAAGCAGACGCATACCTGGATGTTGTATCTGAAACTCCCGATATAGGCAATAAGGGTATGTTACAAAGGTTCCAGTGCCCTTTATTGGTATGCGTAAAACCATAAATAAGCGAATCTTCATATTCATACCCTGCACCGGATCCATATTCAGTAATGGGACTTAATTGCACCATTGCATTTGGAAGTGAACTTCCAGGGAAAACCAATCCTGCCCATGACCTCCAGCCATCAGGAAGTGTATATCCCAAAATCCTTGGGTCTGTCATAGGGGCTGTACCAATTAATGGATTTACATATTGTGTATAAGATGAAGTACTACTACTTCCCCGCGGTGTTACTGATTTACAGGAAGTAAATGCAATGGCGAGCAGTAAAGGAGATAATGCCTTTATAATATTCATTGTCTGGTATGATTAGATAAAAAGTTCATTAACTGTATAGTCACCCGGCAGAGACCAAACCGCATATCATACCCCAACTTTATTTAAGAAAAGGCTAAAAACAGAGAAGCCTATTCTTCTTATCACCGGGGGCATGAAAATGCGCTTAAATTTGACAATATTTTCTAATTCCTTTATTGGTTGCTGTTACATGAATAGGATCGCCCTGCCACAGGGGTTGTACTTTTAATATAAGATATGGCAGCTATCCCTTCTTCTCAAAAATTAAACAGGTCATTCCGGTTGGCTGTTGGATGTCTGTTTTTCCTCCAGGGGCTTTGCTTTGCCACATGGGCATCACGCATACCAAGCATACAGCAACATCTGGATCTTTCTGATGCTTTACTTGGAATGGTATTATTTGCACTTCCTGCCGGATCCATGATAGCATTGCCATTGTCCGGATGGTTGGTTACAAGGTATGGCAGCAAAAGAATAGCCTCTATAGCGTTGTTATTATATACATCAAGCCTGGTCCTATTGGGTTTTGCTGACAGTACAGGTTTTTTAATTGGAGATCTCCTTCTTTTTGGAATGGCGGGCAACATTTCTAATATAGCCATTAATACTCAGGCTGTAGGCGTTGAAGTAAGGTATGGCCGAAGTATCATGGCTTCTTTTCATGGTTTCTGGAGCTTTGCAGGATTCACTGCTGCAGGCATTGGAACGGTTATGATAGGTAATGGGATCTTGCCATTGCAGCATTTTACCATTATTATGGTTGTTATCATAGCAGGCATAGCAATTTGTTCCAGGTACCTGCTGCCAAACGAAACCAGTCCTGGTCAAACCCCACGGCTTTTCGCAAAGCCAGACAAAACTCTTTGGAAGCTAGGAATCATAGCCTTCTGCTGTATGATCTGCGAAGGCGCCATGTTTGACTGGAGCGGGATCTATTTTAGAAAAGTAGTTATGGCTGATAAAAACTGGATAGGCGCTGGTTATACTGCCTTTATGTGCACGATGGCAACGGGAAGATTCCTTGCTGATAAATTGGTAAGCAGGTTAGGTTTTAATAAAACCATACAGCTAAGCGGTCTCCTGATAGCTACCGGCCTTTCAGTAGCCATTCTTTTTCCATATGTGCCCACCGCTATCATTGGATTTTTTATTGTTGGCTTTGGTGTCTCTTCGGTAGTTCCGCTGGTTTATAGCCAGGCTGGCAGATCCACCACCATTTCTCCAGGTATGGCATTAGCTGCAGTATCCAGCATTGGTTTTTTTGGATTCTTAATTGGGCCCCCAATGATTGGTTTAGTGGCAGGATTATCCAGCCTGCGCATATCTTTTCTAATTATCGCCGTTATTGGAATCATCGTAGTGCTGATAGCAGACAATTCCTTATATAAACGCATAAGGGTAAAATTCCAAAGGAAAAAACAAGAGGTTTATAATTGAGACTGTATAATAAGCAGCGAAAAATTCTATTGGGATTTTAGTCCTGTTTTACAGTGTCTGTGTTTTGCTCCAGGATGTCAATTAAGACTTTAGCAGAATCCTTTTCAGCGTTTACAAGATCCTGGAGACTGATTTTATCCAAAACCTGGTCAATACTGAATTGAACCATTTGCCAGAGTGAACGGGCGGAGCAATCAATGGAGTGAGTACAGATCTTAAGCGTACCCGCATGTGATGAGCAAAATGTAGGATCAAAAAGCGACCCACCCAGTGCTTTAAGCACTTTATTGATATTTATCTCGCTGGCAGGTACAGCAAGAATATAGCCTCCTTTATAACCTGGAGTACTATTAATAAAACCTTCCATACGCAATATACGCGTGAGCTTGGCAACGTATGGAGGGGTCAGCCCTTCAGCTTCACTCAATTGCGGAATACTCATGCCTGTATCATCCTTGCAACAGGCAATGCGTATCAGCAAGCGCAAACCATATTCTTCCTGAGCTGTTATTTTCATTGATAAATGATTCTTCTGTTTGAATAATTCTTGTATCCCTTCTGTTATAAAAATCCAAGTTCTAATTGTGCTGCTTCCGACATCATGCTTTTGTCCCATGGCGGATCCCATGTTACGGCCACATGAACATCATTTATTCCTTCAATTTGCCTCACCTTCTGATCTACTTCCACTGGAAGTGATTGAGCAGCAGGGCAGCCGGGTGCTGTTAATGTCATCACGATCTGCACATTATTTATGGGCAACACCGAGACTTCATAGATCAGGCCCAGCTCATATATATTAACAGGTATCTCCGGATCATAGATCGTTTGAATACACTCAATTACTTTTTCTTTTAATTCTTCAGTGTTCATCATCATTTACTATTGCGGCGTTTTGATCTTAAAGGCCAATGCATAATTCTTCATTTGTTTCACCATTGAAAGCAAACCATTGGATCTTGTCTGCGCCAAATGAGACATCATACCAATCTCCCTGATAAAATCAAGCTTAGCCTCCACTATTTCATCAGGTGTGTGACCTGACAATACTCTTATCAACATACTGATCAAACCTTTCACTATTACAGCATCACTATCTGCCCTGAACCAAATTTTTCCCTCCTTATAATCTGCTACCAGGTAAACTGTAGACTGGCATCCTCTTACCTTATTCTCATCAACTTTATATTCAGCTTCTAAGGGCTCCAACTTTTTTCCCAGATCTATTATATACTCATACTTTTCATCCCAGGAATCAAATAATGAAAACTCTTCCACAATTTCCGATTCTACCTCTTCTATGTTTTTTACCTCACTCATGCTTATGACAACATTTTGATGGCTTTATGCAAACCCTTTACCAGTATATCAATTTCTTCCTTTGTATTATATACTGCAAATGAAGCCCTGATAGTTCCGGGGATCCCGAAGATATTCATACACGGTTGTGTGCAATGATGACCAGTGCGTACCGCTATACCAGAATTATCCAGGAGAATACCGGCATCCTGCGGATGAATATTGTCAAGGACAAATGAGATCACGCTTACCTTTTCTTTTGCCTGTCCAATGATCTTCAGCTGGGGTATCATTTCCAGTTGCTTTGTGGCGTAAATCAACAATGCATTTTCATGTTCACGTATCTTTTGCTTTCCTACTCCATTAATAAATTCAAAAGCAGTTTTTAAAGCAACTACATCCGCTATGTTGGGCGTGCCCGCTTCAAATTTGTAGGGCAGATCATTATAGGTGGTCTTTTCAAAACTCACTTCTTTTATCATTTCCCCTCCACCTAAAAAAGGTGGCATTGATTCTAAAAGATGTTGCTTGCCATAAAGTACACCAGTTCCCGTTGGACCATATAATTTATGCCCCGAAAAAACAAAGAAATCACAATCCATGGCCTGCACGTCAATATCCAGGTGAACAGTGGACTGAGCTCCATCCACCACAACTATTGCACCTGCCTGGTGCGCCTTTTCAATAATATCTTTTACAGGGTTTACAGTACCCAGTGAATTGGAAACATGAACAATTGAAACCAGCTTTGTTTTTGGGCTGATCAATTCTTCAAATACATCCATCCTTAATTCTCCTGCTCCGTTAAAAGGAATCACCTTTAATACAGCGCCCTTTTCTTCACATAACATTTGCCAGGGAACAATATTAGAATGGTGTTCCATAGCAGAAATAATAATTTCATCCCCGGCTTTTATATTTTGCCTTCCCCAGGTATAGGCAACCAGGTTGATGCTTTCTGTGGCACCCCTTGTAAAAATGATCTGTTCTCTTGAAGGTGCATTAATAAACCTGGTTACAGCATCCCTTGTACTTTCAAAGGATGCCGTAGCCTCCTCTGCCAGTGTATGAATACCCCTGTGAATATTTGCATTGTAATTAGAATAATAATCCACCAGGGCATCGATAACAACCTGGGGCTTTTGCGTAGTAGCAGCATTATCCAGGTAAACCAATGGTTTACCTTTTACTTCACGGCTAAGTACAGGAAATTGTTTCCGGATACTATAAACGTCCAATTCTTCACGCAGGGCTACTGTGGTTATCATGCTATTAACTTTCTAATCTTTCGGAAATCAAATGATCTACATATGAGCGTATAGCGGCGGGCTTAATATGTTCCAGCACATCCATTGCAAAAGCATGGACAAGTAATGCTCTAGCCTTTTCTTCTCTTATGCCTCTTGAACGCAGGTAAAACATACCTTCTTCATCGAGTTGTCCAACAGTACAACCATGAGAGCACTTCACATCATCTGCAAATATTTCCAGCTGTGGCTTTGTGTTCACACTCGCGCCGTCTGAGAGCAGGATATTCTTGTTAGATTGGTAGGCATTTGTTTTTTGAGCTAAACGCTGCACCATTATCTTTCCATTGAAGATACCTGTTGCATTATCATCAATGATGCCTTTATAAAATTCATTACTAAAGCTGTGTGGGGTAACGTTATCTACCAGGGTATGGTTATCCACGTGTGTGTCCCCTCCTATAAAGTACAAACCATACAAATGAGTTTCACAATGTTCTGCTTCCAGTACCACATTAAGATTGTTCCTAACAATTCCTCCATTTAATGATATAGTTACTGTATGAACATAACTCTTACCGATTTGCCTTATATGCGTGGTGCTTACCTGGTTGGCATGAGAAGCGTCGTTCTGGATTTTATAATGCTCCAGCATGGCATCCTGCTCAACCACAATTTCCATCACTCCATTGGTAAAACTTTCACCGGTGCCAATAGTGTTAAACGTTTCAACTATTTGTGCGTTGGCATTACCTGCCAGGTATACCAGGCTACGTGGTTGCGAGAATATATTACCAGTTCTGGCATCTGTGATGTTATACAGGTATATAGGATGCTCCAATGTCTTTCCCTTACCCAAATAAATAAAAACACCACCATGTACAAAAGCTGTATTCAATGCATTGATACCATCTTTGAGGTAGTCGCTGCTATGTCCAAGATGCTCGGAAACAATATTGCTAAATTCTCCACGTGCAGCTACTTCCAGTGGTTGCACCTGCAAAGAGGCAGAACGTATGTTAGATAGTACTTCAGAAAACAAACCGTTCACAAATACCAGCTCGTTTGCTGCTTCATGGCCAGGCAGACGCAGTTCTTTGAGATCCTGTTCTGAAATGGAAGTAAGCTGAAGAGGAAAAGTATATTGTTTATTGAAAAGATTGCTGATACGGGTATATTTCCATTCCTCATTACGACCTAAAGGAATTCCTTTTTCATTGAAAGAATGAAATGCCTTTTGACGAAGCTCCTGCAGGTTACCATTACCTACCTGTGACTGCAGCTTATTAAAATGTTCTGTAAAAAAGTTATTAGTGTCCATTCCATTTATTAATTAAGTTCTTCCATGGCAGGAAATTCACTTTTGATAAAATCATACCCTCTTTCTTCCAGCTCATAGGCCAGTTCCTTAGGTCCTGATTTTACTATTTGTCCATTGTAGAGTACATGCACAAAATCTGGTACGATATAATCTAATAACCGCTGGTAGTGCGTTACAAGCAAAACAGCATTGTCTTTAGACCGTAAGGCATTTACACCATTTGATACAATGCGGATAGCATCGATATCAAGGCCGGAATCTGTTTCATCTAAAATTGCAAGCCGGGGTTCCAGCATTGCCATTTGGAAGATCTCGTTACGTTTCTTTTCTCCACCGGAAAAGCCTTCATTCAGCGAACGGCTTAATAATGTTTTTTCAATATTCACCAGGGCCATTTTTTCCTTCATCATCTTCAGGAAAGAAACAGCATCCAATGGCTGCTGTCCCCTGTATTTACGTACTTCATTCACCGAAGTTTTGATAAAGTGGGTAGTGCTCAATCCTGCTATTTCAATAGGATATTGAAAGGCAAGGAACAAACCTTCTCCGGCTCTTTTTTCAGGAGACAACTCTAAAAGATCCTTTCCTAAAAATTCAACTTTTCCCTGGGTTACTTCATATTCCGGGCGTCCCGCCAATACAGAAGCCAAAGTGCTTTTACCGGAACCATTTGGTCCCATAATAGCATGAACTTCTCCTGGCTTTATCTCCAGGTTAATGCCCTTTAATATCTTTTTGCCTTCTATACCTGCGTGCAAATTTTCAATGCTTAACATGTCTGTATTTTTAAAGATCAATTCAGATTAACCTACACTTCCTTCAAGGCTAATCGCTAATAATTTTTGTGCTTCTACTGCAAACTCCATGGGCAACTGGTTCATAACTTCCTTGGCAAAACCGTTCACGATCAATGCCACTGCAGTTTCCGTATCTATACCACGCTGGTTGCAGTAAAAGATCTGGTCTTCTCCAATTTTGGAAGTGGTAGCTTCATGCTCCACCACGGATGATTTATTCTTCACTTCTATATAAGGGAAAGTATGCGCACCGCATTTATCACCTAATAACAGGGAATCACACTGTGAAAAGTTCCGGGCATTGATAGCACCTTTACCCACATGTACAAGACCCCTGTAACTATTATTACTAAAACCAGCTGATATACCTTTTGAAACAATACGGCTTTTTGTATTCTTGCCCAGGTGTTGCATTTTGGTGCCCGTATCAGCTTGCTGGTGATTGTTGGTTACGGCTATAGAATAAAACTCACCTGTTGAATTATCTCCTTTCAATATTACACTGGGATACTTCCATGTAATAGCAGACCCCGTTTCCACCTGTGTCCAGGATATCTTGGAGTTATCACCCTTGCAAATACCTCTTTTGGTTACAAAATTGTAAATGCCACCATTACCTTCTTTATCACCAGGATACCAGTTTTGTACGGTAGAATATTTGATCTCTGCATTTTCCATGGCTATCAGTTCTACCACGGCAGCGTGCAACTGGTTCTCATCACGCATAGGAGCTGTACACCCTTCCAGGTAACTCACATAGCTACCTTCTTCTGCCACAATGAGTGTTCTTTCAAACTGCCCGGTATTTTCAGCATTGATCCTGAAATAGGTTGACAGTTCCATTGGACAACGCACACCTTTTGGAATATAACAAAACGAACCATCGCTGAATACAGCGGCGTTCAACGCAGAGAAATAATTATCTGTAATAGGAACTACAGAGCTTAAATATTTTTTAATAAGGTCAGGGTGATTCTGGATAGCATCACTCATAGAGCAGAAAATAATTCCCAACTCTCCCAGTTGTTCTTTAAAAGAAGTTCCGATGGAAACACTATCAATAACAGCATCAACTGCTACTCCACTCAGTCGCTTTTGCTCGTCAAGGGAGATACCTAATTTTTCAAACGTGCGTCTTAACTCCGGATCGATCTCATCAAGACTTTTTGGATTGATCTTTTGCTTAGGTGCAGAATAGTAAATAATATCCTGGTAATCGATAGCGGGATATTTTATATTAGCCCATGTAGGCTCCTTCATCTTCAGCCATTGACTGAACGCTTTTAAACGCCAGTCAAGCATCCATTGCGGCTCATTCTTCTTCGCTGAAATAAAGCGCACAATGTCCTCGTTCAGGCCTTTAGGAGCTTCATCTGCCTCCAAATCGCTTACAAAACCATATTTATATTCAGAGAGAACGGTCTTCTCCAGGATAGAAAGCTCATCATTCATATCTTTCATGTATTTCTGATCCAATAATTAAAATGCAAAGTTAGGCCTATTTGTACTAAAAAGTATAAACAAGTCTATAAGATTAAAGTTTAAAGAAAATTTTAAATGGAAATTGCTTTGGGGCTTGAGGTCAGAAACTATTAAAAAATTGTAATAGCGACCTTAGCAGCTGCAATTTAGTCCAGACGGGGTTAATGATGGCTGATTTTTCTCACCCTTTCTATAATAAATTTAGCCAGGCAGGATAACTAAACTGGAATTAAGGCGCCAATTAACAGGCAAAGCCCAGTTATTATGACCCATCCAAATAAAAACCAGGATAAAAACAACCTTGGTGATATTGTCCAACAAGCATTTTCAAACTCCTGCCCATCTATATGGTCTTGTTCATCGGCCTGTGATTCTTTTAAAATGCGGTAATATTTCATATACATTGCAATTCCGGTTCAAGGTACTAGCAACAGTTTTGCTTTCCTTGTCACTCATGTATTTTAACAAGGTGATAAGTAGAAAAGTCAAATTTCCAGGGTAGTGATATAAATAAGAGAATGGCAGAAATGGGGAAATGCTCACCCCCATTTAGATAATTTCTATATTCAAGCTTTTATATACGCCTCAAAGTCAGTAAAATAAACATGCGGATTTCCTGTATTATTCATTGAAGATTTATTCTATTCTTATATAGCTCTGTTGTCAATATCTAAACATCCTCATTTCCATTAGAACAGAAAGCATATAGAAAGATTGATTTTAGATACTGACTCATAGCCTTTGCCATAGCTATCAAGGGTGTTTCTAACGCCTATGTAACGCCTCTTTAAAGAGCCGTTGCAGAGGCGGCACAAAGGCGGTACATAAATACACTAACTTTTAAGCTGATCAGTTCTAAATAAGGTTGCCAATTTTTATTGTTTTAACCAGCAAACCTCCCAGGTTGCTATCCTAATTTTCCTGGAACAGTATTTAAACTCAAGGTTTCATTATTATATGAGGAAATTGGTAAGAAGATAATAGGATCTCAATTCATGAATGAAATACCATAGAAATACATTAATCTAATTGCTTATATAATGATGCCGGAATTAAGGTCTTAATGTATTTAACCTATTCCCCCGACCATCTTATTTTTTGAAGTGAGACTTTGGTGATACCACAATTTTTCATCCCATTCCAGTCAATCAAAGTTCTTTATAGTGTCTTTTTTATGTTTCCGTTCTTTGTCCAACTCATCTTCTTCCCTTTTTTCAACAAACCAGGAAGCCACGTAAGCCGTGAAGGTGCCAAAAAGACCCATGCCTACAGTTATTAACGCCACCGCAATAATGCGTCCTTCAGTAGTTACCGGAAATTTATCACCATATCCCACAGTAGTTATGGTAACATAGGCCCACCAGAGCGCATCTTCTGCCGTTTTAATATTGCTATGCGGCGCATCCTTTTCAACATTTAATATACCAATGGCGGAAAATATGACCATTAATATGGCAATGATGCCAATAGATGTAAAAGCACCTTTTACCCTGTTGCTGAAATAATATTTCAATACCATGCGCATAGAACGAAAAGCTCTCAATACCCTCAACAGCTGTACTACCCGGAAAAGCCGGGCCGCTACAAAAACATCAAATACGGGAATGCTCGAAATAAGGTCTATCCACCCCCATTTCATATATTCCAGCTTATTTTTTGCCGAGGTGAACCTGACAATAAAATCTATAAGAAAGAAGAAACAGATGGCATGATCGATATCCCGTAACAGTTTTGATGTTTCTGGTGGAAGGTGCGCAAAAGTATTGATCAGCAAGGCAATGATCACATACACAGACAATACCATTATGAGGATATTGAATGGATGCAGGGCCTGCCTTTGCTGAATGGTTATACGCATGATAAGCAGTTCTTGTTATGACACGTTGAATGAAACCAATACATTACTGCATTTTCTGTTTGTCAAATTTTTCATTAAGGATGCGGAGTCGCTTACAGAGCATTCTTAAAAAACCTTTAGCTATCTCCGGGCGTGAATCGAGCAATTCAAAAAAAGGCTCCTGGTCAATTTTAAAGAGGTAGCAATCGGTATGGGCACGCACAGATGCACTCCTGCTTTCAGAATCGATCAGTGACAATTCCCCAAACACTTCTTTTTCCTTTAATATGGCCAGGGTAGTATTGGATTTATAGATCTCCACTTCGCCCTGGTAAATAATATACATGCTGTCTCCAAAATCTCCCTCTTTAAATATTACAGCATCCTCTGGTAGTTCCATATCCTGCATAAGCGGGGCAAGATCTGCAAGAACATTTTCAGGTGTATCTGAAAAGATGTTGAGTGATTTAAGCAGGAGTACTTTTTCAATGAGTAACAGGCGTTCTGTTTTTGAAATAGACATAGTGCGAATTTTTGATTATCCTATACAGCGTATTGGGCCAGTTCACTTAGTAATGGATGTTCGGCTCCAATGTAACGACTGATAAGATTATGATTAATTGAATGATGCTGTTTTTTGGATGTATAAATGGAACAGGCCTTTGTCCAGTTGTTGTATTTAAATTCATCTGTGCCCAAAATAGAGCTGAGGATATTTTCTATTGTTGTAAAGAAACTGGAAGGATACAATTTTCGAAGTGCATAGGTCTTATGACCAATGTCTGCATTTTCAAAAATGAGATTGAAATGATAGGCAATATCTTTTTTCACAGACATTTCAATTATTTCCATGGCATTGGCAATAGCTTCCTTCTGTTCTGATTTAAATGCAGATCGAACGTCCTTTATCTTTTCACGATCGTATGAAATGGCAAAAATGTATAGTAATGTGTCCCTTAATCCGGCCAGTTCTAATTCGAGCGAATGGGAAAGTAAATGATACTTATGTTGGTATGGCAGGAGCAATTGCTGCATGTATAATATCCTTGCACAATTGCTCAGGCATATACGTGCCTGGGTCTCAAAGAAAGACAGTTGTTCATCCTGGGCTTTATAATTTGATAAGTACAATGTTTTGATAATGATGTGAAGAAATCCAGGCAACCTGCTTGTAAGATCAAGTAATACTTTTTGGGAACGCTTGCCTCCTATCCTGCCTAATAATCGAATCAACTTTTCTGTTTGCCTGTATGTACCCTTGCGGTTGATGATAAAATCTTCCAGAACAGGCAGGGCATTTTCGCCGGATGCATTTAAACAGTTCATTACCATTTTTTCATTGGTATTGAAGCGGTTCAATACAATATGTAAAAGTTCAACTTCGGCATTAAGGCCGGCAGCCAGGAAAGCTTCATGTTGCACCTTTTCATCAGGGTCATCCATAAGCTTTTTGATATCCTCTTTATAGATGCCCTCTTTGAGGTCCTGTAAAATGGCGGCCCCTCTTCTCCTGTTCTCAGGATCGCCGGAATGTAGCAGGCTCACTAAAAAGTTGCGGGCATCCATTTTATTTTGCCTGTCGCCATAGGTAATAATGCCTACTATAGCAGCTCGTTGTATAGTGCTATCTTCATTGGCCATGTAAGGCAGAATTTCATCCTCACGGATATTAACCCTGCTTAGTGCAGTAATGATCTCTGCTTTTAATACCGGGTCTGTGGCAGTGAGTAGCATTTCCCGAAGCTTATCATTCAACCTCGACACATTCCTGGGCTGTATAAGCCTGATGGCTTCCGTTCTGATTCTTTCAGAAGGGTGCTCCAATGCAGCTACCACTATTTCATTGTGAAACATATTAGGATGGGAAGCTAATAGTTTCAAAACATTGGATGCCTCGGCCTCAGTTCCTTTGCCCAGTCTTTCTTTCATCCAGCCAACCGTAGAAGCATCATTAACAGAAAATTCAGTGTTATAAAAAAAGCGGTTTCCTATTGTTTTTAAAAGTGTTTTTAAATATTGCTGGTGTATACGATAGATGCCAATGATCCAGGCAATGCCAAGTGCCAGTAATACATAATTCAAACTTTCCAGGTGTTTGCCTGGATCAAACTTCAGGATCACTATCAGCAATATCCCGGTAAGTAATGATGCAAACGGATCCATGATACCTTTGGTGATGGTATGCGCCCTCAGGCGTTCATGAGTGCTAAGCGGTTGCATGAGGGTCAGGAATACCGGGGTATTGATTGAACTCCGAAGGATATCTACGAAGATGGCCATGGCACCAAAGAGATAGATGGATAAGGATCGTGGCTGAATGATCCTGTCCGAGATTAGCACAATTGATACCAGCAGGATCAATAACAAGGGGGTTATAAGCAAAGATTTGATAATGCCAAGCCTATTGATCAATCGCCCGGTAAAGATCATTTTAATAATAAGCGCCAGTATGCGCACGGTAGCAAAGAAAAATGCAATGAATTGTGCCAAAGCCACATCACTATGCAATGCGCCCTTTACTTTAGCATAGAAGGCAAAATTGACTATGATAAATGTAGCTGAAGCAATTATTGTCATAATAGCAATTCTGCGTATAAGCACATTTGCTGAAAAGTTTTTAACCAGGTGCGTGATGGGGTACGCGGCCTGCTTTACATCATGATGATGCTCATGCTTGCTCAACAATCCAAGTCTTTCTATTATTATGATGCATGGTAAAGAGGCCAGCATACAGAAAAAGCCAACCCATAACAGGTTTGCAGTGCCAATATAGCTAACCAGTAAAAGAGCCATAGTATAGCCTACAAACTTGGCAGGAATATCGCCTGAACTAATCAGTCCAAACAAGCGTTTACTCTGGCGCACATCAAAAAGAAGTGAAGTAATTCCCCAAAATTCCAGGTTGTTGAGCAGGTACAGCATATTGAACCAGGCAATCATTAAAAAAAGGAATCCCGGGGGCATGGCACTTAAAGCAAAACGGAATGCCAGAAAACTTAAAGCCATGAAAATGGTGACACCCTTAGCAAGATCAGTTATAGTAAACCTGGCCTCTAATTTTGAATAAATAAATCCAGCTACCCACAATAAAAAAGCGGAGTAAATAAAAACCTTGGGAAACTCAGAAATATCAAACTTATTAAGAAACAAGGCGAATGCGGAAGTGAAGAAAAAGGCAATAGCTGCCCCCTGGAAAAACTCCATTAGAAAAAGAACCTTAACCAATTTCCATTCATTAGTCCGCACATTTAATATGCGTAATAATAAGCTGGTAGGTTTCATATTTATTGATTAGTAGTGAATTCTTGTTTTTTCGCTTTCAGGTTTTCAAGGTGTTTCAATTTCTTTGGATTTCGATTTCTTTGGGAGGATTTGGTAAAATAGTGATGAGACTCGATAAATTTCAACTGAACAGACATCCATTCAGCTTCTGTAGTAACAATGCCCTGTTGAAGGTATTCAAGCATTAGCTTATTACTCAGGATTTCAAAATCATCCCGGCCCAGGTAATCAAGGTCTGCATCACAAATAATCTGTTCAAGGTGGTTTGTTGGGGTTTGAGGAACCCTGGTAGCCATAATGATGGAACAAATGGTGTCTAGCTCTTCTTTTGAAAATGTTCCATTTGCCAGGTCATGACGGGCCATCTGGCAGCTCACTTCTTCATGTCCTTTATTAATAACTAAAAACCCCATATCATGATATAGGGCCGCAATTTTTAATAAGAGCAGGCTTCTGTCATCTGTGATACCTTCTTCCTTTGCAATTCGTTCAACATTAGAGAGCACTTCTGCAGTATGCTGCACATTATGATAGGTAAATCCGGGAGCTATACATGCAGCAAGTGTATGAAGAACTTTATCCTTAATTATTTGGAAATCCGGAACCATTAGACAGGAAGTGTGGTTTAATTAAATATAACTATTTTCTAAAACTCCTTGATTGTTTTTGTCAGCCATAGCCCATATTCAACAGGAAGATGAAGACTCAGGCATCCTGTTACTTCTTTATACCAAGTAAAGTAATCCAGGGTCTTTATCCATAAAGTGTATCCAGGTCAAACTTTTGCATTTCAGTATCGGGATTGTTCACATTTATTTCCCTGGGTTGTTCTACCAGCGATTCTGTTGATTCATCTACTGTTCCATCAATGAAATACATATCAACTTCACCCACATTTTTTGCATAAATCTTACCCCGGTATTTGCAACGGAACCTGTCTTTGATCAATTCGTAGGTAGCTGAAGAAATATTTACAAGGCCTGGCTCTCCATTACTTTCCATACGGCTGGCAATATTCACTGTGCTGCCCCAAATGTCATAAGCATATTTCTTCTTCCCCACTACCCCTGCTACCAATGGACCCACATGTATGCCCACCCTTATTTCCCATGGTGGCAAACCTTTTTCCATACGGCGGAGGTTATTTTGAATAACATATTCCTGAATTTCCAGGCCGGCCTTTACAATCTTGTAGGGATGTTCATTATCTGGTGTAGGTATGCCCCCAGCGCACATATAAGAATCTCCAATCGTTTTGATCTTTTCCAGCTTGTTTCTTTCAATGATATCATCAAAAGCCATGAAACAATGATTCAGTTCATCCACCAATTCGGCAGGAGACATTTTATCTGCAAGTGATGTAAATCCTTTAAAATCTGTAAATAATACTGATACACGCTCATAATCTCTTGGTGTGGCACGGCCGCTTTCCTGCAATTCTTTGGCAACTTCCTGTGGCAGTATGTTCAGCAACAGGTGTTCGATCTGCTCCTTTTGATGGTCAAGTATCTTGTTGATCCTAACCTTGGCCTTATAGTTTCTGAAAATAATAAAAGCAATGATGAAGATGAATATAAGACCAGCCATAAATGCATTCTTGGCTAGTCGCTGACGCTTTAGTTCCACCTCCTGTAATTGTTTATCCTTTGTCAGGAGGTCAACTTCACCCTGTTTCTTTTGCAGATCAAAATCCATCTGCAGTAAACCTATCTTTTTGCCTGTTTGCTCATTATAAATCGTATCCTTTATATCTGAATACTTACTCTGATAGGCAAAGGCTTTACCAAAATTCCCCGTCATGGAATAAGCGTTGGCAATTTCTTTATAAAGATCAACGAGAATGCTATTGGCTTTAATTTCCACAGCCGGCGCTTCTGCCTTATTGAAATAATTTAGGGCAGCATTGTAATTACCAAGCTTCGCTTCAATGTTGCCAAGGCCACGGTAAGCCTGAACTATATTGAAAGTGACATTGAATTTTTGGGCCACTGCCAGGGCTTGTGTATGGCTTTTTAATGCCAGGTCATATTTGCCCTGTTTTGCTCTTAGCTCGCCAATCTCATTATATACATCTGAACTACCCTCAGATTTTCCGTAAGCTGCCAGTGATTTGTTATAGAGCGCAAGGGCTTTGTCTAATGCATTCTTTTTGGCGTAAAGCTTGCCTATGTTCACATACATGGAACCCAGGGCATTTGCATTACCCAACTGTTCGCAAATGGGCAAAGCCTTCTCGTAATAATATAGAGCTTTATCAAAAGTTGCGTCCTTTAAGCTGTAGATATTACCAATATTATTCAGGGTCATCATTATCTTTTCCTTGTTGCCAATATGCTCAGCTATCTTCAATGACTTCAAATAATACTCCAGGGCCTTGACATTATCCCCCTGGTTAAAATAAATGGCTCCAAGGTTGTTCAGCAAATTGGCAATTCCCTCATCATCTTTTATTGCTTCATAAATACTCAATGATTGCTTCCAGTAATTAAGCGTTTCAACGTATTTGCCCTGGAAATAATAGGCTAGTCCCACATTCTTTAGCGCCAGGGCTTCCCCTTTGGGATAATCCACTTTGGCTGCTAATTCTTTTGCTTCAGTGGCAAGGTTAATGGCCCCTGCGGGATCAGTATTAAAAAGCTCCTTGCTACTTTGAATCAATTTATTGATCCTGGAAGTATCACGTGTAAAATTTCCATCCCTGCCTTCCTGTGCATAAACAGGAAAGACCAAAAAAAAGGAAGCGACAAACAATAAACCTTTACAGTGCATAACATTGGTTTAGGTAAAAGCAATGGTGTTTTCACAGGAAGAATTCAAATGCTTTAATAGGCTTTACCAGATATGATCAGCTTCTTGTTGATCACTTTATCTTTCTCCTGGTATTGAACTATATATACCCCCGATGGTATGTTAGTAATTGAAACATCCTTTCGTATCAACTTACCAGCCTCTGTATACCCGTTTACAATTGTTTTTACAAGCTCTCCCTGCATATTATATATTCGGATCACTGATGCTCCGGACGTGTTAGCCCTGAAAGCTATAGTGAAACCGGAAACAGCAGGATTAGGGTACAATTTCAATATTTCTTGTTCCTCTGCATCCGGGAGTTGTGAACTGTTTAAAATAATCCTTTGCGTGGCATTTGATACAACAACCGGATCAATTAACATGCAGGCTGTAAACTTATCAAAGGAGCTGGAACTACCAGTATAGTTATTACCACCACCTCCGCTTCCACCATTAACCAGGTAGTTTATTATTGGTGTAGGTGTCCCTGCCCTGTAATTGCCGTTGATAGAAGTGACTTTGCCTGAATCTGCTAAAATTGTATAGTTAAACTGTGGTTGGTACGCTGCCATGCCATAAGTCCATTGATCAGTAAACGGTTTATCGGAATAAAAAATTCCCTTTACCACAGAGTTGGCCCCATTCTTTTTAGTAAAGCCATTGGAAGAATTGATGATAACTCCAGCAATGAATATATCTGAAGTGCTGCTGAAACCAATTGGAACTTTTGTGATCCACATGTTTTTCCCTATATCATAAATAGTATAAGGCACCACGGCATTTCTATCTGCAATGATCTTACCTACCGGCATTGAAAGATTAGATATAAGAGGGGACGATGTGATATTATTGAATGTAACAGAACCACCTGTAAACAATAGAAAATCTCCATGTGCTGCTAACTGTCCGCTAACCTTGGTAGTTATATTCAACCAAAGAGATGTTGGCGCTTTAGTTGTGCTTCCAAAATTGGTAAAGGAATTATGTGTTAACAGGCAAGGATTTGGGTTTACTGTTAGGGTGCCATTTACATAAGTAATAGCATAATTGGAAAGATTGGTGCCTTCTGTACCCACAGCAGTTGTAGGTACTATGGGATAGGATGATCCGGTTGCGCTTGCAGAAGTCCCGTTTGAAGTGGACCGGACATACGAAATGGCATCATCATACATCATTTTTCCCGAAGTAATAGTAAAGGCAGTACTATCCAGTTGTATTTCTAATCCGTACAATTTAGATGTATCCTTTACTTTGATAGTTATGGGTGCCGGAAGAATATTAAGGTTACCCAATTCATAATGCACCTGGAGGTTATCGTTTAATAAGGCTCCTGGAACAATGTTCTGGACACCAGCAGTGATTCCAGTTATCAGGTTGATGGATTTAAAACTGCTCGGCCCTGTATCACCCAGGTCTGATGAATCAATTATAACTGGTAATTTATTTGAATCTGCCAGACTGTTCACAATGGCAACGGGCACTCCACCCACAATGGCCACCGGAACACCATTTACCATAGCTACAGGTACTCCACTTACTATGGCTACGGGCACTCCACCCACAATGGCTACAGGCACACCATTGATCAATTGGTAGGCATCCAGCAATCCCCTGAGATTGACGGAAGGAATTGAATTGATCATTGAAGTGGTGGTAGTATCAGGATTGATATTATAATTCAAAACGGATTCCTGGGTGAGGTCAACCACTTTGGTTGTTTGGGTAACAGGTATGCCTCCCGGGGGAGCATACTGATTGGTAATGATTCTTGCATTATGAATGGATGCAGAATCTGCCATAAAGCTTTCATTAGTCACAACACTATCAGCCAGGCTGTTCACCATGGCTACGGGAACACCGTTCACTATTGCTACCGGGACACCATTAACTACAGAACTTACCATAGCAACCGGCACTCCACCTACTATAGCTACAGGAACGCCACCAACAATAGCCACAGGAACACCATTGGCTAACGTGGTGCTGACAACTACCGGGAAACCGTTTATAACCTGGATAGCCTGGTAATTCACTATTGCAACGGGTACACCGCTTACAATAGCAACTGGCACACCACCTACAATAGCCACCGGTACTCCGCCTACCATGGCAACCGGAACACCATTCACCATATAATTTTTCACTTCAACCAATTGCCCACCAATTACTGCCACAGGCCTGTTATTGGCAAAAGCAATGACATCATTGGCCAGTTGGCTTTGGTGTGACTGCTGTATGAATGCCATCGTCGAAGAAGGATCAGCAAGCGTGACAGAAGGATCAACCTGGTAATTGAAATGAATATTGCCAATAGCCTGTCCATATACAAGAGTCGTATCTCTTGGCGTAACAGTAACACTCAATCTATCTATGGTAAGCACTCCGGGCAGTGAATCATAGTTATATTTTTCCAGGAGGGCTGCATCGGTGGCGTTGGTGGGATCAAAGGTTCGGGATGCCATGATCCTGTACAATCCAACATTGTCATTTACACCGGCATTAACAGAAAAATTAAGGTTGGTAAGACCAAGATCCTGCAAACTAAGGTTGGTATGTTGCAACGAATCATTATCTACAAGGATGGTAGCAGTAAATGAAGGGAAAACTTCACCATATTTTTTCGATTTATTATCAGCCTTTATGGTTATGTTCTTTTTAATAACACCGGTTATGGCAATGCTATTGGATAATCCGCCATCCAATCCGGAAGGAGTTTTAGAAGCGGTATAGGATGTTAACAATTGCTGTCCATTAAACATTGGCAATGTGGCAATGGCAGTATTGTTATTAATTATAGTTGTCGGGAGTGTATCGGACCCCAGGAGTATTTTAGTACCTGAGCTCAGGTAATTACCTAAAACTGTCACTTCCATAGTCTGTGCACCAGGAACAAGATTTGGATCTGTGAATTGGAGGCCAATAAGTTCAGGTGTTGGATTGGCGATGGTACGTGCTGCAGAATCTACCTGCACAAAACCATAACCTGTTTTATAATCGAACCCCGGCATATCCATTGATAATGTTGTGGCGGTCAATAAGGTTTTTAGTGATGAAGGTGTAGGTACCTGGCTGTAAAACTTCTGACGTGCCTGAATAAGCAATGCGGCTGCAGCTGCGACATGAGGAGCAGCAGCCGAAGTTCCAAAGAAATTTGGCAGCCCATCATTTTCGTAATCAATACTTCCGAAAGCAACAGTGGTATTGCCTCCATTGGGGCCCATGAGGTCAGGTTTAGGCGAAGGCGCCCCTAAATAAGTTGTTCCACCAATGGAAGAAAAATTAGAACGGGTTGGTGTGGGAACGCCAAATGCAGGGGTGTTTCCATAAAATGTTGCCCCTACTGTAATGACCTCAGGTGTATTACCATGACCTACAATTGTTGAATTGCCCTGTATAAACTCATTGATCTTAAGCTCTCCGCGGAATACCACATATTTAAAACGGACGTTACTGGTAGTGGCGGTAGCATCAAGCGAAGAATTTACAATGAGCAAATCAATAATAGAGTTCTCAGTGACCGTTAGTGTCAGCACCTCAATTGGGTCGCCACCAACATTGTACCTATTAAAACCAATAACATTACCTAGTTGATCGATGGAATAAGCATCCAGGTCGGAAACTGTTCCTGTATTTCCACCAAGTGAATAAACATTTTCATCCCATTGAAGCACGATGGTATAGGTCTGGGGATGATCAGGGGAACCTTTTACAGAGTCTCTTTGGAAAATATCGCCGCCACCAAAATTATGGGCACGCCCGGGAAGTCCAAATGGCGCACTTCCAGGTGCAGGATTAAAAATGCCTTCATATGATTTGTCTGCAAAATTGCCCGCTGCAGTTACACATGTCACTCCGTTGGCGGTGGCTGACTGGTAAGCCCTTGACACGACACCAGGCTTGAAAAAAGGTTCTGTTATAAAACTAATATCATCAACGATCACCTTGCAGTTAGCTAATGTTAATGCACTTATTCCATCAGCAAAATCGCCCGGGCTAATAAATCCTGTCCTGTAAGCGAGAGATGCTTTGGGTGCCACATCATGAACTATCTGCAGCATGGCCCTTCCTTCATCGGATCTTGGTCCATAAGGATAGTCCTGCAAGACCTGCACTGGTGTAGGATTTACAGGATTGCCAATCCCCGGCAGGTCGCCATTATTGATGTCATTTTGTGCCGGGTTTCCGGGTATTGTATTATAACTATCCGATAAAACACCAATCTTAACGCCTTCCCCTGAAAGATTAAACCCATTCCTTACAAAGTTGGTGCGCATGGCACTATCCCCTGCTGTTTGAGCAATGCCGGCATTTCCTACAGGAGGAAATACGGGCATAACGAAGTTGATCAGGCTTCGCATTGGTTCCAGGTCAAATTTATTCAGGTTGGCAATGGGATAAAACCCTGTGATCTTTAATGTATCAGGTCCATTGTTTAAAAAACCAGTCATGCCATATCCCGAACCCTGTAACATTGATTGAACTATTGCGCGGTTACCAGCATAAACTACTACATCTATCAATACTTTGTCATTGACAATAAGGAACATGGCCTTCCCGCTATCTAACACATTCCCATAGTTGAGGTATAAAGAAGTTAACTCGGCACCTATTTTAGAATAGTCTTTACCGGTAGGCGGAGGTGGATAGTAGGGAAGCACACAACGTACACCTGTAACCAATACTGTATCCGATGCCGGAAATATACAATCTGCGCTGGACACTGAAAGTACATACTGACCGACTGCTCCGACTGTGATGGTTGAGGACGTACCTATAAAAGTACCATCCAGTTTACTCCAGCTGTATTGTGGGTTCGGACTTGAACTTGATCCTATTAACTGGGTAGTGGGATGTAAACAATCTATTGATTTATCTATCCCAGCATTTGCATTAGGATTACAATCATTCAACCTGGCAAAACTTATTCCGACTCCTGTTTGAATAGAAACTTTCTTGCCACTCCATAAAGCCCCGATAATCTTGCTTTCGCTTGACCCTGAACCTACAGTAATAGAACCATTAGGAGCATACACAGTGCCGTACCAGGTTGACCTTTTGCTACCAGAAGCCCCGTTGCTGATAGTCCATGTAGTAACGCCATCGGGTGCAGTTGCACCATTTCCCATTACCTGCATATAAACCCGTGAGGCATCTCCACCCCGAGGAAAGGACACAGTTAACTTATACAGATCTACATCACCGGCCACATATATACGCATTACTGCTGTGGGATCATTCTTAAAATCAAGTACGAAACTGTTGAAGTTTCCATAGTTCTTGATAGCATTGAAATAATAATTACCAGCACCTGAAAAGGTCACCGTTTTATTGCCGGGTAAAGACAAATTCCGGTATCCGCCAGGTGTTATAGTCTGCGTAGAAATTATATCACTGGTACCAGTGGAAAAAGAAGATACAAATGGCAAAATCGGCAAAGAAGGGAAATTGAGCGTATGAGAAACTGCTCCACCTGAAGGTTGGCTTCCTGAGTAAGATCCTTCATAGTTTACGGTACCATTAATAAATCCACCCCCGAGTAATACACTGCCTTTGATATTTAGATTACCGGTAATGGCCGCATTTGATCCCGTTTGAAAAATATATCCTGAAGCCCCACTGATATTTTGAGCGGAAATATTTCCATTAATAGTATTACTATTAGACAGATCTACACGCCCACCACTATAAATATTGGCACTAATAGTAGTATTTCCTATAGTACGGAATAGACTATTGCTCCCAATCGAACCTCCGGCTATGGTTGTAGAAGTATTTAATTCAACAATGTTTTTCCCATACAAGCTAAAATCCTTAATGTTCAATTGCTGACCATTAATGTGGTTATAACAAACAACAATTAATAGCAGTAAGAAAAGTTTACGGCATCTAAAAAAAGCAGCAGCAGCAAAGTGTCGCATATAAGGGTATTAAACAGTTATTTTCTTTGGTCTAAAGCCGAAACATTAGTGTTTAATCACAAATACGGAAGCAGGTAATATTTTCAAGGAGGTATAAGGAATAAGGCAGAAAAGGTCCTGCAAAATCTGACAACAAAATAAATAGCTGAAGGATAAGGATTGAAAGTATAGAATGTTCAGGGATCCGGAAGTATATAAAAAATATTGACCTATTAAATATAGCCTGAAACTGCCTAATTACCAAGACAATAATTAAAACCTGTTGGTTAACTGGTAAATAAATTATTAATTACTCCCATCATTTTGAAAGCTAAGGTCAACTGCTTAACAAGTATTTGCAATGAAAAATGGCTCAGGTAGTTAAAGTAACAAGCGCATCCATAATTTTCTGTCCTGCGGAAGTACTAATGAACCATTGAAATATCACTATGCCAAATAAAGCGCAGGAAATTCCTGCAAGTACGTCCAGTATATAATGGTGACCGGTATATACAGCAGCAAACCATATACCTACCATAATAACTGCAAAGAGAAAATTGAACCATTTCATCTTTGCCTTAATGCCATAATATAAAACGATAAGTATATAGGCTGCATGTAAGGAAGGCATGGCAGCAAATACATTGGAACTTTTGCTATAGATGCCAGCAAAGACATTAGTGCCAAAATAGGCATCAAACCTTCCTAAACCAGCAGTATTGCCGGGGGTGGACGCAATAAAATGAAATCCTTTCTGAGCGATGTACCAGGGTGGTGCGGCAGGATAAATATAATACCCTACAAAACCAACCAGGTTTACCAGGAAAAAGGTTAACGAGAATTGAAAAAATAAATTTCTATTGCGAAAAAATAGAATACCTGCAAAAATTAAAGGCAGGGGAACCCAACATAAATAAAAAATACCACATAGAATATCCAGGATAGTATTATGCGCATGGGCAAAATATTCATTAGGTGTAATAAGAACACCATTGATATCAATTCCAAACAAGGATTTTTCCCAATTATATAAGGAGTGAATATGAACTGCATTGTAATGATAGTTTGGAAATGCCTTCATATAATCAAATATGACCCAATAGATTATAAAAATGGAAAAGCCGAGAATAAACTTCCGGGTAGTTTTGCTGGCGAAATAGAATGAGTTGAATATCAAAAGCAGAACAAGCTGGTCAGTTTTGAAGCCTATAAGTATGTAGGATAAGGCTAAATATATTGAAGAAACAAGTAGAGAAAACCTGATACTTTTAGCTGATAATAAGACAGAGCCAGACGGGCGCAGTTGAAACTCCGATATTAATTCTTCCTGCACTTCACTTCCCGTTGGATACATTTGGTAGCATTGGTTTAGTCTGGCAAATTTAAAGCTATCCTGTATAAGAAATAGTTAGGAAATCGCAAATACACCTTACGCTACTTTACGAGAGAAGTCTTTTTGATCAAGTGCTCTTTTAGCATCCATCAGCCTTTTATAGGCTGTTATATTGGTGAGCACAGCAAGAATAGTGATGGGTATAGTAAATACAGACATCGTTTCAAATACATGATACCTGATACCTTTCAGATACAATTTATAATCACCTCCAATATATTGAGCTAATATTCCGCAGGCCAATGCAGATGTTCCGATCAAAATAATTCGTTCAGGTCTTTGCATCAATCCCCCTTTGCAATCAATCCCCAGTCCTTCTGCCCTGGCCCTTGTATAGCTAACCATCATAGATCCTATTAAACCAATGAAGGCAAATAATGAAGAAATGAAATAATGGTGGGATATAAGGTAATAACAAATGCCCAGGAACATGAATAACTCACTGTAACGGTCAAGTACTGAATCCAGAAGGGCGCCAAAGGAAGAACCCATTCTCCCAAGACGAGCAACTTGGCCATCCAACATATCGAATAGGCCGGCAAAAAGTATCAATGCCCCTGCCCAACCCACATAAGAAAGATCGCCACGGTTGGTTTTTTCCGCACCCAAAATAAAAACAGCAGCAACACCTATATTGAGAATGAACCCAATAACACTTACAGTATTAGGTGTAAAACCCAGCTTGATAAGCAATTTGACAAAAGGATCGATTATCCTGTAAATTCCGAACTGTAGCCTTATTCTCAGGGGCTTGGTTTCCATAGACATGGTTTTAAGGGTTCAACAACATATGAAGTTGTAGGCAGAAAACTTCTTTCTTGTTTCATAAATTGGAATAAGCTTACCTGAATACAAATTTCTTTTGAAGAGGATAGTTATATGAAATGGCCATAAGCAAGGAAACAGTTGCTTTAGAATATATATAGTTGACGTGAGCAAAATGGGTTAAAAGAAAAACACCAAAAGTGGTAAGTATCAAATAACCTGTCCAAACCATAGTGTACCTGAACAACTGAACCTGCCTTGCTTTTTCCTTGTTGCGAAATACCCAGTTTCTGCCTAATGAAAAATTGGTGATACCACCTATCATTGTTCCTATAGCGCTAGCCCATACATACCATATACCAAATATTTCTACGGCTATGATGGTACACCAATAGTCTATAATCGAGGCAATTAAAGAAGCTAATTGAGCTTTGGCGAATGTTTTCATTATAATTAAAAACTCATTTTCACCACTATATGAAGCAGGATATTACTGTAAATTCCTGCCAGGACATCATCAGCCATAACACCCCAACCTCCCGGAAGTACTTCGGCTTTCCTGATATATAGAGGTTTAACAATATCAAAAAAACGAAAAAAAACAAATGCAAGAGCAATATATTTCAGTTCTGCTGGTATTAAAAAGAGACTGATACACATGCCCAGCAATTCATCAATTACTACCCTGTTACTATCCTTACCCCACTCTATCTCTACAACAGATGCTGACCATATTCCAAAAATGGTGATAACAAGGATGGTAATAAGATCGAATAAAGCATTTACTCCACGAACCTGGATAAAGTACCAGGCAATACAACCAATAAAAGCTGCAACGGTTCCTGCGCCTTTCCTAATATAACCAATACCCAGGCACGTGGAGATCAACTTTGCTATTATCATGACAACACTTCAACGAGGTCCTGGTAGTAATCCAGACCTAAATGGGTAATGAGGTCTTCACCCATCATATGGCGGAGCGTGTTTTGTAATTTGATCAATTGCTTGAAAATATCATGTTCCGGACGCAACCCTGGAGCTGTTTGTGGCGATTTAAAATAAAAAGATAGCCACTCCTGGATGCCTGACATTCCTGCCCTTTTAGAAAGGTCAGCAAATAAGGCAAGATCCAGAACAATAGGAGCTGCAAGTATTGAATCCCTGCAAAGGAAGTTGATCTTGATCTGCATAGGATATCCTAACCAGCCAAAAATGTCAATATTATCCCAGCTCTCCTTATTATCACCATGAGGAGGATAATAATTGATCCTTACCTTATGATAGAGTTCTCCGTAAAGCTCAGGATTAATATCGGGTTGCAAAATGTCTTCAAGAACTGAAAGCTTGGAAACTTCTTTTGTTTTAAAATTATCAGGATGATCCAAAACATAACCATCACGGTTACCGAGTATATTAGAGGAGAACCAACCTTTGATTCCCAAAGCTCTTGCATGAAGTCCCGGAGCAAGGATGGTCTTCATTAAGGTTTGACCAGTTTTAAAATCCTTACCACCTATTGGTGTATTGGTTTCTTTTGCGAGGTCAATCAATGCGGGTATGTCAACAGTAAGGTTTGGCGCTCCATTCATGAAAGGAACACCCAATTTTAAAGCTGCATAGGCATAGATCATGGAAGGAGAAATTGCCGGGTTATTGGCTTTTAGTCCTTCTTCAAAGCTTTCAATTGTTTCATGTACAGCAGAAACCTCAATATATTTTTCTGTAGAGCCACACCAAACCATTACCAGCCTGGCGCAGTCATTTGCTTCTTTAAAATTTTCAATGTCATCCATAGCCATCTTGGCAAGGTCCCATTTCGTAGCAGCCTCTTTAACATGCTGACCATCAAGGTTAGAAACATAGGTCTTGTCAAATACCGCTTTCATTGGCTTTATAGCTTCCAACTCAGCCTTCACAGCATGAAGCAACATGGGCTCCAGCACTTTGGCATGGCTGGCGGCTTCAAAAACATTATCACTGTAAACATCCCATCCGCCAAAAACGATATTGTTCAGATCTGTTAAGGGAACAAAATCTTTGATCTTTGGAAAACGATTCTCTGTTCTTTTACCTAAACGGATATTTCCCATTTGCGTTAAAGAACCTACTGGCTGAGCCAGGCCTTTTTTAACAGCTTCCACCCCCGCTATAACAGTTGTGGCTACAGCACCTAAACCAGGGATAAGAACCCCAAGTTTCCCATCAGCTTTTTCGATTGTATTATGCATGTGGCTTGTTTTGATATAAAATAAAAGTCAAAATTATACTATCGGATAAAACCCTCAAAAATAGCCAAGTCTTGCACCATAAGTATTGATAATCAACTAAAGGCCTGCATTTATCCTTATTTTGGAAGTTCCTGTCTTTACCTGATAAATGGCTATAAATTAGGGGTAAGAACGCGCGGCAAGGTAAATATTTTAATCGGTTTTTGACCGTCAATTTTTAGAGTCCACCTGTTTGTCCTTTCCTCCAAAGAGCTTATCCAGGAACTTTCTCAGACCGGATTTGGGCTTTTGTTCCTCCTGAGGCGGTTTGGCAATTGTTGAATCGCGTCTTACAACTGGTTTCGGCGGAAGACTATTAATAGAATCAGATTGAAATTTTTCCTTGATGTCTGCAGGTGAAGAATAAAGGTTAGCACTATAAATTAACCTATCCTCTGCATTGTTTTTCCATACCGGGGAAGGCGGATTTTCAATTACTGCTTTTTCTCCCAGGGAAAGTTTTTGTTCTTCGCTAAAGTTCTTGGTTAGCTTCCAGGCCTTGCCTTCTTCATCAAAAAATATGTATTTACCTGTACCAACCTGGTAGTAAACATTAGCCTTTGGATAGAAGTATACGGTTTTAACTTTATTTGTTTCATCGCTCTTTCCAGGTATAGTTCTATAAAGAATGTAGCCAATTAAGCAAACAACCAGGAAAGCAAAAAATATCTTCATTAATATCTTGTATTCAAAGAATGTTCCAATAACCAAACCCTGCTATTTATTGGGCCACCTGGACTTCCGTACTGTCCTTTTTGCGTATATTAAGCTCATCCAAAAGCCTTTTGGCAGTTGTATCGCCTGAAAACATAGCTTCAGTTAGTAGCTTGGTCCCTTTAAAAACATTTCTTTCATACTGGCAGTTATCATAATCATTGATCTTCAGGATCTCATCACTGTCAGCAAACAAATATAAAAAGCCAAGTGTTCTTTTGGCAGGCACATAACCTTTGTCACTGGCTTTTTGGACCCAGTTCCAGCCTTCTTTGCAATCAATAGCATCATTTTTCCGTTGCAAGGCCATATTCCCCCATTGATACATGGCTTCAGGAACATCCTGTTGTGCCAGGTAATCATATATATATAATGCTTCTTTTATTTCATTATTCGCTAAAAAAGTGCGGGCATCCTGCAATTGGGAGTTGATATCTTCCTGTTTTAAACGGACAGCTTGTTGGGCAGAATCCTGCCGGTGCCATTCGTCAAGTGTTACCAGGTCTGTCTTCTGAACCCAGCCTTTAGAGGTTTGTCCCTTGTTATTGGTAAACTCTGTATAGATGAAGCCATTTTTTTCATCCAGTGCAGTAATAACGTCATTAGATGGTATCAAATAAGCACCTCTACGGGAAGAGGGGTCAGGTTCATTATGAAAGTATGCCCTCGGCACCTGAACTTTGTACTGGCCTATAATGGTTCGCGGTTTAACTGGTTGGGATGCTGTGGCCTGGGTTTCCTGAACCGGTTTATTATTTTCTACAGGCTCAGAACTTATAAAAGTATAAGCTATGAATGCCAGTGCCACGACTATTACTAAGAGCCATAACCATTTACCTGCACCTCTCTTTTTATGCTGGCCAGGAATGTTGTTTCCAACATGCTGAACTGGTATTTTAGACTGCTGGAATTTGAACAGGGATCTTTGCAGTTCTTCATTTTCCTTTCGAAGCCTTGCCGTTTCTTTCTCTAAAGTTTTTAGTGCTTCAGTAGCCACCTGGTTATAATTAGCGGGGGAAGTACTGTGGTAGACTACGAAATTGTGTAGTTCTGTGCCATTTACAAACCGGTTATCAGGTTTTTTTTCAAGACATTTATCTATCATGCGAAGAAGCCACTCGGGTACCTGCATTTCCCTTTCTTTTTTATCATTGGCCCAGGTAGCGGGCAAATGTTGCCTACGCAATGCAAGTATATCAGGAACAGGGCTTTCCATGTGGGCCACCATCACTTTGTTTCGGGAGGTTTCGCCCCGGTCAGCCAAAGGAAAAGGAACAATGCCTGCAACAAGTTCATATAATATAATTCCGAAACTATAAATATCTGTCTGAAACAACATTTTACCATCATTTTGCTCGGGAGCCATAAATTCTATGGCCCCGGCCTGCCTAAGACTGGTACGTCTTTGCTCATCAGACATCATAGCCATTCCAAAATCGAGTAGTATATAATTTCCGGAATGAATATTAAATTTTACATTATTGCTTTTTACATCACCATGTTTTACATCTGCTTTATGACAATGAGAAAGGGCATTAGATAAATGTTCAGCAACCTTGATGATCTCTTTAATGGTAAATACAGGGTCGTGGGGTGATTTCAAAAGCTCTTCCAGGTCAGGTCCTTCTATGAACTCCATTTCTATGAAAGGGAAATTACCTGTATCAGTGATACCAGAGCTAATGATCTTTACCACATTTGGGTTGGGATCCTGGTTAACTTTTTTAAGCTTATTTACCTCGTTTTGAAAATCCGTAAAATGTTTGTCATCTATTGTCTCACTATAAATGGGTGTTGGTAACAACTTAACAGCCGATATAATTTCACCTATTCTGCGTGCCTTATATACCGAACCCTGTCCGCCGGTTTTCAAGGCACCCATATTTTCCAGGCCTTCAGTAATTGTAAAAACCCTTGCCATTTCTATAATTCGTTTTCATCTGGTGAATAGCTGAATTCCAGCAATGCAGATTGACCTAAAAGTATCTGGTCGCCTTCCCTCAATTCATAGCCCACCTTGGTAGAATATAATTTTACTGGTTCCCCTTCATTATTTGACCTCACTTTGACCTTATTTCTTGGAGGCACCCCTCCTTCATCTGCAAATAATAGAAAATGGCCTGTTTCCTGGTCAAATTCTATATGTGCATGCTGACGGCTTATGTAACGATTGCTATCGCTATCGCTTTTTTCCGGAAAGGCTATGTTATTTTCACGGTAAAAACCATCTGCGGTTTGCACTCTTTTTTCCCGGCCAATAAATATCTTACCACTTCCAGAGGTAATGATATAAGTTTTCTTTTCAGCTTCTCCCAATCTTATTTTAATAAATGCTGATGCGGTTTTAGGCAATGCATTTTTACGGGTCAATACAAATAAAGAAGCATCAAGTCCCGGTACCTGTTTTGATTCCGGGGGAGCGCTTTCAGTAAAACTGATTTTTAATTCCCAGTTATCCGGAAGGTCAATGGCATAATCATCTGCAATTTTTTGCACTTCTTCATTTCTGAACCTGCCAGGTTCATCAAGGTAAACAGCTGCTTCATACATTTGTTTTTCTTCATCTGGACAGGTAATAAAAAGCTGGATGCCTTTAATATTTGACCCTTCGCCCCCTTCAGCTTTTTTCAACTGTTCCTTTATAAAATGCAGCAAAGCTTCCCTTACAGTTTTCACATCCTTGCTGCTATTTTCAGTGTTCTTTTTAAAAAAATCAAACATGGGCATGATTTAAAGTTTCCCCCTGGTTTATAATAAAGATTATTGAGACTTCGAATTTTGCATTTTAAAAGATAAAGACCTCATTGAATTCATTTCATTCCTTCAATATATCCCGCCTGCAGCAACTTAGGTATAATATGCTTTCCTGCCAACTTTACCGCCTCGCTTGATCCTTTAGCCTTTTCAATACGGGTGCAAACAACTATATGACCAGGACCCTTTGCTTTAGGTACAAAAAATACATACCACCCATCATTTATGCGTTCACCTTTCCATATTCTTTCAGGAGTACCTGTTTTACCTGCAACCACCAAATGTAGGTCCTTGACCTTATTGGCACTTTGCTCCAGCATATAACTTTTTATAGTGGCAGCATATTGTGAATCATTAGCTATAGATATTCCCTGCATTGTTTTAATCAGTGAGTCGCTAATTTTCAATACAAACCTGTGAGGAATAAGAACCCCATGGTTGGAAACAGAAGCTGCAAGCCTTGCAATTGCCGCCGGGGTTGCAATTAATTCCCCTTGTCCCCAGGCCATTCCTGAAACACCTCTTCCCCTTGTCTTTCGAATATCATTCTTGTCATAGCTTTTCAGGCTGGAGAATTCTGTTTTTCTCCAGAAGGTGCGCCATTTTTCTTCCTGTTGTTGATTTCTGGGATTCATTTCATAATAATATCCTCCCACTCCGTGTAGAAACATTCCTGTTTGCATATAAATGGTAGCCATTTCTTCCTGCAAACGTTCTTCATTGGCCAATTTGATAAAATAGGAATTATTTGATTTTACCAATGCTCTTTCCAATGAAATATTTCCAGCTTCATCGGGCTCCGCACTTTTTATCCTGATCAAATCCTGTGGTTTTATCAATATAGTTTTATTGGCTGCTGCCATTCCCAGTTTATTGAATGCAGCAAGAGTGGTTGCAATTTTAGCTGTAGATCCGGGTTGAGTGGCATAAGTAAACCCCAGGTCTGTATTAGTACTCCAGGAGGATAACTTATTTTGTTCCAATAAAGAAAGGTTCAACTGGTCCCAGTTATTCACAGGCGGAAGAGGATACATGGCAGACGCTAAAACATCCCCGGTGGAATCATCTAATATCACTGTTGATATCCTGTTATCCTGTAAGGAATCATCCATGGAAAATGATTGTTGTATGCTTGTTTGTAATGCAGCATCCATAGATAACTGAACATCCCTGTTTCTTTTTTTAAAAGCTTCTACCTTTTCACTATTGATGCCCGCCAATAACAAAGGTGCAAGTACAGTATAATCTTTTTGAGAAACTGTCATTTCAGTTATTCTTCTAGGTAAAAAACGATTCTCCCTGAAACGGGTAGCAGAAACTGTAAATGTTTTTACAGGAGTTTCAAATCCTCTTAGCTCGGCATCAAGCGCATATTCTGCAAAAAAACCATTATTGCCTCCATAAAAGATATTTGTATTGGCATCTCCAATCCAAAAGAACATTTCTTCGGCAAAAGGATAATACCTGTCGGAACGTTTGTGTGAAAGGGATTCAAGACTGCGTGGATCAAGACCTGCCTTTATCAAAGAATCCTTTTGAGAAGCGATCATTTCAGGTTTACTGGTAGCCAACAGCTTTCCATTTCTGTCAAATAAACTTCCAGCCTGCAATTTGTTGATAAGAATAGCTATCCGGGGGTTATAGCTGAACATGCGTGCACCACTCCTGTCTGCTACAAGTGCAGGCTGAACTACCCATTGCTTGTTATTGAACAGGTACCTCGACACATTGATCGTTAAAAGAATCACACCAATACATGCAGCTACCAATGCAGGGAGCATGTTTTTATCCTGTTGCTTTGATATATAATTCATCTGTACAGCAGTTCCCCTGACCATAGATACAGACAAAAGAAACCCGGCAGCGAGCATATTGCAAATAAGTGATGTTCCCCCGTAACTCACAAAAGGCAGTGATACCCCTGAAAGTGGTAAAGCCCCTATTGACCCTCCTGCAATCAATAAGAATTGAACAAAGGTGCAGATACCAATGCCTGTACATAAATAAAACAGAAAGGGCCTTCCCGTTTGCCTTCCAATCAATATAGACCGGTGCAGGTAAATCAGAAATAATATAAAAACGGAAATAATGCCAGCCCAGCCGAAATCTTCCCCTAAGGAAGGAAGTATCATATCGGTATGCGCTTCAGGTATGGTCTTGGCAAAGCCTTCACCCACTCCCTGGCCTTGTATGCCCCCACTTGACATGGCCCAGATACCATTGGCTATCTGGTCACCACCGAAGACTTCATTATCCCATTTATTCAGCCATATAGCTTTGCGGTCTGTTAATCGTTGAACAGGTCCCGGAAATATATTATGAAGTAGTGGCACCTGGTCGATCAACATAAAACCCGACACCACAACCAGGGCCATTATAGCTGACTCACTTAATTGCTTCCTTATAAAAAGCATAACAAGTAACATAATGAGAATGGTAACCCCTGTAGATATCCAGATGTTCTTTAATATCCAATTCGCCAGCACATATAAAACAACAGAAGCCACCATAAAGGCAAAATCACCTCTTGAAAAAGAGAACAGGATGATAAAGGTGAAGCAAACAACGATTGCAGGGCCAAGATCGCCTAACATCAGGAATAAAAGAATTGAAGCCAGGATGGCACCCAATGCCATCCAGAAAAACGACCATCGTTTTTTCATGGTGACATATTCGGCAAGGAACCTTTCATTGGCAGCAAAAAAGCCCGCAAGGAAAATGATAATTAGAAATTTTACCATCTCGCTTGGCTGAAAACCAAAAAGGTTGACCTTAACTCCACTTCCTTCAGGCCCTGTTCCCAGAAGGATGGTTAATAATAACAATAGCATCGCCAGTCCAGCCCATTGTATACCCTTAGAGCCCCTGTTGTCTCTAAAAGCAAACATCCTGTACAATCCTGAATCTGCTGTAAAACGTCGTAGATCAAATAATAATAGCAAAATAATACCGGTAAACCCTCCTGCTAAATACCATAAAGTACTCCTGGCAAGAAAACGGTCTCTAAGAGGATCCTGCAAGCTTAATAATGTTAATAAAGAGAGGCCGGTGAGCAACATAACTATAGGGAGGATATATTGGTCTGTTGCTGAAAATCTGATGCTTAAAATCACATGCAGCAGGAAAAACCCGACAATGAAAACAATAACAATGATCCAATACCATTTAGTTACCTGGTCAGGCGTACGTACTATTAACGAACCTTCCTTTTTAAGATCAGTAAAGTCTTTTGTTGATAAAAGTTTAATAGTATGCGGCAATTGAATAAAAGTAAAAGCAGCATCTTCTTTAAGTTCCTGAACCCCTTTTGAAGGACCAAACTGAAAGCCAGGCTGCATGGGCAACAGCTCATAGGATTTTCCTTCAGGAAGCCCCGAGAAAGCAAACTTTCCATCAGCATCTGTTCTTGTATATGCTATTAAAGAAATCAATTGACTCCTGTTAAAAGAATCAGTAGCATATATCTTTTGAAGACCTGGAGCCTTTTGAATTCGTTGACCTGTGGCATCAGTAACTTCAGTACTATAAATACTATCCTGAGGAATGACCATGGTAAGCCTGACAAGAACCCCATTAACTTTAGTTTCATTCCTGTTCCTTATGCTTCCTGAAATAGTGTGTGCACCCAGGCCTACATTTAAGTTAGACGCAAGGGATGGAGGTGAGGTTCTTTCCTGGTTGAAACGTAAAGAATCGGCCCCTGTAAATCCAAGTAGTTTTCTTGAAACTTCTACTCTTTTTCTAAACGATGCACCACCTGTAGCATAAGCTTCGTCGGCGTTTACATTATACTTTGATTTATTTAATTCACCTATATTATCAATAATATCATTCTCAGAATTCAGCTTTTGGCTTACTATGGAACTAATTAATTGAATATCCTTTGGATCTTCAAAATAAAAGCCCTTTTCCAGCATCTGTTTTAAACGCTGTCCCGGACTCTCGTCATTTAAATTCACAATAGTCCCTTGCTCTACCCTGGAAGGAACTTCGGTAAAATCTCTTTTTAATACTGTAAACAATGAATTGAAAAGCAGTAATAAGATGACTGCAATGCCAATCAAGCCTATTCGTTCTTTTATTCTTGAGGTATGATGCTGCAAACCATTTGTCATTCTAGTGTATAGAGTTTTGAGCTGTAGTATCTTTTGATAGAGTTGCATTCCGGAAAACTGTTTTCAGGTCGCCTGTACCTGAAAACCTAAATGCAACATTTATGGGACAATTTTTAAACTTAACCCCCTTGAGTTGCAGACTTTCCTTTCCGGTCATGGATATTCCAATATCAAAACCATCAATTGTAAGGCTATCAATAACAAGTGACCTGCATTCTGGGGAAACCATTATGGCAACCCGGTTGGATGAACTGCTGTCCCTTAACAGTATTGTATTTTTCCCTTTCAGGTAAAGCGAAGGCCTGTTCACCCATAAAGTGTCAGTCAAATAAAGTATATGATCTTTGCTCCCCGTCTCCAATTCAACGGTGTCACCTGGAGAGGCATTGATAAACGTCTGTAGCCTGATTTCCTGTACATTCTTTTCCTTTTTTACCACTTCGCCGGGAGTTCCCGAGAAATGATTTTTACTCCACCACATCCAGATAAAACCACTAAGGAATAAAAGGCAAAGTATGGATAGTATCCAAAGAATATTATTATGCCTTTTGCCAGGGTTAGATACCTGTGATGCTACTGTTTGATGTTTAGTTGTGGCCACTGGCTCAACACTTTCATCCATATCATTCCTGGAAATTACAGGCTCAACTTTTTTCTTCTTTACCAGGACCGGCTTCGATGCGGGTTGCTTTAATGGCTTTTTATTATTTTGAACCAGGACCACCGTTATATTATCCTTACCACCAGCCTCATTAGCTGCCTCTATTAATTCCGCAGCTTTTTGTTCCAGCGAACTTTTCTTTTCCAGCACTTGTGAAATCCGTGCAGAACTGATCATATCTGACAGACCATCGCTGCAGATCAATAGAGCATCCCCCGGCAGGAATGGAGATTCACCGGTTTCGATATAGTCTTCTGCTAAAATAGATTGGTTATCGAAACCCAGTGCCTTATTGATCTCGTTGCGCTTTGGATGCCTCATAGCCTCTTCTTCAGATATACGGCCGCTATCTTCAAGGTAACCTACAAATGACTGATCCCTGGTTACTTTTATTAAAGAATGGTCACGATACAGGTAAAGCCTTGTATCTCCTACATGCGCATAATAAAATTTATTGTTCTTAACATCAACCAGTGCAAGGGTAACTACACAAGCCATACTGGAATTCTTTCCACTTTCCAGTTTTTCCTTGTATATCCTTTCATTTGAAGAAATGATAGCCTCTTTCATTTTCCGTATAGGATCGGAAGGAAGCGTAGTAAAAGAATTTAAAAATTCTTCCTTGGTAATTTCAGCCGCAACTTCACCGCCTTCATACCCACCCACCCCGTCAATAACCGAAGCAAGAATCCATTGTTTATTAAACACTTGACGAGCTACAAAAGCATCCTCATTATTATCTCTTATCCTTCCTGTGTCTGTAAGTCCAAAGAAGTTATCAGCCATTCCTTTGATGTGATTTTTTGATATCTATAAAATGAGATATGAGCATGAGAATGCAAATCAGTAAAACAACAAGTGAAAGCACAGATGTTAACATATGCATCAGGATTTAAAGATGTTAATACCTACTATACCGTTTAAAACCACTTTTGAATTAATGGGAAGTTCAGTCCAGGTGGGGTTGTTCTCAAAGCTCTTTGCCACCTGCTTTTCATTTACAATCGTCTTTTCTCCAAAGGAAGCAACATAAAGCTTCCCTTCTGCCTTATTATACCGTATGCGAAGATGTGGAGTATTCACCCATTCTGAAGGAATGCGAAAGACATTTGAATTGGCATGTACTTCCTCTTTTCCCGATACAATTACCTCTTCATCCCTCATAACATATTCTATCTTTCTCCCCGCATACTCTTTTTCTGGAATGATGGCTTCAAACCTGGCGAAGAAGGATGGCTTTGAAACAGCATGTTCATGATAAACAAGGTTTTCCTGGTAGGGAACTTCATAATATCCTTCACTATAGAAAGTAAACCCATTTAAGATTTCCGGGCTGATATCTGCAGTCTGAGCAATACCTGTTTGCCTCGGAATAAAGGTTATTCGTAGATTCTCCTCCTTTTGCATGTTTCCGGGCAACAATTTTCCTATAAAACTTTTATCACCTCTTTCATAATCAGGATGAGAAACAAATCTGAAAACCCATTTGGAACTTGAAGGCTCCACAGTTTTATTCTGAGCACGATATGCCTTCAAGGCTTCATAAAACTGTTTTACAGATTCCTGTACAATAAGCCCAAAGATTCCCTTTTTGTTATCTGTAAAATCCCTGTAATCATCCGTATTAAAGCAGATGATATATTCATGGTAAAAAACTATCCTGTTGGCAAAAGATAAATGTCCGATCGACTCTTTGAATTTGTCGATAATATATTTATATACTTCATTAGGAGTTATCCCTTCCCTTGATGCTTCAGCAATATCTTCTTTTTTAAGAAACCATTCATGCATTCCAATTCGTTGCCAGAAAGAAGGTTTTGTTTTCATGTTATAAACGATGTTACAGTAAATTTAGGCTAATTGAAACCGCTATAATGTAAAAGGAATAAACAAAATAAGTCGAAAAGTATTGTGCTGAGCAGAAAGGATATACTTTAATTTGGGATTGTTTTATCAAATGATTGAAAAATACTGCTGTTCCAGATAACTACCTGAGAAATTACCAGGTAATTAAAAAGACATACACAACTGGCCAATAACTTATTGCATCAGTTATATCCAGGCTGGTAAAATCTGATCCCGCTACAGAAAAAACATTTAGTAATTATCAAAATTGGGTTTAACATCATCCAGCCGATGATCATTCCTGCCAATAGATCCTAGCCCTGAAGCATGTGCATTCTTTACTTCTGTCTTGTTTACTTTCTGATCACTTTCATTTTCTTCAATTTTTTTGGATTCCTCAGCTTGTGAATCTTTTCCTCTTTCAATATCTTCCAGGGGGGCGTCAATATCCTTTTTTGCCATGATTAAAAGATTTATATACCTCCTATAAAGTTAGGCCAAAGACTGAAACCTTGGCAATACCATTTAAAGCATTTTCACATTCCGAGAATGTCGTAACACCTCTTGCTGCTTCATACTATTATGATAAGCCCGGGCACTCCTGTCCCTCTACATTCTTCAAAGGGTATTCCACTTAAAGGAATAATCATTAATTATACATAACTGGAAGTTCTACCAGCATTAGCATCCGCCGCCTGGTGCTCAGGAACTTGTCTCAAAGGAATTACTATAATGAAGGAAGCACCTTCGCCTTCCTTACTTTTGGCTGTAATGATGCCATTATGCCTCTCGATAATCTTTTTAGTTATCGCAAGTCCTATTCCTGTTCCATCATATTTATCCCAGGCATGGAGACGTTGAAAAATTATAAATATTTTTTCTGCAAACTGGTTATTGAAGCCTATTCCATTATCTTCTATGGTTATACGGCAATATGCACCATTGACATCAAATGAGTCAACAAAAGATAGTTCGCTCACCCTGGTAGCATTTACTTTTATTACAGGTGAAATACCAGGCCGGTTGAACTTTAAAGAGTTACTAATAATATTTTGAAATACCTGCCTCATCTGGGCGCTGATAATTTCTGCTTCAGGCAAATTACCAACTTCTATTGTTGCGTTTTTTTCCAAAATAGAAAGCTCAAGGTCACTTAATACCTCTTCCAATAAATTATTTAACCCCGTCAATTCAAACTTACTTTCACCAGACAGTCTTGTAAATGCTAAAAGGTCATTAATCAATTTTGTCATTCTTGAGGAAGCCTTGATGATCCTGTTCATATAATCCATAGCCTCGCTGGCAGAATTGGAAAGATATCGGTCTCTTACCAGGTTACTGAACATATGTATCTTACGCAAGGGCTCTTTTAAATCGTGAGAAGCAATTGAAGCAAATTGAAGCAGTTCACCATTACTGGCCTCCAATTCCATATTTATCTTTTGAAGTTCTTCCGTTCTTTCTATAACCTTTTGTTCCAAAATATCATTCATCAATTTATGGTCATTGATATTGGTACATGTACCAAACCATTTTACTATAATACCATTCTCATTCCTTAATGGAACTGCACGGGCAAGGAACCAATTGTATACCCCATCGTATCGTTTCAATCTATACTCAATTTCATAAGATGTTCCTGTTTGAAGGCTATGCTCCCATAACTTCATTGACCTGTCAAAATCATCGGGATGTAACACTGCTGGCCAACCTTTTTCTATTGTATCTTCCTGTGTCAGGCCCGTGTAATCATACCAACCCTTATTAAAAAAGTCATAATGACCATCTGGTTGCGTTGACCAGACAACCTGGGGCATGAAGTCTGTTACAAAGCGAAACTCCTCTATAAGGTCTTGTAGTTCATTATTCGTATCCTTCAATTTTTGTTCAGCTAATTCCGCCTCAGTAATATCTACCATGGAACCTAGCATCCGGTAAGGCGTTCCTTCATTATTGACAAGCACAGCACCCTTATCCTGGATAATAGCATAAGTTCCGTCCTTCTTTTCAAACCGGAACCGTTCAGACCAGTTATTGGAACCATTATTAATAGCTGTATAAATACTATTGGTGACTCTATCCCTGTCATCAGGGTGAATTTGGTTGATCCAAAAAGTACTGGTCAATTTGTGTTCAAGTTTTTCAAAACCAAAACGGCTGTAGAAACTCTCACTCCACCAAATCCGGTTGTTTACCAGGTCCCAATCCCAGATAGCATCATTAGTAACATTAGTAATCAACCTGAAACGCTCTTCACTTTTAGTCAATTCAAACGTTCTTTCCTTTACTTTATCCTCCAGGGCTATATTCAGGTTGCGGTAATTTTCCTTAACCTTCATTAATTCAAAATAATTACTCCTGAACTTTTCCTCAGCCTTCTTCTTATCATTTATATTGGTAAGACTTACAACAATTCCATCCATCATTTGCGACACTATCAGGTCAAACCAATGGTTTTCACCGGAAATAGATAATGCAACTTCAGTCTGTAAAGGAACTGCTGTGTTGACAACAGAAACAAATTTTTCAAATAATTCATCTTTGATTAATTCCGGGAAATTAGCCTTAAGAGATTTCCCTAAATAATCAGGCGCCGATCGTTGTAATAATTCATCAGTGGCATAGTTGGCAGTTATCCAGTTGAAATCAACTATTTCATCCTTGTCATTACGTTTAGCTTTTAATGCCATGATCGCACTAATGGAAGAATTGAACACTGCCTGAACTATATTATTCAGCTCCTTAACATTGCTGATATCAATAAAAGTGATGACTACGCCATCTACCTTTTTATCCTGCCTGATGTAAGGCAGTATCTTCATCAGGTTGGTATTTCCATTACTTAATACAACTTCTTTCTGAATAATCACCTGGTCTTTCAACACTTTCTGAATATCCTCAATGAAATTCTTGTTTTCCCGGATGTTGGTAGAAATATGTTCTATTGGCCTGCCTATGTCTGATTCGATCAGGTTAATCATTTTGACAGCAACTGGATTGAACTTCCGAATGCGAAGATTACTATCTACAAATACCTGGGCAATTTCAGTGCTTCTGAAATAGTTATTCAGATCATCATTTAATTCTATCAATTCCCTGATACGAAGCTGGTGTTCGGTATTCAATGTATGCAACTCTTCATTCAGGGATTGCAATTCTTCATTACTTGATTGTAGTTCTTCATTTGCAGATAACAATTCCTCGTTACTGGATTGCAGTTCTTCATTGGCAGTTTCAAGGCTTTCGATAGCCATCTGGAGGTGTGACCTTGTTTCTTTCAATTCATCCTCTAGTTCTGCTATATAATTGAGTGATTCAGTATGGTTGCCGGAAGTGAATTCAGGAAGGGGTTTTACAGCCTGGGCCTCATGATTCTCACCAAGAACGATCATGGTATGTCCATCTTTATTGGCAGGCCGCACAAAAATATTAATGTTGCTATCCCTGTTCTGAACCCTTATATTATTTAAGCTAACAGTGACCTTTTCTCTTAAGGCCTTACGAATAGCGGCATTTAAAGCAACCGCCAATTCGCCATTAACCATTCTAAGAATATTTAAAGAAATGATCTTATCCGGCAAAGACAAATACTTTTTGAAATCGCCTATTGCTTCCCTGATCTCAAAATTCTTATCAATATAAATAGCCGCAAAACCATATTCTGCAACCAACACATTTCTAAAATCATCTGCGAGTTCTTTCTCAAGTGTATCTTCCTTTCTGGGGGCAATAGTCCTTATTTCCCGAGGGGTTTTGAACATTTGCGCAGAGGGTAATCTTTCAGGGTTATATTTTACATCACTGATAATTTTTCTGAAGATCTTCCATTTTCCATTTACTTCTTCAAACCCATCTTTCACTGTTGCAGGTGTTTCACTCGGGCCCAGGAATAAATAACCACCTGCATTTAAAGAGAATTGCAGGGTGGACAATACCTTTCGCTGCAGAATATTGTTCATATAAATGAGCATATTCCTGCAGGTCACCATATCATTTTTTATAAATGGTGGATCTTTTAACACATTATGACGGGCAAAGACAATCTGCTTACGCAACCTGGGTTGAACAACAACATGACTTCCATCCTTGATAAAATACCGGTTAACCAATGCAGGTGATATTTCTACCACACTTGAAGCAGGATAGGTTGCTTTTGAAGCGAATTCAATGGCATCAATATCAAGGTCACTGGCAAATATTTTTACTTCAAGCTTCTTCCCCATGCTTTGCAAAAGATCATCAATCAGGATTGCCAGTGAATACGCTTCCTCACCAGTGCTGCAGGCGGTGACCCATATCTTTAATATCTCGTTATCATTTTTTGAATTGATAATATCCGGCAAAACTTCCCCGCGCAATATTTGGAAGGCTGCACTATCTCTAAAGAATTTGGTAACTCCTATCAAAAACTCTTTTCCAAGCGAACGGCATTCTTCTGGCGATATACGCAAAAATTCAAGGTAGTCCGTGAACTTTTTATATCCCATCAGTCCCATTCTTCTTGTAATGCGTCTTAAAATGGTAGGGGTCTTATAATTATGAAAATCATAACTGCAATGTTTTTCAATAAGCTTTAAAACCTCGGGCAGCAGGGTTTCATCTGGCTTATCTTCAGTTACAATATGAATAGGCCGTTCATTAATATAATTGAATACCTCCTCCGGCATTAACTCAGGTGCCAGTATTAGATCCGCAAAACCGGTAGCTATAGCTGTATTCGGCATACCATCAAACTTGGCGGATAAAGGATCCTGCACCAGTACCATACCCCCTGCCTGTTTGATACTTTGTATACCTTTTGATCCATCAGAACCTGTACCTGAAAGAATGATGGCAATTGCTTTTTCTGCCTGGTCTTCAGCCAAAGAATGAAGAAAAGTATCTATAGCTGTGTTGGGAACCTTATCAAAATTCTTTACACCCAATTGCAGGTGCCCATTCTTAATGGTAAGCAACTTGTTATTAGGGATCACGTAAACACAATTACTCTCCGCCTTTGCACCATGGGTGGCCTCATACACCTGCATATGTGTATGCTTGGATATAAGTTCAACCAGTAAGCTTTTATAATCAGGTGAAAGGTGTTGAATAATAATAAAAGACAGGTTGCCATTAGAAGGCATATTATCAAAGAATTCGTGGATGGCTTCCAATCCACCTGCAGAGGCACCAATAGCAACAATAAAATGCCCCTGGCCCTCAATATTTTTTTTCGAACCGTTCATTAATCAGAGTCTATTACCAATGTTTTGCCAAAAAATATAACGATATGAACTTTACATTTTGTTTAAAGCATAGTCCATAACAAAATTTCTAAATGTTTCCGCTACTTCCAGTTCCTGTTCCTGCCATGGAAGTGCCTTCTTATCAACGTTTTGTTGCCAAATATTAAAAGACGCCCGGGGATGGTATTTTTTTCCGCCAGGTTCGAAATTTATGGCTTCATTAGGATTTCCACCCCAGTTCACCTTCCTTTTTTCCTCTGGCCTGAATGCAAGAATATAATTTCCTTTTTCCGCCTGGATAGGCAATACAAGCAAACCGCTTGCCTTGTCAGAATAGGCTAATGCCGGTTCAAATTCAAAGGAAAGGCCCTGTTGATGATAGGTCTTATCCACTTTTTTCGATTGTAACCAATAGACCAATTCATTGACCTCTTCCTGTGAAGGAACCCTGCCATATGAGATCTGGTTTCTATTCAAAATAATACTCACTCCTTCAGCACCTAATACACTCAATATATTCTTTTCATTTTTTTTCAACGCCTTAAATATATCAGCCTCTTTATATACATCTTCTACTATCTCCAGTTGTTTTGCCTGCATTCCTGATTTATAATTAAAGGTATCCTGGGCACTTAAAGATTGAAGTTTCGCTGAAAGAACATTTGACACTAATTCAAATAAGGCACAAAACTCAAAGGAAAGATAAAGTGGTTCGCGGTTATGACAGGCGATCAATCCCCAAAGTTTTCCGTTTTCCATTATGCGTGTAGACATGGATGCCTTGACCTTCATATTGGCCAGGTATTCCAGGTGAACACCTGCCACACTTCTTAAATTAGAGTCAGAAAGATTTGTAAATCCATTTACTGCCGGGTTGATTACAGGATACAGTTTTACCGGGACATAATCGATATTGGGAATCAGCCGATAAGGCATTTTTAGATAAAGTGCCCTGGCCTGCTGCGGCACATCGGAAGCGGGAAACTTAAGTCCCAGATAACTATCCATTCCGGCTTCCATAACCTCTGCTATAACATCACCATTCCAATCTTCGTCAAAACTGTAAACCATTATTTTATCAAATCCTGACACACGTTTTAGTTCCTTAATGGCAATTAAGCAGGCTTCATTTATGGAATCAGCCCGCTCAATAGCAGCCATAACAAACTTCAATTCCTGGTATATGGGAATAAAAGAGGTTGCTTTCTGTAGTGATCGAATTTCCAGGTCCACTTCCAGGATAAAATAGGACTCTTGAAACTTTATAACTGCCAATCTTTCCCCGGTATGAAAGGAGAAAACAAAGGGTATGCCTTCTCCTCCTGAATAATGAAACCTATTTTTTACATCCTTCAGATCACTATCCGTTATATACGTTTCAAGCGAAGTATTGATAACATCATTAGCTGGTTTTCCCAGCAGATCTTCCACATTTTCACTAACCTGTAGTATGGTAAAATCTCTTTTGTCAATGACTAGCAGATATCCGTGGGGTTGTATAAGATTTGTTTGATGCAAGGGAACTTTGCCACAAAATTCCGCATCCGTTCTATTAAGAGCATTCATTCGATGTCGTTGTAATCCAGTTTTGAAATAAGGTAAACGTTGCATTAGCAGCATCAATCACTGCATGTACATCCTGCTGTTCATTGAGGGCATCCAGGAAGGTTTTCCATTTGGCGCCCGTTTGCTCCTTATAGCCACTAAAAAAATGCAATTGCTCTTCCTGCAAAGAGATAAATGTATTTGATTGCAGCCATTTACTGATAATACGTCCACCAAGAGTAGACCCTTCCATTACATACATGCAACCAAATGCCTCTGCTTTATTAGAAATGGCAGGAATATCCCGGCAGATGGGAATATCAGTAACAGGATATCCTAATGAAAGAAGGTCTTCCAGGGCCAGGGAAGCAAGCTTTCTTTCACTTATATCTGCAAGGTCTGAATCAGTTAATATCCTGGAAATTTTGTTTTGAAGAGGGAAATAAAAACCATAAAAGGTATTTAATAACGAAGCATAATCTTCTACCGACCGGATATTACCGATCCTTGGATTCATGGTTTTTTCTACGTCAATATGACGGGCTGCAGTTTCTTTTTTAAGCATAACTGCAGCAGGCTCAAGGGTTAAGGGCATCCGTAAAAATAGGGAAGAAATTAATTGAATCTTCGTGAAAATTGAACATTGCCTGATTTTTCAACTCCTATCTTTGTTTCTATGAGCACTAACGATATGCCCACTGCCACCAACTCTATGTTGAACCTTCTTGAAAAAAGAAAACATCGATTATCAAAGATCTATGAAGGAGGAGGCTTGAAAGCTGTTGCAAAACAAAAAGAAAAAGGTAAACTCACTGCACGTGAACGTATAGAATACCTCACTGATAAGGGATCTCCATTTGTTGAGATCGGTTCATTTGCGGGGTATGAAATGTATGAAGAATACGGAGGCTGTCCTGCAGCAGGAACAGTCGCAGGCATAGGCTATGTCAGTGGTAAACAATGCATCATTGTGGCCAACGATCAGACGGTAAAAGCAGGTGCCTGGTTCCCGATCACAGGGAAAAAAAACCTGCGGATGCAGGAAATAGCATTGCAGAATAATCTGCCCATTATTTACCTGGTTGACAGTGCAGGTGTATTCCTTCCCATGCAGGATGAAATATTTCCGGATAAGGAACATTTTGGCCGTGTATTTTACAACAATGCACAAATGAGCGCCAAAGGAATTATCCAGATAGCAGCCGTTATGGGCGCCTGTGTGGCTGGAGGGGCTTACCTGCCCATTATGAGTGATGAAGTACTGATGGTGGAAGGAGCAGGATCTATCTTTCTGGCAGGACCCTACCTGGTAAAAGCGGCTATAGGCGAAGAAGTGGATACTGAAACCCTTGGCGGCGCAGTTACACATACTGAAATTTCAGGCATAGCCGACTATAAATTTGATACAGAAGAAGAATGTCTTGACCAGGTGAAAAGGATCATTGATAAAATCGGAGAAGTGGGCAAGGCAGGTTTTGATCGTGCAAAACCTAAAAAACCGAAAAAAGATGCTGGAGATATCTATTCATTATTTCCTGCAGATAATACCCGCCCTTATGACATGGTGGAGATCATTGAAAGAATTGTTGATGAATCCGTTTTTGACCAATACAAGGAAGATTATGGTAAAACAATTCTATGTGGTTATGCACGTATTGACGGTTGGGCAGTTGGTATTGTAGCTAATCAAAGAAAAATTGTAAAGACAAAAAAGGGTGAGATGCAAATGGGTGGTGTTATTTATAATGACAGTGCTGATAAAGCTGCCCGCTTTATTATGAATTGCAACCAGAAAAAGATCCCACTGGTCTTTTTACAGGATGTTACCGGTTTTATGGTAGGCAGCCGCAGCGAACATGCAGGTATTATAAAGGATGGAGCGAAACTGGTAAATGCAGTTGCCAATTCAGTGGTACCCAAGATCACTATTATCATGGGTAATTCATATGGTGCCGGCAACTATGCCATGTGCGGGAAAGCTTATGATCCCAGGTTTATATATGCCTGGCCTACTGCAAGGATCGCCGTAATGGGTGGTGAACAGGCCGCAAAAACCTTATTACAAATACAGGTTGCATCCCTGAAAGCAAAGGGAGAAACTATCACACCTGAAAAAGAAAATGCCCTGTTGGATGAGATCAAAAACAGGTATGAAAAACAAACCAGCCCTTATTATGCTGCAGCAAGGCTTTGGGTGGATGATATCATTGATCCGGCGCAAACCAGGATGGTCATCTCTGAAGGAATCAATGCAGCTAATCACCAGCCGCATATGAGTGAATTTAAAACCGGCGTTTTCCAGGTATAGCCTTAGGATAATGTTTATTAAAATCTAATAACAAACTACTCCGGGAATACAATATATAAGATTGAATTTCCCCTTACTTTCTATTATGCAGGATATAATTATGTACACGGACGGATCTTCCAGGGGCAATCCCGGGCCCGGAGGCTATGGAACTATTTTGATGGCAGGACAAAAAACAAAAGAGTTGTCTCATGGTTTCCGCAAAACCACTAACAACCGCATGGAACTTATGGCTGTTATTGCCGGATTGGAAGCCATGAAAAAAACTGGTTTGAATATTACTATTTACTCCGATAGCCAATACGTTGTAAAAGCAGTAAAGGAAGGATGGCTGAATAAATGGCTGGCTACCAATTTCGCTAAAGGGAAAAAGAATAAGGACCTCTGGGTGAAGTTTTACAACCTATCTACCAAACACCACCTCAAATTTGTATGGGTAAAAGGTCATGCTGATAATCCATACAATAACCGGTGCGATGAATTAGCCACATCTGCGGCAGACGGGAAAAACCTGGATATAGATGAAGGATATGAAATGGATCCCGAAAGACTGATACTTTAAATAAAAAACCCCGCCGATGCGGGGTTATATTTTTAAGCTAGTAGATGTTTAGGTGTCAAAATCGTTCGGTGTATAAGGTAATACGTCCCAAATAAAACACCACAGAAGAAAAGGTCCCCAATGAACAGGTTTCCATAAAAACCTTTCACCAGTCCATAATCCCTGAAGAAAGCAATACCATCATAATAACACATCATCAGGCCATCAAATGTTTTGGGTCTGCCCAAACCACCACCTCCAAACCAAACCATGAAGTTGGATGCAAGGAAAAACAATACAGAACCTGCCAATGAAAAACCGGCAACTCTTAACACTGTAATCTTCTTAAGCAGAAATCCAAATAACACCACGCCGCCGATAAGCAGGTAGTTTACCCACTGACCAGTATAAAAGCCTTGTATATCAGTTAACCCATTTATAAAGAGAACCTGGTATAATGCATCTGAAAGAAACATGGATAATAACGGCAGAACAAAGGCCCATCTTTTATCCTTGATCATAGCCCCTGCAAATAATGCCATAGCCATTTGGGGAGCAAAACCGAAAGGACGGCCAGGCCAGGTACGGTATAAAGAAGCAGAAAGTATCAATAAGCCGAAAGCTATCAACACAGATTTATTCAATTTCATTTTTTATCATTTAGAGAGGAACAAAAATAAAGGAAGAATTTGTACTCTGATTTAGTTTTTTACACCCAAAGGAACCAGGCAACGAAATAATTCACCCTTACCCGAACTTATATGCATCTCGGATCCCGGGCATAGAAAAACAGCTTCTCCCTTATTTAATTCAATTGTTACATCCTCAACTTTTACAGTTGCCGTGCCTGATAACAAGAACCATATCTCTGGCGATTGCGAAACGACCATCTCCTGCTGTCCATTAAATTGATAAGAATGTAATTCAAACTCCTGGGCAGGGCTCAGGTAGGTAACAGCAAAATCATTTCCTGAAGGTAATACTGCAGGAACAGTGGCTTTGAAATCCACATGCTTGAGCAGTTCCTTCACATCAATATGTTTATCTGTAAGGCCCGCCCTTAGTACATTATCTGAATTAGCCATTACTTCTACGTTCTGTCCTTCCAGGTAGGCATGCGGCATGCCCTGTGGTTGAAATATCCCCTCTCCTTTTTTCAAATGAACCAGGTTAAAAAAATAAATGGAAAAAATACCGCGGTCATAATGCCCATCCTTGCAAAATGTAGATACTGCTCTTGCGGCCCAAAAATCTTCTGACTCCTTTTTTAACTGTCCTTTTTCGTACATGGAGATAAGCGGCTGAAGTAGTGTGCCCAATACCTGGTCTACCTCTTCCTGTTCAATGGTCATAACAGATTCATATAAAGCCCTGTAATTACCTTCACCAAATACGTTAAGGAGAAAATTGAACGCTGGCTTGTCCCGAAGTACCTCTTTTAACCTGGCTTCATCTTTAAACCCATGAAGCAACCAGAAATCGCCAAGGGCCACCATCAATTCTGGCTTATGATTCTCGTCTTTATAATTACGGTGCGGAGCATTTACAGGAATTCCCTTTTCATTTTCTAAGGCAAATTCCTTGATAGCCGACTCTTTACTGGGATGCACCTGGATGGAAAGCATCTGTCGTACATCAAGTATTTTAAATAAAAAAGGAAGCGAGGAAAAATTCTTACTAACACCAGGCCCTAATAGCTTTCCTGGTGCCTCCTTTATCATTGCTGAAAGTGTGAGTTCGCTATCTACTATGGTAGAAGGATGATTGGGATGAGCGCCCAGCCAATACTCCGCAAATGGTTTTTGCTCTGCATTTTCAATTCCCAATAAAGCCGGTATAAAATTGTAGCCACCCCAGGAATAATGCTGCACTATTCCTTTGATCTTAAATAAACTATGAATCAATTTGAAATATTTTTATTTTGATAAAGATATGGCACAGCATATTGAATTAGGCAAACAGGGAGAACAATTGGCAGTGAACTGGCTGGTTGATAAAGGATACGCCATCCTCCACCGCAACTGGCGATTTGGTAAATATGAATTGGATATCATTGCCATTAAAGATGGATTACTTCACATAGTGGAAGTCAAGGTGCGCTCCTCTACTCAATTCGGATTTCCGGAAGAAAACGTCTCAAAGAAAAAATTCAACTCGATCAAACTGGGTGCAGAAGAATTTCTTTTTCAACACCCTGAATTCCATAACATACAATTTGATATTCTATCTATAAACATTGTCAACGGAACAGAAAATGAATTCTTCTTTATAGAAGATGTGTTTTTGTAATTTCCCATTTTGATTAGGTAGATTCCTATTGATTCATAAAGAAACCTTCCTTATGCATTGAATAATGGAATGTGACGGTATCTGGCTTACATTTGTTCTAATACTTAATTATGAAATTAGTTTTGCTCCTCTGCGCCTCTGTTTTATTTATAGCTTGTAATAATTCAGGTAAATCAGTCAAAACATTTTGCGATACCACCTGTAAAACAGACTCATTTAATTTCAAAGGAGCCGACCGCTTTGAGTCCAGGGTAAACATTTCATTAAAGAATTGCAAACCAGATTCCATTACCTGGACACATGGAGGCATGACCATCACCAGGCAACTTCCCTTTAATGACCTCACCAACCAGGACGTACGGTTAAATCCCACCGCTATCAGTTGCATCATCAAAGACACCAGCTATGCCTGGCTCACGTTCAACGATTGCATGACAGGTCGCGGCTTCCTTGTGAAACTTCCTTTTAATAAAGCTAATAATATCAACAAGTTTACTGGTGCGCTTAATAGCTTTGATCCTAAATTTTCATTAGAGCCAGATCTTAGGGCATATACAGACAGGGGATCTATCTACGTTACCGATATTAACTCCGGTAACCAGGAAGTGATGACCTTCAAGGAAACGTACGATATCGATTTTAATAATCTACACCAGGTAGTAGATTCCATAAATATCACCCATAAAAGAATTTATGTAAAACTGCTGAAAAATGGCCAGGAAGTACCTATTGAAAAAGCCATTGACCTGAAGTAAGAATAAATGAATACTCATTTCAAAGAAAAATTGAAACTCATTGTGGGAACCATATAAAAAAGGATTCAAAGCTTACCTGCAGTTAGAGCGTTCCCTGGCGGGTAATTCTATAGAAGCCTACCTGGCTGATATTGAAAAGCTCACGACTTTTTTACTCCTGAAAAATATAAAAAAGAACCCTTCGGAATTAGACCTGGGCGATTTGCAACAATTCGTAAAATGGATAGCTGAATTGGGCATGACCCAAAGTTCCCAGGCAAGGATCATATCCGGGTTAAGAACATTCTATAAATATTGTTTACTGGAGGATATAACTAAAACAGACCCTACTGCTTTACTGGAAGCTCCCAAACTAAAACGCACGCTCCCTGATGTTCTGAGCTTTGGCGAAATAGAAAACATCATTGCGAGTATTGACCTTAGCAGCCCGGAAGGAACACGCAATAAGGCCATAGTGGAAACCATGTATAGCTGTGGTCTCAGGGTGAGCGAAGTTGTAAACCTGAAGCTTTCACAACTCTACCTGGATGTTGGTTTTATAAGAGTAATTGGTAAAGGTGATAAGGAAAGGCTGGTACCTATTGGCAGCAGCGCCATAAAATACATTACTATTTACCTGGCCACACGCAAGCATGTGGTTATTCAAAGAGGAGAAGAGGACATACTGTTCCTGAACCGGCGAGGCAAAAGACTGACAAGGGTGATGATATTTTTGATCATCAAAGACCTTGTAAAAAAAGCTGGCATCACGAAAAATATATCACCGCACACTTTCCGTCATTCCTTTGCCACTCATTTAGTGGAAGGAGGCGCTGACCTTCGGGCAGTGCAGGAAATGCTGGGACATGAAAGTATCACCACTACCGAGATCTATACCCACCTGGATAGGGAATTTTTAAGGAAAACCCTTGAACAGTTTCATCCCGGCTTTAAATAATTATAGTAATGTAGGTACCCTTCTATTTCAAGGGAATTAGTTTTAACGTCATAACACTTACTCTAAAGATAAAATCTTCTTATTTTAGGACATTGGCCTCCTTAAAAAACATATTATCGGGCAAAACTGACAAGGAACTGGTTTCTGAGTTCTCTTCTACGCTGGATATTCAATTTGCAGGAGAGCTTTACAATCGCTATGCTGATCTGATTTATGGTGTATGCCTGAAATATTTAAAACATCCCGAAAACGCACAGGACAGCGCCGTTGCCGTCTTCGAAGAGCTGGTGGCTAAAATACCTAAACACAGCATTGAGAACTTTAAGGGATGGCTTTATATGCTGACAAAGAACCACTGCCTGATGCGCATTCGTTCCGGCAAAAAGGCACATACTGTTAATATTGATGCAGAACTTATGCAATCAGAAGATCCCACGCATCTGGATGGTGTATTGGAAAAAGAAGAGAACCTGGTACAACTGGAATATTGCATGGGTGAACTGGCCATTGAACAACGCCAGGCTGTTGCACTGTTCTATATAGAAGGTAAATGTTATAATGAAATAAGTGCTCTTACAGGAATAGAATGGAATAAAGTGCGCAGCTACATCCAGAATGGCCGGAGAAACCTGAAACTGTGTATTGAAAAACAAAAAGCTAAATCAATGATAAGGGAATGAGTGATTCACCAGGACATAAAAGCTATTCAGCTACCGATATTGAGCGTTACCACAATGGCCAGATGACGGCCAGGGAAAGACATGCGCTGGAGAAGGCAGCACTGGAAGATCCATTCCTGGCAGATGCCCTGGAAGGGTATTCATTTACCACCACTCCGCAGAAAGATCTTGAAGAAATAAACCGAAGGATCTTTCAAAAAACGCAGGCAAAAAAGACCGTTCCTTTCATCAAAAGATACAGCTGGATCAAAATTGCAGCTCTATTCCTTATAGTTGCTGGTGGTGGATGGCTGATTTTGAATTCAGTAAATAATAAAAAAGACATTTCGCAGGCAGTTCCTGCTGTAACAAAATCGACACCTTCCAACCAACCTGCAGCTCTACCTGATTCCATAAGTTCAAAAGAACTTACCATTTCATCCCCTGCTGAGGTAAGTGCACAGGCATCAAAAACCATTATACCTGCAAAAACTAATGCCAGTAAAATCAGAACGGGTAAAACTTACAAAAACGCTAATAAGCCGGAATCGACTTCCCTGGCAAATCAATCAAATCCGATAACTAATGCTCCACCCACAGAATTGAATGAGCAAGCACCGGTAGCGGCCATGACGGCTAAAAGAAAAGAAACCTTTACTGCTTCTTCTGCAGCAAGGTCAAGAAGCTTTAATGCAGGCGACTCCAACCCCGGATATGTAAATAGCCCCGTAAAAGATTCGGATGTTTCACATGGAGACACCATCAGGAACGTAAATGTTGTATTGCAGCCTGATAAGGCAAATAATGACATTGAGATCGTAGAACTCAAATCGAAGCGCCCGGTAATTGCAAGGCCCTCACCTCGTTTTGAAACCCTTGAACCTGCCGAAGGATGGTCCCAGTTCAACGATTACATTGCTGATAATATTAAGGAACCAAAAACTTATAAAGAAAAGCCAATTACAGGTGATGTTGAATTAGCTTTTGACATTAACCAGGTTGGGATGCCTGTAAACATCCGGGTAGTAAGATCCCTCTGCTCCGCTTGTGATAAAAAAGCAATAGAACTGCTCGAGCAGGGCCCTGCATGGAAAAACACAAAGGATAAAAAAGGAAAGATAACTTTCCATTTCTGACAGCCAATTGCTTCCAGCCTTTCAACCCCTTTTATATACATTTGTAAAAAACCACTAATCATGCTTACGAAACTTTTTTTGAGTGCAGGTATCACATTACTTTCTCTTGGTATAAATGCACAATCTCTTAAAACTCCTCAACCCAGTACCACCCAAACAATCAAGCAGGACCTTGGTATTGGATCTGTGGAATTATCTTATTCACGCCCCGGCATGAAAGGTCGCAAGATCTTTGGAGACCTCGTTCCTTTTGGCAAAGTTTGGCGCACGGGTGCTAATAGTGCCACCACCTTGCAATTCAGCGATAGTGTAACGATTGGCGGCACCAGGATCGCCCCGGGAAAATATGGCTTGCTGACCATTCCTGATAAAGACCAGTGGACTGTCATCATCAGCCAGCAAACAGATGTTACCAGCCCCGCTGCCTACCAGCAGGACAAGGATCTTGCACGTTTAACTGTTAAACCGGTAAACAATACTTCCCCTGTTGAAACATTTACCATGCAATTTGCCAATGTCAAATCCAATAGTGCTGACCTGCAGATCATGTGGGACAATACAACGGTCAATGTACCTATTACCACAGATGTGGAAAGTAAAGTGATGGCCCAGATCGATAACCTGATGAATAAGGATAACAAACCTTATTTCCAGTCAGCCATGTATTATATGGAAACCGGCAAGGACCTGAACCAGGCACTTGCATGGCTTGATAAAGCTATCGAGCAAAACCCCACAGCTTTTTGGGTGTACCATCAAAAAGCAAATGCTTTGGCAAAACTTGGCAGAAAAGAAGAAGCCAAAACCACTGCATTAAAATCCATGAATCTTGCTAAGGAAGCTAAAAATGATGATTATGTTGAACTGAATAAAAAGTTGATCAGTAACTTAAAATAAAAGATCTTCTTCCAGATAGATAGTCAGTTCATAGATATATAAAAGCCCCGGTACAGTAAAGAGTGTACCGGGGCTTTTCTTTTGAGCTTCGTGTACTGATCTAATGGTGGCAACAATTAATCAACGATTTCTTTTGCTTTCAGGATCTTGCCTAATGAAACATCGTTTTCGATCCTATCCAAAAGCCACTTCTCCTCCCGTCGAAGGAAATAATAAAGGTCAACAAAGTCTCTTTATGCGATGAGTTACCGCAGCACTAACTAGCTCTCTTCAGAATCTCACGCGGGACTCATCGGTTTTATTTTTCCTCTCTATCCCTCGAACTCCAGCAATATGCCCATGAACACAGAATAAGCACGAAAACAGTGCAGGCAATCATATATGTTTAGATTAGAAAAGTACTAGTAGAACATATCATAGGCATTCATGTTGCCGATCACGTGCACCCACCTGAAATAAGTAAAGGTGAAATAAAATGTCTGCTCTTGCAATGGATTTATACACAGCTAATAAGTTAATAAAGGCGAAGAAAAGGTGCAAGTAATGTGATTCAGCTGAAGAGTCCCGCCTTGAAACTCTTAAATTTTAGTTTTTGCTGCGGTGATTCATCGGTAAAGAAAGTAATGACGCTTACTGTCAGCCAATATACCAGCAAACTGTTAATTGTAGGCTTGCGAAGTCAACTTGCAACAAAGTTCTTTCCGTTAAAAGTATATGTCTTGTATTTTCCTGAGAATCCTTGTTTTGCCCCTTCAATTGGAACCCGAATTGTTCGACCACAATCTTTGATTTTAATACTTGGGACTCTTTGCTCTTCATTAAAGGCATGCAGATCAAATTCTACATAAACCTTTGACATCTTATCTGGAAATATTTTCGGTTCAATTAACTGCCCATTTACAATAGAAAATGCTCTTAGCTCTTGCCATGGAAGTGCTGTTGAGCCTTGTCCGTTGCCCCAGGCTAAATAAATGCTTCTTCCATTTGTCGCCTTAATTGTGTTTACAGAATTGTAGTGCATGTAAGAGTACGGCATACTTTCGTCAGTCGTGTCTACAAGCATTCTTGTTGCTACACCTTGGGGCGTTTTAAATATTGCCATAGTTGTAAAGGCAATCAAAGTCCCGCCAGTTCTTGTATCCCAAGAAACAAGAACAAGGTTTTTGTCCGCAGATTTGGCTAAATAAATAAAGTCGTAGTTAAGCGTGTCGGGAAAGTTGAACAAATGTGTTCTATACTGATTCAATATGCTTATAACTTTTTCATTTTCGCTTTCCAAAGAATCATAGCCACCAGATTGCTGCAGGCTGTCAATTCGTGCAAACTGCTTTGTAATTTTCTGGTATATATTTTTAAAGGGAAATGTCTTGACATAGTCACCCTTTCTAACTTGTCCGTGACATACAACAGACCAAAGAGTAAGCATTATTAACAGGATTCTCATAGCTTGCTACAACATGTAAATTTATCATATAAGTTGTAGCTCATCAAGAAAAATAGTTACTGACTTCCCCCAGCTAACCGTAGAATCTATTTTACTTTGAAATTAGCTTAAGGTTGAAATTTCTTTTTTCTGACATTTTCAACGTCTTCCAAATATGAAGTCTTGGAAAAATATTCAAGCCAAAATTAAAAAGTTCTAGGTGCGCACTTGGAGTATTGAATTCTAATAAGTTCGGATTTTCAATTTTTTCCCAAGTTTCGCCCTTTAATAAAGGAGAAGCAGTTAATACGGTTTCATCATTACCTGTAATATAATTTTTCAAAAGTTTGAATTCAAAAAGGGGGATAAACCTTAAACCGAAAATTCTTTTTAGGGTAAAACTTAATTCAAAATCTGAAAGCTCATATCTTTTTTGATCATACTCTAGTACACCACCCTCAAAAGAAAAACTATATTTTTCCTTATCTGTACATCCTTTGTTAACATCCCATTGTTGAAAAAATTGCTTTAAAAGTGTTTTCTTTTCTAAGTTCTTGGTGATTAGTGGCAAAGCCAAAAATGTTCTTAACATCTCTTCTGAAAGTTTAACTTTATCATCTTCTCCCTTTCCAATTTCTTTGATATCTATACGAAATTCAAAGTCTACATCAATAGATTCTAGGACCGTAGGAAATTTATGATTAACAATAATATTATCAGAAATTACTTCATGAGCAGATAATAAATCAATTTTTAAATTTTTTGCTTGAGTAATAGCTGCCTTTGTAAAACCAGACTTACAAATCAGAATTCCCTTTTGAGCTCCGACATCTTTAATTACTGAACTAAATTCTCCTACAATTTTGACATCTGCAGGAATTACATGATCTTTTACTTGAATTATCATTAAGATTTCGTGGCCTGCAATTTTATCTCTGACTGAAACATCAATTTGTCTTTCGATCCCAGTATCTTTTCCAAATATTTTGTCATTTATACGGACATCCGACTTAGGTGCCAACCAATTATATATCCGATGGATAGTTTCTTCATAGTAACGGCCATTATTTTTTTTGCTTTTCTTCATACCATTCTATATGTAAGGTTTTCGATTATTAGGGAAATTAGAGTTACAAAAAAGGTGTACAGCCGGTGAGATACAATACTAAATGTAGGTTCTTCCAAAGCCGCTAATAAAGTGTCATGTAACGGTTCGGGTATTTCTGCAGTAGCGGAAGTCCGAATTCCGCCAGCTTAAATTTATTGATAAAGATGAATAATGTTCATTTGTTCAGCACTCATTCTTCAGCCGCTATTGCAGAAATACCATGTTAGCGGCTTTGCTTTCTTTTTGTAACTGAATATTCCATTCAAAACGCTTATTAGACAAAATAGTTCTTTCAAGTTGTTCGATTTCTTCAGAAGACTTCTCACTCATTTCGTGTATACCTAAAAAGATTTCACTCGCAGTAGAGTTAATTATTGAATTTAAATGGCAATTAGTTGCTTGCCCATCCAAAAGACAATTGTACGAAGTAATACTTCCGTAATCACCATTTATCCTACTTTTGAAACTCGTTTTGCAACGACCTACATACTTAACTTGACCTTCTGAATAGTAGCAGTATAAACCTTTGTCTTTAAGATATGAGTTGATACAGTAAGAACAATACTTTTCGTCTCCATATTTGTTTAAGTATAATTTATAATCTAGATTGCCTTGTTCTTTTAGGTGTTTGATAAAATGACCTAATGGTTGCTTAAAAAACTTACTGTACTTATCCCCATGTTTTTTTAAAACTGAGTTGTAGCAATAAGTCGGCTTTTTACGTGCCTTTTCGTAAGTTTCTTCTAAAGTGCGACGGGAATAATGTGCAAAAACATTATCTACATTTCTCTTTGATATTTCTATTGGAACTAAAATAAAATTAACGGAGCAGTTGGAAGCTGTTATATTAATCATAGTCTTCATAGTGCGTAAACATAATAATTGCCATCATCATGCTTTCTTGCAGCAAAATAAAACTGGTAATCATAGCCCCGGCATCTCATTATAATGTGGCATTTGTCGCCTTTAAACTTAGTTCTCAAATATTCGGCTTCTTCCCATAAAAAATTTCTATTGTGTCGTTCCATAGCATTTCTTTCATCGGAAAAAAAGGCATGGCTACTTTCAGACTTTCTATAAATTTTATTCCAACCGTCGCTATCATTCTCTTTAAGGATTGTAAACAATGTTTTTCCTATGCTCTCAGGACTATCTTGCTTGATTTGATTGCAAGAAAAGAAGATGAATAAGAATAAGGTAAAAAAGAGCATGGCTGTAGACGTCTTCATACGTTTTGGTTTGTCTAATTTAGAAAATTTTCAAAAATTTGGTCTTTGCAAATTATGAAGTGTGGCGCTTAGCATTGCCGCCAACACGTAAATTTATGTTTCCAGAGGCAGCTCTTCAATAAAAAACAGCTATTGATTTCCAATTCTTTATTAATATAGTTTTTGTATTGTCGTTAGGACAATCCACCACATTATACTTTTTGTATTGTCGCTTCCTGCCAGCTAAACTTTTTTATAATTCTTAAAGGCTTTACTCCATCGGCACCCATTCATCCCTTATCTTTTCCCTGGGCCTTTTCAACACTGTTTTAAGTCCCCTGAATTCATCTATTATACGGCCGGCAAAACATATGGGTATCTCGTAGTCCTTCGGAAACTCACCTGCAAACACAACCTGCCAGTCAAAATCATCCGATTCATTCATAAACAATTCCTTGTCCTCCTCTGTGGGTGGCTCACTGATGATGAAGGTGATCTTTTCATTTTTCTTCTTTTTGCGCCTGGCCTGCTTGTCTTGTTCCCTGGCCTCAGCCTCCCTCAGCAAGGCAGGTAGGCACTGTTCAAAATCTTCCGCACTGATAGCCAGGCAATGCAGCGAGTCTAAAAAGCTATGAAGCCTGCGCAGCACTTCTTCATCACTTATACCTTCATTTACCAGTGCAAAACTTTTCTTCATGCAAAGACTGGAGAGCGTGCCACTCTTGCAGCCAGGCATTACATAACGGTATACCAATGAATTTAAGATACTGCTCCATCCAAAGCGCCCGGAACTGGCCCTGGTGTTGGCAAAGGCAGCATCGTTGAGATAACGTTCAGTATCCACGCCTGTTTTTGCCCGTGCCCGGTATTCACCTTTTTCTTTATAAAAGTTCAGTTTCTCAACAGTTCCCACTGCTTTGATAGAACTGGTTTGCTTTGCCATAGGGTCGGTTTGAACTATAAATATTAAAAATATTCTCCATTTAGTCAAGGGTTTAAGGCCTGTTTTCTCCTAACAATAGCCATGGGCTTACATAAAAGCTTGATAGCTAACCCCTACCCAAGCTATACTTACGCCCTACCAACGGTATGGATACACCGTGCTGGCACGGAGTATCCATACCGTTACTATGCCCTTGATAGGGCGTAAGTATACTATTGGCATGCCTATGCTATACTTTCTTCCCCGATGAGTTCCCGCGGTAAAGTCTCTCGTCTTCAGACTTTGAGAAAAACTTCATCTCCTCTTTTACGCCCAACCCAGGCCAAGGCAAAGAGCAGGATATCCCGAAGATATCCCGAGGATATCCCGAGGATAAGCCGACGATAAGCCGACTCTTATAGAGTCGGGATATCCCCGGGATATCCATGGCATATGTATGGGAGAATAGTGGGATATCTATTACCTTTTCATGGCTTTGGTATTTAGCTACCTTCTTGAGATATTATTATGGCCTTGAAGGAGCTTCTGATTTCCAGGGAAAATAAAATAGCAACTCCCTTTTTCAGTACGAAGGGTTTTATGAGGAAAATAAGGCCAGGGACAGTTTTTACTCTTCCAAACTGCTTAAGCTGGGTTGGAGAGTGCTAACAGGTTTTAATTTTTGAGGAAATATCATTTCGGCTATTGCAGCCACAAATACAACGCCTATGGCGCCAATCACATTCATCCACAGGAAACTAATATCAGGCAGCCAGTTCATAAAGCTTATCTGCTCATTAAAGAAAAGGACCACTACACAACATTCTACAATTACAGCTGCAATGAATACTGCTGTTCCATTGATCTTTTTGAAATAGAAAGCTACCAGGAATATCCCAAGAATAACCCCATAAAACAGCGAGCCCAGTACATTCACTGCCTCTATCAGGCTTTGTCCAAGGGCACTGGAAGATTGCGCGATCAGGATGGAAAACACACCCCAGGCCAATGTGTACCATTTGGAGATCCTGTACTCATCAACCGGCTTACCCCTGCCAACAATCTGCTGGTGAAAATCGCAAACGGTACTGGCAGCCAGTGAATTTAAAGCGGCAGCAATGGAACCCCAGGCTGCCAGGAATATTACAGCTATCAGCAGCCCTTTTAACCCCGCAGGTAGATGGTGTTTGACAAAGGAAAGAAATACATAGTTGGTATCATTTGTATCCTTTCCGGTTGCTTTCCTTGACATCTTTTTGAACGCCTCTCTATAACCTTCAGAGGCTTTATTTAACTGGCGGATAACATCGGTATTGGTTTGAGTGCCATTGGTGTAGGCAAGCAATGCTTTTGATTTCAGTGCATTGACCGAATCAAACCCCGCTTGCAGGGTAGTTAAACTATCCTTATAGGATGTTTGCTGTACTTCATTTACCAGCGAATCATTAAATGACAAGGGGGCATTATTGAACTGGTAAAATGCAAATACCAATACCCCTATCAGCAATATGGAGAATTGCATGGGGATCTTGATGAGCCCATTCATTAATAATCCCAGCCTGCTTTCCGTATTATTTTGTGCTGTCAGGTACCTGCCCACCTGCGACTGGTCGGTGCCAAAATAAGATAGTGCAAGAAAAAAGCCGCCAATGATACCACTCCAGATATTATAGCGGTCGTTCCAGTTAAAGCCGTTTTCATTTCTTCCGGAAGTTATCACATTGAGTTTACCTAGTTTGCCACTCACTTCCAGGGCTTCAGAAAAACCCATATTACCTGGCAATAGCTTCACCACCATATAACCGGCCATCGCCATGGCAAAAAAGATGATGACCAGCTGTATCTTTTGAGTATAGGCTACTGCCCTGGCACCACCTGCCACCGTATAGATGATCAGCAGGCCACCCATAATGATATTGGTCCAGTAAATATCCCATCCGAACAAGGAAGACAGGATGATGGAAGGTGCGTATATGCTGATGCCCGTAGATAATCCCCTCTGTAATAAAAATAGAAACGAGGTCAGTGTCCTGGTTTTCCCATCAAAACGCTTTTCCAGGAACTCATAGGCTGTGTAAACCTTAAGCCCGTTGAACATGGGTACGAAGGTGATGCATATGACCACCATGGCCAGGGGAAGTCCGAAATAATACTGAACGAAACGCATGCCATCGGCAAAGGCCTGCCCGGGGCCTGAAAGAAATGTAATGGCACTTGCCTGTGTACCCATGATGCTTAACAGGACCAGGTACCAGGGCATGCTCCTGTTGGATAAAAAATATCCATCAAGATTTCTTGTTGTACGGCTTTTGTATAATCCATACACAACGATGCCCGTCAATACCAGGAAGATGATGATCCAGTCAAGCTTTGTCATGAATACATATTCGTCAATAAGGTAAACAAAACAATTAGCAGGATAAGGAAGCCTATGACGACCATGTACCAGGCTGTCCAGGTTTTAAAAATGGGTACTTTCTCCTTATGCCCTTTCATATAGTCTATTTTAATTTCAAGACAACTAAGCAAACTATTAATGATAATCAATCTCGACGCACCATTATCGTCTTTTTAGCATACTTGATCCCAATAGTCCAAGCGCTAATCCTATGATCAATCCAAGCTGCACTCTTTTTATAAATATCCCTATAACTAATCCCAACAGGATCACAAAGAAAAATCCTATGGTTCCCCTCGTCTGGTCCGGTTTCCTCTCTGGCATCAAAACTCCTTTTTTCTATTCAATGCAATAATATTGGCTAATAACCTGTATGCACCCGGAACACCTGCAGGCAATTCCCTGAAAAATACCAGGCCTGTGTATGTAAAATAGCCTTTACCATATTTACTTATCATCAGGCTGCCATCATCAGGCGCTTCACCAGGATCATTCATGCGCAAGATGTACCTGAAAGCAGTATCCTTACTTGTGCCATGATAGATACTTCTTTCCTGGACCCAGTCTTTAAAATCATTGGCAGTGATCTCATTGGGAAAATGCAATACCGGATGATTGGGATCGATAAAACTTACGGCCGCATTTTCATCGGTTATGCGGTTACGCGTGATAGTGAGGTCATAGGGTGCTATTTTAGCCCTTACAGGTCCAATATTATTACTGGTATTGTATTGTACAATGAGGTTGCCGCCATTCTGAACGTACTTCATCAGCTTATCATAATGGTTGTTCATCCAGTCATTGGTATTATAGGCCCTAATTCCTGTAATGATAGCATCATACTGGTCCAGATGATTCCGTGATAATTCCTTATCTCCAAGCAAGGTTACTTCATACCCCATTTGCTCAAGACCTGCAGGCACCTTGTCACCCGCTCCTACAATGTAACCCACCTTCTTTCCAGAGGTCTTAAGGTCTATGTTCAATAGCTTCACACCGTCGGAATAAAAATACCTGATGGTAGGAATATGGTCATAGTTGATGCTGGTCATTGCCAGGTAGGCATATTTATCCTGGCCATTTTCTGTGAAATCAGCAAATGGCTGTACGTAATCAGTTTCTTTATTTAGTTTTTCATTGGAAAGCATGAAAGAATATTCACTGGTATTATTCTTACTAATACTGACAGCTCCCTGTTTTTGGGAAATATCAAAATTAGCCGACCTTATTCTTGGCACCATGCTGCTGGCCACAATGTTTTTGTTGGCAGCTGCCACCAGGGTGATCTCCTTTGATTGCAATTTTCCTTTCTGAAATAATACAACATCAGGAGAAGAATATACGGTCATGGGTGGAATAACAAATACAGGCTCGTACAACTCACCTTTTACAGGATCGGTATGTTTGTATTGAACTGGCTTTGCAACTGAAAGCGTATCCTTTCCAAATAGTAAATTGAACCTTGCCACATAAGCAGGGGTTATGTCCGGTTGACCAATCAATAATTGATCATTTACCTGGAAGATGCCTTCTTCCATTTTTTCCTTCAACCAATAAGGCTGGCTCAACGATTTTGTATTACTTACCAATAATGATTTTGATATAGACAGGTTTTGATTGGGAGCTAATGGTGAATGAACAATGGTATCAACATTTTCAACAGTTATCTCTGCAAGTGAAACCGGGATACCGCTCCTGTTATTCAATAAGAAGTTCACTTTGAGTGAATCCCCCTGCACAGCATTCTGAACATCAGATGTAGCCTCTATAAACAATCCGCCTGCCTGCTCCACCAGTTTTTCTATCTCTGCCAGTTTCCTGTTTCTCCAATACCCTTCCGGCATGGACAATAAACTATTCCGAATATCTAAAAGTGCTGCTACAGACTTTTGTGGGGTTACGAAATCAAAATTCGCAATAAGGCCGCTGATCTTTTTTTCAACCTGGGCACTTCCGGGCACTCTTTGCCAACTGGTATTCACATCATCCATCAAATCGTTTGAAGGCTCACTGCCACCCGTAGTTTTAAAAAACTCAAAGGCTTCTCCCCTGCTGGCCGGGACACCAAATCCCTGGCTTTTATGCTGGCTACGGCCAAGTGCCGCTATTTCGCCATAACTCTTACCCAGAACTGCATTGTAGCCTCCCACATCAAAATGGAACTGGCTGTTGTTAGTGGTATTGGTACTTCCGAAGTTGAATGTGTTCCAAAGTATACGTTTCGCCTGCCAGGGTTGAACATATTTCAATTGTTCAGGAAAGCGTTTAGGATCTGCTGCTGCGGTAAATGCTTCATTAGCAAGAATAGCAGAAGCGGTATGGTGACCGTGACCCCCTTCACCGGTGGTTGGAAACCTTGTAATGATGACATCCGGTTGAAACTTGCGAATGACCCAGACCACATCAGATAAAATCTTTTCCCTGTTCCATTTGGTAAAAGTCTCCTCGGGGGTTTTGGAATAACCAAAGTCATAGGCCCTGGTAAAGAATTGTTCGGCACCATCAATTCTCCTGGCGGCGAGCAATTCCTGTGTACGCACCAGGCCAAGCGAAATACCCTGTTCATCACCTATAAGGTTTTGCCCGCCATCGCCCCTGGTAAGTGATAGATATCCCGTTCGGTACAATTTTTCCTTAGAGAGGTACGCCAAAAGTCTTGTATTCTCATCATCGGGATGTGCGGCAATATACAATACACTCCCCAGCACATTCAGCTTTTTCAGGCCTAAATAAATATCAGCAGATGTATAATTGGTTTGGGCAATGGATGGAAGTAAATAACAAAAACAAACTATGGCAAGGAGTGCTTTCTTCATGCAGAGTGATTCAAATTGAGCGTGAAATAAATAAAAAGGGTGGTATTACCTGCACCCTTTCCAATAATTATATAAATTTTATTGTCCTACAAGGAATACGGCATTAGAAAAAAGAAGTTTCCCGTTTTCCCAAAAGCTTCTGAATAAAACATCATCAGCAAGATAGGTAATAGTGCCCTGGCCTATATCCTGCACCCCAAATAGTAAACCGTCCTGGAGATGACTTTGCAATTTAGCACCTACAAATCCAGCCACCTGCTTTTCTTTTTTGATAACCCCTACGTTCCAGCCACCTTCCTTGATGAATTCATATATAGCATCATCCTGTTTTAATGTATAATAGTAATCAGGAAAGCCAAAGGCTAGTGGGTGCGTATTATCAAGGTCTACCTTGTAAATGGATCCTGGCGTTGTATTAGGAATATAATCCCTTTCCCGGTCCTCGTATTTTTTTAATGAAGCATAAATATCCTTTGTTTCGGGCTCCTCTTCCTTTTTTTGTTTAATGGTCCAATCCAGGTGGGCGAGTTGAGCAACTGCAGACTCCAGGGCTATTACATGTCCTCCCCCTTGTATCCATGTCTTCAGCAGATCTGTTTGTGGTTTGTCTGAAAGAAAACGATAATTGCCATTGGGAAGTATCAAAACGTCATAGTTGCTCCAATTGATGCGATTGACGTCATTGGCATTGATCAATGTAATAGGATAATGTAATTGCTGGTCAAAGAAATGCCATACTTCTCCTGTGCTTAAAGTGCTGACACCATCGCCTGTTAGCATAGCAATTCTCCTTTTAGCCAGTGGACGTATATAAGGGCTTCCCAGGTCATTACCCTTGTCTACAAATCCTGAAGAAACAGGCGTAAGCTGTATTTTAAATTGTGTGGCAATATGTTGAATGGAATCCCATAGTTTAGGATAAAACTGGTTACTTGTTTTTAATATTAATACAGTGCCTCTCTGGAATTGCTGGCTACCTATTGAAAAGGGGTGTTCACTGAAACGAAGCTTTACACCCCTTTGCAGAAGGTCAGTAACAAGCTTAACACTTTGCACTCCATTCCAGGGTATGGCATAACCATAACTTTGACCCGCATTATTAATTATGGAGGTATCAAATTTTGCTCCAGGAGAAATGAATTGCTTAGTGGCGAATGCTTTTACTCCGTACACATAGGGCAAAGCCCAGGCTGTAATATCATAGGTAACACTATCGGACAGGCGGGTGGAAGGTTCAAAAAGTACTTTTACAAGAGTACCTTTTGGCTGGGCAGATTGAACTATTATATCAGAGCTTTCAAGGTTGAAAGTTCCTTCTTTCCCTGTATCATAATTATACCCTTTATAAGTGGCTGCCTTACCGGTATTGTATTCAATTTTATTTTTATCAAGCAATTCAAGAAGTGCCTTTATGCGTCCTGCATCCCGGGGATCGTTTTTAATGACATATGATTTGTATTCTCCAATTCCTTTCATGGAATTCTTGTAATATTCCTGGAATTGAGCCACCAATCTGGAAGCGTTTTGTGAAGCGACTTCCACGGTACTCAATCCTGTTGTATAATGATGTGTTACCCTGTCCAGCAAGGTGAGCGTATCACTGCTACTATTAATGACCATCAAACCACCTGCATTACCGCCACCCTGCTCATATGTCATTCCTATTGCGCCATTATACAGCGGGTAGGTATCCCCGTAAGAAGGATATAACAAGTCGAATCTTTCTTTGGTAAAGTATAGCCATCCCTTTTCATCAAAATAGCGTGCATGATTCAGGCCAATGGTCTTTTGAAAATCTCTTTGCCATGGGGTGATCACTTCATGAAATGGTTCTGCAGCGGGGGCAAAATAATAGGGATCATCAATACCCTGCTCATGAAAATCTACGTGTACCTGTGGCAGCCATTCATTATACAAATGCAGACGTTCCTGCGTCTCCAGTTGCGTTTGCCAAACCCAGTCCCTGTTCAGATCAAAATAATAATGATTGCTTCTGCCGCCGGGCCATGGTTCGCGATGCTCTCTTGCATCAAGTGAGGCATTGGGTTGTGCACCAACAACAGAATTAAACCAATTGACGTACCGGTCGCGGCCGTCAGGGTTTAAGCATGGATCCAAGATTACCAGGGTATTTTGCAACCATTGTTTAGTCTTGTTATTAGATGAATCAACCAATGCAAACAGTGTCAGCAAAGAAGCTTCTGAAGAGGATGTCTCGTTACCATGTACATTATAACTTAACCAAACAACCGCAGGAGCATTGCTTACCTCCCCCCCGGGTGCCATTTGTGCCAGGGCCTGGTTGTTGTGCCTCACAGATTCAAGGTTGGTTATTGTTGAAGCATTAGACACATAGGCTACCAGCAGTTCCCTACCCTCATAAGTGCGGCCATAACTTTGGAGCTTTACCAGGGAAGGAACCTTTGAAGCCACATATTTATAATACTCCACTATGCGCCAGTGTGGTGTAAACCTGGTTCCTATTTTATATCCTAAAAACTCTTCCGGAGATTGCAGTTGTGCAAAGGAGAGTACACAAAGGAAAATACCAGTTAGTAAAGCACACAACTTTTTCATGGCAGGAAAATAACAACCAAAAAATGAATTAGACAAAAAAGGTTCGGGAAGCAGATCCCGAACCTTATAAAATAAACAAGCAATAGCTTATAATGATAATTCTATTCTTCCAAAAATATAACGGCCGTTATAACCAAATTGTGTTGCCCTGCGGGAATAAATGAACTGGTTAGAGGTGCGTGTGGCAGGATCAAGTGTTTCATCAGGGTAAACATCCAGCAGGTTGTTAGCGCCAACAGAAAGTCGCAGGTTATCGGTGAACTTATAACCTATTGATGCATCGGTAACAACTTTGGAACCATATACCTGTTGTGCAGCCACTACATTGGTAGCTTCTGTTACTTCGCCAAACCATACATTGCGCACAAAGAAATTGAATTTGCTGATTCCATAAGTAAGGGTGAGCCCTACTTTCTCCCTTGGCACTGAACGCTCGAGAAACAGCCTGTTTGATTCACTGAAATAAATGTTCTCTTTACCTTTTAAAAGCTCCGACGCCTTGATGTCACCAACTCGTTGGGTCTCTGTAATATTTCCTGACAGGTCAGCACGAAAATTCCCGCCGCCCAACCGTATGCCATATGAAACTACCAGGTCAACACCCTTTGTTTCCGTATTAATGGCATTGGCAAAGAATTGTGCCCTGTTGGCATTGGCCAGCGCCAGCAAGCGATAGATCTCCTGGTCGGTAGGAGAAGCTGTAGGAGAATTACTACCCTGGAACAAATCAGTATAAACGATCCTGTCATTGATGCGGATATAATAACCATCCAGTGTTATTTTAAAATCACCCACATTTCCTGTAAATCCTGCACTGACGTTCTTAGATTTCTCGGGACGCAAACTGGGTATGCCCAGTAATTGGGCAGGCCTGCTGTCATTGGGAAAGGTTCCCACTTCATAAGGTATACCCGCTACAAATAAGGTAGACGTAGTTGACAAATAGCGCTGGTGTAAGGAAGGTGCCCGGAATCCTGTGCTAACGGAAGCCCTTACGGCAAAATTCTCTCCTACTTTATACCGCATGGCCAGCTTGCCGTTCACTGTTGATCCAAAATCATTGTAATTTTCAAACCGGCCTGCCACATCTACCAGGAATGCCCGGGAGAAATTAAACTCTATATCCCCATAGGCTGCTATGGCACTTCGTGTAGCATTGACCGCATTTTCCGGGCGGAAACCTGGGAAGGCCTGTGCACCGCCACCACGGGCAGAACTGTCAGCACCGCCAAAGCGCGTGCTTATGGGTCCTTTTGGATCAGGCACCAGGATTGGTTTACCATTGGCATCAACACCAACCTGTCTTGCATTGCCATAATTGGTATAAGAGGCTTCTTCCCCTGCAAGCAACTGGTATCTTTCAAATCGATGCTCCGCACCAAAACCAATATTGATACCGCTTAATAGATCAAACCTTTTGGAAAAATCAAGATTGGTTGTATTCTGGGTGAAAATAGGTCCACCGGAATTAAACCTTGTCGGCGAAGTTTTTTCCATGGAAGCATTGATGGTATTAACTACCCTGAAAATAAACTGGTTCTGCCCAAATGTGTTGCTGAAATCAACATCCCACCCTCTTAATTTGCTCCTGATACCCAGCGATAAAGACTTGTCATATATGTCTGAATGTATCTCAGGCAAAAAACCAAGGGGATAGATCTCAATTACGTTATTGGCAATAGAGGGAAGCCTGCGGTTGGCAGCCGCCTGGCCATTCCTGTATCCAATACCTCCAAAAACATAAAACTCAGTTCCATTATCATCCATTGGAATAGCTCCATTCAACATAAACTGCCCGCTTCTTAACAATGATTGTCCTACTCTTTGTTTAAAATCACCACGTGTTAATTTGTTAGCAGTAAGGAATGAATCCGTAGCATCAACCGTTTGAACAGCACCTGAAGCATTCCGGCCATTATATCTTGAAAAGATTACACCGGTTCTGTCTCCAGCCCTGTTGGTATAATTTCGATAGTCATATGAACCTGAAAAGTTCATAAAACCACCACGCTGACCCATGGGTATTCCAAAATTGACGGCTGTTTGCACTGTTTCACCATCTGTTACTGACTTCCCCTGGAATTTGGTAACATTTTCACCACCTGTCAGGGAAGCTGTCACCTTGTTCACGTTGCTTTTTAAAATTATATTAATGACACCGGCAATGGCATCACTGCCATATTGGGCTGAAGCACCGTCTCTTAATATCTCCACCCGATCTATAGAAGATACAGGGATTGAGTTAAGGTCCGTGCCTACAGATCCACGGCCAAATGTTCCATTCAGGTTGACCAATGCAGTGTTGTATCTTCTCTTACCATTGATCAGCACCAATACCTGGTCAGGTCCTAATCCACGAAGTGAAGCAGGATCTATATGATCGGTTCCATCGGCAACAGTTTGGGTTCCGGAATTAAAAGAAGGTGCTGCATAAGTAAGTATCTGGTTGATATAAACCTGGGGAGCATCACCAGCCAGTTTTTTTATGTCTATCACATCTACAGGTGCCGGGGTTTCCAATTGTGTCCGGGGCAGGGAACGTGAACCCAGTACTACTACTGCCTGTTCCTGTCCTCTTTCCTCCAGGACGAAATCAACAGTAACCGTTGACTCACTTGTTACGGTAACTGTTTTTTTAGCACTGGAAAATCCTACATAACTGGCATTGATAGTTTGGGTACCCGTGGGAACCAACAGGCTAAAACTGCCATCACTCGTAGTGCTTGTTCCCCTGGTGCGCCCCTGGATGGTAACCGATGCACCACTAAGAGGATTACCACTGGCATCTTTGACAGTACCCTTGATGGTACCTGTTTGGGCATTAACACCCATCGCAGTTAACAGGAATAATAGAAAAAGGGAACCGTACTTTCTAAGAAATAATTGTTTGCTCATAGCAGAATATTTAGTGAATAAGTAATTCTTGTATAGCAGTGCAATTCGTAGTGCCTTGAAAGAGAGGGGTACTTACTCTAATTTAAGAATTTAACCAGTTATGAGCAAATAAGGATTCATAAAATGGCAACTGAATTAACGGGGCTTCCTTAACTTAACAGCTTTAAATCCCCGGCATGAAAAAACTGGCACCCCTGCTGTTATTGATATTATTTTCCTGCAGCAGCACAAAAAATGTTATAGATAAAAATAATGTTGACCCCTGGAATTATTCCATTACAAAAAACCTGGTTGCACAGAAAGGCGCTGTTGTTTCTGCTCATCCCCTGGCCAGTGCAGTGGGCGTAGCCATTTTAAAAAAAGGCGGCAATGCAGTTGATGCTGCCATTGCAACCCAACTGGCATTAGCGGTAGTATACCCCGGAGCTGGAAATATTGGTGGAGGTGGCTTTATGGTGGCAAGGCTGGCAAACGGTGAGACCCTGGCACTGGATTACAGGGAAATGGCACCGTCTTCCTCAAGCAGGGATATGTATCTTGATGCTAATGGCAATGTGGTTCAGGGAAAAAGTATCAATGGACATTTATCCAGCGGAGTACCGGGATCCATTGCGGGCATGTTCGCCAGCATGAAATATGCAAAGCTTTCATTTAAAGAATTGATACAACCTGCCATTGACCTTGCTGAAAAAGGTTTTGCCATTTCGGAAAGAGAGGCAAGTTCTTTAAATAGCATTCAGCAGGATCTTCAAAAATACAATACGCAACCATCAGCCTTTCTTAACTCAAAGGGATGGAAAGCCGGTGATACCCTGGTACAAAAAGACCTTGCCAATACATTGAAACTTATCAGGGATAATGGTGAAGCGGGTTTTTACAAGGGAAAGACTGCGGAACTGATAGTGGAAGAAATGAAAAGAGGCGGAGGTATCATCACATTGGATGACCTAAAAAACTACCAGGTGAAATGGCGTACTCCACACAGCTTTGATTACCATGGCTATACCATTGTATCCATGCCAATGCCAAGCAGTGGTGGTATATTATTACACCAGATGCTAAAAATGCTGGAAGACAAGCCCCTTTCTTCTTATGGCTTTTTATCTCCCCAGGCAGTTCAATTAATGACAGAAGTGGAACGACGGGCATTTGCAGACAGGGCAGAATACATGGGAGATGCTGACTTTTATAAAGTGCCGGAAGCGCAACTCACTAATGAATCCTATTTAAAGAAAAGGATGAATGATTACCAGCCAGGCATAGCCGGGAACAGCACACAAATAAAGCCTGGTGTATTGCCCATGAAAGAAAGTGAGCAAACCACGCATCTTTCTGTATTGGATGCTGAGGGCAACGCCGTATCTGTTACAACCACATTAAATAATTCCTACGGTAGTAAAACAGTCATTGGTGGTGCAGGTTTTTTTATCAATGATGAAATGGATGATTTTAGTGTGAAACCCGGAGTACCTAACCTGTATGGTGCAGTTGGAGGCGAGGCTAACGCCATTGCACCTGGAAAAAGAATGCTAAGCTCTATGACCCCCACCCTGGTACTGAAAGATGGAAAACCCTTTATTGTTGTAGGAACACCAGGGGGAACAACCATTCCTACCTCTGTTTTTCAAACCATAGTTAATATCATTGACTTTGGAATGAGTGCTGATGATGCAGTGAATAAACCTAAATTTCACCACCAGTGGTTGCCAGATCAAATTGATGTGGAAAGATCATTTCCTGAAGCCACGCGTATTGCACTTCAGAAAATGGGATATACTATTAAAGAACGTGGTTCCATTGGCAGAACAGAAGTGATCAAAAAAATCCCGGGAGATGGAATGGAGGCCGTTGCAGACAAAAGAGGTGATGATGCTGCTGCAGGTTATTGACCATACTTTATAAAAAATTATAGCTATACTCATGGATATAGGCACAGTATACCTTGGAAGTGTTATCAAACGTTTTAATGAATATAAAACTCTTGGAGATAAAACATTTGCTCAATTGTCGGAAAACGATTTCTTTTTCCAGCCCAATGAAGCATCAAACAGTATCGCTGTCATTATTCAACACATGCATGGAAACATGCTAAGTCGCTGGACAAATTTCCTTACTGAGGACGGAGAAAAAGATTGGCGGCAAAGAGATGAAGAATTTGAAATAAAGGATCTATCCCGGGAGCAGTTGATTCAAAGATGGGAAGAAGGCTGGAATCTCCTATTCGATACATTGGATTCTTTAACCACTGGAGATTTACTAAAACAAATTACTATCCGTCAGCAACCATTAATAGTAGTTGACGCTATCAACCGTCAACTGGCTCACTACAGTTCACATGTTGGCCAGGTCGTTTACCTGGGAAAATGGATCAGGGGGAACCAGTGGACTTCATTGTCCATTCCCAAAAAAAATCCAGCACAATAATTTAATTGAAGTTTTTTATTACTGTTTTAACCCACTAGTATTTTTATACAGGAGAGTAATATTATAGTCGCCCGCCTCAACCAGCTTAAAAGGTGACCTGGCTTCAATTGGAAGTTTATCCCAGAGCTCTGCTGATTTTCCTTTAAAGGAAATGTCGAGCATGGCAGCCGATTGCTTGTATTGCATGTTCACAGCCTTTACGCCTTTTACTTTTTTGAGATCATCTTTCAATATAACCAGGTTATTATCGTCATACTCGATATTTGAGATATAGATAGAAATTGTATCTCTTTTATTTCCAAAAAGGGAATTGAATGAGCTCTTAAGATCATTCATAGCCATCTTTAATGAATCAGTTTTAACAGTTAAAGATTGATTCCCGGAGGGACCTGCAGACTGGGATGTTTTGGAGTTGGAAGAAGGCCTGGCTCTTGCCGTTTGGTTTTGCGCTCTTGAGGAAAAAGAAATGATAAGAAAACAGGCAAAGTACAGGCAATAGCATTTCATAACCAGGTTTTTTAGCTGTGATGAAATTTCCTGTACAGATGAAGGGGGTACGTCTGACCAGTATAAAGTTAAATTGTTTTCCAGTTAAGCTAAGAGAGATATTTTCTATTGAACAGTTGTGGATTCGTCATGAGATCTTTTTCAATTCCCTTACTGTTCCATCATTATTCCCGCTAATTACTATATCAACCCAGCTATAGGGAAATAGTCCACATTCTACCACACCGGGAATAGCATGGATGGCTCCTTCCAAAGCTTCAAGATCTGTTATGGTTTGGAACTGGCAATCAATGATCCAGTTGCCATTATCTGTTTTATAAAAATTATCTCCTGATTGACGCACAGTTGCTTTACATCCCAGTGCTTCCAGGTGCGGAATGGCAAAATTATAACCAAATGGTATTGTTTCCACTGCCACCGGAAAACGGCCAAGCTTTGCAGATAATTTAGAATCATCAATAATAACAATAAATAGCTGGCTATTGAAGGCGAGGATCTTCTCACGGGTCAGTGCTCCTCCTCCCCCTTTAATAAGGTTGAATTGGTCATCCACCTCATCTGCACCATCAATATAAATATCAACACTAGTTATTTCGGTCATACCTGCCAGTGGTATCCCGGACTCTATTGCCTGCTTTGCGGAGGCCAGGGAACTGCACACAGCTCTTACGCGCATTCCCTCCTTCACCATCTCTCCTAATTTTTGAATAGCATAAAAAGCCGTGGTGCCTGTACCGAGGCCAACGATCGTATCCTCTTTAATGTATTCAACAGCTTTTAAAGCTGCAAGTTGTTTGGGATTCATGGCAACACCTTATAAATATTGTAAGCCTTCTCAATCAGGGATATTGTTCCAGAATGGTTTTCATTTGTTCAAAACCCGTATGTTGAAAAGATGGAATATTTGCACGCCTTGCAGCTTCCACCAGGTAGTTCCGGTCATCAAAATACAGGCATTCCTGCGTGCTCACCTGGGCAATGCCTAATGCCAATTTAAATATACCCGGATCGGGTTTTCTCATGGCAACCTCACAGGAAGATACAAAGGCATCAAAACAGCGATGCAAACCAAATTTTTTAATACGGTAGTCATTTAATTCGCGTCCTTCATTATTGATGGAAATGACCTTTACTTCTTCCCGCTTGCTTTGCTTCCAATCTATCAGCCATTCAAGGGTTTGGGGAAGTTGTTGTGATTCGGAGAACATGAAAGATTTAAAATCCTCCCTTGTAAAATTACGGGGTTTATAAAATAAGGTGGTATCGAGGTATTCGTCCAGGGTGAGCTTGCCAATTTCGTAAATATTGAAAATGAATTCATGCAATGCATTCACTTCTTCATAATCAAAACCAAAGACCTCCGCAGCTTTCTGCCTTGACTGGTGTCCCCAACCATTTGTCAACAGAACGCCTCCTATATCCAGGAACAATACCTTTAGTACAGGTGGTTGCATACTCTTTTACCATAAATATACTGGAAGCCTTGCAGAATTAAATGGAAACGGTAAAAGAGCAATAACAAAAGCATTTACTTATGCTATGATCCTAAACTCTTTGGGCTGAGGGGCTTTGGAACGGATATGACGGCGTAATTGCCATACCTGCTTTACATCTTCCAATTTCAGGGGTACTTGCGGGTATTGCTCATCGTTATCAGAGATCAGTACCCATTCAACAGGTGATTTTTTATAAATACGTTTTACCAGGAGTTTATCAGAAGTATGAATAATATAAACGCTGAAATTTTTCACATCAGCCCAATCTTCAGGATGAACCATTGTAGCCAGGATCACATCTCCTGCACTTAATGTAGGCTCCATACTATCCCCATCTACTTCAAAGTACCGCCAGATGGCCCCCAACGAATTAACACCCGGAGGCAATGAATACTTTTCTAAAGTATCCATATAATCTACCTGTTCATATGCTTTCACATAACCTGCCTGGGCTTTAATGCCTACAAGAGGAACAAGTTGAGAAACAGGATCATTCTTATGTTCCCGCCTGCTTTCCAGGTAAGTATGCCTTAATTCGGAATGAAAATGTGAAGGCATTCCCAATATATTCACATCTTGTGAATTTTTAGTCAGGGGATTATCTTGTAAAAACCGCTGAACCTTTTTCCATGTTGGCTTTTTCATCTCCACTTTGCCATTTTCAATTTTGCTCACTAATTCCCTGCTCATATTGGCCTTACGCGCAAAATCTGTTTGATTGAGCCCGTATAATTGCCTGATATCCATTAAGTTATAGCTATTTTCCATAATGTTAACCTATTGTGAATATAATTGTGAATAATGTGTGGATATTATACTAATTCGTATCTTTATTATTCACAAATTTAACTCAAATAATCACAATTCCAAATTATGAGGAAGACAAAAAAAGAATTTGCTTTCCACTTCCCATTAAAGCATAAAGTGGTTCGTGAACTGAAAATTGTAACTGAACATATTGGGGACCTGGAAATTGAGGGAGTTGGGTATTTTAATTCCAATGCCTCCTTACTTGACATTTTTGACAGGTTTGACGTGGATATAGATTTTGTTAAGTGGAATGGAACTGATATAAAACCTGTTTTGGAAGTAACAGGTGCCATGGATGAGATCACCGAAGCAGCCATAAGGTACTTTGCTCAAACATTTGAGAACGGATTTAAGAAAGCTGCCTAACTCCAGGTCAATTCAATTATTAAAGCAAGAACAATCAGCAATATCATGCAACTAAGAAAAGCAACAAGAAAAAAAGCAAAGATCCGCCTGGGACTGTCGGCAGTATCAGGAGGAGGTAAAACATATAGCGCTATACTCATTGCAAAAGGACTTTGTGGCGATCTTTCCAAGGTAGCCATTATAGACACAGAAAATGGAAGTGCCGACCTCTATGCTCACCTTGGAGACTACAATGTTTTGAGCCTGGCACCACCATTTTCACCAGAACGGTACATTGAGGCTATCCGTTCATGCGAAAAGGAAGGTATGGAAGTGATCATTATCGACTCTATATCGCAGGAATGGGATGGCAAAGGGGGTTGTTTGGAAATTGTAGAAAGCCTTGGTGGTAAATACCAGGACTGGGCTAAGGTTACACCTCGTCACCAGGCCTTCCTGGAATCTATCCTTCATAGCCCTTCTCACATCATAACTACAGTCCGTCGCAAACAGGACTATGAAATGATAAAAGATGGGAATAAGGTTAAGATTGAAAAAGCCGGACTTCGCGAGATCACAAGGGAAGGATTTGAATACGAATTGACTATTAATCTTGAAATGGATATTCAACACAATGCTTCCGCATCAAAGGACCGCACTAATCTTTTCATGGGAAAACCATCGTTTGTACCAACAGAAGAAACCGGAAGATTGATTGCCAGCTGGTGCGAACAAGGCGAAGAAGATTTCACAGTGTTACGTCCGGGTAACGAATGGTATAATAAGGTTGACACCTGCAGTTCTCAACGCGAACTGGTGGACCTGTACCAAAAGAATAAGCCGGAAGTGGATGCAAATCCATTATTGCAACAATTAATAGCTAACCGTAGAAACCAGATCAATGGAAAAACACTTAACGCAGCCTAACCAATCTACTCTTCCTTCTATCCGTGAAGGATTAACAAAGAAAGAGATTGAATTGTTGGCCCGGCAATCGGTGGCCACCCTTCTTGAAGAAGGAAATGTATTCCAGGTAGCAGAGGCCCTGGCTGCAATGGAAGAATTTGCTAAGACTGTAAGAAAGAATGAAGATTATATAGAATTTTTAAGAGAAGAATTATCCAAGAACAATGGCAGGTTATCTACTCCTTCGGGAGCAAGGATCGAAATCTGTGAAGCAGGCATTAGTTATGACTATTCGCAAAATGCAGAATGGAATCAGATCAATGAACAGGTGAATTATTGGCAGGCAAGAAAAAAACAGTTGGAAGAAAAACTGCGCAGAATAGCACCCGGTAAAATAACTGTTGACCCCGAAACCGGGGAAGTAATGGAAGGCGTTAATAAAACTTCCCGGTCAACTTATCGTATCACATTGGCAAGGTAAGCAAGACATTCCTGCCGCAAAATGATCGTTATGACAAAATCAATTTTAAACGAATGCGTTGAAATAATCAAGGACCTGGTTGGTAATGATTACCTGTATTTCAACAATGCAGTGGAAGTGAAAACCACTCCTCATAGTTTTCCTTTCAATGCCTGGGCTGTGTGTGTAAGTCCTAAGAATGAATTGTACGTAATGGATAGCGACGAGCAATGGCATAAAACCGAATTAAATGACTCTAGTGCAGCATTGGTTATCGGAAGCCTGTACCAGCGCCTGAAACTGATGCGTGTTAGCTATGCCAAAGCGAGCTGAGAATACTTTCAAGAATTATTAAATGTTTAACCAGTAAGGACCATGAAGTACAGTACAAATGCACTGACTTTACAGGAAAAGGTAAAAGAAGAACTGCCCAAAGCTACCCAAAGAACTAAGAAGCAATTCGTGCATTCCCTGGAATATGAATTAATAGCAGGTCTGGCATTACAGCAATATATAAAGGATGAAGAGGCAGATTTTCAACTACTATTATCTATTCCTCTTTCAGAAAGAATCCCAGGCTTTATCAGGGAATATGGGCTTAAGAGAATTCACCAGTTAATAAAATTGTTGGTAAAAGAGTTTTATTCTACTCCCCCGCTGCATAAGATTAAGAAACCCAATGAAACAAAGCTAGCCTTTTGTGCATGTGAGATCATGCTGGCAGCTATGGAAGACCAGTTAAGTATTGAGGACCTCATCATTTTCCTGGAATTAACTCAAAAAGGAAAATATGGAAGTTTTAAAGGTATTGTGCCTCATTCAATAGTGACTGAAAAACTTGAAGATTACCGCCAGGAACGTTTTGAGGCCTATATATCACTAAAAGGTCAAATGCACCAGCACCAAAAGAACCTGGGGCCCTCCGAAAGAATCAATGGTGGTCCTGTTTCCATGCAGCAGCTTCTTAATGAGCAGGACTGGTCAATTATCCCTTTAAAGAAGATCAGCTAGGAAAAAGAGATTTTTAAAAAGATCATACTTTGTTTTGGGTGGAATTATTTTCTCTCCTATTTTTGCACCCCCAACGAATAAGGATCGGTAGTTCAGTTGGTTAGAATGCCGCCCTGTCACGGCGGAGGTCGCGGGTTCGAGTCCCGTCCGGTCCGCAAAAAGGGACAAATCATCACAAGTATGGTTTGTCCCTTTTGCATTTCTGCTGATCCTAGCTCAAGCCAGCACGAGTTGAAAATGAAAATTACTTTAGGTTCGGGACGAGCTTTTCTTGATTTGCCATCAGGATAAATAATCACGATGGTCACATGACTTTGAAAAACGTCGGGGCTAATACTTTATTCAACGCATTAGTGGAAGAACAAATCAAAACACAACTTGCCTTTACTGCCTCACCCAACAGCGTTGTGTGGCGATGTTCCCTTGCGGTAGTCAGATGGAGAGATGCCCACTTGTTTTTTGAAAAACTTTCTAAACGAATATTGATCGGGAAAGCTGAGTTCATTGGCCACTGCTGCACGGATAAGTCCGGGTCATGCAGCAACGCTTGCGCTTGTACCGCCACCACTGCATCTATCCACTCACAGGTCGAGCGGCCTGTTACGTCTTTCACATTCTAAGACCGGTATTTGGGTGTCACAAAAAGTTTATCCGCATAAAACCGCACGCCGTGCTATTGCCTGAAAAGCTGGAACAAAAGCTCGTGAATTTGATATTCAGTTCCTCTTTGCGGCTCATTTTTTTTGAACCTGTTGAAAATGCTTTTGATAGGCAGCTTCGAAATCATACAGCAATGCCATCATCAGGTTTCCGGTGATTTCTTTGCGGAAGGGATGGCCTGCTTCGCGGAACTGCTGCCAGATGTACACAAACTGCGCCTGCAACTGTTCGGCTTCTGCCTGGCGCAGATGCACCACCGGTATGGCCCCTGCCGAGCAAAACTGGAACCTGTCCAGCACGTGCGGGTTGATGTAATTAGCCTTGAGAAAACGCCGGGAGAAAACAATAAAACGGCACCGGAAATTTTTGCTCGTTTCCAGCACCTTAAGCACCGGGTATGGCGTGGTAATGATCATGGAATGAATGCCGCCTTCATAAACTGCCAGGTTAATTTCCATCTTAATCATTCCCTGCGTGCAGATCCCGATCAGGTAGCCACGCCTTTGTCTGCCAGAGAATAATAATGTGCTGCAAATTCTTCTACCCAAAAACCGGTCTTTTTGCCGGTGTTGTCCAACTCGCTATGGGATGTTAGTACAAATAATACTTTCATGATCTTGTTTTATCAGTGAATAATAAATAAAGTTGAAGTAGATTTTTGTTTGGTTGGTATCAAGCCTCCACAATCATCTTACCGGTATTGTCCCCTTTGAACAAGCCCAGTAATGCCTTCGGTAAATTTTGAAAACCATGTTCAATGGTTTCGGTTCCTTTTAATTTGCCTTCTTTCACCCACTGGGCCAGGTGTTTTATGCCTTCCGGAAACCGGTCTTTGAAATCACCCACGATAAAACCCTGCATCAACACACTCCGGGTGAGTAACATTGGCTGCAACCTTGGCCCCATGGGTGTTTCTGTAGTGTTGTATAAAGAGATTTGACCGCACAAGGGGATCCTTGCATGAAAATTTATGTTCTTAATAACCGCATCTGAAATTTCTCCTCCCACATTATCAAAATAAATATCAACTCCTTTTGGACAAGCCGCTGCAATAGCTTTGTTCATATCGGGAGTAGTTTTGTAATTGATGGCCTCATCAAATCCAAATTCCGATTTCAGCAACTTCACTTTCTCGTCTGAGCCGGCAATTCCCACCACATAGCATCCCTGTATTTTGGCGATCTGTCCAACCACGATACCGACTGCTCCGGCGGCTCCGGAAACTACAACCGTTTCCCCGGCCTTTGGCTTACCAATATGTATTAATCCGAAATAAGCCGTTAATCCGGTCATGCCCAGCACGCCGAGGTAATAGCTGGGAGGAGCCAGACTGGTATCGATCTTTCTTGCTTCTTTTTCAGTTGCGATAAAGTCTTTTTGCCAGGGAAAATTGCCCACCACCATATCACCGGGTCTAAAGTGCTCCGAAAGACTTTCCATTACTTTTCCTATAACGCCGCCATAGATAGGTTTGTCAATTTCAAAAGGTGGAGCATAAGATTTTGCGTCGTTCATCCGGCCGCGCATGTAGGGGTCAACTGAATAATACAGACCCTTCAGTAATATCTCCCCAGGCTTTATTACCGGAAGTTCAACTTGCATCATTCGAAAGTCATCACTGACCGGTAAACCTTTTGGTCTGGATGCCAATACAATTTGTTCAGTTGTCATTTTTTTAGATTTAGTGTGGTAAACAATTCGGGTAATCAGCCGGGGATACTGGTACATAAATTTCGGCTAATTGTTTGTCAGTTATATATAATGAAAGCAGTTATTTGTCAGATGTTTGAAATAGTTATAAACTAAATAACAGCGTTTTGGAAAAATAGTTGAACGAAGAAGTGATCCGTTGGAAAGTTTTAGACGGGGTAGATTTCTCCTTGCTACCTGAGTTTGGCCGAAACGCGTGGTAGCACAATAATAATGGGTGACCTTATGATATACTATAAGGTAATAATGCCTATCATTTTAAAAAAAATCAATGGCAATATTGAAATTTGAAACTATATTTTTAATAATAGAAAATAATAAAGCAGTATTTATTGTTTAGTCTTGCTCTCCTATGTCTTTGAAATGACATGCATCCAACACTAAGTTTTCTTTTTATATTCTATTTCATTTCACATCAACCTAAGAAAAGTCCAGTAGACACCTATGAAAGCAATCAGCATTGAAATAGGGTAAACAACACCCTTTTTATACCATATCTTATTGCAAAGAGGAAAAATAATGAGCAAATAAACAAATAGAATAACAAGTATTTGCCCAATTTCTACACCCGCATTAAATGAAATAATTGATGTGAAAAATTTATTGCGTGGCAGCCCTATTTCATTTAAAGCTGCCGCAAACCCCAATCCATGGATTAGCCCAAACAGAAAAACAATCAATATACGCCAAACCTTTAGCTCACTTATTAGAATATTTTCAACTGCTACAAACACAATTGAAAGGGCAATTAATGGTTCAACAATATCTGAAGGAAGTGTAACAATGCTCTTCATGCTTAGTGCCAGTGTTATGGAATGCGCTACTGTAAAAGCGGTTGCCTGCCAAAGAATTGTTTTAAGTTTATTATTTAAAAGACAGAGCGCAATGACAAATAAGATGTGATCAATACCCATTGGTACTATATGGGCAATACCTAGTTTCAAATAAAACAAAACAACATCATGTGTGGGGGCCTTTTCCAGTGCCAAATTCACTGTATGAGCAAACACAAGATATGGTGCAGATAATACAATACTAAGTAGTATACAATATCTTATCAGTGAGGACTGTATAATTAGCTTGAAAGATTTTATTTGATTTCGATTTCTGATGTGATAATTATTTATTGCCCTCATATTCTTGCTATTAGAAGAAAACAGCCAGTTTGATCCGTGCATAAAAAGGTGCGGGTGAAAATTTAACTCTGTTCAAATGCTGTCTCATTTATCAATCGCGAAGTGGTACCAAATTGAGCTTTATTCCTGGTTGTATTCAATATATTTTCCATTGTATTGGCCTGCTTCATATTTTGGTTGGGTGTAATTAATAGCACCGGCATGAATGTAATATCCTTTTGCAACGATGGGATTATCCTCATTAGCGCTCTGGTCATGAATATACTGGCAGGAAGTGCATACCATCCTGTTTTTGCTTGGTAATTTAATCCACCCACCCAAGTTATTGCAGTGCTTGAGGAATAAAATCTTGCCCTTTTGCCACATTTATGATCCAGGATTTAATTAAATTCAATTTGCATTAATCAATTTAGAGCTTATAATTATTTTGTTTGGAGGCTGAATTGCAATCAGTTTATCAACATAATCAAACTGCAGGTTGTCAGCACGAATGCCAGCATTATCCCGCTATTTGAACTTTGAAATTGTTGTTGAGCAAAAACAGAAACCATTCAACTCCTTGATTTAACCCTAGTTGATAGTCCCAAAGATCTCTTGTTGCCTTGAATGTTCAAGGCGGCTATCTCAATTCCATCATATCTCATACCCGTTCCATAAAGTAATAAAATATGATAACTGTGGCCGATGTTTACTGCATTTTAAGCGCCTCTATTGCTTCCTTCTTTAACAGTGGATCCAGGTTGGGATTATTTTGTAAACCTTGTTTTAAGAAATTTGCAGATTTGACACGATCACCTGCTTTAGCATAAATAATCCCGGCACGAAGCAATAAAACAGGATTTCTGCAATTGGTCCGTAATGCAGTGGATAAAAAAGATAAAGCGTTTTGAATATCCCCATTTTTATAGTACGCCCAGGCCACCGCTTCGTTGACATCAATATTATCTGGCCGTCGGCTATATTCTTTCATTGCATGTTCAATTGCTTTTGCTGGTTCGTTTTTTAATAAATAAACATAAGCCAGCTCTTTATCTGCATGATGATTGACGCTTGCCTGACCTTCTTTTGCCCCCAGGTTTAATTGTTCAATTATGGCATTGATCATGTACTTGGCCTTACCCGGCTGCGAAGTCAAGCTGTATAGCTCGGCAAGTTGCTCTTTTAATGCAATATCATTCAAAGTAGAGTCAGCAGATTCATAATACCTGATTGCTTTAACATAATTCTTTGATGCCATAGCTATATGACCTAAACCAGCAATTGCATATCCATATCCCGGACGTTCATTCAATGCAATATCATATTGCATTTCAGCGCTTCTTATCTCACCAGTATTTTCATACAACCGTGCTAACTGAATACGACTCCATTCTGTTCCTTCATCTCCATATCCTCCCGCTTCCACAGCCATCTTCATAGCTTCTATTGCACCTGGGTTATCTCCATGAATTTCACGTAAATAAGAAACCCTGGCATAAGATCGTATGTCGGGCCTGATTGACATCATCTTATCAGAATATTCAACAGCAGCAGGGTAATTACCCATCTCCACATTGCCATCCACCATGATGCCATAAACATAAGCGTTGTAGGGATTAATTTTTTGTGCCTGACTTGCAGTTTCCAAAGCATCGCTGAAATGATGTTGTGAAAGCTGCAGTATGGCTTTTAGGACCAATGCCTGGAAGTTTCGTGGATCCATAGTCAGGACATCACCAATATATTTTGTAGCGGCACCATCATAATAAGTATAGTTGCCTGTTACCCTTGCTTCCTGGATGTAAAGTGCTGCCAGTGCCAGTGTTGATTTAATATCAGTTGGTGTTTCCCTCACAATGCGTATGAGCTTATCACCATTGGTTTTTGTAGTTGCCCATTCCGGAAGCAATGCAGCGCTACCTTTTCTTTCCTGTAAAGGATAAAAGGCAACTTCATTATCTTTTAATCTTAAATGATACCTAATGACAATAAAAGACGTCATCCCGCCAAAAAATAAAAGCAATAAAATATAGGTAAACTTTTTATGCATAAGAAGATTTTTAAGATTCGATTATCCGCGGTTGTATAAGGTTTGCTTGAAATGATCTGTCAATTAAAAAAAGAATAAGGCCCGTTATTTCTAACGGACCTATTCGTTTTAATTCCTAATGTTTAATGACACGGATGGATTCCTTAACCTGTCCATTACTGATGGCTTTTACAAAATAGACGCCTTTAGACAACTCGTGAGAATCGAATATGGCACTATAGGTTCCGGTTTCCTGATGCTGGTTAACCAGGGTTTTCACAAGGTTCCCTGCAGCATCATAAACCTGTATGATCACATTTGATGGAGTTTCCAACCGGTAACGAATGGAAGTGCTATTGGTAAAAGGGTTAGGCGATGACGCCATGAATACCTCTGGAGTGGCCAGGCGCATCACACTGCTGGGTTCCAGTACTTGCGGTTGTTCATATCCGGTAGGTAGCCCTGCGCAATTACAGGTGCCCGGCCAGGGCGTTTGCTCATAAGGAAATGAAGCCATCAATGTAGTATCATTTTTTTCTACTCCTGTGGAATAATTCAATACCATTCCCAGTCTTGTTGGTTCTTCATATGGCAAACCAATTGCTGCCAGCACCACACCGCTTACAGCCTGTAATTCAATACGTGTAACATCATCCTCCAGTCTTCTGCCATTAGGAAATCCATCCATATTAGGTATGAATTCCAATTTGGTGTTGGTGTTAAACCTGGCATCAGTTAAACCCAATACCGCTGCAGCAAGTAAACCTTCTGAACTGAAATCGGGGCTATTTCTTGGCGTTGGCGGAACTGCCATATTCAATCGCAGCATATCACCTCCATTGGGTAAGAAATTGTTGATAAATGGTTTCCCTTCAGCCAGGGGGTTTCCGTTTTTCCCTGTAGCTAACTGGTAGGGCCGGATATTGGGCACTCCCAGCCGGAATATGGGATAAAGGTCAACAGAACGTGGTTTTTTAGGCCCAGGCAGTAATACACTTCCAAAAGCTGCTTCATCGAAGGCTGTTCCTGAAACGGCTGCGGAGTGGCGTAAAGAAAAAAGCCCGTTCTTGCCATTTCTGAAATCAAATTTTCCCAGCGAATTCGTTTGAATTCGCAACGGAGATAAAGCAGGTACAGCCGTTCCAAACTGGCTGTCATCCATATAGAGGGCTAACTCGGGATTGTAAAGGTTATCATCAAAGACCTCGTTCTTACTGAATTTACCATCATTCAAACTTGCCTCCTGGTAAGGAGTCAAAGAATTCCACAGATCTTTTTCTCCTATTGGATTTACCACTTCGTTAGTAAGTGGCATTCCCAACCTTGACACCTGCACCCATGCTCCCTGGTAATTTTCCGTTCCATTTGTATTGAGTGTTCTGATCTTTCGCCTGCTGGCGGAAGCCCAAACACCAATTACAAAATTCGGATCCAGGATAGAGGAAGCTTTGTCAACAGATTTATGGTCTTTTTGCAAGGTCGAGATATCAATCTGCAAGGCAATGGTGGATACATTTTTGCATTTCAATCCGTCTGCTGACTTTCCACCTGCAGTCCGGGGAATATCACCCAGGTCAAATGCGCCTGCCAGGTCTACAAAGAAGGGATCATCTACAGGGCCGCAAAATACTTTCTCTCCCGAACTTGCGGTCATGATGGCCTTGTTCATCAGGCTATTGTAATCAGGCGCATTCAGGCCTACAGGGCTACTTATAGAGCGGGGGCCAATATTGGGTGGCGGAACGATTCCATTGCTTACTATGGTTTGAAAATTTACCCCTCCATCCATACTTCTTTCAACAGTATAGGTTGTTTTAAGATTCTCCTTACCCAACCTGATATCAAAAAAAGTTGAGGGATCTTCATTGGTCCTTTGGAAACTGAAACGATACACAATATCATCTCCGGATGAATAAGTGTTATTGCCGGCATTGTTATCAATATGTATCTCGTAGCGCACATTATCACTAAAATGATAGTAATAAGGCCCACCCTGTGGCAACTGGAATGGTATGTAATTGGCCAGGATAGTGATCCTTTCCGGGTTGTCAGGGCTTCTGAAGGCGTATAGGTCTGTATTATCAGCAGTCGGATCACCCAGGAGCAGGGGTGCCTCGCGATGACTGGATGACATCAAAATTGCTGCAATACTAAAAACGCCTGCAAGCAATAATGAACTAAGTATCTTTCTTTTCATAATTAATTTCTTAATAGATTATTATTGATTGGTTACCACTGTACCTCTCCATGGAGCTTGTACATAAGGGAATGCATTCTGGAAAGAAGTATCGTTCTTTTCCACTCCGGTTGAATACTGTAGTGTATTCACTAAACGGTTAGTAACAGGTGATTGGGATGTATTTGCAGGATTGTAATCATCGTACCATAAACCTATTGCTGCTAATACCACACCTCCTACTGTTTGCAATTCAATTCTTGTAACATCATCCTCCAATCTTCTTCCATTGGGGAAGCCATCCATATTGGGAATAAATTCCAAATTTGTATTGGTGTTAAACCTTGGATCGGTTAATCCAAGAACAGCTGCCTGCACCAATCCCTCAGAACTAAAATCAGGGCTATTTCTTGGAGTAGGCGGAACAGCCATATTCAACCTGATCATATCACCACCATTGGGAAGAAAATTATTAATGAATGGCTTTCCAGCAGCTAATGGGTTGCCTTTCTTACCTGTGGCCAACTGGTAGGGACGAAGGTTGGGCACTCCCGTATGAAATATAGGCCAGATATCAACAGAACGTGGCTTACCGGGACCAGGCAGTAACAATGTTCCTGCAATGGCATCATCCAGAGCAGTGCCCGAAACAGCAGATGTTCCTTTTAGTGGATACAAACCCATCATAGTGTTTCTAAAGTCAAACGTGTGCAAAGAATTGCTCTGAACTCTTAATGCCCTGAAGGCAGGTACGGCACCACCAAACTTGCTGTCATCCATATAGAGAGCCAGTTCAGGATTATAATAGTTATTTCCAAATGTGCTTATATAGGCCAGGTCCTGGTAAGGTGTGAGGTGATTCCAAAGATCTTTAACCCCCACATTGCTCAGCACTTCGTTATTCAAGGGCATAGCTACTCGCGATACCTGCACCCAATTGCCTTCTTCAACAGAAGTACCTCCATTGGTTGGATTAAATGGCGAACCACCATTCGGAGTCCTAAGAGTTTTAGTTGCCTGCCTGCTTGCTGAAGCCCATACGCCGATTACAAAATCTCCATCGAGGATGTTGGCAGCCTGGTTCACATTTTTATGATCTTTTTGCAAAGTAGAGATGTCAATCTGCAAGGCAATTGTGTGAACGTTATATCGGGCCAGTCCATCTCTTGAACCTGTTGTTTGACGTGGCAAATCGCCAAGATCAAAAGCGCCAGCAACATCTACAAAAAAAGGATCATCTACAGGCCCGGCAAAAACAGTTTCTCCTGTACTGGCCATTGTAATGGCATTATGCATTAATACATTATAATTACTGTTTAGACCAACGGGAGATTCAATACTTCTTGGTCCTATGTTATTTGGTGGAACAATTCCATTGGTAACAATAGTTTCAAAAGCCGCACCTCCATTTATACTGCGCTCAAGTGTATAAGTGGTTTTTTGATTCTGCTTACCCAGCCTGATATTAAAAAATGTTGTGGGATCCTCGTTGGTGTTTTGAAATGTGAAACGGTAAATAATGTCATCGCCTGTGGTTGCTATGTTATTATCTATATGAATTTCATAGCGGATATTTGTTCCAAAATTGTAATAATTAGGGCCACCTTGTGGTAATTCAAGTGGTATATAATCTGCGATGATGTTCACCTTTTCAGGCTTGTCCGGGCTGCGGAAAACATAGAGGTCCGTATTGTCCGCCAGTGGATCGTCTGCAATTAATGGCGCCTCCCGGTGGCTGGAAGACATAAGTACGAAGGTAATAATGGCCCCTAATGGTAGCAACAGGTACCAAAGCCTTCCTTTCCTGGTAAAACTTTTCTGCATGGTTAAATTTTTTTTAAATGAAAAATTGGCTCTACAGGATAGAAGATTTGATTACTGGATAACCGAAGCTTGCTTACAAAGGGGTGATTAAGGTCTTTACAGACGTTATGAATACAATAAAGGCCTATTGTTGATATACGGCTTTAGATATAATTTGGATTTCTAAAAAAGAAAAATAAAAAAAGAATAACTACTTCATGATTACAATTAACGGTGATATTGAAGCATCCATTCATAAATATTCATCCCATCGCTTTTGAAGGATGGATCGAGTGCCCTGGTCCAGGCATCATGCCCTCCGGTAGGCCAAAGAGTTAATTTGGGCATTACTGTTGGGTGAAATGATGCTATCGAAGCAATGAAACCCTTAGCATAAGAAACGTTGATGGTTTGATCATCTTCTGAATGGAATGCCCATAATGGAAGATTTCCCTCAGCTATTCTTTTACATTTATCTGAAATGGCATAATCTGCAGGTATCCCAGCCATCGGAATTATAGCAGCTATATTATTTGTATTGGTGGCGGCAAAATTGCAAATAGCCTCACTCCCGCTACTTAATCCGGAAAGATAGATTCTGCTACTGTCAACCCTGTATGTTTGTTTGGCAAATTCAATACAGGCAGCTATGTCTGCATTTCCTGCAAAGGATCTTGTTTGAGGCATGAGAATAATAAAGGAATAATCATTTTCATGAACCTTAAAGACTCCGGGTAAACGCTTTTCGTCCAACAGCTGCGCCGGGCCATCATTCAGAAGCAATGGAAGATCAAGCGATCCATTTCCAAACTGACCAGCACCATGAAGGAATACCAATAATGGATAGGATGAATGAGTTTGCTTATAATTAGATGGTATAGCTATATAATAACCACCAATATTACCCGTAATTGTATGAGTTACCGGCTGTAAAACGGATGTTATATCCAAAGCTTCCTTAATGACAGGATTAGCATTTGGTTGGTCCTGCCTGGGCTTTTTACAACTGGTCGATAAAATTGAAATCAAAATTATGATGCACAGCATTTTCAAACTTTTGAAACTGCATGCAAAATAAAAATTGATCAAGGCTATTATTTAAAATGGTAATTAAAACAGTTCTCTGAAACTGGTTTGGCTTGTTCCTGGCTTTAAAGCAACAAAATATATGCCCCTTGCTGTACATTAATTTTGTTTATAGAGTTATATTAAATATTGAAATTATATTGAACAAAATGCAAAGAGAAATAAAAAAGAGTGCAATAAAGACCCTTGTATACCCCATATTGAGTAATAAAATAATATTCCGTAACTAGTTTTCACCCAATGGATGAAAGGAAGGAACTATGGAAGTGAAGTCAAAGGATAGGGGAAGTCGAGGAGATGGAACATAGAACGACTCCCGTCCGGTCCGCAAAAAGGCAAAACAAAAAAGATTAAAGCCGCTTAAAATACATGTTTTAAGCGACTTTTTTCATTTCAGCTACTCAATAAACTTAGGCAGCCCTGAAGCTGCCTTGTCACTGCTTAATGGAATAATTGCTTAGGATTAAACTTGTTTTAAAAAACCTTTGTTACTGGCCATAGAAGCTCATAAATTGTCCTTTTACTCTACTTCCAAAGACAATTGATAACCCCTCCTAGAGTTTTTAGAGAAGTCCGCACATCCTTCAATAATTCTTTCATTTGCCTCCAGCAAAACAATAGTAGATATTCGCTTCTTATCCTTCCTAACGTTCATGCTATTGTTACAGGGGTTCATATTGAAAATTATAGGCAAGCCGGGTTTTTGTATTATATTAAACAAATAAGATTTATGCAGGAAAAAGAATTTCCATTGTATGCAAAGGTTACGATCATCCTGTTTGGACTCGTGCTAGCCACCTACATCTTAAAAAACCTTGGCGATATTCTCACGCCTTTAGCCTTCGCTATTATCATCGCCATCTTGCTGAATCCACTGGTCAATAAATTGGGCACTTTCAAGCTTGGAAAAATTCCCTCCATTCTTATCGCCATGCTTTTAACCATTTTGGTTATGACGGGGATATTTTATTTTTTATCCTCTCAAATAATGGGTTTTGGGGAGAATCTCCCGGCCCTGAAAGCAAAATTCAGCAGCCTGTTGGCAAGCCTTCAAAGCTGGCTGCAACTAAAATTTGGTTTCTCCATCCAGAAACAAATGCAAATGATCAACGAAGCGGCCAACAGCAGCAAGGCACTTATAGGTGGCACCCTGAATACCGTTATTGGTACCTTGGGCGTGCTGTTACTCTTGCCGGTGTATGTGTTTCTTTTTCTGTACTACAAAATCCTGATATTGAATTTTCTGTTCAGGGTCTTTGCCAGTGAAAATGCAGGTAAAGTATCCGAGATATTGGGGCAAACAAAACTCGCCATTCAAAGCTACATGGTAGGTTTGCTGCTGGAGGCAGCCATTGTTGCAGCACTCAACTCTACGGCCTTGCTTATCATAGGTGTAAAGTATGCCTTATTGTTTGGCGTGATGGGCGCCATCCTGAACATGCTTCCGTACATCGGTGGCATCATTGCCATCGCCCTTCCTGTCTTGATGGCAACTATCACCAGCGAAGGATTTTCAAAACAATTATGGATCATAGTTGCATATCTCATTATCCAGTTTATAGATAATAATTTCCTGGTACCTCGTATTGTTTCCTCTAAAGTCAAGATCAACGCCCTGATCTCTATCCTCGCTGTCTTGCTTGGCGGTGCATTATGGGGAGTAGCTGGCATGTTCCTTTCCATTCCTTTTGTAGGCATATTAAAAATCATCTTCGACCGGGTAGATGGCCTGCAGCCCTGGGGCGAATTGCTGGGCGATGTAGTACCCACTAATTATAAAAGATTTGCCTACAGGAAAAATAAAAAACCTTCCCTGGCTGAGAAAGTAATAAGAAAGTCAACAGAAAAATGAACCTATCTATCTTTAAATTTTCTTCTACCTCAGGCATCGAAGGACTGTACATACTGTCCTTGTGAATAAAATGATTACTCCCATGTTTGGCGTCATTGTAGAAGGATTTCAAACCTATTGCTATTACAAAGGAATGATAACCTGCGTGCCTGGATTGGCATACCCCTGAGTATGGACATATATGACCGTATGGCGGGTACACTTGATGCGCTGTGACTGACGGCGAAAATGATACGGTACTGAGTTTTTTTACATTCAATAAGCAAACCGCCGTTTCTTAGGAGATCACTTACCATACCCTGTAGATGCTTATCCGGAAGGTAGCCAGCACTTTTCCATTATCGTTTGATAACTTTTGCGCTGTATCGCTCTGAATGGTCTATAACATCAATAAGATAACTGCCTTTGGCAACAAGGCATTCAACTGGTAATGTAAACCTGTTGACACCTTCCATGCAATTGAAATTATTACTGTAGATAATAGATCCCATAGAATTGTATAGGATAATATTAATTACAGTTCGCTGCCTGGCCCTGAAACTAAAACTCAACTCATTGTAAACCGGGTTATCAAATACAACTAACGGGTTTTGCTCATGACTAACTTCTTCCTGCAACAACAATACATTGGAATACTGTTTCAGTCCATCCTTATTGATTATTTTTAAACGGTAATAATGAGCAGGAGTAGTTTGTATTTTAGAGAAATAGTACTTTCCCTTTCCATTCTTATTCCTTATTGCAATAGTATCTAAAAGAACAAAATTATTACCATCTATACTCTGTTCCACTTCAAATCGTTTTGCTGTCTCATTTCCATCTACATCCCATGTAAGATGTATAGTTTTATTTTTAACCCTCCCTGAAAACTGAATCAGTTTCACACCCAAAGGAATATAGGTAAGAATGGGACAGTTGGTATTGGAAGGTGTCAAAAAAGCATTCATGTACATGCGCATTCCATTGATACCGGCAAGACCGGTAGCAGCAAAAGAGTGATTCCCTAAGTAAAACACCAGGCTTCCTTTTCCATATAAATACTTGGAAACACTGGCACCGATTGAACTTGTGTTAGAACCTGTACCCGTAGCAAAATCATGCTCATTATTAACAGTAGCTCCAATGATCTTCCAGTTTTTTAAGCTCCCACCCAGGCTGGCATTATAATCACCTTCAAACTGGCAAAAGCTTAAATCAGGATTGGGGTATAAAAGAGTAGTACCGATATTGGCATTGCTGATCGTTATGCCTGAATTGGTTTGAAAGCGTCCCGAACTATTATTTTCATAATTGTTAATAGCCTCACACTGCGCAAGGAAGTTGCCACCCTTGGAAACAAAATCTTTAATAGCACTGATAGCGTTATTAACAGCCGCTCCGGATTTTGTATTGTGAGGTTCGGATGCAAACGTGAAACAATTTGACAACAGATCAGTTCCTGTAGAAGTTGCATAGCTTGCCGATGGAATGGCACATTCAGTCATATAGGTAAGATGAATGTTTTGATTGCCTCCATCTGTAAGTACAGCAGCCTTTGGCCGAAACCCGGTTAGATCATAACGGATATCGACATTGGCTGCATTGCCTGTTAAAACGATACAACTGGGGGCGGTTGGCACCTGTTAGTCCATTAGAGCTGCCCGAAGGAATTGTCTGCAGGTTAGCAGAGGGGCCAGGAAGATCTGTATTCTGTGCTTGAATAAGTACAGGAAAACAGATCAACAATAAAGCAATCAGTTTTTTCATTTCATAGGGATTGGTCGCTTAGGCTTTCACAGGTATGGACAGACTACAAAAATAATATTATTTTTTCAGAATTACTAATGACCCTCCTTACATCTATCGAAAGGCAAAACTTTATAAATTGATAGTATGAAAATTGAAATTTGCGTACAAATCCGATCGGCAATACTCTTAAAGGAAATACCAACCCCCTTCTTTCAAAATAGATGCACACTCTATAAAATCCTGCCTTCATCAGTCTTGAATAAATAAAAGCACAAAATGAAATCAATATCTCCCCGGTGTAACATGAACATGAATTAAGCTGTTACTGTGCACTGATTTTAGACCTCTGAAAGTAAAGGACTCTTCCTGACATTCGCTTCATCTTTTTCAATCGGGAATTTAGTATGCCAGATTAAAACTCATTTGCCTGCTCAATCTATATCTCCTTCCTGGCTGGGGACAACCCTCGGCATACCTGGTGTATGGGGCGGTGGATGAAATCCGTAGTTCTACTTAATGCATAGAATTTATACCTATTGTTTTCAACCCAGGTCAATAAAGAGAACAACCTTTATGACTTCATAAAACAGGCTCAACGGTTAAAAGAAAAACTCATTTGAATGTGCATTAATATGTTCATAATTGGTGAAACTCTTTTTAGGCCCCTGTTAAACAAAGGGAACGGCCTTTGAACTAATAAAGGGATTATAATCTAAAAATGCCAGAATTACCCGATATAGAAGTCTTTACCAGGAACCTTAAAAAAATGTTTGGCGGAAAGACCTTATCCAGGATCAAACTGGTCAATAACAAAAACATTAAGGATTCACAAAAGGACCTTTCCAAAGCCCTGGAAGGACAAAAGCTAAAAGACGTATACAGGTCCGGGAAAGAAATGCGTTTTCTATTTTCTAATGGCAAGGTCCTTGGACTTCACCTTATGCTTACAGGTGATCTGATACCTTTCCAGGAACAAAATGAAAGAAAATCAACTAAGGTGGAATTTTATTTTAATGGGGGAACTAACCTGGCCCTCACCGATCGTTTCAAAGCGGCATTCATAAAGCTCGATCCTGAAGATAAGGAAGGGATAGACGCACTTGATCCAAAATTGAATTACAGTTTTTTAAAAAAAGCATTGAACAGGAAGGCTGCTATTAAAAATGTTTTACTTGATCAGAATGTTATACGTGGAATCGGCAATGCTTATTCGGACGAAATACTCTGGCAAACCGGTATTTCTCCTTTTTCAAAAGCTGAGGCTATCCCAGATGAAAAGATTAATGAGCTCGCAAAGAATATTAAAAAGGTGTTGAAAAAAGCAACCACCAAAATTTATAATAGCCATCCGGATTTGATCCATGGAGAAGTAAGAGACTTCCTCGATATTCATACAAAGAAAAAAGAAAAAAGTCCCACAGGTGCTAAAATAAGGGTGGCTGATAGAGGAATGCTAAATACTTACTACACCGATGAACAGGTACTGTATTAAACAATTTAGGCCTGGAGGTGCAAACAACGTACGAATACTAACATTGCTCAGGTATTGTAGACCAGGTGCTTTCAACTACCCTCGGATCCTCTCATCATCATTTTCCCTATATCTGTTTGCGCATCATCTACCCTCATCTATTATCCATTTTTTCAGCTTGTATCAATTTTAGTTTTACAGCAAACGGTCACTTAACCAATAAAATCAGGGATCATGAGAAAGTATACCTTCATATTAGTTTGCACCTCCATGTTAATTGCCTTTTCAATGAACTGTGCTGCACAGGAAGAGAAAATATTCACTCCTAAATGGATTTCTCCTAATGGCTACTGGGTGGTAGAATCCAATATCAAAACACCCTTGAATTCTATTATCTATTTCTACAATAATGACAACCAGGTTATCTATAAAGAAAAACTGGTTGGCATCAGGATCAATATTAAAAAAAGAAAGACACTAATGGGCCTAAGAAAGATCCTGGAGGCATCTGTTGCGGCATGGAATACCAAGCAATCACCTGGTGAAAACAGGTTACTGGTTGCCAACGCATTCAAAAGCCATTGATCATTCCAAATAATGCCTGCTTCTATTTGATGAATGGCGGCATTGTCAATCGTCGAAAAAGCTCTTTAGTCGACAAAACCTGTTAATACCTCTATTATTACACCTACGGTTGTAACTTATCCATACAGTAATGGTAACTTTAAAGGAGTGGATCATTATGACTGAGCATCCTTTTATCTTTTCCAATGAACCGAAATACAGGATACAAAGGCACCTAAGCTTTTGGGCGGCCTGGTGCATATTTCAAACCATTATATATAGCTTCGTTCATATGCCGGAGGTCAGTTTCCTGAAAAGAATACCAACCTCATTTATTGATTCGATCCTCTTCATGCCGGCTCATATTTTTCTATCCTACTCATTAATGTATTTCGTAATTCCTTTTTACATAGTTCGCCATAAATATATTTTGTCGGCCATTTGGATAATCATTCTCGGTTTTGCTACAGCCGCATTGTCTGGGATTACCGCCATTTATATTATTGATCCCGTACGCATCTTTTTCTTATCCCAATCTGCTATAGTTCCATCACATCCCCTGCCTGGTTCCAATATATTTTTCTATTCCTTAATGGCAGGATTGCGTGGTGGCATTTCAATCGGGGGAATGGCGGCAGCTATCAAATTAATGAAACACTGGTATACAGAAGGACAACGAAACCTGCAATTGCAAAAAGAAAACATTCAATCGCAACTGCAAGTGCTGAAAGCACAAGTGCATCCACACTTTCTTTTCAATACACTCAATAACATTTACTCTTATACTCAGGATACTTCTGCCATTGCTTCCAGGCTGGTTATGGGTTTATCCGATATCATCCGCTATATGTTGTATGAATGCAATCAACCCCTTGTGCCACTCAGTAAAGAACTGATTATGATCAGGGAATATATCAACCTGGAACGTATTCGCTATGGCAACCAACTGGACCTGCATATAGAATTGCCAGGCGATGAAACGCGCAACACATTTATATCACCGCTATTGATCATTCCCTTTGTTGAAAATTGTTTCAAACATGGCCTCAGCAATATGCTGGAGCATCCATGGCTTAGCTTTACTGTGCTTTTAGATGAAAATCATATGACAATGCATCTTTTGAACAGCAAGCCTGCAACAACCAATGTATTACACGCCACTGGCATTGGAATAGATAATGTCCGCAGGAGGCTCGAACTTTTGTACCCCGGCAAATATGAATTAGTGATCAACAATGAAGAAGAAGTATTTATAGTGAACCTTAAACTGGAACTAGAAAAAAGAAAAGATCTTAACATCCTTTCGCAGGAACCAATATTAATGGCAGCGAATGCCTGATAAAACCATGGCTATTAAATGTTTAATTATTGATGATGAACCACCAGCCCGTGAAGTGCTGAAGCGATATGTAGAACAGCTACCCATGCTGCAGCTAACCGGGGAATGCAGTAATGCCATACAGGCAATAGGAATGCTGCAGCAGCAGGACATAGACTTGCTATTCCTGGATATCAGGATGCCCCAGCTCAATGGGATTGATTTTCTAAGAACATTAAACACTCCTCCCAAAATAATATTTACTACGGCCTTTGCAGAATATGCCGTGGAAGGGTATGAACTTGACATTGCAGATTACCTCATGAAACCTATCCGGTTTGACAGGTTTATCAAAGCGGTCAACAAGGCCTTTCCTAAACAACCCACCATAGATACCGAAGAAAAATTTCAACCTTTGGAAGAAAAAAGAACTGAATCTTTCGTGTACTTCCGTGCCGACCGGAAAATGGTAAAGGTTTTACTTAATGATATATTATACATTGAAAGCATGAAAGACTATGTAAAAGTGTATACAACCAACACCACCATTATCACCAAACAATCACTGTCATCTGTAGAAACTATGTTACCTGAGAAAAGATTCATCCGCACCCACCGCTCCTTCATCGTTGCTATTCACCATATCAGCACCTTCACCAATGAGATCATTGAGATCAACAAAACAGAAATTCCTATCGGAAAATTGTATAGGAATACTGTACTGAAACTATTATAAAATTTCCTGGGTTTCGAATGGCAAATCAAAAAACTATTCTCATTAAACCTCAATCTGCCCCTCTTAATCCTGCACCAGGTCTTTGGGAATATTTTTTGCACTTGGCTTTATGTCACCAGTAAGACTACTTAAAAATGCTATGATACTATTTACCTCCTCAGTTTTGAGCTGTTTATTTAACTGAACTTTCCCCATGATCTTTACCGCAGAATCCAGTTGCACAATGCTGCCATCATGAAAATAGGGATAAGTTCCAATGACATTTCTTAATCCCGGCACCTTGAATACGTCTTTATCGGAAACCTTATGGGTAACAGCCATTCTGCCTTCGTCATTTACCTTGCTTCCGGTAAGTGTCCGGTAATCGGTTACCAGGCCAAAGCGTTGCATTTGTGCCCCTCCTATCCCTACACCGTTATGACAGTTGGTACACCCTGACTTAATAAAAGTAACAAGCCCTGCTTTTTCCTCCATTGTAAGGGCTGCAGTTTCACCTTGCATATACTTATCAAACCTGGAAGGGGTGAGAAGTGTACGCTCAAAAGCTGCTATAGCTTTTTCTAAATTGGTATAGTTCAACGGTGCTTTTTCTCCCGGAAAGGCAGTAGCAAACAGCTCTTTATACCTGTCTACTTTAGCAAGTCGTTGCACCAACATTCCTTTATGAGGAATGCCCATTTCAATCGAATTCAAAATAGGCATACCAGCCTGCTCCTCAACATTTTTAGCCCTGCCATCCCAGAACTGCATGTTATGCAATGCTGCATTGAAAACAGTTGGTGAATTCCTATTGCCTTTTTTACCATTATCTCCAATAGAGGTGCGCTGGTTATCCACTCCAAAGCTTTGCAGGTCGTGGCATGAGTTGCAGCTTTTATTGCCTTTGGCTGAAAGCCGCGTATCATAATAAAGCATCTTTCCCAGTTGTACTTTATCGTCAGTTACTGCGTTGTCCTGGTTGTCAGCCACAGCCGGTATTGGTTGAAAAAAGGCATGTGCCAGCTTCTTGATTGAATCTTCAGTGAAGTTGCCATAAGCAGTGGCTATCTTATTTTTGTTGCCCTGGGTGCAAGCCAAAATAGCTATTACAACCAGCAGGCAGCTTATTAAAACTAACTTTTTCATGAACAGGTTTTGGATTAAAAGTAAATTCTGTTAACTGTCAAAACCCTGACCACGAACATTGAAAACCATGATTGTGAATAGTGAAAATACTTTCCGGCAAAGCTGATCATTTTATACCTGCTTACTATAATAGCAGCAAGCTTAACTGCCAAACATGAGCTTTTTTAATTAAATTTATTCCATGACACTATTTGGCTTCCTTATTTTACTGATCATAGCCGCCGTTTGTGGCGCTATTGGACAATCTTTAGCTGGCTACGACCTTGGTGGTTGCCTTGTTTCTATTGTGGTTGGTTTTATAGGTGCTTATATCGGTCTTTGGATTGCCGCCAAATTTGCCTTACCCAAAATATGGGAAATATCCATAGAAGGAAGACCATTCCCCATTGTATGGGCCATAATAGGTTCTGCCTTGTTTACACTTGTCATGGCCTTGTTGCGAAGAGCCTTCGTGGGTCGCAATGATTACTAAAATTGTATCCAATACTTCTATAGGACAGACAATATTAAAACATATTGTCATAACCATTGTGCTTACGTAATGAGACTTTGTCAATGCCTACCAATCCTCAAAACTTTTCAATAAAAAGGCAAAATACCAGGAATCATCCCTGGTTACTATTCCATTTTACGTTAAAATGATGATGTTGATTAATATACCTGTAGTCTATAGTTATACCTGAAACTTCAGCTATTTGCTTAATAATGGATAGTCCAAGGCCATTATGATGGTTATCAAAAGAAGGCCTATAAAATCGTTGAAATAGTTTTTTAGGATCAAGCATTGCTTCTTTGCTGGTATTGCTGATAGTTAATGATCCGGGAGCAAGGTTCACACTGATGTTTCCCCCATTGTAATTATGTCCCGTCGCATTGCTGAATAAATTATTTAGTAAAATATCTGCCAGTTCCGGGTTCATTTGAACAATGCTTTCTTTCAAAGAAATATCAACAGTAATAGACCTGGATTGCCACAATTCCTTGAAATCAAGAATTTTTTCTTTCACTTTATCATACAGTAATACTTCCCCCCTGTTATCAAATTGGTGGTTTTCTATTTTGGCCAATAATAACAGAGAACGGTTCAAACGGCTAAGTTTATCTATCGCATTGTAGGCACTTTGCACCAGGGTACCCTGACCCTGCGTGAGTTGCTCGTCCTGTATCAGCAAGTCCAGTTTTGAACGTATCACGGCAATGGGCGTTTGTATTTCGTGGGAAGCATTTTCACTAAACGTTTTTAGTGATAAATATTCAACACGGGAACTCTGGGTAACTTCTTTAAGGGTTTCATTCATAAGCTGAAACTCTTCAATATATGTCGATGGCAGCATCATGAGATCTCCCTTTCCGATATGAAAATTTCTCACGGCTTCAAGTGTGACATAAAATGGTTTCCAAAGCTTCTTTAATAAATAGCGGTTAAGAATAACAGATACGATTAAAATGACAAAAATAGCGCTCACCGTAATGAATAATATGGAACGCATTAGGCTATTGGACCCCTCAAAGGACTTGGAAATCTCAGCCTTATAACTTTTACCCCCTGCTTTTACTTGAAACAAGAATCGCCTGAATTCTTCAGGTTCTTCCTCATTCTTTTGTTGTAGAGCAGCCCAGGAATACCCCGGATGTACTTCCTGTTTAACAGGGGTAAATAAAATTACCTGGTCTGAAACAGAAAAACTTTCAGGTAACTGATCATGTTTTTGTACATACTCTACAATTTCATCATGTTCAATTTCAAGATCCTCATCGATCTGTTTGATAAGTATAAAACGGAGTGCAAAGTAAAAGGCCACGCTGGCGATCAGGAAAATAATAATATTCGCGATCAAATTGGCGCGGTTATATCGTGTAAACAGCTTCACGACATTGAAAATTTATATCCCATGCCATAGACTGACTTTATATAATCCAAAGCACCTGACTGAACAAGCTTTCTCCGTAGGTTTTTAATATGAGTATAGATGAAATCATAGTTATCTGAAATATCAAAACTATCACCCCACAAATGAATAGCTATAGCATTTTTAGCAACTACCCGGTTTTTATTGCTTATAAAATATAATAGGAGTTCATATTCTTTTTTTGTAAGTTCCACTGGTATATTATTGACTTTCAAAACCTTCTCATGCAGGTCAAGTTCAATGTTATCAAAACGCACGAGGTTTTTACCATCAAAAGATTTACGACGAATAATGGCTGAAACCCGTGCAGCCAATTCTGGCAAGTGAAAAGGCTTAGTCAGGTAATCATCCGCTCCTGCCAACAAGCCCTTTACCTTGTCATCAATTGAATTTCGCGCTGATACAATGATCACTCCATCCATTTTATCTATAGACCGCAGTTGCTTTAATAAATCCATTCCATTACCTCCGGGAAGAGAGATATCCAGTATCACGCAGGCATAATCATAAAGCAGAATCTTTTCAAGGGCCGCATGATAATCATAAGCCGATTCACAAAAATATTGCTCATTATTCAGGTAAGCACAGATGCTCTGTGATAATTCCTTTTCATCCTCAACGATCAAGATTTTCATTTCAAGGATTTATAATGATTTTGGCATGCCTCAGCACCGCACGATTCCTTTATTCAGCAATGATTTCATTTACAATTCTAGCAAAACAATAATCTATAATCACTGGTTTTGACCAATATTGAAATGTAAAGAAATCTTCGAGTAATTATACATGAATTGATCAACACCTGTTTCCAAAGCTGCAAAATATCCCGCATTTTTTCTGACAAGTGCAGATATTTTACAAGACCACAGGCTATGCGGTCCGTAAAAATATGCAATGAACCGGGTGCTTAATCTTCCGCTTTAATAAAATTACCTTGCTCATCAAATACCAGGTCTTTCCTCTTCACCTCAGCCTCGTAGGATATCTTGCCTTTTGCATCTGTAATTTTACCCGCTTCTGATATCCGGGCACCCTTATAATGCGATTTAATATAACTAACTGCATTCTTAGGCAAATGGCTTACGGGAATGGCATTTACAATTTCAATGAATTCTCCGGCAGCGTTGAACTGAACAGAATTATCTTCTCCTCCTTTTCCGCCCCAATTCGCTTCATAATTTCCTTTTTCTTTTTCCCAACTTACTTTAGTTGCATTCGGGTATTTATGTAGAAGAGCACTTTTTACAACTACCGGCACTTCAGAGCTCTTTACATCCTGGGCATGTAAAGCACAGGAAAATCCTACAACTGAACCTAACAATAAAATGATTTTTGCTTTCATAAAATTTATTTACCTGCTAATCTCTGTTAGCAATCTGGTGAAATCCTGAAGATTTCCACTTTACTTCAGCAAACTTTCTAATCTTAACTAAATATCTATGTTAAATAATCATTTATTTGATTTAGCAACCAATTTTGACTTTTCAATCAAATACAAGGTATTGGGAACATCCTTTGATTTTTCGCAGGACAGATAAAAACTATGCGCATTCTTGTAGTGCAAGCCTTCAATTTGCCATTCCTGTTTTTTTCCATTATTCATTTTATAGTGCGACTGATTACCGGAAATGAAATCACTATCTTAAAACCCCGATAGTATCCAGATATTAGGTTTTATATGTCCTTCTTCATACCCCGAAAGAGCTATTTCATTTTGTTATTCATTAATGGCGGCATCTGTTTCAAACCTTTTGTATCATGCAAGAAAATAACACGAGCGGTATAGCTATCTGGAACCCCGTCGATAGCACAGCGACCATATGATAATAATTAAAAACTCACTTTTATAAAAAATATGAATATTTTCTTCCCCACTTCAGATTTCCTCCAGATTTGAGCTATTGATCCCTATTAACACTTAGTGGGTATGTCTTTTGAATAGGTAGAGAGAAATTAATGCCTGTATTTACTCCCTACCCTGTTAATGCCTTCAGCATGCTGAAGGCATTTTAGTTATCTGTGATGATAAAATGCGGTTGCGACAAAACTTTTGCCTCATCAGATTTCGCACAGAATTGACTACTAATTTTGGCCCTTTTAAATAAGAATTGTGAAAAGACCCTTTATACTGTTTTTTTTGATTTTATTGTTTTTGCACCCAGTTTACGCTCAGTCTAAAAAAGCTGGCAATGCTATACTTTCAGGAAAGATCATAGATTCAGCGTCGCATTTACCGCTTGAATATGCTACTATTACTATTTATACTTCTGCAAGCCAATTGCCTTTTTCGGGTTCCACTTCTGACAACGCGGGATTATTTACCCTTAACGATATTCCTGCGGGTAATTATCGATTAATGGTAGAATCCATAGGATATAATTCTTTTAATATTCCTACAATCGAAATAACAAAAAACAGTATCATCGATCTTAAAAATATTTCCTTAACCAAAAAATCCGTCTCACTTCAGAATATCACCGTAGTGGCCCACGGAAGATTGGTAGAGAACAAGATCGACAAAATGGTCTATAATGCAGAGAAGGATATTACCTCCCAATCGGGTGTCGCAACGGATATTTTAAGAAAAGTTCCCATGGTTTCCGTAGATGTGAATGGCAATGTAGAGCTATCCGGCAGCTCAGGCATTCGTTTCCTGATCAACGGCAAGCCATCTTCAATGTTTGGCAGTAACATAGCTGACGTGTTGCAAAGCATACCGGCCAGCCAGATAAAAAGCATTGAGGTCATTACAAATCCTGGCGCCCGGTATGATGCACAAGGGTTAGGAGGTATAATTAATATTATTTTAAAAAAGAATACGGCCCATGGCACAAATAGTACTATTTCACTAGCCAGTGGCTCCCGCACTGATAATGGGTCTTTTAATTTCAATGCCCGCAAAAACGACTTTGGATTTCATGCGTATGTAAGTGGAAATATCAGGCCTTATGCAACCACCCCTTATACATCCAACCGCAATTCATCGGATTCAATTCAACATACATCGACCTTATACCAACAAGATGGTTCAAGCCGTTTTAGAAGGCAGGCAATTCAAACTGGATTGGGCTTCGATTGGACGGTAAAAGAGAAAAATAATTATTCTGGTTCTGTTAGCTATAACCAATTTGGCTATACTGGTAATGGCACTGTTTTCCAACATCAAAAGAACTGGTCTGCTGACCAGTCATTGCTTTCTGATGTAAATTCTTTAAGCAATACCTCAAACTTTTATAAAGCCCATAATATAGATGCTGGTTTCAATTATAAAAGAACGTTTGACAAAGAGGACCAGGAATTAGAAGTTTCCATCACATCCAGCCTTAATAACAGCACATCAACAGCTGGAAACAATCAATTGCTTTTGCCTATGGATTCTTTATATTATGGCATTAACAATAGAAACCCTGGAAAGGAAACTGAAACTGAGTTGGAAGTGAATTATACACAACCATTACAAAAGGAAATTCAATTGGGACTGGGAGGCAAATTCAGTTTATTGGATATTTCCAGCCAGGCCGATATTTGGAGCCTGGTTCCAAACTTAAAATCCTATACTCGAAACAAGGCTTTATCGAACAACCTTGATTACCATCAAAAAGTTTATGCATTCTACTCTGAAATAAAATTACCCGTTGGATCGCTATTCGATGCCAAGATGGGAGCCCGTTATGAAAGGACGGAAATCAACTCATTTTATTCTAATGCACAACGGCAAATCCCAACTCCTGGATACAACACACTGGTTCCATCCATATACTTTTCTAAAAAAATAGGTGATAGGCACACATTAAAACTCAGTTATTCAAAAAGAATAGAAAGACCTGATTATGGTGACCTCAACCCTTTTATCAATACGGCTGATCCAAAAAACATTACTGCAGGCAACCCATATTTAAAACCTGAGATCGGCAACCGGTATGAGTTGGGATATGCCCTTGACCTTGGATCTGTAGGATCTTTCATGGCCAATTTGTTTTACAGGGCCAATAATCATGATATACAGCCTTATATTATGTATTATCCTGTCCTGGTTATTGGAGATTCCACTTTTTCCAATGTCTCTGTCAGTTCAAGAGAGAACATTGGTATGGAAAAAAATACAGGACTTAATTTGTTTGGGGACATTCATTACTCCAATAAATTCACATTCAGGAGCAACCTGTTCTTTTTTCACAGACATATTATTAATGTACTTCAGCCAGGTTTTGATGCATACAGCTTTAATTACCGGATGAATATCAACCTAACTTACCAGTTCAATACCAGATGGGTGGGAGAGTTTTTTGGAAATTTCAATTCCCCCCGCAATGAGGTGCAGGGCCGTTATCCTTCTTTTGTTACTTATAGTTTTGCATTTCGCAAACAATTCTGGAATAAAAAAGGTAGCCTGGCTCTTACAGCTACTAATCCTTTTAATGAATATGTTAATCAACAAACTGAAGTAAAAGGGCCCAATTTTTCATTAAACAGTAATCGGAAGATTCCCTTCAGGTCTTTTGGTGTCAATTTCACATGGAAATTTGGAAAACTGGAATTTAAAAAAGAAAAAGATGAAATTCCCGGGGGTATAAATGGTCCTACAGATTAATGGCTGGTAACATAAAGCGGTCACTTTAGAATATATTAGGGTTCCGTGGCTAAGTTTATAGAATCCCGGTGCCTTAGATTAATAGAGGATGTAAAATGAATTGGTGTAAAGCATGAATCCATGGAATAATAATTGAATTATCAAATGATGGAATAACAATGGGTCGCGAAAGAATTAATTGTGCAGGCTGTTTAAAATGATCAATAGATAATTTTAAACTAGAAAATTTATAACTATTACAGAACAGGGATTGCCTTATAATTAACGAAAGAAAGAATGAGGTTTTGTTGTATTTTACTATTGATCATACTTTTCAAGGCAGGCTATGCACAGACCCATACGCTGGATTATTTCCTGCAAAATGCCAAACAAAACAGCCCTGGGCTGAAAGATTTTCAAAACCAGGTACTTTCATTACAAATTGACAGCCAGTTATTAAAAGCCTCCCTTGGGCCACAAGTCAATTTCCTGAGCAACAACAGTTATGCTCCCATCATTAATGGCTGGGGGTATGATGAAGCCATTACCAACAGGGCCAACATCTCCGGCCTGATACAGGCCAGCCGCAATTATTTATCCCGCGGACAGATCAGCGCACAATACAGGACCATTGCCCTGCAGCGCAGATCCCTGTTGGATACCATTGCCTTATCGCAACAGGACCTCGCAAGAACCATTACAGAGCAATATATTGCTGCCTATGGAGACCTCTTAGCCATGGATTTTAACCGGGAAGTGTATGACCTGATGCAGAGAGAAGAACAGGCACTAAAGAAACTGACCCAGGCAAACGTTTACAAACAAACGGATTACCTGACATTCTATGTAACCATGCAGCAACAGGAACTGACCTGGCTGCAGGCACAAATTCAATACAACAATGATTTCCTTACCCTGAATTACCTGTCAGGACTGGTAGATACAACCATAGAAAGAATTGAAAAGCCGGCCTTGACGGACTCATTGGGAATGGATTTTTACAACACAGTTTTTTATAGCCGTTTTATTACAGATAGCCTTCGATTGGCTAATGAAAAAGACCTGGTCAATTTTGAGTACAAGCCCAGGATAGGTGCCTATACAGATGCCGGATACAATTCAAGCTTACAAAACACACCCTATAAAAACTTCGGTTTGAGTGCCGGTGTAAGTGTTACTATTCCCATTTATGATGGACGACAAAAGCAAATGAAGCTGGCACGCATTGATATACAGGAAAGAACAAGGCAAAGTAACAGGGAGTTCTATGTGAACCAGCACAATATGCAGTTACTGCAATTAAAACAGCAATTGCTTTCCATTGATCTTATGGTTGAAAAAATAAATAAGCAGATCGGCTATGCACATACGCTTATTGTAGCCAATGGAAAACTTTTGCAAACAGGAGATATCACAATGAAAGATTATGTAACGGCCATAAATAATTACCTGCAGGCGCAAAACCTGCTGACACAAAATAATATCAACCGCCTGAAGATCCTGAACCAGGTCAATTACTGGAATGTGAAACCTTAAATTGATAGTATGCAAAGAATAAATATATACCTGGCTACCATTCTTCTGTTTTTTGTTTCCTGTAAGGATAAAGCAGATACTAGCGATGAAGCAGTGGCGCCTGAAACTGTGCAGATACCTGTTACAGTTACCACCATTCATATGCAAACACTCAATGACTACGTTGACCTCAATGCCACTTCCTCCTTCCTTCAAAGCAATTTTATTAAAGCATCTGCCAATGGGTACCTGAAATCTGTGAAAGTTCATTTGGGGGAAATGGTACATGCCGGGCAACAGGCTTTTACCTTGCAAACCAAAGAATCCAAAGCATTGGGGAATACCATTAATGACCTCGACCCCTCTTTCCATTTTAATGGCCTGATCAGCATTAAAGCTGCTGCAAGCGGGTACATACAGGAATTGAATCATCAGCCAGGAGATTATGTCCAGGACGGCGAACAACTGGCTGTACTGACGGATTCCAGGAGCTTTGGATTTGTTTTAAACCTGCCCTATGAACTGAGACAATATGTGACCAAAGGCAAACAACTGGAACTGAACCTACCCGATGGGACACATGTGAATGGTGTTGTCAACTCCATCCTTCCCAATGTGGATTCAGCATCTCAAACACAACAGGTGTTAATAAGAGTAAACCAGTCAAAGCCCTTGCCGCAAAACCTTATAGCCAAAGTGCGCATTATAAAGGCACAAAAGAACAATACTCCTTCCCTGCCAAAACAGGCTGTGCTCACCGATGAAGCCCAATCAAATTTTTGGGTAATGAAAATGATCGACTCTGTAACAGCCGTAAAGGTTCCCATCATTAAAGGAATGGAAACTGCTGACAGGGTGGAGATCCTGAGGCCACAGTTTCAAACCGGAGATAAGATATTACTCACAGGGAATTATGGATTGGCAGATACTGCCAGGGTTAAAATCGTTAAAAGCCAGGAATGAGAAACTTTTTTATATCCTACAAGAACCCCCTTACTGTCATAATTGTACTCATTATTATGGGTGGTGCTTTCGTTTATGGCAAACTGCAAACCTCCCTCTTTCCTGAAATAACCTTTCCCAAGATCAAGATCATTGTAGATGCAGGACTCCAGCCGGTAAACAAGATGATGGTTACCGTTACACAGCCACTGGAAAATGCCATCAAGCAGGTGCCGGAACTGGAAGATGTGCGCAGCACTACCAGCCGTGGAAGTTGCGAGATATCTGCATTCATGAGCTGGAATGCCAATGTGGACCTCGGCCAGCAACGTATCGAATCAAGGATTGCCCAGATCCGGAACAGTCTTCCACCCGATGTACAGATCACGGTGGAAAAAATGAACCCTTCTATCCTGCCTGTGATCGGGTACACCCTGGAAACAAACAGCAATAGCCATACGCCCATAGATATGCGGCAACTGGCATTGTACACCATCAAACCATTTTTATCCCAGGTTCCCGGTGTGGCCGAGGTACGCATCAGTGGTGGAAAACAAAAAGAATACTGGTTGATGCTTGATGCGCAAAAAATGAGCACCCTGGGCATAACGCCGGAAGCTTTAACCAATACGCTTACACAAACCAATTTCATTCAGTCAAATGGATACCTGACGGATTACCGCCTGCTCTACCTGACGGTTACAGATGCCACGGTGCATTCTTTGGAAGAACTGCAAAAACTGGTAGTATCAAACAATGGCAAACGAATTGTTTTGCTGCAGGACATTGCAACTGTAAAGATCTCGGAAGGGGTGGAATACACCAAGATCAACGCCAATGGAAAACCTGGCGTGTTGGTAGCGGTGATCAAACAGCCCAATACCAATCTCATAGATATTTCACGTGAGATGGACCAGAAAGTGGAGGAATTGAAAAAGATCCTTCCCAATGGTGTAACCATCAAACCATACTATGTACAGGCAGACTTTGTGCATGATTCCGTGAAAAGTGTTACCGACAGTCTTTGGATTGGCCTGGTGCTGGCCATTATTGTTGCCATCATCTTCCTTCGTTCTTTGAAGGCAAGTGCCACTATTTTAATTACCATACCTGTAACCATTTGTCTTTCACTGATTGTGATCTATGCTGTAGGCTATACGCTGAATATTATGACCCTGGGCGCCATTGCCGCAGCTATTGGACTGATTATAGATGATGCCATTGTGGTGGTAGAGCAGATACACCGTTCACATGAAGAACACCCCGACGAACCCTCCACAAGTGTAGTGCAAAAGGCCATTCATTATTTGCTGCCAGCTATGATCGGATCTTCATTAAGCACTATTGTGATCTTTATTCCTTTCGAATTAATGAGCGGTGTGGCTGGTGCTTATTTCAAGGTAATGACCAATACCATGATCATTGCATTGGTCTGTTCCTTTTTTGTCACCTGGATCTGCCTGCCGGTGATATACCTTTTTCTGACAAAGGAAAAGCCAAAGGATGTTACAAACGCTAAAGATGTAAAAACCCATGAGGTCAAACAACAAAAATGGGTGGGCTTTTTTATTCATAAGCCTTATGTTAGCTTAGTGATCATTGCGGTCCTGGCATTTTCCATCTGGTTTGTTTTGCCACGCCTGGAAACAGGTTTCCTGCCCGAAATGGACGAGGGAAGTATTGTTCTGGACTACAAATCACCACCAGGCACGTCGCTGGAAGAAACAGACCGCATGTTACTCCAGGTGGAGAAAACTATCAATAAAGTGCCGGAGGTGGAAGCCTTTTCACGAAGAACAGGCACCCAGATGGGTTTTTTTATCACAGAGCCCAATGATGGCGATTACCTGATACAGTTAAAAAAGAAAAGAAGCCGTTCTTCAGAAGAAGTGATCGCTGATATCCGCAAACAAATAGAAAGCTCCCAACCTGCCCTGCAGATTGACTTCGGGCAGGTAATTGGTGATATGCTTGGCGACCTTATGGAATCTGTTCAGCCCATTGAAATAAAAATATATGGAGACAATGTAAAACAACTGCAACAATATTCAGAACAGGTAGGCAGCCTGGTGGAAAAAGTGGATGGTGCTGCCGATGTATTCAACGGCATCGTGATCTCCGGACCTTCGGTAAGTATTATTCCCAACACTGCAGTGTTGGCCCAGTATGGGCTAACTCCCCAGGCACTGCAGACACAGGTGCAATTGGGATTGCAGGGAACACAGGCAGGCGCCATACTGGAAAGGCAACAACTCTCCCCGGTAAGATTGGTGTACCCTGGAACACATACGCAAAGCGTGGAAGGTATCAAACACCTGCAGGTATTTCTACCCTCAGGCAGGCTCATGCCCATTACATCGCTGGCAACTGTTCAGGTGAATAGTGGTGATGCAGAGATACAAAGAGAAAACCTGCAATCCATGGGGGTGGTTACCGGCCGTTTGGAAAACCGTGACCTGGGAAGCACCATGAAAGAGATCAAGGCCAAAGTATCTGCCAATATGGTATTGCCCCAGGGTTATCATATAGAGTATGGTGGTGCCTATGCGCAACAACAGCAATCCTTTCATGAATTACTCTTGATCCTGGTCACTTCCAGCCTGCTCGTCTTTGGCGTGATCTTATTCCTGTTCAAGGATTTCTTCGTTGCCATCCTGATATTGTTGCTTGCAGTTTTTGGTATTTCAGGTAGTTACCTGGCATTATACTTTACCAACACGCCACTAAACGTCGGAAGTTATACTGGTTTGATCATGATCGTTGGAATCATTGGAGAGAATGCCATTTTTACCTTCCTGCAATTCAGGGAATCACTAATGGAAAGCAACAATGTAGATGATTCCGTGGTTTATGCGATTTCTACCCGGCTACGGCCCAAGTTGATGACAGCATTAGGAGCCATCATTGCCCTCATGCCTTTGGCATTAGGCATTGGCACCGGGGCAGAATTGCATCAGCCATTGGCTATAGCAGTGATTGGAGGTTTTATTACGGCGCTTCCATTGCTTTTGATCGTATTACCTTCCTTTTTAAGGATCCTTTATAGAAAACGTGCAAAGAGTAAGTTTCAACATCTTAAGGTTTAACATTATACAAATTACCATGCTAACTGCCGGGCTTAGCTGCCTGTCAAAAAAGTCTGCCTGTTTTCATTTCTGCTTAAGATTAAGCAGAAGGTCAGAACTTCTTATGGCAGCATACTGAGTCTTCCAGGTAGTAGCCTATTCATTTTTAAACAGAAAATGAATGGGCTAACTTCCATTTTTCCGAAACTGGAATAATTATTGTCATACCTTCAATACTTTGTCCCCTTCTCACTCCCTTTCCTACTTCAATCAGTAATTCGAAATCATGACAGATACTAAGGAACAAGCAAGAATAAAAGCACTATATAGGTATAATTTGCTTGATACACCAGCAGATGGTTCCCTGGACAAACTGACCCAACTGGCAGCAAATCAATTTAACCTGCCCATCGCCATCGTAACGCTTGTTGATACGGATCGTATCTGGTTTAAGTCAAAATATGGGCTGGAAGTGAACGAGATAGGAAGAGATCCAGGCCTTTGTGCATCGGCCATTTTGAGTGATGATATTTACCTGGTGGAAGACGCCCGTAATGATCCCAGGACACTGGCCAACCCTTTGGTTGCCGGTTCTTTCGGACTCCAGTTTTATGCGGCTGTCCCTTTGCGCACACGCGATGGCTTTAACCTGGGAACCTTTTGTCTAATAGATAAGAACAAGAGATACTTCAACACAGATCAACAGAAATCTTTGAAGCTCTTTGGCGAAGTAATCATGGAATTCCTGGAGCTTAGAATGGAAGCACACAATAATCTAAACGAAATGAAAGCAAAACTGGATTTTTACGAAAGACAAAGAATTTCCTGATTCAATCTTATACATTAGAATACAACAGCAAAATACTAAGAAAGAAAGACCGGAATTATTTCTTTAACATTGAAAACTGATCCAGTACACTTTTCATTACATTAAGATAATTTTTATGGATTGTTCAGAAGGGGGTAAAGAATCAAAAGGATAGGAATTGTAAGCATGTTAATGATAAATATAACTGGTCCCTCTTTAGTTATAATTTCCAGGAACACTTCTTATATAACAACAGATTGGGATCTCCCTGCGATCCGGAAAATTCCCAATAAAGTTGTACGCCATTAATTATATCTAAAGGCATAAACTATGTTTTAAAAGAACGCATGAAATTACTGAATACCATACAGAATTTGGAGTTTAGGAAATAGATTTCCCAGCCAATTGATGCCAGGTTTTTGTAAGCAGCCATGCACTAAAGCAAATGCATTGCAGCAGTTTAGTAAGAGATAGGTGGTAAATGAAATTACTGTTGCTGTTGCTGCTCAACAGTGACACTTCCGACCGGGCTGAGTTTACATTATAAACTTAACAACTAAATTGCCTGAGATGATGATCGATGTGCTTATAAGCAATACGTCCTGCCTGATCCGCCGTCAGTTGGCCAAAAAAAGGGTGGACCATTCCTTTACATTCCTGTTGCTGATGTTGATTAATGAGCCTGATCCATTCGGCCTTCGCATCGGCTACGTCACCATTGCCGCTCATCTTAAAAGATGGCACTGTAGGCAAATTGGGTTTCATAGGCTCGTCTTTCAGCAAATTTCTCAAGGCTACTTTTCCAAACAAACGCCCTAAAAGAGATTGCCGGTATTGCTTTATACCAAGTAACATTTCTTCCCATAACGAGCAATGTTTCACCATTTGATAAACGTTCATTTTCCCCCATTGAGCCTTGCTTTCTTCATTGAGCTGATTGATCCTGGAAATTAACTCTTCTCTCGTGGTTTTATCGAATACTGATTTCATACTTAAAATTGTTTAATCTACATAAACTTGCATTAGCAGGCGATTTGCTTATTTCAATGCAGGCTATCACAATCTGCAGCTACCCGGGCAATACTGGTTTCGGGTAGCACCGCTAGTAAATAACATCCTAATACAGGAAACGTAGCTATGCAAATTATTCCTTGAAAGATAGATAACTTAAATTGATAAAATAAATAGAACCATGGACAACGAAATCAAATTGTGTATTTATTGCCAATATAATATTGTAAAGACCAGGAGAATTGCAAACGGGTTTAATGTACGGAGCTAATTGACCCTTCGGCGGCCATTATCAGCGAAATAGCTACAATATAACTGTCATGCTTTAAGGCATGCTTTTCTTCAATGATTTTCTGGAGGTTATGAACATGCACTAACAAATCAGATTTTGATACAGTGCGTGGAATGGTAAAAGGCTTATGGATCTCAAAATCATCGTTTAGTAAATCAGTGATTGGCACTTCAAGGATCTTAGAAAGTTCCTTTACGTGATGGACTGTAAGTTGTGTGATGTTGTTTTCTATCTTACTGTATGCATTTTGCGACATGCCAATCTTACTGGCCACATACTTCTGCGAATAATTTCGCATTTCCCTGTATTTTTTAATGACGTGTCCTGGCATTTTTAGCCAAACAACCGGATTTGTTTTCAAAATCAGAAATCTGTTGAATAAACGCCTGGTTATTAAGCAAATGTTAAGACAGGAACTACTCAACAACCTATAGCTATAATCATACAACTTCCTGCTATAGGCAATAAAAGCATTCAGCAAGCTGTTGCATTTTGCAGGCACATTGAAAAAGCTGATAACTATAGTCTTCCTATTAATAATGGTCGCGCAGACATCAGTGTGCCTGTATTCCAAAACGAATGCTGTAGGTTTTACAAAGGAACTCACAGAAAAAAATGAAATAAGCTGGGAAGATATGGATCAAACTGAGTTCATACAATTCACTACTTCAGGGGAAATGAAATCCTCCAATCCAGGCATAAAATATTTTTCTTCCAACAATCCTGGTCTTTCTCCTATCCTGGACCATTTCACACCACCTCCGGATATCAATTAGCATATCCCACAATTTCCAACTCATCATTATTTATTGATTTAAAACTGATTATGGCACAAACAATGAGTCCTGTGGCAAGATTGTGGAATCTTGTCCGGGAAGAAAAATCAGAGATATCCGCAATTTACTTTTTCGCTATTTGTAATGGGCTGATCCAATTAACACTACCTGTAGGCATCCAGACTTTTATAGGCTTCGTTGTTAGCGGTACCCTGTCAGCTTCAATTACTGTATTGATAACTGTATTGGTACTGGCAGTTCTTCTTGCAGGAATTATCCGGGTCAATCAAATGAAAGTTATAGAAAAAATCCAGCAGAGGATTTTTGTGCACTATGCTTACGCCTTCGCTGACAGAATTCCGCGCCTTGATCTAAAAAAAGTGGATGGCACCTATTTACCAGAGCTGGTTAACCGCTTTTTCGATACAATGTCTTTGCAAAAAAGTTTTTCAAAATTGTTATTAGACTTGCCATTGGCCAGCATATCAATATTGTTCGGGTTGATCCTGCTTTCATTTTATCATCCTTTCTTTATTCTCTTTGGCATATTAATCCTCTTTTTATTGTGGATTATTTTGCGATATACAGGACCGGGCGGCTTACAAAGTAGTCTTGCTGAAAGTAGCTTTAAATATGGATTAGTTGGCTGGTTAGAAGAAATGGCAAGGTTGGTTAAGTCATTTAAATTCTCCAGTGGGGATTTACACATCAGGAAAGCAGATGCCAAAACCTCGAATTACCTGGAGGCAAGAACCAGGCACTTTTCAGTACTTGAATTTCAATACAAAGTATTGGTGGCTTTTAAAGTAATTATCACTGCGGCTATGCTCATTGTAGGTACGCTTCTCTTACTTGACCAACAGATTAATATAGGACAATTTGTTGCTGCCGAAATCATTATTATAACCATTATCGCTTCAACAGAAAAGATCATTTCAAACCTTGATAGTGTTTATGATATTATGACAGCTGTCGAAAAAATTGCTAAGCTTACAGATAAGCCAATTGAAAATGGGGGGACCTATAGCCTGGAAGAATCAGAAATGATAGCCATTACTGCTAAGAATTTAAGTTTTGGCTACGATGATAACCCAATTTTCAAAGATTTGAACTTTGATATCCAGCCCGGCGAAAAAGTTTGTATAAAAGGAAGGGATGGATCAGGAAAATCTACACTGCTAAAGTTGCTATCAGGCGTTTACAAAGATTTTAAAGGACAGTTACTTGTCAATAATGTGCCCATAGCTAACTATGAGCTATTACCCCTGAGGAAAAAGATGGGAATATTATTTCAACATGAGAATATTTTTCATGGTTCGTTATGGGAAAATTTAACGATGGATACGCCTGGCATAACGAGGGGCTTTATTAATGAGTTATGCCAAAAGACAGGCTTGCAATCATTCCTTTCCGGGTTGCCCCATGGCTATGACACTCAACTTGACCCGGCCGGCAAACAATTACCACGCAGTGTAGTACAAAAAATCATGTTGGTAAGAGCATTGGCGCATAGACCGTCATTATTGATCCTGGAGGAACCTTTCCATGGAATTGAGGAATCATTCCGCCATAGCATAGAAAAATTGATACTGGGCATTGAAAATACAACTGTAATTGTAGCCACAGCTGATGAGCAATTTGCTAATAAATGCAACCTGGTTATTCACCTAAAAGACACAAGCCAATAACATATGTCAAACAAGTTTTTATCATATCAACACATATACCGGCATAATAAAAAAAGCGGTATAAAAAAATGGTTCTATATCCTTTTAGGTATAGGAGTTCTGCTGATGTTTTTGCCCTGGACACAGAATATTCGGGCAAAAGGAAAAGTAACAACGCTCCGGCAGGAACAAAGACCACAACAAATTAATACAATCATTGGTGGCAAGGTGGAAAGGTGGTTCGTAAAAGAAGGGGATTTTGTGAAAAAAGGTGATACACTTATACAGCTATCAGAAACCAAAGCCGATTACCTTGATCCCAAACTGCTGGAACGAACCGGCAAACAAATAGAAGCAAAAGAATATTCAGTTCTATACTACCAGGGCAAAATTACTGCTACTGAAAACCAGATTGGTGCTTTACAGTCTTCACTTAAATCTAAACTAAGTCAACTTCAAAGCAAGCTGCTCCAGGCCCGGATCAAGATCAAATCAGATAGCGCTGAAATGAAAGCGGCTGAAAATGATTGGAAGATCGCATCCTTACAATATAACCGCCAGAAAGCCATGCACGATAGCGGGTTGGTTTCCCTTACGCAACTCGAAAGTAGAAACCAGGTATATCAAACATCGCTTGCCAGGAAAATAAGTGCAGAGAATAAATATTTTGCTTCTCAACAGGAAATATCAATTATACAATTTGAATTAAACGCCGTTCAACAGGAATATGCTGAGAAGATTTCCAAAGCTGAAGGTGATAAATATGGTTCACTATCAATGGTCGCCACAAGTCAGGGCGATTTAGCGAAGTTGCAAAACCAATATGCCTCCTATTCCATTCGCAATGGCATGTATTATGTAATGGCACCACAAAGCGGGCAAATCATTAAAGCAGGCACCTCTGGTATTGGAGAAGTAGTTAAAGAAGGTGAAATGCTGGTGCATATAGTTCCTGATCAAATTAGGTATGCTGTAGAGTTATATGTAAAACCTGTCGATCTTCCTCTGGTCTCTCCAGGGCAGGAAGTACGGTTTCTTTTTGATGGGTTTCCTGCTATTGTTTTCAGTGGATGGCCTGACGCCTCCTATGGAACATATGCAGGTATTGTATCAGCAATAGAAAGCGAAGTAAGCGAAAATGGGAAGTTCAGGGTGCTTATAAAAGAAGACAGTTCTTTTCGGAAATGGCCTCCAGAATTAAGAATGGGAACAGGGGCTAATGGAATAGCACTATTGAAAAACGTGCCCATTTGGTATGAGTTATGGCGTAACATCAATTCCTTTCCACCGGATTATTACCATATTGTAAAAACAAAGGAGAAAAAGTGAAATTTATTTGCCTGTTATTACTGTTAACTTCATTGGCTAACGCTAAGGCACAGCCAAATATTTTGACAGAGGATGCGTTGATTGCTATAGTTAAAAAATATCACCCCGTAGCCAAACAGGCTGCATTGAATATAAAGATAGCAAAGACTGAAGTACTGTCAGCCAGGGGTGAATTCGATCCTATGGTGATTGGTGATGCCTCACGAAAGGAATTTGGAGCTATCACTTATTATGATCAGCAGGTAAGCGAATTAAGAATTCCCACATGGTATGGCATTGACCTGTTTGCGGGGACTGAGAAAATATCCGGTAATCGTATAAATCCCGAAGAAACCAATGGCTCCATAACTTACGTAGGCTTTTCCATGCAGCCTATCCAGAATCTGCTGATGGATAAGCGCAGGGCCACATTATTGAAAGCTAAAAACTACCACCAGTTATCAGAAGTACAAAGAAACGTAATGCTGAATGATATATTCAAGGATGCCCTTTACAGTTATTGGGATTGGTGGGAGAAATATTATATTCAACAGGCTGTCAAGGCAGCCTTATCAAATGCAGAAAAAAGGCTCTCCCTGGTCAGGACTGCATTCCAGCTAGGCGATCGCCCGGCTATTGATACACTGGAAGCTTATACACAAGTACAGGCATTTCAGATCAGGTTATCGGAGGCCTTTCAAAATTTAATGAAAGCAAACCTGGAATTGTCATCCTTTTTCTGGACGGAGAATGGCGGACAGGCAGATCTGCCTGATGATGTAATTCCTCAGGATTATAATCTTAAAAAATTTATTACCCTGGAAGATGTATTAAGCCAGTTAAACTATCATCCGGAATTAACGCAATATGATTTTAAAATTAAAGGGTTGCAAATTAATAAGCAGCTTGCTTTCCAGTCCTTGCTTCCACAGCTAAAAATCAAGTATAATCAGATGGGTTATAACTTTTCGAAAACGATGAATGCTCCATGGTTCAACGCTAACTACCGTTATGGCTTTAGCTTCTCAGTACCACTGCGTCTTTCCGAAGGACGGGGTAATTATGCAAAGGCCAGGCTTGAGATCAGGAGTATGCAACTTGAAATGGCAAACAAACAGGTGCAGCTCTATACAAAACTGAAGCAATATTATACAGAGTGGTCACAAACAGAAAAGCAGCTTTACCTGCAAAACCAACTTCTCGAGAACATACACGCTTTACAAAAAGGCGAAGAAATAAGGTTTGCGAACGGTGAAAGCTCACTGTTCCTGGTCAATGCCAGGGAACAAAAGACAATTGAAGCAGAACAAAAAACAATAGAGTTAAAGGCAAAAACACAAAAAGCCTCCGTTGCAGTGACATGGTCAGCAGGAATACTTGGATTAAGATGATCAAGTTTAACTATAAACAAAAGGGAAATCCAAATTGAAAAAATCTTAATTGATTCATTATGGCTATGGAAAATCGCGTCATTATGAAAATTCTATTAAATAAGAATGCATGGTCGGAATAACAACTCCAACGGTAAGGTTTACCCAAGGTTATAACGGGTTTGTTCTTACAAAATTTTCAATTAGTGCAACCCACTATTTCATTACTCCATCGGCACCCATTCATCAATGATCTTTTCCTTTGCCCTGGTCAATATGGTTTGCACTCCCAATGATCTATTACCTGCTATTAGGCGGCCTGCAAAGCAAATAGGGATCTTGTAATCTTTTGGAAACTTCCCATTAAACACAGCCTTCCAGTTATAGTCATCCATTTCATTCATAAAAAACTCTTCGGCTTCTTCATCAATAGGTTCATCAATGAGCACCAGGAATTCTTCTTTCCCAGGTTTTGGTGGCTTTTCCTTCTTTTGTGCCTTGCGGGCATCTGCTTCTCTTATCATACCGGGCAGGTACAACTCCAGGTCTTCAGCAGATATGGGTATGCAATGGAGGGAAGCCAAAAATTCATACAATGATCTGAGTACCTCCTCGTCTTCTATTCCCAGGTTTTTAAAGGCTATGGCTTTTTTCTTACAAAGATTATACAGTGCGTTACACCTGCGGTTGGTATAAACATAGCGGTAGATAAGGGAAGCCAGGGTATTGGCCCTTCCAAAAAAACCTGAAGCTCTCCTTAACCCAAACCTAAAATCGATCAGTGTCCACACCGGGTTTGGTGCGTACCCAGTACTCTCCTTCAGAGCGGTAGAAGTTTAAATTGCCATCAATGGTGCCAATGCCCCTGATAGGACCTACTTGTTTTGGCATAGGATAGGATTTTGTTTTATTGGCTTGCAAAATACTAAATATTTTAGTATTCTCAAATCCTATTTTCCCTTTTATTTATCCACAGGAGGGTAAACAATTATGCGTAACAGTGAGTTGGGACATAGCTTCTCCCAGGCTACCTTATAGCTACTCCCTGGCTACGGTATAGATATTCCGTGCGAACACGGAGTATCATGGGCGTTGGTAGGGAGTTGATAGGACGTTGGTAGTGAGTAGGATAGTCGGAAGTCACAAGTCAGGTGAAAGCAACAGGAGAACTAAGATTTATAAAATTTAAAGGATTATTGAGGAGGAGAGAGAATTTCGAATGGTCGAGCAGGGGATTATGAATGATGAAGTATTAAGGTCCCGGGTGCCTCTTTTTCTAGCATTACTTCTTTTGTTAGTTTAAATGTTCAATTCAATATACAACGACCAATTCGCAAAATAGAGAAGAGAGAGAAGAGAGAAATAAGGGTTATGCATAATAGAGCCTATGCCAATGTACCAGAATAAATTAAACGATTTAAGTGCTGTCGTTATAGGTTTCCAATCCCTTTCCTTTTCATTTCAATCCAGGTATTCCTTATAAACAGGTTTGTAGCCCGCCAGGTGGGCCAGCGGTGATAAAATAATGGTCAAGATCCTTTGGAGGCTATAGGATGGCTTCGCCAGCCTGTACACATCTTTATAATGTTTTAAAATAAGTATGGATTGAAGGAAGCCGGGAGCACCCTTCTTTCCCACCCTGCCATTGACAGCCAGGCCCATGCCCGTTTCCAATAAATATTCGGTATTCATTGCCGGTTGAACCTTCCAGGTCAGTTTTGCTTTTTTGGTATAGGGGTTCCACATGGAGTGAATTGTATTGGGTGCTATTTCCAGCTTTTCACCCTTCACCAGTTCTTTAACGGTTCCATTGATGCGGATATGTATCCTGCCCTCCTGCACCATAAATAATTCAGTTTGATAAGGGTGGTAATGTGAAAGAGGTTCTTTTGAGAAGGGGTAAAATATAGATTCCATCTCAAGTAATGCTCCATGGGTATCCCTTGATGTTTTTTGAAACCGGATGGTTTCCCCGGTAATTGGATTGTGGATCACCTTATTTGCTATAGCCATGGTTTTTGATCTCAAATTGATCTATTATAAGCAACAGGACAATAGCTTTCTGGTTGAATTGGATATCCTGCTGCATGTATTGATGTAATTTATAGAATTGCCTGCAGAGTTATATGTAGCTATTTCCTGTAAAAAAATTGATAGATTTAAAGTTTATGACTTAGTAATACTGTCAGCAGGCAGTAATATATGGAATGTAGACCCAACGCCCGGTTGTGAGCTTGCCCAAATATGCCCGTTATGATTCTCTATAACTTTACGAACAATGGAAAGTCCAATACCAGTGCCCTTGTATTCGGCATTACCGTGAAGCCTTGTAAAAACATTGAAAATGCGTTCAGCCTCTGCCTGTTCAAAGCCAATACCATTATCATTGATACTGACGGAATAAAAAACCTTTTGTTGCTCTTCCTGGGTAAGTTTCAAACCTGATTCTTTACCAATGATCTGTTGATAACTTATATTGATAAGGGGGACTATCCCTGGCCTACTATATTTCAATGCATTACCAATCAAATTTTGAAAGGCTTGCTGCAATTGCCGCTGGTGACCTTGCATAGTGAATAATTTATCAACCCTTATTACTGCAGCTTTATCTTCTATTTCCAGGTCCAGGTCTTCCAAAACCAGCCCAATTAACTGATTCATATCTACGAGCTCGTAAACCCTTGGCCGCAGGCTAACTTCAGAGTAGGTAAGCAGGTCATCTATGAGGCTAGCCATTCTTTTGGAAGCACTTTCCATGCGGTCAAAATATCGGATCTCCTCGGAGTTCATTCTGTCGCCTAATGAATGCTTCAATCTTTCACTAAAGAAATGGATCTTACGTATGGGTTCTTTCAGATCATGAGAGGCTGCATAGGCAAATTCTTCCAGGTTAGTGTTGGATCGCCTGAGTTCACCAACGGTTTTTTCCAGCTCTGAAGTTCGCTCAGCTACTTTTTGCTGCAACTGTATTTCACTTTGCCTCAATGCTTCCTGTGCCAGTTTTTGGTCGTGGATATCAAGGCCAACACCTACAAAACCATTGAAGGCACCATTGGCCAGGTACCTGGGGTTGCCTTTAAAAGCATGCCACCGAAAGATGCCGTCATGCCTTTTCACTCTGATCGCGGGAATATAATATGCCTGCTGACTTTGGTAGGCAGGTAGATAGTGCGACATTACCTCTTCTATATCATCGGGATGAATAATACCATTCCAGGCCCTTCCCTTTGCTTCTTCAAGGGCAAGCCCGGTGTATTGCAACCAGGTTTTGTTCCAATAACTTACCGGGGCCTCCGGGCTATCATCAATGATAAAAACAAACATCGGGCTGTCATCAGCAAGGTTGCGAAAACGTTCATCACTCTCTCTTAATGAAAGTTCTGCAAGTTTAAGCTCCGTTATATCTCTCGTTGTTCCAGCCACAGATTCCACTTCCCCGTTTTCACCAAATACCGGAACAAATATATAATCATATACCCTCCTGCCATAAATGGCGTGAGGAAAGGATACTTCTCCTCTGATAGAACTCCGGGTAGCTACTACCTGGTCTATTTCCCTTTCATGCATCTCAGCATGCCAGGGTTCATAACCATTTTCCAAAAGCCCTTTACCAACAGATTGTTCCCAGGTGCTACCCCACATATTGAGCAGGGCTTTATTGGCATAGGTAAACTTGTATTCAAGGTCAAAAACATATATAAGATCGGGTGTATTGCCATTGATGGTTTCATAGAGCCTTTTTTGACGCTCCGCTTCCTTTTTGGCTTCTTCTGCATACTTCTTGGCTTCCACTTTTTCAGTCACATCATGCGACATTATAAAGATGCCGGAGGGTTTATTATTGTTAAGTTCATAATAAGGCAAAAAGGTCCTGTCAAAATAACGCACCTCTCTTGTGCCTTTTCTGAAAGTTGTAACTATAACATCATTGTCGAAATGAGGTTCACCGGAAAGCAGCACTTCATTGAATAATTCAATTATCCCCTGCCCCTCCAGTTCTGGTATGGATTCCAATATAGGTTTACCCAGGATATCTTTGTTTTTACCCCACAAATTCAGGGCAGATGCATTAGCCAATTCCAATACATGGTTACTTCCTTTAACTATGCCAATGGCTGCAGGTAATTGCAAGATGATGTTTTGTAGTATTTCCAGGCCCTTCAACTTTTCCTTCAGTTCTCCAGTCTTGATTAACTCAGTGATTTCCGATACAGTATGAATAATATAATTTACTTCGCCTTTCTCTAAAATAACAGGTGTGTTAACGACATTCCAATATCTTTTTCTGAATGTACCTTCTTCATTTTCTGTATCATAACGCTGAACGGGTAATTCATGAGTCTCCTTGCTTTGCAAAACATAGTCAAGCGAATCCCTTAAGTTACTTTCACCTGTATCATTATGGTCATGAGGATTTGAAGGGAAGACATCAAAAATGCACTTATCAATTATGTCCACTTCTTTTACGCCTGATATTTTTAGATACCCCCTTGTGCAGGCAAGTATCTTATAGCAGCCTTTATCTGCTTGAAGGAGGATGCTATTTCCAGGAAGGGCTTTGAAAATTTCTATATATGCCGCCTCTTTAGTAGAGGCATTAGCCTGGGTTTTGTATGTCATAAAGGATGAAATTTGAAGATAAGATTTATCCTCAAATGGTAAAACTTGACTTTATAAAATATTCTCACAAATGTAGCTATACCAGCTACTTATGTAAATAATTCATATCAGAAACCTTGAAGATGGCCTGTTTGTTTAAGTTTAATTACCGGTAGGAAATATTGTCCTCAACAGGATTCAATCAGATGTACTGCAAGTGCCATGATAATAAGAATGTAATGTTTTGACATCTTTTAAACTACTGCAGGATCACATTTTTCCTACAGATCTTTTATCAGCAGCCTTCGTAAGTTTTTTGCCGGGATAAATGAATGTGAACAGTATGTATACCATTAAAAACAAGGGTAAAAGAAAAGAAAGAATGGCAGTTACTCTATGATATATACTGGCATGGGGCGCCAGGGTCTCATTTGTCTTTCCATACTTAATAACTGAAAATGTATAATCAGCCTGTATGGGGGAGAGCTTTCCTTTGTAACCTTCATATAATTCATGGGCAGCTTTCAATTCAGCGAGTGATTTTCTGCCATTAGGAAACTGGGGCTCCATGTTGGCATCAAAGAGGTACCATTTGTTATTGATATAAGCTTCTAAAACAAAGTGGTTTCTCAGTCCTACTTTACGGTAAGGAACCCCAATCCTTTTTAATGCCTCCGCCAAAACAATGGATACCTGGGAACAGGCTGCCTGCGGATGTTTTAAAATATCATCAGGTAAAACAATAGCCGACAAATGGCTCCAGATGATCTTCCCAGAGAGGTAAGCTATCCAGTTATCCTGGAAGCTATAATGACTATACCCGTGGTAAAATCTATCAGAAAACGTTCTGCTTAAAAAACGTACGTAATCTAAAGATTGTTTTGACTGGCCGGCACAGCTGGAATCGGTGTACTTTAAAACATCATTGATACTTCTTAGCCTGGGTACCAGGTCAGGATCGAATGCCTCCCATTTATATCCATTATTAACTGTATCAGGAAGAACAGGTGATTTAATTAGGTAATACCCAGCCAATAGAAATACAAGGAAAATCAAAGCTAATAACCTGTTCTTGTGCATCAGCCATGGATTGTACCACAATATAATAAGAATGCCCTACAAAACCTTCCATGGGCAAAGATTACAATGTGTATAACCATCTGCATAACTGGTGTGAATAACTGGACATGTCAAATTGGGGAAAGGAACGGGCTTTGTACCTGTTAAAGGTGGAATCTATAATGTGATTCCCAGTTTGAATACCAGAACTAATGGTATGACTGCCTGAGTTAAGAACTTTAAACTATCAAAATATGAGACCTATTTGGAAAGGCTCAATAGGCTTCGGCCTGGTAAATATTTCAGTAAAAATGTATAGTGCTACAGAAGAAAGCACGATGGCCTTTGTGCAACTGGATAAGAACAACCATGCCCGTATACGGTATAAAAAGATCAATGAAACAACAGGCAATGAAATAAAAGAAGGCGATATTATCAAAGGTTATAAATATGGTGCTGATTATGTGATCATGGAGGAGCAGGATTTTCAGAAAGCAACGCCAGAAAAGCAGGACTTCCTTGAAATTGTACAGTTTATCAATGAAAAGGAAATTGATGCCGTATATTTTGAAAAGCCTTATTACCTGGAACCAGAAAAGAATGCGGCCAAGGCTTATGGACTTTTAAGAGATGCCCTGAAGAAAGAAGGAAAGGCAGCGCTTGGCCCATTGGTGTATAATAAAAGAGAGTGGATATGCCTTGTAAAACCTTTAGGTGAATTCCTGGTATTGCACCGACTTCGTTTTGCAGAGGAGATCAGGTCAACAGAAGGACTTGTAGTTCCGAAAGCAGATCTTAAAGCAGATGAATTGAAAATGGCTTCTATGCTCATAGCTCAACTCACCAAACCATTCAAACCCGAAATGTTCAAAGATGAATACACAGAGAAGTTGTTAAAGGTGATCGAAGCAAAGGCCAAAGGAAAAGCAGCGACAGCTAAGCCATTGAAAGTAGTGCATTCTGCTACTACAGAAGACCTGATGGCAAAACTGAAAGCCAGTCTGAAAGCTCCAAGCAAAAAGGCATCATAAAACTCTTGAACCTTACATATGAGATCACTAAAGTATATAGCTACCCATGAAAGGCACCATTATATGAAATGCGAATGCGGGCATTTCTTTGACATGCGCGACCTGAATGATGTGATTAAACACCTGCACAAAATGCAAAGCAGTATGCCTGGAAACAATTACTCCCATTCTGTAAAGATCGGCGAGCCCATGGCCTATACCCGGAGTAAGAAGAAACTGGACCTCAATTAATTTACCGTCTATTCTTTGTTTATAGCAATAGCATGGCTACTCTATGTTTATAGCAATAGCATGGCTACAGGTTGATATAAACATCTTATGAGCAACATAGTGTAGCATTCCTATGAAACTTATAGAACACCTTTTTTTCACTTGCATTCATTATGTTTAAAGTGCACTAAAAATAGCACTGTCTCTATTCCATGTATATATGTCAATTTAAGTAATAGGGTATATATATCTCTGTCCCTACATTACTGTATAATGAAAAGTATGGTTTAAAAATACCGGTAATAACTTTATTACCTTTTTATACTTGAAAAAAGTCTTATATTTAGTTTACAAGACCAGGTTATACATTAATTCAATAATTCTCTGCTTTTCTTAGACTGCTCCCTGATTGCATGAACAACGCATTGGAAGATAAAACCCTTATTACCAGGTTTCAAAATGGAGACAAGGATGCCTTTACTCAATTGTACGCTACGTACAGCAGGCAATTATACCTCAACCTGGTAAGACTGGTCAAATCGGAAGAATTAGCTGCTGAGCTGTTGCAAGATGTATTCATTGCCATATGGGAAAAGCGTGATTCGATAGAAATCCAGCAAAGTTTTCGGGCATACCTTTTTCGCATAGGTGAAAACAAGGTTACAGATCTTTTTCGCAGAGCAAGAAGGGATAAAATCCTGCTTTCCAAAATAAAGAAGATAGCATCGGAACACTATAGTTATATAGAGGAAGATATGATAGCAAGGGAGGATGCTGCCATTTTGAAAAAAGCTATTGAAACACTACCTCCACAAAGGCGACAAATATTTGAGCTCTGTAAATTGCAGGGCAAAACCTATTCAGAAGTAAGTTCGCAATTGGGTATTTCAACCTCCACCATTAATGACCATATTGTCAAGGGCACAAAGGCAGTACGGGAGTTCCTGTATAGCAATAAACAGTATTCTACATCTCTCCTTTTATTTATTCTTTTAAAGGATATCTAAGCTTCTTTCCTAAAAACACGGATTTTTTTTCGCCAGGAGCAGATGATATTTCACGCTCGTTCGTCTTAGTATAAATATCCATTTGCCACAGAAGCATACCATCATTCAACTTTTCAGGAAATACCTGGATAACCAATGTTCTGCAGAAGAGGTGGAAGTACTCTTTATGCTATTGGATAAGGAAGAAAATAAAGCTCTCAGGGAGGAGTTGATCAATACCCAATTACAGAACAATAATCATGGTATAGCCGTAGCAGATCCATTGCTTTACCAAAAATTGGATGATAGCCTGAAGCAGGTACTGGCCCGCATAGATATGCCAAAAAAACAACGAGGTATCCCAGGTGTAATTATAATGAAATGGGCTGCAGTCGCAGCGGTTTTACTGCTGCTGCTTACAGGCACTTACTATTTCACTGCCAATAACCGTTCAAAAGAAGTTGAAGTGGTAAAAGCTACACCAGTTATAGATGTACCTGCCCCTACATCAACAAAAGCAACCCTCAGGCTGGCAGACGGAACAGAAGTAAACCTGGATAATGCAAAATATGGCTCATTGGCAAGACAGGGCCAGGTACAGATCATTAAAACAGCGGATGGTCAAATAGCCTATCAAGGTAAGGGTAATGAAATATTGTATAATACGCTGATCAACCCCAGGGGAAGCAAGGTAGTTGCTGTTAGCTTATCTGATGGAACGAAGGTTTGGCTCAATGCGGAGAGCACATTGCGCTATCCTACAGCTTTTGCAGGCAATGAGCGAAAAGTCGAGATCTCCGGTGAAGCTTATTTTGAGGTAGCGCATAATGCACAAAAACCTTTTTATGTCACAAAAGGTGGAATGGAAATAAAAGTACTGGGAACCCATTTTAATGTGAATACATACGATGATGGATCACCTGCCAGTGTCACACTGCTGGAAGGGTCAGTTAAGGTTTCAAATGGTGGGAAACAATCCATGCTTATTCCTGGTCAGCAGGCCAGGATGAACGGTGGTATCATCAGCATTGTAGACAATGTGGACATGGACCAGGTGCTGGCGTGGAAGAATGGCAAATTCCAGTTTGGAGAAAACACCAGCATAGAAACAATCATGAACCAGGTAGCCCGCTGGTATAATGTACAGGTGGAGTATAAGGGAACTGTAACCCAGCATTTCTGGGGTTCAATTTCGCGGGATGTAAATGTATCTCAAGTACTGCATAAAATAGAAAGCACTGGTGGTGTGAAGTTCAGGATACAAGGCAATAAAGTATTGGTAATGCCCTAAGGACCAGGATATCATATAAGGAAAACAGGCTTTGATAAAAGGAATACGCAACTGTAACCTATTTAAACCTTTAGTTCAATATCATTGATCTGACTGCTATTATTCACAAGACTAAAATGATGCTATGCTATTCTCGCCAATTTTAAAGTCGTCCCATCAAGGAGAGGTATCATCTGCTAAATACCTGCTTCCTGGTGTTTTATTGATCACACTGTTCCTGTATGGCATGCAGGTAAGCGGGAAAAATACAGGTATCCCAATCAACTTATCTGAAAAAAATGTTCCACTTCAAAAAGTATTCAAGGAAATTCAAAAACAAACAGGCTACGATTTCCTCTGCACCTACGAGCTTTTAGAAAAAGCAGGCAAGGTAACAGTACAAGTTAAAAACGCTACACTGGAGCAGGCGCTGGAGATATGCCTGAAAGGGACTGATCTCACCTACCTTATATTGGACAAAACTGTAGTGATCAAACAGAGGGTAAAAAGCCCAAACGTAGTAGCGGCAGTGGATGAAAACCTGCCACCGCCCATTGATATTTCAGGGAAGGTTACAGATGACCAGGGCAACCCCCTGGCGGGTGCTTCTGTGAAAGTAAAGGGAACGAACATAGGCACCACTACAGATGCCAATGGCCTGTTCACTTTAAAAAATGTCAATGAAAATGCAGCCATTGAAATTTCCTTTGTCGGGTTCCAGCCACAGACTGTCACTGCAAAAGAAAATGGCCTGATGAATATCATCCTGGTGAAGAGTGAAAACAAACTGGATGATGTGCAAATCGTATTGGTGGGCTACCAGGCCCGCAGGCGCTCCGACCTTTCAGGAGCTGTATCTGTGGTGAATGTTGGAGGAATGGCCAAACTACCTGTACTGAGTGTAGACCAGGCTTTACAAGGAAAGGCACCAGGTGTACGCATCACTCAAAACACAGGTCAGCCTGGGGATGGTGTTGTGGTAAGGATTAGAGGTGTGGGAACCATCAATGATAACAATCCTTTGTTTATTATAGATGGCGTGCCCACTAAAGATGGTATCAATTTCCTTTCACCAAATGATATAGAATCCCTGGTCGTATTAAAAGATGCTTCCTCTGCTGCTATTTATGGTGCAAGGGCATCTAATGGAGTGATACTGGTAACTACCAAGGCTGGTAAAAGAGGTACGCCACAGTTTAATTATTCAGGGTATGCCGGGGTGCAGATGCACGGCGACCTGCCAAAGATGCTGAACACAAAGCAATACGTAGAGATCTATAATGAAGCAGTGAATAATGATAATGCAGAAATTACAAATCCTGCTTTAAAAAGAAAACTGATTCCAGCCGATATGCCTATGGCCAATACGGATTGGCTGGATGAAATCTTTAGAACAGCTCCCATACAAAACCACCAGTTATCAGTTAGCGGTGGAAACGAAAAAGCACTTTATTACATTTCGGGCAATTACTCAAAACAGAATGGTATCATCCTGAATTCCTGGTACGAACGGTATTCTTTGCTTTCCAAATTAAATTTAAATCTTACTGACAGGTTAACGCTTTCCAACAGCATCAACCTTTCCTACTCCGATAAAAACAGGATAGGCAGCTCAGGTGATGGATACGGAGGCAATGGAGGCAGTGTGGTCAGGTATGCCCTGTTTCGCACCCCAGCCATTCCAGTATATGATAGTGCTGGCGTATATTCTGACCTACCCATCTATCCCAATTTTTTTGGCGATGGATACAACCCAGTAGCCCTGGCTAATAAAACTGATAATAAAGAGAAACAATACAGGGTATTTACCAACCTGAATGCAGAATATAAGATCACCAATAATATCAGGTTCAGAACAGATGCCGGCCTTGATGCCATCATCACCAATAACAAACGGTTTGATGAAAATTACGGAACCAACCTGCGCGTAAACAGCCCTAACAGGTTATCCCAAAGCACTGCTACCAACTTCAACCTGGTGTGGAATAATACCATCCGTTATAACAAGGTTTACAATGCTGTACACAATGTCAATTTCGTTGTAGGTACAGAAGCTATTGCCAATAAAACGAACATACATGGTGGTTCTGACAATACTTTTCCAGACCAGATACCAAGCCTGAGGTATTTGAATAATGGCCTTAGCCTGTCAAAGACGGTATTTGAAGGCCAGCAGGAATGGTCGCTCTTTTCTTTGTTTGGAAACATCAACTACAGCTATAAAAATAAATACCTCTTTTCAGTAAATGCACGCAGGGACGGTTCGTCAAGGTTTGGCGCTGACAACAAATACGGAAACTTCTATTCAGGATCTTTTGGATGGAATATTCATAATGAAGCCTGGGCGCAGAACCTGTTGCCCGTGTTTTCGAAGATCAAATTGAGAGGCAGCTATGGACAGCTAGGTAACCAGGATATTGGGAACTATGCTTTTGCTTCTATTATCGGTCGTGGGTACAATGCTGTCTTTGGAGAAACGCCTACCAGCAACCCTGGATATACCGTATCTACAAGAGGAAATGACAAAGTAAAATGGGAGTCATCAACACAAGCGGATGCAGGGCTGGACCTTAGCATCTGGCAGGATAAGCTAAGCCTGATTGTTGACTATTTTGTAAAAAGAACTTCTGATATGTTGATCCCTATTCCACTGCCATTGATAGGTGGCAGCGCCTCCACTCCTTTTGTGAATGCAGGAGAAGTAGAGAACCGGGGCCTGGAAGTGGAGGTGAACTATGCCAATAACAGCAATAAATTAAAATACAATATTAATATCAATGCAGCCACGCTTTCCAATAAGGTGCTTTCATTGAGCAATGGTGAGCCTATACCAGGAGGAAGGATTGACAATGGAATCTATGCCACGCTGACCACGGTAGGACAACCAATAGGTTCATTTTACCTGTACCAGATGGATGGCATCTTCCAGGACCAGGCAGAGATCATATCGAGCGCTTACCAGGGAAATAATATAAGGCCTGGTGATGTGAAGTTCAAAGATGTCAATGGTGATGGTTTTATTAATGAGAAGGACAGGACATTCCTGGGGAGTGCCATTCCCAAATACACTTATGGCTTTACAGGTAACCTTCAATATTCCAATTTTGATCTTTCGGTTTTCTTCCAGGGTGCTTATGGCAATAAGCTGTATTTGCAAGTGAACCAGGATATCGAAGGATTTTACAGGGCTTTTAATGTAACACAAAGAGTATATGATGAACGCTGGACAGGCCAGGGGTCCAGCAATACTATGCCACGTGTGTCATGGTTAGGATCTGCCAATAATAAAACGCCTTCGAGCCGATTTCTGGAGGATGGATCCTACCTGCGTCTCAAGAACCTGCAAATAGGATATAACATTCCTCAAAAGCTGGTGAATAGATGGAGGATTAAAAATTTAAGGATCTATGTAACAGGGCAAAACCTCTGGACACTTACAAAATATACAGGACTGGATCCGGAGATGAATACCAGTGACAATCTGAATGCGGAGAAATACAGGGGCGATGTAGCCGCTGGTATTGACTGGGGTACGTATCCCAGTGCCAGGAGTTTTATTGCAGGTATCAACCTGAATTTTTAAAGCCCAGGAGAGCTTATGTATTTTCTAAATAATTAAATCGAATTGCTGTATATGAAAAAATATATTCTTCCGGTTGTTCTGATCTTTCTATTGTTTCTATCAAACACCGGCTGTAAAAAATTCATCACCAAAGAAATCGTTGGCGATTATCCTGAGAGCCAGTTTTATAAGACCCAAGCCCAGGCAATTCTTGCCATTAATGCGGCCTACCAGCCCCTGGCATTTACCAATGCCAATAACAACCGTTTGTGGGTGTTTGGAGATGTGGCCTCAGATGATGCAGTGAAGGGCGGTATTGCAGGTGACCAGTCTGATATTGAGTTAATAGACAAATTTAATGTGACGCCTATCAATGGAAACCTGGAAGCCATGTGGGGATTGCTGTATGAAGGTATAACCAGGTGCAATATTGTATTGGCTAAGGTGCCATCAATCAGTATGGACCAGGCGTTGCAGTCAAGGATATTGGGAGAAGCTAAATTCTTAAGGGCCTGGTATTACTTTACACTGGTCAATATATTCGGGGATGTACCTGTGATATTAGAGCCTAAAAATGCCGCTGACCTGCAAATAACGCAATCGCCTGTTGCAGATATTTTTCATAACGTAATTGAACCAGATCTAACGGATGCCGCCACTAAGCTTCCTGAAAAATATAGTGGTGCAGATGTTGGTCGTGTTACAAATGGCGCAGCTACGGCCTTACTGGCTAAGGCTTATTTATTTCAGGGGCAATGGGAACTTGCCGCAGTAACAGCAGCAAAAGTGATCAACAGTAACCGGTATAGCCTTAACCAAATTTACAGCCGCAACTTTGACGCAAAATATAAGAACAATGCCAACCCTGAATCTATTTTCGAGGTACAGCATCTTACAGGCCAGGATCCTCAGACAGGCAACCAGTTAAATCAATATTTCGCTCCCCAGGTAGACGGTGGTTATTTCTTTAATGCACCCACCCAAAATTTTGTCAATGAGTTTGAAGTCACCGGCAATGGCGTTTATGACCCAAGGCTTGATTATACGGTTGGCAGAGATACTATGCCCTGGTACAATGGCGAGATCTTTAATAAGGATTGGTCGCCTGAAACAGGGTACCTGACCAAAAAGCACCAGCAACCTTTATCTGAGATACCTAAAGCGTTAAAAGGAGATGCCAGTATTGACTACATCGCTATACGGTATGCAGATGTGTTGCTTTGGTATGCCGAAGCCCTGAACGAATCCGGCCGACCTGCTGAGGCACTGGTACCACTGAACCAGGTACGAAAAAGAGCAAGGGAAAGTTATCTCTATGATAATACATTGCCTGGCTACCCAAATATTCCGGCCAACCTGCTGCCTGACATCCAATATACCAACCAGTCAGATGTGCGAAAAGCAATTCAGCATGAAAGACGTGTAGAATTAGGATTTGAATTCCATCGCTATTTTGACCTGATCAGGTGGGGAGAAGATTATGCCAAACAGGCACTCCAGGACAAGCCAAATTTTAATTATGCCATTAACAAACACTTCCCTATTCCACAAAGCGAGAGGGACAGAAACAAAGCGCTTCATTATTAATAATAAACAGCTTCATTATTTCACAACAAAAATTAGATACATTATGCTATTACCAAAAATCAATAATGCCTTTTTTACAAAATTGGTATTATTAAGCTTATCATTTATGCTGGTACTTGCCTCCTGCAAAAAAGACTCCTCTACACCGGCTCCTACCCCTGCAGATAAAACTGCACTCCAGGCAAAAGTAACAGAAGCCCAAACTTTATATGATGGCTCGGTGGAAGGCACTAAGCCCGGGCAGTATGAAGCCGGGGCAAAAGCTAGTTTTCAGACAGTGCTTGCAGCAGCCAAAGCAGTATTGGCAGATAACAATGCTACTCAGACGGCCGTTACTAACGCACTGGCTCAACTAACAGCTGCCATGGACACTTTTAAAACACATTTGATCAAAGAAATAGCATCGGCTAACCTGATAGGATTCTGGAAAATGAATGGTAATCCTGCGGACTCCTCCGGCAAGGGAAACAATGGTGTATTGACAGCAGGACATGCCTATTTTGGCGCAGGCATGCCAACACCTGCAGCTGACAGGTTTGGTCGTGCTAATATGGCTTACCATTTTGATAAAGGAGGTAATATAGAAGTGCCTTATAATACCTCTTTAAATCCTCAACAGTTCAGCATCTCCATATGGCTCAGGAAAACTGTAGATGGCAGGACCCTGAATACTGATACTTACACAATGACCTCATTAAATCGTTGGAATGGGTATAAGTTTCAATTACAGTCTGCCAATAAACTATTCCTGACAGTGAAGGGGGTGAATGGCACAGACACAGCCTATTATGACAGGGATGATGAAACAGCTGTATTGGATGTTAATACCTGGTACCATGCTGTGGTAACATTCAAACCAGGAGAAATGGATTTCTATGTGAATGGCGACCTTGTAAAATCATGGACTAATACGCCTAATCCCGCGATAACACTGGCAACACCTATCAATTTTGTGATAGGCCAGGATCTGCCTACCAGCAAGTATACAACTGTTGACGGCGATTTCCAGGTAGCATGGGGCGGATTTTGGACAGGAGAACTGGATGATGTGATGTTTTACAATGTAGCATTAGATGCAACACAGGTAAAATCTATTTACAACAACCAGAAAACGCTGTAAGCAGCCTGTTGGTTTGAATGTAATGTAATAGCTTAGAGAAACCTCGCAGTGCTGCTGCGGGGTTTTTTAAAAACTTTCCTGTTTTATGTACCGGGTGTATTAATGATGAAATTCAAAACATATTGCTCTTTTCTATTGCTTGCTATATGGTCATTCTCCTGCAGGAACAATGCTGTACAACACAGTGACATGCTGTTCTGGTGTTCCAATAATAACCAGGAGATCAAATTATGCAATGCCATTACTGGAAAATGGAATACTAAGCACGCAGGCACTCCTGTGCATATGCAGCCAATACCAGAAGGTCAATCCAGCGAGGAGGTGATACTTGCTGCTGTAGTGGGAAAATCTACCCCTGATATTTACGCCAATATGTGGCAGGGCAATGTGGAGATGTATGCGCATGCAGGTGTATTGATACCACTTGATACCATACAGGGATTTATGGATTTTATCAAAGAAAGGTGCGACAGCAGTGTAATAAAAGAGATCACCTCATCAAACGGTCATATTTACCAGGTGCCCTGGAAGGTAAATCCAATCATGACCATTTACAATAAAAATGCATTCAAAGAAAACGGCATCGATCAACTTCCTTTAACCTATTCTACCTACATTAATGCAGCAGCCTTATACAAAAAGCATAATGTAAATAATGATAAACGATTTGGATACACTGCCGTAAAGGCCATATGGTATGAGCGCCTGTTTAATTATTACCCACTCTATCTTGCAGCCTCAGGTGGAAAACCGTTAATAGAAAATAATAAAGCCGCATTTGATAACAAGTATTCCGTTGAAGTATTTCGGTTTTTACAAACCCTTTATACCAATAATTATTTTTCAAGGGAAAACACTGCCGCATCAAGCGATCCATTTGTAATACAAACCATAGCTACTAAATGGACAGGTCCATGGGAGATACCATACCTGAATAATATTCCCAACCGGGGATTTGAGTTTGATTATTTTCCACCCATTGTACCTGATGATCATTCAGGTCCGGTATATACTTACGCTGATCCAAAGAACATTGTCATATTTAATACCTGTAAAAACCCAAGGGCGGCGTGGGAGTTTATCAAGACGCTTATTGACAAGGAGGGCGACCTTCAACTATTGGAAGTTACGGGACAGTTACCCCGCCGAAAAGCCCTGGATGCTGATAACTTTTATGCGGGTTATTTCAATCAAAACCCCCGCATGCGGTTATTTGCCAAACAGGTGCCTTATGTAAAAGGAATTGATAACTGTGAAGTGATCGTGGAAGTACTGGATATTATTTCGCAGGAATATGAGGCATGTGTGATCTATGGAAGAAAGACCCCTGAGAAGGCTATCAGTGATGCAGCAGCCGCAGTGAACATTTTATTAAGTAAAGAAGTACACAATAACTAAGTTTTGAAAAAGGTACTGAATATAGGTATAGTTGGCGCCGGTAGCTTCGCCGCATTTGCTTCGCAGGCATTCCTTGAAGTTGAAGGCGTTCGGGTATTGGCTGTTTCGGATATATCAAAAGAGGCGGGCAATCAATTGGCCAATAAATTAGAGGCCGAATTTCATGAAGATTATATTAACCTGGTAACCGATAAAAGAATAGACCTGGTATATATTGCTTCACCACCGTTCCTTCATTATAAAATTTCAAGGGAAGCGTTAAGATCAGGCAAGCATGTTATTTGCGAAAAGCCAGCAGCTTTATACCTGGAAGAAGCAGAAGAGTTGCAGGCGTTAGCCAGGGACTCTGGATTACTCTATGTTGTCAACCTGATGCAGCGCTACAATCCTTTGTACAGTAAGATAAAGACCATCATAAATGAAGGAATATTGGGTGCTTTCCTGCATGGATATTTTGAAAATTATGCAAGCGATGAGTATTTAGCAAGAGATCATTGGTTCTGGAAGGATTCCATGAGCGGGGGCATCTTTATTGAACATGGTGTTCACTTCTTTGACATGTTCTCTGGTTGGTTGGGGCAGGGCAAAGTTATCAATGCAATACAGCTAACCAGGCCAGGAGCCGGGCATGTCATTATAGACAGGGTGCAGGCAACATTGCTTTACCCACAAGGCATAGTAAACTTTTACCACGGGTTTGACCAGCCCAAGGTACTCGACAGGCAGGAAATGAAACTTCAATTTGAAAGAGGCGACCTTACCCTTTATGAATGGGTGCCTGTTTCTATGAAACTTCACGGGATATTGAAGCAGGATGACAAGACCAGGTTGATGGAATTGTTAGAGCCAGCTGCTATAAGTCTTGATAGCCATTACGTGGACCCCCAACATGCAACAGGAAGGTTTAATGCCATAAGCTATGATGACATGGTGACAATACAATACCAAAACAAGAATGGTAAGGAAGCATTGTACCAACAATTGCTAAGTGATATGCTAACAGATCAGTGGCAATGGATCATGGATAGAACTCATACCCGGGTGATCGATGATAATAATGCCGTGGAATCATTGCGTGTGGCAACAGAAGCAAAGCAGAAAGCAATAGTTTTTTAATATTGAGTTTATGTCAACAGCATTAGCGATGAACAAGAAAAAAGCAGGAAAGCTATCTAAGGCAAAGCTATTGCCTTACCTGATGGTCTCTCCCTACCTGCTATTTGTTCTCGTTTTCGTCGTATTCCCTGTGCTGTTTTGTTTGTTCCTGACGTTTCATAAATGGAATATTATTGCCCCCATGCAATTTGCAGGCATGGATAATTATTCACGGCTTTTCCAGGACCGTCTTTTCTGGAAGGCTATTGGTAATACATTGAAGTTCCTGCTGCTCCATATTCCACTACAATTGATAGTATCCCTACTACTTGCCTGGTTATTAAACCAGAAGATCAGGGCAGTTTCATTTTTCAGGGCGTCATTTTTTATGCCTGTTATTGTATCAGGGGTAGTGGTAACTATATTATGGCAGCAATTGCTGGGATATGATACCGGATTGATCAATAAGCTGCTAATGAGCATTGGTTTGAATAAGGTTGGCTGGCTGGTAGACCCTGACATGGCTATTTATTCCATAGCGGTAATGGCAACCTGGAAAAATGTAGGCCTGTATGTGATACTGTTCCTCGTAGGCCTGCAAACGGTGCCGCCACAGTATTACGAAGCATCAGAACTCGATGGTGCCTCCCGGTGGCAACAATTTTATCACATCACCCTGCCCATGATCAATCCTACTATTTTCATGGTAGTGATATTGTCCACTATTGGTGGGTTCTCTCTTTTTATTGAACCTTATATTATGACTGGAGGGGGACCCCTAAATACTACGCTATCCGCTGTACTTTATATATATAAACAGGCCTTTCAATATTACAACATGGGGTACTCTGCTACGCTGGGTTTCTTCTATGCTATAATGATCATGACTGTGGTGGTGTTGCAAAAGAAATTCATTGAAAAAGAAGTATAACATGAATGGAAGCTTCAACATAAAAAGAATTATTACTTATGCAGCCTTAAGCCTTGCAGCCCTCACTTTTATATACCCGTTTATCTGGATGATTGGAGCTTCCCTGGCACCGCTTCACGAGGTGGGGAATATGAAGTTCTGGCCTGCCCACCCTACAATCAATAATTTCCAGTTGATGATCGGAAAGATACCAATTGGCCGATCCCTGTTTAACAGTTTGCTTGTGGCCTTGCTGACCACCTCATTGGTATTGCTTACTGGATCCACGGTAGGCTATGCTCTGGCCAAACTGCAATTCAGGGGAAGACAACTGATATTTTATATCATTGTCTTTACCATGTCCCTCCCCTTCCAGATCACGTTGATACCCAACTATATTACCATGGTAAACCTGCGCCTGGTTGATACTTACATGGCATTGGTGGTACCGTTTGCAGTTAGTGCCTTCGCTATATTGATGTTCAGGCAGGCTTTCCAGGGATTGCCACAGGCTTTAATAGATGCTGCGCGGCTGGATGGTTGTTCAGAGCTAGGTCTCATTTTCAGGATACTCTGGCCCAATATCAAACCAACCATCATCACCGTAGCGATACTTACATTTATTGGTTCATGGAACGAAGTGCTATGGCCTTTGATAGTGATACGAAATGAACAATTAATGACCATGCCCCAACTGGTAACCCTGTTTGCAGTAGGTGGCAGGGCAGACAGCCAGTTGGGTGTGAAAATAGCAGCAGCAGTATTGTTGGCACTTCCTGTAATGATAGCCTTCCTGTTTTTTCAAAAGCATTTTATACAAAGTATGGCATCCACAGGACTGAAAGATTAATATAACAATAGGATCAATAAATGAAAATCAACCGAAGTTCAATAAGATTATACGCATCTGCCGAAGCAGTGATCAATCAATACCTTCATCTGCCAGGGCCAGGACGTATAGAAAACATTGTTAGCCGCGTGAAGCTCCTGTCTGAAGACGAGGTAGAAAACTATATGATAGAAGTACAAAAGGATTTTTCTGCAAGGCATAGAAACCTGGAGGAAGTATTGTTAGATAATTATGGTAGGGTATGTAAAGAATATAAGGAAGACATTTCCTGGTTCTCTAATGCAAGGAAGTTATTGCTGGGGTCTTTTTTCACAAAAGAGTATTCCATCCAGTCAGCCGCCCTGTTTAACCCTTCTATTGTTCCCCACCCAGACCAATCGGGCCTGGAAAACGGGGAACAACGGTTCATAATGAGCCTTCGGGCCACTGGTGAAGGACATATTTCTTCAGTGATCTTTAAAACAGGGACCATTGATAATATTGGCCGTATATCTCTTGATGCAGGATCAGGATATTTTACCAGCCTTAAAAAAAACACTCAAAAGACCTACAGTATTGATTTTATAAAGGAACGTGTAACCCTCATCCCCAACTTTAAAAAGGAAATATTGGATGCCCTTCCTGAATCTTTTACAGCCAATGAGGCATTATCAGCCATCGGGAAAGAATATCCGAAAGATGACAGTGAAGCCATTTCAGTGAAGATAATTGAACAAGTTTTTGATACCAATTATGAACTGCAATCATCTGCAGCCCTTCCCTTGACAGAAAAAGTAATCTTTCCTAATGCCAGGGCTGAATCAATGGGTATGGAAGATGTACGGCTGGTGAAATTTACCCACGACAATGGGGAGACCTGTTATTATGGAACCTACACAGCCTACGATGGCCATCATATCAAAACACAATTGATAGAAACAAAAGACTTTGATGTCTTTGACATCCGTACGTTATCAGGAAATGCTATTTCAGATAAAGGAATGGCATTATTCCCCGAAAAAATCAAGGGGAAATATGTAATGATATCCAGGCAGGGAGGTGAAAAGATGCAAATCATGTTCTCAGAAAACTTATACAGATGGGATGACTACCAGTTGTTGATGGAACCTGAATATCCATGGGAAATGGTGCAATTAGGCAATTGCGGTTCACCATTCAAAACAGAAAAAGGATGGGTGCTGCTTACGCATGGCGTAGGCCCAATGAGAACCTATGTTATCAGTGCTATACTCCTGGACCTGGAGGACCCATCAAAAATCATAGGTAGGCTGGACCACCCGCTCATCAAAGCAGATGAGAAGGAAAGGGAAGGGTATGTTCCCAATGTAGTATACACCTGTGGTTATCTGCCTCATGGCTCATTGCTACTTATCCCCTATGCTGTTTCAGATTCAGCTACGGGTTTTGTTACACTTGATCTGAACGAATTACTGAATGAGATGATCTAATCAACTTAATATGAAAAAAGAATTACAGTTTTTAATATGTCTTTTTGCAATAAGTTGCATGGCGGCTACCTGTAAAAAGCAAAGCAATAATACACCGGTCACACCGGTGGACTCTTCTTTGGTGAATCTGCGCCACCTTGATTATTTATATACGCCATTCCAATTGGCTGCAGCCAATGTAGCCGGCATTTATATCTATTCAGAAGCACCTGATTACCACGTGGTAGCAGATGCTGATGAAGGATTTACCTGTGTTGATGATGTAGCAAGAGCGCTTCAGGTATACTGCAGGAGCAAGAGTTTTGATGTGGATACAGCTATTCAAAATAAGGCATTCAACCTGGCGCGGTTCATTGTAGGTATGCAATCTTCCAATGGGTATTTTTACAATTTTGTATTTCCCAACCTCACTATCAATACCAGTGGATCAACAAGTGTCAACATACCTAACTGGTGGTCATGGCGGGCTTTATATGCCTTATCGGAAACAGCCCCAAAGATCAGAACCAGGGATGCGGCCCTTGCAGGCACTATGGAGCTTTCCATTGAAAAGCTGGTGACCCGTATCAAAGCTGACCTGGTGAATATTCCCAAGGACCCTGAAATAGTGAATGGGATCATCATTCCAAAATGGTTGCCCGCAGGCAGCGGCACAGACCAGGCAGCCATTATGATACTTGGTTTGATACCATATGCCTTAGCCAACAATGATGCAGTGATCAGGAATTATATACAAAAGCTCGCAGATGGCATTGGTATGATGCAGCAAGGTGATGCCCTTCATTTTCCCTATTCGTGCATCCTAAGCTGGGCTAATACATGGCATGCCTATGGAGGTGACCAGGCTTATGCGCTGATGAAGGCAGGACAATTTTTAGGCGACCCTACTTACTCGGCAAAAGGAATGGCGGAAGTGGACAATTTTTATCCCTGGCTGTTGAAGAATGGAATGAAATCTTCGTTTGTGGTGGAAAGCAATGGCACAGAAATAAGGCTTTCCAGTGAAAAAACATACGAGCAGATAGCTTATGGTATAAGGCCCATGGTTACTGCCGCCACTGAAGCTTACAGGGTAACCAAGGATGATAAATACGCGGACATGGCAGGTCATCTTGCCGCATGGTTCTTTGGAGCCAATGATGCACAGGCCACTATGTATTCAACTGCTACCGGCAGAGGTTTTGACGGCATCCAATCTTCCAGTTCCATCAATAGAAACTCTGGTGCTGAATCTACCATAGAGGCCTTGATTGCCATGCAACATGTGGAAGCGTATCCTTCAATCAAAACTGCTTTACTGAAATACAAAAAATAATGACTCCAATTGTTTCCGATAAGATCATATTAGCACCATCAGACATAGACCTGTCTTATTCGCCCTTGCGCAAAGGATTGGATGCTCCAACCTATGTATTGGGTGCTTTTAATCCGGGAATGTGCAGACTGGCGAATGGAAACCTGCTGATAATGGTACGCGTTGCTGAAGCCCTTTCTAATGCTGTAGTAGAAGATAAAGTGCATTGTATACGCTGGGCAAATGGCACGTACACCATGGATGCCTGGAACCTGGCGGATGTAAGTATGAGTGATCCCCGGAAGTTCAGGATCAATGGCTATAACTTCCCTGTGTATGCCCTTACCTCCTTATCCTGGCTTTTACCCGTAGAATTGAACCAGGATGGATCTTCAATTGAACATATGCACTATGACAAGATCATTGCTCCCACATTCACCAGCCAGGAGTATGGAATTGAGGATGCAAGGATATCGTTTATTGATGGCCGTTATTATATGACCACCTGTTGCGTTAGTTCGGAAAGACATTCAACCATGTTGTATGTTTCGGATGATGGATTAAATTATAAAAGTCTTGGAATTGTGCTGGATCACCAGAATAAAGACATGCTTTTATTTGAAGGCAAAATATCCAACCAGTATTATGCCTTGACAAGGCCCCTGGGCGAATGTTATTTTGCCACAGCACCTGGTTCAATGTACCATCCCGGAGCTGGCATTCACCAGGCCTCATCCCCGGATCTTTTACACTGGAAGCCCTCAGACGAGCCCTTTTTAAGGGCACGAAAGTCTTCTTTATCCAATGTAAAAATTGGCGGAGGGACACCACCGGTTTTGACACAGGAGGGCTGGCTAATGCTTTACCATGGGGTAGAAAACGCTTCTGAGGTAGGTACCTATCGTACCTTCTGGGCTTTGCTGGACAAAACAAATCCCACTGCAATACTACACCTTGCTGATTCAAAGCCTTTGCTGGAAGCTAATCCGGCATTAACCATTAACATGCAAAGCCAGGTGTACTTAAATGATGTTGTATTTACCACCGGCATAGCACCTTACGGAGATGATTATATATTGGCTTCAGGAGAATTGGACCTGGCCTGCAGGATCACCCGTGTAAAAAAAGAATATTTTTCAGTTTCACATCACAACTAAGCTTATGGCAGAAGTCATTTTACAAAACATATCCAAGATTTATAGTGATGTTGATAAGCACATGGGCAGGCATAAAGCAGTAGATGATATTTCATTTACAGTGTATGATAAGGAGTTTATGGTGCTGGTAGGCCCGTCCGGTTGTGGAAAATCTACATTATTAAGGATGATTGCCGGGCTGGAAGAGATCAGTGAAGGCAACTTGCTGATAGATGGTAAAAGAATGAATGAAATGACTCCCCGGCAAAGGGACATTGCCATGGTCTTTCAAAACTATGCCTTGTACCCTCATATGACGGTCTATGATAACATGGCCTTTGGGTTAAAACTGCAAAACTTTAGCAAGGCAGACATAAAGAGTCGCGTTATGGAGACAGCCCAGTTACTTGAAATAGAAGATGAGCTCTATAAAAAGCCAAAAACACTGTCTGGTGGGCAACGACAACGTGTGGCCATTGGGAGAGCTATAATACGTCGCCCTAAAGTATTTTTATTTGATGAACCATTAAGTAACCTGGATGCTAAACTAAGAAGCCAGATGCGGATAGAATTGCAAAGGCTTCACCGGGAGATCAATGCTACCATGATCTATGTGACGCATGACCAGACAGAAGCAATGACCCTTGGTCATAGAATAGCTGTATTAAACAAAGGGAAGCTGATGCAACTGGATACCCCAATGAATTTATATGAGCATCCCAACAATAAATTTGTGGCTGGTTTTATTGGTTCTCCTTCCATGAACTTTTTGAAGGGACGTATTATCAATGAAACAGGTTTGTATTTTGAAAACGAGTCTAAGCAATGCCGTTTTTCGTTAGGAAAAGATTTAGAAGCTTCATTAGGTAGCTATGTAAATACTGAAGTGATTCTTGGAATAAGGCCTGAAAATATTTTCCTTAAGGATGATGGCAGTCTTTCAGATTGTAGTTTGGAGGTCCTGGCTTTTGAGAACATGGGTAATGAACAGTTGATCTATTTATCAATTGGAAGCCAAACCATTATTGTTCGAAGACCACAAACGCATGAAATTGAAATAGGAGATAAAGTTGCCCTTTCTTTCTCCAGGAAGAACATGCTTTTTATGGTTGATAGCACGGGGCAGGTAATTGACACCACCGTACTTTCTAATGCTGGTTCAGGAAAGTTATAGATTAGAACCAATCAAAATAATAATTGGACAGGTAAGCTATATAGATGCATTACTCAACCAATGATGCAGGTAATAATATATTAAACCTCGCCCCTTTGCCTGGTTCACTTTCTGCCCAGATATGACCTTTATGATTTTCAACGACTTTCTGTACTATGGCTAATCCTACTCCGGTACCAGCATATTCTGATCTACCGTGAAGGCGTTGAAAGAGTTGAAAGATCCGGGAAGCATCTTCATTTTTAAACCCAATACCATTATCGGCGATTTGTATCTTATAAAAGGAATCATTACTATTATCTAACTGGACATTTTGTATTTCAGTGCTTTTTACTACACTAACCCCTATATGCACTCTTGAACCTTCATCCATTTTATGATATTTCAATGCATTGCTCAAAAGGTTTTGAAACATTTGACGCAATTGCCTGGCATCACCATTTATCCTGGGAAGGTCTTCATATACAACAGAAGCGCCATTCTCAATAATAGTTGCTTCCATATCATCCAGCACATCCTGTACAACTGCAGAAAGGTCAACTTCCTGGAAACCCGTTATGCCAAGAGATGTATTGGAATAAGCAAGCAGGTCATCTATCAAAACGCGCATTCTTTCTGTTGTTTTACTTATCCGCTCAGTAATCCTCTTATCTTCTTCATCAAGGTTAGGACCAATCTTTGCCATCAGACGATCCATGAAATAAGTTATTTTTCGCAAAGGTTCCTGAAGATCGTGGGAGGCTGCGTAAGTAAACTGTTTCAATTGTTCATTTAACTGTGTCAATTCCTTTGTACGTTCCTCTATTTTTTGTTCAAGAATTTCTGCAGCTTTTCTTTCACTGGTAATGTCCATTACTGTACCTACAAGCGATACAGGTTGCTCTTTTTCGAAAATGTATTTCCCATTTAACCTGATCCACCGGAGAGTGTTATCAGGAAGAATTATACGTGCCTCGTAAAAAAGTTCGCCAGTTTTTAAAGCAAGCTCATGTGCTTTGGCCCTTATATTAATATCATCAGGATGAACTCCTTCAATAAGTACCCTGTGCGTAATGGCATTCTCGTCTTCAATGCCGAATATTTCTTTTAGTCGGGAAGAATAAATTATTTCCTGGTGCACCAGATCAATATCATAAGTGCCGAGATGAGCAGCTGCAGCTGCCAACCTGGTACGGGCTTCACTTTCTTCCACTTTCCTCCTGGCCATTACCTGCTCTGTAACATCAGTTGCCACTGCTAATATCCCGGAAATGGAGCCATCGCCTTCGCGAAAAGGCTCATACACAAAATTTAAATAAACGGTGTCAACACCGCCTTTACGGGGTAAAGGAACAGGGCGTTCATTGGCAACAAACTTTTCACCGGTTTTATATACTTGTAGCAATATTTCCTCTAAACCCTGGTGCCTTGCTTCTGGTAATCCTTCAAAAATAGGACGATGTAATAGTTTTTCGGCTCCGCGTCCCCATAACTCATACATTCTATCATTCGCAATTTCTACCATAAAACTAGGACCTTTCAATATGCTCATAGCTACAGGCGATTGCAAAATCGTATTTCGAAGATTACATTCACTTTCAATAATCTTCCTATTAGCCATAACCTTCTCCGTAGTTTCAATACAGGCACAGAACAACCCTCCCACTTTACCTGACTCATCCATAACAGGGCTGTAAGAAAATGTAAAGTAAGTTTCTTCAACATAGCCATGCCTGTTCATATACAATACCTGGTCATCGGACCAGGTGGAGGTACCCTGGAAAACCCTGTCTACCAATGGCCCAAGATCATCCCATATCTCAAACCATCCCTTTTTCCCGGATTTACCTAATAGATCGGGATGCTTTTCTCCGGCAATTATAATGTAAGCATCGTTATAGATGGTTGTCAGTTCCTCACCCCACCATACAAACATGGGAAATTTAGAATTCAAAAGAAGATTGACTGTAGTACGAAGACTTTGAGGCCAGGCTTCTGGCAACCCTAACGGGGTGGAACTCCAATCTTTTTGACGAATTAATTCACCCATTAAGCCCCCATTATTTAAAAATGCCGGAGACTGCGCTTCCTGGATTATCATGTAGTTATTAAATCATTAAGGGTTGAACTTCAAAAATATTGTTTTTTACAACTAAATGCTATAACAGCTAATAGTAATAAGAATATGCCAACAGGGGTAAACAAGGCACTATTATACAATTCTTAACAAGCTATTATTTCGAACATACAAATATTCAGGTGAATATGTTCCTCAGAATAGCAACAGGAATTTAAAGCAATGAAATCTATGCCTGCTCAACGATGGTTAATGTAGATTCGGCGAAGCAGTATACTTTATCCATATAAATCAAATTAAATTTGTTTTCCTCGCTCATTTAGTGGGATACTTACACTGCAGCTAATCTTAAATACCATGGAAATTCTGACACAACAACCAACTGTACTTTGGGTAGATGATGATGTTGATGATCTTATGATGATAGGTCATGTATTGAATGAAATGGGTCACCGTGTCAATCTGGTTGAAGCCGGAAATGGAAAAGAAGCACTTGACCTATTAAAGGAAATGTATGAGCATGAGCAATCGCCCTGTCTTATTGTGTTGGATTTGAATATGCCTGGCATGGATGGTAAGCAGACCCTGCAATACATACGCAGCCAAACTGATTTCAAATTAATTCCAATTGTTGTATTTACCACTTCTGACCGCGCTGCAGATGTTGCATTCTGTAAACAATACAATGTGCCTTTATTTACAAAGCCGATTGATTATAAATCTTTGAAGAATACCATGGGGCATATATTGGGATTTTGCAAAGCCGGTGATGCAATAAAAATGGAAAATACCAAGTATAAATAGATTTATTTAGAAATCTTGGGCTTCTACTTTGAAACAAACCTCCGGTACTACAATACCACCTTTGCCTGTCAACTAACTATAATGTACAGATCAAACAATTGCTCAACTATGGTCCGATGTCAATATGTTTATTAGATTAATAGTACCCCAAGAAATGGAATAATGAATTGATAGGTGGAATTGTTTACACAATTCAAAGGTTACTTTATGGATTGATATACGTTTCACCCTTAAATTTTTTGAGCACAACAATTGATGGTAAACAATGTCAGCTAACCTAGTAAATAAAAAGTGATATGGATGCCATAGTGAGGATGGGAGATGCTTATATGCATTATAATATATCCAGGGAAGGCCCGGGAATATACCAGGCGCGGTTGATCAGGTATGAAGGATGTCCGACCGAGGAACCACCTCGGGATGTTGTTTTGACGCGGGGATATCGTTGTTGGGCGGGTAGTGCCAATCATCCATTACTATTAAATGAATTAGGCAAAATGATTGACTCGCTGTCTTCTTCTTATGATCCGGATATTGATGCCCATATAGGCAGACCTGCTCCACTGTAGTATTACCGGGGGCAATTTGTAACTTGAATTTTATTAACGTACAGGCAAAAGAATGCTAAAGGTAGCTCCTTTACCAGGCTCACTTACAGCCTTAATATAACCATTGTGATTCTCTACTACCTTCTTCACAATTGATAACCCAACCCCTGTTCCTGAATATTCATATTTGCCATGAAGCCGGGTAAACATATTAAATATGCGATCTGCATCATTTTGATCAAAGCCAATACCATTATCCGAAACTTCTATCAGGTAAAATTGATCATTCCATAACCCCGAAGGAACGTTCAATCCTGAATCTACTCCCGAAACCTGCCTGGAAGAAATTGAAATTACCGGGACTTCACCAGGTTTATTGTATTTAAGTGCATTACTTATAAGGTTTTGAAACATTTGTTGTAATTGTCTTCTATACCCATTTACCGTTGGTAACGCTCCAACCTTTATTTGTGCATGCTTTTCCTGAACCTGAACTTCAAGATCTTCCTGAACTAAAGTTAATTTACGATTCAGATCAACCTCTTCAATTTCCGCATGTCTGTGATTCACAAGAGAATATTGCAAGAGATCATCTATCAGTAAACGCATGCGCTCAGTTGATTTTTCTATACGGGATAATACGTCAATTTCTTCCTCATTTAGCCTATCCGATATTTTAAATTTTAAGCGCTCTGTAAAGAACTGAATTTTTCGAACCGGCTCCTTAAGGTCATGGGAAGCTGCATGGGCGAATTCCTCAAGGTTATTATTCGACCTTTTTAATTCCTCTACCAATGCCTCCATTTCCAATTGCATTTTTTTAACATCCGTATAGTCTGTAAAGGTTATCAAAACTCCGTCGTTGAAAGGAGTACACATTATATCTATCCAGGCATCCTTACTTTCAGATCTGTAATGAAATTCAACCCTGTTTACCTGCTTTTTTTCTATTGAATCACAAAAAAGCTCGAACAAGCCGTTTCGTTTATATTCAGGAAAATAATCACTTCCTAAAGCACCTACAAGTTCATTGGGTTCTTTTCTAACATAAGCAGCAAGGGTCCTGTTGACTATAAGGAATTTAAAATCCGTAATTACATTTTGAGTATTGATTACAGGAACAATTGTGAAGATCCCCGATTGAGTATGATTAATTATTGTTTGCAATTGTTCAGCAGATTGCTCTATGGCCAGTTGAGCTTCCCTTGTAGAAGTGATATCCGCAAAAATCGTAATTAAATGATTTGCATCCATCCTCGAAATGGATATCTCCAGCCAATGACCTGTGGATTCTAAAAGATATTGAGTTTGAACGGGCTCACCAGTTTCAAGTGTATGAACACACATTTTAAAATAAGCCGAATCCCTGATGTTAGGTTCCAGTTCAACAGCAGTCTTGGTAAGATAAAGTTCCTTGGGAATACCAGTGAAAGTAATCGCAGCATCATTAGCCAAAATAGTTCTTCCATCTATAACATTAGCATCCTTGTCTTTAATTATTTGGGTAACAGATATCCCATTTGCTGAGTGTTTGAGAATGTTATCGAGTAAAGTATTTTTTTCCTGTAATTCTGCAAGTGCGTTTTTATACTCCGAGATATCTGCAAAGTTTACATAAATTTCCTTGTCATGAAGCTTAGTTATAATTACATCATACCAGGAGTCTAAACCATCTCCCTTGTAGTACATTTCATGCCGAATGGATTTGCCCGTGAATAATACCTGGCAATTAAGATCAAAGGTTCCATTTTCTTTAGATGCGGGAAATAAATGGAGGTAACTTTTCCCAACTACTGCCTCAGGAGAAAGGCCTACTATTCTATTGAATTCTTGATTAACCCCCGTAATAAGAAAATCAATAATCTCGCCTTTTTCATTTTCTAGAGCCCTGCAAGAGAACCAACCATTCAGGGAATTATTTAAAATGAGATTTGCTAAGTCAGCCTGGCGTTGCTTTTCCTCGCGTTCTTTTACTTCAGTAGTAATATTTACGGCCACTGTAAGAACTCCGTTTTCTACAGGCAATCTCTTTATCTTAAAATGTTTATCCAGAACTTTATTATAATAAGTACCCTCAAATTGAACTCCAGATCTATAAACCTGGCTGAGCTGGGCAAAAAGCATTGACCTTACAGTATCATCAGCACCGATTATTGAGCGTGCTTTTTGGCCTATCAGTTGGGCTCCTTGCAAACTGGCCGCAATTTCAGCCTCTTTATTACAATAGATTACTTCAAAATCTTCCAGGCTTTTTTGGGTACCATCCCCAAAAACGGGTACAAAATAAACTACAGCATCAGGCAAATTATCCATAATGGCTGTTATGAGGACCTGGCTAATAGGTAAACTGATCATATAGGGTATGTACTGAAATTATTTAAGTACTGGTTTTAATAGTTTATTTGAAAAGTTAAGGCAGAATTCTCTTTTTCAGAATCACATTTATTAATAATGGAATTATTATACCAAAGAGTTAAGGGTTCCATAAGCAAAATACCAGAAAAGGAATAAGAAATGCCCCTAACCTTATTTTATCCAGGGAATAGCATAACCAAATAGGGAATGAATTTATATCAATAATCATATATAATATTAGTGAATACCGAAACCTTAATGCAAAAACTCCTTAGTCAATGAGGCTAAGTACTCCCCTGGCCCGGTCCCAGTTTTGATTAGGATAATCTCAATAAACATAAAGTGCGGTAATATGTCAAGAAAAGAACAACTTATTTGTGGAAAAAGTAAATGGACAGACATTACTGATCCTTCTATGAATGAAATGGAGGAATTAAGTAAGGAATATGGTCTTAATCAACATATTGTCAGGGATTGCATGCAACCTGAACACCTGCCAAAATACGAATTTACGGATGGAGTACATTTCCTCATACTTCGCTTTTATTCACATACCCCCGATAAAAGATTAGTAACGATTCAGGATCTAACCAATAAGATTGCCATATTTTATAATGATGATTTTTTGATTACTATTCACAAATCAGAAACGCCATTCCTGGATAAACTCAGGAAAAAGTATGTACCTACTGAAAGGTGTTCCTCGACCAGCAACTTGTTAACACAAATAGCATGGCATTCCCTGGAGACCTATGATGAACCAGCTAACAGGCTATCGGAACAAGTTGATTTCTTCGAAAACCAGATCATGCTAAAAAATTCTGGCCACGACCATATTGAGTCACTCTATATTCTTAAAAGGGAAGCTTCCATTGGCCATAAAGTATTAATGTTAATGCTTGAACCAATAAACCATATATATATTAAAAAAGGAGAAGAAGCTGCCCTGCAGGATGCAAGGGACCAACATTTAAAAATGCAGACGCTTTATACACAGGTATTAGAGGAATTAAACAACCTTCTAAATCTTTCAATGTCTTTCTCCTCACAAAAAACAAATGAGGTGATGAAGGTTTTGACTATATTCTCAGCATTTTTCCTGCCACTTACTTTTATAGCCGGAATTTATGGAATGAATTTTCATTATATGCCGGAACTTGCACAAAGATGGGGATATCCTGTCTGCTTAGTTATTATGGCATTTATTACCATCAGCATTTATTCCTGGTTCAAACGAAAGCATTGGCTGTGATAAACCATTAATTATTCATTATACTGAGATCTGACAATTTAGATTTTTATCTTCTTATACAGAATAATAGATTTTATTTCCTTATCCCAAAACAGGTATTGTTTGTTTAGTAAGACCAATTAGCCCAGGCTTCCTTATCCTTTACCGTAGGATGATATTGACCGTAATATTTTCCATCAGCTTCTGAAGCTATACTGGTAAGCTCCGTTAAGAATGCTACCGCTTCAGAGATCTTTTGAAGCGAATGCTCCTTTTTATCCAGGTAATCACTGATGACTTGAATTTTGGCTTCTATAAGGCTTGTCACAACCGAGTCACTGGATTGAGCCTTAGTATTGAAGCTTGCCATACATATTAAGGCAAGAAGGACAGTTTTCATATAAAGAGGATTTTAAGATGTTCCCTGGCAATTCCATGAAACTCTACCGCTAATATCAACATTTCATTTTTAAAATAGAAATATCCGTTGTGTATTTTCATTTATAATCTAACGAATAAATACATAACGATTTTGCCTAACAAGGATCATTCTTATTCTGTTGCTTTAATCAGAACTTTAGAATTATTTATGTTGTAACTTTTAATTGTAGAACAAGCAGCGGAGGGTTACATGAAAACCATCGTAAAATATGCAGGCCAGGCAAAAACCATCATGGTAAACTCAATTACGCTTTACCGGTTGCTCGCCTCATTATTGTTGCTTTATTTCATTGTGCTAAATGATCTTTTTACTTTTAAATGGTTACTCCTGGTGAGCTTTTTTACAGATGCTATTGATGGCTTTCTTGCAAGGAAATTCAAAGTAACAACCGTTATGGGCTCTAAATTTGATTCTATTGCTGATGACCTCACAGTATTGATGGCAGTAATTGGAATTTTTAAATTTAAACCTGGCTTTATCAGCCATGAAAAGCTTCTGGTAACTATTCTCCTTGCACTTTACCTGGCCCAAACCTTAATAGCATTAATAAAATACAGGAAAATCACCAGCTTTCATACTTACCTCGCCAAATTTGCAGCAATAGCCCAGGGAGCGTTTCTTATCCTTCTATTCTTTTTACCTGAATGGCCTATTGGGTTGTTCCGCATAGCAGCAATAGTGACAATATTGGACCTTTTCGAAGAAATTATGATAGCTGGCATACTTGATAAATGGCAAACGGATGTAAAAGGACTGTTTTGGATATTTAAAAACAAACATCCAAACATTTATAAATTATCCTTATTATTTCTTATTCTATTCTATTCTATTCTTAAGGATGAGAAGTGGAATAGTTAATTCAAAGCTAAGTTGATCCGTATGTATATCACCTGTAATCCTTTCAAATATATTATGGTGGTGAGCCATCATAACAAGAAGATCAGTAGGATGATTTTCAATGAATGTAAGAATTCCTTTTTCTACATCATCAGACTCTACTCTTTCATATATATAACTTGCCTTAGATAAAGCTAATCCCAATTGCAATTTTTCGGGTACTTCTGATACTTTCAACTCCTTGTTTTTCTTATCGATATGCAATACACGTAAACTTGCATCAAACTGCTCAATAAATTGAAATAATGGTTTAAAGCTATAACCAGTAACCATCTCTGTAAAATCAACCGCTAAAACAATGTTTTTAATTGCAGTAAATGAAAAATATTCAGGAATTACCAATACAGGTACTTCAGTTTTGCGAATTGTTTTTATTGTTGCACTTCCCCATACCTTATTTTTACTCTCTCCCTTCATCCCCATTATAATAAGGTCAGCATGTAATTGTTTTGCAATTGAAGAAATTGTGTCACCTGTATACCCTATTTCTATTTCGCCATGCACCTCAACCCCATAGTTTTCTTGTATAAACCTAACCTCCCTGGCGACCCGCTCACGATTCTTTTCATGTTGTTCAGTTTCTGTATACATCCAAGGCTCAGGTCCAATGGCTGCAGGTATGAATTCAAGGTAAACATGCAATAAGTATATTTCGGCACCTGATATTTTGGCTAATGAACCAGCATACTCTTCTGCAGTACGGGAGGATGCCGAAAAATCAATAGGAACCAATATCTTTTTCATTTTATTATGTTTTGATGTCAGGCCATCATAAAGTTGATTAAATAAAACATTTTAGATAATGACAATGGTTGGTAAAATGCTGATAGCCATCACCTAACTAAAATATTTCCAATAAAAAATAGGTTTATTTCTCTCAAGAAAACAATCAATGCAACTCCTGAGCTATGTAGTTCATTCTCCTTATTACCATATTATTTAAGGATCAACACCGGTTTGGTAGCATTACGATAAATGGCTTCAGAAATGCTTTTATGGGTTAAAGCGTAAAGAAAACTATACTTGCCTGGCAAGGCAATAATAATTTCTATCGGTTGCTTTGCTTCAAAATTCAAAATACCCTGTATAATATCTGTTTCATTAGTATAGAAGATCTGGTGCGGAAAGTTCTTTAGTATCTGGTGTAATTTTTCCTCAGTAGATTTAAATTTCTCATCCGGCTGAACATAACGCATGCCGGGATCTACATTTAATACATCCAAAATCACTTCTTCCCATGGCGACGATCTTGGAAGGCTGTTTATTTTTTCCAACCATTGTATGGCATTGAAGTTACAGGGTACGAGCGCGTGTTTGACGGGTTTATAAACGTAGCCTGCTGGCACGATTAGCACACGAACGGGACTTATTTTGGCAATGGTTATTACATGACCCGAAATATAACTATCACTTGAATAACTATAATGATCACTTCCCAAAATAATAAGGTCAACATCTTCTTCTTCTATTATTTCGATTACTGATTTGATCAAAGGGTATTCACTTACTGCCGTCATTATCTTAACCCCAGGCAATAAAGCTGCAACCTTGTGACAAATCTTATCAAGTGCAGCAATCGTTTCTTCTCTTTCCATTTGCTTATAATCCTGGCTTACATTGCCATATTCGGCGGAAACAATAATTGATTCAAACATTGAATCATAAAGAGATTTTAAAAGAATGATGCGGCCATAATTATATGTTCTGGACCAATGTATGGCAAACTCAAGCGCATTATCAGATGTATCAGAAAAATCGATAGGCACAAGTAATGTTTTCATATTGGTGTTGCTTTTTATTGGATACTAATCCATAAACTGTGGTGTATGAAGTTAATGAATTGTTTAGTTTGAGTGTACAACCATTAAGGCATTACTCCACCTTGATTGAACAGCCAGAATTTTAAAAAGCGCTAATTCAAATCCTATAATCTCAGTTACCGTTTTTATAAACTACTGTTCGCCATCAGCAAAAACACTGATGAGAATCATAGCATCACGAAACTACCTGAAATAGTTTTACTGCGTTAAAAAGCGCTCAAACCGTGTATTCTAATTCTGCAATATTTATTCTGTTCAATCAATTGTATTTATGAAAAGTAATTCAGTGATGAATAATGAACTGCCGGCAACAGATCCCCGCGTTAAACTTCTAGCAGCCAAAATAAAAAAGGAAAACTTCAAACCAGATGCACTTATAGAGATTCTTCATTCAGCTCAAAATTCTTATGGCTACCTTCCAATGAATGTACTTGCATATATAGCCAAAGCCCTTCATCTTCCACCTTCAAGGATCTATTCCACAGTTACGTTTTACCACTTTTTCTCTCTTAAGTCAAAAGGTGAACATACCTGCCTTGTTTGCACCGGCACTGCATGTTATGTTAAAGGGGCCCAGGCTATCTTAAATGAGCTGGAAAAAAAGACAGGTCTAAAAGCCGGGCAGGTATCTGCAGATAATAAATTAGGCGTTCAGGTAGCGCGATGTATCGGGGCATGTGGACTGGCACCCGTTGTGGTGTTGGATGATGAAGTGCAGGCAAAAGTTACAACTGATGAAATCATCAATAAGATCATAGATAAAATCGGGACAAAATGAACAGACAAGAATTTAAAGACCTGGTAATTGCTGAAACAGAAAAAACAAAAAACAGCACATGCAAGCATAAGATATGTATTTGCTGTGGTGCAGGTTGCATTTCTTCCGGATCTGAAGCAGTAATGAAAAAGTTACAGGAAGAAATAATAGAAAGGGGATTACAATCAGAAGTGGAAATTATACCAACAGGTTGTATGGGGCCCTGCAACCAGGGACCATTAATGAAATACCTTCCAGAGAATTCCATTTATCAAAAAGTAGATTGTTCAAATATCTCGCAGATCGTGCAAAGCCAGGTAATAGAAAAGAAACCCATTGAGCACCTTCTTCTTTTTGCCGACTCAAGGGAAAGGCCCTTTTCTAATGCAGATGAGGATCCCTTCTTTAGCAAACAATTAAAGATCGTTTTAAAGAATTGTGGTCAACTGAATCCCGAAAGGATTGAAGATTATCTTGTCCATGAGGGTTATAGAGCATTAGATAAAGCACTGTTTGAAATGTCACCTGAAGATGTGATAGCAGAGATCAAGCAAAGCCGGATGCGAGGTCGTGGTGGTGCTGGCTATCCAACTGGTCTTAAATGGGAAACAGTATATAAATATGTAAATGACCAGAAATACGTGATCTGCAATGGAGATGAAGGTGATCCTGGTGCTTTTATGGACCGCAGCGTTTTGGAAGGTAACCCTCATAGGGTTTTAGAAGGAATGGCAATAGGCGGTTACGCCGTTGGAGCCAGCAAGGGCTATGCTTATATAAGAGGCGAATACCCCTTGGCTATCAAACGTTTTGAAGCCGCCATCAAACAAGCTAAAAAAATGGGATTACTTGGGCCTAATATCCTTGGAAGTAATTTCTCCTTTGATGTGGAGGTAAGAATAGGAGCCGGGGCTTTTGTTTGTGGTGAAGAGACCGCCCTTATTGCTTCCATAGAAGGAAAACGTGGAACGCCGAGACCCAGGCCTCCATTCCCGGCAGAGAGTGGTCTTTGGGGAAAGCCAACCCTTATAAATAATGTGGAAACCTTTGCAGGCATTGCGCCTATTATCAATAATGGCGGTGAGTGGTATAGCGAGATCGGAACTCCCAAAAGTGCAGGTACAAAGGTTTTCGCACTCGCTGGAAAAATCAATTATTCCGGCCTTATTGAAGTGCCTATGGGCACATCACTCAGGGAGATCGTTTTTGATATTGGCGGAGGTATCCAGGGTGGTGGAGAATTTAAGGCTGCTCAAACCGGCGGGCCTTCCGGTGGATGTATACCCGCAGAGCACCTTGATGTGAAGATGGATTATGAAGCGTTGGTAAACCTGGGATCTATTATGGGATCAGGAGGATTGATCGTTATGGATCAATCATCTGATATGGTTGATGTTGCCAGGTTCTTTATGGAATTCTGTATGGATGAAAGTTGTGGCAAATGTGTCCCTTGCAGGGTAGGAACCAAAATGATGCATGACCTGTTGCAAAAGATCTGTGACAACAATGCCTCAAGAATAGACCTGGAAAGACTGGAAGAACTGGCTGTTTATGTAAAGGAAGCAAGTTTGTGTGGACTTGGAGGGTCTGCTCCTAACCCTCTGTTAAGCACCCTTCGGCATTTTAGAAATGAATATGAAACCAGGATAGGCAAATACGAAGAAAAGCACATTGAAGTACCCCAAACATCTGAAGTATGAACACAATAGATATTAAGATCAATGAAAGGTCACTAAAAGTGTTACCTGGAATTACCATCCTCCAGGCTTGCAGGGATAACGGAATTGATATATTGACAATGTGTCATTTAAAAGGTCTTTCTGATGTCGGTGCCTGCCGGCTATGCCTGGTAGAAATAGAAGGAATCAATAAATTATTGTCAGCCTGTACAACCAGGGTGGCCAGCAATATGGTCATCCGTACAGATACAGAAAAAATAAAACGCTACCAGCGTATCACTACAGAATTATTCTTCGCTGAAAGAAACCATGTTTGTTCTGTTTGTGTTGCCAATGGCAACTGTGAGTTACAGGAATTAGGATATAAGGTGGGAATGGATCATATACGCTATCCATTCCTGTTTCCTGAATGTAAGGTAGATACATCGCATCAATACTTTGTAATGGATCATAACCGGTGCATTATGTGCACCAGGTGTGTGCGGGCATGTAGCGAAGTTGAAGGTGCCTTTAACTGGGATGTGAAAAATCGTGGATTCCAGGTAAGAGTGATCTCTGATTTTGATACCCCCTGGGGTGAATCTATTACCTGCACATCTTGTGGCAAATGTTTGCAGGCATGCCCTACCGGAGCATTATGGTCAAAAGACGTTGTACAGGGTCAGTTGGAAAAACACCCTGAGATGATAACGGAATTGGTAGAGAAAAGGAAATTGTTATTGACCTGATGAGTGTTGCAGAAGGGTTTTTCTATAAATGCAACAATTACAAAGTCAATGAATGAAATTAAAAAAGTAACAATGACAAAGAAAAAAATAGGTACCGTATGGCTCGGGGGATGTTCGGGCTGTCACATGTCGCTACTTGACATAGATGAAAGAATATTGGATGTTGCCAGGTTGGCTGACATTGTAAAATGTCCGATTGTGGATGGCAAGGAATTTCCGAAGGTAGATATTGCACTGGTGGAAGGCTCCGTAACAAGTGATGAGCATTTACACGAAATACTTCATATCCGTAAACAGGCCAAACTATTGGTTGCATTAGGTGATTGTGCAGTGATGACAAATGTTACGGGTATGCGCAATTATTTGCAATTAAATGAAGTATTTGATACTGCATATGTCAATGCAATAAGTAATGACCAATCCGGCACAGTGCCCAATCACCCTGCGTTACTGCGTCTGCATGACAAAGTATTTCCGTTGCAGGAAGTGGTTAACGTAGATTATGTAATTCCTGGCTGCCCGCCAAGTGCGGATGCCATCTTTTATGTACTGTTCGAATTTTTAAATGACAGGGTACCCGATTTAAACGAAGTAAAAAAACTTAAATATGGTTAACGAAGATAGGAGACAGATCCTTATATCACCAGTCACCCGCATAGAAGGCCACGCCAAAATCACTATACGCCTGGATGACCATGGAGAGGTTGATGAAGCATTGTTCCATGTAAATGAATTCAGGGGCTTCGAAAAGTTCTGCGAAGGAAGACTATATACTGAAATGCCCATCATCACTCCACGTATTTGTGGAATATGTCCTGTCAGTCACTCCATTGCCAGCGTAAAAGCTTGCGAAATGATACAGGGCATACAACCTGCATATGCAGGAAATATATTGAGACGGCTGATACATATTGGACAAAATATTTCTTCACATGCATTGTCCTTTTTCCATTTATCATCTCCCGATTTTTTATTGGGTTATGACAGTGACCCGGTGAACAGAAACATTCTTGGCCTGGCTGAAAAGTTTCCTGACATAGCCCTAAAAGGGATCAGGCTGAGAAAATTTGGACAAGAGATCAGCCAGAGGATAACGGGCAAAAAGATCCATATCAGTGGCATTGCACCGGGTGGTATGGCTTTCCCCCTGTTAGAAGAAAACAGGCTCGCCTTATTAAACTGGATTCCCGAGGCAAAGGAAACCGTACAATTGGGATTAAGTATCATTAAGAAATTCCATGAAGAAAATGCAGAAATGGTGAACAGTTTTGCAGTTTCGCCAACATTATACCTGGGCACTGTAGGTCCACAGGGAGAACATGAATTATATGATGGCAAGCTCAGGTTCATCGATGAAAATGGAAATATCTTACAAGACCAGTTAGATCCAAAAAGATATTTGGAATTTATAGCCGAACGCTCCGTAAGTTGGTCCTACCTGAAATATCCATATTATAAGCCTCTGGGTTATGAAAAAGGCTTTTACCGGGTTGGGCCACTGGCTAGGTTGAATGTAGCCAGCAAAATGAAAACCCCGCTTGCTCAACTGGAGTTTGAAAATTTCAAGAATATTGCAGGCGGCAGACCAATTCACGGCACTTTTTATTATCACTATGCACGCCTTATAGAAGCTTTAAGCAGTGTGGAAGAAGCAGAAATACTTTTGAATGACCCGGAAATAACTTCTGATCATATTCAAACCCATGGAAAATGGAACTACACAGAAGGTATTGGCTGCTCTGAAGCTCCAAGAGGCACCTTATTCCACCATTATATTACAGATGAATCAGGCAAATTATTGAAAGTAAACTTGTTGATCGCTACAGGACAAAACAATCCTGGTATGAACAAGAGTATCACAGAGGTGGCAAAACAATATGTTAATGGAAATGACATCAAAGAAGGAATGCTAAACAGGGTAGAATCAACTATCAGGTGCTATGACCCCTGTCTTTCCTGTTCTACACATGCCATTGGAGCAATGCCTTTACAGGTGGAAGTAATGAACGCAAATGGACAAATCATACAAAGAATAGAAAGAGGTTAATTTCTCAGTGAACCGATCCATTCAAGGATGAGGCTAATTGCCTGCTGGCAATTAGCCTTTGCTTTTTCAGATATTGTATCACCTATATTAAAATCATGTCCCCTGACAGCGCAAATAAACAGGGACATCTTAATACCATAAACCTTTTCAGACAAGGCAGCCAACATTGCTGCATTTAAATGATGTGAAGAAGATAATGGTGACTCATCATGTGGATACAGTTTATACAGGTCAGCGTCCTTTCCTTCTATAGAAGCATCTGTTATAAGTACATGATCAAAATGCAAAAGATCTTCAACCAATTCAGCCTCGAGTTGCTGAACAAGCATGGTGTTTACTCCCGGAACCTGCATTTGTTCTATAGCATTGCATATATAATTTCCAATTCCATCATCCCCACGAATGGTATTACCTACCCCAACAATGCAGATAGTATAGGCTTTAGTGTTCTGCATAATTCATTTTAGCATATCCTGGGTAGTTGATCGCCGGTTAAAAAATTTACCACCCTTTTACCCCCTATGCGGCTTTTCATAACAACTTTACCAGGATGGTCCAATGTTACTTCGCCAATAATAGCTGCTTCTGTTCCATTACTGTCAGCATTGAGTTGAGCCAGGAAATCAGTAGCAACATTTCGGTTTACAATAGCTATAAAGATCCCCTCATTGGCCACATACAGAGGATCTAATCCAAGCATTTCGCAGGCGCCTTCAACCTGCTCCATTATCGGCAGGTTGTTTTGGTCAATTGAAAACCCCAATCGGGTCAATTCTGCCACTTCATTTAAAACGGATGCTATCCCCCCACGTGTAGGGTCTCTCAGGAATTTAATATCATTACCAAATCTATCCAGCAAACCAGTAATGGTGTGATTCAGATTTACTGTATCACTGACAATTGTTGTTTCAAATTCCAGCCCTTTACGCACACTCATGATAGCAATGCCATGGGTAGCAATACACCCGCTGACAATGATCTGGTCTCCTGGCTTAATACGCTTGTGGTGAATAGATGCACCTGGATGAATGATGCCAATGCCGGAAGTATTAATGAACAGCTTGTCCCCTTTGCCTTGTTCCACAACTTTAGTATCACCTGTTACAATTTTCACCTCAGCCTTATGCGCTGCCTGTTTTATACTTAAAAGCACCTGGAAGAAGTCAGACATCGAAAGTCCTTCTTCAATAATAAAAGAAAGGGACAGGTATTTAGGAATAGCCCCACACATCGCCAGGTCATTTACTGTTCCATTAACAGCCAATTCACCAATATTACCACCCGGAAATATAAATGGGCTTATCACATAACTATCGGTGCTGAAAGCTACATTACCACTCAAGGGAAAACTTGCACCATCATGCTGTTGATCCAGCAGATCATTTCCCAGGATATCAAACACGCCGTTTTGTAATAGTCTGTGCGTTAATAAGCCTCCGCCACCATGTCCTAAGGTGATCACATCAAAATCGAATTTGGGAAGCGGGCAACTCGTTTTCATACCGTTTGTATAGTTAATTCATGAATATTGACTTACCTGCGTTGATGCATAATGATAATAAGCAGCACAGGCCCCTTCACTGCTTACCATGGGAGCCCCAAGTGGGTTTTCCGGCTTACATTTATTTCCAAAATTGGGACATTGGAAAGGTTTCTTTAAACCCTTCATAATAGCACCGCTTATGCATTCTTTATTTTCTGCCACATAAGGAAGATTAAGATCGAACTTTAGCCTTGAATTATATTTCCTGTACATTTCGGTAACCTCATACCCACTACATGGTATATTACCAATACCTCTCCATGTTCTGTCACTGATTTCAAACACCTCATGAATTGTTTCCTTTGCCAAAATGTTACCTTGCCTATTCACTGCTCTTGCATATTGGTTCTGCACCTGGTATTCCCCATTTTCCAATTGCTGTACAGCCATCAGGATCCCCTGCAATAGGTCAACAGGCTCAAAACCTGTGATCACAATGGGAATTTTATATTTTTCTGCTATAGGGTAATATTCTTCCATTCCCATGATAGCACAGACATGTCCCGCTGCTAAAAATGCATCTATCGTATTTTCCTGATCCTGTAAGATAGCTTCCATGGCAGGAGGAACAAGCACATGTGATGTAAGTATAGAATAATTAGACAGATTTAGCTTATGAGCCTGGATGACACTAAGCGCATTGGCAGGGGCTGTAGTTTCAAATCCTACAGCAAAAAACACAACTTCCTTTGAAGGGTTTGCCACCGCCAATTGAACCGCTTCGAGTGGGGAATATAAAATCCGCACATCAGCGCCTTTAGCTTTCGCTTCAAGTAAATTGGTTGAAGACCCAGGCACTCTTAACATATCACCGAAAGAACATAGAATAACACCAGGTTGCTGTGCCAAATAAATAGCTTCATCAATAACGCTTACAGGAGTAACGCAGACCGGGCATCCCGGGCCATGTACCATAGTAATGCCAGGAGGCAGCATGTCCAATATTCCATTTTTAACCAGGCTATGTGTTTGGCCGCCACATATTTCCATTAAGGTCCATGAGCCTTGTGTAATGCGATGAAGCTCATAAAGATATTGCTGCACCAATCCGGGATCCCTATATTCTGAAAGATGCTTCATGTAACTGGGAATTTAAGTTCTTTCGCTTCATCCATTTTTTCAAGGTATTCCAGGGTTAGCAAAGCTTCCTGTTCGTCCACAATACTTATTGCAACTCCTACATGTACCAGCACATAATCACCAATCACAGCTTCAGGAACCATACATAAGTTTACCTCCTTCATAATACCATAAAAAGCAACCTTTCCAATTCTAAATACTCCATCATACTGGCCGGCAATAGAAATGATCTTTCCAGGTATGGCTAAACACATATAATTCAATTTTGAAGGTGAAGTGATTCTTTTTCTATCTGGATGCTATGTTCAATAGAATACCTGGCTAATTGGCCGAAACCTATGCATTCATCATTACAACTTAATTGATTGTGAAAATAAAGCCCGAAGTCTTTCTCAAAGAGTTGCAAAATAAGGTCGACAAGCAATGCATTTTGAAATACGCCCCCGCTAAATGCAATCTTATTGACTCCAAAATCCTTCGCAGTTTGCCCGATACATTGTGCCAATGAAACAAATACTTTAAAAGCGATTCGGCTGACAGGAGTACCGCCTAGTTTTTCCTCCATAATTTCCTGTACCATGAGGTTCCAATCAAGCCTGTTTCTAAACCTGGGAACAGGATAATACTCAAGACTTTTATCTGGCGAAAGTTCAGCCAGGGCTTGCAGCTTCATAGCAGCTTCTCCTTCAAACGTATTGATATGAAGGACATCGAGCATTGACGCTATTCCATCTAACAGCCTACCCATACTGGAGGTTAATAATGGAGATGGCTGAACTACCAATTTTTCCATGTAAACCTGCTCAGGTTCAGTAAAATGTTGTAATGCCTCTTTAAAAAACCGTTTATTGTTACAGAGTAATGAAAGAGCGGATAATCTTGGTTCAAGACTCATCTTATCGCCCTGCAGCCATGGAAAATAATCAAGGTGTGCTACCCGGCTCATATACCCCCCTTCCAGTAGGAAAAATTCCCCTCCCCATATTTGATGATCATCTCCATAACCTGTACCATCCCATATGATACCCATTATAGGTTCTTCAGCGTGCAACAGGCCATTTTCAGCAAGTACAGCCCCAAAATGTGCTTCATGATGTTGCACCTCTATCACGGGAATTTGAAGTTGATCTCCTAATTCTCTCCCAAAGTTTGATATGGCATAGTTGGGATGCTTGTCAACCAGGATAGTTTGTGGACTGAATTGCAGCATATCCATAAGGTGCTGTAAAGATTTCCTATAGCTCTGGTGCGCACCATAATCTGACTGGTCGCCCAAATATTGACTAATATATAAATTGTTACCAACTGCCAGCGTAAATGCACTTTTCAATTCTGCACCGGCTGCAAAGATCTCTTCATTAAAATAAAAAGGATTTGAATGATAATTAGGAGCTATTCCACGTGACCGCCGAATAATTATTTGCCTTCCTCCTGTGGTATACTGCATTACACTATCATCCTGGGGAGTTACGATGCGTCTATCAAACGTCAGCACATAATCAGCATATTGGGTTAAATGCAGTAAAGCCTCTTCATCATCGTATATAATGGGAGATCCACTTAAATTTCCACTTGTGGCCACTAATGGAACCTTAACAGCTGATGCTACAAGCGCAAGCAATGCTGTATAAGGAAGCATCACCCCTATCCTGTTTAAGCCCGGAGCAACTAATTCCTTACAAATTGAAGTATGTACTTTATCCTTCAACCTGCAAAGTACCACTGGAGCAATATTGCTTTTCAGGGCATTACTCTCCAGTTCGGAAATTATCAAATCCTGCTTTGCTATTTCTAAAGAGAGGTATAATAAAGCGAAAGGCTTTTGGAGGCGATGCTTCCTCTTTCTCAATAATGAAATGGCAATTTCATTGGTAGCATCACATACCAACAAATATCCTCCCACACCTTTTATGGCTACTATATTTCCTTCAAGTATGACATTCCTGATACCTGCTATAATTTCTGTCGCGCCAATAGCCAGCTCTTCACCTTTACTATTGTACCATTTTATAGGAATAGGGCATTCGGGACAAGAATTTGTTTGACTATGGTGGCGCCGATTATTAATATCAGCATATTCATTCTTGCAGTTGGTGCACATGGTCATGTCTGCCATTGTTGTTCTCATCCTGTCGTATGGAAGGCCGGTCATTATAGAATACCTGGGTCCGCATTCTAAACAAGTGGTGAAAGCATATCCATATCTCCTGTTATCCTTGTTGGATATTTCTGAAAGGCATGTTGGACAAATGGCTATATCTGGCGGAAGCATCATGTCAGGTTTACCACATTCAATGCTTTCATTAATGGTAAATGATGTAAAATGCTGCTGCCCTATTTGTCTCATGCTATGGGCAGTGACTAATGAATTAGCCGGTGAATGACTTGACAGGTATTGATAAAACTCCTGGGCAAGTTCCTTAGAAGCGTTCATTTGTATGCAAATGCCACCATTGGTATTAGAAACAGATCCATTAATATGCCTCTTGACCGCCTGTTTATAAATAAATGGTCGGAAACCAACGCCCTGTACCAAACCCTTAATATTGATCTCCCAGCTTTGCATATTATGAGGTTTGAGGCACCTGCATTTTTTGTTGTATCCAGGCAAACCATTCACTCAATCCTTTACCAGTTGTACAACTCACTTCCAAAATCTGCAGATCAGGATTCACTTGTAATGCATAGGATTTCGCTTTATCCATGTCAAAAGAAACATAGGGCAGCAAGTCTGTCTTATTAATGATGCAAAGTGTGGAAGTATGAAACATGTCAGGATATTTAAGGGGCTTGTCTTCCCCTTCTGTTACACTCATGACCACTACCCGCTCCTGTTCACCCAGGTCAAACATGGCAGGACAAACCAGGTTTCCCACATTTTCAATAAACAATACAGAATTTTCTTTAGGGTTTATTCCCTGCACAGCATGCAGTATCATATGAGCATCTAAATGACAACCCTTTCCTGTATTGATTTGTGTAACCTTTGTTCCTGTAGCATGTATGCGATCTGCATCATTACTGGTATATTGATCACCTTCTATAACGTAAAAACGGAAGTCTTTATTCAATTGTTTTAAGGTGCACTCCAGCAGGGTGGTTTTTCCCGAGCCCGGAGAACTGACCAGGTTGATTGCTAAAATATTTTTGGCCATAAAGTAACCCCTGTTCCTTTCTGCCAGCAGGTTATTGCCCGATAGAATATCCTTTTCAACATCTATTGAGCGTTTGCCTTCATGAGTATGTAAATGGCCGCCATCATACTCATGATGATGGCCATGGAAATGCTTCCCAGGTTCCCTGAAAGAAATGTTCTCTTCATCATTACAACCACATGTAACGCACATATGTTTTCGATTTTAGTATTAAAACAATCAAGTAACGATCATGCTTTTGATCCTTAGTTCCTGGCCATTCAGTATCGATACGGAATGACTATTACAATCCGGGCATGGATCAAATAATTCCTGAACAAAAAACTCAGATCCGCATACAATGCACCGAGCCCTTCCATCAATTCTCTTTATGTGCATGGCCGCATTTTCCAATAAAGTTTCTTTCACACCATATTCCCAGGCAAATCTTAAAGCTTCTACCTCCACTGTTGCCAGGCATCCTATCTCCAGTTCTATTTCTTCTACCCTCGCAGCTTTAACTTTAGCAGCTTCATTTTCCGCAATGGAAACAATACTCTGTACAATTGAAAGCTCATGCATCAATTAGTCTTTTTTCACCACCTTCCTCATCCGTATTATAAGGAATGCAACACCTGCTATCAACAATATCGGCAATGCGAAATGTACGGGCTCAACCAAATAATGAGTTACAGTAAACCCGTCTGTTGAACCATGACCCTCATGGGCCGTTACCAACATTGGCATCAGGATAAAAAGCACGGATGCGAAAGGCAATAATCGTTTCATAAATTCTTCTTTATTAAATAAGTAATATTAAATACATCAGCCACCATATTTACTAAGTACGATCATTACAGAAAATGATAGTTGTCATAATCGGGACTAATACTATTTTAGAATTCATCTCTATATTGTGAAATACATTGTTGGGAAAAAGTGACCAGGGTCGCTTTCATTTATTATATTCAGGAATTGCTTTTTGAGCAGGTAAGACATTGATAAAAAGATACCAGCTGAAATAAAGTTTTCGGGTAAGCACAATCCTAATTAAATATGCCCAAACCCATAAAGACCAAAGAAATCAAAACCGGCATTCCTTCTGATAAAAAGGCAACAAGCCTTGAAGATGAAGATGCAGATGATGACACGTGGAAATCAGTTCAGCCAAAACTGATCACAAGCCAGGAAACTATAGAAGTAGAAGGCCACGATATTATACTTACAAATGTTGAAAAAGAATTATGGAACGGCATTACCAAGGCACATTTAATTACATACTATCATTCAATTGCCGCTTTCCTCTTACCCTATTTAAAAGACAGGCCCCTTGCACTGAATATCAGTCCTGAGGGACCTTTTAAAGAGAGTGTCTTTATACGTGGATTAAAAGGACATTATCCTGCCTGGGCCCATATATATCAAACAGAAAGGAAACACAAGAAGGCGGGCAAAAGCGATACGATCGACTGGCTGGTATGTAATGACCTGGCCACCCTGCTTTACATGATCAATTTAGATTGCATTGACATTCATCCATGGAGTTCCCGAACTATGACTCCTGGATATCCTGATTATATTTCTATAGACCTGGACCCAAGCGATAAGGATTTTGAAAAGGCAATAGTTACCGCAAGAACAGCTAAGGAACTGTTTGATAAATACAGGATCAAATCATTTATAAAAACTTCCGGGAAGACAGGCCTCCATATATTTATTCCATGTTGCTCCATACAATTCGGTGAAGCAAGAATTATTGCTGAAAATTTGTGTAATGCCATACACCAACAATTACCAGCCATTACCACCATGGAAAGATCGGTAAGTAATAGGGGCAATAAATTGTATGTCGATCCCAGCCAGAATGATTTCAGTGACCGGCTTGCTGCAGCCTATTGTGTACGGGCCAATAAACTGCCCACTGTTTCCACACCACTGGAATGGAAAGAAATAAAATCTGGTCTCCACCCCAGGAAATTTACTATAGAAAACATTCTTAAAAGACTGGAAAAGAAAGGCGATCTATGGAAATATCTTCTTTCAGAAAAGATAAGGACCGGCAACCTAAAGGGTATCAATGCTTTTCGCTAATCTCTATTTACCCAAATTTTTAAAATAGTGAAAGCTCATTACTATCCTTACCTAATGGCGGTAGATCAGGCCAGTTAAAAGGTTCGTCTTTTTGTTTTTTATCTGGCCTCTCCTTTTGTGTTCTAATGGTATGTACAGGGTAGTACTCCATGTTTTCAGAAGGCAATTCATAATCCAGTATAGCTTCCATTTCTGCTTCCTGCAGGTCACTTGCAAGCCATCTTTCCTCCAGTTGTTTATCAGCCAGGAATAGAGGCATCCTATAAGGATTATCACCACTATTATGTATCTGGCGCATGATATCATTGCCTGGCCTGGTGATAAGTGCAAAACTGTTTTGGGAAGCGCTGTATAACCCCGGGATGCAAAACAATGACCTGTTTTTTAATTTCACATAATAAGGCACTTTCTTCTTCCATCCTTTTATTTCCCGGTGTTCGTAAATTCCGGTTACAGGAATCAGGCATCTACTGTTTCTCCTTCTATACCACCTGGATTTTTTATCATTTAAAATCCTTTCTGATTGGGCATTAAAAGAAACTATACCCGGAGCTACTTCTATCCCCCACTTTAATGGTGTTAAGGCCCGGATTCCATCATGGCATATAATAATGGGATAAGACTTTTCTTCCCTTATCTGGAAATGCCGGTTCATATTATAATCCAGCCCCAATTGCGGATCCAATACCAAACCGGGGAGGTAATCAGTAACCATTTCAATGGTAGTAGAAAAAGAAATATCATAACACATCAGGATAGCTTTTCTATTTCTTCAAATTTAACCTTTACCTGCCGTCCTTTGTAGCTAAGCCTTACAAATAATTCACCAAACTGAACCTCATAGTTTGTATTAACGGTTTCCCCTGCCTTAGGCGTCCAACCAAGTTCAGCTACATATTTTTTTGCTTTTTCCTTCATTCGGTCAGTAATGCCTGCTTCCCAACCTGGCCGAAAAACTGGGAAATAGATCTTGTAATCAGCTGGCATACCAGCAGCTATATACAGCCTTTCTCTGTGCGTACCATCTTCCCAATCATACAAAAAACGCATAGGGTCATACGCAATGGCTCCTAAATGATCCTGCGCAGTAGTTAACATCTCGTAGTGGCTGATCAGGAAATAGCCTTTTATACCCTGCTCATTTATGTTTCTAGCCCTGTCGAATCGCTGCCTTACAAAATACCGTTTGCCAGAACCTACAAAAGCCTCCAATAATTGAATAGTTAAAGGATGAAAGGGATTGAACATACTAACTTGCTTTTATGACCTGGTGTAGGCGCGTGGTGTAGGCACCAGAAAGATTCCCTTGTTTTAACTTCCAGTTCTGTCCATAATCCTGAACTCCAAAGCGAACTACATCCTTTCCAAACACCTTGTTAAGCTCATCTACCTTTTCCATCAACTTTTGGTCTTTTTCATAGGTCAGCGTTTCAAACAACCCAAGCTGCACTTCCTTTTGAGGAATAAGGTCCAGCATCATCACGCCTGCCTTTTGATAATTGTATCCTTCCCTGAAGATCATATCCAATGCTTTCATGGCATGTTTTAATAACAGGGTTGTTAGGTTGGTAGCCATCTCCAGTTCCAGTGTTATGGATTGGAAATATTGTGGGTCTTGTGGCCGATGGGGATTTGTTTGCAAAAAAACATGAACCCTGCGGGCACATGTTTTTTCCTTTCTCAATTTTTCACCACAGGAAGAAGTAAACTTGGCTATGGACTGCGCTACCTCGTTCTTCCTGGTGATCAGTTTTCCAAATGATCTGGAAGTACATATATTTTTACGCACTTTGGTAGTTTCTTCCCATGGAATGCAATTGATGCCTTTGAGTTCATGAAAAAGCCGTTGTCCTACCACACTCATTTCCTTTCGTATCCATTCTTCAGGTGCCCTGTTTACGAGGTCAAGTGCCGTAACAAACCCTTTACCCGATAACAAAGCTTCAAACTGTTTTCCAATTCCCCAGACATCCCCGATTTTTGTCGCTGAAAGAAGCATTTCCACCAATTCTTTTGTATCCGCAGAAAATACGCCTTCCCCTGGCCTGTTCTTTTTAGCATACCTGTTGGCCATTTTGGCTAGTGTTTTTGTAGGAGCGATTCCAACTGTTACCGGTATACCAGTACAGCGGCCTACCATATCCTTTATTTCACTGCCCAATTCTTCAAGGTCTTTATATTTCATTCCCGACAGATCTGCAAATATCTCGTCCACAGAATAAACTTCTGCCCTGGGCACTAATTCCTTTATCACCTGCATTACCCTTCTGCTCATATCATCATACAGTGTATAATTGGAAGAGAAAACATTCACTTCTTCCTTTTTTATCAGCTCATCTATCATAAAGGCGGGTTGCGCCATCTGGATGCCTAACTCTTTGGCTTCTTCGCTTCTTGAAATAGCACAACCATCGTTATTAGACAAAACAATCAATGCCCTTCCAAGCAAGCCAGGGTTAAATACCCGTTCACAGGAGCAATAAAAATTATTACAATCTATCAAGGCAATCATACGGGGTATTTTGAAACCTGTATTACCACAGCAGTAACTACGCCCCAGATCCTAAAATCCATATCTTCCGTAATGACCAGGGTTTTATACTTCCCGTTAGCCGGCACCAGGGTGTGACTGCCCTTATCCTTTACATAATATTTTACAAGGAACTCGCTGTCCACTGAAGCAATTACTATTGAATAATTTTTTGGTCTTAGTGATTTATCAACGACCAGCAAAGCTCCAGGGGGGATATGCGCATCGATCATTGAATCATTTACGGCCCTTACATAAAAAGTAGCAGCAGGCCTTTCAATAAGTTCCCTGTTCAGGTCTATCTCCTCCTCTGCATAGTCACTTGCCGGTGATGGAAAACCTGCTTGCACTGTACCTAAATATGGAATGGATTGACACATCATAGTTACTAAATTATTTAGCAAATCTTAGTCCTTTTTTCCAAACTGCCAATCACAACTTATCCACTACCTATTCTTTTAGACCATAAAAACGCTTAACCACAATTCCAAATAGTCATATAAAAATTGCTTTCTCCCTTAAAAGGAATTGTAGCCGGAAAGGTTATTATACCCTAATCAATTCAGAATTAACTGGTAACAAATATTTCAGGCACACTCCCTCCGCTTATCTTTGATCCATGCTTAAGATCGGATTATTTGGAACGGGGCACCTGGGAAAATTTCACCTTAACAACTGGAAGGAAATACCTGGTATAGAAATTACCGGCTTTTTTGACCCTAATGATGAAACTGCAGAAGTTATTACAGCAACCTATGGAATAAAACGTTTTACCGAACAAGACGCATTAATTGATGCCTGCGATGCCATTGACGTGGTCACTCCTACTCAATTTCATTACTATATATGTGAGAAAGCCATAAAAAAAGGGAAGCATGTATTTGTGGAAAAACCTATGGCTCATACAATGGAAGAAGCCAGGACGCTGGTAGCACTGGCAGCAGAATCTAAGGTGAAATTCCAGGTGGGTCATGTAGAGCGTTTCAACCCGGCCTTCCTGGCTGCAAAAGATCTTGAACTGAACCCCATGTTTATTGAAGTTCACCGGCTGGCCCAATTCAATCCCAGGGGTACAGAAGTTAGTGTTATCCTTGACCTCATGATCCATGATATAGACGTTATCCTTAGCCTGGTGAAAAGCGAGGTAAAATCTATTTCAGCCAATGGTGTTGCTGTAATGACAGATACGCCTGACATTGCCAACGTACGCATTGAATTCAATAACGGGTGTGTAGCTAATCTAACTTCCAGTCGCATATCCATGAAGAAGATGCGAAAGATCCGGTTGTTTCAAAAAGACGCGTATATTGGTATTGACTTCCTCGAGAAAAAAACTGAGGTCATCAAATTAAAACAGGAATCCGATAAGAATGTATTTTCCTTTGACATTGAAACACCAAAGGGCACAAAGACCATTGCTATTGCCAATCCGACTGTACCTGAAGTAAATGCAATCAAAATGGAGCTACAGGAATTTGTTGCAGCCATCCAAAATAACACCCAACCTATAGTAAATGAGATTGACGGTTTCAGGGCTATGGAAGTCGCACACCAGATTTTGTACAAGATCAATTATAACCTTACTGCTTCTTAGGCAAATGGGCAATCACAGAATCATCCACCCTTCCTGGTACGCCTTGTCAGATTATGCCATGGGTTTTCTTGCCTGGGCCGGATTTTTTTTCTTACGAAAGAGTTTACTGCAGGAAGTGTATGAAACCGATTACACTTTCTGGTTAGGCGTATTTTTTATCCCTGCCGGATGGCTTATTCTATATGCGCTTGTGGGCAGTTACCACTCCCTTTATAAAAAATCAAGGCTCACAGAAACCTTAAGGACCTTTGTTTGTAGTTTTTTGGGATGCATTCTATTGTTCTTCCTTTTCATTTTGGATGATGTACATAATAATTATACATATTATTATAAAGCCTTTGCTGCTTTATTCTTTATTCATTTCTCCCTTACGCTTATTGGCCGGCTGATCATTTTAACCTACGCCAAAATACAACTGGACTCAAAAGCGGTACGGTTCAAAGCGATAATTGTGGGGCACCCACTAAATGCAGAGAAAGTATTTGCTGAGTCTGAAAAGAATTTAGAAAGAGAGGGGTACTATGTGCAGGGATATATTGCTTCCGGAGAGGCAGTAGGGTTTTCATCTGTTATCGAAAAGCTTGGCGATTTAGAATATCTGGAACAAATTATTGATGAGCAAGAAATCAGCCTGGTTATCATAGCCATAGATAAGAATGAACAGCCGCTTATTGCAGCCATTATTAACAGGTTATCTGAAAAAGATGTTTCTATTAAGATCCAGGCAAATACACTGGATATTCTTGCTGGTTCAGTCAGAACCAGTAATATCCTGGGGCCTGTTTTAATTGATCTGCACACAGGTCTTATGCCTGAATGGCAATTGCATATTAAAAGGGTGATAGATGTAGTATTATCATTTTTGTTCTTGCTGTTGCTTTCTCCTTTACTTGTGTACATTGCCATTAAAGTGCGCCTTTCATCGGCTGGTGCAATCATTTTTATACAGGAACGAATAGGATTTAAAGGCAAGCCTTTTAAAATGTTTAAGTTCCGGTCGATGTATGAAAATGCTGAAAAAGACGGACCTCAATTATCATCAGATGGTGATCCCAGGATCACCAAATGGGGAAGGACAATGCGCAAATGGAGGCTGGATGAATTGCCCCAGCTTTGGAATATTTTGCGTGGAGACATGTCACTCGTGGGACCTCGTCCTGAAAGGAAATATTACATTGAACAAGTGGTCGCGCAGTTCCCCTATTACAAGTACCTTTTAAAAGTGAAACCTGGTCTCACTTCATGGGGCATGGTACAATATGGGTACGCAGAAAACATAGAAGGAATTATGGAAAGAAGCAAATTCGACCTGGTTTATATAGAGAACATTTCCCTTTTACTTGACTTTAAGATTTTACTGCATTCCATGAGGATCATATTATTAGGAAAAGGCAAGTAATTCCTGCTGCATTTCAGATTTGCAAAATTGAATTCTATTTTTGATCAAACATATTTCCTTGCAAAAACTATTTCTCATCCTGGCTGCATGCTGCTTTTTCCATAATGGCATCGCTCAATATTGGCAACAAAAGGTTTCATACGTTATAGATGTAACGCTTAATGACAAGGAAAAAACATTGGATGCCTATGAAAAGATAACCTACACCAATAACTCTCCTGATACACTATCATTCATCTGGTTTCATCTCTGGCCAAATGCTTATAAAAACGATAAAACAGCATTTAGTGACCAGTTACTAGTCAATGGAAATACAAAATTCTATTTTTCTGATAAGGAACAAAAAGGATATATAAACAGGCTGGATTTTAAAGTGAACGGTATACCGGCCCGAACAGTGGACCACCCGGAATATATAGACATTATTAAATTACTATTGCCAAAACCACTTGCCCCGGGACAGGAAGTAATCATTAGCACCCCATTTCATGTAAAGTTGCCTTTTAATTTTTCAAGGGGAGGATATGATGGCCAATCATTCCAGGTATCACAATGGTACCCAAAACCTGCAGTGTACGATCAAAATGGATGGCACCCTATGCCCTACCTTGACCAGGGAGAGTTTTACAGCGAATTTGGCAGCTTTGATGTTCGCATCACAGTACCTGCCGATTACGTTGTGGCAGCTACAGGCAATTTGCAAAACGAGGAAGAACTAAAATGGATGGCTACAAGGAATGATACATCAGGTACGTTCCCAGCCCCCAGGACCCATACCAAAGTAAAACAAACCAGGAAGCCAGGATCAAAAACTATTAGCAACAATCCTGTACAGGCCACCGCCCAACAAGCCCAAACAAAAACACTTCAATACCTGCAAAACAAAGTGCATGATTTTGCATGGTTTGCCAACAAGAAGTTTATTGTTAATCACGATTCCTGCCTGTTGCCTTCAGGAAGGCAAATCCAGGTATTTACTTACTATACAAGGGAAGAAAAAGAAACATGGAATGCATCAACTTCTTATGCAAAAGATGCGATACGTTTTTATTCCAGTGAGGTTGGAGAATATCCTTATGATATTGTAAGCGTGGTGCAGGGCCCACAAAGTTTCGGGGGAGGAATGGAATATCCAACCATTACCATCATTTCTCCCATGCCTTCTGCCAAAGAACTGGATGTAACCATTGCACATGAAATAGGACATAACTGGTTTTACGGCATTCTAGCCAGTAATGAAAGAGACCATCCGTGGATGGACGAGGGCCTCAACTCTTTTTATGAAAAGAAATACACGGAAGGCAAATATGGAAGATCCAGCCAGGAAGAAGAACTTTTCTTTCAAACGAAGGCCCTCAGACATACAGATCAGCCAATAGAAACAACTTCCCAACAGTTCAGCGAAAGTAATTACGGTCTTGTGGCCTATCATAAAACAGCTGAGTGGATGGCCTACCTGGAAGAAAAACTTGGAAAGGAAGCTTTTAGAAATGCCATGCAGCGTTATTTTAAGGATTGGCAATTCAGGCATCCCCAGCCTACTGACTTCCGGGAAGAGATAGAGCAAACGTCACCACAGGTGGCCAATGAATTGTTTCCTTTATTATCTAAAAAAGGCATCCTGCCAAACCATGAACTTAATGGTTCAACAATCATCTCTCCTGTAATAAAACATTCAGTCAGGAATTACCTGCTCAATCCAACCCGCAATGCACTGATCCTTTCACCTGCCATAGGCATTAACAGCTACGATAAGTTTATGATAGGTGCCATTATTACTAATTACAAATTACCACCATCAAAATTCCAATTGCTGGCCATACCCTTGTATGGAACAGGGTCCAAACAATTCAATTGGCTGGGCAAACTCAATTATACTATTACTTCCAACGGGATCATTCGTAAATCAGATGTATTTGTAAATAGCTCCCGATTTTCAATGGATGAATTCACAGGTACAGCAGGAGAAAAGATCAGGATGCAATTCCGAAAGATCACTCCCGGCATTAAACTAACCTTCAGGGAAAATGATCCGCGAAGTACAATCAACAAGTACATACAATGGAAAACCTTTTTTATAAACGAGGAATCTATTCATTTCACCAATGACAGCATCATATCGGGAACGGATACAACATTGGTCACCAGGTATTCAACTAATTCCAAAGACCGGTACCTGAACCAATTGAAGTTTGTTTATGAGAATTCCAGGGCACTTTATCCTTTCAATGCAAGCCTACTGGTTGAACAGTCAACTGACTTCATCCGCCCATCAATCACTGCCAATTATTTTTTCAATTACCCCAAAAAAGGCGGCTTGAATGTTCGCTTCTTTGCAGGTAAGTTTTTATACCTGAATGGAAAAACCATAGCTAAACAATTTGCCAACGACAGGTATCACCTGAATATGAGCGGGGCAAAGGGCTACGAGGATTATACCTATTCAGATTATTTCATTGGCCGCAATCGTTTTGAAGGTCTGGAAAGCCAGCAGATAATGATCAGGGATGGAGGATTTAAAGTAAGAACGGATCTGTTAGCAGATAAAACCGGCAAAACTGACGACTGGTTGACAGCTTTAAATTTCACAACCACAGTCCCGGATAATATCAATCCCCTTTCAGTATTACCAGTGAAGATCCCTTTACGTCTTTTTCTTGATGTAGGCACTTATGCAGAACCATGGAAGACCAATACAGGTGATAGCAGGTTTCTGTTCGATGCAGGCATCCAAATTCCTTTGCTGGCCGAAACATTGAATATTTATATACCATTGTTGTACAGCAAGACCTATGGAGATTACTTCAAATCTCATAAGCCTGAAACCTCTTTCTGGAAGAACGTTTCATTCAGTATTGATCTTTTTAATAGGGACATTAAAGCACTTAACCGCGAAGTGGAATTCTAATGAAGGAACAAATGCTGATACAATATGTTCCCCATGAAAACATCAATAAAGAGAAATGGGACCACAGCATCCTTACCGCTGGAAATGGATTGATCTACGCTTATTCCTGGTACCTGGACAGGATGGCGGATAATTGGGATGCCATTGTAATAGGCGATTATGAATTGGTGATGCCATTGCCATGGCGTAAAAAAATGGGAATAGATTACCTGTACCAGCCTGCCTTTGTTGCGCAGTTAGGCCTATTTGGAAATGATATTACTTCAGACCTGCTTCAACAATCTTTTCTTGCCATACCGGCGAAATTCAGGTACTGGGATATGCCGCTCAATCATGCAAATAATTATACTCTGGAGGAGTATCAATTGAATCAAAGAACCAATTACATTCTCTACCTGGATAAACCATACACAGAATTAAATAATAAATACAGGGAAACTACCAGGCGAAATATTAAAAAAGCATTGGGTTATGGTTGCATAGTAAAAAGTGGTATTGATATTAATGAGGTCGTCAGCCTTGCCAGTGAACAACCCCAACAAAATGAAACGACTGTACAGGATTACACAAACTTTGCCTATATCTATGGTCAATTAGCAAAGGGGAAAAAGGCCATAACTTATGGTATCTATTCTACCACAAACCAATTGCTTGCTTCCTGCGCACTTCTATTTTCCAACAATAGGTGGTATTACATCCTGGTAGGCAATCATCCTAACGGCAGAACAATGGGAGCCTCTCATTTATTGATAGATGCTTTTATAAAAGATCATGCAGGCAGGCAGGAGATCCTTGATTTTGAGGGCAGCGACCTGCGCAACCTGGCCTTTTTTTATAGCAGCTTTGGCGGTACGCAGGAAAGATATGCCACTATCAGGTTGAACCGTCTTCCATGGTATATAAGATGGCTTAAAGAATAATGCTTCACCTGCTTAAAAATCCCTAACATACCTATTCATCTCCTGTCTATCTTTGCGGCAAAATTTTGATACATGAATTTGCATGAGTACCAGGCAAAAGAACTACTGAAAAAATATGGCGTTCCGGTACAGGAGGGTATTGCAGTCAGCACCCCCCATGACGCGGAAGAAGCCTATCGCCAGATAAAAACCCAATACGGAAGCAACTTTGCTGTGGTTAAAGCACAGATACACGCAGGTGGCCGCGGTAAAGGAAAAGTTCGTGAAACAGGCATCAATGGTGTAAAAGTTGTTAAGTCGGTTGATGAAGTTTGTGAAGTATCGCAAAAGATTCTGGGCGGAACGCTTGTTACCATCCAGACCGGCGAAGCAGGAAAAGTGGTTAATAAGGTATTGATAGCACAGGACATGTATTATGATGGCCCCAGTGAGCGCAAGGAATTCTACCTTTCTATTTTACTGGACAGGTCAAAAGGTGAAAATGTGATCATGTACAGCACCGAAGGTGGAATGGATATAGAGGAAGTGGCCCACAAAACCCCTGAAAAGATCTTCAAGGAGTGGGTATACCCGGCCGGCTTGCTGCAGGGATACCAGGCACGTAAGATCGCTTTTAACCTGGGGTTAAAAGGGGATGCTTTTAAGAACATGGTAAAGTTTGTTACTAATTTATATAAAGCCTACCTGGGTCTTGATGCTTCCATGCTCGAGATCAATCCACTTTTCAAAGCTTCCGATGACAAGATCGTTGCTGTGGATTGTAAAATGAACCTTGATGACAATGCACTGATGCGCCACCCGGACCTTGCTGCGATGCGTGATGTGGCCGAGGAAGATCCTACTGAAGTAGAAGCAGGTAAGCATAACCTGAATTTTGTAAAACTGGACGGGAATGTAGGTTGCATGGTTAATGGCGCCGGCCTGGCTATGGCAACTATGGATATGATCAAGTTGAGTGGTGGAGAACCAGCTAACTTCCTTGACGTTGGTGGCACTGCCAACGCTCAAACAGTAGAAGCAGGATTTCGTATCATCATGAAGGACCCTAAAGTAAAAGCTATCCTGATCAATATATTTGGTGGTATTGTACGTTGCGACCGGGTAGCGCAGGGGGTGATAGATGCCTATAAAAATATGGGCAACATTGAAATACCAATTATTGTTCGCTTGCAGGGTACCAATGCTGAAGAGGCTAAGAAACTGATAGATGAAAGTGGCCTTAAGGTTCAATCAGCTATTTTGTTAAGCGAAGCAGCACAATTAGTAAACAAAGCTGTTGCTGCAGCTTAAATAATACATTTTACAATGTAAAAGGCTACGGGTATACCTGTAGCCTTTTCTGTTTTATCCTATAAACAATAAACTTAAGTTATTATAATATAAAATATATTTTAACTGAAGAAATAAGCTATAGTTTTGATTATGTCCGAATTCAATATTCCTATGATAGTGGATAACATTCGTTATCAATTTACATTTACCAGGATACATAGCCCCTTAGCTGAAAAGTATTTTGTAACTGCTAATAACTTTCTCTCTGAGCCATTTTCTTTTGAAATGAAAAAGGACGAAGCCGCCAACTGGAAAGTAATTCTACCTGCACCAGAATGGGCAATGGAAATAGAACAAAAACTGGCTGCTGCCATCCAGGAAAACCTTCCTGTTAATTCTATCTAAAAAGAGGAATTATCATTTATATTGGCCCTTCTTTGTAAAGCTTCTGTTTGATCAGGAAGAATAAGATTTCCTTGTTACTAACAGGGAATTCCTACCTACCCTTCTATTATTTGCCATGCTGCAATAGATTTGCATTACCCAATAATGAATGGTGCAGCCCGATAATTTTATAAATCAATGTCATGAATCGCATTGACAGGTTGTTAGGAATTGTCACATTTTTGCAAACCAAAAAATATGTACCCGCAGAAAGGATCGCGGTCAAATTCGATATTAGCATAAGAACGGTTTACAGGGATATTAAGGCATTATCAGAATTAGGCATACCCGTTAGTTTTGAGAATTCAAAAGGCTACTTCCTGGTACAGGGTTATTTTCTGCCACCTGTATCTTTTACCAATGAAGAAGCCAATGCCCTATTGTTAACTGAAGCATTGGTATATGGATTTGCGGATCATTCTATCCAAAAGCATTATTCCACCGCATTAAATAAGGTAAAAGCAGTTTTACGTTCCAACCAAAAAGATAGCCTTGACATGCTATCCAATGCCATCCGCATTCAAAAACCCTCCTGTTATGATCTGCACCTGGAATATTTATCGGTATTACAAAATGCTATTACTGCGAAAAGGATCATTGAGTTAGAATATAAAAGCCTGGAAGAAAAGGTAAGCACAAGAAAAGTGGAACCGATCGGCCTCGTATTTTATGCTTTCAACTGGCACCTGATAGGATGGTGTCATAAACGTATGGAGTACCGCGACTTTAAGGTTTCACGCATCTTATCAGTGCATCAATCAAACTTACCTTTCACTGTACCTGAACACATGCACCTCAACGATTACATGAAACTATTACCGGTAAAATATTAATAGTTTTCAGACTGCCATAGGGTTGACAGTGGCACCCATTTATTTTGCTCTTCTAAACATATACATATGACGTTCACTCAAAACTTTTTAAAAGAATTGGAAACAGAGGCCATTACTACACGAAAAATGCTTGACCGGGTACCAGATGATCAGTTTAGCTGGAAGCCGCATCAGAAAAGCATGAGCGTACTTGAACTTGCCACCCATATTGCAGAAATTCCCGGATGGATACCAATGGTATTGAATACATCTGAAATGGACTTTGCCAATAATGATTACAAACGTCCAACTATCAATAACCACCAGGACCTGATAAACTATTTCACTCAATCAATGGAAGCTGGAAAAGCAGCTTTGTTAAGTGCAAAAGATGAACAGCTAAACGATACCTGGACAATGCGTAGTGGAGAAAAAATATTTTCTTCAGACCCAAAACTGGAAGTACTGAGAGGAGTTTTCAGCCAGGTCATTCATCACAGGGCGCAATTAGGCGTCTACCTGAGAATGCTTAATATTCCCATTCCCGGCAGTTATGGACCAAGTGCCGATGATGCTGAATTTGCCTAAACTTCCAGTAACCCGGCACTGCCGGGTTATTTTAATATATCATGCTTCTTCATATAATTCCAATGGCAGATCATCAGGATCCCTGAAGAAACAAAATCGCCGGCCTGTATATTCATCAATTCGTATAGGCTCCACAGTGATGCTCTTGTTGACAAGATATTCCACAGCTTTTTCAATATTTTCTACCCGGAAAGCAAGGTGGCGTAAACCTGCCGCTTCCGGCGAGGAGGGTCGTGGCAAGGGATGAGGAAAAGAAAATAATTCAATGATATAATTACCATCCAGGCACAGGTCTAATTTGTAAGAGTTTCTTTCCTTCCTGTAAACTTCCTGTTTCACAGAAAAGCCCAACACCTGGGTATAAAATGCTTTAGAACGCAGGTAATTGCTGCAAATAATAGCAATATGGTGTATTCCCTTCAATCCTTCCATTTTCATCCTTTGTATCAAATGTAGATCGAATACTCAAAAGCAGTAGAAGTGCAAGCTGTTTGCCTATAAATTACACCAAATAATAATCCCCTGCTTCTTCCGCAGGGGATCAAAAAATTCAGGCGGTGGTAGTGACTTGCTTCAAAGGGACAGACGCCTGTGGCTTTTCAAAGGTTTGAATCAAATGGTTTTTAATGGATACCTGGATTTTAGTTGGTTTTTCTCAGATGATTAAATATCACTCCTATTTTTCTCTATACCATCATCATAGATGCCTAATTCAATAGCCTACTAATTAATTTTAATTACACCTAGTTATTATCCCTTATTTCTCCAGCCAGTTATTAAATTGCGCCATGGAAATTTCAAATGGTTTACCAAAAGAGATCAACATCAGGAAAATAGAGGAACGTGACAACAGGGAACTCGCCTCCATAATTCGTTCTACATTGAAAGAATTCGGGGCTAACAAACCCGGCACTGTATACTACGATAATACCACGGATTCGCTCTACCAGCTATTTGAAAAAACACCAGGATCTATTTATTATGTGGCAGAATACAATAATGAACTTGTTGGTGGCGGTGGCATTTTCCCTTCACCGGGTTTGCCTGGGGGCACCTGCGAATTGGTTAAAATGTACCTGTTGAAGAAAGTAAGGGGATTGGGATTAGGAAGATTGCTAATTGAAAGATCCCTGGATTTTGCTAAGGCTTATGGTTATACACAAGTATACCTGGAAACAATGCCCGAATTAAAATTAGCACTGAAAGCATATGAGAAGCTTGGCTTTAAATATATTGATTCAGCCCTTGGCAATACCGGGCATTTTGGTTGTGATCTTTTCATGACGCTTGACCTGAACAAGCATGAAGCATCAACATAAACTGAAAGATGGACAAGGGATTATTGTTGTTGTTGTAAAGGAAGGCATTCGTAAACCGGGCTGAATAAATAGATCCTTTTTGTAGCCACTTCTTCACATCTGAAACGTTTCCTTATTTTCTCTCCTTTTTTGAACACTCTTCCATCCGGGGTTTTAAACAACATGCCAATATTCACATCCTCTACAAAGACCAGGTGACCCTTTTTATCATCATAATTTTTAAGGGTGCGTAATAGCAATTCATCTGCACAACTGGAGGCAGCAGGATTGTGTAAAGATTGCATAAGGGCATGCCTGATATCATCAGGAAACACTTTATGCTCTATGAAGCGCGCCAGCAACTGCCCAAAAATAGCCTTCCATTCCCGGCCATGTGAGGCTACTTTATTGCCATACTTTTCGAAAGTAAGTAAATGCGCCAGCTCATGCAGCAACGTGATCAGGAAGGCATATTTATTCAAATTACCATTTACACTGATCCGGTGATTGCTGGCATGTGTGCGGTGACGGTAATCGCCGAGAATGCTTTTGCGGTCACGCGCAACAGTTAGATGCACATGATAAAACTGAAGATAAGCCAGTACTTCTTCCAGGGTATTGGGTGGAAGATATTCCTGTAGTGTTGAAATGGGGGCTTCTTTTTTACTCATGAGGACTCTTCCTCAACAATTTCATTAGGATTGATACTTCCATAAAACTATATACCAGGTACAGGGCCATGCAGGTAAACAAGGCAGGTTTATTATAGGTTGTCTTGTAAAGAGATACATAAATAAATACCACAATTACACAAAGAAATAGTTTAATCATCATGCCTGAATAAACAGAACGGACAAAGACATGCGGATTAGGATTTTTCAATCCTTTCTGTGCCAGGAAAAAAGAAACAAGTGTGATCAGTAAAAGTATCAGGTTTCCTATAATGAGCACGTCCTGCTCCATTCCCCACCTGGCTAACATACTCCTCCCTGAAATAAAAAAAACATTCAAGGCAATAAAAAATATAGCTATTGGGAAAAACGACTTAAAGTTCCTCTTGGCCATTATCTGTTTTCTTTTTTGAAGTATCCTTTACCAATTGATAGATCATGACCACCAATATAAAAAAGGGCAGTAACCATACCAGGAGTGGCATGGAAAACCTGGCCCATTGATCTATTTTCATTCCAATAAATACAGCCAGCCCCAGCGACACAAATAATTGTGTACCCCACCCGGCATATCGCATCAGGTCTGAATTTGGCCTATTTTGCTTCTGCTGTTTGTTCATCAACTGTACTCATTACTACCACGCTTGCCGGCACTGCACCCATCTGGCATTGACCATTAAATATTGCTGTTGGATCAATTTGCAGGGTGGCAGCATGGATATTTCCCTGCACATTACTTTCACCACGAAGTTGCAATACTTCCATTACCGTGATATTGCCATTGACCTTACCGGTAATATCTGCCTGCTTGCCATGAATATTGCCTTCTACGTATCCTGTAGGGCCTATAACTACCTTGGCTGAGGAGATCACGTTTCCGTGAATGGTACCATCTATACGCAGGTCGTTCTCACTTTTTACATCGCCCTGCAAATTAGTGCCTTCACTGATCAGTGTGGCACTGTTGCCGATCTTGTCGGAGATGCCATTGGTTTTTTCTTTGTTGAACATAGGAATTGGTTTATGGATTAAAAATAATCAATCATTTGAGATTTCCTCCTTCGGAACCTGGAATTGTGTGGTATCGAGCTTTAAATCAGCATTTCCCCCTAACACTTTTTTTAACCCGTCAATATACTGCACCTGGTAATTGACCTGCTTTTCCAGTGAATCTGTAACATATTTAAGCTGGCGGTACTCCCTGCCTATGCCTGCATTTCCATATCCGGGAATATAATATTTGAGGGGGGTAAAGACGATCAGTGCCACAGTGAGGCCTGTCAAAAGCACAAATATGGTACTCAGCATGATATAAACACTCATACGGGAAAGCCGAAAGGTAACCACCTCCTCATACGTGTCATCATTCATGACCACAAGCCGGTAGCGGTTCTGTAATCGCTGCAAGGTGGAACCGGCATCTAGTTTTGCCATAGAAATCTGTTATGGCGCTAAAGATAGAGAAAACCCTGTCACCCAATAATCAACCATTACTATGACCAAAATGAGCTTTCAATTATTCACATTAAAATATTAATTTATTCATACCCCGCCGTTACAACTGGAACCCCCATATTAACTATCCAGTTTTAAACTTCAGGATTCCTGTTTTGAAGTAACCAAAAGTCATGGAAATGAAGAGATAAACCATAGATATCCCGAGGATATCCCGAGGATAAGCCGACGATAAGCCGACTCTTATAGAGTCGGGATATCCCCGGGACATCTATGGTTTATGTATGTGATAACGGTAGGATACGATGCAGTTTGGTAGTAGTTTGAAATAAGCTGGAACAAGCCTTGATAGCCTGGCTTTTTCTTAGAAGAATTGGTAAATGGAGCAAAAAAATGCAGATATTGCTTGTAGACAGAGTCTGGAAACCAGGTTAAAAACCAAAATAAATACTTCGTATTTATACTAAAATCTTTGAATTTCAGTTTATAACAGTTTAGTTTGCGACCGAAAATGAGTATTACCCGTCCATTGTTATTAGGCCTTATTGGATTGCTTGGAAGTGCTGCTTTTGGGACATTATCAGCACAAATGGGCTTTAACCTGGAGGTAAAAAAGCCAAAGCCTTACGAGGAACGGGTTTTGAAAGCTGAAAAGACCCCTACTGATAAAAAGATCAAGCCTACCAAGCGATTTTTCCAAAACCTTACTACGCATTACAATTACTATTTCAACGCCAATAATAAGCTTAACGAGGTTATAGAAAGAGCTAAAGCAAGCCACAGGGACGATTATGCTCAGCTATTACCTTTCTATAATTATAGCCTTGATGCTACAGCTGGCGACCAGCAGGAGCTGGATTCCGTAATATATAAATCCCAGACTGGCCTGGTCATGCATGACCTGCGCAGCGACTGGGCAGACAATATGTACCTGCTTTGGGGCGCAGCCTATTATTTCCAGAAGAAATTCGATTCTGCCTCCCTCATGTTTCAGTTCATCAATTATGCGTTTGCAGAAAAGGAAAAGGATGGCTATTATAAATATATTGGCAGCCGCATGGATGGCAATAACGCCCTAAGTATCTCAACCAAAGAAGATAATAGCCTTGTAAAAAAAGTATTTTCCACCTCACCCAGCCGTAATGATGCTTTACTATGGCAGGTAAGGACCTTGATAGCAAATGATAACCTGGACCTGGCCGGAACACTTATTGCCACCCTGAAAAATGACCCCGGATTCCCCGAACGCCTGCATGATGAACTGGAAGAAGTCCAGGCATTCTGGTTTTACAAAAACGGCATATGGGATAGTGCTGCAGTTCATCTTTTACAAGCACTTGATGTGGCGCAGAATAAACAGGAGAAGGCAAGATGGGAATACCTTGCTGCGCAATTATTTGAAAAGAAAGGAAATATAGAGGAGGCCCGCAACTGGTATAGTAAATCAATAGGCCATGGCACAGATCCAATAATGGATGTGTATGCCCGGCTGAACCTGGTACGCATAAATAAGGAGGGCGGCGAAAACTATATTGACCAAAATATTGCTGAGTTGCTGAAGATGGCTAAAAGAGACCGGTTTGCTGATTACCGGGACATCATCTATTACATGGCCGCCCAGATGGAGATAGACCGGGGAAATTTTGCTGCTGCCCAGGAACTACTTTTAAAAGCATCAAAATATAATAATGGCAACCTGGCATCGCGCAGCAATGCTTTCTTAATGATTGCGGACCTGGCATATAATCAGAAAAATTACAAAACCGCAGCATCTTTTTATGATAGTGTCCGCACAAATGAGCTCAAAGAGGAAGAAGTAAAAAGAGTTGAATCCCGCAAGCCATCACTTGCCAAAGTGGTAGCAGATATGGCTGTTGTTTCCCGGCAGGACAGCCTGCAACGGATAGCTTTGATGCCCGAAAATGAACGTAAAGAACTCATAACCAAACTTGCCAAGAAACTTCGAAAGCAACAGGGCCTGGCTGAAGAGAACTCAGGGGCATATGCAAGTGGTAATCTGCCTGTCATTTCTCCGAATGCTCCTCCAGTAGATCTTTTCAATACTGAGACCAAGGGAGAGTGGTATTTCTATAATAATGGCTTAAGAACAGGTGGTGCTGCACAGTTTAAACAAGTATGGGGTAACAGGCCTAATACCGATAACTGGCGAAGGTTTTCTCAGGTTTCAAATCAGCTACTGGCCAAGGTTCCGGCAGGCGCCACGCCCAATGCGCCCCAGGCTGCGCCAACAACTCCTGTTGACAATACCCCGAGTTACGAAACTTTGATAAAAAATGTTCCGTTAACACCAGAAGCAGTTCAGTTTTCCAACGACTCCATCAAGAATTCGCTTTTTAACCTGGGTAATGTGTACCTGAATGAAATGGAAGATTATGCTTCGGCTATAGAAGCGTTTGAAAGATTGCGCAGCCTTGATGCCTCCTATGCGAAAATGGATGAAGTTTTATTTGGTTTATATTATGCCTATTCAAAAACAGGCAATACAGGAAAAGCCAGTGAAGTGAAAAACCTGCTTTCCGGGAAGTTTGCGGGATCAAGGTTTACCTCTATTGTAACTTCAGGAAAGGATCCTGCTGCAAAACAAGGAGTATCTCCACAATCAACCAGGGATTACGAAGCTATATATGACCTGTTTTTAGAAGGGAAGTTTGACGAAGCTGAAGCTGCAAAGAAAAGAGCTGATAGCATATATCAAACCAATTACTGGCAACCACAGCTACTTTACATAGAGGCCGTTTACCACATACGCCAAAGGGATGACAGCACAGCCAAAAGCGTTTTGAACACCCTGATAGCTCAAAATGGAAATACACCCCTTGGCGCAAAAGCAAAGAACCTTCTTAACGTGCTAAGCCGGCGACAGCAGATTGAAGATGAATTGAATCGCCTGAATATTCAGCGCCCGGCAGAGGATACTGCTAAAGTTGTTTTGCAGCCCGTGATCAAGCCCGAGGAACCCAAATACCAGATGGCACAAAGAGACACTGTGCTTGCTAAAAAACAAGACCAGCCTTTAGTAAAAGCTGTACCCCAACGACCAGTGGATACACTGGCTCAAAAACCTATTGTTGTACAGAAAAAAGTGAACACTGTATACCAGTTCGAACCTGCTTTTGGTCATTATGCAGTTATAGTTTTGGAAAAAGTAGATGGCATTTTCAGTGGTGAAGCCAAAAATGCATTTTCCAGGTATAATAAAGAAAATTATTACAACCAGGATCTTCCGGTTAATGTGGTGGACCTTGATTCAGTTCACAAGCTGATGTTGATAGGGTCATTTGATAATGCGCAGAAGGCTATTGAATATGTTCAAAAGGCACGTAAACTGGCTCCAAATGAAATTGTGCCCTGGCTGAAGCCTGAGAAATATTCATTTAGCATCATAACTTCTTACAACCTGGAAGTATTACAAAACCTTAAGGACTTAAACCAATACAAGAAATTTTTGGAGCAAAACTTGCCCGGTAAATTATAGGTGAAAAAATATATAAGGTATATGTAACCCAGGTGTTCTGAAACACGATAACCCTGGTTCCTGATTTTATTGTTTAGTTAATTGTAGCTGGCAAACTTTAACCTTGCATTACACCCTATTTTTTAGTTTTGAAGGTTTAAAAGAAGATAAAGGGATGATTATGCTAAATAAGCATTTTCTCTCTTATCTTGCCGGAACCCTGGACAAGGAAACAGAAGAAGTATTGGATTCTACTCTCCTGTTTTCAAAATCCCTTAAATATATCTCATGAAAAAAAGCGTACGAATCTTTTGGACCATTGTTCTCTCCTGCGTTGGCGTTTTTGTATTTTTTGTTTTTCTATGTATGGTAGGCGTGTTTGGTAAGCTTCCTTCCTTAAAGGAACTCGAAAATCCAAGCATTTTACAATCATCAGAGGTGTATGCATCTGATGGAACTTTGATGGGTAAATATTACAGGGAAAGAGGTAACAGAAGCAACTCTGATTACAGGGATATTTCAAAACATGTTATCAATGCCCTGGTAGCTACAGAAGATGAGCGTTTTTACAGCCACTCGGGCATAGATGTAAAATCTACTTTAAGGGCTGTGTTCCTGTTAGGTAAGGAAGGCGGAGGTTCTACCATTACCCAGCAATTAGCAAAAGCATTATTAGCCCAGGGAAGTAAGAACAGGGCATGGAGGGTAATAGAAAAGTTTAAGGAATATATAGTTGCCATCAGGCTTGAAAGAAACTTCACCAAGGAAGAGATATTAGCACTTTATTTAAATGCCGTGCCTTACGGAGACAATATTTATGGAATAAGATACGCGGCGCGCACTTTTTTTCAGAAGGAACCTGACCGTTTAAATCCTGTGGAAGCTGCCGTGCTTGTGGGTATGCTAAAAGGAAATTATTTGTATAACCCAAGGGTACACATGAAGGCGGCATTTGACCGAAAAAATGTAGTGATAGGCCAGATGGAAAAAAATGGATACATCACTCCGGCCGAAGCAGCAAGGTATAAGGTGATGCCCATTCCACTTAACTATAAAAAGCTGGATGAAAATTCGGGTTATGCTCCTTACTTCAGGGAAGTATTAAAGGACGAGCTGGAAGATATATTAGAAGGTTTGACAAACGCCAGTGGTGATCCATATAATGTGTACGATGACGGACTAAAGATCTATACTACTATCAACCCCAAGATGCAGCAATATGCTGAAGAAGCAGTAGCACAACAAATGCCTGTACTTCAAAAAGCTTTAAACAATCAAAGAAGTATCAAATCGGGAAGTGTATGGAAGGATCACCAGGATGTGCTGGATCGTGCTATGCGGAACAGTGACCGGTGGAGAAACCTGAAAGATGATGGACTGACAGATGAAGAGATAAAAAAGACATTTTCAGTAAAAACGGAAATGAAGGTTTTCGCCTGGAATAAAAACAGGGAAACAGATACGGTGATGACACCTATGGATTCTATCAAATATCACAGGCAAATGATGCAAACAGCCTTTATGGTAAATGATCCTGTTACTGGCGAAGTAAGGGCCTGGGTAGGTGGTATTGACTTTAAGACCTATAAATTTGACCATGCCAATTTAAAGACCAAACGGCAGGTAGGGTCTGCTATCAAACCCTTGTTGTATTGCCAGGCCATGGAAGAAAGAGGTTTTACACCTGAAACCATGGTAGAAGATGTGCAGCAGACTTTCGGTAAGGATCAATTGGTTCCAGCCACCGGCAAATCGTGTACGGGGCGTACAATGACCATGGCTTCAGCTTTAGCCTGGTCGCGAAATTGTGCCACGGCCTATATAATGAAACAGGTTGGGCCTGCACAATTCGCCAATTTTATAGAACGCCTGAATATTCCTACCAAGATAGAACCCTACCCTTCTATAGCGCTGGGATCTTGTGATCTTTCCTTATTTGAAATGATGTGGGGTTACTCTATTTTCCCTGGACATGGCTTCTCTACAAAGCCAAGCTTTATCTCACGTATCGAAGACAGGAATGGTAATGTGATCAAGCGGTTTGATCCTGGTATGAACCGTAAAGAAGCAGTGAGCGAAGTAACGGCATACAATATGTGTAAGATGATGGAAGGGCCAGTGACCAAGGGAACAGCAGCCGGGCTAATGCAGGCATTGGGTGCAAAGGAAATGGGAGGTAAAACCGGTACCACCAATGGTAATGCTGACTTCTGGTTCATGGGTTATTCGCCACAACTGTTAGCAGGTGTTTGGGTGGGAAGTGATGACCGTTTTATCAGTATTGAAAGTGCAGCATTTTTTGGAGGTACAGCAGCACGACCTATCTGGCAATCTTTTTTCAAGAAAGTGTATAATGATAAGACACTTGCTATAGACAGAAATGCAGAATTTGTGAAGCCTGCAGACCTGCAAAATGAGATCAACAATGCGGATATGATGAGAATCATTGATGAAACGGTTCCTTCAGATGACAATACAGGTACTAACGCGGATGAATATACACTGGATACCTCTCATAATATCCCGGCTGAGTCGCAGGCGCCCATTGATGAAAACGCACCTATTCAAAAGAACACCAATCCAAAGAAGGACACAACAAAGAAGAATACAAAGATTGGCGAAATGAATCAAACCGATCAGAAGCCCGAGAAGAAAGGCTTTTTCAAACGCCTGTTTGGAGGTAAGGATAAAAACAAGGATGAGAACAAGCCAAATGATTATTGATACTATATCGAAAACAAAAAGCCTCTTTATGGAGGCTTTTTGTTTTATAATGCATTTCATTTCCTTAGCCCGTTAGGCAAAAAAACAAATTATTAATTTATGGTTTAAGAACAACTTTTACGCAATCATCTACCTTGTTCTTGAACATGTCATATCCCCTGGTAGCATCTGAAAGAGGAATCTTGTGTGTGATAATATCATCCAGCACTACTTTGCCATCTCTTACAATTTCAAACAAATGGTCTATATATTTTTGAACAGGTGCTTGTCCAAATTTCATAATGAGCCCTTTATCAAATATGCGGTGAATAGGAAAGTTATCATATGGACTTCCATATACACCCACAACTGAAACAATACCGCCTCTGCGCACTGCCTGCGTGCACCAGTCAATAACTTTCATTGTTCCTTTCTCAGCATTCCACACAGCTTTTGCCTTTTCAAGAAAAGAACGTTCGGCTTCTGTTCCTACTGCATCTATGGCTACGTCCGGGCCCCTGCCATTTGTCATTTCCCTGAGCTTTTCCATTAAATGTTCATCGTGCGCATTGAGTGTTTCCACCTTATTGACCTCCTTCGCTTTATTAAGCCGGTAGTCTAAAGGATCAACTGCTATCACTCTTTTTGCGCCACGAAGCCAGGCCGCTTTTTGCGCCATAAGACCAACAGGCCCGCTACCGAAAATGACGACTGTTTCCCCGCCTTTCACTTCTCCCCAGTCAACAGCAGTCCATCCCGTAGGGAAGATATCTGTCAGGAATAACACCTGGTCATCGCTCAACCCATCTGGTATGATCTTAGGACCATAATTAGCCTTTGGTACCCGTACATATTCCGCCTGTCCCCCACTGTAGCCACCATACAGATCGGTATAACCAAACATACCACCACCTTTGCCTTTCATCATATCGCCTTCAGGCCCATAATGATCAGGATTGGTTTGTTCACAATGCCCGGGTAAATCATGTGCACAGAAAAAACATTGGCCACATGCGATTGGAAAAGGAACCACTACTCTATCGCCCTTTTTAACCTTTTTAACTGCTGGTCCAACCTCTTCCACAATACCCATGAATTCATGACCCAAAACCTGGTCACGCAGTTGAGGGAAAAACCCATCATATATGTGAAGATCTGAACCACATATGGCCGTTGACGTTACTTTAAGTATAATGTCATCCGGAGCTTCAATCCCCGGATCCGGCACATTGTCAACACTAATATCTCCAATCTTGTGAAACACCGCTGCTTTCATATGCTATTTTTTAAATTAGACAAGCAAATAATAAAATCCAGTGCAGTAAAAATCACGCCATGTGAAGGTTAAATTGACTGGTGAATAGCAGAGTCGGCACAACATTTTCAGTAGTATGTAAAAAGCTATTATGAATACCAGAAAAGATAACAGTAACAGGATACCAGAAAATGATCCATCCAAAGCAATTGATAGCAAAAAAGAGGTAGCCGACTCCAATGACGAAAAGATTGACCAGGATTTTCCAGGATACCCTCATTATCCAGCCAAAGAGGATATTATGGATCAGCGTACAGATACGCATCGCGTAGATATGGATGTAGAAAATATTCCCGCAAACCGTAATACAACAGGTGTTAGTCAAAGGTTTTCAAATGATTCCGATAGACAAAGGTCAGAAAACGCTATGCAACCTCAGCCTGGCTCTGGTAATGATGACCTCGGGATTAAAATGGGTAATGAAGCAGACGTTACAGATGATGAATTGGCAGTTCTTAATGCGACCGATGCCGAAATTGGGGTACCACAGAATATTTCCAATGAAGACCTGGCTGACCTTGATGTTCCCGGAAGCGACCTTGATGATGAGAATGAAAGCATTGGAGAAGAGGATGAAGAAAACAATTATTACAGCCTTGGTGGCGACAGGCATGAAGGACAGGAAGAAGATCCTTATTCTGATCCAAAGCGGGGTAATGATTAAGAAAGCCCAGGGATCAATAATGCTATATACTGTGCTTTATGAATAACGGCAAATATGTATTATTTATCTTTTGCTTCTTAGCGGCATATTGCAGCCCTATGCGAAAGATTAATATCAAGAACAGGTCAGGAGGTGATGTAGATGTTACCTGGAAATTAAAAGATCTGGATAGCCTGTATTTAAGCCCATTCTTTCTGAGCAATTCAAAAACAGTTGCCTTCCACTTAAAAAGCAATAAACCTTATAATGATATAAAAATGTCCTTTGGCATGGGCTCCTGGCCAAAGGACAGTTTATATGCCATAACAGAAAGATTGGAATCCTTAGAGATAAAATCACATGGGGGCACCATATTCCTGGACTCATCTGATAAAATATTTTCTTTTTTATACCACAGGAGAAAAGGAATAGGTAACCGTAAGATTGAAATACTGATCACAAAATGAATTCGGTCATTATTAACAATCATTGCACTTCGTTAATAAAAGGGATCAAATTATTTACAGATTCATTACCTGAATAACAGCATGGGAAGTATAAAATGGCATATTGGATGCTCCGGATTTCATTATAAAGAATGGAAGGAAGAATTTTATCCGGCGGGATTAGCCCAAAGTAAATGGTTCAATCATTATACGCAACATTTTAATACACTTGAACTCAATGTTACCTTTTATCGTTTTCCCACACTAAAATCATTGCAGGTATGGAATGAAAAATCACCTGATGGTTTCAGCTTTTCGTCTAAAGTGCCAAGGTCAATCACGCATTATAAAAAGTTTATCGATACCGAAAGAATGATGGATGATTTCTATTGTTTGTTAAAAGAAGGATTGGGCAACAAACTGGGTTGCGTGCTGACACAACTTCCCCCACAATTTAAATATTCTGAAGAAGGCCTGGAACGTATACTGAAACAGTTAAACCCTGGTTTTAATAATGTGATTGAATTCAGAAATGAAAGCTGGTGGAGAAAAGACGTTATGGATATCTTAACTGAACATCAGGTAAGTTTTTGCGGGGTAAGCTTTCCCAAGATCATTTACGATGATGCCATCATAAACAGGCCCTTAGCCTATTATCGCTTTCACGGAGTGCCAAGGCTGTTTTATTCAGAATATGAAGCATCCTTTATTGAGAAGATCTACCAACAACTAAGCAGCAATACCACTGTAACAGAAGCATTTATTTATTTCAATAATACGGCATCAACAGCAGCCCTGCATAATGCCCGGCAGTTTAAAAAACTGGCAGGAGAATAATCTTTACCTTAATGGAATGATAGCGCAAACTCCATGGATAGAAAGGACTTTTAATTTTGATTTTCCTTTAGGTCTGTTCCCCGTTATTTTTAGCAGGCTGGAAGGAAGCATCTTCAGGTTACATAGCCTGCTATTGAATGCAGACGAGGACCTATGCAGTATTAATGATAAAGGTTGGTCGGTAAAAGAACACACAGGACATCTCAGTGACCTGGAAGGATTGTGGAAGAAAAGACTTGAAGACTTCATGTCGAATAAAGCTATTTTAACACCTGCCGACATTAACAATCCAGGAACCAAAGAGGCGCGTCACAATGAAAAAACTCTGGAGCAATTGCTATCCCAATTCACTTTAAAAAGACAGGGAATGCTGGAGTCTGTTTATAATGCGGATACCGCCTTATTATCCCGTACATCAGTACATCCAAGGTTGAATATACCTATGAGGTTTATTGATGCCCTGTATTTTGTAGCTGAACATGATGACCACCATATCAGTGCGATCTCTACCCTGTTAAGAAAACCTGTAGGATAGGCTTTTCGGGTAACAATGATATAATGATCGTGAAGTGATTTATTGTACCACTTCTGTGATCACTTTCCCAATGGAAGCATCTGGCATCTGAATATGAAGCATCGCAGCAAGTGTAGGTGCAATATCTGTCATGTACACCTCCCGGTTAGAGTTGCCATGCTTTATTTTCCAACCGAACCATACGAGGGGTATATGCGTGTCATAAGGATTCCATAATCCATGTGATGCCCCTACCCTCCAGCTATCAACACCGGCAGGCTTGAATATGATTATTATATCTCCACTTAAGCTGGGATTATAACTATTATTCAAAACCGTCTTTAAATTTCCAGGAATTGATGAAAGATTAATATTGGACATATCTATGGCGAAATCTACAGAAGGATTTCTTTCAAGGAAATCTATGATATACCTCTTAACTTCTTTTTTATCGATACTGTTTTTTGCCAATACGGTATCATTTAAATAATATTGGTAATTAATATACCTGGCAATTATATTCTTGACTTTAAAATGATTTTGCAAGCTGTCATTCAAAGAAACTCTTAATGCTGCTTCTTCCAAACCAGCTACATTAATTTTATTATCGTACAGGAAAGTGGGGTTATGGGCTACACCATGATCTGATGTGAGAAATAAAAGGTATTGTCCTTTACCAATTGTCGCGTCCAGGTATTTAAAGAAGGTGGAAAGATCCTTGTCCAACCTTAGATAAGTATCTTCCACTTCAATTGAATTAGGTCCAAAGCTGTGTCCTATATAATCAGTAGAAGATAGGCTTAGAGCCAGGAAATCTGTGACTCCCCTTTTACCTAACTGTTCTGCCTTTATGGCTTCACGGGCCATGTCGAGGGTATATGTATTACCAAAAGGAGTGGTTCGGAAAGATTCATAACGGTTAGCAACTATTGTCGCTGTTTTGTGAGGGAAGGTAATATCTTCAGTCCCTAATTTATTTTCATATCGATTACTATCAGTGGTACTTTGATCATAGGACGCAATTGGATATAAGGTATTCCAGTTCTGTTTCAGATAGACATCAGGAGTTTTTTTAGCATTGAATGCTTTGACCCATGTTGGCAGATCTTTCATATAATAGCTGCTGCTGATCCATCCGCCACTTGCGTTATCAAACCAATAGGAGGCATTGGAAAGGTGTCCACCTGGCAAAATAGATGCCCTGTCTTTTAAAGCAATTGATATTGTTTTTGTTTTAAAATTGGTCGCCAGCCTCAATTGGTCAGTTATGGTATTAGCCCACAAATTTGCCGGCGACATCTCACCAGCAGTAGAACTGCTACCCACGGTACTTACTGTTGTATCATCGGTACAATACACTATTTTCTTCTGTGACTTGTCATACCAGTAATTACCCATGATACCGTTTAAAGCAGGTACACTACCCGTATAAATACAAGAATGACCAGCTGCAGTATGTGCAGGCAGGTAAGGAATAAAAGTATTCTCACAACTAAATCCTTCTGAAAGCAATCTTTTGAATCCTCCATCACCATACCTATCATAGTAACGGTATAAATAATCCCAACGCATCTGATCCACAACAAGGCCAACCACTAGTTTTGGTCTGTTCAATGATTGTCCCTGCCCTGCAATAGAAAGGACTGCCAACAATAAAACCGCAATTTTCCTCATCAAAAATTATTTAAGTGGCAAATTTAGTTGTTGAATGACCTCCGGGAAAATTGATGCATTATTATTAAGTGAATACCTTTAGCAGGATAATTTTATATGAAAAGATTTGTACTTCTACTTTTTACTTTTAGTAGCCTCCGGGTCACTTCTCAAAATAATATAGTGAGCCTTATCCAGGCAGAAAAGGATTTTGCTGCCTATTCAGTATCTCATAATACCAAAGCAGCATTTTTAAAATATCTTGACAGTGCGGGAGTAGTGTTTGAAAACGGCAATCCTGTGAATGGAATAGAAGCATGGAATAAAAAAGAAGTGCGGAAGGGAATTTTAAACTGGCATCCCCAATTTGCAGAAATATCAGCATCTGGCAACCTGGGATATACTACAGGTCCATGGACCTTTCAGCCCAAAACAATAACAGATAGTGTAGTTGCGAGAGGACAATATGCTACGGTCTGGCAACTTGACAAAAAAGGAAACTGGAAATTTATAGTAGATCTTGGTATTAATGAAACCCCCATCGCTGATATAAAGGAGGTTGAAGAAATAAATGTAAATCTGAAAACATACGCCCCTATTGATTTAAGCTCCCTTTTAAAAGCGGAGAAAGCTTTTATCTGGCAATTCAACAATGATAAGATAAAGGCATATAAACAATACCTTTCAAAAAAAACGGTTTTGAACAGGAACAGGCATTTACCAGCGACCCGGGCAGAGGAACTGGCCAATAGCATTAGCGAAACTCCTGCTGAAATTAAATTCCAGGTCGACCATTCAGGCATTTCTAACAGCGGAGACCTGGGGTTTGTTTATGGAATAAGTTTGTATAAGGATAAGAAAGAAAATTATTTACGTGTGTGGCGTAGAGAAAATCATGGTTGGAAAATAGCCATGGATGTGGTTCGATATTAAGATGATATAAGGTCTTTTACCTCATTAAAACTTAAGCATGCTGCCTTAAAACCTTATTCTTTTAACACATGATCGCTTTGATTGTTTTTGCATTCTTCCCTAACCTTAACCTTTCAAAACCCCTATTCATGCTGAATTTCTTATTTTTGCGACCGCAAACAGACAGGATTTATACCGGACCACTCTATTATTCAGCACTAATGAAAGGTGTAATTCGCTAAAAATTCATGTTATTCATAAATTAAAACTGTAAATGTGATATGGCAGATCTTTTTGAACGTCTTGTGAAAAATTATGGTCCCCTTGGGCAGCATCGCGAAAGAGCGCATGGTTATTTTGCATTCCCCAAACTGGAAGGAGAAATAGGAAGTAGGATGAAATTTAGAGGGAAGGATGTTATAGTATGGAGTTTAAATAACTATTTAGGATTGGCTAACAATCCTGAAGTACGCAAAGCTGATGCTGAAGCTGCAGAACAATATGGTCTTGCTACGCCAATGGGTGCTCGGATGATGAGCGGAAATACCAATTTTCATGAACAACTGGAAAAAGAGCTAGCTGAATTTGAAGGAAAAGAAGATGCCTGCCTATTGAACTACGGTTATCAGGGCATGGTAAGTATTATTGATGCCTTATGCAGTCGCCATGATGTAATAGTTTATGATGCAGAAAGCCATGCCTGTATCATTGACGGAGTCCGTTTACATCCTGGTCATCGATATGTTTTTAAACATAATGACCTTGAGGACCTGGAAAAACAATTACAGCGCGCTACAGCACTAGTTGAAAAACAAAATGCAGGTGGCATCCTTGTTATTACTGAAGGTGTCTTTGGAATGGCCGGGGACCAGGGTAAATTAAAAGAGATCATCTCTTTAAAGGACAAGTACGAATTCCGTATGCTTGTAGATGATGCACATGGTTTTGGTACATTGGGAAAAACAGGTGCCGGGGCCGGTGAGGCACAAGGAGTGCAGGATAAAATTGACCTGTATTTTTCAACTTTTGCCAAATCGATGGCTTCAATTGGTGCTTTTGTAGCAGGAGATAAAGCTATTATTGATTATATCAGGTACAATATCCGTAGCCAGATATTTGCCAAGAGTCTTCCTTTACCAATAACAATTGGAAATTTAAAAAGACTTGATCTTTTAAGAACCAGGCCAGAATTTAAAGACAAGCTTTGGGAGAATGCCATGAAATTGCAGAATGGCTTAAAAGAAAAAGGATTTGACATAGGAAATACTGATTCTCCTGTTACCCCCGTTTATATGAAAGGTGGTGTGGAAGAAGCAACTGCCATGGTTATGGACCTGAGAGAGAACTACGGAATTTTTGCTTCGGTAGTGGTATATCCTGTTATTCCTAAAGGACATATTATTTACCGCCTCATACCAACCGCCGTACATACCGACCAGGATATTGAAGAAACCCTGAAAGCTTTTGAAGAAACAAAGAAAAAGCTTGATAACGGGGATTACAAAGTTGAAGCTATTCCTGACATGGCAGAATACAGTGCAAAAAGATTTGAATATTTTGGCAGCAAACCCAAATCCTCCAAATAGGATAACATAATAATTATAGACAAAAGCACCGCCCCGGCGGTGCTTTCCTGTAAATAAGGCATTGTAAATCTTAACGTAATCCAAACAAATAGAGCATTCCTGCACTTGCTTAACTTGCTCCATTATTTTTGTAAGCCCTACATTTACCCATAAATCTTTCTAAACGCATGAGAAGTTTATTTTTATTTTTCTTTTTCATTCCCTTACTAACGATTGCCCAGAAACAAAAGATCACGCTTGAGGACATTTACAAAAAGCCAACCTTCAGAGGCGAATACGTACCTGGATTTGAAAAGGACGATGATGAGAAATTATTTGACCCCTCTACTGTAACTGATGCTTCAGGCAAAGGGATCGATACAAAAGATTATACTGTTAGTGCTGACAAGAAAAGAATACTTTTCTTTAATGGTCGTGAGCCTATATACCGCCGATCTTCGAAATCAACAGTGTATCTCTATGATATAGCATCAAAGAAAACGATACAACTGAATGAGGGTAAGGTGCTGCACCCTACCTTTTCACCTGATGGTTCCAAAATAGCCTATGTATTTGATAACAACCTGTATGTTTATGACATCGCCGGCGCCAAAACCACCCAGGTCACTACAGATGGAAAATGGAACCAGGTTATCAATGGTAACTGTGATTGGGTATATGAAGAAGAATTTGAATTTACACGCGCTTTTGAATGGAGTCCAAATGGTACTTATATAGCCTATTACAAATTTGATGAAAGCAAGGTAAAGGAATATGAATTTACTGTCTTTGACAAAGCTTACAATGAACAGTATACCTACAAATATCCAAAAGCAGGAGAGCAGAATTCCAAAGTGGATATTCATATATACAATGTTTTAAATGGCCAGGATGTTAAGGCAAAGTATCTCCAGGGGGACATTTATATTCCACGAATTAAATGGACACAACAGGACGATAAATTGGTTATCTACTGGATGAACCGTCACCAGGATGACTTGAAATTATTAATGACCGAGGCTTCAACAGGAAACCTTCAGACCTTGTATGAAGAAAGTAATAAATACTATGTAGAGATCAATGACAACTGGTGGTTCCTGAAGGATGGTAAAAACTTCATTTTCACCAGTGAAATGAACGGGCATAATCAATTATTTCTCTATAGTCTTGATGGGAAAAAGCGGGTAACTATCAGCAAAATGAAATATGACATCGCAGAAGTAAATAGTGTTGACGAAGATGCACGTATGGTGTATTATACCCTTGCCTATCCCACTCCAATGGACCGTAATGTATTTGCTTCTGATTTTGATGGAAGAAACACCTACATTCTTACAAAAGGAGCTGGCTGGCACAGGGTTGAATTCAATAAAGACCATTCACAGTTCTATGATTTTTACTCTAACATCAATACTCCACAAACAGTTGCCTTATATACTGTTCAAAAAGACAAAAAAGGTATAACAGCGATAAAAACAAAAACCGTCAATGAAAATGAGAAGCTGAAAAAAGCATTGGACAATTATGAATTGGGAACGGCCGACTTTCTTCGTATCCCTAACTCTAAAGGAGATACACTCAATGGATGGATGCTGAAACCCGGCAATTTTGATCCTAAGAAAAAATACCCTGTACTATTTTGTAACTATGGTGGGCCTGGATCACAACAAGTGGTCAATAGATATGGGGCGGCTAGCATGTGGCACCAGCTCTTAGCCCAAAATGGTATTATCGTAGTCAGTATAGACAATACCGGAACAGGTTTTAGAGGAGAAGAATTTAAAAAGAAGACGTACCTGCAATTGGGCAAATACGAGATAGAAGACCAGATAGATGCTGCTAAATACCTTGGTTCTCTGCCCTATGTAGATAAGAACAGAATAGGTCATTGGGGCTGGAGCTTTGGAGGGTTTATGAGTTCCCTTGCCATTACGAAAGGGTCGGATGTCTTTAAGGCGGCTGTAGCAGTAGCTCCTGTAACTTCCTGGAGGTTTTATGATAACATCTATACCGAACGTTATATGCGTACCCCCCAGGAAAATCCTGAAGGATATGATAATAATTCCCCAATCAATTTTACTGATAAAATAAAAGGGAAGTTTTTATTAATTCATGGAACTGCAGATGATAATGTCCATTTTCAGAATAGCGTGGAAATGGTAAAGGCTCTTGTAAAAAGCAATATAGATTTTGAAAGCGCTTATTATCCTAATAAAAATCATGGCATCTCAGGTATGGCTGATAACACCAGCTTTCACCTTTGGTCAAAAATGACGAAATGGATCTTTGAGAACCTAAGGGATAATACCACACCGCTGGGAAGCGACCAGGAAAAGAGCAAAAAAAGCTTTTAGCATTAATTATATAATTTTAAAACAGGCCGTTTCAAATTTCTTTGAAACGGCCTGTTTTATATTGATAGGCTGTGCAGGCTTATGTTTAATCTATCTATTACTGTTTATCAATTCTGCAGGATTAAAAAACATATACTAAGTCAACCATTTTTTAGTTGATAAACTTTTCAAGCTAGCACTATTTCATATTCCCTAACTTATTTTTTCTGGTTGTATCTTCATTATTCATGAAGAAAATTGCAGTTGCCATAACAGGCGCAAGTGGATCAATTTATGCAAAACTGGTATTGGAAGCTCTTACCCAATTAAAAGACCAGGTTAGTGAATTATCTGTTGTTATGACTGATAATGCCCGACTGGTGTGGCAGACAGAGTTAGGCAATGAACAGTATGAAACATTTGATGCCAAATATTTTTCAACCAAAGATTTCATGGCACCTTTCGCATCTGGATCAGCTCAATATGATGCGCTCATTATTGTACCCTGCTCTATGGGTACACTGGGAAGAATTGCTTCGGGTATTTCCAATGATCTTATAACAAGAGCAGCAGACGTAATGCTTAAGGAAAGAAAAAAACTAATTTGTGTAATTCGCGACACACCGTACAATCTTGTTCATATTCGAAATATGGAAACTGTTACTTTATCCGGGGGCATTATATGCCCTGCTTCTCCCTCTTTTTACAGTCTTCCTCAATCTATTGAAGAAGCAGTACGAACTGTTACTAATCGTGTGGTTGATCTTGTTGGCTTAACAAATCGTTCATATCGTTGGGGACAAAAGAACTTACCCGAGGATTAGATCAATTATTGTAATTACCACCAGCATTGATCCAGTCAACAATTTTTTGCTGGTCTGCAGCAGACAATGCAGCATTTGGTGGTTGGGGCATTTGAGTTGCTGTACCTGCCTGGTCCACCGCCCTGGCTTTTATCCTTGCTTTATTGGTGACTATGTTACAATCAACTGCCCAATTCATTCCTCCATTCTGTACCGTATTATTATGACAGGAAACACAGTTGGTTTGAAGAATGTTCTTTACCGCGCTGAATAATGCACCCGGAGCCACAGGATCTATTTTCACGGTTGCAGAATTGGAACATCCGTCAGCATTTTTAGCAACCACTGTATAAGTTCCAACCGCTAGGTTTGTGAATTGATTGGAAGCCTGGAATGCACTGTTATTTATACTATAAGTAAACCCAGTTCCACCAGTTGCTGTAATGGAAATAGTCCCTCCGGTGCCACCGCACGGCACACCATTAGTTGCCGTGCCATTGACAATAATATTCACACCGGAACAACTATTTTCTGCCACCACTGTAAAAGATTTACTTCCCGAACAACCATTGGAATTTTTGGCTGTAATATTATAATTACCGGGAGCAAGATTCGTAAAGTTCCCTGAAGATTGAAAAGCTCCATTATTAAGGCTGAATGTAAAACCTGTACTACCGGTTGCACTAGCTGCAATGCTTCCATTATTCTGTCCTGAAGTAGCATTGGTAACAGTTCCGGCAATGGCAATTGTTATACCTGCGCAGGGATCAGCAGGTGTATTGGTGCTTCCACCGCCTTTGCTACAGGAATAATAGAGTATACTCATTAAAAAAAGGACTAACAAGGATAAATGCTTCATACAATGGTTTTGGTAATTGTATATACGCTATCCTTTTATTTTGGTTGCTTGTAAGGATTGCTATGCTTTTATATATTCGGATAATGACATTAAAAAAGCGAGGCATTGGCCTCGCTTTTTTAATATTAGATGCACACAAGATTATATCTTGCCAAATTGTTTCCTGATTAGATTCAAAGCACTTCCAGCCTTAAACCATTCTATCTGCTGCTCATTATAAGTATGATTTAATTTGATCTTGTCAGCTTTCCCATCTGAATGATTTAATACAGCAGTAACCTGTTTTCCAGGGACAAAATCTGAAAGACCAATGATATCTATTGTATCATCCTCCTGGATCTTTTCGTAATCATCCTTATTAGCAAAAGTTAGGGCCAACATTCCCTGTTTTTTGAGGTTTGTTTCATGAATCCGTGCAAAGCTTTTAACGATAATAGCTCTAACACCCAGATGCCTTGGTTCCATGGCTGCATGTTCTCTTGAAGAACCTTCACCATAATTCTCATCTCCCACAACAACTGAACCTATACCTGCTGCTTTATAAACCCTTTGAGTAGCTGGTACAGGACCATATTCACCTGTTAATTGGTTTTTTACAGTATCTGTTTGATTATTGAAATAATTAACAGCACCAATGAGCATATTATTGGAAATATTATCAAGGTGTCCGCGATATTTTAACCATGGACCCGCCATGGAAATATGATCGGTGGTACACTTTCCTTTTGCTTTGATAAGCAATTTTAAACCCATTAAATCTTTTCCATCCCAAGGTGTAAAAGGACTTAATAATTGCAAACGTTGCGAACTTGGACTTACAGCAACTTCTACCTCTTTACCATTTGCAGAAGGCGCCAGGTACCCCGGGTCCTCCACTGAAAATCCTTTAGGAGGCAATTCATATCCCTTAGGTTCATCAAGCATTACTTCCTGGCCAATTTCATTAATTATCTTATCCTTTAATGGATTAAAAGAAAGACGGCCGGCTATAGCATAGGCTGTTACTATTTCAGGAGATGCTACAAAGGCATGTGTAGAGGCTAACCCATCGTTTCGTTTTGCAAAATTCCTGTTGAAGGAAGTCACAATGGTATTTTTCCTGTTAGGGTCATCGATATGGCGAGCCCATTGACCAATACATGGACCGCAGGCATTAGCTAACAATACCCCTCCTATTTCACCAAAAGTTTCCAAATAACCGTCCTTTTCAATTGTATATCTTACTAACTCCGATCCTGGAGTAACTGTAAATTCACTTTGGGCCTTTAAACCTTTTGTTTTCGCCTGGCCAGCAATGGATGCAGAACGGCTTATATCTTCATATGAAGAGTTGGTACAAGATCCGATAAGAGCCACTTCTATTTTATCAGGCCATCCATTAGCTGCAACAGCTTCCGCCATTCGGGAAATTGGAGTTGCAAGATCCGGCGTAAAAGGTCCATTAACATATGGCTCCAATTCATTCAGGTTGATCTCTATCAGCTGATCATAGTATTTTTCAGGATTTGCATAGACTTCAGGATCAGGACGGAGGTATTCTTTTACATGATCAGCAAGGTCAGCAACTGCTGCCCGACCTGTAGCTTTCAGGTAAGCACCCATTTTATCATCATAGGTGAAAAGAGAACAGGTAGCTCCAATCTCCGCTCCCATATTACAAATAGTAGCTTTACCAGTAGCGCTCAGGCTGTCCGCACCTTCTCCAAAATATTCAACAATAGCTCCGGTTCCGCCCTTTACAGTCAGTATACCGGCTACCTTCAGGATCACATCCTTGGCCGCAGTCCAACCATTCATTTTTCCAGTCAGTTTAACACCGATCAGTTTTGGCATTTTCAGCTCCCAGGGAAGTCCTGCCATAACATCCACGGCATCTGCGCCACCAACCCCAATGGCAATCATACCCAATCCTCCGGCATTAGGAGTATGCGAATCTGTGCCTATCATCATTCCTCCTGGAAAAGCATAGTTTTCCAATACAACCTGGTGAATGATTCCAGCTCCTGGCTTCCAAAAACCTATGCCATATTTATTAGATATGGAAGAAAGGAAATCGTATACTTCTTTATTTGTATCAATAGCTGCACTCAGGTCCTGGTCAGCACCAAGTTTAGCTTGTATCAGGTGATCGCAGTGGACTGTAGAAGGAACAGCGACTGTATCGCGCCCACAGGTATCAAATTGGAGCAAGGCCATTTGGGCTGTTGCATCCTGCATAGCCACCCTATCTGGTGCGAAATCAACGTAATCTTTACCTTTTTCGTACGTTTTAGTAGCTGGCTTAAAAATATGAGAATAAAGGATTTTTTCCGCAAATGTCATAGGGCGGTTCAAGAGGTTGCGGGCGGTTTGAACCTTGAAGGGTAATTCACTATAAACTTTCTTTATCAAATCCAGATCAAAAAGCATAGGTAGATTTTTAAGGTAGAGTTCGTTCAGGCATTGCTTTTGCTATCCTGTTTAAAAAGTGGTGCAAAGTTACTTAAAACCACGTTAGAATTTAGCCATGGAAGAGTTGTATTATGACAAAAAAATATAAATTAGCGACATGAAGAGGTTTAAAACATTTATTGAATGGCAGGCATTTGGAGTTTGTTCTGCTATTGGTGACAGATTGGGAATAGCAACATCGCGTATCCGTATGTGGTTTATGTATATCTCTTTTTTGACACTTGGTTCACCTATAATAGTTTATATGGTTCTCGCTTTTTGGATGAATATCAAAAGGTATATACTTGCTGCCCGCAGGAACCCGGTGCGTTATCTTTAATTTCTTTTAAGGAGAGTAGTGTTTCCCTAAAGCCTTATTGGTAATGCCAGATAAAACTTTATTACCAAAGGATAATCTGGTGTTTCTAAATGGTTTTTATGACCTTTAGTTCCCATAACCTGGACAGAGAAAGTGTGAAGAACCTGCAATTGGTTGGCGAAACGTTTCTATTTATTAAGCTTCTATTTACTTATAGGAGTTCTTTAAGCTTTTCCACTACCTTGTCCACTTCATCTATTGTATTGTATTTGCTAAAGGAAAACCGGACAGTTGTATAATGATCTTCTTTATGCAAAGCCTTCATTACATGAGATCCTGCATTAGCACCGCTGGAACAAGCGCTGCCACCTGAGGCACAGATATTATTAATATCAAGGTTCATTAAAAGAAACTCAGAATGATCAGTTTTGGGGAAACATACACTCAACACTGTATACAAGGCATCATCTCCACAATTAAAACTTACACCGGGTATATTTTCTTTTATTTTTTCGGCCATGTAAAGCTTTAATTTCCGTATGTTATTACTTTCTTTTTCATAATCATCCATTGCTATATCCAGCGCCTTTGCAAAACCAACAATGCCATATACATTTTCAGTACCGGCACGCATATTTCTTTCCTGTCCACCCCCGAAAATAAAGGGCTTTATGTTGATGTCTTCATTTACATATAGTATTCCTACACCCTTAGGTCCATGAAATTTATGACTTGACGCAGAAATAAAATGCACATGAATCTCACTGAGATTTATTGGATAATGACCCACAGTTTGAACACAATCAGAATGAAATATGGCATTATATTTTTGACACAATTCCCCTACTTTTTTGATGGGCAATAAAACACCTATTTCATTATTTGCATGCATTAAACTAACCAGGCATTTATGCCCCTTCTCTGTTTGTTCTTCCAATTGAGATTCAAGATCCACAAGGTCAATATGGCCATCTTCCTTAAGCTTAACATAACTCACTTCCACGTTGGTAGTATGTCCGTAATGCTCAACTGTATGCAGCACCGCATGGTGCTCTATTTGCGATGTAATGATATAGCTACAGCCAAGATCACGAATTGAAGCAGCAATAGCCGTGTTGTTACTTTCCGTTCCACCACTTGTAAAGAAAATAGAACCTGGCTTTACGCCCAGTGCTTTGGCTACAGATTTCCTGGCATTTTCTATAGCCAGGCGGGTTTCCCGGCCATAAGAATATATTGAAGAAGGATTTCCAAAATTTTCTTTCATATATGGAAGCATGGCTTCCAGTACCTCAGGTGATAAAGCAGTTGTTGCTGCATTATCAAAATAGATGCGTGTATCATTCATGGGTAATGAACTATTTTTTAATACCTTATCAGTAATGGTCACAGGCATAACCGATCAATATTTGAATTAAATGCCAACAAGGCTATGGTTTTTTAACTGCATTCTTTAATGTCCTGCATTAGTCTTTTGGCAATATTATTCGCAGTAGTCTCAAAGTTACTTTCTGCATAAATACGGATTATTGGTTCTGTGTTTGAGGTTCTCAAATGCACCCAGTCCGAATCAAATTCGATCTTCAGTCCATCCTCAGTATTTATAGGGTTATTCTTATACTTCTTTTTTATTTTATCGAATATGGAACCAACATCAATTCCATTTTCGAGTTCTATTTTATTCTTGGAAATAAAATAATCCGGATAGTTACCACGAAAAGATTTAAGTCCTTTTTTAAAATTGGCAAAATGACTTAAAAACAAGGCAATACCTATCAAAGCATCACGTCCATAATGGAAATCCGGTACAATTATTCCTCCATTACCTTCCCCACCTATAACTGCGTTAGATTCTTTCATTTTTCTTACCACATTGACTTCTCCAACCGCAGAAGGAAAATACTCGCCTCCATGTTTTTCAGTGACATCTTTTAATGCTTTAGTGCTACTCATATTACTCACCGTATTTCCCTTTCTCTTACTTAAAACATAATCTGCCACAGCCACAAGGGTGTATTCTTCGCCAAACATGCTACCATCTTCACACACAAAAGCAAGGCGGTCAACATCAGGGTCTACTGCAATTCCAAAGTCAGCCTTTTGCTTAACCACTTCATTGCTAAGTGCAGTCAGGTATTCTGGCAAAGGCTCAGGGTTATGGGCAAACCTGCCATTCACTTCACCATTCAAAACAACTACATCAGCAACGCCCAGTGCCCTTAATAACTGTGGAACAATCAAAGCGCCAGTAGAATTGATACAATCAACTACAACCTTATATTCTTTTTTAGCTATAGCCTCCTTATCAATTATTGGATAATTTAAAACCAGTTCTATATGCTTTTCCAGGTAGCTGTCATTTTCAAGGATGCTTCCCAGTTTATCTACAACTGCAAAACCCAATTCTTCTGACTTAGCCCTGCTCAAAACTTCAGCGCCCACTTCAGCATCTATAAATTCACCAGCATCATTCAACAACTTCAAAGCATTCCATTCCTTCGGATTATGACTTGCCGTAATAATGATCCCTCCATTTGCATTCTCAAGTTTGGTAGCTATTTCAACTGTAGGGGTTGTAGAGTATCCAAGATCTATTACATCAATACCCAGGCTCACAAGAGTATTCACTACCAATTGACTTACCATGCTTCCTGATATACGGCCATCGCGTCCTACCACTATTTTTGCAGGAAGGGACTTATTATATCTTCTTTCAGCAATAATATTTCCATAGGAAGCTGTAAACTTTACAACATCTATAGCTGTTAAAGATTCACCTGGCTTGCCACCAATAGTTCCTCGAATGCCTGAAATGCTCTTAATCAATGCCACAAAAACAAATTTAACCCCCTCGCCGACAGTTGGAGATTAGGGGTGGCAAAAATACGGTTTTAAGATTTCTCCCTGAAAGTTGAAATGCCTCCTGAGGTTACTTTTGTAAAAAACAAGTGATGCCCATAAAAGAATGGTATAAAGAATGGTTCAACTCTCCTTATTATCATAAACTATATTTTGAACGGGATGAAAATGAAGCACGGCAATTTATGGACAGACTAGTTGACCATTTGAAACCTCCATCCGAAAGTTTCATGCTGGACCTGGCATGCGGCAAGGGAAGACATAGTAAGTACCTGGCATCCAAAGGATTTGATGTTACCGGAATAGACATTTCAGCTGAAAGTATCAATTATGCCCTGCAGTTTGAAAACAGCCGCCTTCATTTCTTTCAGCATGATATGCGTTTACCGTCATGGATCAACTATTTTGATTATGTATTTAATCTCTTCACTTCATTTGGGTACTTCCCAACACGAAGAGAACACGATGATGCAATGAGGACAATGGCCCAATGTACTAAACCAGGTGGCAAAATATTAATTGATTATCTCAATGTACATTTTGTAGAAGAAGGCCTGGTCCATAATGAATTAAAACAAGTGGACGGAACAGAATACGAGATTCACCGGTGGCATGATGATGATTATTTTTATAAACGAATCATTGTCAAAGATGAACTCCTTGAACATCCTGTGGAATACACAGAAAAAGTTGCCAAATTTAGTCTGGGAGATTTTACAGAAATGCTCTCTTTTCAAAATTTGCAGATACTAGAGGTATTTGGTGATTATTATTTAAAACCATATAGTGTTACCACCACTCCCAGGATGATCATCCTTGCAGAAAAGAAACCATTAAAATTATCAAAAAACAGTATATAGTTTTCCTAGGGGTGCTTCAAATTTCCTACAGGCTTATTGTTGATAAGCATATATTTTGCCGTTTCATAATAAGCTGTGGCTATTTCAGACAATTTTCTTTGAATAGAATCTAGCTGGGACTTACTATAAGTAACTTCGTTATTTAGCTGATGTAATTCTTCTTTATTAAAGTTCAGGTTTTTAGTAAAATAGAAATGGTTGCTAACAATACCGATCCTTCCTTCATCATGCGCAATAGTAAAAGCATAATGTTCCCTGCCATTATTTTGAAGTAAATCTTTGCCAAGAGTCGTATTAAGATATGTTTGCCCAGCTATGCCAGCAAGGGTTGGCAAAACATCTATTTGCGAAACAACTTCGGATCTTTTTTGAGGAGGTAATAATTCAGGTGCATAAATTATAAAAGGTACATGTTCTTCAGTTAGCCTTTCATCAGTCCAGACTGAGGGATAAACAGCCTTAGCATTTCCTGAAACTCCATGATCACCAATAAAAACAAAAATGGTATTCTTAAAATAGCTTTCATTTTTTGCAGCTTCTATAAAATGCTTTATACTGAAATCAAAATAACGGAATGCATTATATTCTTCGACAGTTTCAAAACCCCATTTTTCAAGTTCAGCAGGTAAAGGTGCCTGTTTTTGGAATTCCTTGTCTCCATCAGGAATTGTAAATGGCCTGTGATTATCAGCAGTCTGAATAATGGCAAAAAATGGATTCTTTTGTTTAGAAAACACACTATTGGCTTCTTTTAAAAGATCCATATCACTTATGCCCCAAACATTAACAGGCTTTGACTTGAATTTTCCTTCAGTTATCAAATCAACACCACTAATATTTTTCACCAATCCTTCGAAATTATTAAAGCTAGGACTGCCGCCAAGGAAATAAAATTTTTGATAACCCTTAAAATCATTAATAATAGTATGCTGGTGAATTGCCTCAGGATTGCGGCTACTAAACTTTGACAATTGGACATCGGGAATGCCTGTTAACGTCGCAAAAAGACCTCTGGCAGTTGAAAAATGAGGTGTAAAACAATGGGTGAAGAATATGCTACTATCTGCTATTGATTGGAAAAATGGAGTTGTGTTCAAAGCATTGCCACTCAGGCTGCTCTTATACATACTAAATGACTCACAGAGCACCAAAACAATATTAGGCCTGGATGACAGGCTATTTGATGAAGGATGAATTACCCGGTTATAAGAAAAATTATCCCTATCAAGATCCATTAGTCCAGCCATAACAGGAAATAGCTCTTTTGCTTTGGATTCACTGAATTGAGGCTTCCGGAACTTTAATGTGGAGAAGAAGTTTTGGAGAGGATTTAAAGCCAGGTAAGATTTGAAGCTGTCACTGTATGTAAATGCCGCATTCCATTTTAAAGGTTGACTCCCGATTCTCCCATAAGCAATCATAGCCAGGAACAATGCCGTTGCTAAAAACCATTTCCTGTCATATTGTATGGCCTTTCCCTGGGTCTTCAATGATACTTGCCCATGGAGTTTACGGAACATATTACGGATCAAAAGGACAGATAAGACAAGACCTGCTACCATCCATATTATTGGATAGGATTGCCATAACATAGCAGCTGAAATACCTGGATCTTCGGCAAAATTCAGTGCACTGGCATTCAATCTGGTCTTATTATAGGAAAAACAACCAAAATCCGCAGCAAAAAAGAAAAAAATAAAAAAGGTTGCTATTGCAAGGTACCAGGTCCAGAATTTCTTGGTCTGTTCTGAATAAAACGGCGACCATTCCCGAAAGAAGCTTGCCACTACAAGGGGCAAAAGGATAAAGCTTATCCAGCGAAGATCATATCGCAGTCCCAATAAAAATGATGGAATATGGTCACTGAGAAGCTTACCATCTGGTTTAAATGCAATAAAGGTGATGAAACGCTGAAGAGTGAACATCAATAAAAAGACTACCATAAGGTTTAGAACCCAATGTAAAGTTTTAGGTAATCTTAATTTGAAGAGCATGGCAGCGAGAAGTTTTATAACAGAACTGCAAAAAAACTGATTTTTAATGGGTTCGCCAATGACTATTCGCCCAATAGACCTTGTTTAGAGACCATTTGTCACAATGTTTAACATCTCCTGGGGCAAGACAATAAGAATAAACCCTTTTTCCTCCTTTTATACAGGTTTCCCATTTTCAAAATACTGTAAAGTATCAGCTCTACGTTCTTTATTTTAAAATATAAAGCATGGATTGACCCAGGTTTACTTATTCTTCTTATTGTGATAGAGTAAATAGCGGGCAGTTTCATAGTAAGCTTCGGCATACTTACTCAATACAGATTTTACACTGTCTGCTACCTTAGCAGGTATTGGATTATTGTTACGAATTGAAGCCAGTTCAACTCCCGGCTTTCCCAATGTCTTCCTTAAGTAATAATCTCCACCTATCATACCTATCTTTTTCTCATCAGGATCAATGATAAACGCACTTGAGGAACGAAAAGGATCAGCATATAAAGCAGAGTCGAAAAGATTCCGGCCCATTCCTGTGTTGACGTATGGCTCTGAAATAAAGCCTGCAATGGAAGGCAAAACATCCAGCTGTGAACAGTTATTGGTTTTCCTGTAACCCTTAAGACCTGGATAATAAAATAAAAGTGGTACATGCACCGTAGTCAAAGCCTGTTGGTTCCAGGCATGGGGGAACATATTACCAGCATCACCCCTTATACCATGATCACCTACAAATACAAAAACCGTATTTTTAAAATAAGTTTGTTTCTGAGCAGCTTCAATAAACTTTCTGTAAGAAAAATCAGTGTAACGAAATGCATTGAGTTCATCATTACTGACAAACCCATATTTCTTCAATGAATCTTCGGGCAGATCTACCTTTCTAAATTCATTTAAATCTTCCGTTGGAATGGTATAGGGCCGGTGGTTATCAGCAGTTTGAATGATAGCAAAGAAGGGCTTTTTTTGTTGTCCCAATATTTTATTGGCATTTAAGAAAACATTTTTATCGCTAATTCCCCATACATCTATTTTCTCAGCATTATAGTCGTCCTGCTCGTAAAGTTTCAAACCGTCAATATTGTACTTAAGCAATCCTCTTATATTGGCCCAACTGGCACTCCCGCCAATAAAGTAATATTTTTCATACCCATGGAATGAGTTGAGTATAGTATTCTGGTCAACAATGACCGGGTTTCGGCTCGATGTTTTTGGAGCTTCCACATCAGGTATTCCGGTAACGGTCGCCCAAACACCACGGGCCGTGCCATAACTTGGCGTAAAACAATGGTCGAAAAAGATTCCTTGTTTGCTTAGCGAATCAAAATAGGGAGTTGGATTCAAAGGATTGCCCCACATGCTACTTTTATAAGCGCTAAAACTTTCACAGATTACCAGGATAACATTGGGTTTCTGGCCAGCTGGTAAGGGTCCGTTGGGATACACTGCCCTGGCATAATTCAAGGAGTTACTGTCTAATTGTGCCACTCCAAGATAGTTTGCCATCAATCTATAATTGGACCTGGCCTTTTTCTCATTAAAAGTTGAACTTCTGAAAGAAAGGGTACTAAAAAAGCTTTGCATGGGATTTAGAGCCAATTGAGCTTTGAATGAATCTTTTAAGGTGAAAACATCGCTCCACCGAAGTGGGAATTGGCTTAAAGTTCCCCAAACGGCCGCTATAAGCAGGGCTAAAAAAGGGATGGTCCAAAGCTTAGCCTTACCACTAGTGCTGGATGGAAGCTTTTGAAAAATATGTAGTAACCTGGAAAATAATATACCAATAACGATTACAAATACAATGATCAGTAAAAAGCTACGGATGACCGGGTAGGTTTGCCATACCATATGTAATGAAATACCTGCATCCTGCATATAATTCAGCACTGAAGCATTCAAACGCTGATGCAGGTAATCATAATGAAAGAAATCAGTGATGTATAAAAACAAGGACAGAAAAAACAATAAAGAAAGAAAAACAACCCAGAATTTTTTGGCATTCCTGTTCTTAAATGGATTTAAAAATGGTACTGCACATAGGATGAGCATCAATAATCCAAGCACACAGGCTACCCGAAGATCAAGCCGAAGACCCATAAAAAAAGCATCCAGCGGAAAAGGGTACTGGTGAGGTTTATAGTAGACATAAAAAAAAAGCCGAAAACAGGTAAGTAACAACAGAAATAACAAAATGACACTGGAAATCCATCTTAACAGTCGTGGTAACTTAGGCATAACTCGAAAGCGTCAAATTTAATTAATTACTTTTACGGCTTAAGTTAAAGTACATGCAGAAAGTTTTCGAAGCGGACAGGTACTTATTCCAATTGGTCAATAATAAATGGAGCAATCCTTACTTTGATACCTTAATGCCCTTGGTTCGAAATGCCAATTTCTGGATTCCATTGTATCTTTTTCTTCTTGTTTTTGCCCTGTTTAACATTCCAAAAAGCGGTTGGTTTATATTATTTGTGGTGTGCACCGCTGCTTTAACGGATGTATTAAGCAGTCACATCATTAAGAACCATATATTTAGGCTTCGGCCTTGCCAGGACCCCTCACTGATTGGCACTATCCGGGTTCTGGCTAGCTATTGTCCCCAAAGTTCCAGCTTTACCTCATCTCATGCTGCAAATCATTTTGGTCTGGCCACTTTTGCCAGCGTTACGCTTTACCGTTATGCAGGCAAATGGATCTACCTGACCTACCTCTGGGCATTTCTCATTATCTATGCGCAACTTTATGTGGGCGTACATTACCCCATTGATGTTTTTTGTGGAGCTCTATTGGGTGTAATGGCAGGACTTTTGACTGCATGGATATATCAAAAAAAATGGGCTGGCCCTAACTTAGATAACCAAATTTGATAATGGAAATTTTAATATTGCTGGGATTAATCATACTAAATGCAGTTTTTGTAATGTCTGAAATTGCCTTGGTTTCTGCCAGGAAACCAAGGTTGGAAAGCATGGCAGAGAAAGGGGATAAAAAAGCCGGTGTGGCTTTAAAATTATCGAATAATCCTGAATTATTTCTGTCGGCCGCCCAAATCGGGATCACCTTAATTGCTATTTTAACCGGCGTCTATTCCGGTGAACGCTTTAGTGTATACCTTGAACCATCTATTCATAAAATTGATGCCTTACAAGCTTATTCTAAAACAATTTCAACTACAATAGTTGTAATAATTGTCACCTTTCTTTCTATTGTATTTGGCGAGCTAATACCTAAAAGAATAGGTTTGCTTAATGCAGAACGAATAGCAAAGATAGTTGCGCCAATTATGCACGGTTTTGCCAGGTTTACACATCCTATTGTTTGGCTCCTTAACAGAACTAGTAATCTTTTCTTTACCATTTTCAATATCCGTAGAACTAAAGATGAAACAGTGACAGAAGAAGAAATAAAGGCTATTATTTCTGAAGGAACTGAATCAGGCACTATTGAGGAAGAAGAAAAAGAAATGATTGAGAGAATATTTCATTTGGGAGACAGAAATATTACTTCTCTCATGACCCATAGAAGTGATATCATCTGGTTCGATATTAATGATAATGAAGAAAATATCCGGGAAAAGATAGTACTGGAACCCCATTCAGTATATCCAATTTGCGATGGAGAAATAGACAATATAAAGGGAATGGTCTCAATAAAAGACCTCTACATTATTGATGATTTTACATTATTTAAAGATGTAGTTCAGCCAGCCATGTTTGTACCGGAGAACAATACTGCATACCAGGTAATGGAAAAATTCAAGGAAACCAAAAGCCATTCATGCTTTATTGTAGATGAATATGGAAGTTTACAGGGTATGATCACATTGAATGACATCCTTGAAGCAATTGTTGGTGATATACCTCAAACAGGCATACAGGATTACGAGATCGTGGAAAGGGAAGATGGAAGTTACCTGGTGGATGCACAGATCCCTTTTTATGATTTTTTAAGCCGGTTTGGCAAAGCAGATTGGGCAAGCAATGAAGAATATTCTTTTGACACGTTAGCCGGATGTATTCTTCAGGAACTTGAAAGGATCCCCAAAACAGGTGATAAATTATCCTGGAGGGGTTTTGAAATAGAAGTAATGGATATGGACGGACATCGTATCGATAAGGTTATGGTTATACCTGGGAAGGAAATAACAGATGAAATGGAAGAAAATGAATAGATATCATGCTAAATTCTTACATGCCTTTTAATACTTAAAATAGGAAGCTGGCCCGTGTTGCAGGATAATCAAGTTTAGTACTTTGGCGCCTGCCATTAACTACAACATGAACTATATTGATCTGGCCATCATTAAAATCATGAAGAAGGGAATTTACAATATCTACCTTTTTACAGGTAGAAACTCCATTTACCTGGAAATAGCAATAAGCAGACTCCTTATCTTTTTCGTAACCGATATATGAAAGCTTAACAGGTTTACCTTCTATAAAAACAGATAAATGCTTAGAGACATAATCAGGAATTAATTTATCTAAAACAACTTTACTTATCCCATCAGAAAAATCAACAGGTGTTTTATAATCCTTATTCAAGGTTGTTTCAAAATCTTCTGCAAATAATTTACAACTTATCTCAAGCGTCTTCTCTTTTGAATTTTGGTTAATCTCCGTAACAGATATATAAAACGGATGATAAGCAACTTTATCAGAAGGAAAGCCAGTAAAAACCGGATTTGACAAGATTTGTTGTTTATTTGGCGTAAACGAGGTTCCCCACCAAAGTATACTTAAGGCAAACCATTTATATATTTTAACAACCATTAGCAAAGTTTATTTTTCATTTACAAAAGTCTGGTTTATTTTGAACCCTTAACTGTAAAAAAGGTTAAAACAGCCTAATTCTCAAGGTATGGAAGAAGAACTATCTTTTTTCATATCCTTACTTTCACAAGAAATGAATGACTTTGTTTTTTACTTTAAGATTGGTTGGGAACATATAATCAATATAGAAGCCCTCGACCATATTTTTTTTATAGCGGCTCTAGCTGCTGTGTATATGCTTAAAGACTGGAAGCAAGTTTTGGTTCTTGTAACAGCTTTTACTCTAGGACATACCATTACTTTGGTTTTGAATTCGCTTGACTTCATTGAAGTTTCCTCTTCCTGGGTAGAATTCCTGGTGCCTTGTACTATAATATTCACTGCAGTATCCAATTTGTTCCTGAAAAATTTCTCATCCCGCGCCATAAGAATCAATTATTTCCTAGCCTTGTTTTTTGGTCTAATACATGGATTGGCCTTTGCCAATACATTGCGAATGATTATTTCACAGGACCAGAGCTTTGCTTTGTCTATGTTTAGTTTTAGTGTTGGCCTGGAGATAGGCCAAATTCTCATAGTTTTTTTAATACTGTTGTTAGCAGAAATTTCAGTTGGGCTCTGGAAATTAACAAGACGCGACTGGATAATTTTCCTGTCTTCAGCTGTTATGGCACTAGCTATTGAAATGGCAGCTGAAAGGTGGCCTCATCAAAAAGATCATGCTAATAGGATTTCAATAGGTAATACGTATCAAAAAAGTGTATACTGACTACCCAAATTTTGGTCAAGGAATTATCTATATTAAATTTTCTGATAGAAATAAAAAATGTTGAAGTTTCTGTAAGGATATTAGTTTGTAAAAAAACGTATTTACTTTTTAACACTATAAATAATAAAAGCACATGAAGAAGGTTTTCTTGTTTTTTGCATCAGCCGGGCTCATAGCCACTGCAAATGCACAAAACATTCAAAACAATCCAGGCTCAAATCATGCCAACAAATTTGAGCAAATGGGTACTAGCCTCCCGACTCCAAATGAATACAGGACGGCAAGTGGAGCTCCGGGACCTAAGTACTGGCAACAACGTTGTGATTACGATATCAAGGCAACCCTTGATGAAAAAAATCTTAAATTGACTGGCAGTGAAACGGTAACTTACTTTAACAACTCTCCTGATGTTCTTACCTATTTATGGTTACAGTTGGATGAGAATCAGCATTCCAAATCTAAAAATGCTAATTATCAAAACAGTAATAGCATGCCTCAAAATGCCACTTTACAGCAAATAAAGGCAATGGAGGATAACAATAAGGAAAATGAGTATGGAGTGAACATTGTTAAATTATCTGATGCCACAGGTAAATCGCTAAAGTATACAGTAAATAAAACGATGATGCGTGTGGACTTACCTGCGCCTTTAAAACCAGGCCAGAAGTTCATATTCACATGTGACTGGAATTATAAGATTGCCGACCGTATGACTTTAGGTGGTCGGGGTGGATATGAATATTTTCCTGAAGACGGTAATTATTTGTTCACTATGACCCAGTGGTACCCGCGTCTTTGCGTGTATAGCGATTTCCAGGGTTGGCAGAATCACCAGTTCACAGGCCGTGGAGAATTCGCCCTGACCTTTGGAAACTTCAAGGTTCAAATGACAGTACCTGCAGATCATATTATTGGATCAACAGGTGAATGCCTGAATTACCAGCAGGTTTTAAGTCCTTCACAATATAGCAGGTGGCAAAAAGCTCAAACTACAAAAGAGCCAATTGAAGTAGTAACCCTCGCTGAAGCAACATCTGCTGAAAAACAAAAAAGCACTAAAACAAAAACCTGGATATTTAAGGCAGAAAATGTAAGAGATTTTGCCTGGGGTTCTTCAAGAAAGTTTGTTTGGGATGCAATGCCAACAACTGTAGAAGGCAAAAAGATCATGTGTATGAGCTTTTACGGAAAAGAAGCCTATGGTTTATACCGTAAATTCTCTACCAAAGCAGTAGCACATACCATCAGGAGTTATTCTAAATTCACTATACCTTACCCCTACCCTGTAGCCCAAAGTGTAGAAGCTGCAAATGGAATGGAATATCCAATGATATGTTTCAATTATGGCCGGACAGAAAAGGACGGCACTTATAGCGAGAATACCAAATATGGAATGCTGGGTGTAATCATACATGAAGTAGGTCACAATTTCTTTCCTATGATTGTGAATAGTGATGAACGCCAGTGGAGTTGGATGGATGAAGGTCTTAATACATTTGTAGAATACCTCACAGAAGAACTATACGACAATAAGTTTCCTTCTCGTCGCGGACCAGCCTTTACCATTACAGATTACATGAAATTGCCAAAAGACCAGTTGGAGCCTATTATGACCAACTCAGAAAACATTATTGGTTTTGGTCCAAATGCTTATAGTAAACCTGCCACCGGTCTTAATATTTTGCGAGAGACAATTATGGGACGCGAATTATTTGATTATTCATTTAAAGAATACGCCCGTCGTTGGGCATTCAAACATCCAACACCAGCTGACCTTTTCCGCACAATGGAAGATGCCAGCGGGGAAGACCTTGACTGGTTTTGGAGAGGATGGTTCTATAGTACAGATGCAACTGATATCTCGCTTGATTCGGTAAAATACGCCCGTGCTGTAGCCTCTAAAGAATTGCCAGCCAACAGACGCCGTGGAGGTAATGAAAGCAATATGCAATCCTTACCAAAGCCTGTTGTTAATTCTTTTGATGATATTTCCAAGATCAGGAACCGCCAGGATCCAAATATTAAATTCCAGACAGATGTAGATACCTCTCTCCGTGATTTTTACTGGAGATATGACAGGGGACTGGAACCTTATGATTCTACAAAATATGAGGTAGCCTCTAGTGGACCTAATGTAGAAGTTTTGAATGATGCTGAACAGCAGGAAGTGGCCACAAAATATTTCTACGAATTAAGCTTTACCAATAAAGGTGGTCTTGTAATGCCAATCATTATAGAATGGACGTTTAAAGATGGATCTAAAGAAGTGGACAGGATACCAGCACAGGTATGGCGACTGAATGAAAACCATGTTACCAAGTTCTTTATGAAAAATAAAGAGGTAGCCGGTATCAAATTAGACCCAATGCGCGAAACAGCAGATATTGATGAAAGCAATAATTCCTGGGGAAATGTTCAACAGGAACCTTCAAAGTTTGCTGTATTTAAAGCCAAACAAGGAGCAGCCCGTGGTCAAAGCCAGGGGATCAATCCTATGCAAAAAGCAAAAGAAAAGAAAGATTTCTAAGCTATAATTCCATAAACAAAAAGACCACCCCGAGGGTGGTTTTTTTGTTTCAATTAGAATAGAATGAATTTATCAGGTACTATTTTACTTTGTGTCTAAAATTTCCATTCTGGCAGAAGCATTATTTCTGATAGCGATTCGCCCCTCTTTTCCCATGCTATAGTAAAAAGTCCATTAGTGATGACAATAAAATTTACCGGAACACTCATGTTATAGCGCAAAACCTGCTGAAGCACATTTTCATTCAAACTTACCTGTGGAGCCTTACACTCTATCATCATCCATGGCTTATGGTTAGCATCATAAACTAAAACGTCAAAACGCTTTTTTAATTCATTCAGTTGTATTTCCTTTTCTACAGCTATTAATGAAGAAGGATACCCTAAACCCTGTACAAGGTAATTTATGAAATTCTGACGAACCCATTCTTCTTCTGTCAAGAGCAGCCATGATTTACGTATAGCATCAAAAACGAAGCGCTTTTCACCCTCATTTCTGATACTGAATTGCGGCTCAGGAAATTGAACTGCTATCATGCATCAAACCTAATCATTAAATTCGTAGCCATGAAGACTAAAGATGATATCGTTCACAATTGGCTGCCGAGATATACGGGACAGCCCCTTGAAGATTTTGGAAAGTATATATTACTTACAAACTTCAGTAATTATGTACAACTATTTGCAAAATGGCATGATGTTAAGATAATAGGTACTGATAAGCCAATGCAATGCGCTACGGCAAATGGTATTACAATTATAAATTTTGGTATGGGTAGCCCTACAGCTGCAACTGTAATGGATCTTTTAACTGCCATTCAACCTGAAGCAGTATTATTTCTTGGAAAATGCGGAGGCCTGAAAAAACGAAATAAATTGGGTGACCTCATTATACCTATTGCAGCAATAAGAGGTGAAGGAACATCTAATGACTACTTCCCAATGGAAGTTCCCGCCCTTCCAGCGTTCGCATTGCAAAAAGCCATTTCAACTACCATCCGTGAATATGAGGTAGACTACTGGACTGGCACTGTATATACTACCAACAGGAGGGTTTGGGAACATGATGAAGAATTCAAGGAATATCTCCAAAAGATCCGGGCTTATGCTATTGACATGGAAACGGCTACTATCTTTTCAGTGGGTTTTTATAATAAGATCCCAACCGGGGCATTGTTGTTAGTCTCAGATTCGCCCATGACCCCAGAGGGTGTTAAAACCGAGGAAAGCGATAAAAAAGTAACCGAGCAATTTGTAGAACGACATATTCGTATAGGTATAGATTCATTAAAGCAGTTGATCAATAATGGACTCACTGTTAGACACCTTCGTTTTTAATTACTGCACATGAAACTATCAATCTTCCTCGTAGTTATTTTCTCCACCTGGTCATGTAATACAATGAAACATGCCAGTAGTTCCTGCTTTAAGGGCAGGCTGGAGATCAAAGGAGCTTGTATGAACTATACTATAAAGCTGCTTCAAGGTGACCTTGATACAACTCTTATAGTAAAAAGCTGGATAAATGAAAGTACAGGGAGATCTTATTCAAATGTATTTGCATTAGGTAGCAGGTGTTCGTTCCCAGGGGATATACGGGAAGGGCAGGAATTTTATTTTGTCCTTGATACATCTACTGTGCAAAATTGCGCAGTATGTATGATGTATTATCCTGTTCCTTCCAAACAATTATCTATTAAGGTGCTTCCGGAAGCATGCAAATAAGTTATTTGATGAATCCAATTATTAGCATTCGTGATCTGTCTATTGATTTTGTGAAGGAAGGGGAAACAACCCAGGCCGTTAAACACATTTCATTTGATGTGCATAGGGGGGAAATTGTTGGCATTGTTGGAGAAAGTGGTTCTGGAAAATCTGTCACCTCACTTTCCATTTTACAACTTCTGCCTGCGCCACCTGCAAAATATCCCAATGGTGAAATCTTATTTTCCCAGGAGGGGTTGGAGATTGTAGACTTGCTACACTGTTCCAAAGCATCTATACAGGAGATCAGGGGACATAGGATCGGAATGATATTCCAGGAACCTATGACTTCACTCAATCCAGTAATTACCTGTGGCAAGCAGGTGATGGAAGCTTTACAGGTTCATAAAAAAATATCTTTTGCTAAAGCAAAACAACAAACTATTGAATGGTTTGAAAAAGTAAAATTACCTGACCCTTTGACTACTATTAATAAATATCCCCACCAATTAAGTGGTGGCCAGAAGCAAAGGGTTATGATCGCCATGGCCATGTGTTGCAATCCTTCACTACTAATTTGTGATGAGCCCACCACCGCATTGGATGTCACTGTTCAAAAAACCATTCTATCTCTGATCAAAGAACTGCAGCAGCAACAAAACATGGGTATTATATTTATTACTCATGACCTTGGAGTTGTAAAGGAAATAGCCGACAAGGTGATTATAATGTATAAAGGTGAAATAGTTGAACAAAATTCTACAAGCAATATATTTTTACACCCTGAACATCGCTATACAAAGGCACTGATTGCCTGTCGCCCGGCTTTGCATTCAAAAGGAGAAAAACTTCCCATAGTCAGTGACTTCATGGAGAAGAAAAAAGAAAATGTCATTTCTAAGCAACCTGCTTCAGTAAGCATTCCAAAAAAGGAAATAGTCATGGAGGTGAGAAACCTGGTGGTTCAATATCCTTCCCGTAGTAACTTTTTGGGTAAAATAAAAAGCCATTTTACAGCGGTAGATCATGTCAGCTTTACTATCCTCAAAGGTGAAACTTTAGGTTTGGTTGGTGAATCAGGATGTGGAAAAACAACACTTGGACGGACAATTTTAGGGCTTATTGAGCCTACCGGTGGAGAAATACTTTATGATGGAAAGAATATCACTCACTTAACTAAAGATGAGATCAAACAACTAAGGAAAGATGTGCAGTTAGTATTCCAGGATCCTTACTCTTCTCTTAATCCTCGCCTTACAATTGGGGCAGCCATAGCAGAACCCATGAAAATTGCGGGTCTGCACCAGGACAGCCATACCAGAAAACGCCAGGTAGCTAAACTTTTAGACCAGGTCAATCTCTCGGGAAAAGTTGCAGATCGCTATCCCCACGAATTCTCAGGTGGCCAAAGACAACGTATAGTAATTGCAAGAGCATTAGCTTTAAACCCCAACTTCCTTGTTTGTGATGAATCCGTTTCGGCGTTGGATGTAAGCGTTCAGGCCCAGGTATTGAATCTGCTAAATGAATTAAAGAATGAACTGGGGCTAACATTATTATTTATTTCTCATGACCTTTCTGTGGTTCGTTTCATGAGTGATCGAATCATGGTGATGCATAAAGGCAAAATTGTAGAAGAAGGCATTTCGGAAAATATTTACAATAATCCCCAAAATCCATATACTCGTGAATTATTGCAATCAGTGCCTGGTACCTGATTGAAACTAAGAAAATAGTTTGCAGAAAGTAATGCCATAAATATCAGAATTCAAAAAATTATTATATAAGTCTTAGTAGATATTTATAAAAAACTGGCCGGTTTTTTATAAATATCTTATTTTTGCGGCCTTTAAGCCAAATGACCTTCCCCGGTGCCGTAAGACCGAGGTGTAAATGTTAAGGGTTATAAGCACAAGGATATTCCCTGGCTTCCCCTTCTCTTGCCCCTGCACACTGCCCCGATCAAGTCCGAGGCTATACATAAATACTAAAATAGTCCATGAAGCTTTCACAATTTAAGTTTGACCTTCCCTTAAATCTAATTGCCCAACATCCTGCTAAAAAACGTGAAGATGCCCGAATGATGGTTGTACATCGTAAAACGGGACAAATCGAAAACAAATTATTTAAGGATATACTCGAGTACTTCGATGACAAAGACGTTTTTACTGTAAATAATACAAAGGTTTTTCCCGCAAGAATGTATGGCCGTAAAGAGAAAACAGGCGCAAAAATCGAAGTATTCTTATTACGTGAGTTAAATAAAGAACATCGTCTCTGGGATGTAATTGTTGATCCCGCAAGAAAGATACGCGTAGGCAACAAATTATACTTTGGCGATACCGAGGAACTGGTGGCTGAAGTAATTGATAATACTACTTCACGTGGTCGTACCATCAAGTTTCTTCATGAAGGTTCTGAAGATGAATTCAGGCTGGTTCTAGAAAAATATGGAGAAACCCCATTACCAAAATATATCAAGCGCAAGCCGGATGAGGAAGACCGCGAACGTTACCAGACTGTTTATGCAAAGCATGAAGGTGCTGTAGCTGCCCCTACCGCAGGGCTGCACTTTAGCCGCGAACTTATCAAGCGTTGTGAGATCAAGGGCATCCGCTTTGCCGAGGTAACCCTCCACACTGGCCTAGGTACTTTCCGTCCTATTGAAGTTGAAGATCTCAGTAAACATAAAATGGATGCCGAATATTACCGTATTGAAGATGCTGCCTGCAATATTGTAAATAAGGCAAAAGAAACGAGTCATCGGATCTGTTCTATAGGCACTACAACAATGAGAGCACTGGAATCTTCAGTAACTGCACAAAAACTTTTAAAACCTTCAGAGGGATGGACAAATATATTTATTCATCCTCCTTACGACTTTAATATTGCGGATTCATTAGTTACCAATTTCCATCTTCCAAAAACAAGTTTGTTGATCATGACCTGTGCATTTGCTGGTTATGACCTTACAATGGAAGCTTATAAAAAAGCAATTAAGGATAAATACCGCTTCTTCAGTTATGGTGATGCCCTGCTGATCGTTTAACAAGTTTTGATATAATTAAAAAAACCTCCTTATTGGAGGTTTTTTTATTATTTCCTTATAATTTATTTCTACAATCCAAACAAACCACTGTTTAATTGTTGCAACACTTTTTTCTTTTCATCAGCTGCCACAAGCACAGAAATATTGTGTATACTTCCGCCATAGGAAACCATGCGAACATTAACATTAGCCAGGCAGTCAAAAACTTTCTTTAGGGTATTGGCATCGGATGCTATCTCATTTCCCACAATGGAAACAATTGTTTGATTTCTGTCTACTGCAACCGTACTGAATACTTCCAACTCCCGAATAATATCAGGTAGTGAAGTTTGATTATCTATCGTCAAAGAAACAGCTACCTCTGAAGTAGTAATCATATCAATGGGTGTACGATATTTTTCAAACACCTCGAAAACCTTTCTCAAAAATCCATACGCAAGCAGCATCCTGCTACTCTTAACATTAATGGCAATGATCCCATCCTTGGCAGCAACTGCCTTAACACCTTTGGAGGCTGCTTCCTCAGCTATTAATGTTCCTTTTGCAGATGGTGCCATGGTATTTAAAAGCTTTACAGGCACCTTATACTGTTGTGCAGGCCATATGGAAGCAGGGTGAAGAATTTTAGCTCCAAAATAGGCCAACTCCGCAGCTTCATCAAAGCTCAATTGTTCAATGGGAACAGTTTTATTTACAATCCGTGGATCATTATTATGCATCCCATCAATATCTGTCCATATTTCACACACGGAGGCCTTGATAGCTGCTGCTATCAGAGAAGCACTATAATCGCTTCCGCCCCTTTTCAAATTGTCAACCTCTCCTTTTGAATTCCTGCATATGTAACCCTGGGTGATAAATAAAGACTTCTGTCCAAATTGCTTTAAAAGCCTGTTCAACTTTTCTCTGATCACTTCCACCTGTGGTTCATCATTTGCATCAATGCTCATGAACTCCAGTGCAGGCAGCAATTCATGGTCTATTCCCTTCTCCGATAAATAAACACTGAATAATTTGGTGGAAAGCAGCTCGCCCTGCGCCAGGATATCCTTATTGAGCGCTTCATTATAAGATATGCGTAATATAATATTGAGGAACTCAAAATGCTCCTTTAAAATATTCTCAGCCTTCTGTATTGAGACTGGCTGTTTAACCAATTCAGCAACGAATTTTTTATATTGATCTTCTAATTGGTCAATCTTGCTTTTTGCTAACTCCTTATCTCCATTGGATAAAGCAGTTCCTATTTCTACCAAAGCATTTGTTGTTCCTGAAACAGCACTGAGTACTACAATCTTTGGCTCATTATCAGTGGTGATAAGAGTGGCAACATCATGCATACGTGCCGGCTTACCTACAGAGGTACCACCAAACTTCATTACTTTCATTTCCTAAAACCTTTATTTGGCCGCAAATATAGGCCTACCAATTTTTTCAGGACTTGACATTAACCATTTCTACTCCAAATTTTTCCGCCAGGTATTTCAGGTCGTCCACCACGGGTCCTAGCAATGGAATCCCATTGATCATGCGTACATTTTCCATTTCTCTCTCAGGGTCGCCAGGAATGATTACTTTTTCGAACCCCGAAGCTGGCCTGGCTTCCCGAAAGCGTTTTATCCATTGGTCCATGTGTTTTTTAAATTCTTCAGCAGGTCGGAAAGCATCAATACGCATGGCACCAAAGAAATGCCCGATACCTTTGCCTGGCATATAGGTAGGCATAGGAACATAGGCAGGAAAAGGGGGAACCCAGGGACCATAATTGGCACCACTTAGTACCGCGGAAAATATATCAACAATAGCCCCAAGAGCATACCCTTTATGACTTCCATGTTCTTTATCTCCACCAAGTGGCAATAAAGCACCTCCGGCCTTTAATTCATGGGGATCTGTAGAAGATTTCCCTGTTTTGTCCTGTATCCATCCGGGAGGCGCAACGCCACCCTTTCTTTGCAATATTTCCAATTTACCATTGGCAGCGGTAGTAGTAGCCATATCCGCCACAAATGCTGGTTGTTCCCCGGCAGGGATCGCAACACAAATGGGGTTTGTTCCCAGTAACCTTTCTACAGAGAAAGTAGGTGCAACAAGTGGGCTGGCATTGGTCATTGAAATACCTATCATGTCTTCTTCCAGGGCCATCATTGAATGATACCCGGCAATACCAAAATGATTACTGTTTTGAACACTCACCCAACCTGTGCCCACCTGTTTCGCTTTTTCAATTGCTATCCTCATAGCCTTAGGGGCAACTACTAATCCTAACCCGCTATCTCCATCCACTGTGGCAGTAGAGGGCGTTTCGTGCAGGATTTTTATTTGAGGGCAGGCATTGACCCTTTTTGCATCCCACAAACGGACATATCCACTTAAGCGTGCTATTCCATGGGAATCCACTCCTCTTAAATCTGCAGAAAGTAAAACCCGGGAAGCTAATGCTGCATTTTCTTCATCACAACCTATTTGAAGAAAAATATTCCTTGCAAAATCCAATAATTGCCTGTAACTGAAAATCTGGGACATGCGCAAAGAAACAACAAAACGGGGAAGCGATAAAAGCCCTTGCTTTACAACACCATGTTCATCAAATGCTTATAATAAAAAAATGCTCCCGTTTCCAGGAGCATTTTAATTAATACTTAGACTTGCGAAATAAGTTATTTTTAGAATGGAAGGTCGTCTGCAACATCATCAACGCTGGCAGGTGCTGAAGATTCCTGCCGACTGGCTGAAGGTGCTTCATACTGGCTGCCGCCTCCGCCTACATTATCTCCTTTACGTCCCAGCAATTGAACTTCTCTTACTCTTAAAGAAAGAGAGGCTCCTGCTGTACCATCTGCACGGGTAAAGCTTCGAACTTCAGGTGCACCTTCCACAAAAACCTGTGTACCTTTTTGAAGGTATGGGGCCACCGCTGTTCTATCAGTCCAGTAGGCACAATCAACCCATGTCGTTTTCTCCTGGTTATTGCCTTGGCTGTCCTTGTACTTTTCAGTATGGGCTACTGTAAAGTTGATTACATTTCTTCCGTTTACTGTGTTTACTACGCAATCTTTTCCAAGATTGCCAATTACTTGCATTTTAATCATAGTGCTCAATATTAGGCGGAAAAGATACGGATTTTTGGCCTCTTTAACACCTCAGAAAATATAAGAAAATTGTTATTCTTTAGCCCCCATCGAGGCAAGAATTTGTCAATCTCCGAAGGCTATCCTGGCTGCTAATATAGCCCTCCTGATTAATGCAATTGTTTATCGTTAAAACCCTAAAATTTAGGCGGTGGTCATTATATTTACCATCAATCTTTACTTATGAATAGATTTCTGATTAGTTGCCTTTCACTCCTTATATTCAACAGTTCTTTTGCAGGCAAAGTTGATACCGTTAGTATTTACAGCAATGCCATGCATCGTTCTTACAATTGTGTGGTTATTACTCCGGATTCTTATAAAAAGAAAGAGAGTTTTCCAGGTATATACTTATTACATGGTCATTCAGGGGCTTACAATAATTGGATTAAAAAAGTGCCCAAATTGAAAGAATATGCTGACCAGTACCAGGTGATCATCATTTGCCCTGATGGAGCTTATAGCAGTTGGTATTTTGATAGTCCTGTAGATAGTACAATGAAATTTGAAACTTATATTTCAAAGGAAGTACCGGCATTTATAGACGCTCATTACAAAACAATTAAGGATCGCCTTGGAAGGGCAATAACTGGTCTTAGCATGGGCGGACATGGTGGGTTATTCCTTGGGTTCAGGCATTCAGATTTCTTTGGTGCCTGTGGAAGTATGAGTGGGGCACTTGTTATTGATTATATTACTGATCCCCATTATGAAGTTGACAAAAGGCTTGGCGATACCTTAAAGAACAGGCATTACTACAAAGAACTATCTATTATGCATGAAATGGAACATTTCAGAAAAGATTCATTGGCAATAATCATGGATTGTGGTACCGAGGATTTTATTGTTCAAATGAGCAGGGAAGCACATAAGAAAATGCTTGATCTTAAAATCCCTCATGACTATATTGAAAGGCCAGGAAAACATGATTGGGCTTACTGGTCTAATGCTATACAGTACCAGCTTTTATATTTCCACAATTTTTTTGAACAGTATACAAGCAGGCAAAAAGAAACTGCTTTAACCAGCTCAAGGAGATTCTAAAAGCAGGAATTATCACTTCCGCATAATAATAAAGGCAATATGATTAAGTGCCTTTATTATTATCCGCCGGTGCTTCCGGTGCGCACTTTTATTTTCTTCTTACCGGCATTCTTTTTTTCAAAATCCAGGACAGCCTGGGGTTTTGACATTACTTTCTTTTCGTCCTTTTTTACCGTGGCTTCGCCAGTGGCTGGATCAATTGGCGCCATATCATCTTCAACAACCTTTGGCTTTTCTTTTGGCTTATCCATTACCCATTCTTCTGTCTTTTCAATAGTTCCCATTTGTGGATCATAGAATCGCCATGTTCCATTCTTGTATGAGTTAGGTTCAACCTTTATTGCCTTTCTTCCCACAACTTTTGTAGGGTCCTGCAAATCGTACACATTGACAGTATCATAAGGATTTTTAGGGTCTATGGCTCTCCATGATTCTTCCCTCATCAATTCACCCTGGTAGTTAAAATATGTGTTCTTGCCATCCTTATATCCATACCTGTAGTTTTCAATAGCGATCAGATCACCCTCTAAAGAAAAACGGCGCCAGGTGCCCTCTTTTTTATCATTCCAGAATATTCCTTCTTCCTCATATCCTCTTTCACCTCTCAGGTCATCTATATGCACCACCCAGGGACCTTGCTTCTGCCCCTTCATATCAATACGGTTTAAGGTGTCGCCCTTTGCTCCAATAATATAGTTTTTCCATTGAGCCTGTGCAGAGACAGAGATCAACAGGATAAGAATGAATAGGTAGCGCATAGTTTAGTATGTTTGGAATCCTTTAAACGTACAAAGGAAGATTTTATGCATTCAAAATTAACTTATTGTCTCCCTATCCTTACCCTTCTCCTCGTTACAATTTTGTCAAATGCACAAGTCGGGTACACTCCGGGTGATATTCGTTTGAAAAGCTTAAAGCAAAGGCAGGCACTGGTAGAAAGGTCCTTAGTAAATAATGTCAAATTCCGTAATATCGGCCCTACAGTCATGAGTGGCAGGGTTGATGACATTGAAGCCAATCCCGACGACCCTACCGAATTCTATGTTGCCTACGCTTCAGGAGGCTTGTGGCATACCACTAATAACGGGCAATCATTCACTCCCATTTTTGACAGTTCAGAAGTTATCAGCATTGGAGATATAGCAGTAAACTGGAAAACACGAACCATATGGGTAGGTACCGGAGAAGTAAACAGCAGTAGATCTTCCTATTCAGGTATCGGAGTATACAAAAGCAAGGATGAAGGTAAAACCTGGGAATACCTGGGGCTTCCGGAATCTCATCATATTGGAAAAATAGTGCTGCATCCTACTGATGACAATACGGCCTGGGTTGCGGTTTTAGGACATTTATATTCTCCAAATAAAGAAAGAGGCGTTTATAAAACCACAGATGGTGGCAAATCCTGGAAACAAACGCTTGCTATAGACGACAATACCGGGGCAGTTGACATGGATATAAATTTGCAAAATCCTGACGAGCTATATGCCACAGCCTGGTATCGCACCCGTAGGGCATGGAATTTTGAGGAAAGCGGGAAATCCAGCGGCGTATATAAAAGTATTGATGGAGGTACAACGTGGCAATTGATCTCAACGCCTGGATCCGGGTTACCTACCGGGGCTAATATTGGCAGAATGGGTGTGGCAGTATACCCAAAAGATCCTCAAATAGTTTATATCATTGTAGACAATCAACAGGCTAAGCCCGATACTGCAAAAAAAGATAGCCTGGTATATGCGATAAATGAATTAAAAGATTTGTCGGTTGAACAATTTGCAAACCTCGATGAAAAAAAGCTGGACACCCTTTTTAAAAGGAATGGTCTTTCTAAGAAATACAATGCACGAATGGTCAAAGAAATGGTTGCCCATAACCAGTTAAAACCAACATCATTGTACGATTATTTCTATGTAAATACAGGATTTGAATCAAACCCTATTGGCGCGGAAGTTTACCGGAGTGATAATGGAGGCAAAACCTGGAACAAGACAAATAAGGCAGAAATTCCCATTTTCTTTTCCTATGGATATTATTTCGCTAAGATCTATGTTTCTCCTTATAACCCTGATAAAGTCTTTGCCCTTGGTCTTACATCTCAGGTGTCACTGGACGGTGGCAAAACATGGAAAAGTATGGATAAGCAAAACGTTCACAGCGACCATCATGCATTGTGGATAGATCCTAAAAGAGATTCTCATCTTATCAATGGAAACGATGGAGGTGTCAATATTACTTATGATAATGGTGAGCATTGGTTCAAAGCTTATACACCAGCAGTGGGTCAGTTTTATAATATCACTGTAGATAATGATAAACCCTACAATGTATATGGTGGTTTACAGGATAATGGTGTATGGTATGTCCCGTCAACAAATTATCGTAATTCCTTTAACGGAAATGGCCAGACCCAATTAGAGGACAGGGCCAAAAATATTGGCGGTGGGGATGGAATGCAGGTTCAGGTTGACCTCCGCGATAATACGACCACTTATTATGGATCTCAATTTGGAAATTACTCACGAAGCAACCGCATAACAAAGGAAGGCACAAAAAACATTACGCCTAAACATGAGTTAGGGGAAAAGCCTTTAAGGTTTAACTGGCAGGCACCCATATTACTTAGTTCCCATAATAATGACATCGTTTATTTTGGAAGCAATAAGTTTCATCGCTCATTTAACCAGGGAGATACTATGATCGCTCTTACAGGTGATCTGACAAAAGCATCAAGAACTGGCAATGTTCCTTATGGCACTTTAACCACCATTTCAGAATCACCAATCAGGTTTGGGCTTATCTATACCGGTTCAGATGATGGTAATGTCTTTGTAACAAAGGATGCTGGTGCTAATTGGGAACTAATTAGTGCAAAACCTAAAAAGAAATCAATCCTTCCGCAAGAACGTTGGGTCAGCCGCATTTTCGCTTCCCGGTTTAAGGAAGGAAGAGTTTACCTTTCTTTTAATGGGTATCGCAATGATGATTTTGCTCCTTATCTATTTATAAGCAATGATTATGGAGCCACATGGAATATGCTTGGAAAAGATCTTCCCATGGAGCCGATTAATGTTGTCAAGGAGGATCCTAAAAATGGAAACATTATATATGTAGGAACTGATGGCGGCCTGTATGTAAGTTTCGATAATGGAAGATCTTTCATGGCATGGAATGCCGGGTTGCCTAAATCAATTCCTATCCATGATATTGCCTTCCAGGAAAGAGAGAATGAAATAATCCTGGGCACCCATGGACGCAGCCTGTATGTTGCATCTTTAGATAAGATCCAGGAGGCAGCTCCAAAACCATAAACATTCTAACTGCTTTCTTGGTAGGGCACAATACAGATCACATAAATAATCCGGAGACTTTATTAAACCATTACCGGGACTAAAGAATTATACATGATATGATTGATATTGATGTATAAAGCATTTACATCAATTCATACTTACGGTATATCTTCCAAGCATACCATTTCTTGATTGTCCGTCAATTGATTTGGATTCTATGCCAATAAAGTATTTATCAGGTGCTAAAGACACAGATGCAGACAGACTTCCGGCATCATCAATACTCTTTACACAAACTCCCTGCTTGTTATAGATCTTCATTCTCAATGCGAGGTTAGCTCCCTCACCATTTCCTAAACACTTCGGTTCGGCCTTTATTATCGAAGCACCATCTTTTACATCCATATAAAAGTAGTCTATGTCTGATCCATTATTTATAATTCCTTCCGCTTTCTCCTGGAACTTATCGGACCGTTGCATTTCAGAATTCTCATCCGGTTTCAGACCTAAAACATTTGATATAATGGCTACATCATCCTGTATATTATTATAACCATTTGCTGTTGGCCCCTTATACCAGGTGGTTACATTTCGGTAATAACCTATGCCCATAATAGGTGCCCATCCAATCCGGCCGTCACCCACTCCTTCATTGTATTCAGAAATAAAATTTCCTGAATTATCATATAGTGCCTGGTGTTGAAGGTTTAATGTATGTCCTAGTTCATGTGATATTGCCTCAGCAATAAACTTTTCATTGTAACTAAGCAAGGTGCTAAAAACAAAACACGGTGTGTTATTGCCCCATGTAAATGAATTATTATAGGAAGTGCCACCTACCACTCCAAACCAGTCCCATGTTTCTGTGATGATAACACGCATTCTTTTCTGGGGGCTTGTAGCATTATATACATTTTCATCAGTAGTCACCACAACATTAAATGGAGAAAAATCTTCGCTAACCCTATCCAGTATTTTATCTTCATCAATAGCAGCAACATTAGCAGGGGCACAATTGATTGGACCTGAAATATTCCACAAAGTATTTGTTACTACCTGGCCGTCAAAGTCCAGGTATATTGTTGCATTTGGAGGTGTAATAGTACCAGTTTGTTTTGGTTTCTTCTTAAATCCACTGACATCAGCCGATGGAGCCCGCCTTGTTGTATTAAAAACCTGCAAACCGAATTTACAAGCCTCTGGTTTTGAAATAACTTTAGTTTCTGAAACAGGTGGTTGAACTGCAGCAGGTGTTTCAAGGTTCTTTTTTGTGCAGGATATTATAAGTATCAGGAGCACTACAGGTGAAATTCTCATAAATATTCCTTCATTTACCTTCCGGTATGGAATCATGGTCAGCTGGAACTTGAGGTGATCAGGATTTCAAAAGGAAGTGGCTTTCTAAATTTAATGAATTTATATATGATAAAAAGGAAAAATGTGCCAATTCTTTTTAGCCTGTAAATACTATTAAATTAAGCTCATCCTTATGAAGAAAGGTGTAGAAGTGTGGAATTCTCTTGACAATAGGCTTTCACCTAACCATAAATGGGTATTTATTTTTCAACGTTACCAAACTATGTAAATCTTAAAATATTTTGAATCGCTCTACACATGACCGCTCTAATGCTTCCCTGTCATCCGGATGTGCAATATTGATCAAAGCCCTTGCCCTTTGTCGCAGGTTCTTTCCAAATAAATAAGCAATTCCATACTCTGTTACTACATAATGTACATGCGCCCTGGTTGTCACTACCCCTGCACCGGACTTTAATACAGGCACTATACGAGGCACTCCCCTGGCTGTTCGTGATGGTAATGCGATAATAGGCTTTCCTCCTTCACTCAATGCAGCACCACGCATAAAATCCATTTGTCCGCCTACGCCGGAAAATTGGTAGGTGCCAATGGAATCAGAACATATTTGCCCGGTAATATCAATCTCTATGGCGCTGTTGATAGCCACCATTTTGTTATTCCGCCTTATAATATGAGGATCATTTACATAATCGATATCCAAAAACTGGAAGGCAGGATTATCGTCAACGTAATCATAAAGTCTTCGAGTTCCAAGGGCAAAGCCAGCAACGGCCTTATGGGGATGAATGCGCTTATACTTATTGTTAATAATATCCTTTTCAAAGAGATCAACAATTCCATCTGAACACATTTCTGTATGAATTCCAAGATCCTTATGCCCGGCTAATGAATGAAGCACTGCATCGGGAATAGAGCCAATACCCATTTGAAGGGTACTCCTGTCTTCTATAAGAGAAGCAACATATTCACCAATGCGCATTTCAGCAGGTCCTGCCTTTTCACCAAAACTAGTTTCATACAGAGGTTCATTACAATCCACCATTGCATAAAAACGGCTGCTGTGTATCAAACCATCACCATGGGTCCGGGGGACGTTGGGATTCACCTGAGCCACTACATATTTGGCTGTATTGACTGCCGAACGGGCAATATCTACTGAAACCCCCAGGGAGCAATACCCATGTATATCAGGAGGTGATACCTGCACAAGAGCGACGTCAATAGGCAGGATATTCTGTTTGAACAGTTCAGGTATTTCACTCAGGAATACGGGCACATAATCAGCCAATCCTTCATTTACAGCATTTCGTATAGCTGCAGATACAAAAAGAGAATTGATCTTAAAACTATCAACCAACCCGGGTTTATCTACATATATATCACCATAAATACTGATAAAGACTAATTCAACATCTTTAAGACGATATGATTGCTTGGCAAGTGCCCTTAATAAACACGTAGGTGTCTGGGCACTCCCCTGTACAAACACCCGGTTACCTGATTGAATAATTTCAAGAGCCTCTTCTGGTGTTTTAAAGACAATGGGAACTTTCATACTAATGCAAAATGACAAAATAAAAAGATGACCATGTATGATTAATATTATATAATAACCTAATTATGATCAAATTTGCAGGCATAGCTTTAGTATAGAAAGGAAATAGAAATTTAGTTGCATGCAGCCAAAGGCAAAAGAGATCCGATATTTTTTTTACAGCCAGGCTTTTGCCGATGGCCTAAGAACCACTATTTCCATCCTGCTACCCTCACTAATACTTTCCTATTTTAAACTTCTTAATGCAGGTTTAAGTATTTCCCTGGGCGCATTATGTGTTAGTCTTGCCGATGCACCAGGACCTATGATACACAAACGCAATGGGATGCTCTTTGCTGCCGTCTTTGTATTTATCATTACGTTGCTCACTTCCCTGGCCAGTGCTAATGTCTATACCATGGGCATATTGATCTTATTGTCTACTTTTTTTTTCTCCATGTTCAATGTGTATGGTGTCAGGGCAAGTGCCGTAGGTAGCGGGGCCATTCTTGCCATGATATTGACAATGGATAAAATCGTTCCTAAACCACAGATCTTAAGTGAGGGTATATTGATCCTTCTTGGGTCTATGTGGTATTTCCTTGTTAGCATAGCGTTTTACAAGATCCAGCCTTACAGGGCAGGTCAAAGAATTCTTGGTGAATGCATCCGTACCATTGCAACCTTTCTTTCAATCAAGGCCGATTTTTATAATCCCAAAACAGACCTGGAAAAGGATTATTCTAAAATGGTTGCACAACAGGTGGCTGTCAATGAAAAGCAGGATGCGGTAAGGGAAATATTATTCAAAACCCGGCAGATCGTCAGTGAAAGTACAGCAACGGGGAGGAAATTGGTTTTAACCTTCGTTGAAACCATAGATCTTTTTGAAGACATCACAGCCACTTATTACGATTATGCTTCCTTGAGAAAAAAATACGAGAACACAGGCGTACTGGAAAAAATTTCCTGGTTTATTAAAGATGTGGCCTTTGAACTGGACCAGATGGGAATAGCCATCCAGGTGAATAGCCCATATAAACAACGTTTTGATTTTGAAAAACAACTTCTTCAATTGAAAGAAGACATAAATGAAACTGGCAAAGAAGAAGGTGCAAGTAACCTTGTTTTGAGAAAGATACTTGTCAATGTTAGAAGATTGGTGCAGCGGGTGCTGGAACTGCAGGAATACTTTGAAAAAGGCGCTCCCGGAAAAGAAAAAACCACTTTAGACCATTCCCATTTCGTTACCCACCAATCTCTTGATCCAAAAATATTCCTTGACAACCTATCCTTACAATCTTCTGTATTTAAACATGCCTCACGGGTGGCGATAGCCTCTATATTCGGATATATATTCGTAAACCTTTTTGCCTACGGACATCATAGTTATTGGGTGTTGATGACCATAGTCTTTATGCTGAAACCTGCTTTTAGCCTGACCAAGCAAAGAAATATAGAACGGATAATAGGCACTGTCATTGGCGGATTATTAGGGATAGCTCTATTACTTTTCGTTTCAAATAAAGAAGTACTCTTCGGTATTATGGTAGTGTTAATGATCCTCAATTATTCATTGGTAAGGATCAATTACCTGGCAATGGTACTGTGCCTGACACCATTTGTACTAATCCTGTTCAGTCTTTTAGGAGTCAGTGTACTGGATGTAGCCAAAGAAAGAATTCTTGATACTGTATTGGGCTGCACTATAGCATTCAGTGCCGGATACTTTTTATTCCCAACATGGGAAGCAGAGCACCTGAAAGGTTATTTATTAAAAATGCTACAGGCAAATAAAGAATACCTGAACAAGATTTATGAGGGGCTTTGTGGCAAGCAGATCAACCTGCTTGAATATAAATTGGTCAGAAAGGAAGTCTATGTGAGCTCTGCCAACGTAGCTGCTGCATTTCAACGCATGCTGTCTGAGCCTAAAAACAAACAAAGGAATAGCAAAGTCATGCACCAATTCGTGGTTTTAAACCATATCCTTTTCTCTAACATCGCCACAGTGGTTACTTCCCTGCTTAATAAAACTCCAGCGGGGCATGCACCAATATTGATCCAATCCGTTAAGCGATCTACTGTATTAATCAATCAAACTATTGACAAGGTGGGCGGAGAGAATTCATTAAAGAATGAAAGACCTGTCGAGTCCATTCCACAATCAATGACGAGCCTTACTGCGGATGATCAATTAATTAAAGACCAGTTGGATTTTATTCAGCGGGTAATCATAGACCTTGATAAAACAACCACCCAACTTATTTCATCAAAAAATACTGAATAGCCAGCTCATATCCTTTCAGGCCCAGGCCTATTATACTGCCTGCCGCTTTGCCGGACACATGTGATAGTTTCCTGAAATCTTCCCGGGCATGCACATTCGAAATATGCACTTCAATCACAGCCGTGGTGATGGCAGCAAGTGTATCACCTATTGCCACTGAAGTATGAGTGTACCCACCTGGATTTAGAATGATCCCATCATGATCAAAACCAACCCTTTGCAGTTCATTGATCAATTCACCTTCAACATTGCTCTGAAAATAATGCAGATCTATTTGAGGGTATTTCTTTTTTAAACCTTCAAAGAATTGTTCAAAAGAGGTGGAACCATAGATACCAGGTTCACGCTTTCCTAGTAGGTTTAAGTTAGGCCCATTAACGATGGAGATCTTCATGCTCACGAATTTAATTCATCTGGGGTTAGAAGACTATAGATATGTAAACTTATATAGCGACCATTTTTTACTTCACAATCCTGCATGGTTCCTTCATGAGTAAAACACATTCTTTCCAAAGATTGCATACTGGAATTGTTTCCTGCTTCCACAAAAGCCTCAAGGCGATGTATGCCTTTCTCATGCTGCCAGTAATCAATAACCGCTTGCATTGCCTCTTTCATAAATCCTCTTTTCCAATAAGCCGGCAATAACCAAAAGCCTAATTCTGCCCTATTGTGCTCTATTTTGTAATGATATACAGAGATCACTCCCATGGGCTTTGCAGAAGCCTTATCAACGATCTTCCACGAAATGCCGGTTCCCTTTTCCATCATTTGGGTATACCACTCCATCTGCACGGAGGTTGCTTCCAATGAATTGTATGACACGCCATAGAATGGTATTACGTCAGGATGACTCAGTCCCTCAAAGATAAATGGTTGGTCAGCCCGTAGAATTTCTTGCAGTACCAGGCGTTGGGTAAATAATTCCGGAAACATAAAAAATCCCGCATTTGCGGGACTTAAAATTAAGCGATATGCTTTTGAATCATCTCAATAAATTCATCAAAGAGATAACGGCTATCGTGAGGACCAGGTGTACTTTCGGGATGGTATTGCACTGAGAAGGCTGGCTTTCCCTTCACACGAATACCCTCAATTGACTGGTCATTAAGGTTAACATGCGTAATCTCAATATTTTCCGCTTTCCTCACTGCTTCAGGATCTACACCAAAACCGTGGTTTTGTGTAGTGATTTCACACTTACCGGATATCAGGTTCTTTACAGGGTGGTTCATGCCTCTATGGCCATGGTGCATTTTAAATGTTGGAATATCATTAGCCAGGGCTAAAATCTGGTGACCCAGGCAAATGCCAAATGTTGGTTTTTCTTCTTTAAGAATACCTCTCATAGTAGACACCGCATATTCCATGGATGCAGGATCCCCGGGACCATTACTGATAAAATACCCTGAAGGGTTGAAAGCTTTCAATTCTTCCAAAGATGTCTTTGCAGGAAACACCTTTACATAGGCACCTCTTTCCACCATACAATTAAGGATATTCTTCTTGGTGCCATAATCAAGCACAGCTATCTTAACCGGTGAAGCAGGGTCGCCCAATTCATAAGGCACCTTTGTGCTCACAATGGAAGCCAACTCTAAACCTGACATGTCAGGTACTTCATTTAATTTATCCTTTAATACCTGCGGATCAAGTATTTCAGAAGAAATGATGCAATTCATTGCACCCTGGTTCCTTATTTGGGAAACCAATGCACGGGTATCTACACCTTCTATGGCTACAATATTCTGTAATTTCAGGTATTCATCAAGCGACATCTGCGCTTTTCGGCGGGAAAACAATTCTTCCAGGTTTCTTCCTATCAAGCCCTTGATTTTGATGCTGTCACTTTCCACATCTATATCAGCAACTCCATAGTTTCCGATATGAACAGTATTCATAATAAGCACTTGGCCATAGTAACTTGGATCAGTAAATACTTCCTGGTAGCCTGTCATTCCTGTATTAAAGCAGATTTCCCCACCTGTGGTGCCAATAGCCCCAAAGGCCTTACCATAACAGGTTGTACCATCTGCCAGAACTAAAATTGCTTGTCTTTGTTCCATTGATTATTTTAAAGATTATGCAAAGAAAAATATTCAAATAATTTACCAACGTTAAACTTATCCACGCTCCTGAATTTTTAGCAAATCCTATAGCTGGAGCATAAAAAAAGGCAAGATTAAAAAATCTTGCCTTGATATATGAAACATGCAATCATTAGCTCGCTTGTTCTCCAGTTGCTTCTGTTTGAGTTTCTGCTGCAGGAGCTGAAGTTTCAGCCTGCGCTGACGGAGTATCAGAAGTTGCCTTCTTCCTGGCACCACCTGCGCGGCGGGTTCTTTTAGCACCTTCTTTCTTTTCTACCTTACCCTTACCATAGATCTCATTGAAATCTACCAGTTCAATCATTGCCAGTTCGGCATTGTCACCAGGACGTGTGCCTAACTTAATAACCCTTGTGTAACCACCCGGGCGACCTGCAATTTTCTCACTGATCGTGGTAAATAATTCAGTAACTGCTGCTTTGTCCTGCAAATAGCTGAATACAACACGGCGTTGGTGTGTTTCATTCTTTTTGCTTTTAGTGATCAATGGCTCTACATAAACACGCAGTGCTTTTGCTTTAGCCAAAGTGGTTACAATTCGCTTGTACTGAATTAACTGGCAAGCCAGGTTGCTTAACAACGCTTCGCGGTGTGCTTTCTTACGACCGAGGTTGTTGATTTTGTCTCCGTGACGCATGACATTTAAGTTTTAAATTCAGCTGCACCGTGTCAGGATTTGCAGCCTACTGTTATAGAATAAGTCAAAAGTCAAAGAGAAAATTCAAAAAGGTTTCCTATGTTTCAAGTCACCTTTTCTACTTTTGACTTTTTACTTTTTATTTTAATAATCGTCCTTATCAATTCCTAATTTACCAAGGTCCATACCGAAGTGCAGGCCTCTTTCGTTTAACACCTGTTCGATCTCTGACAGGGATTTCTGACCGAAGTTTCTGAACTTCATCAAATCTTCCTGCTCATACTGAACAAGCTCGCTTAGTGAATTGATCTTGGCTGCTTTCAAACAGTTGAAGGCACGTACAGAAAGATCAAGATCTTCCAATGGTGTCTTCAATACCTTACGTAATTGTAAAGTTTGTTCGTCAACGATATCTTCTTTCTTTTCTTCTTTATTATCGAAGGTGATGTTCTCGTCAGTAATGATCATCAGGTGCTGTATCAGGATACGGCTGGCCTGCTTTACTGCTTCTTCAGGATGAATGGTACCATCAGTGTTTACTTCCATCACTAACTTTTCATAGTCAGTACGTTGCTCAACACGGGTATTTTCTATACTGTATTTTACATTCTTTATAGGAGTGTAAATAGCATCAACAGGAATATATCCCAAAGGAGCATCCTTTGGTTTGTTCTCTTCTGCAGGAACATAACCACGACCTTTGCCTATTGTGATCTCCACATCTAATTTGGATGAATTATCCAAAGTGCAGATCAACAATTCAGGATTCATGATCTGGAAAGACTGTGTTCCTTCAGCCATCATACCGGCAGTGAACTCAGTTCTGTTCTTTATAGAAAGAGTGATCTTTTCATTTTGAACGTCATGATCAACGATCTTCTTTAAACGAACCTGCTTCAGGTTCAGAATGATCTCAACCACGTCTTCAGAAACACCCTTGATTGTTGCAAATTCATGATCTACGCCTTCAATTCTTACACCTATGATGGCATAACCCTCTAAAGAGTTAAGCAACACACGGCGAAGGGCGTTTCCGATGGTTACGCCATAACCTGGCTCCAGCGGACGGAATTCGAATTGCGCTTCGAAATCAGTAACTTTTTGAAGAACGATTTTGTCGGGCTTCTGAAAATTTAAAATTGCCATTTGTTATTTCAGATTTAAGGTTTGTTTTTTAATTACCAGCGGGTTCACATCAGATCACCTGCTCTTGTTTACCTTTCCTCACAGCAGTCCATCCATAAAAGATGGAGCATCCTCTATGATTACTTAGAATACAATTCGACGATCAGCTGCTCTTTAATGTTTTCCGGAACGCTTTCTCTTTCAGGATAAGTAATGAATGTTCCCTGGAACTCAGCTTCATTATAATCTACCCAGGTAAACTTAGGATTACGGCCACGGATCTGGCTGGTAACCGAAGTGTTGTCTTTTGATTTGTCTTTCAAGGCAACAACATCACCTGGCTTTAACTGGTAAGAAGGAACGTTAACTACATCACCGTTCACCATAACGTGCTTGTGGCTCACCAATTGACGGGCAGCAGGACGGGAAGGAGCAATACCCATACGGAAAACTGTGTTGTCCAAACGGGATTCCAGAAGTTTAATTAAATTTTCACCGGTAACACCTTTACGACGGGAAGCTTCTTCAAAGGTCTTGCGGAATTGTTTCTCTAATACACCGTAAGTGTACTTAGCTTTTTGCTTTTCACGCAACTGGAGTGCATATTCACCTAAGCTTTTACGCTTACGTTGTGCACCATGCTGTCCAGGAGGGTTAGAATTCTTACCTAACCATTTTCCATTTCCTAAAATGGGCTCTCCGAATATACGGGAGATCTTGGTCTTGGGACCATTGTAACGTGCCATAGTTTTTTTTCATTTCCGCTTTTTAGAAACCGGTGCGTTCATCGTTGAAAGCGGTAAAAATTAATGAAGCACCCTTTTATTAAATGAAACCAAATTGGCTCAACTATATGTAAAGTGGCCATAAAGCCACCTGCTATTATACTCTTCTTTTCTTTGGAGGACGGCAACCATTGTGAGGTAACGGAGTTACATCCTTGATCATGGTTACTTCAATTCCTGACTGGGCCAAAGCACGGATAGCACTTTCTCTACCGGCACCAGGACCTTTTACAAATACATCTACTCTCTTCACTCCTGCATCCAGTGCTACCTTGGCAGCATCTGAAGAAGCCATTTGTGCAGCATAAGGAGTGTTTTTCTTAGAACCTTTAAAACCCATTTTACCAGCACTTGACCAGGAAATAACCTGTCCTTGCTTGTTGGTAATAGAGATGATAAGGTTGTTGAAAGTAGCGTTTACGTGGGCATCGCCATAGGTATCAACCTTAACGATCCTCTTTTTTGCAGCGGCCTTTGCGCTTTGCTGACCTTTTCCGCCGCCTTGTTGTGCTTTTGCCATTTTACTTAGGTAATCTTTTTAATGATAAACTTCCTGCTTTGGCAGAAAGTCCTGGACCAATCCTCCACCTGCACCGGGGTATCCGCAATTGTTCCAGTAAATAGGTGCATATAGAAAGAAGGCTCAGGAAGTAAGGAACAAGATTAAAGAAGATCTCTTTATCCTTGTTCCCTAAACCTACGCCTTCAGATCTTACTTCTTAGGTGCTTTCTTCTTACCAGCAACCGTCTTACGCTTTCCTTTACGTGTACGGCTATTGGTTTTAGTACGCTGACCTCTTACCGGCAAACCTTTACGATGGCGAAGACCACGGTAACAAGCGATATCAAGTAAACGCTTGATACTCATTTGCACTTCTGAACGCAATTGTCCTTCTACCTTAAACTCTTCAGTAATGGTAGTACGAATGTTGTTCAGATCTTCATCATTCCACTCATTTACCTTCTTGCTACGGTCAATACCATGTTTGTCAAGAATGTAACGGGCAGTGGCGGGTCCTATTCCGAAGATATAGGTTAGGCCTATTTCGCCTCTTTTGTTTTTTGGTAAGTCAACGCCGGCAATACGAGCCATAGTTATTTGTAATTTTTAATTTTCAATTTTCATTTCAGATCATCAACCAGCATCTGCCAATTGACAATGAATTATCCTTGTCTTTGCTTAAAGCGGGGGTTCTTTTTGTTAATTACATAAAGTCTTCCCTTGCGACGTACAATCTTGCAGTCGGCGCTTCTTTTCTTAATGGATGCTCTAACTCTCATTGTTAGGTTATTAATCGTTTATTTATTTATAACGGAAAATGATCCTGCCCCTTGACAGGTCATAAGGGCTCATTTCCACGCCAACTTTATCTCCTGGCAAAATCCGTATGTAGTGCATTCTCATTTTGCCTGAGATCGTAGCCAGTATTTCATGTCCGTTTTCAAGCTTTACCCTGAACATAGCATTAGATAAAGCTTCGATAATAGTTCCGTCCTGTTTAATTAATGGCTGTTTCGACATACAGATTTTGGGAGCGCAAAGATATAGGTATTTCCCCCATAAAAAGAAAAAAGAGCCGTTTTTTACGACTCTAATGCCTGTTTTTCCCAAAAAATTAAGAAGTTTTAATCTATTTGAGCCCTTTCCAGTGGCACTTTGGTCATGGCAAGGTAGTGATTTTGCAATTCATGCAAATATATGGGGTGGTTAAAATGTCGGTGATCCTCGCGGTACCAGACGTCCATATTTGTATAGTTGCCTGGGTCATGAACCAGGATCCTGAACGGTCCTCTTTTGTATTTAACACCCTCTTCATTTTCTTCTTTTTCAAAACCCAGTGTATTCATTAAATGCGCTTCTGTTAAGGGAACCGGAACTATTTCTTCCGGAGGATACCAGAACTCCTGTACTCCATTATCAATACAGGCCAGGTTGTCCATCCGGTTAATTTCCACAACAGAACCAATTCTTTCATCCCCATCATGCAGAACATGAACTATGTCCCCTGCTTTAAGATCTCCAACTTTTACCATAACTGAATAATTTAGTTTTAAATATAAAAAATACTCAGGAAAGAACTTTCAGCCAATCACAAAAAATTAAGCTTTAAGGAATAAAAAGAATACCAGGTTTTATTGAATCCTTTCTTTCCCCTCGACCTCACTGAATAAGATAGCCTGTAGTTATTGCTCCAAAAGCACTTAATAATCACAAACATTTTGTTTGCCACCCCTCGGTTGATTACAATTACCCAAATAATTAGACCCCGTTGAAATGACCTTACAGGCAACTTAAGTACAGGATATCCCGAAGATATCCCGAGGATATCCCGAGGATAAGCCGACGATAAGCCGACTCTTATAGAGTCGGGATATCCTCGGGACATCTATGGCTTATATATGAAATATTATTGGGATAAAGTGCAACTTGGCCGGGAACAAAGTGCCTTAAGCACCGCCGAAAAAAGGGAAAAGACAATCCAGGCCTGGATTGTCTTTTCCCTTTTAATTTGATTTTAGACTGAATTATTCAGCCCAGCTCATCACATAATTATCATTTTCTATATCCAGAGCCTGTTTGGTTAGCATTAATGGATGAAAAGTATCCACCATAACAGCCAGTTCTTTGGTTTCTTTAGCCCCGATGCTTTTCTCTACTGCACCAGGATGCGGACCATGAGGAATGCCTGCGGGATGCAGCGTGATCATGCCCCGGGTGACATTTTTACGGCTCATAAAATCACCGTCTACATAATATAATACCTCGTCGCTGTCAATATTACTGTGATTATAAGGAGCTGGTATAGCTTCCGGGTGATAATCAAACAGGCGCGGACAGAAAGAACAAACAACAAAATTGTTTGCCTCGAAGGTCTGGTGAACGGGAGGTGGTTGATGCACCCTACCTGTTATAGGCTCGAAATCGTGAATAGAGAAGGCAAAAGGATAACAGCATCCATCCCAACCTATAACGTCAAAAGGATGGGCTGAATAATGAATATTATACTGTATGCCTCGTTTTCGGGTACGTACCAGAAAATCTCCTCTTTCGTCATGGGTAAATAAATTCTGAGGTGCCCTTATATCTCTTTCACAAAATGGTGAGTGTTCCAGCAATTGGCCATTCTTACTCAGGTATTTTTTAGGGAACCTGATTGGGCTAAAAGATTCCACTATAAACAAACGATTGTCCTCACCATTGAAACTGATTTGGTAAATAGTACCCCTGGGAATAACGAGATAATCTCCATAACCAAAACTTAGCTCGCCATACATGGTCCTTAATATGCCGCTACCTTCATGAACGAAGATCATTTCATCAGCATCGGCGTTTTTAAAGAAATAATCCTCCATACCCTGCCGGGGGGCAGCTAAAACTATATGAACATCATTATTTACAAGCACTGGTATCCTGCTGTCAAGGAAATCATTTTCAGGCTTTATCTTAAAGCCTTCAAAACTGCGGTGGCTTAACATTTTTTCCTCTGCAATTTTCGGGGCCACATTTATGGGCTTTTCTGTTTTTATGATCTGGGTGGGAGGATATACATGGTAAAGCAGGGAATAGTCGTTAGAGAAACCTTCAGTAGAAAATAATTGTTCAGCATATAATGAACCATCTGGCTTGCGGAACTGAGTGTGTCTCTTATGGGGTATCTCACCCAGTTTATGATAATAAGGCATAGTGCAATTTGAATAGTTTGAGAATACCCGGTATTATCAGAACCAATAAAAAATATAATACCGGAAGATATAGATGAGCATGGCTATAGTAAACCCGAAAGATCCAGGGTAGCTAGCAGGAAAATATATTTCCACCTGCGTTTATCTATCCAATAGGTAAAGTTTCTACAAAACAACATAGCCAGCATTCGCAGCAACTAATATAGCTATTTCCCAAGATATTGAAAGGTGGCAACCATGAATTACTTAACAGGAGGTTTTCAGGGAATGTAGGGAACCTGGATGGTTAACAATAAATGAAGGCAGCGATGTTTAATCATAATAGCCTTTATGCGCTGATTTATTTTTGGCTAAAGGTGATTGAGCATAAGAGTACATTAGTTTCCTGGTTAGCTTATCTTTTTAAGTGCATTAAGCTTGTCGAGGTAATGAATTACTTCCTCATCGCTTACTTGTGAGAAATCACTATAAAACAAACCAACACTTCTGAAGGATTCAGGGCATAGCAGTATAACCATTTCTTCAACAAAAGGTTCTAGTTTTTCCACTGCAGATTGTGAGGCTACAGGTACTGCCAGAACAATTTTATACGGTTGGCTTTTTCTAAGCACCTGGACGGTGCCTAAAATTGTGTTACCAGTTGCTATGCCATCATCCACCAGGATCACTGTTTTACCAGTAAGGTTTTGCGGTTCCTTATCTCCCATGAAACTTATTTGCATTTCTTTTAACCGTTCGCGAATATTGGCAATTTCTGTTTCAATATAATGCTGGGTTACGTTTTCGTGTGGCAGTACAAAACTGTCTTTAAGGCCAACGGCACCGATGGCATATTCTTTATTATTGGGATGGCCAAGCTTTTTTACAAGGATGACCTCGAGGGGAATGTTTAATTCTTTGGCAATTTCATAAGCAACAGGTACCCCACCCCTTGGAACAGCCAGTACAACCCCCGGAATATTTTTGTACTTGCGCAATCTTGTGGCAAGCATTCTTCCCGCCTCACTTCTGTTTGTAAACATGTTATAAATTTTAATCGTTTAGCAAGGGTATAGGCTGCAGGTGCTTTTCAAACCAGTTTCCAGCCAAAAGACAAACCTGATCCATAGTGCCTTCTTCTTCAAATAAATGGGAGGCACCTGCCACCACCTCCAATTTCTTTTCTGTCGATAATTGATTATAGGCTTGCTTGTTGAGCTGCAATACCTGGGAATCAAGGCTGCCTACGATAAGCAAAGTAGCAGCCTTCACTTTTGGAAGGGCAGAAAAAGCAAGATCAGGTCTTCCTCCCCTGCTAACTACAGCAAGGACCTGGGATAATTTAGAAGCTGCTACCAATGCAGCTGCAGCACCCGTGCTGGCACCGAAATAACCTATTTGAACATTCTTACCCCAGTTCTGCCCTTCCACCCATAGTGTTGCCTTCAAAAGTCTATCTGCCAGCAGGTTTATATCAAAGCGGGTTGAATAGTTTTTATCTTCTTCATAAGTTAACAGGTCAAATAACAATGTACCCAAGCCAATGCTATTGAGATAGGTTGCTACTAACTGGTTGCGTGGGCTTAACCTGCTGCTTCCACTTCCGTGGGCAAATACTACCAGAGCATGTGCATTTGCAGGAAGTGCCATGTCTCCTTTCAGCTCGACATTTTCCAGGGGAATGCTGATGGTAATTTTGTCGTAGGTATCCATAAAATCACTTAAAATATAAACGCTCATTCTTTACTGGTGTAAACCTATTTCAGTATCCCTTCAGAGGCAATGACCACCATCACTCCTTTCTTTGACAGTGCTCATTGCCAGACCTGGGGAATTGGTTTTGCTTTGGGAAAACCCTTAATTATGCGCAGGTACTTTACAAAAGAATTAGCACCTAATGAAGAAAGAACCATTTCTATTATTAAGGATAAGGCTGAGGTGTTAACGAACCAGGCTGACCTTCAGCCATTGTTTGACAGGATCGGCGATGCTCAATTTGTAATGCTTGGAGAAGCGTCGCATGGCACGCACGAATACTATACATGGCGTTCACAGATCACAAAAAAACTCATAAAAGAAAAGGGGTTTCAATTTATAGCCGTGGAAGGAGACTGGCCGGATTGTTACCAGGTGAATCGTTACATTAAAAACTATGCAAATGCTGGAGGCAGTGCGCTGGGTGTATTAAAACGCTTTAACCGCTGGCCTACATGGATGTGGGCTAACTGGGAAATGGTTGCAATGATTGATTGGTTATATAAGTATAATAAACCTTTACCTGCTAGCAAAAAAATAGGGTTTTATGGACTTGATGTTTACAGTCTATGGGAAAGCCTGGAAGCCATTCGGGAATATTTAAAACATATTGATCCAAATGCTTTGAAGGTAGCTGAAGAAACATTCCATTGTTTTGAACCATACAAAGCTGATGAAGGCCGGGGATATGCCCGGGCAACTCAATTTGTTCCGGAGTTGTGTACTGATGAAGTGGTAGAATTGCTTAAAAAGATACAGGAACATTTACCTTCTTATAATTCAGATCATGAAAATGTTTTTAACGTTGAGCAAAATGCAATCGTAACACTCAATGCAGAAAGGTACTATAGGGCCATGGTAAAAGGGGGGCCTCACTCCTGGAATGTAAGGGATCATCATATGTACGAAACGCTCAATCGCTTAACTGACTTTCATGGGAAAGGTGCAAAGGTTATCATCTGGGAACACAATACACATATTGGAGATGCCAGGGCAACAGACATGACTACTGAGGGCATGTATAATGTTGGGGAGTTGGCCAGGATAAAACACCATGAACACGGAGTGGTATTAGTTGGTTTCGGATCATATAAAGGAGAAGTGATAGCAGCAAAAGGCTGGGGTGCACCCATGAAAGTAATGGCCGTGCCTCCAGCAAGAAAAGGAAGCTGGGAATATATATTGCACAAAGCCAGCCCTGAAAATAAGTTATTGATAATGGATGATTTCATGGATGAAGAATTAATGGAAACTCATATCGGCCATCGGGCCATAGGCGTAGTATATAATCCGGAATATGAAAAGTACGGCAATTATGTTCCCAGTATTCTACCATTACGTTATGATGCGTTTATCTACCTGGATCATACAACTGCCTTACACCCCTTACATATCCAGCCTGATGGACACCAGATACCTGAAACTTATCCATTCGGCGTATGACAAAAATTCTGTTACTCCTTTTGAGGACTAATTATTCATCATTTAAATTATTTTATTATGAAAAATGATCTCGAAATTCAACAGGATGTAATGAACCAATTGAAATGGAATCCCTTTTTAAAAGCTTCCGAGATCGGTGTATCCATTAAAAATGGAATAGTTACACTTTCAGGGCAGGTGGACAGTTATGCTCAAAAGCTGGAAGCTGAACGAACTGTCAGAAAAGTTGCAGGTGTAAAAGCTATTGCAGAAGATATTCAGATTGGCGTTTTACCAAGCTACAGAAAGAGTGACACTGATATTGCTGCTTCAGTTTTGAATGCATTGAAATGGCATAGTGCAGTACCTGAGGATAAACTGGAAGTAAAAGTAGAAGATGGAGTGGTAACACTTGGAGGCGAAGTAGAATGGGAATATCAAAGGAATTCTGCCCGCAATGCAGTTGTAAACCTTCTAGGTGTTCGTAGTGTGATCAACAATATTGCCATTAAGCCCAAAGCTTCTGCAGGTGATGTAAAGTCAAAGATCACTTCGGCATTATTGCGAACAGCAACTATAGATGCAGAAAGAATATCTGTTGATGTCGTTGGCAATAAAGTAATACTAAAAGGAAAGGTTCGCTCCTATACTGAAAAAGAAGATGCCGAGGAAGCTGCCTGGTTTGCTCCTGGTATTGCTACAGTTGAAAGTCACCTTGAATTGATACCCCAGGAAGAGTTAATGTTTTAAACCACAATAACAGGCAATGTCTGCTAAAGCATTGCCTGTTTGTTTTTACTAAACACAAACAACTTAGTTGTGTTGCCCCTTTCATACTTTCCTGGGAAGGGGATGGATTTCGTGCACTCATTTAATCATCAATATCTGATGTAAGATTTTCGGTCAGGTATTTGATGCGTTATGATGATAACATGACCCATTGCTTAAATATTAATTTATGAGTAAGGAATTCAAAGTTGGTGACCATGTAAGCTGGAACTCTGAAGCCGGCCATGTTTCCGGCAAGATCATTAAAATACATTATGCAGACTTTAATTATAAGGGTTATACACACCATGCTTCGAAAGAAGAACCACAGTATGAAATAAAAAGTGATAAGTCTGATCATATTGCAGCACATAAAGGCTCCGCTCTTACAAAATTCAAGAAATAGCTTTTCCAGTTTTCCTGGGGAGCAAAATTACTTCCCCGTGACAGGAACAATAGCTGGTGCAATGGGATGTTCAGCCCTGAATTCATAGCCTAATAGTTTGGCTATGGTCTGTGCAAATTGTTGCTGATACCATTGTCCTTCGTATTTAATTTCTCCACCTGTGTTAACACCGGGACCCATTACTGCCAACCATATTTCATTGGCACCTGGCACATCACTTCCATGATCCCTCCATTGGTCCTTTATAATATCTCCCCGCCCGTGATCGGTAGTAATAAACAGAGAAGTTTTATTGCGATAGTGTGGATCGGATTGCACCTTTTCCCAAAGTTCCCTGATCCAGGCGTCTACCTGGTGCGCTGCATCCAGGTAAGAACGGTATTTACCTGAATGCGCCCATTCATCAGTTTCACCGTAAGCTATATATAAAACCCTGGGCTTATTTTTATTCAGTTCTTCTATAGCAGCATAGTGCGTGAATACATCAAGACATTCCCCCATACGCCATGGCTTGTAAGAGTCACGCCTCATTTTATTGATCAATAGCTGGTTGGCATTGGGATACTTCCCCCCAACAAGGTCAAACGCAGATATAACCGGCATGCCACTTCGTTTCTCATTTAAAATGCGGTCAAAAGCATTCCATGCACCAAATACCGAAACCTTTCCTTGAAACCCAGGTTGTTTGTTTAAATATTCCAGCACATTTGTATTTGGGTTAGGAGGATATTCATTGGAATTAATTGCAGTATCAGCAAAGCCTGTCATGATCTCACTGTAACCTGGATAACTGAACCAATAAGGATTGGCGGTGTTCACTTTATTACCATAATTCCGGTTACCATACAGTTGTCCATTTGTTGCTATTACAGACCATAAAAAAGGCATTAGTTTCTTTCTCCGCTCTTCACTATTGGTATTCCAATAGGCCTGGTATAAATAAGAACTATCACCTTCGTTGTATTTATTATTATTGGCAATTGATGAATCCATACCGCCAAATACTTCCTGCCATCTAAATCCATCTGTTGTAACTATAATAATGTTTTCGGCAATTAATTGAGATGGAATAGAAACTGTTTTATGCTGGGCCTGGGCAACAATCCCCATTAGCACAAAGCTGAAAAAAAGAATCTTCTTCATAATGGTAGTAAAGAAATAAAAGCCTTTGTTCTAGAGGTGACCAATAAAATCATCAGACCTTATTTCAACTAAGATAATGAAGAAGTATTCTTTTTACCGATTAATTGCCGTTCTCCATTTCAATGATTGAATAATCCCTCCATTGTTGCTGCTATATAATAAATTGCTCCAATGGTTGGCCCTCCGGCATATTCAATATGACGCTTATTTAAAATATTAGCACCTCCTATTTTCAGTTGGGATTTAACCGATGGCAAGTGAAAGCTAACCTGCGCATCAATCGTCTGGAAGGCCGGGATGTTGCCATTTACAAGAGGGCTTTCCCATACATAACTATCCTGCCATTTCCAGGCAATGGCAAAGCCAATATTTTTAAAGATCTCCCTGTTGCTGAATGCAATATTGGTTGACCAAAGTGGTGTATTAAATCCTGTTACAAAAATATCTTTCGCATCCAGTTCCTTAATATTATTATAGTTGATATTTCCTGAAAAACTATAGCGCCTGTAAAAATTATAAAGAAAGCCCATAGCTGCTCCATAGTTCCTGTAGGTATTTTTTGAATTTGTATAAACTCTATAGCGATCCTGTCCCTGGCTTGCAGCTGTATTAGAAGTAGCGGTTGTTGCATCCCTGTTCCTGTCAAGCATGGCAAGCACAGCTTCATCAGTTCCCACCTTTTCATTTTTAGGCACAAATACCTGCACCTGTCCTAAAAATCCATCATACTGATTACTGTAGGCATCGAAATCAATAATCAATTTATTATCGAGCAAAACTGTCTTATACCCCACTTCCAGGGAATTGATCTTTTCCGGCATGGCTTTGGGAAGGTTTGCTATTACCAATAAATTACGATTGGCAAGAGCAGCCGAATCACTATTACCTTGTGCACTTACTTTTGCATTAAAATTAATAACAGATGCCTGTGTGTAACTATTTTCAAGGTATCCCAATCCCTCATTAATATAGGAAAGACTACCGACCCTTTTGACCCTTCCATTATTTACATAGGATAATGCCTCAAATAAGGCTGGGAATCTATAGCCTTGCTGGAAGGTCAAACGGAAATTGTGCTTATCATGTAAGGTGTATACAGCGGCTATCCTTGGAGTAAACTTTGGATTAAATTCAGGATTATAATCATAGCGTAAAGAAGCAAAAAGTTTTAATTTGGAGTTAAGCAGGTTTTTGGTCAACTGGGAAAAAGCGCCATACTTTTTATAATATACATTATTTCCAAAACTGCCATCCTTCAATGGAAGATTTCTTTCTGGTATTGGCCTTGAGAAATCAACGAAATTATTTCCATCAGGTATTATCTCATATACACGTGCATCTGCGCCTACCAGGATATCAACAAACCTAATTTTCCCTGACAAATCATATTGAGCTTCTCCATGGTATAACCTGCTTTTTTGAATAAGAGCTGCACCACCTGTTTCCGGTGCATCGGGTATAGAAGCAGAACGAATATCCCAATTATTGATAGAGATGATCTGATTTTTCAGGGCTTCAAATGCCGCGGTTCCAGGCACTACATGGCTGGCATCTGCAATGCTGCGGGCGTAATTTGCAGCCGCCGCCAGGTTGGATGAAGTTAAAGCGCCACCATTAGCGCTACTATAGGCTAATAATGCATTCTTATACTTAGTTGCCCAGGCAGAATTAGACCCACCACTGTAAAGATCCAGGTTATCTGCAAGTGGTTTGACATTATAGGAATCACCCGTATTCTCCAATGAGATATAGGTTTTTACCAGGAATTTGTTTCCTTTCAATTCCAATGCATGGTTTTGAACAATCACATTGTCCAGTTGAATTTTATTTCCGCGTTGAAATACGCCATCCATCTTGCCTGCTCTATAGGTATAGGATAGTTCTGCTTTTTCTGAAAACCGGTAATGCAGCGATGCATCCAATTTGAGATTATCCACCTGTGGTTTTACAAGGTCCGTTTCCCAATATCCTGTGCGTGCTACCCGTAATGTTTGATTGGTCTTGCCATTAATAGTAAGTCCGCTTAATGATACCAGGTTACTTCCCGCCAATGCATCATCGCCATATTTGTTCCAGCCGTCAAATGCTGTATTATTAATCCCGTTCAATTCCGGGTAGGAAGGATTTGAGGTTTTTAAATTATTTGGATTTTGATCAGCCCTTGTATTTGACCGCCAGTCAATTCCCTGCATATAGCTTAAGTTCACTTTAAACGCAAAATGATTGTTATATGCCCTGGCAAAACGGATGGCAGATTCTGTAAGGATGGCAGGTGTATGATCAATTCCATCTACATGGTTGATCCCTGTTTTATGATAAATACTTAAGCCCTGGAAATCAAACGGGTTTTTTGTGATAAGGTTAGCCATTCCATTTATAGCATTCATTCCATATAATGCCGATGCTGCTCCCGGTGTGATCTCTACACTTTGAATATCAAGTTCAGAGGGCCCTATGGCATTGCCAAGCGGTACACCCAAGGTAGCGGCCTGCATATCTATTCCATCAACCATTTGCATGAAACGGAAATTATTAGATGTATTAAATCCTCTTGTATTGGGCACCTTAAGGGTTAAGCTGGCAGTGATCATCTGTACTCCTTTAACTTTTTCAAGGGCATCATAAAAACCCGGAGATGGAGTTTCCTTAATGGCCCTTATATCCAGCTTTTCAATGGCAACAGGAGAACGAAGAATATTTTCAGGTACACGGGATGCTGATACTACAACCTCACTTCCTAGAACCACTCTTGTAGATAAAGCGACCTTTAATTGTGAACTAATACTTGTCACCTCTACTTCATCAGGCGCAAAACCAACTGAGCTAAATAAAAGTATAAAAGGAAGCTTTTGCCTGGTTCGTAAAACAAACGCTCCATTACTATTGGTAAGCGTACCTACTACAGTGCCTTTGATATTTACTGCAACACCGGGTAAAGGGTCTTGATTTTCGCGTCCGGTAACCAGCCCCGAGATTTCAATGGTTTGCTGTGCAAATAAGAAAATAGAAATTAATAACAACGATGATAATAAGAAGGCTTTTTTATTTTGTCCTGACTTAATAAATGTGGGAAGTATGTATGATGTATAATTTATGGAATGCATTGTTAGTTGATTATGGATGATGTAAAACAAAGTGCCTGACTATTGCATAGATTCAACTGCCAGCGCAATCTGTGTATGCTCTTTTATAAAAAGTTCTAGTGGGAGAATTGAATTAAACGAAACTACATCGGACAAGAGAAGGTCCTGGATATTGAGTCTTTTGCAGGTGGCAATTAAAATAATAATAATAGAGACTGGCAGTTATTAAAGGCTGTTTCATATTTCTTACAAAACTTTGATTAGAATGCGCACACTCCAGAGCACCACTATAACACCCAATAAAATAAAAGAAGCTTTTTTAGGCAATTTGCCTGAAAGCCTGGCAGCAATAGGGGCAGCTATCAGGCCCCCAATGACTAAAGCAAGTATAACCTGCCAATGCTGAACGCCTATCAGCGTAAAAAAAGTAAACGCGCTTGCCAGGGTCACAAAGAATTCGGTAAGACTGACTGATCCTACTACAAAGCGCGGCGTTCTACCCTTGGTTATGAGGGTAGCAGAAACAATTGGCCCCCAGCCCCCACCGCCAAATGAATCCAGGAACCCTCCAACACCCGCTAACCATCCGTAATGTCTGAATTTCTTTTTTACATTGGTTTTTTTAAAGGCATTGATAAAGATCTTTATTCCCAGGAACAAGGTATACACTGCCATGGCTGGCCTTAAATAGGAAATGTGTGACTCGCCCAATTTAACAAGCAACACTGCACCAAGCACCGCACCGAGAATACCCGGGATCAGAAGCGCCTTGAACATCTTTTTATTTACATTTCCAAATTTATAATGGCTGTACCCGGATGCACCGCTGGCAAACATTTCAGCAGTATGAATACTCCCGCTGATAGCTGACGGACTTACATTTGCAGACATCAGTACAATTGCACTCGTAACTCCATATCCCATACTGGTGGCCCCATCAACCATTTGGGCAAGAAAACCTGCAAGGATCATCCATAAAAAATTGCGGTCGAGTGTTTTAGACCAATCTACCGCCGTTACCGCAAATTCTTTTAAGGGTATGTAGGAAAAGATAAAATGGCCTAATAACATTAAGGCAAAAACCGTGATACTTATAGTGGCAATTCTTTTCCATTGCTTTTCTTTTTCTGCATTATCCTTTTCCACAAGTCCCCGCGTAAGTTCATCCAGCTTTTTAACCCTGGTAGCAAAGCTTCCATTCAGCCTGTTACGTATGATATGAAGATTGTCAGTAGCATTATTTATTTCTGCCGGTATAGCAGCATTCAACACTTCTTTCAACCTTTTGGCCATGGTAGGAGATTTTCCATTAGTGGAAATGGCAATTTTTACTGAACCCTTCTGGACGATCGATCCAAGGTAAAAATCACAAAGCCCGGGTGTATCGGCAACATTTACCAATAAGTTTTTCTCTTTTGCTAACACCCGTATCTCCTGGCTAACATTCTTATCATTAACAGCTATGACAACAATATCTTTTAACAATAGATCTGCTGGCTCAAAATCTCTTTCAATAATAGTTACATAAGAAGCACTTGCTGAAAAATGCTTCACTTTATCTGACACTTTACCTGCCACCACAGTGATGTGGGTATTAGGTGCATTTTGAAGCATTGCTGTTAATTTTTCCAAGCCTACATTTCCCGCACCAACGAGCAGAACTTCCAAGTTTTCCAGCTTCAAAAAGACAGGGAACAGGCGATTGACACTTTCTTCTAACTGTTCTATTTCTTCCTTATGTAATACCTCTGTTTCCATATATTTTTTTATTGCTGTTCAAAATATTTTCTCCAGGCAAAATCCCCCAGGGTCTCACCACTTGACCGGTTCAAACTGTAATCAGCAAACACTTCATCTAAAGTTGTTAGTATCTCTTGCTCATCCAGGTTATCTCTGAATTTTTGATTTAAGCGCTCTCCCAACCTGTCACCTCCCAGGTAAAGATTATAGCGCCCGTATGCTGTTCCAATAAAACCTATTTCTGCTAAAGGAGATCTGCCGCATCCATTGGGGCAACCGGTCATCCTCAAACTGATCTCTTCAGATTCGAGGCTGTGTTTCTTTAGCAGCGGTTCGATTTTGGTGATTAGTGTGGGCAAATAACGCTGGGCCTCAGCCAGTGCTAGTGGACAAGTATTGAAAGCAACACAGGCAATGGAATTCTTTCTCATTAAACTGGAATTGTCAGTATGTTCTATAATTCCAAATTGGTTCAGAATTCCTTCGATTTCATTTTTATCCAATTCATCAATGTCGCTAAGTATCAGGTTTTGGTTGGGTGTAAAACGAAATTGTGCAAGACCTGTTTCTGCCACCTTCAATAAGGCAGTTTTCAAGGCTAGGTTTTCATCGTCCACTACCCTGCCATTCTCAACAAAAATTGTATAGTGCCATTTTCCTGAACTACTTTGCCTCCACCCGTAATAATCCTTTCTTTCAGTAAATTGGTATGGCATGGCTTTCCCCAAAGGAAATCCGCATCGCCGCTCCAATTCAGTTTTGAAGACATCTACTCCCATGTTATCAATTGTATACTTCAGACGTGCCTGTTTGCGATCACTTCGATTACCAAAGTCCCTTTGTATGGTTAGTACTTCATATACCGCCTTCATCAACTTATCGTTGGCTGGAACAAAGCCTATTACTGTGGCTAATCGAGGATAGGTTGAAGGGTTGCCATGCGTGGAACTTAATCCTCCGCCTATTGCCAGGTTAAAACCAAGCAGGCTTTCATTTTCAATGATTGCAATCAATCCCAGGTCATTCCCAAATACATCTACATCATTATTAGGTGGAATGGCTATGCCTATCTTGAATTTTCGCGGCAAATAATGGTCCTGGTACAATGGGTCTATTTCCTCCTTTTTATCTGCCAGCACTTCTTCATCAAGCCATATCTCGTAAAAGGCTCTTGTTTTTGGAAGCAGCGCTTCACTTAATTTTCCTGCGTAATCATGTATTTGTTTATGTAATGGAGATTGGGAAGGATGACTGCTGCAAATAACATTGCGGTTCACATCACCACACGCTGCGATAGAATCTAATGTAACAGCATTAAAATCCTTTAAGGTTGGCTTTATATCCCTTTTTAAAATACCATGTAATTGTATGGTTTGCCTTGTAGTGATCTTTATAACACCGGTTGAGTAATTACCTGCAATATGGTGGGCAGCGATCCATTGTTGTGGAGTGATCAATCCTCCGGGAATCCGCAAGCGGATCATAAACGAATAAAGCTTATCCAGCTTTTTCAATGCTCTTTCTTCCCTTAGATCACGATCATCCTGTTCGTACATGCCATGAAACTTTATCAGAGCATGATCCTGTTCACGGACAGCTCCTGTCAACTCATCCTGCAAGCTCTCTTTCAATGTGCCTCTTAATCCATCACTTGCCGTCTTGATCTTTTCTACCACCGATAAGTTCTTTTGTTCTGCCATTGGTATTTCTTTTTTCCAGGAAGATTCCTGTAACAATTACTTAATAGACATCTTTTAATAAACGGCCATTTTCTTTCATATCAAACAGATAATTCATAGCCTGTGATTCATCCAGTTGCTTATACTCAGTTATGATCTGCAATAAGGTATTTTCAACATCAACACTCATTGGATCCTTTGTCCCACATATATACACATAGGCACCCCCTTCAATCCACTCAAACAATTCACCGGCATGTTGTAAAAGCTTATGCTGCACATATAACTTTTGGTCCTGGTCCCGGCTAAATGCTACATTCATCCTGGTTAAAGCTCCTACCTGCAACCAGTTTTGCCATTCAGCCTGGTAAAGAAAATCAGTAGTAAAATGCTGATCACCGAAAAACAACCAACTCCTGCCTTCCGCACCTTCTGCATCACGCTGGGCTACAAATGATCTGAAAGGTGCTATCCCAGTTCCTGGCCCGATCATGATAATATCTTTATCCTGGGGCGCCATTTTAAACAACTGGTTTTTGTGAATATAAAAATCAAAATCATCTCCCTCTTTTAGTTGAGACAGGTAATATGAACACAAACCGTTTCTTTTCTGTTCATCAAGAAGGAAAGTGTTTTTGGCTACCGTAAGGTGCACTTCATCCTGGTGTGCCAATGGCGAAGAAGCAATGGAATACAACCTTGGCGTGATTGGATCCAGGGCCTCGACGATCGGCAGGAATTGAGAAGGCTGACTTATCGGATAGATCCTTAAAAGGTCAATCAGATCCATCCTTGTAGGCGGAATATCCTGTTGTACGATTTCACTATATTTTTTAACCACTCTTTCAGAAAGATGGATCACAGATAACCTTGATCTCAAAAGCTCTCCAAGTGGTGTTTCTGTATTCTTATAACTTACCGGGCTGTTTTCATCTGCACCAGCCAGGTTAATAATTTTGTCTACTACATTTTTGGAATTCATGGGAATTAACCCAAGTGCATCTCCAGGTTCATATTGGACTCCATTAGCAGCAATTTCAATGTGATAGGTTTCTTTAGATGAACCTGAACCATTAAGGTTGATAGTAGTTAATATTTTGCCTTTATAATGCTGCTTGGTTTTAGTGTTTGATGTCTGAACCACCTGTGGTGCAGCCGGAGCAGAAGTGTTGAATGAATCCAGTAAACTCGTAATCCAATTTTCAGCCTCCACTTCATAATCAGTATCAAGCTTGTGAAGGGGCATAACACGTATGGCACCTAACCTTTGAAGTTGGGCATCTACATCTTCACCTGCTTTACAAAACAAAGGATAGGCTGTATCACCCAACGCCAGGACACCATATCGCACACTGGACAGGGAAACATTTTCCTGGTGCAGGTGGTCATAAAACTTTTTAGCAGTAGCAGGTGGTTCACCTTCACCTTGTGTACTTATGATAGTAAAAAACCACTCCTCTTTCGAAAGATCTGAGAGACGATATTGATCCAATGAAACCAGTTTGGACTGGATCCCGTTTTTCTTAGCACGTGCAGCAAAACTGGTAGCCAGCTTTTTAGAGTTCCCGGTTTCTGTACCATAAGCGATGGTTATTTTACGCACATTTGCTGCAGTAGATTCCTGTTTTCTATCCAATGAAGCCACACCGGATAAATAACCATTTAGCCAGATGATCTCCTCCTTCGAAAGGTTAGCTACTAAGTCCTGGACTATTTTCATTTTTGGATCTGGTAACATCTTATTTATTTATGCAGTTAAACCAAAAGATTCCTGTGATACCCTATTGCGTTCATGATCAGCATCGAAATACCTTCCGTTTGTCCTTGTTCCATTGAACCAGTCAAACTTGTCATGTAATGACACTACTTTGCCAATTATGACCAGGCTGGGGGATAAAAAATTCCTGTGTTCCCATTTCTCTTCAAATTCATACAATGAACCGGTATATATTTTTTGGAAAGGAGTAGTTGCCTGCTCTATTATCGCCAGCAACCTGGCTGGATCTATGGCATGGCGCACCAGATTGCTGATGACATCTGGCAAGGTTTCCGACGACATATAGAAAACGAGGGTATCGTCAGTTTGTGCCAGTTCCTTCCAGTATTCCTCCAAAACAACATCGGAACGATAAGCAGTTAAGAAACGAACTGCCGTTGCATAGTTCCTTGCTGTGAGCGGAATTCCTGCATAAGCAGCTGCACCAAGAGCCGCAGTGATTCCTGGGACAATTTCAAATGGTATTGAATATTTATGCAGAACCTCCAGTTCATCCAGTATGTTGGAAAACATGGATACATCGCCTCCTTTTAACCGAACCACAGTTTTACCTTCATTTGCATACAATACCATCAATTCGTTGATAGTTGCCTGTGGAGTAGATTCGCCTTTCCGGCATTGCTTGCCAACATATACAACTTCAGTATCCGGAATCGTATATCTCTCAATAATTTCAGGGCTTGCCAACCTATCTGTCAACACAATATCTGCCTGTTGCAGTAAGCGCATTCCTTTCACTGTAATCAGATCAGGATCGCCACAACCTGCACCAACTATGTAAACTTTTCCCTTTTGCATATTATTCATCGCCGGCATCTTTTGAACTTTAAAATGATTAGTGTATATATTATTGGATCAGGCAAGCCCCTACTGTCATATTACTGGTCTGGTCTATAAGGATTGCTGAGCCATTTACCGGAAGCTCCAGGTAACTGTCGAAAGCAAGGGGTTCAGCTGTTTTGATGGTAGCCTTTACCACATCATTCAACTTCACTGCACCGGGGTAAGATTCCTGTGAAAGCGTATTTACATCAAGCTTGTATTGAATATCCCTGACCAGTGCTTTGACCCGTCTACTTCCATGTTGAAGAATATACCTGTTACCTGCATTCAATTCATTACTGTCCATCCAACACATCAGCACTTCAAACTCGTTCTGAATTTTGGGTAATTCATTTGATCTGACAATCACGTCGCCGCGACTTATATCTATATCATCTTGCAGGTGAATGGTTACGCTTTGACCGGCGTAAGCAGTTTGAACTTCTTTTTGGTTCACTTCTATTTGTTTAATGCTGGTTGAAATACTTGAAGGGAAGACCCTGACTTCATCACCCTTAGAATAGGTACCACTGGAAATTTTACCAGCATACCCCCTATAATCGTGTAATTCTTCAGCCTGAGGTCTTATAACATATTGCACAGAAAATCTTGAAACTGAGTTCTTACTCTTTATTACTTCTATATTTTCAAGGTGAGTAAGAAGTGAATTACCCTCAAACCATGCAAGGTTTAAAGAATTGGTAATAATATTATCTCCTTTCAAGGCACTAATGGGAATATAATATACATCTTCAAGTTGCAGCTCCCTGGCAACATCCTGGTACTGAGAAACAATTTTAGTAAATACGTTTTTATCATACCCTACCATATCCATTTTATTGATAGCCACTATAACATGTGGTATTTTTAAAAGGGAAGCAATAATGGAATGGCGTCGCGTTTGCTCTATAACTCCATTCCTTGCATCTATTAGTATAATAATGCAATCAGAATTTGAGGCGCCTGTGATCATGTTCCTTGTATACTGGATATGGCCTGGAGCATCAGCGATAATGAACTTACGCACCGGGGTAGAAAAATATTTGTAGGCCACATCTATAGTAATACCCTGCTCCCTTTCGGCTCTTAAACCGTCAGTTAATAATGCAAGATCAATATCTGCATGCTCATTGGTCTTGCTTTGCTTCTTTAAAGTTTCAAGTTGGTCTGCCAAAATGCTTTTACTATCATAAAGCAAACGGCCAATCAGAGTGCTTTTACCATCATCAACACTACCAGCTGTAATAAATCTTAATAGGTCCATTATACTTAGCTTTAAACTTTTTAATTAATCAGAAGTATCCGTTTATTTTACGGTCTTCCATGGCTGCCTCAGAAATCCTGTCATCTATTCGGGTTTCGCCTCTTTCGCTAATTCTTGTGGCAGTGATCTCTGCAATCACCTCATCAAGCGTAATAGCGCGGCTTTCCACAGCAGCGGTGCATGTCATGTCACCAACAGTACGATACCTTACTCTTTTACGGGTAATGATGTCAGATGCTTCGAGTTTAATATGTTCAGATGCCGCTATAAGTTGCCCCTCATACTCCAGGATTTCTCTCTCATGTGAGAAGTAGATTGCGGGTAGCTCAATATTTTCTCTTTTGATATAATTCCACACATCCAATTCGGTCCAGTTGCTGATTGGGAATACCCTTACATTTTCTCCTTTGTTGATCTTTCCATTATACAAATTCCATAACTCAGGCCTTTGCTTACGCGGTTCCCATCCTCCAAACTCATCTCTTACAGAAAAGATCCTTTCTTTTGCACGGGCTTTTTCTTCATCCCGCCTGGCTCCCCCAATACAAGCATCAAATTCAAACTCCTCTATTGTATCCAGGAGTGTAAATGTTTGCAGTGCATTACGACTGGCCAATTTTCCTGATTTTTCTTTCAATCCTTTTTTCTTAATAGTATCTGCAACTTTTCTAACTATAAGTCGCTCTCCAATTTTTTCAACCAGTTCATCTCGGAAAGCCAATGCTTCAGGAAAATTGTGACCTGTGTCAATATGTACTAATGGAAAAGGAAATGCACCCGGGCGAAAAGCTTTTAACGCCAGGTGAACAAGGGTAATGGAATCTTTGCCCCCTGAAAAAAGCAATGCAGGGCGATCAAATTGTCCAGCTACTTCCCTTAAAATATAGATAGCTTCAGATTCCAGTTGTTCGAGATAATCCAGTTGATAACTCATTGAAATATTTATTTACTTACAATTGTGTGAACATGTAATCCACATTCTTTTTTACTTTCATCTTCCCACCACCATCTTCCCGCCCGAAAATCTTCTCCCGGTTTTATCGCCCGTGTGCATGGGGCACAGCCGATGCTTACATATCCCCGGTCATGCAATGCGTTGTATGGGATATTGTGTTCATCTATATAATTTCTAACCTGCTCTGTTGTCCAATCTAACAATGGATTGTATTTAATAATCTGGTTTGTATCATCCCATTCCAAAACTTCCAGGTCATTCCTGTTTGCGGAATGCTGTGCTCTAAGGCCAGTGACCCATACGGCATTGCCTTCCAGCGCAGATTTAAGGGGTTGAACCTTACGGATGGCACAACAATTTTTTCTAAGCTCCACGGACTGGTAAAAAGCATTAGGGCCATAGCTTGTAACAAACTGCTTCAGCTCAGCTTCATTAGGATAATAGGCTTGTATAGAAATGTCATACTGTTCAAGTGTCCTAGTCCACGTAGTGTATGTTTCAGGGAATAGACGACCTGTATCAAGGGTAAATATTTGAACAGGAGCCGACCGGCTTATTATATCTATGATTACCTGGTCCTCATAGCTAAAACTTGTTGAGAAAACAACTTTCCCCGGGAAAACTTCGCAAAGTTTTCTCAGGGTGTCAGATACAGATAACTGTAAAACAGTCTTTTTCAATGACAGGAAACTGTCATGTAATAAAACAGACATACTGTTAAGTATTAATTAGTAAACCAATAAATAGTAAGCAACCGGGAAAACTGCAGTGAAGGAAACTACTGCATACAACAGGAAGAATTACAGCAACAACAACAAGCATCCAAAGTATTGGAAGTATTGCTTGTAATCATTAAGATAAACATTGTTGCCTTTTTCATTTTAAATATATTATACGTGATTGAATCCAATCACCCATCAAGACTTACCAGGAGCTTTATTGTAGCAGGGCTAAAAAAAAAGCACTCCTGATAAATCAGAAGTGCTTTAATTATGTAACAATTGTTAGAATAAATTAAGCATCTGACTTATCTCTCCCGCTTGCGGGATGGAAGTAGCACCGTTTTCACTAATTCCTAAGAATCAGGAGCGGTTGCTAAGGTATCATCGGGCCAATTCCCTACACCTTTCTTGATAAGTAACTATAAGAACTGCTACAAATGTAGGTTGAGATTTGACACAACCATCATTTATTTGCAGCTATTTTTTCAACAATGTTTCAATTATAGTTATGCCAATACCATTTTGCCAGCATTCGTATAGATTTTAACCTTTCTTAAACCTGTTGACTTTGTTATTGGTTTTATCAAAATCATCTTTAGGTGTTGCGGGCTGGGGAACTGATTTCCTGTTAGAAGTTTGCGAACGGGAACGTGTGGCCTTTTTTACTGTTGTACCAGAACTGCGGGTTGTTCTTGTAGCTACAGGCAATTCCACTTTGATCCATTCGCTTGATTTCTGTGCTGTCAGCATAACTGTTTCATCCTGGCACAAGGCAGTATAACTAGCCAGGCAAAAGAAAAATAATATTATTGATCTGATCATAGATTAAAAATTTAAATGAACACCAGCAATAAAACTACGTCCATCAGAAGAAATTATAGGTTGAAAACTGATGCCCCCCTCAGCCTTCCAGGCTCTTTTATTTTTATTACCTTTTAAGAAAGTATATACCATGTCTGCAACTAATATACCCGCACTAACTCCGGAAAGTATAAAAAAGTTATTCCTTGAGTTTTTTGAATCCGATAAATATTGAGTTGCTTCGGCCTGGTTATAACCTCTTACACCAATTATATTTCCATCTGCATCTAATTGGAATTCGCGATATTGAGCCAATTGTAAATATTTATTATACTCCCTACTGGATTTCAATTTATAATATACAGCGCCTCCGATTGATCCTGCATATAAAGCTGTTATGATAAAAACCTTTGGATTTCTCTCATTTCCATAATGGTCTCCGCTTACAAAATAATGTCCTAATCCTGGAAGTAATATATTAACAAGTGCGTTTCCAGGCCCGCCTTTTAAAGGAGGCATTTCATATTGAACAGGCTTTCGAACTACATTGCTATCCTTTTTTTTTATGGTATTGCCCGCATTAGTTATTGGTTGAGCATTTGTGGAAGCTGCTTTTACCGAAATTGTACAAAGGTCAGTTGCCCGGGTGCCCTTATCATCAGTAACAGCTAATTCAAAAGTATAAATTCCCGGCTGGTAGTTGCCTGTAACATAAGATTTATATGATGCTGGTGAAGCTATATTCAGGTTAGTAGGCCCCGACAACTGCCGCCATTGCACTGCAACAATTTTCCCATCCTCGTCAAAAGAGCGTATACCATCTAGAATTACTACCAGGTTCAATGGCAACTGTATGGATATATTTCCACCGGCATTAGCTTTTGGAGGTATATTGAGGGGAAGTGGTGGAACTTCTATTTTAGCAACAGGTTTTTGATAGTTCACTAAAACCTTTGCCTGTAATTCATCACCATTTTTCAAGGTACCTGGAGCTGGCTTCCAGGAATAACTATATGTTTTTTCTGTTTGAATATCGGCACTGTCTGTCAAAATAGCCTTTGAAAACACTTCTTCAATATCCTCACCTCTTTTTCGATAAATCATTAACTGGATAGATTCGTATCTCAGGCTATCACCATTCCTGTTTAATTTATACCTCACTCTGAATTGAGAAGAATTTTCTTTTTCAATGTTTACATTATTGACAATTTCCTGTGCCTTGATGGCCGATAGCCATAGCAGAAATACCAGGCAAAGCAACATTGCTTTATTTAATTTGAATAGCTGCATCGCCCGAGGTTTTTGAAAGTATAATATCATTATCTGTTCCAGACAATTTCAAAATATCAAGTGAAGAAGGATTGGCAAGACCGGGAATAATGGAATAATTCAATGTAGTACCTCCATTGATAGGGATCTTTAATAACCGGCCGACATGAATAGCCCAGATATTACCACTTCCATCCAGTTCAAAAACCCTGGGTGGGCCAGCCAGCAATCCCCCTGTATTTGTGGCGTTATAATTTCCCAACACGGTGCCGGACCTATTTACACGCATAATGCCTGAAACTGTAGTAAAGAATATGTCACCATTGGGCTGTACCTGAATATCGGACGCACCATTACTCATACCCTTGACATCGACAGTATTAATTTCTGAACTATTTGTATTGATATAATACAAAACATCCTTGTTAGAAGCTATTAACCAAATTCGCTCTGTGGTACCATCATACGCAAGCGAAGAGAAATGAGTATTTTTCAGGTTAATAAGTTTATTGTTTTTCCTCACTTCCCTATCTCCAATTGTCCATAAGTTACCTGCTTTATCAACTGCCATTGAAGTGATGGTGGTATTGCGGTCAAACCCTGTTTCATCAAAAAAAGAATTCCAAGTTAAACCTGACCTATCCAATTTTGCTATTTCCTTTTTTCCATATACCCAGAGATCATTATTGACATCAGTAAATAGGGAGGTCTCATTATTAAAAGCCAGGGAACCAGGCAGATTTATCGCATTTGACCAATGACCGGCCGTATCTGTTTTATATAATTTACCGTTGGTACCCAGGAAATAGATTTCCTGGGCGGAAAACACTTCAACATCAGCAAAACTGGTATTAGGCGCATTATTTATCTCTTTGTAACTAGGAACATTCAGTGTTGTACTAAAACTATATTCACCACAGGAATTTTTTGCACCCAGTGTAAGAGTATAAACACCTGGATTGGTGTATATTTTTTTTCCAGGATTTTGTTGATCGGAAGTAGTGCCATCACCAAAATCCCAGCTATAGCTTGTAGCATTGATCACTGGCTCACGTTTAAAATCAAATTCCAGGTCGTCTGATGTATAACTCCATTCATTATTTGGTAACACACCCACTGCATTGATCTTAACCTGGGTAGATAACCTGACAGTATCACAACCATTTTTATTGACAACAGTAACCGTCATTTTATAGGACCCGCTATTGGGATAAGTATAACTAATATGAGGCGACGATGAAAATGCCTCCGGTAAAACTGTTCCATTTCCAAAATCCCATTGATACCAGGCACCGTTTTTTGTTGCAGAAGCATCAACGTCAATTGTAGAACAACCAGATTGTGTAACCTTTTGAGAGGGTATCGGTTTATTGCATACAGGGATCGTTGCAATGAAATAATTAATACCACAGGCATTCGTAGCCTTTAATGTTACAGTATACTTCCCATCATAAGAATATATCTTATTAACAGTAGTAGAACTGGAAGTGCTTTTAGTACTATCTCCAAAATCCCAGACATAGGTAACCTGCGATGAACTTGTAGTTGCATTAGTAAATTGAACCGTAGAATCATTTAACAGCTTGTATGAAAACTTTACATCTGCCAGGCACCGGCTGATCTTTATATCATCAGTCCAATAGGCTTCCCCACAGTCATTAGTCACCGTATACTTGACCCTGTAACTGTTATCTGCTGTATTTGTATTTTGTGCCGGGTATTTATGTGATGGAGGAATTTCACCATCGAAGGTTGTGCCATCACCAAAATCCCAATGATGGGAAGTTATTTTGCCGTTAAATGAAGAGATGGATGAAAAACTAACTTCAAGCGTGCTTGGATTAACATTGTAAGCTACAAAATCCACATAAGGAATAAAACAGGTTTCCTTAGGGGTATCAATAAATTTTTTACACCCCATAAAAAGGATGCAAACGGTTATGAAAATCAGTTTGCTAATTTTCATAACGCTGGTATTCAATTAGTTTTGTTTCCACAGGATTCATATTATTAATGTTAAATTGCATCCTACCCTGGCTGGCAATGGTGAAAATTGCTTGCATGTAAAGAATGGTGTTTAAAAAGTTGGTATCATTCATGTACAGAAAAAATTATACCACTTTATGGCGGTAATTTTTTACTTGTTACCATAGTTTACCCTGAAAAACGAAACCCTTATCATGTCTTTACCATCAGTTGAGCAATATTCCCGTGTTATTGAAAGAAAAGATCCAACTACACTTTCCACACTTTTTGATCATGAATTCAAGTATACAGATACAGGTTTTGGTAAAGAGTATTCCTTTAAGGTTGGCACTTCAGCAGTAGTATTTAAAGCTGTTAAGGAGGGCAAAACCTATGCAGTTCGGTGTTTTTTAAGAGGAGAACTGGAGACTTTCAAAAGATATGAACTACTTTCTGCATTCCTAGCAGAAAAAGATCCGTCCTGGCGTGTAAACTTTGAATTTCTTGACAATGAGGTTTTAATTGATGGTCATTATTATCCAGTGGTTAAAATGGATTGGGACGAAGGCGAACCCCTTCACCGGTTCATTGATAGGTATATGTCTGATTACCAGGTACTTTCCCTTCTTCAACAAAAATTGGTGGAACTCTCAGCCGAACTTGAAAAAGCAGGTGTAGGGCATGGAGACCTTAAATACAATAATATTCTCATCCATCCGGATGCAGCAGGATTTACGATTAAGCTGATAGATTATGATTCTATGTTTATTCCCGCTTTTCGGGGTAGAAAAAACCTCGAAACAGGAAGCCCGGGCTTCCAACCTTTAAAAAGGCTGTCTTCTCATTTTTTTGAATCTATAGATCGATTTTCTTTCTGGGTAATGCTTACCACTCTTGAAGCTGTAAAAGCAGACCAAAACATTTGGGAAAATATTGAACAAGGTGGATTCAACAATGAACATTCCTTGTTTACGGCATCTGATTTTTTTAATCCTTCCGCATCAAAAACAATTCAGAAATTAAAGGGATTCAAAAATGAGGACCTGGATTTTTACCTTGATAAACTTGTAAGTTTTAGTCAATACAGTGACCTGAATTCTATAGAAAAACCTAAGCTATACAAAGATGTTTCAGGCATACCTGTATCTCATCAAAAATTGGCATTACCTAAAGCTCCAATAGAAAAAATTAAAGAACCGCAAGAATTAACTCAGACATTTGAATTTGAAATTAAGAGTATACCATCAGGTAAAGACGTATTGGTTAATGATGTAAAGAGAGGCATTACACCTTTAAGAATTAGCCTGTTTAAAAAAGAATATGATCATGTAACAATTACTAATGGCGTAAAGAAGATAAATGTTCCGATACATGATAATAAAAAAGTCTATGAATTTGATTTTACAGAAAAAGAATTAATTACCCCTGCCCAAATAACAGAACAGGATGAAATCCTGGAGTTTAAGGCTGATCGGTATAATATACGGGAAGGCGAATTAGCCACCATTAACTGGAAAGTAAGAGGCAATAGCAAAATACATATCTCCAATATGGGAGAAGTAGCAGAAAAGACAGGTACAAAAAAAGTGGCACTCAGGAATACAACTGATTATGTATTGACCATTGGTTCAAAAAACCGTTCACTTACTATAAATGTTCAACCCAGGCCGGAGCCAATTATTCCCCAAGTACCTCCTCCTTTTAAGGAACCTGGTTCAAATAAACAACCTTACACTATTCCAGTACCTGCATCCTCATCAAAAAAAGTTTTCCAATGGAAAATGTTTGTAATTGTTTTTTTGGTGGTGCTTGCAATTAGTTACCTGTTGTTTAATTATAATTCAGGAAATAAAAATAATTCTCAGGTTGTTACTTCCAACAAAAAAGCTGTTTCTGTTCCGGTAGCATCAATGACCAAGCCAGTATTATTTAGCAAAACCAAAGTAACCAACTTCCTGGAAAACCTTTATGCATCATACAATAAAAGAGATATCCAGTCTATAATGAGTTTCTATTCTCCTAAGATCAATGAGTATTATAGTTCCGGCCAAATAAATAAAGATTCACTACAGGTTCTTATTAATGACCTTTTTATTACGCCGGCTTCCTATAAATGCATACCAGATTTTTCGAGTTTAGTAATTCAACCTGGCGATGAAACATGCCAGGTCATTATAACAATTAATGAAAAATTGAAAAAGAAAAGGAGAAGCAGGACAGAAAATTATAACACAACGATAAAGTATACAATTGACCCTTCCTTTAAAATAATGGGTGAAAGAACAGGGAATTAAAATTCTACCCCGTCAGGGATTTGTAAACACTTCCGTTGGATCACATATTTTAAATAGCAATTGGCATATTGTTTTCAAAATCACCCTTATATTTCTATTTATTACAAAAACGGAAATCCAGTTAATCAAAAGATAGATGAAGAGAATATTGTTGCTTTCTGACACTCATGGCTTTTTAGATGAATCGGTTTTTATACACGCAGAACCTTGTGATGAAATATGGCATGCTGGTGACTTTGGAACAATTGAAATAGCTGACAGGTTAATCAACTTTGGAAAAGAAAACAATAAGAACATTGTTGTCAGAGGTGTATATGGAAATATTGACGGGTATGATGTAAGAAGTGTATATCCCGAAAAGTTAACCTGGCAATGTGAAGATGTCAAAATTTATATGAAGCATATTGGTGGTTACCCTGGGAAATATGCACCAGGTGTAAAACAGGAGATCAGGGATAATCAAGCAAAACTTTTTATTTCCGGGCATTCACATATATTAAAAGTTATTTACGATGATAAAATTGATTGTCTTCATATGAACCCAGGAGCTGCCGGAAAGCAAGGGTGGCATAAAGTACGTACCCTATTGCGGTTTAATATAGATGGCGCTGATATAAAAAATTGTGAGGTGATAGAGCTAGGTGCACGTTAACGTTAAAAGCCGGGAATACCCGGCTTTTCAATTTCTTTAATTATATTATTTTAATACCAGCCCCTACCGGCACCAATTTCGCGGAAAGGCCATGGTATTGATGCAAGGATGATCAATAATGCCAAGAAGTAGAAAATAAGGGTTCTACGATGTTTTGCTTTGTCACTAATCCGTTTTTTGCCCTGGGCTTTTCCAATATGTAATAATATGATTGCTATCAACATGCCAACAAGGTGTTCAACACCATAAAATCTAGTCAAAGGATCTTTCATTGCATTACTCATCCCGCCTGCCGACTCTATCATTTTATAACCATGTGCACCAAAATACCATAGGACTATGCCAATTACCAACATTAAATCCGCAGAAATAGTAAGTAGCAAACCAAGGCGGTTATCAGTTCTTATATAGGGACGGTTGCCAGCAATCAGGCTATTTATAATGGCAAATAGAAGTAATAATAAAACAACCCACCGACCAATGCTATGCACATGTAGTAAAATGTTGTATAAACTTGTATCCATGCTATTTGATTTGATTGTTGCCAAATCTACAACAGAAACGGCAATCACCAACCGGAATAGGCAAATAGCTTTTTTTATACCATTACCGATTACAATATTTCAAAGAAAGCATTATTTAATTGACCCAATCTGCAACAAATACATTGGTATCTCTAGTGCCTCCATTATTCCTGTTACTTGAAAAAAGGATCTTTTTCCCGTCAGGACTGAACATAGGAAATGCATCAAACCCTTTATCCCGGCTAATTTTTTCAAGACCCGAACCATCTTGGTTAATAATATACATATTAAAGGGAAAGCCTCTTTTATATTCATGGTTGCTACAAAATATAATTCGCCCATCAGGTAAGAAGTTGGGAGCCCAATTCGCCTGGCCAAGATTGGTGACCTGCCTGGCTCCTGATCCGTCAGCATTTGCTATAAAAACTTCCATTTGAGTTGGAGCTACCAATCCTTCAGCCAGAAGTGCCTTATAATCTTTCACTTCGGCTTCGGTAACAGGACGACTTGCTCTCCATACTATTTTTTTACCATCCGGGCTAAACCATGCACCTCCATCATATCCAAGAGTATTGGTTATTTGTTTTACTTTCCCGGACTTCAATTCCATTAAATACAGGTCAAGATCTCCATTCCGGATGGATGTGAACAACAATTTATTCCCATCAGGGGAAAGTGTGGCTTCTGCATCATAACCTGGTGAATCTGTAAGTTTTTTTATGATCTTGCCTTTCGTATCAGCCATATAAATATCATAACCTGCATAAACTGGCCATATATAACGGTTGCCATATTTTGCCCTGTCAACAACAGGGGGGCATTGATCACCCTCTTGCTGGGTAGAGGCATAAATAATATGTTTATTATCTTTTGTGAAAAAAGCACACGTGGTCCTTCCCTTTCCGGAGCTAACCATCCTGTATTTAAATTTGTCATCTTTGCCAGGAAGCGATCCAAGAAATATCTGGTCGCATGGAATGCTATCTTTTAATGAAGTTCTCTGAAAAACAATATTCTTCCCATCATAGCTCCAGTAAGCTTCTGCGTTGTCTCCTCCAAAAGTCAACTGCCTGATGTTTTTGAAATGCTTCTCTTCAGGATAATGCAATGTATCTCCCTGGGCAAATAGGCAATTCATATAAATCAACAATACGCAAACTGTGAAAGGGATTTTCATTATGGCCAATTTATAAGTTGTTAAACTATCATAAAAATAATGATTGAGCTACCCAAAGTTGTCAGAGAATTATCATATGATGTTATACTTAATTAGTTTTGAGTATGCGACGTTCGTATGTTTTTTTAATGACATTAGTGCTCTTTGCCTGCAAAAACAATGACAAGGGTAATGATGATACCTTAGCGCAGCCACCATATCAAACCTTTACAGATAGTATTTCAAACTTTCCTGGTCGGGCAGATTTGTATTACAAGCGTGGTGTATTACTTTTTCAAAATGATCAATTGGCATATGCAAAAAATGACTTTCAAAAAGCATGGGAAACTTCTGCACAGGAAGAATATGCCTTAAGCATGACTACAGTTTTAAAGAAAATCTCTCCTGATTCCGCTATTTTATTTTTGGAAAATGCTACCAGGAAACTTCCTCAAAGCATTGCATTACAGGTTGGATTAGCAAGAGGTTATCAAAATAAAGGTGAATCGGAAAAGGCTTTAGAGATCACTAACAATGTAATTAAAAAATACCCGGCACAATTAGATGCATTAAGTATTAAATCAGAAATACAGGCTGCTATGAATGATAAAAAAGGATCGCTCGCCAGCCTCGAAAAAGCCTATTCTTTAGCTCCTGCCGATCCTGTAATCGCCTATGACCTTGCATACGCTTACGCAGATGCAAAAGAATCAAAAGCAATCGAACTTTCTGATTCTTTGATCAACTCCAAAACGGAAGAACCAGAAAAAGCTTGGTATATCAAGGGAGTTTATTATGCAAATACCGGTAATACAGATAAGGCAGTTAAAAGCTTTGATAATGCCATAAAGCTCAATTATAACTTTTTAGATGCCTATCGTGACAAAGGACAGGTGCTGATGAATGAAAGAAAATTTAAGGAAGCCCTTAAAACATACTCCCTTGCCTTAAAGATTGCCCCTGCATCTGCAGACTTTTACTACCTTATAGGAAAAGCTCAACAAGCTTTGGGTAACAACACTGAAGCCAAAATAAACTATTTAAGAGCTTATGGCCTGGACAAAACGCTTTCAGAAGCAAAAGAAGCAGCAGAAAAATTATAGCCATTTAGGTTATTAATAGTAAAACCACTTAGTCCAAACTGGCAGTGTAAATTCCTTTATCTTGCGGCCGCAAATCTTATCTAATGCCAATTATTGCACCCTCCCTATTATCTTCAAATTTTTTACGTTTAGAAGAAGAATGTAAAATGCTCAATGAAAGTGAAGCCGACTGGTTTCATCTTGATGTAATGGATGGGCGATTTGTTCCAAATATCTCCTTTGGATTCCCTATTATAGAACATATCCGCAAAGCGACCACCAAAATATGTGATGTTCATTTAATGATATTGGAGCCCGAACGATATGCCGAGGCTTTCAAAGCTGCAGGCGCAGATCAATTATCCGTTCATATTGAAGCCTGTGTTCACTTACATAGGAACATTCAGCAAATAAAATCACTGGATATGAAAGCTGGAGTAGCCATAAACCCTCATACTCCTGTCAGTTTACTCCAGGATGTGTTGGGTGATATTGACCTGGTTTGCATGATGAGTGTTAACCCTGGATTTGGTGGCCAGAAATTCATTCCACGCACACTGGATAAAATAACCGAACTCCGTCGAATGATAGATGATAATAAGCTAAATGTATTGATTGAGGTAGATGGAGGGGTGACCATTGAAAATGCAGGAGCCATTATTGATGCTGGCGCCCATGCCCTGGTGGCTGGAAATACGGTTTTTAAATCATCAGATCCCACAAAAACTATCAGCCAGTTGAAGCATATCAGGTAAATCACCTGTTATTGATACATCAGGCTGCAATTGATTTTAAAAGAGGTAAGCTTTATAAGAGTGTAAATTTGGGTTATGCCCAAAGATCTATTTTCAGAACAATCTGAAGCATATTTCAAATACCGTCCTGGCTACCCGGTAGAACTTTTTGAATATATATTAGGTTATGTTCAGGACCGCAAACTTGCATGGGATTGTGCTACAGGAAATGGACAGGCAGCTACAATTTTGGCTAACTATTTCGATAAAGTAATGGCCACTGATATCAGCACAGCACAACTGAAAAATGCTATTCGTAAACCTAATATAATTTACATTAAAGCTTCCGCTGAAAAAACTGGTTTTGAAGCCAATTCCTTTGACCTTATTACAGTAGCCCAAGCTTATCATTGGTTAAATTGGGACAAGTTTTACAGTGAAGCAACAAGGGTAGGGAAATCAAATGGGGTAATAGCTATCTGGACTTATAATTTGATACGTTCGGATGAAAATGCAATTAATAATATCATTGAGCATTTTTACCACGATATAACCGGTCCCTATTGGGATAGTGCAAGAAGGCATGTTGATGAAGGATATGATAATATACCATTTGCATTTGCTCCTCTTCCTTCAAAAACTTTCAATATTCAATGGGTTTATACCAGGGAAGACTTACTAGGCTATTTAAATACCTGGTCGGCCTTACAAACCTATATTAAACAAAAAGGCGAATCGCCGCTACCCTTAATTTCAGAAGCACTCTACGATAAATGGGGTACAGATGAAACCCGCGTATTTAACTTTCCCCTCAGTTTAAAACTGGGCAGAATTATAAAATAGAATAGTTTCCTGGTTTATCTATTATTTTTATTACAAATCTGCTTTTGTGAACCGCCGCCATCAAATCCTTATCGTAACCCTGCTTTTAGCCTCTGTATGTTTTGCACAAAAAAGAAGTGCAACTGTTACAGGTAAGGTCTTTGATGATTCAGGACATCCTTTATCTCATGTTTCTGTAACTATCCTTGGCCATCAACAAGGAGTCACTACAACAGATTCCGGCAGCTTTTTCTTAAAAGTACCAGCAGAAAAGGCTTTTGCACTGGTATTTTCATACACTGGCTATAAAACCATCCAGCAAAACTTCTTATTAAATGAGGCAGAAACCGAACATGTAACAATTACTCTTGAACAGGGAAGTGGGGTTTTGCAGGAAGTGATAGTGAAAGACCAAAGAGAGCGAACAGAGATTGGGCTTATTAAACCTAATCCTAAAACCATCATTAATATTCCTTCCCCAATAATGGGCGTTGAAAGCATGCTAAAAGTTTTTGTTGGTTCAAACAATGAATTAACCTCTCAATATAATGTGCGTGGTGGAAGTTATGATGAGAACCTGATTTACGTAAATGACTTCGAGATTTTTCGGCCATATTTGGTTCGCAATGGCCAGCAGGAAGGACTAAGCTTTATAAACCCAGAACTTGTTCGGAATATCAACTTTTATAACGGAGGGTTCCAGGCCAGGTATGGCGATAAAATGAGTTCGGTTCTGGACATACAATACAATAAACCTAAATCCTTTGGCGGATCAGCTTATATAAGCTTACTGGAACAAGGATTTCATTTGGAAGGTATAGGTGCAAAAAATAAACTTTCCTACCTGGTAGGCCTGAGAAACCGAAGCAATCAAAACCTTTTAAAGAGACAGGAAACACAAGGCAGCTATACTCCTTCTTCAGCCGACATCCAGGCTTTGATCAATTACCAACTTAATAATAAGTGGAGTACCGAACTATTAGGAAATATTTCCAGGACAAAATTTAGCCTCGTTCCTGAATTTAGTCAACTGACATCCAGTGTGTTTTCTCCCTTCTTTACAGCCAATGTTGGTGTAGACATTTATTTTGAAGGCAGAGAAAAAGACCAGTATAGTACTGCAATGCTTGGCATGTCAGCAACCTACGAGCCAAATAAAAAATTAAAACTTAAGTGGCTGACATCCAGGTTCGAAAATGATGAGCAGGAAAATATAGATATAGCTGGTGCTTATCTTTTTGGTGATAGGGATTTTGATAAGTCAAGTACATCCTATGGCGTTATTGTTAATCCATTAGGTGCAGGTATTAACCAGAATTTTGCCCGCAATCGCCTCAATATTGTGGATTATAACCTATCACATAAAGGTAGTTATGAGTGGAATAAACATTTTATTCAATGGGGTTTAGGTTACGATAAAACGAAGATCGGGGATAAACTTCATGAGTGGGAATACCAGGATTCTGCAGGATACTCATTACCTTTTGAAACTGATCGGCTACAACTGAACAATGTATTGAATTCCTCAGCCAACCTGGATATCAATAAGTATAATGGGTACCTGCAGGATAATATTGTTATCCATCAAAAAGGAAATACTTACACCTTCAATGGTGGCATTAGATTCAATTATAATGATCTAAACAGGCAACTTCTTGTATCTCCCCGTTTTGGTGTATCCTGGAATCCATCTGGCAAAAAAGATATTGTTTTAAGGGCAGCGGCAGGCACCTACCACCAACCTCCGTTTTATCGTGAGTTACGCCGTTATGATGGAACTGTTAATACTCAACTGGAAGCTCAAAGAAGCAGTCAGTATGTGATTGGTGCAGATTATAACTTTATTGGCCTTGGCAGACCCTTACGTCTTACTACTGAAGCTTATTTCAAATACATGACTCATGTGGTTCCTTATGATATAGATAATGTGCGTATACGTTACTTTGGTGAAAACAGGGCTAAGGCTTATGCAGCCGGAGTGGAAATGAGGCTTTTTGGTGAATTGGTAAAAGATGCAGAAAGCTGGCTTAGTCTAGGATTGATGAGAACCAGAGAGAACCTGGAAAATGATTTCTATACAAATTATACACTGGACTCAAACTTTAAACCAGTAGACAGCAGTATCGTGGAAGGAGGATGGTTACGTAGGCCTACAGACCGTTTGATCACCTTTGGGATGTTCTTCCAGGATTACCTGGCAACAAACAAAAACTTAAAGGTTTATATCAATTCATTATACGGATCTAACCTACCTTATAATATACCTGGAAGCATTAAATACCGCAATGCTTTGCGTATAGAACCATATATAAGGATTGATCTAGGATTTAGTGCATTATTGCTTGACTCAGAAAGATCCAATAGAAGAAGTCATTCTCCATTTAGGAGCTTTGATAACATTTGGGCAAGCCTGGAGATATTCAATCTCATTGACAGACCTAACACCATATCTTACCTGTTAATAAAAGATTTTCAAAACAACATATTTACTATGCCCAATCGATTAACTCCAAGGTTAGTGAATTTCAAGATTGTTGCAAGGTGGTAATTATTGAAAATGTAAGAATTTATGTGATATTACCTATCACGCTTTCTTCATCCAAAATTCATCCTTCCAATTACCAGTGAGCGGTTTTTCTATAGAAAGCTGGTCATATATCTTATCCAGATTTTCAAGGGATATAGTGCTTTCTGCGTGAGGGAAGAATTCTCTTTCTTCAAAACGAATATGATTTGCAATAGCGTCCGCTATGTTTAAAAGATTGGCTTCATCTACAATATTTTCATTAATATGTATCAATGCTTCAATCTCCTGGTGTTCATTTATCATTCGATCGACTTGTAAGTCACCAGCTGGCATATACGCTGCCAACACTTGTTCTTCTAACCGGAAATGCTCATGTAGATGAGATGCCCAGAACCATTGAACAAAGCGGCCAATTGTATTAATATCTGTGCCATTTTTTAATCCCTGCTTAATCTTCCAGCCAAACAATAAACCTTCATGATGTTCTCTTGAAAGCGGTGTTAATTGCGGGCTTCTCTTAATTGGATTTGTTTCATTTCCCATATCCAAAATTAAGGTTGTTTCATGCATTTACACCTACGTTAAAATGAATAGAGTCCAAACTAAGTATTAACCTCATTACCTAAATTTTTCAGCAAACAATTGTTCGCTTCGTAAATTTCCGCATAATATGATTTCTCAAATAATTGAGGAATCACTGATCAGTCCTCAGGACTTTCATACCTGCCTGTCAATTTTTCTAAAACAATTTTGTATACGACAAATGTAAATGGCTCCTCGCGGGGGTGAAGTCGAAAGGGAAATTGTTCGGGCGGTAATGCAGTGACACTCATTTTCATATAAAGCATTCTTTCAACAAAGGATTTCATAAGAGCTTCCCTTTCTGCTGGTTCAAGGACTTCTTCATACTTTCCCCAGGCAATCACACTTTGCCAGCTATTGTAAGTATTTATTTGATCTACCTCAAAGCAAACCTGTGTATTGGCACGCATCATCTCCACTTTCATCCCTACCTTGGAATGCAGAATAATATCTTTACCGTTATAGAAGTAGGTAATAGGAACAACGTAGGTTATATTACCATCTGTGCAGCCAATTCTTCCCAGAATATTAGAGGTCAAAACATGCTTTATTTCTTCCTCTGTTAAAAAACCCATCATAGCTGATAATTTAAAGGGTTAATCGCTTTTATAGGAAGTTGAGGGCAGTTGTGAACTTTTTTTCCTTTCCAATTTTTTAAAATAACCTTTTAATAAAAAGTTCTGTTTTAGGGCATCCATTATTTGATTAAAGGATGCAGTTCCTTTCTCTATGTTATTTAAACTGCTGTTCATCTTTAATACCAGGCCCTCGTCTTTTAATAATGCATTTGCGGTTCCTTTTCCACTATTTACATCTTTATCAATGCTAACAACCAATGCATTTATATGTCCGGACAATGTATCCGCCTGGTTCCCGATATTTTTAATTTTCTCAACCGCTTCTTCAAGTTTTATCGTAAAAGAACTGTCTCTTAAAAGTCTGCCCAGGGAACCTTTACCAGATTTTACATCTGTTATTAAAAGCTGTAGTTCTTTTACAAGGTTATTAGTACCATCGGTAGTTCTACGCGCATTATTTAAGGACCTTCTTAAATTGTAAGGTAAGGTCTTATCATTTAAGATCGCCCAAAAAGCAGCACTTGAATTGATTCGTTGAACAGTAGTTTTTAACCCGGATGCAATTGTGGCTACATCCTGGTTTGTTTTATCAAGAACAGCCATCATTGTCTCTGTGTCTATAGATTTCCCACTGGCTATCACATCCCCTTCATTAACAACTTGTGCTGCAAACTTTACCGGGCTTATATTGATCAACTTATTTCCCATGAGCCCATCAGTACCAAGGTTTGCCTGTGCGTTTTTACGTATATACCTCTTCATTTTTTTCCGGATTAGCATAGTTACTTCCAGTGAACCATCATCCAGGATAGTAATAGCTTTTACAGTTCCGGCGTCAATACCTGAAAAACGAACACTGTTGCCGGGAACCAATCCATGTACATCCTCAAACCTTGCCTTAAGCAAAAAAGTTGAACCAAAAAGATTTTCATTCTTTCCTATCATATATAGCAAAAGAATAAGGAAACACAATCCAGCAGAAACAAATACGCCAAGTTTAATATGGTTAACAACTTTTTTTGCCATGATCTAATCAAAAAATTGCCTTATCATTTTATCCTCTGAATGTCTTAACACTTCAAAGCTTCCTTCTGCCCAACATTTTCCGTCTATCAGCACTACCACCCTATCTGCAGTTAATTGCACACATTTCATGTCATGAGAAATTATGAGTGATGAGGTATTATATTTCCTTTGCAGCTTTACCATCAATTCACTTATCTCTTTGCTTGTAATAGCATCCAGACCCGTAGTTGGCTCATCATATAATATAATCTCAGGCTTTAATATTAATGTTCTCGCCAGGGCTATTCTTTTACGCATGCCTCCAGAAAGTTCTATAGGCATCATATCAACTGTATATTCCAGGCCAACATTCTCCAAAGCTTCCATGACCATATTATCAACCTCTTGTTGAGAGACCTTCATCCAATGTCGCCTTAGTGGAAATTCCAAATTTTGCCTTACGGTCATAGAATCATACAATGCATTACTCTGAAATAAAAAACCCACTTTAACGCGAACCTGGTCCAGTTCATCATCATTCAAATCAAGTATACTCTTACCTAAAACAGTGATCTGTCCCTGGTCCGGATCAAGCAAGCCAATAATACATTTGATCAAAACTGATTTTCCTGAGCCTGATCTGCCCAGTACTACCACGTTCTCTCCCTGGAAGAGGTTAAGATTAAAATCAGTTAGTACAATGTTAGTTCCGAAAGATTTTTTAAGATGCTCAATAGTAATTACAGAAATTCTGTTATTCTTTTTGACTACAGGAGCAATATCGGGTGACGCATCTAACATTGTTTTAGTTTAAACCCAAAATATCAGTGATCTGAACAGCAATGAGATCTATAAAAAATACCACTATAGATCCAACTACTACTGCTGTATTAGCTGACCTTCCAACACCTTCAGTTCCTTTACTTGAAAAGTAACCCTTATAACAACCTATGATACCAACAGCAAAACCAAAGAAAAACGATTTAATAAATGCTGGCAACACATCTCCAAATTCCAGCCTGTCAAACACCAAATTCCAGAATAAAGAAAAAGAAGTAAATCCCCTGATATTCACGCCAATGAAAGATCCGTATAATGAAATGGCATCTGATAATAATATAAGAATTGGAAGCATCACCATTGCTGCCAAAACCCGGGTAACGACAAGGTATTTAAAAGGATTGGTACCCGAAACCTCCATAGCATCTATCTGTTCTGTTACCCGCATAGATCCTAACTCGGCTCCAATGCTACTTCCAATTTTCCCAGCAAATATTAAAGCTGTGATTACAGGACCAATTTCACGAACTATAGCAATTCCAACCATAGCAGGCAATTGGGATTCCACGCCATACTCAATTAAGGAAGGGCGCAGCTGCATAGTGAGCACTAAACCCATAATAAAACCTGTTAAACCAATTAAGGGTAATGATTGATAGCCAATTATATAACATTGGCGAATAAACTCACCCCATTCGTTTCTTGGTTTAAAGCTTTGCTGAAAAAAACGTAAAGTAAATTGTGAAATAGCACCAACTTCCTTAAAATATTCCCGCCATGTTTCGGAGAAGTTCATTTGATTGTTTGACAATCAAATATTGGACATTTTAATCTGTTTTTAAATGAAACTCGTCAAGGGAAATAATGATATAAATCACCAAAGAAAAATTATAAAAGGATCTCTCTTTCTATCCATAAATTATTACGATAATTTAAAACGCTTTTTTTGCCTATTTCATTTAGTTCATCAAGAGATAGCTCATCCGTACCAGCTGTTTCAACCCATGAATAGCCATTCCGGCGATATATTTGTGTAAACAACCCAAATTGCTCTTTCATTTGCTCTTCAACCTCCCCGGCTTTCATCCATCTGTTAAAATGAATCATATTTTGAGTATGCTTTTTTGTTTCAATTGCAGATATCTTAAATTCGGATGAATAACGATGCGCTTTCCTGGTTGTTTCCCCCCAGTTATGCGGCATGTCAAAAAACTCAATCTTTAAATATGGATATTCTTTGCTAAAAGGCGATTGGATATCCTTAATACAGGATATTTTCTTGATTTCGAGTGTCATAATATTGGGTTTTCCTGAATGAATAATCTATATAATTGATCGAGTACAAAAACTATAATATCTTTTATATATCTAAACCCAAAAGCTATTAGCAAAACTGAGATCATCAGAAATGCCAATTGCCTGTAATCTGTATCAATAATATACGGCGCGGGGGTAAACATAAAGGTTAAGGGTTTATAGCAAATTAAGTAAGACCTAAAACACTTTCAATGAGCGCTGTCACCAAAACCAATGATGGCTGTCACCTATGATAGCTTAGCTATAAAATAAATTTGGTATAAAAGGGTTACTTCCAAATGTCATCTCGTAAAAAAAATAATAACCACTACCTACATAACAATCACATCCAGTTGATACGCGGTGGTAAGGATTACTTTTCAAAGTTGATTGCCCTTATTAATAAAGCAGAGCTGATCATACAAATGCAAATCTATATTTACGAGGATGATACCACCGGGCTAATGATTGCAGATGCGCTTATGAATGCATCAAAAAGAGGGGTAAAAGTATTATTAGCGGTAGATGGCTATGCATCTCAAGGCTTATCCAAATCTTTTATAAGACAGCTCAGAAATGCTGGAATATATTTTAGATTTTTCGAACCATTGTTTAGGAGCAAACATTTTTATTTTGGTCGTAGAATGCACCAGAAAATAATAGTTATTGATGGGTATAGTGCATTTGTAGGAGGAGTTAATATAGCAGACAGGTATAATGATATAAACGGAATTCCAGCCTGGATAGATTATGCGCTTTTAGTTGAAGGAGAGGTTGCATTACAATTAAATAAGATCAGTTTAAATTATTGGAAAACCGAACCATTATTTAAGGATCCGGTTCCAATGAAAGACATTTCTTATAAGATACCAAAGGATATGCAGTATTCTGTAAGGCTAAGGCAAAATGACTGGGTAAAAGGCAAACATGAAATCTGGAGAAGTTATTTCAACTTATTCAACAATGCCGAGCAATCCATTACTATTATGTGTAGTTACTCTTTGCCGGGTTATGTATTACGCCGGCAATTGAATAAGGCTTCACAAAGGGGGGTAAAAATAAAGGTGATACTGGCCGGTCCATCCGATGTAATGCTTGCCAAATATGCAGAGCGTTATCTGTATGACTGGATGTTTCGTAATAATATAGAGATCTATGAATACCAGCCAACTGTCTTACATGCAAAATTGGCTATAGCAGACAATCACTGGATGACAATAGGCTCCTTCAATGTAAATAATATTAGCGCATATGCTAGTAGTGAAATAAATGTAGATGTTCGAAATCGCCCCTTCGTCATTTCAGTAAACCAAGTTTTAGAAGAAATTATAAAAAACGATTGTATCCAGGTAACACGGAAAAATTTTGAAACCAATGCAACTTTATTCAGGCGATTCCTGCAAAAAACTTCCTATGAGATCATAAGAATTGTTTTAAATCTTTCAACATTTTATTTTAAACATGAAAATTAATTCCCCTTTATACGCATCCACAATGACTTCATAGAATTCATATCCCAATTAGCAAACCTTCCCCTTTGCACAACAAGCCTGTTATCTTCCGGAGAATGTTGCAGAAAATAATGAAAAACAAAATGCTCCCCTGGGTCGTACCAACCAACTATCTGTCCAAAGCGGAGGTCATTAAAAACAAGCGTATCATTCCATTTCTCGACTGTATAAAAACCCTGGGAGAACCGCAGTAGCTTTTGAACTTCTTCATGGTCTTTTATAGAACCCAACAATGAATCTCTTTTTGGAAAGTAATGAAAGTTCATTTTTAAATCATTGTCAAAAACAGAACGAAATCCGATATAAAACCCATTACTGTCGCCTGCCACCACATACCATAGCCAGTTATTCAACGGGGTGGGCGTAGTAAAATACTGGTTATATACTATTTTTTCATTTGCTAGTGCTGACCTTGTTTCTGTATCAATGATAAGTTTATTGAAAACACAGTACAATAAATAAAAAGCTGGAATTGTGATCCCGAATTTCCACCAAAAAGCCCTTCGCCTGTCTTTTCTTTTAAGAAATAACAACATTAAAAATGACAAACCAGCACAAATAGAGAAAAAAGGATCAGCAACATAAATCACATTAAAGGAAATACGATAATGGTTAAAGGGTTCCCATAGACCCATTCCGTAATTATTAAAAAGATCAAGGAATAAATGAGCACCAATTTCTACCGAAAAGAACACCACCCATATTTTAAAACCAACCTTATGCCTTCGATGAAAATGCTCAGCAAGCAATCCAAAAAAACAGACTCCTATAACAGCAAAAAAAAGGGAATGCGTGAATCCCCTATGCACCAGCAAATTAGAAGCAGGATCGTTCCAGAAAGCTGCAATGAAATCAATATCCGGGATACTTTGAGCTAAAGCCCCAAGGAACATAGCTCTTTTGCCCAGCTTTTTCTCAAGCAGGGCCTCGCCTATACATGCGCCCAGTACGATATGTGTGATGGAATCTATAAAATAAAAATGAGGTTTACCACTACATTGCTTTAGCTCCGCCAGTGGATTGTTTGATCAATAAATTATTAGTAACTAAAGACTTAACAATTAGTTTTCCATATTCATGCGCTAATTCCTCTCTTGAAGAAGGTTCGAAAGATTGGGTTTGAATAGAATATAGCAGCTTATTTTTATTCAGATCATAAAGGTTGCTTTCCCAAAAATAGTTTGAATAACTACTATAATAACCAGGAGTTTCTATTCTCTCATAAATTGTTCTGTAATATCCCCAAAAACGGGTATGGTATGTAAAGTAAGGTGTGTATATCACCCTGCCCGGTACGTAATACCTTTCCTGTTTCTTATCTAATAAAACAATAGTAAGCACTCCATCAAAACCACTCGATTTAAGTTTTTGGTTTGCCTGTTCTTCGGTTAAATTTTCAAAAGCCTTAGGACCATATTCTTCAAGAGCTGAATAGGCATTATAACCTAATTCTTTAAGATCCCCTACCAAGTGATTTTCCATATTCTGTTGAATGCTTCTATCTGCATCCCGAATCAATCCCAGCACCATTACCTTATCAAATGTGCGCGGTGCCGCATCGGGCGCTTTCCAAGTACTGGTTATTGCAGTGGTGGTTCCGCATGAAATAAATAACCACCCCGAAATCATAAGAAACACAATAATATTTTTCATACCCTTTTAAACCTGTAACAAATTATTAAATAGAAAAATGCCTATCAATGATGGCTGTCAGTTAATAGCAGAATTGATATCATTTTACCATTGATAACAGCTTTAATCTAGGAATCATTATAAAATCTGACGACCATCAGCACTTAGAAAAAGCGTTTAGGTTACCTTAACAAAAACTAATACTTGAATAGTGTCTCTTTTAATGGAATATTTACAGGTTTAACGCAAAAGGAAATTCCGGAACTTCAAAAGAAATATGGAAAGAACGCTTTTCAGTCAGGAGAGTCAGGCAATTTACTTCGCTTAACATGGGGAATTATTTCAGAACCCATGTTCATCATTTTATTGGTGGCCTGCGCCCTTTATTTCATTCTTGGCGAATCCAGGGAAGGCTTCCTTATGCTGGCAGCAATGATATTTGTTTCTGCTATTTCTTTTTACCAGGAAACGAAAAGTTCCAATGCTTTAGCCGCACTCAGGGAATTTACTGAACCAAAGGTTATGGTGATACGCGAGGGAAAGGAAACTGAGATCTTTTCCATTGATTTGTTACCAGGTGATATAATGTATCTATCCGAGGGGAGTCGTATTCCTGCGGATGCCATTATTATGCAGGCAAATGATTTTACCATCAATGAATCTATTATAACGGGAGAATCACTTCCTGTAAATAAATCTTCAAATACAAAAGACACTAAACTATTCCAGGGAACAACCATCAATTCCGGATGGTGCTATGCCAGGGTCACAGCAATTGGCAATGATACCACTTTGGGCAAATTGGGCAAATCAATTACAACTATAAATACATCCAAAACCCTATTACAAAAGCAGGTAAGCACTTTTGTAAAAAGAATGGCAACATTTAGTATGATGGCATTCCTGCTTATATGGTTTATCAACTACCGCCAAACGGGTAGCCTGGCAGAGAGCCTATTAGTTGGACTTGTATTAGCTATGTCTGTTATTCCTGAAGAGATTCCTGTGGCTTTCTCTTCCTTTATGGCATTGGGTGCTTTCCATATGGCTAAACTTGGCATCATTACCAGGCAGCCAGCAACTATTGAAAACCTGGGGGCGGTTAGTGTTATCTGCCTGGATAAAACCGGTACCATAACACAAAATAAAATGGCGGTAAAATTAATTTACGACTATAAAAGCGATAAACTACTGGACGTTCAACAGCTAACAAAAAATGAAACACCTGTTTTGCACTTTGCCAGGTTGGCAAGTGAACAAATGCCTTTTGATGCCATGGAAAAAGCAATTATTGATGCATACCAGGAATCTAATGATGGCGATGCAGATAGTGTTTTTTCAATTTCACACGAATATCCATTGGAAGGCTACCCTCCCATGATGACACATGTACACGGCCATGCTGATATAAAAACGGTGGCGGGGAAAGGTGCCCCCGAAAGAATAATCAAAGTGTGCAGGCTCGATGAAAACAGTATCGCTAAAATCCGTAAAATAGTTATCGACATGGCTTGCCAGGGATACAGGGTTTTAGGAGTATGCTCCGCCCTATCAGCCAATAACGATTTCCCTCAAAGCCAGGATGATTTTAACTGGCAATTTGAAGGCCTCCTGGCTCTTTATGATCCACCCAAAACCCAGGTACACGCTGAACTCAAAAAATGGTACAAGGCAGGAATCAAGATTAAGCTAATTACTGGTGACTATGCTGAAACCGCAATAAATATTTCAGAACAAGTTGGATTAAGGGAATTTAAAAAAAATAAAACAGGTGAAGAAATACAGCATTACTCGGAAGTTGAAATAAAAGAGGTAGCAGCATCAACAAACCTTTTTTCACGGATGTTTCCAGATGCCAAATTAAAGATCATAGAAGCTTTAAAAGCAAATGGTGAAATTGTAGCAATGATGGGAGATGGGGTAAATGATGCGCCAGCTTTAAAATCGTCGCATATTGGCATAGCGGGAGGAAGTAAGGGTGCAGACATTGCCAGGGAAGCATCTGATCTTATTCTTACAGATGACAATCTTGATAAGATTACCGAAGCTATCTACCAGGGTAGAAAGATCTTTAATAATTTAAAGAAAGCAGTCAGGTATATTATTTCCATTCATACCCCGATAATCCTGACAGCAGCCTTGCCTGTAATTTTAGGATGGAAATTTCCTAACATCTTTACTCCAATTCATGTAATATTTCTTGAGATCATTATGGGCCCCACCTGCTCTATCTTTTATGAAAGAGAACCAGCCGATAAGGATATAATGACCTTACCTCCCCGGGAAAGATCACAAACCATGTTTACCTGGAATGAATTGCTTGTAAGCTTAATACAGGGAGCGATCATTGCAATAGGTGTCCTTTCTATATACTATTACTTTATGAACCTGGGATATGAAATTAATTACGTCAGGACTATTGTATTTATCACGTTGATCTTCAGTAATATATTTTTGACCTTTGTAAACAGGTCCTTTAGAGAAACAATAAACAATACCTTAAAATATAAAAACAATCTTGCCCCATGGATACTTATTATTTCAGTAATATTTCTATGGAGTATATTATCCATCCCATTTATAAAGGATGTTTTTTATTTAAGCAAAATTTCAACACAACATTTTATACTTGCTATGGTAGTTGGCTTTACAACTACTGCCTGGTTTGAATTATACAAATTAATTAAGAAAAAAAAGAAGGCTCCTAGCATATAACATTGGGTATATCCTTATTAGTATACCACTATCCTTCCTGACCTGTTTCTGAATCCGCCTTTTAGTTTTGGGAAATATATTTTAAGCAGCCCGTCCTCGTAAACAGATTTAATAAAATCGGTATCAATATCTTCTGGCAATGGAATTCTTCCCATTAAAGATTTAAAATCGTAGTTCTTTACCTCGGAAAATAATGCCTGGGGATTCACTGGTTGCATGACAAAAATAATAAGGTCATGCTCGTTAATGAAAATGGCAAAGTCTTCTCTTTTCAATCCAGGCATTCCCATTTCCACCTTGATATGATCTGCAAACTCATAGGTATTGATCAAAGGAGCAGGACCCTTATTAATACCTTTATTGGTTAGCAGATCCTGTATATTATACGGAGGGGGGTTGTATTTACCTGGGTATAATGTCGTGGCATCATTGTCCTTGGTGTAGTAGTTATTCATAAACGATTACTTCAATTTATAAAATGAACCAATTTTAAGCAGGTAGTTCGGGAAGGGTGTTTTTATAGCACGGAAGGGTGGAGATGTACCGGGGAAGCATCTGCTACATAGCTAAGCTAAGGACATAAATACCTCCAAACCATGACGGAAATCATTATTTAAAAATCATTATTGGCCCGTATTTAAAAGTAGAATAAAACCACAGGCATTATACTATCCATTTACCAATAAGTTAATTCCTGGCAAACATATTCGTTTTTAAAATAATGAATTGAAGAACCCAAATTATATCTTCCTTTATGCCATCATTTTCCTTTCATATTTAAATGCTTTTCTGACCAGGTTATCACAAGTCTGTGCCGCCTTTATACCACCTCTTTAAAGAGCCGTTACAAAGCCGTTACATAGGCGGCACATAGGGGGTACATAGCCGTTGCATACATAGCTTTGCCTGCATTAACACCCAAGCAATGTCATTCAATGCCCTTACCTGAAATAATTCTTTAAATTGTTGATTTTGAGGTTCTTAGCTTGTTTTAGATACGGTTTGCTATTATTGGGAAGTTTTTCTTTATGAAATTCAATTACTGCTGCGGGGCTTCATTTCCGCCTTTATCTCCTCCATTAATCCCACCTGTACATTTTGGATTTCAAACATAGTCTTCATTTGCTCTGCTATCAACAGATCTAGCTTTTGGTGTAGATTTCGAACTTCTATCTCGGATTTTAAATTGACCAGGTAATCGTTAATGGCTCTCCGTCGATCCTTCTCTTCCTTGCGATTTTGGCTCATCATTATTATGGGCGCTTGTAGAGCAGCTATTGTAGAAAGAATGAGATTAAGTAAAATAAAGGGATAGGGATCAAAAGGCTTTCTTATCATATAAAGATTTAGAATGATCCAGAGCAGCATCAAAACCAAAAAGAACAGGATGAATAACCAGCTTCCACCAAATGAGGCAATTTTATCAGCAAGCCTTTTATCAAAGCCAGGATTCTTATCTTCAAATTCGTAAAGTTTTTCAGATATTAGTTTTTCTTCTTCAATAGATTTAATAACAATTTCATTAAGCTTCTGCAACTGTTGATTTTCAGTTTCTAAAAGCTCCTGCAATTCTTTACTTCTTTCCAATTTTGTATTTCTATTCATTTATGTGCAATGAAAACCGGCAACTTCAGGGATTGAATAATATCTGATGCAAAGCTTTTATGAAACATTTGAGATAGTGCTGAACGCCCAAATGCACCAAAAACAGCCAGGGCACCTTTCTTTTCACTTATCCAATCATCAAAGAATTTCCTGTGTGCAACTTTAAGTTTAAAGAACTCAATGTTTGGAAAATGCTGGTTTACCAATTCTTCCATATTTTCCTTATCGGGCATGAGTTCATCGCCTGAATTTGAATAAACAAGCAATGAAGGTGCTGATGTTAACTCGGGAAACAAGTAAGCAAACTGCTTAATAGCATATACCGCAGACTCAGTTCCATCATAAGTTAATAAAGTGCTTTGAGGGAAATCATAATGTTCAGGTACAATCAATATTGGACACTCCGCCATTTTCAAAGTTTCACGCATGTAATCATTCATTTCTATACCCATATTATTATAAAACACTTCTCCCCCTAACAGCAACAAATCCGCAAAACGTGTTTCTTTCCTAAGCTCTGCCATAGCGAACCCATAAAAGTTTTTATGAACACGAAACTTTATATTATTTAGCTGACATAATTCTTCAAAATGCCTTATATTTTTTTGAACCAATGTAGTATCTTCATCTTCCACCAAGGGTATTACCATACCCCCGGCCACGCCCACTGAGTAACTCCATAAATTGGCATAATCCACCTGAGGCATAAAAGCTGCAGTTACTAAAACCGGTTGCAATTCATTAATTCGCATTACGAATTCAAATGCACCTTCTGAAAAGTTGGTACCATCAAAAGCAAGCAAGATCTTTTTCATAACACCTGATTATAATACAAACTATGACTAAATTCTACCAGGAACAATGACCAAATAACACTTGCTTCACTGATTATTATCATTACAGCTCATCTTCCAGTGCAAGTCTTTAACTGACAGCAATTACGATTCGCTGTGATGGTCGTCATTGAAACACTCATACTGTCTTAATATGTTTGCCTCGAACATAAAAAACAACTTTATGTATATTACTTCCCCCCGGCTTACCCACGAAGAAATGGATATGCTGCAGACCAACGAAAATGATACTTGCATATCAATAATTCTCCCTTCCCATAATAACTGGACAGCAGGATCGAAATCTATAAACCTGGACCGATCGATTCAAAAAGCTATAGACCAATTAAACCTGTCATATCCAGATTCGAAAGAAGAACTGGAAGGAAAGCTTAAGCACCTGGCCAATAATGTCATACTTGAACAATATCCTTTGGGCCTTGGTTTATTTGTAAGCGAGAAGATTGAATATTGTGTTCAATTCCCCTTTATTGTAGAAGAAAAAATAAGTATTAGCAATCATTTTGAATTGAAAGACCTGTTATACAAGGTTAATTATTCAAACCCGTATTACGTGCTTTTACTGGATGAAAAACAAGCCTGCCTATATACAGGAGAGTTTAACATAATTCATAAAGTGCAGGATGCCAATTTCCCTCTTATCTATACGGAGGACTTTGAATACGAGAAAGCATCCAGGACAAATTCGTATTCTGGCAGGGCAACCATCAGCAGTTTTGAAAAAGACAAAAGTGCTGTACAAAAGAGCCGCTACCTTTCATTCTTAAAGTCTGTAGATGATTTGCTTGATATTTATATTTCTAAAAATGATAGCCAGGTTATTATTTGTGGCGTAAAAAGCGTTACAGCTTCATTTCTTAATCATTCTAAACATGATGACAAAATAATAGGTGTGCAGCATGGTAATTATAGTCATCTAAATGAATTTGAATTAGGACTATTGGTATCACCTTTACTGCTGGCCACACAGGAAGAAAAAATGCTTGAAGAAATATCTGATCTTGAAGAAAAGAAAGGCGAAGGATTAGCGGAAGAAGGTATTTCCGATGTATGGGCAGCAATTACTGACGGACGGGGATACATTTTACTTGTGGAAAGGGATTATGATGTTAAAGTATATTATGATAAAAGTTATCCCTTGGAAATACAGATGACGCCTTCCAAACAGTCGCCTGGCATTTTAGAGAACGCGGTTGACAAGGTTATAGAAATGCATTTGAACAAAAAAGGAAAAGTACTGATCCTAAATAATGGCATGCTGGCTGGTCATAAGCAAATTGCACTTATTACCCGTTATTGATATTTTTGATATCCATCGTGTATTATAATACAATGTGCTTCAAATGTAAATAGGAAATGAAATAAATATTTAGGTCTATTCTTTATTATTAAAGTGATTGTCTAACTATAGAAACAAATGATTGAATTAAACAAGTACATACTGTACCCATTAATATTTATATTAAACTTCAACCCAAATGTTTGGAAAATTAACAGCAGAGCAGATTGAACAGGTGTTACAAAATCAGCTCCTGGGCCACCTGGCTTGTCATGCAGATGATCAAACCTATCTCGTTCCAATAAGCTATGCTTATGAAAACAATTCGCTGTATGTTCATTCTGAAGATGGTATGAAAATAAAAATGATGCGGAAAAATCCGAAGGTATGCGTCCAGGTAGATGAACGCCAGGATATGTCCAATTGGAGAAGCGTAATTGGATGGGGAAAGTTTTCAGAAATTACAAATGAGGAAGAAAGGAAAAAAGCTTTGCAATTATTAGTAAACCGCCAGCTCCCCATTCTTTCCAGCTCAACTACTCATCTTGGCAGCAATTGGCCTTTCTCTTCCAATGATGAAACGGTTATTCCAGGTATTGTATTTAAAATAACACTGGATAAAAAAACCGGGAGGTTTGAAGAAAATAAGGTTTCGCCCCAATTTGCCGGTTAAATCATTCCATTTGGTTTTGAATATTTTCAGGAAATTATAAATGCGCAATAAATACAGGAATATGCCTTTCTTCAATGATGCCTTCTGCAAAACTTCTTTTTAAAAACTGTGATATGGCAGAACGTCCAAATGATCCACTTACCAAAACTGAATTGCGATTTGCCATCACCCATTTGGTAAAATCTTTTTTGGGATCTACATCAAGTTTTAAAAGTTCAAGATCAGTAAAATGTTGCGTTGCTAGTTCTTCAATATATATTTCATCCGGCAAATGATCCTGGGTATCATTCTTAGAAAAAACCAAAACCGTTTTATTTCTACAAAGCTCAGGAAATAAATAAGCAAACTGCTTAATGGCAAAAACACAATCACGGCTTCCATCATATGCAAGAATGTTAAATTCCGGAAACTCATATTTACCAGGTACCACCATAACAGGGCATTCGGCTTCATGCAATGCCTCTTTGAGATAGTCTATAGGGTTTACACCTACCTGATTTTGATAAAACGCATCACTCTCAATTATAAGAAGATCTGCAAAACGTGTTTCTTTTTTCAATTCGGGAATAGCAAATTTACCCTGGTCATTATGTACTCGGTAAGTTATTCCATTATGTAAACACATATTTTCAAACTGAGCAATAGAACTTTCCACCACGTCAGGGACTTCTTCTACTAATGGAACAAAGGCAGGTCCTGCCATGCCCGCTGTATAGCTCCATAAATTGGTATAACTGGTCTCAGTCATAAATACTCCGGTAAGAAGAACTGGTTGCAATTCATTAATTCTCCTGGCAAACTCAAATCCTGCAGAAGAAAAATGCCCTCCATTGAAAGCTATAATTATCTTTTTCATTAAAAATATTTTAGTTTAAATCACTTGAACTAAACTAATACATACAGTTAATTTATTTTATGACTAATCAGCGTCTATAAACTGATTATGGTTAGCCTAAAAGAAGAGGCAGAATAGAAATTCCGCCACTTATAAGATCCAGATATTAATTGAAAAACCTTAGTAAAGCTCATTAACCGACTCTATGTTTTCTATGACTGTTATTGACTTGTTTTATGATGGTTATCAGTACAAACACAATGCAGTTATATACTTTTATAAGTATAATTTTTATGATGTTACTTTCATTGCATTTGTTGTATTATGGCGAATGATATTATCGCAGATTCAATCAATGATGGGAGATTTTGCCAACGGATTGATCTCCTGTTCTGCTAAAAAATTTAATCTTGAATCAATATCCTTTTCGTCCTTTTCACTGGCATAAAATTCTGCAGCTGTTATATCAAGATCAAGAACTTGCGCAAAGGCAGCTATCGTACCATACACACATATCTTATAATGAATCATTTCCTGTATACTGGAAAGTAGAAGAGCATCAATTATTTCAGCATCTCTGCAATCGCTCATTTTTTCATTTACCTCATCAATGAAAGCTTGCGCTACAATATTCTGAACATCGAAATCAATAAGCTTCTTTCGTTCAAAAAATTTAAGTATTCCATCTACATGGTATTTTATGTAAACAAGATAGTGTTCCATTACAACTTTCAGCCGAGCGGATTTTATTCTGTCAATCCATCCCGGAAGTGCGCTTATAAGCTGGTTTTCGCAATAAAGGATCTTACGTGTATCATATATCAACAAATCATGCAATGTACCTATGGTTGCAATCTTTTTCATAATGACCTTTATTTAAACTTAATACTGTTAATGCTTGCTGCCAATGACAGGCATCATTCTTTTCTTTGATGACGCTCATTGATATACTTCACATTATTGGTTTGCTTTGGTATCATTAAGATTTAAAGTATTGCTTTAGTATAGAATTTCACACACCTAAATTTCAGACATGTCAAACTTATCACGGCAATTTGAGCCTTCAAAAGCAATTGACTATAAGGTATTAAATGTAAACAGCCCATCATTTGAAGCTGGCCACATGATACCAATAGAATATACATGTGATGGCAGGAATACAAACCCACCACTTGAAATTGAGCATATTCCCCATGAAGCCAGGAGTCTTGCCATTATTATGGATGATCCTGATGCCAGGTATAATCCTTTTGTCCATTGGGTTATATGGAATATTCCAATAACTAAACATATACATGAAGGTTTCAACCATGGCATAAACGGAATTAATGATTTTGGAAGAACACGTTATGAAGGCCCTTGTCCGCCCACTGGTATTCACAAGTATTATATTAAAGTATATGCTCTGAATGGGATACTCGATCTGCCCCCAGGCAGTAGTAAAAAACAACTTGAAAAAGCTATGTCTGATCAAATAATTGCATTTGGTGAACTTACCGGTCAATACCAAAGGAAAAATTCAAAATAGAATTTAAGATGATAAGTTAAAACTGAAGTTTTTTATATTGATTACTAGATTTAAATTTAGTCTCATCATTAATACATATCCACGAGTAACAATATCTGCTTCCTCAAATTAGAACTATTTATTTTTTCTGGTCCTTACATTAAAGGATGTCCTAGTCTATTATAAACCTTTTGAATAGCTTAATTTTGAGTGAGTAAACTCAAATTAAAAATTGATGTTTATCAGCTGAAGGATTTGAAAAAAGGCTCACCTTGCAGGTAACGAGATACCAAACGGATAAAACGGATTTTAGTCAATTATAAATTTTTAGGTCTTTCCTTTCACATTTTCTAATACCTGATTATTATGAAAAAGATCCTGGTCGTTGAGGATAATTTAGACATCCGTGATAATACGGCAGAGATCCTGGAAATGGCTAATTACAGGGTATTTACGGCAGAGAATGGATTGAAAGGGGTTGAATCTGCAATAGCTAACAAACCCGACCTGATTGTCTGTGACATTATGATGCCTGAATTGGATGGGTATGGGGTATTGCATGTAATTCAGCACAATCCTGAATTAAAGAGTACACCATTTATATTTTTATCAGCCAAAACAGAACCCGCGGAAGTTAGGAAAGGAATGGGCTTGGGTGCTGATGACTATATTCCAAAGCCATTTACCGCCACAGACCTTTTAAATGCAATAGAAAGCAGGCTTAAAAAAGTAGAAGTTTTAAAATCTACCATATCATCAGATATTCATGGGTTCAACCACTTGATGAGCATTACCTCGGGGAAAGAAGCCTTACAACAATTTATTGATGGCCGCAATACCAATAGATATAAAAAGAAACAGATTATATTTTCTGAGGGAAACAAGCCTACCCGACTATATTATATCCAAAAAGGTAAGGTCAAGATCATTAAATCCAATGATGAGGGTAAAGAACTGGTTGTAAACTTATTTAACGAAGGTGATTTTTTTGGGTATACAGCTTTACTCGAAGGAACATCCTACAAAGCTTCGGCTGTTGCAATTGAAGAGTGCGAAATAGCTGAAATTCCAAAAGAGGAATTTGAAGAGTTAATGAATACTAACCCGGAGGTAACTCATAAATTTATTCAACTGCTGGCAAAGAATATAACTGAAAAAGAAAAGCAGCTATTGAACCTGGCCTATAATTCCCTGCGAAAAAAAGTTGCAGATGCATTGATCACCCTTATGGAAAAATATAACCGAAAACTAAACGATCATTATACAATAGATATCAGCCGCGAAAACCTTGCTACAATTGCTGGTACAGCTACAGAATCTCTTATACGTACATTAAGTGATTTTAAAACCGAAAAATTACTTGAGATAATGGAAGGGCATATAATAATACTGAATGAGAATAAACTTCGAAAGATGATCAATTAATTGTAATAACCAACGACACTTTCAGCCAGGAATTCATTAAATTCCTTTTTTAGATTGAATAGAACTTCTTCAGCTTTCTCAACATCTTTTTTTAATTTCTGGTGGTTCCTGATGACTAATTCAAGTATCTGAGTATCTGTGGCAATATTTTGACTCAGGAATTTTATGTGTTGATGTATCTCATCCACAAGCCAGTGTATTGTTTCATCACTCATTATAAAATTTCCCTGGAAGTATTCAGACCTTTCTAACAATTCTTCATTGACAGCATCATTTAATATCTCAGATAAACGATTGCGGTAATAAACATTTTCTTCCCTAAAGAAATACAATATTCTTTTCCAGGATTCACATTCAAAATTAAACTGTCTGATAAATGTGGCAGGCATACGAATCGTTTCAATTTCACACCAATTCAGCAAGGGACCGTGCTTTCTGGTACTCCCGGGTCTTTGATTTTTGCAAAATCAGATGTTCAATGATGTTTTGAAAACTTATAACACCTATGAAATGGTCTCCTTCCATTACAGGGTATATCTTACCCTCATGGGCTGAAAGTTCATCCATCACCTCTAAAACAGGTTTGGAAGCATCATAGAATAGCGTATTTTCTTTCATTACCTCACTTACAGTAGTGTCATATTTCATTTCTGCAACTGCCTTTATGATCTCCATACGATTTACTATTCCAACAGGCCAATTGTCATCCATTACAATGAAATAGCGGCTGTGATTTTGCGCAAGTAAATTAGCGGCTTCATTAATCGTAGTACTGACATTCATATTATTGTAGTCATACATTACCACATCCCGTACAAATATGCCTTTTACTAATTCATTTATATTAAAATAAGATGCCTCGTCTGATGCAAATGCAAGAATATAAAGCCCTAACAGGGAGACAAAAAAGTTGTAGCTAAACAGCCCTGTTATTATAAGCAGAAATGCTACAATGCGGCCAGTATGACCAACTATGGCAGTAGCCCTTATATAGTTGTACTTAAACCCGAGCAAGGCCCTGAAAACTCTTCCACCATCAAGAGGAAACGCTGGTATGAGATTAATGACGGCAATGGCAATATTGAGTACGCCAAGGCTGTAAATAAAATTAGATGAGTCAATAATACCAGTATATGCCCTCATATCATTTAATGAAAAGGGTAGCCCGGAAAACAAAACAAGGGTTGATCCTATTAAAGTACTAACAAATACTCCGGCTAAACTGATTGGCAATTCCTGGCCCGGATTATCTGGTAATTTATCAATGCTTGCTATTCCGCCTACAGGATAGAAAGTGATCCATCTTGCATTAATGCCAAACTGGGCACCTACCAATGCATGTCCAACTTCATGCAAGACCAGGCTGAAAAAAATTGCAATAAAGAAAAGCAATGACCAAAGCATTTGACCAGGGTGAAGGCCGGAATAGATGTTCATAACAATCAACCACCCAATTAATAACAGAAAAGTAAAGTGAACAGAGATCACAACACTTTTAATGGAACATAACCTGATGGAGCCTTTCATAAAATAAGCTTTGTTTTGAAAAAAAGCCCCGCCGCATAGGGGCGACAGGGCTGTTCTGTAGGGTATAAGCCATACGGTAGATGGCCTTCTAATGAACAGCAATTTGTTTTGTTGCTGTTAATTTCTTTGAATTCTCTTTCCTTGGTAATGCAAGGATCAAAACTCCGTTTTCATATTTAGCATCAATGGCTTCCTGTTTTACATCCTCAGGAAGAGTAAAACTGCGTGAAAAAGAAGTGTAGTTATATTCCTTGCGTGTTACCATTTCATCCTTTTCTTCTTTCTTTTCTTCTTTCTCTGAGCTTATAGTTAGCATATTGCCTTCTACATTGATCTTGAAATCTTCTTTCTTTAATCCTGGAGCTGCCAATGACATTTCATAATGATCTTTTTTTTCAGTTATGTTAACTGCTGGAAGAGTCATCATTTTATTGGCAAATTCGTTATTATCAAACCATTCATTCCATGGTCTGAAGAAGTCATCAAAAATGGATGGTGTCATGCTCAATCTGGTTAAGGCTCTGCTTGACATAGTAATAATTTTAATGTTACTGAATCATTTTTTACATATCAAATCTATGCTTGCAGCATGCGCTATTCAAAGACGGTGGTCAGCATTTCTTATGAGTGTGGTCAGTAATTATTTTGGTTCATAATAAATTGGAAATTACGGCATAATACTTCTCTTTTTAAGCCATTTTTCAGCTTCCACAGCATGGAATATTAATGCTGCTGCTACCAGGCAAAGAGATAATTCTTTGAAAGAAAGTGGTTGTGTTTTAAAAATATTATTTGCAGCAGGCAAATAGATTACCACTAGCTGTAAAATGAATGTCAATACCAGGACCCAGGTTAAATTTTTATTTGAAAACAATCCTTTTTTGTATATGAATTCGTTGTCACTTCGGATAGCAAACACATGAGCTAATTGTGCAAGTGACAGCACTGTAAAGACCATAGTCTGCCAATGTGAATTTTGCTGATGTAGTGCCCATGCCTGAATTCCCAATGTAACAAAAGACATTAGTAAACCTACCCATATAATATGGCGTGTTATCCCTTCAGCAAATAAACTTTCATTCGTGGGCCTTGGAGGTCGCTGCATAATATTTTTTTCTGCTTTTTCAGATGACAAAGCAAGGCCTGGCAACCCATCAGTAACTAAGTTGATCCATAAGATATGAATAGGTAATAATGGTATAGGCAGCCCAAATAATGGCGCAAGAAAAATGGTCCAGATCTCGGCACCATTACAGGTCATGATGTATTTTACAAACTTGCGTATATTATCATATATCCTTCTTCCTTCTTTTACTGCTTTTACAATAGACGCAAAATTATCATCAAGCAGTATCATATCAGCGGCCTCTTTACTGACATCTGTTCCTGTTATGCCCATTGCTATTCCAATATTTGCCTTCTTTAAAGATGGAGCATCATTAACCCCATCCCCTGTCATCGCCACAAAATGTGACCGTTTTTGTAATGCTTTTACAATTTTCAATTTCTGCTCAGGCGTAACCCTGGCATATACAGTGATATTCTCCACTCTTTGCTCATATTCCTTCTCATTCAACCTGGACAATTCTTCCCCCGTCATAACCATATCCTTATCCGAATTCAGTCCAATTGCCTGAGCAATAGCAACTGCAGTTTCTCTATGATCTCCCGTAATCATGACAGGCACTATTCCAGCATTATAACATTCCTTAATGGCTTCAGGAATCTCTTCCCTGTGAGGATCAATCAATCCAATGATACCAGCCATCAAAAGATCTCTTTCAATTAAATTATAATCCAATGGTTCAGAAATAGAATCCATTATGCGATAAGCATAACATAAAACCCTTATTCCCTTTGAAGCCATTTCATTAGCTTGAGATAAATAATAGTTTAGTTTGTGATGAACATCCATTCGCCCGGTAATAGATTCAACTGCACCTTTGGTTATTACAAGGTATTGTTTCCCAAAACTGTGAATGGTGGTCATACATTTCCTATCTGAATCAAAGGGCAGTTCCATTACCCTTGGAAACTGAGTATGCAGGCTATTATAATCATCATTTGAATAATGATCTTTAAAATATTTAACTATTGCAACTTCAGTGGGATCACCAATGAAATCATATTGAGTTGAAATCCTGACATCATGGTTCAAAGCAATTGCAACATTCAATAAGGGCAAATGTTCTTTTCCAAGATGAACATTTGTAAAAGAAAATACTTCCACGACAGTCATACTATTCTGTGTGAGTGTACCCGTTTTATCAGAGCAGATATAGGTAACTGAGCCAAGGGTTTCCACTGCAGCTAACTTTCTGATAAGAACATTATTTAAAACAAGCCGTTTAGCGCCACGTGCAAGTGCAATTGTAATCAATGCAGGCAACGCCTCAGGAATGGCAGCTACAGCAAGCGAGATGGCAACAAGCAACATCCTAATTGGTTCTTCGCCTCCAAGGAAACCTACCACAAACAGAATAATACAGATCAACAGGATCAGGTAAGACAACTTTTTCCCGAAATCTGCCATGCGTAGTTGCAAGGGAGTAGGCAGTTCTTTATCTTTCAACATCTGGGCTATCTTACCTATTTCTGTATTCATACCCGTAGCTACCACAATCCCTTTTCCTCTTCCATTAATAACCTGAGTTCCTTTAAAAGCCATATTATACTGATCTCCTAGTGATAGATCATTTTTAGCGATGGGTTTCGTGATTTTGTCTACAGGTACAGACTCCCCTGTCAGGCTTGATTCCATAATTCTCAATGAATGAGCAGAAAGTAGCCGCATATCAGCAGGTATTGTATTTCCTGCTTCCAGCAATACAATATCCCCGGGTACAATTTGATCGGAAGGAATAATAAAAGTGATGCAATCTCGCATAACAGTAGCATGTGAGGCTGCCATTTTCCGTAAGGCTTCCATTGCCTTCTCAGCCTTGTACTCCTGCACAAACCCAACAATGGCATTTAATAATACTATTACTAGAATAATGATAGTATCTGCTTTATCTCCTATTATTCCAGAAATAATGGCAGCAGCAATCAATATCAAAATCATGAAATCCTTGAACTGAGAAAGGAAAAAATACCAGGCTGGCCTTATTTCCTTTTCTTCAAGTGAATTAGGCCCACTTTCTATTAATCGCTTCCCTGCTATTATTGTTGAAAGACCTTCCGCAGAAGAGTTTTGGTGTTTGAGAACAGTATCAATTTCTAAATTATACCATTTCATCTTATGGCCTTGTAGCTTATGGGAATAAAAGCTATTATTAGCATCAGGCAATACATTAAGTTAAAGCAATTTTGTAATTGTAAAATGATCTATTGAAATTATTTGAGTGCCAGGGCAACCCTTGCGGATCTATTGTATTTAATATCCTCTTTCTTAGATGAAGTTTTTGCAATTCCAGTTCATCACGAAAGTTTTTAATCAATAGCTTCTCCGCAAAAGGTAAATGTGGTTTAAACTCATGATCTACATACTCCAATGCTACACAGATATCCTGGAATTCCCCTAAAAGAACAGTAAAGCTAGATATCTGCTTTTTTTTCTGAATAATAAAGGGAAGCAATGGAGCAATAAAGGGTTTAATAAGCTTCCAATTATAAAGAATATCCTTTAAAAATTTACGCAACTGGTGCAGATCATTATCTTCAAAATGCTCTATGAATAACAGATTTTGTAATAATCCTGCCTGGTGAAATGCATATACTTCTATTTTATGCTTTTCAAGTTGATCCAGGGCATTATTTACTTTATTAATTTCCGATGTTTTGCAAGCTTTCTTATGCTTGTACTTTCCTGCTTTTTTAGTGTATGCCTGCTTCATTGATCCGATAAAAGAAATGTAATACTTTGGCCACACCTTAGATTTGAAGGAAAAGCTTATTACCTTTTCCAGTAGCAATTCAAGATTTCTTATATTACCTGTTTGCTTATAAAGACCTTTTAGTCCATTTGGAATTCTAAAGGTCAATCCCTGTTTATTGTAAAATATTAACCTGGTCAGTGCACGAAATTTTTTTAGCTCCACACGGAATTGGTGTACATCTTCCCTATTAAAATCCTTAACTGCTTTTATATAATACTTTTCTAGCTTTTTTAAAGGGCTTTTCATATATCATGAAAATTAGCCTGCTATAAAAGAACAGTAAGCTTTTGTTCAGCTGCAATAATATTTTGAATTCCTTTCAAAAAAGCATCAGGATTAAAAGAAATACTATCGATGCCTTTCCTTACAAGAAATTGTGCAAATTGCGGGATATCGCTTGGGGCCTGCCCACATAATCCTACCTTAACACGGCAATATTTCGCTTTATCTATCATCAAAGTTATCATCATTTTCACAGCATCATCCTGTTCATCAAAAATCTCACTTACTAATTCCGAATCCCTGTCTACTCCCAGGGTTAATTGCGTGAGATCATTAGAACCTATTGAGAAGCCATCAAATAATTCAGCGAATTTATCAGCCAATAAAACATTACTGGGTATTTCTGCCATCATAAATATTTGTAAAGAATGGTCTTTATTTCTATCCAATCCATTCGCCATCATAACATCCAAAACCTTGTGGGCTTCCTGTATAGTTCTGCAAAAAGGAACCATCAATTTTATATTGCTCAGTCCCATATCATTTCTTACTTTTTTGATGGCCTGGCATTCTAAATTAAACCCTTCCTTATACAATGGGTGATAGTATCTTGAAGCACCCCGAAATCCAATCATCGGATTTTCTTCATGCGGCTCAAATTCTTTACCACCTATAAGATTTGCATATTCATTTGATTTGAAATCACTCAATCGAACTATTACATCTTTAGGATAAAAAGCCGCAGCAATGGTTGCAATGCCCTGGGACAATTTATCAACAAAGTATTTTTTCTTATCCTTATAGGAAGAAGTCAGCTCTTCAATCTGCTTTCGGGCTATATCATCTGTCAACTTATCAAAGTGTATCAATGCCATAGGATGTACTTTGATAAAATGATTGATTATGAACTCCAGCCGCATCAATCCTACTCCATCGTTGGGATAAAATGATAGTTTGAAAGCCTGGTCAGGGTCACCAACTATTAACATTGGCTTTGTTACCTTAGGTTTCTTAATATTTGAAAAATCAGTTTCTTTTATCCTGTAGCCAATCTTCCCTTTATAGATATATCCGGTTTTACCCTCACAGCATGATATAGTTATTTCATCACCATCCCTAATGATTTCTGTAGCATTTCCACAACCAACAATGGCCGGCACACCCAGTTCACGAGCAACTATGGATGCATGACTTGTCCTTCCTCCCTTATTTGTTACGATAGCGGCACATTTTTGTAATAATGGATCCCAATCAGGACTAGTAACATCTGTAATAAGTATCTCTCCTTTCTTAAGTTTATCCATCTCTTTTGGTGACTGCAAAACTCTTGCAATACCTGTTGCCACTTTAGAGCCTATAGCATTCCCACTGCATAGCACTTCACTTTTATAAAGCAATTTATATTCACTGAATAGCATGGGATTAATTAATGAATGCACAGTCTCTGGCCTGGCCTGGATTATAAATATTTCACCGGATAAGCCATCTTTTGCCCATTCAATATCCATTGGCTTTTGATAATGATCCTCAATTATCAAGGCCCAATTAGCCAGTTTTGTTATTTCAATATCATCCAGTATATATTCATTACGCCTGGCAACAGGAGTTTCTACATTAATAGTACCAGCCCCTTGGGTTTCACCATATACCATAGTTAATTCCTTTGTTCCCAATTTCTTTTGGATGATGCCGTTTTTCCCATTCCTTAGCGAGGTTTTAAAAACATAATATTCATCCGGGGTTACGGTTCCCTGTACCAGGTTTTCACCCAATCCCCACACACCACTTAAATGGATAACATTCCTAAAACCAGATTCAGGATCCAGTGTGAACCCAACGCCAGAAGATGCCTTATCAGAACGAACCATTTTCTGCACGCCAACAGATAAATAAACCTTACTATGGACAAACCCTTTATCCTCCCTGTATTTTATGGCCCTATCAGTATATAGCGATGCGTAGCATTTTTTAATAGCCATAAGCAGATTATTGGCACCCTTCACATTTAAATAGGATTCATGCTGGCCAGCAAAACTCGCCTGGGGAAGGTCCTCGGCGGTCGCACTGCTACGGACAGCAACAGTAGTTTCAGCCCCCAAAATATTATAAGCTTCTACTATTTCATCTTTAAGATCTTTTGGCAATTCCCCATCCATTATCAACTTTCTTGCACTGGCACCGGTTTCTTTAAGATTAGAAAATAACGTCCTGTCAAGGCCTGTTATAATATTCTCAAGCCTGGCAGCTAATTGATTGTATTCAAGGAAAGCCTCAAAGGCAAACGCGGTTGTAGCAAAACCAGGAGGCACTTTAATTCCTTTGGTCGAAAGCTTATTATACATCTCTCCCAACGAAGCATTTTTACCGCCAACAATTGAAACATCATTGATCAGTATTTCTTCAAATTTTTTTATAAAAGGTTTCATTTGATTAACATTTATAGAGCATTAAATCTTCTTTAGGATAGTCCTGGCATCAAAAAAACATCTTACCTCTTCATCATGAAAATAGATTTACAAACTTTGTACATTATATGGGCTTTAGTTTTGGCGATAGGGTTTCTCCACCAGTTAAAACCACCCACCTATTTCCAATGTAATGGTAAATCCGGGCAACCAACCCAAAGTTGTTCCAAAGGTCCTCTTCCACTGTTTCTACTCTATACCATGATTTAATAGTACAAATCCCCGGATCATGTTTCTTTCTGATAGTTTCAACACGCACATTGGGGGCAAGAGGGAATAGTAGGTGATAATCCTTTATTGACCTATACCGTCGGTCATAAAATTCAATTTTCAAAAAGGGGAAGCTTTCATTGAAATTTTCCTGTAGATCTCCTATTGTTTTATTATCATCAATTTCTAAAAGCACATCATTGTTATTTATTGTGAGCAATAAATAGTGGCAACTTCAAATGGTTTAGTAAAACATCTGCCATACTTTGCCTGAATAATCTTGACATCCGGCTTCTTCGATAAGCTCCAAGTACTACTAGAGATTCTTTTTTTTGATGGGCCAGGTAACTGACTATTTTATCTTCAATAAATCCCTTTATGACCACATAGGTTGCTTTGGGGTAATGCCTTTTCATAAATTCCTTCATCAATTTGTTCTCTGGCAGATGAAGGGATTCATCCTCCCCCTTGGCACAGAGAAATTCAATATCAAAATTTTTAAATCCAGGCATCAAATAACTAAACATTTTTACTGCATGAACTGACGAGGGTTCTCCATCGTATAAGAAAACAATGTTTTCTACCGGTTTATAACTTGATGGCACTACAAGAACAGGACACTGAACATCCGTAAGCAGGTCCCGTATAAAACGTGTTGGTGGAATTTCTTCAAACCTTGTCATAGTTTCTTTACTATCGACAATGAGCAAGTCGGCATAAATTGATTCATGCAGCAGTTCTTGTAAAGCCACATTTTTATCCCTGTGTATTGAATAATTCACCCCAGCCTGTTGACAGTCCCTTACAAAGTTTTCGGCTGCCTGGTTTCTTGCGTCTTTATCTTTCTGATTTAATTCCTCAAGGTGATCATCAAAGGAACCCGCATATTTTGTTAATTCAGCCACACTGTAACTATGCCTGGTTACATCATCCAGTAGTATACCAACCAGGTGTGCTTCCATATGCTTAGCCATAAAAATGGAATAGTCTTTAGTACTTTCAGAGAAACTTAATCCATCAAAAGCTGCAATAATTTTTTTCATAACATATGTTTATATATGTGTAATAAATAGTGGCAGATCTACCATGCGAAATAGTAGTTCTGCAGCGCTTTTTTTAAACAAATTAGAAAGCATACTTCGCCCATAAGCACCCATAACTATCAACATACCTGTTTTATTGAAAAAGTATTTAAATAACTCTTCCTCAGGATTTCCTTTCAAATCTTTTGAATGAACAGAAGAAAAATGACAACGCAGCAGATCTATTAGTTTCTTTTTAGAGTCATTGTATTCCACTGCCTTTTTATGGTCCACTTCTAATAACGTAACCTTTTTGTTGTTATAAAATGAAAACAGGTAAGTGAATTGCTTAATAGCAAAGACAGCTGATGCGCTACCATCGTAACAAAAGACTACTTCCTTAATTTCTTCAAACCTGCCAGGGGTTAGTAAAACAGGACATTCTGCATGAAGAAGCACTTCCCTGGTGAAATGTGAGGGAAGATCTTCCTCCTTATTCTGAAAGCTAAGGGCCGGGTCAATTATAAGAAGATCTGAAAACCGACTTTCAAAGATTATTTCCTGGATAGGTTCACCTTTATCCTGGTATAGCTCATAACTCACACCATTCTTTTCGCACTGCTCTTTGAATATGCGAATGCATAAGTCAATATCTGTTATTATCCCTCCTTTAATAAGGGTACTTTCTGAAATTGTTGCAGCAGAAACCTCGTATACGGGTTCATCAGATGAAGGGATGTATTCGAAATATACATTTTCAACAAACACACCGGTAAGTTTCGAACCTGCATCCTTTGCAATATCACTCGCAAACCGGATAACTTGTACATCTGGCTTGTGAGCATTAATGACAAGTAAAATCTTTTCCATAAAACCGCTTTAACCAAATCTAATCTTCCAACCCTATTCATTCATATGACCATCATTACACGCTTTTGTGACAGCCGTCATTTACGGAAGCGAGTTGTATTTTATCGCTTTCTGAATATTATTATTCATCATATAATAAATGCTTAATTGATGAGCTTATTATTATCCATTTGCTTGTCTTATTTGAACTTTTGAAAGTATGTGACCTTGGTATAACAGGAAAACCAGTCAGGACATCGCTTTGCACACCTTAACATCCCTGTAAAGTCTTAAACAGTGCACTATTATTATCTTTGCGGGCTTGTTAGCTTTTATTTAGGCTAATATCTAATAAATTATGAGCAGGAAAGGAAAAGTATTAGTTGCTATGAGCGGAGGTATTGATAGTACCGTCACGGCATTAATGCTTCATAATGAAGGTTATGAGGTAGTAGGCATAACCATGAAAACATGGGACTATGCGGCAAGTGGAGGATCAAAAAAAGAAACAGGCTGCTGTAACCTGGATAGTTTTAATGATGCCCGTATGGCAGCGGTGCAGCATGGATTTCCACACTATATACTAGATATAAGGGATGAGTTTGGAAGTTTCGTTGTTGAGAATTTTGTCAACGAATACATTGCAGGAAGGACTCCAAACCCCTGCGTCCTTTGTAATACTCATATTAAATGGAGGGCATTATTAAAACGTGCGGATGCTTTGGGTTGCGATTTTATAGCTACAGGGCATTATGCCTCAGTATACCAACATGAAAATGGCAGATATGTGGTTACAAAAGGTGTTGATGAAACCAAAGACCAGAGTTATGTGCTTTGGGGTTTACAGCAGGATCTTTTAAGCAGGACTCTTTTGCCTTTAGGCGGTTATAGAAAAACACAAATCAGGCAAATGGCTCTTGATTTTGGCTACCCTGAACTTGCTAAAAAAAGCGAGAGCTACGAGATTTGTTTTGTTCCGGATAATGATTATCGGGGCTTTCTAAAGCGAAAAATTGAAGGATTGGAGGATCGTGTGAATGGTGGGCATTTCGTTGATAAAGATGGTAAGATACTTGGTCAACATAAAGGTTACCCCTTTTATACAATTGGTCAGCGCAAAGGTCTTGATATAACTTTTGGGAAGCCAGTCTATGTAACTGCTATTGATCCTGATACAAATACAGTAATTTTAGGAGATGAGGAAGACCTCGAAAAAGAACAAATGAATGTAACTGGCATCAACTGGATAAAATACCCAGGCCTTGATGTTGAGAAGGATGTTATAACAAAAATCCGCTATAAGGATAAAGGAACTTACTCTACAATTATTCCAGAAGAAAACGGTGTTTCGGTTCGCTTTTATGAAAAAGCAAAAGGAATAGCTCCGGGGCAAAGCGCTGTATTCTACGAAGGCGATGACGTTATTGGAGGTGGTATCATTCAGCGTGAATTGAAAATTCAGTAATATTAGCAGCTTTTCTAAGCTATTTTACCTTAACCAACATTCCCCAAAGGCTTGCCAACTTCATTGTTTTTTATTAGTTTTAGCCTTGGTATATCTACTGGTTAATAGCCAGGGATAGCTTATGAATCCATATAACTTATGAGAGCAAATCTTACTTACTGCTTTAGTATTGCCATTCTGACTTTTACAATTTTTAGCTGCAAAAAAGAATCTGAAGTTTTAGATGGCCATGATTATGAAACTGACCGCCTGACTGAAGTCCTCCCTTTACAAGTAGGTAAAACAATTACCTACCAAACAGATTCGCTGGTTTTCACCAATTTTAATAGGAATGAAGAGATCCATTCATATATTGAAAAAGACACTATTGATGATAAGTTCATGGACGCAATGGGCCGGACAAGTTACCGGGTAACAAGATTTATGCAGGATATCAATGGTACCAAACCAAGGTTTAGCAGCGGAACTTTTTTCATCACTCCTACTGCCTCAACAGTTGAAATTAACGATAATAACCTTCGTTTTGTTAAACTTGCTTTACCATTACGGGAGGGTACTACCTGGAATGGCAATCTCTACTTGCCAGATGAGCCTTACAGTACCATGTATAACTTTAGTAATGATAACAGGATGGATATATGGGCTTACACTTATTCTAAAGTAAACGATGTTTTTACCTATAACTCTACAGCTTTGAATAATGTAGTAACAGTAACAGGAATAGACTATTCAAACCTTGCTGATACTGTTACGGTTGCTGAAAATGCTGTCAATGTATCTGGAAAAACGACCGTATATCTAAGGGGAACTGCAACCGATTCTATACGGGTTTCTGCTGCAACCCCAACTCCTAATACTTCCATACTGGCATTGTATAACAGGACCAATCAACCACTGACATTGAATGGCATAGCTGTACCAGCAGGCCAGGGCAGAACGTATGAATTTGTAAACGGCAACTGGACATATGGAACAAAAGACAATAATGGCAATAGAATTGATGTATTAAATCCAGAACTGCCTTTTGGCTCCAGGTCTTTAATGATTGATAAATATGCTCCAGGTATTGGTCTTGTGTACCAGGAATACGTATTATGGGAATATCAGTACAAGATCACTAATGGCAGTGATGACGGCACTAAAACTGGTTTTGGTGTAAAGAGAAGAATGATCAATCATAATTGAAATGAAAAAAATTGCCCTGTGTTTATTGGTAGCCCTTATTATAACACAATTATCAAAGGCTCAATCTACCAGGTTTGTAATAGAATTTAAAAATAAAGGCAACAATCCCTTCTCAATTAGTAATCCTTCTGTTTATCTCTCTGAAAGAGCTTTAGAAAGAAGATCAAAGTATGGAATTGCAATAGATAGTTCGGATCTTCCAGTAACCCCAGCATATTTAGATAGCATTAAGCTGGTAGGAAATGTAACTATATTGAATGTATCTAAGTGGCTTAACTCTGTAAGTATTCAAACCACCGATGCTACTGCATTAGTGAAAATACATAACTTCCCTTTTGTAAAAAGCTCCCAACCTGTTGGGGCCAGATTTTCAGCAGGTCGTATCAAACCTGAAAACACCTTGGAAACCCCATCAATTTCTCAAAGAGAAAATGGGATATCTGCGGATCATTATGATTATGGCGCATCCCAGGCACAGGTGCATATTCATAATGGTCAGTTTCTGCACAACATAGGTTTACATGGTGAGAACATGATCATTGGAATGCTAGATGCAGGTTATTTGAATTACCTGAATGTTAAAGCCTTTGATAGTGTTCGGGCAAACGGACAAATATTAGGCACCTGGGATTTTGTAGCCAGGGAAGCCAGCGTAAATGAAGACAACCAACATGGAATGGAATGCTTCTCTACTATTGCAGCTAACATTCCAGGCCAATTTGTAGGCACAGCTCCAAAAGCTTCTTTCTATCTTTTCAGAAGCGAAGATGCCACTTCTGAGAATCTTATTGAAGAACACAATTGGGTATGTGCAGCAGAAAGACTTGACAGTGCCGGAGGTGATTTGATCTCCTCATCCCTAGGCTACTCACAATTTGATAATCCTGCATTTGATCACACATATGCTGACATGAATGGCAATACTACTATGGCAGCTATTGGAGCTGATATGGCGGCAAAAAAGGGAATTCTGGTTGTTAATTCAGCAGGAAATGAAGGAGCTGGCACTTGGGGAAAGATCACCACTCCAGCTGATGGAGATAGTGTGATGGCTGTAGGAGCAGTTACTGCCTCAGGATTGCCAGCCAGTTTTACCAGCAGAGGGCCTTCCTCCGATGGGCAAGTAAAACCAGATGTAGCTTCGGTAGGCGTAGCTACAGTAATTCAACTTCCAAACAATACAATAGGCACTGGAAATGGTACCTCATTTGCCTGTCCAAATCTAGCCGGGCTTACGGCTTGTCTATGGCAGGGATTTCCAGAATTTAATAATATCCAGATCATAGATGCACTACGGCGCTCAGGTAGCAGGGCCTCTAATCCAAATGATACAATTGGGTTTGGCATTCCGGATATGACAAAGGCAACCTTATTGCTATTAAATGAATTGGCTACATCTTCGGTGCAGTTGAACGGTTGCAAAGCCAGGATAAGCTGGACAAGTAAGGATATTGCTCCAATGAAATATGAAATAGAAAGAAGATTTTCAGGACAAAACAACTTTATTAAAATAGGGGAAGTCAGAGCCTCAAATAAAACTTTCAGCACCCAAACAAATGAGTTTGAAGACGACCTGGGAGATCTGCCGGCGGGGCTTTTAACCTACAGGATTAAACAAATGGTTGATAGTTCTTCCAATGGTTTAAAAGGTGGTTATATTGACACAACTTCTGTAGATATACCAGGTAACTGTTTTTCTGGCCAGAACAGTTTTACAATTGCACCCAATCCTACCAAAGGACCCCTTACCATAAAATTAACGACACCGACAGTATCTCAAAATATAACAATAAGGATCTCTAATTCTATAGGTCAATTGGTGTTTGAAAGAAAAACAACGAAATCCAATGGATTGGCGATTTTTGAAATACCTGTATTTTATTTGGCGTCAGGTAAATATTATATTACCGTATATGACAGTAATACAAGAATTGGAACCATGCAATTCATCAAACTATAATGTAAATAAAGCGGTAAACAAGGTATCAGCACTTTTATCATAACCAATAAAATATTGTTGACACAACAACTTTAAAGAACTATGACTTTGGAGGAACTGTACAATATCTTCGTTTTCATTTTCAAATACTGAACAGGTTATATACAAAAAGTACCCTCCTTTTCTAACTGATTTACTGGAATTTAATGAAATACTTTTTTGAAGTTTGTTATAATGGTCAATTGTTTCTTCTTTGAAAAAAGCCAGCTGCTCTGGTGTTCGGCTCCAGGTTCCGGATCCACTACACGGAGCGTCACAGATCACAAGATCAAATGTCTTATTAAGAATAAATGTTGGTTGGGTTAGATCGGCGTCAAAAGAATGGTAGTCTTTGATTCCTGCCTGACTAAAACGTTGATGCAAGTTTCTTAATATTGTTTCCCTAATATCAGAAACAGTTAATTCCACCTGCGGATACATATCTTTTAGCAAAATAGATTTTCCTCCACTAGCGGCACAGCAATCCCATGCACCAAAAGGCCGATCACTCTGAATATATCCAGGCAAAATATCTAACACTTTTTGAGAGTTGAGATCCTGGATAACAGCATCCCGATTTAAGTGAATTGCAGCATCGACTTTTGAACTATTAGCAATAGCAAGGCAACTATCATTTACTCTATTATATTGAATAGCTGCCGCTTTCAACTTTTGCTCGACAACATCAATTTTTCCTGGCCGAACCCTAATGAACAACAAGGGTTGATGGAACATGGAAATTTGAAATACCTCGCGATCGATTTTACTACTTAATTTATGGTGAAGTGGAAAAACTTTAGATAACTCTTCTTTAGCTTGTAGAAAGGAAAACTTTTCATGAGTGTTTAATGTAATATTTTCATTCCATAAGGGCTTTATCTCTTGCAGTACATCATTTGAACTCCTTGAACTCAAAAAAACTCCTATAAGTAACCTATCAATTACTGGTTGTTCCTCAAAAGCCTTTCCTAATCTAAAAAACCCATAACAAAGCTGGCTGATATTCTTCCTGTCTGTAGATCCATATTTTTTATGTTTTGCAAACTGTTTTTTAATAAACGAAGCAAAAGGCTCCTCGCCCTTATACATGGAAACAAATTCTTGTGAAGCATTTAACCAGGAATAGAATCTGCTCATAAGAATAAGAAATGGCTACAAATAGCTTTTAGCAGATTTATTGAAATAAAAATTATAATTCCAATAAAGTTTTTACCGGATCCTTTCCAAATAATAACAATTCAGGATTTTCTAATAATTCTTTTACCCTAACCAGGAATGAAACAGATTCTCTTCCATCAATAATACGGTGGTCGTAACTCAAGGCCAGGTACATCATAGGTCTGATAACTATTTGTTTATCAACCACTACAGCTCTTTCCTCTATTTTATGCATACCTAATATAGCAGATTGGGGAATATTAATTATCGGAGTAGACATCAATGAACCAAATACACCACCATTGGTAATTGTAAAGGTCCCCCCCTGCATTTCCTCCATGCTTAATTTATTATCCCGGGCTTTTGTTGCCAATTCCACAACTTTCTTTTCAATTTCAGCCATGCTTAAACTCTCAGCATTTCTTATTACAGGAACTACCAAACCTTTTGGTGCAGAAACAGCTATGGAAATATCGCAATATTGATGATAGACCAGCGAGTCTCCATCTATATAAGCGTTAACAGCTGGCCATTCCTGTAAAGCAAAGCAAACGGCCTTTGTAAAAAAGCTCATAAACCCAAGACCTACTCCATGTATTTCTTTGAATTTATCTTTATACAGTGTACGAATAGCCATCACCTTGCTCATATCCACTTCATTGAAAGTGGTTAACATGGCAGTTGTATTTTTGGCTTCTACCAACCTCCGGCTTACAGTTTTGCGCAGGTTGCTCATTTTTTCTTTTTTCTCTTCCCTTGTAAAAGCTTCCGTACCAGGCCTTTTACCGGGATGTTCTAAAGCACTTAAAACATCGTCTTTTAAAATCTTTCCATTATACCCACTTGGCTGAATGCTTTTGGGATCTACTTTTTTATCTGCAATGATTGCTGATGCTACCGGGGTTGCTTTTACATCTGCAGGAGCAATTACGGAAGGATGGGAATGAGGTGCAACTTCTGCTGTAGGCTTTGGTTCTCCAGTTGCAACCTTGGTTTCCGGGACAGGTGCAGGTTTTACAACTGTAGCAGGTTTTGCAGATTCTTGCTTTACTGCTGTTTCATCTATCTGAGCTAATACGTCACCAATATTCAAGGTATCACCTTCCTTACCCACAGTTTTCAACAATCCTGCTTTTTCTGCATTGACCTCAAAAGTAGCTTTCTCACTTTCTAATTCAGCTATCACTTCATCACGTTCTACATAGTCACCATCATTTTTTAACCACTTCACCAGGGTCACTTCATTGATAGATTCTCCAACTGTTGGTACTTTAATATCGATCATGATTTCCTTGTTTCAGATGTTTCTTTAAATCCTTAATTATTGGCTGCTTTATGATATATAGCCGGCCAAATCTATTAAACTTCTTATTTATTGTTACCTGATTTCTTTAAACTCCTTACCTAAAGCATAATATAATTAATATAACCTCTTAAATAGCAAAGGCAGTTTCAACTATTTCGGCTTGTTCCTGAGCATGTACCTTGCTATATCCACTGGCTGTTGAGGCACTTGGCTGACGACTGATGATACCAAAGTTTATCGTCTTCAGGTTCATTTGAAGAAAAGATGCGGCTCCCATATTAAGAGGCTCTTCCTGTACCCAAAACCAGGTGGCTTTATTATATTTTTTATACAAAGCTTCCAATTGTGGAAATGGTAATGGATATATCTGTTCAAGTCTCACAATTGAAATATCTGTCCTTTTTTCTTTAGCCTGTTTTTCAGCAAGATCATAATATATTTTACCAGAACAGAATAAAACCTTTTTAATTTCTGTGGGATCCTGGATTGTATTGTCATCAATGACTTCCCTGAAACCTCCATTCGTAAACTCTGAAACAGCAGAATAAGTTCCGGAATGACGGAGATTTGCTTTAGGTGAAAAGTTAATCAATGGCTTTCGGAAAGGCCATGCTAATTGGCGACGTAATGCATGAAAGAGATTTGCAGAAGTAGTTATATTAGTTACAACCATATTTAACTCGGCACATGATTGCAGAAATCTTTCCAGCCGGGCACTGCTATGTTCAGGTCCTTGCCCTTCATAGCCATGAGGAAGCAATAGTACAACACCATCCATGCGTTGCCATTTGGTTTCTGCAGATGATATAAACTGGTCTATAATAATCTGTGCACCATTGGCAAAATCACCAAATTGCGCTTCCCAAATTACTAATGAATTGGGGCTTGCAAGGGCATACCCATATTCAAAGCCCAATACTGCATATTCACTTAACAAGGAATTATATATTCTAAACTCGGCTTGTTTATCCTGGAAACTGTTTAAACGATTATGTTCCTTGTTTGTATTTTCATCATAGATTACTGCGTGACGATGAGAGAAGGTACCCCTTTTGACATCCTGACCACTCATTCTTACATCTTTTCCTTCAATGAGCAAACTTGAATACGCTAATAGTTCACCTGTAGCCCAGTCAACTTTTTTCTCTGCATCGAAAAGCTTTACTTTTTCCTGTAAAATCTTCTCAACTTTCCTTAAAGGTTTAAATCCTTCTGGCCATTTCATGAGTCCTTGAAATAGGCGCATAAAATCATCTTCGCTTATTGCAGTAACAGGAGATTGGTCAAAATCCTGAACATTGGCCTTACGCAGGCTTTTCCATGCCAGTTCTGGCTGCTGGTAATTATAAGGAAGGGGATTTTGTTTTACCTCATCCAAACGCTCTTGCAGATCAGCCCAAAACTTCTTTTCCATTTCTTTTGCAAGAGTTTGCGCATCGGCTTCTCCATTCTTCAACAAATACTGAACGTATTCCTCCCGGGGGTTGGCATGCTTATCAATCAAGGCATATAACTGCGGCTGCGTAAATTTAGGATCATCACCTTCATTATGTCCATGGCGGCGATAGCAAACCATGTCGATAAAAATGTCAGAATTAAATTCCTGCCTGTAGCGGGTAGCAATTTCAACACATTTAACCACAGCTTCCGGATCATCTCCATTCACATGAAAAACCGGGGCTTGAATTGTGGCAGCTATGGAAGTACTGTAATCTGAGCTCCTGGCATCATCAAAATCTGTTGTAAATCCTATTTGATTATTGATGACAAAATGAATTGTACCCCCTGTATAATACCCTTGAAGGTTACTCATTTGAAGTATCTCGTAAACTATTCCCTGGCCGGCAACTGATGCATCGCCATGAATTAATATAGGAAGTACAGAATCGAATTCTGATTTATAGAGTACATCCGCTTTTGCCCTGGAGTAACCCAATACTACAGGGTTTACAGCTTCCAGGTGAGAGGGGTTGGGAGTTAATTTTAAATGCATCTTTTTGCCACTGGCTGTTTCTACCTCACTACTAAAGCCAAGATGATATTTAACATCCCCACTGCCCATGGTTTGATCTGGAATGGCCGTTCCTTCAAACTCACTGAATATTTGTTCATAGGTTTTACCTAATATGTTAGCCAGCACATTCAAACGACCCCGGTGGGCCATTCCTATTACAGCTTCCTGAACGCCATTATTAGAAGCTACAGTTAGTATTGCATCAAGTGCGGCAATTGTTGTCTCCCCTCCTTCCAGTGAAAAACGCTTCTGTCCTACATACTTGGTGTGAAGAAACTTTTCGAAAATAACCCCTTCATTAAGTTTATCCAGGATGCGTTTTTTCTGTTCCAGGGGAACCGGGTTTTGAAGTGTAGTTTCTATTTCCCTCTGAAGCCATTCCATTCTATCCTGGTTTACCACATACTGGTATTCTATTCCTATATGGCCACAATAGATCTTTTGAAGTCGTTCTATTATCTGTTGGAGTGATGCACCAGGTATACCCACAAACTGGCCTGCAGCAAAATTTTGCGTAAGATCTGCTTCTGTTAACCCAAAATACTTCAAATCCAGGTTTGCACCCCTATCTTTCCTTTCACGGATGGGATTGGTCCGGGCCACCAGATGTGCTTTTTTTCTATAACACTGAATAAGGTTATATACTGAAAACTCTTTCTGCAATTTGCTTGCATCTACAGCCTTTTCTTCTTTTGGAGCTGCTACAGCCTGGCCATTAATATTGTTGGAAAAGGCAAAATCAAAACCTTCAAAGAATTTCCGGTATTCGGGATCAATGCTTTCAGGGTTTTGTTTAAAATCATTATAAAGGCTCTCAATGTAAGCCGGGTGTGAATGAGTGATGTAGGAAAAGTCCTTCATGAAAGGAAGTTTGAATTTGGGAACGCAAATATCGCTTAAAAAGTTGTGAGGTCAATCAGTTAGTTAAACACCTATTAAGTTTTTAAATGCCTATACTGATCATAATTAACCATTTACCAAAAATTATGGTGTACCAAAGGAATAATTAACAAATAGAACATCTTTCGAGATTTATGAACTTCTTCATGTCCCTAAATAGACAACTCTTCCATATCTAGCCAGATATAGTATATGAGGAATTAATCCTTTGTAGGTAGATATTCCTTAAGGATTCTTAAAAGGGTGTAAAATCCCTATTTTTTTACCATCTTTTTGCCAGTTTTCATTTATTTACCCTACTTTTGCCGTCCGAAATTAAAAGAACATGGCTAATCATAAGGCAACAAAGAAAGATATGCGTCAGGCTGCTAGGCGTCGCGAAAGAAATAAATATTACGGAAAAACTACCCGTAATGCTATTCGCGACCTAAGAACTATTACTGAAAAAGCTGCCGCAGGTGAAAAAACGCCTGAAGTAATATCTATGATTGATAAACTGGCAAAGCGTGGAGTGATCCATAAAAACAAAGCCAGCAATCTGAAAAGCAAATTGTCCAAAAGAGTGAATGTATTAGCATAAGCTTATTTTCATTGTGATTATATTATGTCCTGCCTACAGCGGGACTTTTTTTATGCCCCTTCCACAACAAGGTTAGCTGTCTGGGTATCAACTCCTATCTTAGCATTATGCGAAAGTTGATCCTTACACTCTTATTGAATCTACCCTTGCTGGTCTTCAGCCAAAAGATCTCAACACAATTTGAACGTACTAATGGAACAGAAACCCCCACTTATAATGATATCATAAACTGGTGGAAAAACCTGGATGCTGTATCTCCAATAGTTAAAATGCAGGAAATGGGTCCTACAGATGCTGGATACCCTTTACACCTGGTGATGGTTTCTGCAGATAAGGATTTTAGCATAGCTTCTATAAAGGCTAAAAAGAAGAGTATCATATTTGTCAATAATGGCATTCATCCGGGCGAACCTGATGGTATTGATGCCAGTATGGTACTGGTAAGGGATATTGTGGAGAACCGTTACAAATTACCGGGAAATGTTGTGCTAGCTATTATTCCGGTATATAATATAGGTGGTTGTTTAAACAGGAGTGCGGATTACCGGGTTGATCAGAATGGCCCGGCGGAATTTGGATTCCGTGGTAACTCAGAAAACCTGGATCTTAACCGTGATTTCATTAAGTGTGACTCAAAGGAAGCTTTCACTTTCACAAATATCTTCCATTACCTTGACCCGGAAGTCTTTGTAGACAATCATGTCAGCAATGGAGCTGACTACCAGCACATAATGACCTTACTTACTTCCCAGCACAATAAGTTAGGTGGCAAAATGGGGGAATACCTAAATAAACAATTTGAACCTACACTTTATACTTTAATGAAGGGTAAAGGATTTGACCTTGTTCCTTATGTTAACCATTTCAGTGAAACACCCGAAAAGGGATGGACTGAATTCTGGGACAGCCCTCGTTACAGTAGCGGGTACACTAGTTTATGGAACACCTTTAGCTTTACTCCAGAAACTCATATGCTGAAATCTTATAAGCAAAGAGTGGAAGCTACCAGTGCTTTAATGGAATGCTTTATTGAGTTCACATCAAAGAACAATAAAGAAATTATTTCTTTAAGAGAACAAACCAAAAAAGACATATGCATCCAGGAGAACTTTCCAGTAGCATGGAAACTTGACAAAGCCAAATCAGTGAATATAAACTTCAAAGGGTATGAAGCTGGTCATAAAACCAGTGAAGTATCAGGATTACCCAGGCTTTATTATGATCGCAATAAACCATTTGAAAGAAAGATTCCATTTTATAATGAATATGCAGACACCCTTGATATTCGCACACCTGCTGCTTATATTATTCCCCAGGGATGGTGGAAAGTAATTGAAAGAATCCAGGCTAATAAGGTTCAATTACGAAAGCTTACCAGGGATACTACATTAATAGTGCAATGGTATAAAATAGAAGGGTACCAGGCCAGCCCAAGGCCTTATGAAGGACATCACCCTAATACCAATGTAAAGATATCTGTGAACACAAAAGAAATGAAATTCCGGAAAGGAGATTACTATATACCCATGAATCAGCCTGCTAATCGGTTTTTGATCGAAACGCTGGAGCCACAGGCCGAGGATAGTTATTTTACCTGGAATTTCTTTGACCCAATACTTGGGCAAAAAGAAGGCTACTCAGATTATCATTTTGAAGATGTTGCAGCAGAATACCTCAACAAACATCCTGATATAAGAATCAGGTTAAATGAAAAAAAGATTTCAGATTCAACTTTTGCCAAAAATGGAGGCGCCCAATTAAACTTTGTTTTTCAGAATTCTCCCTTTTTCGAACCTGCATTTTTACAATACCCTGTATATAGAGTGCCTAAATAATCCAGGTACAACTTTTAAGTGAGCAAGCAGTTGGGATATTTATTCCAGACCGGAAGTAATAAACCTTACTGCTTTCCATTTCAGGCTTACCCTTTTAAAAAATAGATATTTCTTTGAAACTTACCTAAGAGCTATTACGTTCAGTTGCCATTTTACTTCTCTGCCATTTTAACTATTCCAACAAGACTATCGGTATTTACTCCCTCAAGCAGTTCTTCTGATCTTTGCATAAAGAAAGCTGCAGTCTTATCGTAAGGATGTAATTCAATTACCTCCTGGAATGCCTTACGAGCACTTTCAAAAGACTGATTGACGTAGTACATCATTGCTTCATTGAATATTGCCAATGTGGACGTTTTAAAATGTCTCTCCATTTCAGTATCCGCGCTAAAGCATTCATATATGCCAATTGCTTCTTGCTTACCTTTTAATTGCACCAATCCCAGGTGCCTCAGGTGAAAATCTGAAATATCATGCAATTGGCGGAAGCTGGCTTCGCTGATTATGATGCCTGCTTTATAATACTTGGTCAGGCTCTCTATTCGTGACGCTGTGTTAACCGTATCAGCAATAGTAGTAGCATCAAGCCTGTGATGATCGCCAGTGATACCCATTATCAAAGGTCCTGTATGCATGCCTACACCCATTTGAATAAACGGTAGATCCATTAATCTTCTTTCTGCATTTAGCTCTTCCAATGCCCGCCTCATTTCAATGGCAGTTTGCAGTGCATCCAATGCATTCCCGGGAAATATGGCCATAATGGCGTCACCTAAATACTGATTAATAAATCCTCCGTTGCGCCTGATAATCGGTCCCATTCGCTCATTAAAAGAACATACAAAACTAAAGTTCTCTTCCGGGGTCATCTTCTCTGAAAGTGTAGTATAATCCCTGATATCAGAAAACAATACAGTTACAATTTTTTCTACGTGCTCACCCAAATGCACATCAGTGATTACCTTATGCCCAAGAGCACCAATGAACTCATAGGGAACGAACTTGCCTGTAACTTCGTAAACTTTGCGCATAGCCTCTTCACTTTCCCTAGCCTCTTTAATATTTTTTTCATAAAGCAATGCACTTTCAATAGCCCCCGAAGATTGCAAAGCCAGGGTAGTCAATAATTTAAGATCTGCCGCTGTATATTGAACAGATTCGTTGCTGGCAAGTATAATGGCTCCCATCACTCTATGCTTCACCTTCAATGCAGAATAAATAATGGATTGTATAGCAGGTAGCACAATACCGTTTTCAACTAAGGCCGAAGTATCAGTAATGATTTCCGATTGACCGCTGATAATAATCTTACTTAATAAGGGTACCTGTAAATTAATGACCTCTGTATGAAAGAATTCATCGCCTGTAGAGGCAATAACATTCAGTCTTTTTTCCCTTTCATCCCATAAAACAATTACCCCGTCATCATTTCTGATCACATGAGTTGCCTCTTCAAGGGTAATAGCACAAATTGCAGGAGCATCGATGGTCTTAGCCAGCTTTTCGGAGAAATTAAAAATGAGATTTATTTCCTGGTACAGGTTGAGTACTTCAGTCCCTAATTTCTTTTTTTCTCCTTCCTTTTGCACAAGTTGTTCAAGCAGGTTATGAATTGTTTTTGCTAATGCATCCCCTTTCACCCAACCTAATAATTCCTCTTCATAAAGAATGGGATATTGAAATTCAGGTGAATTATTCTGGGAACCTGCAAGCACATTTCCCTTGACATCTTCTATCCATACATCTGCTTTAAGGCTATCCAGTAAAAGTGGAATAGCTGATAACGTATCTGCCTTCTTGCCTACAATATTTTTTAAACTTATCCTTGCCATTTATAATATTAGTTGGGATCAGTTGCTTAACTCGAGTACCTCTCTTGCCTTGGCAAGTATGACCTCAGGATCAAAAGGCTTGGTCATGTACAGATCAGCGCCTACTTCCTGCCCTTTCAATCGGTCAAGTTCCTGCCCTTTAGCTGTAAGCAGTACAATATAAACGTCAATGGATAATTCTTTTTTTACCCTGCGGCATACCTCCATACCATTCATTTTGGGCATCATCACATCTAAAAATACAAGTTGAGGGTTTTCAGATTGAATAAGTTCCAGTGCCTGTTCACCGTTTTCAGCCATCAAAAAATTGACTCCTTCGTCTTCAAGTTCTTCCAATGTTTGTTCAATTAACATTCTTATATGGGCCTCGTCGTCTACGATCAATAGTTTCTTTTCCATTTCTTCAATTTAAAAAGTTAGTAAGTAGTTTACTGGTACATTAAGAATAAAACATTTTCCAGCCCTTTCTCAAAGCGTAATGCCTGTACCATTTCATTTTTACCTGATTGCACTGAATTGAGTATTATAATATCTGGTTGGGTATCTATAGCTGTCTGTACAAGGGCAGTCCCATCTGATTCCACTACGTGGTAACCCTTTGCCTGCAATACATCTGTCAATGATCTAACAGCAGCTGAATCTTCATCTACAACCATAACTTTTTTCCTGCTTTTACCCTGTTCCAATAAATTACCCACCTCAGTAAATAATTGTGCTGTGTCAATTGGCTTGGTGAGATAACGATCTACTCCTATACGATACCCCCGTGCCTTATCCTGCACAATGGACAATACGATAATAGGAATATCCATTGTCTGTGGATCATTCTTTAATATAGCGGCAAGATCAAATCCATTCATTTCCGGCATCATTACATCCAATATGATAAGATCAGGCTTATTTACCCGGATCTTTTCGAGTGCATCTTTGCCGTTTGATGCTTCTTCAATCAAATAGCCAGCCTCACTTAATTCCTGGTGTAGTAATGAGCGTATAGCTTCTTCATCATCCACTATAAGTATCGTCGAATTTTGTCCATCCATTTGGATGGTTGACTGGGCCATTTGCACTTTAAGTTGCTTTACCAATTCATTTAAATGTATGGGTTGAACACTTTCTGTTTGAATTACAGGCAATGCAAAAGAAAAAGTACTTCCTTTTCCAACTTCACTTTCAAGCCATATCCGGCCACCATGATGTTCAACGATCTCTTTACAGATAGGCAGGCCAAGGCCTGTTCCCTTAGGCTTGTCCGTTAGTGTATCTCCACCTACCTGTTTAAATTGTTCAAAAACTGCCGAATAATCATCCATTGCTATTCCAATACCGGTATCTGTTATACTGACAATCAATTCATCCTTCTTGCGGTAAACATCACAAGTCACGAAACCTGAATCAGTGAATTTTACCGCATTGGAGATGAGGTTGATGATCACCTGGATCAGTTTATCCCTGTCACCTGATATTTCCGGAATGTTGGTATCTATATTTTTTACTAGTTGAAGTGATTTCTGTTCAAATAAAGAGGATGTTGCCATTATAGCCCGCTCTGCAACTTCTGGTAAAGAAACCTTTTCGAAATTCCATTCCATTTTACCTGCCTCAATTTTAGCCAGGTCTAAAACATCATTGATCAGATGAGTTAATCTTTCACCCTCAGAAATCACCACGTTGAGATTCTCAGATATCTGGTTGATTGTTTTTTCATTCTTTCCATCACTCCTGTCAAGAGCAGGAAATATCTTATCCTCAAGTCTTTTACGGATGATTTTTGTAAATCCTAAAACAGAGGTAAGAGGAGTTCTTAATTCATGGCTTACAGTTGACAAGAATGCACTTTTGGCTTCATTTGCTTTCTCTGCAACTTTACTGGCAGCTTCTGCCTCCAGTTTTGCCTGTTTCACTTCCTCAAACAACTTAGCGTTCCGCAAAGCCACACCCACTGATGCAGCTATGGTGGACAAAAGACGGAGGTCATTTTCATTGAAACTGTTTTCATGTTCAGTGCTTTGAACACTTAATACCCCAATGATATCTTCCCCAACTGGTATAGGCACCCCAAGGTAGGATGCTGCCGGAATACCCACACGTTGTACTCCTAAATGAGATCTAAGTTCTTCAACATCTTTATTGATCAATAAAGGTTCACCGGTAAGAATGATTTTGGATGTCAGGCCTTCTCCCAATTTTATTGGCGACATATTATCACCAAACTGGTAAGGGAAATGAATAATCCTGGTTTTTTGATTTAACAATGCCAGGTACACGATATTGGCCCTGAACAGGTCCTTCATCTGGTTGCCCACTAATTCTATTAATTCATCAGGGTTTAATTGCGAAGCCAGAGCTTTGCTGATGCTGTTTACTGTACTTAATTCAGTAGCCCTTTGTTTTGCTTCAGCCAAAAGATGTGTAGTTTCATCAAACAACCTTGCATTCTCAAGCGCTACACTCATGCTATTGGTCAAAGTGGTCAGCAATCTTAGGTCTGATTCAGTAAAAGCATTTTCCTTATCAATATTTTGCAGGCTTACCGATCCTTTCACTACATCACCTACGATCATGGGAACAAATAGTGCAGATTTCGGAGGCTGCCCTTTACTAACTCCTGTTCCACCATATTTCTTTGCGGTTTCCAGGTAATTGCTATTGATCAGTAATGGTTCACGTGTAGCTATAAGTTGTTTGTTTGCCCATATCATCGGGCGTAGTTCATTGTAAAACCTTTCACCCCTTTCTAAAGCAAATCGCCATTGTTCCATTCCCTTCCCTGCATCAAGCGTGCGTATGATGACTGTATGTGTATCAAATAATTCGCTGATTCTGTTACCTACAAGATCATAAATAGCTTGTACATCCATTTCCCTGACCAAATCTTCCTGTACACTGTTTATCACTGCCAGCTCACCTGTACGCTGTTCGGTTTCTTTTAAAAGCCTTGTTGTTTCATCGAAAAGGCGGGCACTCTTAAGAGCGACACTCATACTATTTACAAGCGTCGTCAATAAATTTATATCTGAATCAGAAAAAGCATTTTCCTGGTCAAGGTTCTGAAGGCTGATAATACCTGTCACTTCTCCTCCCGCCATCATTGGCACCAATACCAGGGATTTAGCAGCCTGGCCAACAATAACAGTATTATCGTATTGTGACCTGAGCTTGTCCATATCCTTATTAATGACCAGCAATTGGGTACTGTCAATTACATGCTTTCTAAATCCGTGTGGTTCACGAGGGCCCAACAAGGTACGATCACCCTTTTCATAGGCATACCGGTCTTCTATAATATTGGTCTTCCTGTCGTAGGTTACAATATCAATTACCTGCGCATTGAATATCTCCCTCATCTTTTCACCAACAAGGTCATAGATGCCCTGTATATCCATTTGCGCCACCAGGCTTTCCTGCACACTGGTGATCACCGCCAGCTCTGCGTTGCGCTGACCTGTCTCTTTTAATAACCGGTTTGTCTCATCAAACAGGCGGGCACTTTCCAGCGCTACGCTCATACTGTTGGCCAATGTAGTAAGCAGGCTCACATCAGATTCTGAAAATGCATTTTCATGATCAATATTCTGAAGGCTGATGATACCAGTTACTTTTCCCCCAGCAATCATGGGAACATATATCTGTGATTTAGGTGTTTCCCCAATCAGGATTTCATTCCCAAATTCACGCATTGCTCTTTCTACATTGTTATTGTGCAATAAGATATGCCCTGTTTCGATGACATGTTTTCTAAATCCCTTCGGCTTCCTTGGCCCAACCAATGTCCTGTCTCCTTTTTCAAAGGAATATTTATCTTCTATTAAATTAGCACGGCTGTCATAAGTAACTATATCGATCACTTGTGGATTGAATATCTTCCGCATCTTTTCACCTACCAACTCATAGATCCCATTCATATCCATTTCTGCAACGAGGCTTTCCTGTACACTGTTGATCACAGCCAGTTCAGCATTCCTTTGCTCGGTTTCTTTCAACAACCGGGTGGTTTCATCAAACAGCCTTGCACTTTCCAATGCGACACTCATACTATTGGCAAGTGTTGTGATCAGGCTGATATTTGATTCACTGAAGGCATGCTCCTGGTCAAGGTTCTGCAAGCTAATAACACCCTTTACTTTGCCACCGGCTATCATTGGCACATACACTTGCGATTTAGGCATCTCACCGATCAATATCTCGTTCTCAAATTCCTGGACTGCCTTGGCTACATTTTCATTGTGCAACAACAATTCGCCTGTTTCTAGAACATGCTTACGGAAACCCTTTGGCGCTCGTGGTCCCAAAATGGTCCTGTCTCCCTTTTCATAAGCATATTGATCTTCTATCAGGTTTTTTGACGGGTCATAGGTAACAATATCAATCACCTGTGCATTGAATATTTCGCGGATCTTCTCGCCTACCAATTCATAAATAGATTTAATGTCCATCTGGGCCACCAGGCTTTCCTGTACACTATTAATAACTGCTAGCTCTGCATTCCGTTGTTCAGTTTCTTTTAATAACCTGTTGGTTTCATCAAATAACCTGGCATTTTCCAAAGCAACACTCATACTATTGGCAAGTGTTTCCAGCAGTCTTACATCCGAGTCAGTGAAAGCATTTTCTTTATCAATATTTTGAAGACTAACATAACTCTTGACCTTGTCTCCTGTCATTAATGGAACAAACAAAAGGGACCTGGGATATTCGGTTCCTGGTAATACTTTCAAGCCAAACTCTGAAGCGGCTGCTTCGTAATCTTTATTGATCAGGATCTTTTCCCTGGTCAGTATCAGGTGCTGACGCAACTTATCATAGGGTCGTGGCTTCAAATAAAACCTTTCTCCTTTCTCAATAAGGTATTTGAATTCCTCCATGCCTGTTTGCTGGTCAAGTGTGGCTATGATGACTGCCTGTGCATTGAATACATCACGAATACGATCCCCCACCAGGTCATAAATGGCCTGCATATCCAATTCCTTGGCCAATCCTTCCTGCACACTGTTAATTACAGCTAATTCAGCTGTACGTTGCTCTGTTTCTTTAAGTAAGCGATTGGTCTCATCAAACCGTCTTGCACTTTCCAATGCAATGCTCATGCTATTAGCCAACGTAGTCAATAAATTAACCGATGAATCGGAGAATGCATTCTCTTTATCAAGATCCTGCAGGCTGATCATGCCTTTAACTTCACCACCAGAGATCATTGGTACAAATACAGCTGATTTTGGCTGTTCACCATAAATGACCTGGCTGTCAAATTTCTTGCTCAGGGCATCAAGATCTTTGTTGATGACAAATACCTGCCCCGTATCGATAACATGTTTCCGGAACCCTTTAGGTTCCCATTTACCAACTTTTGTCCTGTCGCCTTTTTCAAAAGAATAATGATCCTCCAGTAGGTTGGTCTTCTTGTCATAGGTAACTATATCTATTACCTGTGCATTAAATATCTCCCGTATTTTTTCCCCTACCATATTGTAGATCCCTTCCATTTCCATTTCGCTAACCAGGCCTTCCTGTACCCTGTTAATCACGGCAAGTTCCTCTACACGATGGCTTAATTCAGCAGTTCTTAAAGCAACAGTGTGTTCCAGCACCCTGTGCTTGGCTTCCAACTGGCGTGTACGCCACCTGACCAGGTAATACACAACAGCCAAAGCAGCCAGTCCATAAAATAGGTAAGCCCACCAGGTACGCCACCAGGGTGGTAAAATGGCGAATGTGTATATAGTTTCCTCACTTGGCTTTTGATATACATTCAAAGCCTTCACATGAAACTTGTAATGACCATCAGGAAGGTTAGTGTATTCCTTATAATAATTGTTGTCCCATCCTGACCAGCCGCTTTCAAAACCTTCCAGCCAGGTCTGGTATTGTGTTTTATCTTCCTGTTCAAAAAATGGGGCAGCATATTCAAAACGAAGTGTACTATTTTTAAAGGAAATGGATGAAGAAGTACTATCCCCTGTTAATGGGTTTAAAACTTCATTGCCTGCAGTAACATGCCTTAATATGGTTTTAAAATCCTGGTTATAATTCTTTTCCAGTTTTTCATCAAAACGAACCAGGCCATCAGTTGTACATATCCAGGTAATTCCATTATCCTCGGGGTAAATACTGGAAAAAGACCTGTCGGCAATGGGCAATAAGGCTGTCTTATCTAAACGATATTTTCCATTAGGCTGTGGAGTAGCAATAATGGTTTCCTTACCAAACCGCAACCAGACCCTGCCCCCCTTATCTTCTGTAATAAAAAATTCCTCCTTTCCACCACTTTTAAATTTCCCAAAACTAGTATCCGTGAAAAAGGTATTCCTTCTTGAATCAAACCGATAAATACCTCCCTCAGCGGGGAACCAGGTATCACCTTTGATCTTATATACATTACCCTGTGCATTCTTTAAACCCTGTTCTTCGCCATAACGTTGATATCCAAATTTGCTAAGTACCGGCTGACCTGATTGATCAAAAGCAGGAGTGATTTTATAAACAACTCCACTTTGCGTACCAGCCCAAACAGAACCATCATTATTCTCTGAGAACGTCCATACCTGGTCGTCGAGGTTCGGCAGCGGCCCTATGTACTTCCAGTCAGATGAGGTTTTAGTGAATATCTTTACACCAGAAGTAGCACCACCATATAATAGGTTTGGATATTTATTTGATTGCAGCATCCCTGCCAATTGCATATTGCCACCAATAGAAGGCTGTATACTTTTCACTTTACCATCCTGTAACATAAAAAGACCATCATTAGGTATCAACAGGTTATTATTGTCTGCTAATAAGGTAAATGTTTGATTAGGTGGTATTCCATGAACAGGTTCAAACTTCGAAGTCTTTTCATTGAAGCGAAGCAAGCCGTTAGTTGTGCCCAGGAACAGGGTTCCCTTGAACCTATCAATTACAAGTGTGGCCGTATTGATTCCTGACTGGTTTGTAAACTGTGTTAAAGGAGAAGATGTTTCTACTCTTGAGATCCCATTATCCAAAGCCAGCCATAGTGTTCCCTTAGTATCTGCATATACCGCATAAACAGATTCATCCTGTAGTCCGACATCACGATTGATCTGTTGTATAATCTTTCCATTTCCATCAATAACCACCAGGCCTTTTCCGGTAGTGGAGAGTGCATAAAAACCATCCTTTGTTTTCGCACCCTTATATAAAGTACCAGATTTTAAAAGCTCAGAAGCTTCCGAAGCAAAAGGTTGAAATTTTTTGCCATCGAATAGATAAAGACCACTATAAAATAATCCTATTAAGTATTTTTTCTCACTTGTCTTTTTTTCCTCTCCTGGGGTAACATAGGGTAACATAACCTGCATGCGTTCCTGCCCCAAAAATTCACTTCCAGGAATCAATTGTAGTGAATCATTGACCATCTTAAAGAGGCCTAGTCCCTGTTCATGCACATAATAATTATCATCGATGTAGAAAGAATACATAAACCTGGCCTTTGGTTTCCAAACCTTAACCTCATTCTTTGAATTCAATCTCACTATCAGTTCTCTAGACTGGAAGTATACCCCTTCATCCGCAGCATGAATTGTCCATACATCATAAAAATTACGATAAGCAGCAGGCACGTATTTTATTAAAGAGCGGCCAACTGTTTGTCCCACACTATCCTGTTCAAGGAATCCAAAATCTCCTATAGCACCATAATAGATCCTTCCGTTCTTATCCTTAGCCAGCGCCCTTGTAACCACAGGAATGTTCTTAAACTGAACTTTTCTCCACTTAACACCATCGTATTCCAGGATACCATTCTGTATCCCAAAATACATAACTCCCCTGTTGTCTTCCATCACACACCATGTTTGTGGAAGAGCCTTATAAGTTTTAGGCAGGTAATTGGTTATAAAAGGCAAACCTTTTTCAGCATTACTTTGGGAAATTGCGGAAAAAGGAAGAAAAAATAGCAATCCTGAATAAAGTACGTATTCAAGTTTCTTAAAGCAGGAATTAAGTAAGGTCATAGCAGATCAATTATAAAAGAATCAATGTTCTTGAATAGCAGATTGGATGATCTCGTCTTCTATAAACCTTTGGGGTAAGAATTCAGAAACTTACAATAGACAATAAATAAAAAGCTGTTTATAAATATAACATAAACCCGGGGCATTATAAAATAAGAAAATCAGGGTCATATTTCTTCTCTACAGCCATGCGTGCTTCCACTTCAAAGCGGTTATTATGATAACCTTTGCGAATAGATTCCAATAAGTATTGCCATAGAAATCTTACAAAACCTAATTTTTGGTATTGACGTACATGTTCCATTTCATGCATAAGCCATTTCTGGTTTTGTACAAAGCTGTCTTTATCAACTTTCCATAAATGAATGGTCAAGCCAAACACGATAGCTACAGACGGGGCATTCAATTTCCAGGCAGCTATCCTGGCAATTTGTGAATTCTCTTTTATTCTAACACAAACAGGCATGATTCAAAATTAAGAAGTACATAATGTACAATTCTGCTGCTTTAGATAATGCACCATTTTCATTGAACCTGGTTCCTTCTAAAAGGAAAATGTTTCAGCATTTAAAAATCATAATAGTATGGTAGAGTTGATTTGGTACAGGGGCATAAAAAAAGCCTTTCATTTCTGAAAGGCTTTCATTTAATAAATATGGCAGCTACCTACTCTCCCGCATTTTGGTGCAGTACCATCGGCCATGAGGGGCTTAACTTCTCTGTTCGGTATGGGAAGAGGTGAACACCCTCGGCAAAACCACCATAAAGAGTTTATAGTTTCTGGTTTATAGTTCCTGGTTTGATGAACCATCACTATGCACCATAGCTATATAATAAGATTAACATATTGGATCAAAAAAGGAGTTAGGAGAGAGTCTATCTATACCATGCCTTTGAGGGCAGGTAGTAAAAAAAAATTAAAGCGTACGAGCAATTAGTACTACTCGGCTTTGCTATTACTAGCTTTACACCTGTAGCCTATCAACGTAGTCGTCTACTACGGCTCTTAAAAGTAAACTCATCTTGTGGAAGGTTTCACGCTTAGATGCTTTCAGCGTTTATCCTTGCCGTACATAGCTACTCTGCACTGCACCTGGCGGCACAACAGATACACCAGCGGTACGTGCGACCCGGTCCTCTCGTACTAAGGTCACGTCCACTCAATTTACTCGCGCCCACCACAGATAGGGACCGAACTGTCTTGCGACGTTCTGAACCCAGTTCACGTGCCACTTTAATCGGCGAACAGCCGAACCCTTGGGACCTTCTCCAGCCCCAGGATGTGACGAACCGACATCGAGGTGCCAAACCTCCCCGTCGATATGAGCTCTTGGGGGAGATCAGCCTGTTATCCCCGGAGTACCTTTTATCCTTTGAGCGATGGCCCTTCCATGCAGAACCACCGGATCACTTCAGCCGGCTTTCGCCCCTGCTCGACCTGTATGTCTCACAGTCAAGCTCCCTTATACTGATGCGCTCTACGTACGATTACCAACCGTACTGAGGGAACCTTTGCAAGCCTCCGTTACTTTTTAGGAGGCGACCACCCCAGTCAAACTACCCACCATGCACTGTTTCCATTACTGGATTAGATCCTAAACAAACGAAGGTTGGTATTTCAACGTTGACTCCACCATGCCTGGCGACACAGCTTCAAAGTCTCCCAACTATCCTACACATCGGTTGTTCAAAATCAATGCAAAGTTGTAGTGAAGGTTCACGGGGTCTTTCCGTCCCGTGGCGGGTAACCGGCATCTTCACCGATACTACAATTTCACCGGGCTCGTGGAGGAGACAGTGTTCAACTCATTAGACCATTCGTGCAGGTCGGAACTTACCCGACAAGGAATTTCGCTACCTTAGGACCGTTATAGTTACGGCCGCCGTTTACTGGGGCTTCAGTCAGGAGCTTTGGAGTTGCCTCCGAACACCCTTCCTTAACCTTCCAGCACCGGGCAGGTATCAGGCTCTATACGTCATCTTACGATTTTGCAGGGCCCTGTGTTTTTGTTAAACAGTTGGTTGAACCATTTTACTGTGACCGCATCGCTGCGGTACGCTTTATCCCGAAGTTACAGCGTTAATTTGCCTAGTTCCTTCTCCACGGCTCACCCGAGCGCCTTAGAATTCTCATCCCGTCTACCTGTGTCGGTTTGCGGTACTGGCAGCATTCACCTGAACCTTAGAGGTTTTTCTCGGCGGCTATTAGGACACTCCATCGGGCCGAAGCCCTCAGATACTTTCGTACTTCGCCATCCTTTGCGGATTTACCTGCAAAAAATATAACTACATACTTAAACGTGCTATTCCGTAAGCATCGTGTGTCGGTCACTTCCGCGTCACCCCATCGAAATGAATGCCGGTACTGGAATATTAACCAGTTTTCCATCAGTTACCCCTTTCGGGTTTACCTAAGGACCAGACTAACCCTGATCCGATTAACGTTGATCAGGAACCCTTAGACTTTCGGCGATAAGGTTTTTCACCTTATTTATCGTTACTTATACCTACATTTTCTTTTGAAATCGCTCCAGCATACCTCACGGTACACCTTCGATGCTGATTTCAATGCTCCCCTACCGATATACACTCTGAAGTGCAATCATAAAGCTTCGGTTCGTAGTTTGATGCCCGATTATTTTCCGTGCAGGGTCTCTCGACCAGTGAGCTGTTACGCACTCTTTAAATGAATGGCTGCTTCCAAGCCAACATCCTGGCTGTTATAGAAACCCCACCTCGTTTGATCAACTTAACTACGTATTAGGGACCTTAGCTGTTATTCTGGGTTATTTCCCTCTCGGCCACGGACCTTAGCGCCCGCAGCCTCACTGCCGCAGATATTTATTAGCATTCGGAGTTTGTCAGGGTTTGGTAGGCGGTGAAGCCCCCTAGCCCAATCAGTAGCTCTACCTCTAATAAACTTCTAAAATGCGACGCTGTTCCTAAAAACATTTCGGGGAGAACGAGCTATCTCTCAGTTTGATTGGCCTTTCACCCCTATCCACAAGTCATCCCAGAGCTTTTCAACGCTAACGGGTTCGGCCCTCCAGAGAGTGTTACCCCTCCTTCAGCCTGCTCATGGATAGATCACAAAGTTTCGCGTCTGCCCCCACAGACTAATGCGCCCTATTTGGACTCGCTTTCGCTACGGCTCCGTTAATTAAGAACTTAACCTCGCCTGTGAGGAGCAACTCGTAGGTTCATTATGCAAAAGGCACGCCGTCACATATTGCTATGCTCCGACCGCTTGTAGGCACACGGTTTCAGGTACTATTTCACTCCCTTGTTTAGGGTGCTTTTCACCTTTCCCTTACGGTACTGGTTCACTATCGGTCTCTGAGGAGTATTTAGCCTTACCAGATGGTGCTGGCAGATTCAAGCAGGATTTCTCCGGTCCCGCCCTACTCAGGATACCACTCGTCCCTGTCAATTTACGCTTACGCGGCTATCACGCTCTATGGCTCAATTTTCCAAAAAATTCAGCTTGATGACAGTTTCTAAATGTGGTCCTACAACCCTCAATCGGCACGCCGATCAAGTTTAGGCTGTTCCCTGTTCGCTCGCCACTACTTGGGGAATCATTAATTTATTTTCTTTTCCTCCCGGTACTTAGATGTTTCAGTTCTCGGGGTTGGCTTTCCTTTCGGAATGACATGTCTTCAACATGCCGGGTTGTCCCATTCGGAAATCTGCGGATGTAACGATTGTGTGCATCTCCCCGCAGCTTATCGCAGCTTACCACGTCCTTCTTCGCCTCTCAGAGCCAAGGCATCCACCATGTGCCCTTAGTTGCTTTAAAAAATTTGAAATTGTATTTGTTACCCGACCACAACAACTTCAGACCACCAAAAACTTGGCGATACTAAATTATTATGTGATCGTTCAATAGACTCTCGTCTAACAACTTTTTTGATTTTTCCAATATGTCAAAGAACTTAACCGATTTAAAATTTAATATCGAATATGTAATATTGAATACTAAACCCTAAATGGTCTTTAGCTGATAACCTGGATACGATCCAGTCAAAATCCCTAATGGATTATTACCATCTTAGTTTGAAAGAACTGTTTCGTTTTCCCTCAATATCCCAATTGACAATTGCCAATCGAAAATATTGTGGAGGATAACGGATTCGAACCGTTGACCCCCTGCGTGCAAGGCAGGTGCTCTAGCCAGCTGAGCTAATCCCCCTACTGTAAAGGTTGACTAGTTACTGGTCTTGTGGCAGTTGACAAGAAATGAAGACCTTTTCAACTTTTCACCTCATCAACTAATCACCGGCAGCTTTCTGTGGTAGACCCGACCAGATTTGAACTGGTGACCCCTACATTATCAGTGTAGTGCTCTAACCAGGCTGAGCTACGGATCTGTTTGGTGTATCTTGTAGCCCCTTTTTATCGGGTTTACTTTTAAAAACTTGTAAAAGAACTTCTTTAAGTAATTTGAAAGAGATGGAAACAACAGCAGGTAAGCCAATGTTACCTCTTGGGCGGACCCAGAGGAACGTGCTCTAAAAAGGAGGTATTCCAGCCGCACCTTCCGATACGGCTACCTTGTTACGAC
>NZ_FQUU01000018.1 GCF_900129295.1 Flavisolibacter ginsengisoli DSM 18119
GCATCAGAAAAATAATATATACCACCAATATTATTGAGAACATTAACAGGATCATAAGAAAGTACACAAAGACAAAATGCAGCCTGCCCAACGACCAGGCAGTAGAAAAAGTAGTGTACCTGGCACTGATGCAAATAGCCAAAAAATGGAGCCAGCCACAGGATGACTGGGCTACCATGCTTGTAAACTTTATTGATATATTTGGTCAAGATAGATGTGATGTTGAATCATAAACCCTTTGCACAGTTATCTAAACTGGATAGAAAACCAGTTTACACAGTTATGTTAACACTCTCCTTTGGAAACTTATGCCAAATGGCAGCATATCCTGGTATTATCCCATACATAAGCCATAGATGTCCCGAGGATATCCCGACCCTATAAGAGTCGGCTTATCGTCGGCTTATCCTCGGGATATCCTCGGGATATCTTCGGGATATCCCTTCCGTTCCCTGGATTTTTAATGGCCTTAAAACAGGGAAAACTATGGGTAAAGGACAGTCCATTTCAGAACCTGCCATTGAATACCTTTGCCAGCCTATGGTGATCGCGGTTAATACACGCTTCCTCGTGGAGGGCAGCCTGGAAGGTTTTGGAAATTTTACAGCAGAAATATTTGGAATGATGGCCCGCCAGCACCCTGAACACCAGTTTCATTTTTTACTGGACCGACCATATTCAGGAATACACGATTTTCCTTCCAATGTAACCATGCAGGTGATCTCTCCACCGGCCCGCCATCCCTTATTGTGGAAATACTGGTTTGATATAAAACTGCCCCCTGTATTTCGTAAGATAAAAGCCGATGTATTTGTGTCACCAGACGGTTTTTGTTCATTGACCACAAAGGTTCCACAATGCCTTGTAGTGCACGACCTGGGGTTCCTGCATTACCCCGATGCCTATAAAAAGACCCATTATCGTTTTTACCGGCATTTTACCCCCAAATTCATAAAGAAGGCACAGTTTATAGCTACTGTTTCTGAATTCAGCAAGCAGGATATAATAGCGCATTATAAAACTGATCCCGGAAAGATTGATGTTGTATACAATGGGGTGAAGGAAGATTTTAAGCCTGTGTCCTTTGACAAAAAAGAAAGCACTAAGGAAAAATATACCGGTGGCAGCGAGTTCTTCCTGTATGCCGGCGCTATACAGCCAAGGAAGAACCTGGTGAACCTGTTAAAAGCTTTCTCCATATTTAAAAAGCGCCAACGTAGTGAGATGAAACTGGTGCTGGCAGGAAGGCTTGCCTGGAAGAACGACGAGTTCCTGGAATTATTAAAAACCTATAAATACCGGGAGGATGTGATCCTCACTGGCTATGTTGATCAAAAGGAACTGGTACTCTTGATGGCCTCAGCCTATGCGCTGGTGTATCCTTCGGTTTTTGAAGGTTTTGGCGTGCCGGTGGTAGAAGCCATGAAATGCGAGGTACCCGTTCTTACATCTGCTGGTACCTCCATGCAGGAAATAGGAGAAGATGCAGCCCTGTATTTTGATGCCTCCAGCCATACTGATATGGCGGAAAAACTGATGCTGATCTATAAAGATGAAGAGCTCCGCAAGTCACTGATCCAAAAAGGGAAGGCCATAGCCAAAAAGTACTCCTGGAAAAAAAGTGCGGAGCTGCTGTGGGGATGCATTGTTAAGGCAAGGGAACAGAACTAAGATTTTATAGGATTGAGAAGGATTTTTGGGGAGATGCAAGCTCGTAAATAATTCACTCTGCATTGGATAAGCTGATAAAGCTGTATCATATAACCCCGTTGTTTTAAATTTTTCCGCCGTGCATCTCTGTGTAATGCCTCCGTGCTTCCTCAAAACTTCCTACTTCTGGCTCCCGACTCCTGACTCAGGAGTCCTTCCTATCTTCGCGTTTCAAAATTCAAAAATGGCAAAATCAAGTATAGTGATCGATGTGGAACTGGATGAAGGAAGGGTTCCCAGCAGCATTGAATGGAAGGCATCTGAAAGTACCGCTGAAAAACCCCAACAGGCAAAAGCCTTTTTGCTTTCACTCTGGGATGGTACGGATAAAACAGCGCTTCGTATAGACCTGTGGACACAAAAGATGATGGTGGATGAGATGGCAGATTTTTATTACCAGACCCTGATGACCATGGCTGATAGCTTTGACCGGGCCACAAGAAATACAGAACTGGTAACGGATATGAAGAACTTCGCTAAATTGTTCTTTGCCAAATTCCAGGAGCAGCAAATGAAAGCTAATAAGCTGGAGACAGGAAAGTAGCAAATGTCGAAAAGAATGGCCACAAAGGCGCCAAGTCACGAAGAATACACAAAGGGGAAAGGAATATCGAATATCGAACGAGAAATTTCGAATGATGAAGTGGTTTAGGTCAGAGATTCATTTCTATGGCAGTCATTCTAAGTTTGAAGAAAGAAGAATGCTCAATGAGCAATGTTCAATAATCAATGTTCAAGTGAGAAAAGATTGAAATAAGAAAGTAGCTCGGACCTAACGAACCAGGAACAAAAAACCAGAAACTATAAACTTTATATATGTCTTTAGAACAAAAGATCATGGGCGAGATGAAGGAAGCCATGAAGTCGAAAAATGAAGCAACTTTAAGAGCGTTAAGAGCAATAAAAGCCGAGATCATCAAAGCAAAGACAGAGCCGGGTGCTCATGGTGAGATCAATGAGGAGAATGAAGTAAGCATGTTGCAGAAGATGATGAAGCAGCGAAGGGACTCACTGGAAATTTACCAGCAGCAAAGCCGTACCGACCTGGCGCAAAAAGAACAGGAGGAGATGGCGGTGATTGAAAAATTCCTTCCGCAACAATTAAGTGGCGAGGAGTTGAAGGCAGAATTGCAACAGATCATTACAGAAACCGGGGCATCTTCAGCTGCAGACATGGGAAAGGTGATGGGAGTGGCTACGAAAAAGCTGGCTGGCCGTGCTGATGGTAAAGCCATTTCGGCTACGGTAAAAGAACTGCTGGCTAAATAATATCAGCATGTTCATAGATACGGTTGCCCTGGTCTTATTGATTATTTCTGTATTTAAAGGGTTTACAAAAGGATTTATTGTAGCACTTTTTTCATTCCTGGCTTTTATTATTGGCCTGGCAGCAGCATTGAAGCTTTCCACCCTGGCAGCCAGTTATATTGGGAATGCTGTGAACATTTCCCAGCGATGGTTGCCCGTGCTTGCCTTTTTTGTGGTATTTCTAATAGTAGCACTGGCCATCCGGTTGGGTGCAAAAATGCTCGAAGGCGTTGTTAAGCTGGCCATGCTGGGCTGGTTGAACAGGTTGGGAGGAATCATCTTCTATATACTGATCTACTTTTTCATATTCAGTATTTTACTTTTTTATGCGCAGCAATTGCATTTTTTAAAGCCTGAAACGATTGAAGCATCTGTAAGTTATCCCTGGATACAACCTATCGCTCCTAAAATAATGAGTATAATGGGTGCGGTTATGCCATTTTTTAAAGATATGTTTGATCAACTATTACAATTCTTTCAAAACGTTTCGGGTAAGAAAGCCTAGGTAGTATATTCTGTTTTGTATTGTTGCGATAGCTTAGGGATTTGATGTAAAACGTTTATTTTAGCAAAAATTAGATTGATTAAGCCGATGCAATATTCCATTAAAGAGCAAGGCAAGTTTAAATATATCGAGGAAGGAGAAGGTGAACCATTGGTGTTGTTGCATGGATTGTTTGGTGCCCTAAGTAATTTCAAAGATCTCATTGAACATTTCCGTTTGCAGTACAAGGTGGTAGTTCCCATGCTGCCTTTATTTGACCTGGATATTTTACACACCAGCGTTGGTGGCCTGGCGAAACACGTTAATAAGTTCCTGGAAACAAGAGATTATAAAAATGTGAACCTGTTAGGTAATTCGCTGGGAGGCCATGTAGGTCTCGTGCATGTATTAAAACACCCCGAAAGGATCAAATCGCTGATATTGACCGGCAGTTCCGGTCTGTTTGAAAATGGTATGGGGGATACTTATCCCCGTCGTGGCGATTATGAATATATCAGGAAAAAAACTGAAGTAACTTTTTATGATCCTAAAATGGCTACCAAGGAATTGGTGGATGAAGTGTTCGAGATCACCCGTAACCGCCTGAAGGTCATAAAGATCATAGCCCTGGCTAAAAGTGCTATCAGGAATAACCTGGGAGACGAGCTCAATAATATCAAGCAGCCAACCTTACTGGTATGGGGCAATAACGATACGATCACCCCTCCCTTTGTGGCACGGGAATTTAACAGGTTAATACCAAACAGTGAGTTGCATTTCATTGACCAGTGTGGACATGCTCCTATGATGGAGCAAGCGGCAGAGTTCAACGCTATTTTAGATAAATTTTTGAAAAAGCTCAGCCAGCCTGCAACAGTTGTATAACATCGCTTGTCTTTATTATTGAAACCGTTAGCTATGTTAACCCGCGAACTCATATCGAACTCAATACCTTATCTCCATAAAGAAGATAAAGTTCATCATGCGCTACAGTTGATGAATGATTATCATGTTGCACATCTGCCAGTTGTGGAGAATGACAGCTACCTGGGCATTATCAGCGAAGAACAATTACTGCAAAGCGATGATGATGATACCCTCGATGAGTTGCACATCACTGATGGAACTACATCCGTGCAGGCAAATGATCACTTTTTGAAAGCCATTCAAACAGCGGTGATCAATAAACTTAGCGTAGTGCCCGTAGTGGAAGAAAAGCACCTGCTGGGCATTGTTACCTATAATGACCTGCTGCGCAATGCATCTAACTTCATGAGCCTGAACGAGCCCGGCGCCCTGATAGTGCTGGAGATGGACAGTAAAAACTATTCTTTTAACGAGATCAACCGTATTGTTGAATCCAACGATGCACAGATCACGCAGTTAAATACATTCACAGATCCCGAAAGTGGCATGAGCCAGATCACCATCCGTGTAAGTAAACTGGAGGTTTCAGATATCATAGGTACTTTTCAGCGTTACGAGTATAATGTGAAATACTACTTTGGTGAGGAATTGTTTGAGAATGAACTCAGGACGAACTATGATAACCTGATGAACTATTTAAAAATATAATAGTTCCTGGTTTATTGTTTTTGGTTTCTGGTACTTTAAGTTGATGCAACCTTATTTCCTACTGGCTTTCCTTAGTTTTAAGCATAGTAATATTTGAATTACGTTTACAATGTGCCGGTACCTGGAGTCATTTTCAGGCTTTCAGCTTTTTTCAAAGAGGTTTTTTCCTGCACATACCAATTTTTTTGAAGTGTTTCATTGTTGTAATCCCAAACAAGAAATTCAAAGGCATAAATCCCATTATAGCCTGGACGCAACGGGTAAAACACTCTATATTTACAGTAACGGTACAGCAATTGATTCAAAGAATTTTAGATAAAAGGATACGTTTTGAAGGTAGCCATATATAGCAGGGTTTTGGATGAATCACAGCAACAATACATCCAGTTGTTTTTTGATGAACTTCATAAAGAGGGCATAGTGCCTGTTATTTTCCTGCCATTTTATAATGAAGTAAAAACCCAGCTTTCTCTACCTGAGACCACCGAAACATTTTCTTCACATGTTGACCTGAACGACCAGATAGATTTTGTTATCAGCCTGGGGGGTGACGGTACCTTGCTTGATACTGTAACACTCGTTAGGAATAAGAACATCCCAGTGGTAGGCATCAACTTTGGAAGGCTGGGTTTCCTGGCCAGCATTGGCCGTGAGGAGATGTCAGAAGCCATAAAGGCACTGGCGAGACGGTCCTATATTATTGATCGCAGGACCTTGATTCACCTGGACTCCAATGTACCTATGTTCAACGATGTGCCGTATGCCCTGAATGAATTTGCCATACACAAAAGAGATACCTCTCCAATGGTGAAGATCCATACGTACCTGAATGGAGAATTATTGAATACTTATTGGGCCGATGGGTTGATACTGGCTACCCCAACCGGGTCAACGGGTTATTCTCTCAGTTGTGACGGACCTGTGGTCTTCCCGGATGCCTGCAGCCTTGTTTTAACGCCTATTGCTCCGCACAACCTCAATGTGAGGCCAATAGTGATCCCTGATAACACCATCATTTCTTTTGAAGTAGAAAGCCGTGCAGATGATATTATCTGCGCCCTTGACTCTCGAAGGGAAATAGTCAATAAGAGTGTACTACTTGCAGTTAGAAAAGAAAACTTCATGTTGAACCTTGTTCGCCTGAACGAAAACAACTTCCTGCAAACGCTTCGCAACAAACTTTCCTGGGGGCTTGATAAAAGAAATTAAGCTTTCAATGGCAGCAGGCCTTTACTTTACCTTTTCTTTTTAATTTCCTCTTTAGTTCCCGGTTTTTTCGCTGCCTCAATACCAAACAGGACTAAATTGCGTTAAATCTCGAAGCTAAAATCTTATTTTGCAGATATGAGAAAATTTCTGGCCCTTGTCATGTATTGCCTGCCCCTTGGAGTTTTAGCCCAGAACTCTATAGTGCAGGAAGGGGAATTTGGTGTGGGTGTTGGCGCTGCACATTATTTTGGTGATCTAAATACCAAGGCAAAACTGAATAGGCCCAAATTGGCGGCCAGCATTTTCTTTCGCAAGAATTTTGGAAACTATATAGGGCTGAGGGTGGAAGGTACCTTTGCCCAGTTGGGTTATTCTGATGTGTACAATACGCATAATGAATACATGCATAGGCGCAACCTTAGTTTTAATACCAGTATTTGGGAACTCGGTCTGCAGGGCGATTTTAATTTCTTCCGGTTTATGCCTGGCGACCCGGACTTTCGCTTCACACCCTATATTACCCTGGGTGTAAGTGCCTTTAATTATGATCCTTATGCTTACCTGGAAGGTCAGAAATATAACCTGCGCCAGCTAGGCACTGAAGGACAGAATGATCCTACAACCACCAACAACAAACCATATGGTTCCATGGCTTTTGCGGTTCCTTTTGGCGTAGGTGTAAAATATTCTTTGAACGACAGGATGAATATTGGCTTTGAGGTGGTTCACCGCTTTACCAATACTGATTATATTGATGATGTGAGTAAAACCTATGTGGATCCTTCTGTTTTTCCTCCCAATCCTGATGGGTCACCTAACCCGGCCTACCTGTTATCAGACAGGTCATATGAAACAGGCCCAAGGATAGGAGCCAAGGGAAGACAAAGAGGAAATAGCCAGAATAAGGACCAGTTTGCAACTGCATTGTTGTATGTGAGCTTTAACCTACAGAGTTATAAGTGCCCTTCGGCCAATTAAAAAATTATTATATACTTATTGTTTTAAGATAAAAAGTACGGCTTTGCCGTGCTTTCCCATTTTAATAACACCATGCTCGGGATAGCTGTTTATTTTTGCACCACTAAACCTCCCGGGGATTCCAGGATTCTTAACCAGTAATAATGTCTGAGCTTTTAACGCAAATTGATAAAAACCGTTTACCCAAACACATAGCCATTATCATGGATGGCAATGGACGTTGGGCCAAAGAACAGGGACAGGATCGCCTTTTTGGTCACTATCATGGGGTGGAGAGTGTAAGGGATATTGTAGAAGGCTGTGCTGAACTGGGGATTAAATACCTGACCTTGTATGCTTTTTCTACCGAAAACTGGGACCGCCCTCAGTATGAAGTAATAGGGTTGATGGAACTGCTGGTGAGTACCATCAGGAATGAAGTAGAAAGCCTGGATAAAAATAATATTCGCCTGCACGTGATTGGCGATATGAACATGCTGCCCGAATATGCCCGCAAAGAATTGAATGAAGCGCTGGAGATTACTAAGAATAATACAGGCCTTAACCTGGTTATGGCATTAAGCTACAGTGGGCGGTGGGAGCTATTGAATGCGGTAAAAAATATTGCCTGGGAGGTGAAGAATGGAAAGATAAACATAGAGGAAATAGACCACGAAACCCTTCAGCAATACCTGTGCACAAGTAATTTTCCTGACCCTGAATTAATGATACGAACCAGTGGGGAATACCGGATCAGCAATTTTCTTTTGTACCAGCTGGCCTATGCCGAGCTTTATTTTACCAATGTTCGCTGGCCTGATTTCAGGAAGGAAAACCTTTATGAAGCCATTATTGACTACCAGAACAGGGAGCGTCGTTTTGGAAAAACCAGTGAGCAGATAGAAACAGCTTAAAAGCCGATAGAGGTGATGCGGAAAGGAAAGAAAAATGGTAGCCTGCTCTTGCTGCGAAGTTAGACCCCATTTACAGACCTTTTATTTATACATCTCTTACCTATATAAATATGCGTTGAGCACCAGTAGAGTCAGCCAGTTTTTTATATGATTGAAAAACTTAGCCTTACGTGGCTGCTCCCAGCTTTCGGGAGTGCAGAATGGCTTTCTCTTTTAACAAAACCGATTGAAATTTACCTTTAATTTGCCTGCCAAACTGCGATTTGCCTAATTGCATTACCGACTGAACTTATTATATGCGACGATTTTTATCCGGAATTCTTACATTAAGCTTGTGCACGCTCATTGCTTCTATTTCATATGGCCAGGATACGACAAAGGTTACATCGGTTGACCCTGACCTGCTTGCACTTCAAAATTCCAGGATACCTAAAGAATACACCATCAACTCAGTTAAGGTAACTGGTCTAACCACGCTTGATTCAGCCATTGTGCTGTCTATTTCGGGTATACAAAGAGGTGATAAGGTAATGATCCCTGGTGGAGATATTTTTTCAAAAGCCATAACCAATCTTTGGCGCCAGCGCTTTTTCAGCAACGTAGAAATATTCATTACCGGTGTTCATGAAGATCGTATTGACCTTGAGATCAATGTGCAGGAAAGGCCTAAGCTGGGTAATATCAAGTTTACAGGCATTAAAAAATCTGAGGCAGAAGAGATACAGGGAAAGGCTGGTTTGGTGAGACAAACAATCATTACAGAGAATACCCGACGTAACGCTATAGAAGCCATCCGTAAATATTATACAGAGAAAGGCTTCATGAATGTGCAGGTTGACATTGAAGAAAAGCCAGATCCTGCCTTTGCAAATTCTAATTCACTGACCTTTCATATCAACAAGGGAAACAAAGTAAAAGTGAATGAGATCAATTTCTTTGGCAATGAAACAGTTGGCGACCTGCAGTTAAAGAAACAATTAAAGGGTACTAAAGAAAGGACCAAGTTCACACTGAACCCTACCAAAACACCAAGTCCATTTGGAGAGAACAATAACCTGTCTTTTGGTGAATATGTAAAGGAATATGGCTTTTTGTCCCTTTCTAAAACCAAGGCCCTCCTGGACCCATATTTCCGCTTCAAACTTTTCAGCAGTGCCAAGTTTGACCGTAAGAAATTTGAGGAAGACCTGCAAGGGGTAGTAAATTATTACAACTCACAAGGCTACAGGGATGCACAGATCATTGATACTGCCCTTTATTATAATAAGGATGGCAACCTGCAGGTTGACATCAAGGTCTCCGAAGGCAATAAATATTATTTTGGCAATATTGGATGGAGAGGAAATACGAAATATCCTGATTCATTATTGAATGTCATTCTTGGTATCAACAAGGGTGATATATATAATATAGACATACTTAATAAAAGGTTGGGTAAGCAGTTGAGTGCGGAAGGTGGCGATATTGGAAGCTTATACCAGGATGACGGTTACCTGTTTTTCCATGCCGACCCTGTAGAGACGTCTGTATATAATGATACCATTGATTACGAGATCAGGATAGTAGAAGGTCCACAAGCCAGGTACAGGAATATCACCATCAGCGGTAATGAAAAGACAAAAGATTATGTTATTCGCAGGGAACTAAAGACCATGCCCGGTGAATTATTCAGCCGTACTGACCTGATCCGCTCACAAAGAGAGCTGGCTAACCTGCAATATTTCAACCAGGAAAAGATCAACCCAAATGTGGTGCCTAACCAGGACGACGGTACCGTAGATATTAACTGGGAACTGGAAGAAAAATCATCTGACCAGCTGGAATTATCCGCAGGCTGGGGTGGTGGTGTTGGATTGACAGGAACACTTGGTGTTACTTTCAACAACTTCTCTATAAAGAACATCTTTAAGAAAGATTCATGGGATCCATTGCCACAGGGCGACGGCCAAAAGCTTAGCCTTCGTTACCAATCCAATGGAAGGGCCTATAACTCTTACAACTTCTCCTTTACCGAGCCTTGGCTGGGAGGTAAGAAAAGAAATTCGTTTACGGTGGCATTATACCGCAGTAAGTTTTCCAATGCTTACAATTATTCTACCGGCATGTTTGATAAGGCTAAATCAGACACCAACTATTTAAAGACCTTTGGTGCGTCTGTTTCTTTAGGTAAAACATTAAAATGGCCTGATGACTTTTTTACCCTTGTCTATTCTTTGAACTATACAAAGTATAGCATGAGGAACTATCCCATTTTCTCAGGGTTTGACAATGGAACTTCTAATAACGTTAGTTTTAAGATTGCCTTGCAACGTTCCTCTGTATACGATCCTACTTTCCCAAGGAGTGGATCAAACTTTGTGGCCAGTGTGCAATTGACACCTCCATATTCCATGCTGAATCCTGACCTGGTAACTTCAGGCAATCCATATAAAAATCCGGAATACCATAAATGGCGTTTTACTTCTGAGTGGTTTGTTCCTATAGGTAAGCCAACAGGAGCAGATAAGAACCGCCAGTTTGTATTAAAGCTTGCCGCGAAATTCGGTTTCATGGGTCGTTATAACAGCAAGCTGGAAGTATCACCATTTGAGCGTTTTCAACTGGGTGGCGATGGTTTAACGAATAGTTATGGACTATTGGGATATGATGTTGTTTCTTTAAGAGGGTATCCTGTTTTTGAAACATCAGATCCTTCGATCAACAATCCTGACCAGACAAGCACCAATAAGTTCTTTACCATTTTCAATAAATACTCCCTGGAGTTGCGTTATCCACTGGTGACGAACCCAGGTAGTACTATATACGGATTGACCTTCTTTGATGCAGCCAATGGCTGGTATAATTTCAAAGAGTACAATCCTTTCCGTTTGCGTCGCAGTGTGGGTGTGGGTATGCGTTTCTTCCTGCCTATGTTTGGTTTGCTTGGATTTGACTATGGGGTAGGACTTGACCGTTTGCAACCTGGAGCCAACCGCTTCAAGAATGCGACACGCTTCACCTTTATGCTTGGATTTGAACCAGAATAAAAGGTGTCAGCATATTTATTAACTTGATTGCATTAAATCAAACTATATGAAAAAGGTATTCTTCCTTGCAGCCTTCTGCCTAGGTATTATTGGATTTACAAACGCGCAGCGTTATGCGGTCATTGATACCAAGTACATCCTGGATAAAATGCCGGAGTATAAAACGGCTCAAAAAAACCTGGATGATGTAGCCGCAGGCTGGCAGAAAGAAATAGATGGCATGCAGCAGGAACTGGATAAAATGTATAAAGACTTCGACGCCGAGCAGGTAATGCTTAGTGATGAATTGAAGAAGAAAAGAGAAGACCAGTTGTTTGTAAAAGAGAAGACCTTAAGAGACCTGCAACGCCAGCGTTTTGGTTTTGAAGGGGAGCTTTTCAAAAAAAGACAGGAGCTGATAAAACCCGTACAGGACAAGGTTTATAATGCTGTGCAAAAATTAGCGGTAGCCAGGGGATATGACTTTATACTCGATAAAAGTGAAGGAATTACGGTTATATTTGCCGACCCTAAACTGGAAAAAAGCGATGATGTGCTGAAGGAACTGGGAGTGAAATAATAAAAATTATTTAAAAGCAATTAATCAATACAACCATAAACCACAAAAACGAATCATAAATAAACATCACAAAACAATCTCATGAACAAGATCAAATTATTTTTAGTTGCAGCAACTATTTTCACTATCGCAGGCAGCGCTGCAGCACAGAAAACAGGATACATCAGGGTGGATGATGTAGTAAGATTAATGCCTGAAACAGCCAAGGTACAAGCAACCCTTGAAAAGTTTCAATCCGATTCATTACAACCAAGGTTCAATTATACATTATCAGAATTTCAGCGTAAGGATAGTTTAGTTAATGGTAAAGATTCATTAAAAACACCTGCAGCAGCACGGGCTAAAATGCGTGAAGAAATGCAGCAGGATATGTATGAGTTGCAAAACTGGCAACAGTTGTCCCAGCAAATGGTTCAAAGCAAGCAGGAGCAATTACTGGAGCCTATTTATGCTAAGGCAGTAACAGCCATCCAGACTGTAGCCAAAGAAAGCGGTTATACTTATGTGTATACCAAAGATGCTTTACTGGTAGCTCCTGAATCAGATGATCTGTTGCCTCTTGTTGCTAAGAAATTAAACCTGACTATTCCCGGAGGTGCAAAAGCGGCTGCTAACAGGCCAGCTACACCTGCAGCAGGTAAAAAACAATAATTTATTTATTTTTATTTAGGCATCCCGCTTCCCTTCGAAGCGGGATTTCTTTTTGTAATGGGGACTAAATTTTGATTTTCCCCTTCTCCTCTTGTCAACTTTTCAACTTGTTAACCTGTTAACCCCTTTCCGTTCCTCCCTATCTTCGTAGCTCATACTTCATCACATGGGTCCAATAGGTGTTTTTGATTCAGGTTATGGTGGATTAACGGTATTGAGAGCGATTGTCAATCAATTACCACAATACGATTATGTGTACCTGGGAGATAATGCAAGCTCACCCTATGGCACCCGTAGTTTTGATACTGTTTACCGGTACACCCTGCAATGTGTGAAGTGGTTACTGGACCAGGGTTGCCCTCTTGTCATCCTTGCCTGTAACACAGCTTCTGCCAAAGCATTGAGAACCATCCAGCAACATGATCTTCATGACCTTAATCCTGATGCGAGGGTTCTAGGCGTGATCCGGCCAACTACCGAGGTTATAGGAAATTATACCACCACCAACAATATTGGTATCCTTGCTACCCCGGGAACGGTTCAATCGCAGTCCTACCTTATTGAGATTGAAAAGTTTTTTCCGGGCATCAGGGTAGAACAGGAAGCCTGCCCCATGTGGGTGCCCCTGGTAGAGAATAATGAACACCAGTCTGATGGCGCCGATTACTTCATTAAAAAGAATATTGATAACCTCTTAAGCCGCGACCCTGATATTGATGCCGTATTGCTTGCCTGCACGCATTATCCCTTATTAAAAGATAAGATACGTAAATACCTGCCGGGTAAAGTAAAGCTGCTATCACAAGGCGAGATCGTAGCCCATAGCCTGGAAGATTACCTGCAGCGCCATCCGGATATGGAGGTACGTCTTACGAGGGATGGTAAAAGAAGTTTTTTCACCACTGATGCGCCTGCAGATTTTGATACCCGTGCAAGCCTTTTCTTTGGAGAAGCTGTGAGTTCCAACCATGTAGCTATCAATTAAGCTTTTCCTGGTAAGTAAAAACAGGCCGGGGAAAAGCTTTATAAGAATTACCGGGCTATTTTAACAGCTTTCCAGTTAAAATCTTTACTGAATGGATCTCAATTATCCCAATTCTCCCCTACCTTTGCCGTCCTTTCACAAAACCAACGGGTGTGGTGACCTGTAGGTAACTGAAACCAGCCTGGCTCTCCACAGGCCATTTAGTAACGTGGAAAAACTGATTAAACAATGAAACGTACATTTCAACCGCATCGCCGCCGCAGGAAAACAGTTCATGGATTCAGAAAGCGCATGCAGACCGCTAATGGCAGGAAAGTGTTGGCAAGCCGTCGTGCAAAAGGACGTCATAAGCTGACCATCAGCGATGAGAAGAAATTAAAATAATTGAACTCTGCCCCAGGGCATAGATCGTTTACATCATTAGCCTCTTTTAAGAGGCTATTTTGTTTTATTTTACAGCATGGCCAAGCCGTTTGGACTAGGGAAAAAAGAGAAGCTGAAAAGCCGCAAACAAATAGATACGCTGTTTGCCAGTGGTAAAAGCTTTACTGTTTTCCCAATCAGGGTCACTTACAGGTTTGTCTCCTCTGCTGATGAACACCACGCGCAAATAGGCGTTACTGTAAGCAAACGGTATTTTAAAAAGGCTGTTGACCGTAATAAGGTCAAAAGATTATTGAGGGAAGCATATCGTCTTCAAAAAGCAGAACTTGCCGGCCAGTTGCAACAATCTAAACTGAAAGCTTACCTTTTCTTTATTTATACAGATAAGACAATTGCCTCTTTTGACGTTTTTAAAACAGCCATGTCTGCCTGCCTGAGAAAACTACAAAATAAACTGGCTACCGTTCATGAAGACACTGTTTAAAATATTGGCACTTCCTTTTATTGGCCTGATAAAGATTTACCAGGTAATGATCTCTCCCTGGCTGGGACCCAAGTGCAGGTTCACGCCTACCTGTTCTCACTATGCTGTAGAAGCTTTTGAGAAGCATGGAGTTTTCAAGGGATTATGGCTCACCGTTCGCCGTATCAGTCGTTGTCATCCCTGGGGAGGTCATGGCTATGACCCTGTTCCGTAAACAGGCATAAAAAAAGAGCCCCGGGGAGCTCCTTTCTTTAATTAATCTATTCTATTTACTTACCTGCATTATCGAAATGCTGTGCCACTTTGTTCCAGTTGATTACATTCCAGATATTAGTAAGGTATTCAGGTCTCCTGTTTTGATATTTCAGGTAATAGGCATGTTCCCATACATCTATTCCCAGAATAGGTGTTCCTTTTACTTCAGCCACATCCATTAAAGGATTGTCCTGGTTAGGTGTGGAAGAAACTTCAAGCTTGCCATCCTTTACAAGCAACCAGGCCCAGCCGCTACCAAAGCGGGTTGCACCGGCAGTGTTTACTTTTTCTTTCAATGCATCCAAAGAGCCAAAGGTTTGGTTAATGGCATCAGCCAGTTTTCCGGAAGGTTGACCACCAGCATTAGGGGCCAGGATCTCCCAAAAGAAACTATGGTTCCAATGACCGCCGCCATTATTACGAACTGCCGGCGAAATGGTGCCTGCATTGCGTAACAATTCTTCAAGGCTCTTATTTTCATTAGGGCTACCTGCAATAGCCTTGTTCAGGTTATCTACATAAGCCTGGTGGTGTTTATCATGATGGATCTGCATGGTTTGAGCATCAATATGTGGTTCCAGTGCGTTGAACGCATACGGTAAAGGAGGGAGAGTAAAAGCCATAACAATTGTTTTTAAATTTTTCTATTAATTATAAATCTTCTTGATTAAGGAGACACAAATTTATTAAGGATAGCTGGTATGACGGTCTCATTCCTTAAATTCTTTCAAGGGGGAAGTGATCATGCTGTTTTATTTGCGTTTTTTGCGGTGTTGTTGAGTATTGATCATTATAAATATCTTAACAAATCAATTTTTTTGATAACTTTCATTTGAAATTGACACTATGCGGAATTTTTGCAAGTTTTTGCAGGATTCTATATGTAAGCTTGAGGTTAGGATGCTAATTGCTAATTAAGACCAATAAAAATCAACATTCGCTTTTATGAAGAAAACACTGCTATCTGCATGGATACTGCTATTTATATCCATGCCATTCTGGGCATTGTCCCAATCCCGGCAAATTACAGGAATAGTCAGCGATGAAAAGGGAGTTCCTCTTTCAGGCGCATCTGTTTTGCAAAAAGGAACGACCAACGGAACTAGTACGGATGAAAGGGGAAGTTATACCCTGACCGTTACAGGTGTTAGCCCGGTACTCGTATTTTCCTTCGCTGGACGACAGTCGCAGGAAATGGCTGTAGGTACAGGGAATATTTACAATGTAAGCCTGGGTTCCTCAGGCGCTATGTCAGAAGTGATCGTTACAGCCCTTGGCATCCGTAAGGAAAAACGATCTTTAGGCTACACCGTTCAAAGTGTGAATGCTGAAGATCTGACCGTCAATCACCAGTCAAACGTAGTAAATGCATTACAGGGGAAAGTTGCAGGTGTAACTATTTCCTCTACAGGAGGTGCACCAGGGCAGGGCGCGAGGATTCAGATCAGGGGTATCAACTCCCTTGATGCCGGAAGAAATAACCAGCCGATTTTTATTGTAGATGGAGTGGAGGTGGATAACAGCACTTTCACTACTGGGGGTGGTGATACAAGAGGTATGACCAACAGGGCTGCTGATATTAATCCCGATGACATTGAAAGTATCTCGGTATTAAGAGGAGGTGCGGCCACCGCATTATATGGTATACGTGCTGCTAATGGTGCAGTGTTAATCACCACTAAGTCAGCCAGGGCAGGTAAAATACAGGTAAGCTATACCGGTAGTTATGGCTTTGACAATGTTAACAAGACTCCGGATGTGCAGACGAAGTTTACACAGGGTTACTTAGGTGTATATGACAACACAAGCTTCTGGCCTTCCTGGGGACCTACAGTAGCTGAGGGTAAAGCCCAGGATCCAACACACCCTGACCAGATATTTAACAACTTCAAAAGAGCCTACAGGCAGGGTAACCAGACACGCCACAGCATCAACCTGGGAGGTGGATCAGAAATGATGCAGCTAGGCGCATCCTTCTCCTATTCCAACCAGAATGGTGTCATTCCCTTCAGTGATTATAAAAGTTATAATGCAAGGGTAAATGGTAACCTGAACGTAAGCAAGAAACTCAAGATAGGTGCCTCTATGAACTTTATCAATTCAGGAGGTTCCCGCGTTAACTCTGATCGTTATGGCGAGCAATTGATCTACTGGTCTCCAAGATGGGATGTGATGGATTATATCAAGCCTGATGGTACCCAAAAAAATTATGGTCCTGACAATGATAATCCTGTATACACACTGGCTACCAACCGTTTCTTTGATAATGTGAATAGGGTCATAGCAAGTACCAATGTAAATTACGCCCCAACCAGCTGGTTAAACTTTACCTACCGTTTTGGTAATGACTTTTATACTGATGGCAGGACACACTATGCACCAGGACCAAAAGGGGTGGTGGATGAATTAGTCAATTCTGATAATGATATGGGTTTTTACGAGGAACACACTATCAGGAACCGAATCATCACTTCTACATTTATTGCTAATGTAAACCACAACATTGGCAATGATTTTTCAATAGATCTGAAACTGGGTCATGACCTTAAAGATGCGAAGCTGAGAAGAGTTAGTACTACCGGTGACACCTTAGTAGTACCTGATCTTTTCCTGTTGCAGAACACAAAAAAAATACTGGCTTCTAACCTGTTAGAAGACTACCGTAACTATGGTATTTTTGGCGACCTTACCTTAGGGTTCAGGAATTATCTTTTCCTTGAAGTAACTGGCCGTAATGACTTTACTTCTACCCTGTCTAAAGATACACGAAGCTATTTTTATCCTTCCTATAGCCTTAGTTATATTTTCAGTGATATGCTTCATCTCCCTACCTGGTTTAGTTATGGAAAATTAAAGGCTTCCTATGCAAAAGTGGGTAAAGATGGAAATCCCTATGGTACAACCACGGGCTTCGTGCCAGGTAATCCAATAGGAAATGTTATACCCTGGACTAATGTGGACAGGTTAGGCAACCCATTGTTAAAACCAGAGTTTACTACCACTGCAGAAGCAGGTTTTGAATTGCGCTTCCTGAACAATCGTTTAGGATTGGAGGTAACAGGATATAAGGCTAACAGTAAGGACCTTTTAATTCCAGTGAAGATTTCCAACACTACAGGTTTTGATGAAGCATATATTAATGCCGGCGAGATCAAGAACAAAGGAATTGAGATTAGCCTCAATGCCATGCCTGTAAGGAGCAATGATTTTTCATGGGATTTCACCATCAACTTTTCTTCCAATAAGAACGAGGTGGTTAAATTGAACCAGGGTTTGAATGAGATCCTTTTGGAATCTCAGTTTGGTTACCTTTCTTCCAATGCCAACATGAAGCTCATACCTGGTTATGAATATGGAGCCTTATTTGGCAGAACATATAAGCGCTATTATGGCACCAAGACAGAAGACCCATTAAGGATCGATGAAAGTGCGCCATTACTGATCGGTGCTAACGGCTTCCCACAGATAGACACCAAGCAAAAATACCTGGGTAGTTCTCAGCCTGATTATATAGCCAGCACTTTACAAACCTTCCGCTATAAGCAATTTGCTGTTTCTGCTTTGCTGGATACAAGACAGGGGCAAATGAAGTACAACCAGTTTGCCAACTTCATGGCAGCCTTTGGTGTTTCCAAAATAACAGAGAACCGCACAGAAACTATTGTATTCCCGGGTGTATTAGCCGATGGTTCCCCAAACACCAAGCCTGTTTATTTAGGCCAGGCCACTGGACCTGATGGTGTAAATTATGGTAACGGATACTACAGGAATGTTTATCGTGGTATTACTGAGAATTTCGTTGAGGATGCTTCCTGGATCAGGTTGCGCTCATTGTCATTAACCTATAATCTTCCAGGTAGTATATTGAACCGTACGAAAGTGTTAAAAGGCGCTTCTGTTTCGCTTACAGGCAATAATCTTTGGCTGAAAACCGATTATACTGGTTTTGATCCGGAATCAAGTTCATTCAGCTCAGGTGCTAATAGCTCTGAAGGTTTCTCCGGATTTACATATCCCGGTGTTAGAACATTTATGGCATCTGTAAACATTCAATTCTAAAAACACTCGCATGAAAAATACACTCACTTATATATTACTGCTGTCGGTTTTCGCGCTTGGCAGTTGCTCAAAGAACTACCTCGATGTGAACGAGGTAAATCCTAACCAGACGCAAAATCCACCAATAAACGGATTGCTGGCACAGGTAACCTATCAAACTGGACTTAACTATTTCCGGGCGGGAAATATTACGGCCTATTATACCCAGCAACTGGCTTCTCCAAATGCTTCAAGCGGGTCGGATATTTATGATAATGTAGACCGCAGCTCTCTTTGGTACAATATCTATAATACGGTGCAGGATGGCAGGATAATGAAAGAAAAAGCCGCCGCCCTTAATGGCTATGAGCATATGGGAGTGGCCGATGTTACAGAGGCAATGAATATGAGCCTGCTGATCAGCATATTCGGCGATGCCCCTTATTCTCAGGCCTTTGATCCTAAGAACTTTACCCCGGCATATGATAAAGAACAGGATATATTCAATGCCTGTTTAAAGCTGCTTGACGATGCAGTTGTCGAATTCAATAAAGCAGATCCAACCATTAAGCTGGATGCTAACAGTGACCTTATACACCATGGTAGTGTGAGCAACTGGATCAAGACTGCCTATGCAGTAAAAGCAAGGCTGCTGAACCGCTTGAGTAAGAAGGCTGCTTATAATCCTACCGCTATCCTTGATGCATTGTCAAAAGCTTATACTTCCAATGCAGATGATGCACAGCTCACCACATTTGCTGGTGCCAGCCCATGGAACCAGGTAGCTGTAAATAATACAAAATTATTATTGGATGGCTGGATGAGTGAGCAATCTGTAGATGCGATGAACGGAACAACCTTTGGTGTTGTAGACCCCAGACTTAAGTATATTGCTTCATTAACAAAGTTTAACGATTATCGTGGCACGCCTAATGGAAAAGGTCGTACAGGCACCGGAACCAATCAAGAGGAAAGTTACTTATCCGTCACTGGATTTTATTCTAAACCAGGAGCACCATTGTTGTTGGTCACTTATTCTGAGATGAAGTTCATCGAAGCAGAAGCTACTTTCGCAACTGATAAAGCAAGATCTTACCAGGCCTACCTGGATGGAATTGCAGCGAATATGGATAAACTGGGTGTACCTGCTGCAGAAAAGAATGCTTATTTATCTGATCCTGCAGTAGCAGTAGGCGTTGCCAACTTTACAAAGGACCTGATATTTAAGGAAAAGTATATCGCAATGTTCCTGCAGCCTGAAGCATGGGTTGATGCCAGGAGATTTGATTACCAGTACAAGGACTTTACGCTTCCTGTCAATGCATTATTGACCACATTTATCAGGAGGTCAAATTATCCTTCTACAGAAACTGACCGAAATGCCAAAAATGTTCCTGTAGTAACTTCTTTAGCAGACAAGCTGTGGTTCGACCAGCCATAATAGAGTTAGTAAAATTTTGGAAAGAGCTGCCTTCGGGTGGCTCTTTTTATTTGGTTTCTGGTTTTTTGTTTATCGTTTCTTGTTTGTTAGGTCAAAGCGAACTATGGTATGAACCATTCATTAGTTCAAATACAGATGAATGTAAGTTTGTTGAACGCAATATGCAACAATCCCTTAGTTTAAAAATGAGATGGAAAGAATCACTGCAAGGTTTAATACAGGAAAACACATAGGTGTATTGCAGGCAAAATACTCTGTGCCTCTCTGTGTCATCGGGTCTCCGAGGTTCTTTCTCCTGACTTTCGACTCCCGACTACCGACTCAATTCATCTTCTCATCCTGAAAAATGATTTCATCAATTCACTGCATTCCGTTTGTAATATGCCTTTTACCAGTTCTGTTTTTGGATGAAAGGGAGATGTATTCCCTGTGATATGGAGGTAGCCATTCTTTTCGTCAGAAGCACCATATAATATCTTTCCTATTTTGCTCCAGTACAAGGCACCTGCACACATCAGGCAGGGTTCGACGGTTATATAAATAGTTGCTTCAGGCAAATATTTACTACCTAAAAAGTTAAAGGCGGAAGTCAGGGCAATGATCTCTGCATGTGCTGTTGGATCATTTAACTTTTCCACCTGGTTATAACCCCTGGAAATGATCTTGTTATTGATCACGATAACGGCTCCTACAGGCACTTCTTCTTCCGTGAAAGCCTGTTGTGCCTGCATCAGCGCCTGGCGCATATAATATTCATCATCCATCCCTTCGAAATTATTTATTTGTAAGGGAGTTGCAGCGTAAATCTTTTGATGGAACTTTCACCACATAGTTAATATGTGGCGTGCAACTTAGACATGGGATCCAGGCCTTCCTTTTTGCGTTGTTGTTTCAGCAAGGCTGTACCGAACGTCAGCTTCTTCGCCGTTGGTGATGTTTCATCAATCACTCTCCAGAATGGCGTGATCTTCTCCAGGGGCGTTCCTTGCCTGTAAGCCTCGTAGGCTGCTTCTGCCGCTATACGCAGGAAGATACCTGTTGTCAGCGGACAGGTAATTTCCGCATGGTATTCAGCTGCCAGGTCTTTACGAAGTGTGATGCTATCTACCTGCCTGCCTTTGGGAATCTGCCTGATATAGGCATCTACCAGCCTGGGTGTTGGTATCAGCATCATTTGCCCCGCCTTCACACCGCCAAAATCCTTCTCCACTTTTTCTATTTCCGGGCTGCGGTCAACATTCAGTTTCTCTGCCCAGGTCTTTCTTTGATAAGCACACATGGCTTGTTTTTCTTAAAAATAAAACATGCCAGTATCAAATCCAATGACCAACTTTGTTCCGGGGCTGGCACATCTTTATTATAACTTTTACGTGTACCATCAGACCATCACATTACCAGATCAACGAAAGCTGGGCTTTGCACTTTACGGGCCTGCCTCAGGAGCACCCTTGCTATATTTTCATGGCTCTCCCAGCTCAAGGCTGGAACCACTACTGTTGCAGGAATTTGGACATAACCTTGAGGCATTGCTGCTTCGTGCACATGTAAGGCTGATAGCTGTTGACCGTCCGGGGATGGGACTGTCTACGTTTAATCCTGATGGATCTTTTCTTTCTTTTGCTGATGATGTGGCGATACTGGCGCACCAGCTCTTCCTGGATCAATGTCCTGTTTTATCCTGGTCAGGGGGTGGTCCATATGCATTGGCGGTTGCACACCGTTGTCCGGAGCTGATCAGCAAAGTAGCTATAATAGCAGGCATCAGCCGTTATTTTGACGCTCCTGTATTCAGGCAAATGGGTATTAATAAATGGTATTTCCGCATGGCTAAATTCAGTCCATGGTTACTACAGCGCACCCTTGGTGTTTTATGCAGTAAAAAATTGACCAGGCCTATACCAGAAAGACTAACAGGGTTTCCCCATATTGATTATGAGCTGATCAGGGATGTGAAGCATCTCAATGCACTTGCAAATCTTACCTATAAGGAGGCTTGTCGAAATGGAACTACTGGTGCGGTGTATGAAGCACGCCTGTATTGCAGGGAGTTTGGATTTCCCATTGCAGACATACGTCAAACAGTACATTATTGGTGGGGCAATTTGGATAGCAGTGTATCTGTCATTCATGCTGAAACTATTGAAAAAGAAATATCTTCTGCCATCATGCATTACCGCAATGGCGAGGGCCACCTGTCCATGTTTCAAAAAGGTTTCCCCGAAGCATTACAAATATTTTTAAATAAGTCAGCTGTTACTGCCTCATAAAGAAATTAGTTTTTGAAAGTAAATTGCAATATGACGCTAACCGTTAGGATGGCCACTAAAGATGATGCTGTTTTAATTGCTGATGTGAGCAGGCAAACATTTTATGACACATTTGCTGCTAACAATACGGCTGAGAACATGGAGCTGTTCCTGTCTAAACAATTCACCAGGGGGAAACTTATATTAGAAGTGGGTTCTTTTGGTAATACTTTCCTGCTGGCAGAGGAAGATGGCGAAACGGCCGGCTATGTAAAGTTGCGTGAATCAAGACCACCCTGGTCATTGGGAACTATGAATGCTATTGAAATTGCAAGGCTCTATTCTGTTGTTGATAAAATTGGAAAAGGAGTGGGTAAGGTATTAATGCAGGCTTCTCTTGACTGGTCAAAGGAAAAAGGCGCACAGGCAGTTTGGCTGGGTGTGTGGGAAAAGAATCAAAGGGCCATAGATTTTTATACTAAATGGGGTTTTGAGAAATTTGATGAAACGGATTTCCTGCTGGGCAAGGACCTTCAAAGGGATTGGCTGATGCGTAAATTCCTCTAAACATAAAGCCCTGGTTACGGGCTTGTTTTTTGCTTACATATTGCAATGGCAATTTTATGGAAGTATCTCCATCCCCAGCGCTGGCTAATATTGCTGTCTCTCGCACTGGCTGGTATCAGCCAGTTGCTTAACCTTGTTGACCCGGTTATTTTTGGTAAGATCATCGATGAATATGCTACCAAACCTGGTAATCGCACGGAACATGAACTGGTAAGTGGTATAGTATGGTGGCTGGGAATAGCCATTGCTGTAGCCCTGGTGGCCAGGATAGCCAAATCTTTCCAGGAATACTTCACACGCCTGGCTGTGCAGAAATTTGGTATGCAGATCTTCAATGACGGGTTGAAACAAACCCTCCGTCTTTCCTTCCAGGAATTTGAAGAACAAAGAAGTGGTGAAACACTTTCAGTGCTGCAAAAGGTTCGCACCGATACACAACTGTTCATCAATGCCTTTATCAACATACTGTTTTCTTCGGTGGTGGGTCTTGGTTTCCTCATCTGGTATAGCATTACAAAAAACTGGATGCTGATCCCTGTTTTTGTAATTGGCATTTTGGTATTGGGCTCACTTACAGGATTGTTAAGCAAGAAGATCAAGACCACGCAGCGGTCTATCAACCGCGAGACCAATAAAATGTCAGGAGTTATCACCGAATCATTGCGCAATATTGAATTGGTAAAAAGCCTGGGATTGACCTTTCCCGAAATACGAAGGCTCAAAGATCAAACGCTGAAGATCTTTGAACTGGAAATGGTGAAAGTGAAAAAGGTGCGTTCTCTTACTTTCATGCAGGGCACCACTTTAAGCATTTTGAAACAGTCGATCCTGTTTATACTTCTCTGGCTCATATTTCGAAAAGTATTAACAACCGGGGAGCTTATTACCATGCAATTTATTTCCACTTCCATTTTCGGTCCCCTGCAGGACCTTGGAAATATCATCTTAAGTTATAGGGAGGTAGAGGCCTCTGTTCATAGTTTTGACAACCTTATGCACAAGCCCATTGAGCAACGGCCTGAGAATGCAGTGCATATTGGCGAATTGAACTCTATCCGTTTTGAAGATGTTGTGTTCAGGCATAAAACTGCAGGACACAATGCCGTAGATGGAATTTCCTTTGCGGTGAAAACAGGTGAGACCATTGCATTTGTGGGACCATCAGGGTCGGGTAAATCAACCCTGGTAAAGCTGCTGGTGGGCTTATATAAGCCTGTCCAGGGTGATATTTATTTTAATGATCACTCGGCCCAACAGATACGGTATAATGAATTACGCCGGCAGATAGGATTTGTGACACAGGATACACAGCTTTTTGCGGGTACTATCAGGGAAAATCTTTTGTTTGTGAAGGCTGATGCTACTGATAATGATATCAGGGAAGCCTTGCACAAAGCTTCATGTGAACAGTTGTTGAAAAGATCATCTAAAGGAATAGAAACTGTGTTGGGGGAAGGAGGCATGAAATTGTCGGGTGGTGAGAAGCAGCGCATATCCATTGCCAGGGCATTGTTACGTCACCCACGACTCCTCATTTTTGATGAAGCCACTTCAGCACTTGATTCGTTGACAGAGGAAGAGATCACTAATACCATTCGCGAAGTATCTAAAAGCCAGGAACAGATATCTATACTGATTGCTCACCGGCTCTCTACCATCATGCATGCTGATGTCATCTATGTATTGGAAAAGGGAAAGATAGTTGAAACAGGCAGCCATGATGACCTGCTGCTACAAAAAGGATTGTATTATGCCATGTGGCGCCAGCAAGTGGGAGAGAGGAGAGAGAGTCTGGTAAAAGAACCTGGTATTAACGAATGATCTTTTTGAACAGGTTCAGTTTGCCTTTGAAAGGAGGGTATTTAATTCCGGGATCAAACCAGGTTGGCGTTTTCATGATTGCCTTACTGTGGCTGAAAACATCAAATGAATAACGGCCATGGTACTTACCTATGCCACTATTGCCCCTGCCTCCAAAAGGAAGGTTGAAATTGGTAAGGTGCCAGCTGGCATTATTGATACAACCGCCCCCAAACGGAACTTCTTCTATCCATTTCTTTTCCGTGCTTTCACTGCTGGTAAATACATATAAGGCCAGTGGATTGGGATTGAGGTTTACAATGTCCCTGGCTTCTTCAAAACTGGTAAAGGAAAGAATGGGAAGTACAGGGCCAAAGATCTCATCACCCATTACAGAAGTATGCAGGGGTACCTGCTCCATCAAAGTGGGTTGCATATGCAGTGTGCCTGCATCATGTGCTCCACCATAAATGATGGTGCCCTGGTCCAGGTAATGCTGCAGCCTGTAGAATTGTTTTTCGTTAATGATCTTCCCGTAATTATAACTGGAAGAAGAATCTTCTGAAAAGAACTGCTGAATGCAATGAATGAGTTCTTTTATCAAGGCATCTTTTATGGAGGCATGCACCAACACATAATCAGGGGCTACACACATTTGCCCTGCATTTGAAAACTTGGTCATGGCAATGCGTCGCGCAGCCACTTTAAGATTGGCATCCGCCTCTACGATGCAGGGGCTTTTACCTCCCAATTCCAACGTAACAGGCACCAGCTTGCTGGCAGCCATTTGGTACACCAGTTTTCCCACCTGGGTGCTCCCGGTGTAAAACACATGGTCAAACCGGAAAGACTCCATCAGTTGTGGTACCACTATAGCTCCATCGCCTTCTGCATACATTATATAATCAGGTGGGAAGGTTTCTGCGATCAGCTTTTTCATGACCGCAGCAGTGGAAGGTGCAAATTCACTGGGTTTTAATACCACGCAATTGCCAGCAGCGATAGCGCCTGCTAAGGGTGTAAATAATAATTGGAGAGGATAATTCCATGGACCAATGATCAATACGGTGCCAAGCGGTTCCTTGTACACATAACTCCTGCTGGGAAGGTTCAACAGGTTGGTAGGCACTTTTTCTCTTTGCATCCATTGGCGCAGGTGCTTCAATGTATGGTTGATCTCGGCCACAAGGAAACCTATTTCTGTCACCCAACTCTCTTCAGGGCTTTTTTTAAGGTCAGTATACAAGGCTTCGTAAAATTCTTTTTCATACTTCAACACAGCTTTTTTAAGCTTTACCAATTGCTCTTTCCGGAAGGCATAGGGCCTGGTAACACCTGTTTGAAAAAAGGCAGCTAATAGCCCGGGTTCTGCAATTATTGGAGGATGAACTGCCATAGTTTAAAAGTACTGTATCGCTGAACAAGATGGATCAGTTTTTAAACCTTTGGGGGCTGTTAGGGAAACTTGACAATTCTGTGTGCCCTTCTTCCTAAATTTGACCCTTCAATCTAACTAATGAAAATACACAAAGAAGGTTTTCAAACTATTGTCATCAGTACTGTTATAGTGGCTGTTGTGGTCTTACTGACCGTGTTGCTGGTGATGCCACGATACCCGGTATTGGGTTGGATCATTGCAGTGGGCATTACGGGGCTGTTGATCTTCATCCTATCCTTTTTTCGCATTCCCGGCAGAGTGCATACAGAGGGAGAGGATGTGATTGTGGCTCCCTGCGATGGAACGGTGGTGGTTATAGAAGAGGTGCAGCCAGATGAATACTTCAAAGACAAGCGTTTGCAGCTTTCCATTTTCATGAGTCCATTAAATGTGCATGTTAACCGGAATCCTGTGAGCGGTGAAGTGTTATACAGTAAATACCATCCGGGAAAATACCTGGTGGCATGGCACCCGAAATCATCAACTGACAATGAAAGACATTCTGTAGTCTACAGGCAGGGTGACAAGGAAATGCTGGTGAAACAAATTGCCGGCGCTCTGGCCAAAAGGATCGTCAATTATCTAAAGGCAGGTGATAAAGTGCAGCAAGGTGCTGAAATGGGCTTTATTAAATTTGGTTCCAGGGTTGACCTGATATTACCACTTGATACCAAGGTTGAGGTTAAAATCAACCAAAAGGTAAAGGGTGGTGTTACTGTATTGGGGAGATGGTAATTCTAAAAAATTGTCTTACCTTATATTGACAAATTCCTGATGGAAATGGTCATAACCTCCAGATCAACCATCACTGCCAGGATAACCAATTAAATGTTTGCGGATGAAAAAGAAATTATTAGTGGCAGGAGTAGCATTGCTGACTACAGCAGCTGTAACAGCAACTGTGCTTACTACCAGCCACCGGAAACCAACAAAGGACACGGGCAAATGCACCATGAAGAAAGCGACACACTGCAACAGGGCTTCTAATGTTGCTTGCTATTGAAGGAAAAGTCCCGCTGCTGCGGGACTTTTTTTTATAAATACAAATTAGTCAAATAAAAAGGAGCAACCTCGATGGGTTGCTCCTTTTAAAATTATAGCAGCCAAACTTACTTTCTTAGTGTCAGTTCTTTTACTATCTGTGGCGCTCCGCCCAGTTTATCTATACACCATAATACATAGCGTATATCCACACAAATGGTGCGGTTAAGATCTTTATCAAAAGCCATCTTATGGCTCAATGCCTCGTAGTTGCCATCAAAAGCAAGTCCCAGTAATTCACCATTGCCATTGATAACAGGAGAACCTGAGTTACCACCTGTGATATCATTGGTAGTGATAAATCCAACTACTAAATTGTTAGTGCGGGCATCTTTATATTGACCGTAGTCTTTTGCTTTCAGCAATTCTATTTCTTTGGCCGGCAGGTCAAATTCATAATCTCCCGGAACATATTTCTCCAGTATACCTTTTGAAGTAGTCACGTAATCATAATGCACGGCATCCCTGGGATTATAAGAAGCTACCTTACCATAAGATACCCTCATGGTGAAAGTGGCATCAGGATACATTACCTTTTTGGGGTTCATTTCTCTTACACCTTTCAGGTAAAGCCTGCCCCATTCATTATTCCTGGTTACAAATTGCTGGTACAATGGAAGGTATTTTCCCTGCCAGTTACGTAAAATGGTATTCACCAGGTTATAAGCCATATCCTGCTGAAGTGTATTGGCATCCGGGTTCTTTACAAAATCATTCCATTTGGCATCATCCAGGATCATGGTATTTTTAAAAATGGCTTCTGCATACTTCTTATAAGTGTTAGCATTATCCAGGGAGCCATATTCATTTCTGATGGCGGGGAATAAAGCCTGTGGCTGCTGATCTTTTGGAACTTCATTGTAATACATCTGCAATACAGTGCCTATGATATTCTGGTCAGAAGCCTTATTCTCACTTTCCAGGAAATTTTTCCTTGATGCATTAGCGGCATCTATAACCTTACGGATGGCATCTGAAGAAACACCTGGCTTCACCATAGTATTTTCCACCTGTTGCAGGCTGGCTGCAAAGGCAAGCAATGGTGAGCCTAATATGCCTTCATTAATGAACATGCGATGCGCGGCATATGGTCTCCAGTCATTATAGGCAGTTTCCAGGTCTTTAAAAATGTCCTTATACTCAGGTTTGTTAGCTGCCCATTTCAAAAACTCCTGCTCCTGTTTTTTCTTTTGGCCATAAACATCATATTTCAACAACTGCTTTGTTTCTCCATCAAAGAACTTCCAGTAATTGGCAATGCCTGCATAGTCAGATGCTAACTGCAATTTGATGGCAGGGTCGGTCTTCATCTGCTCAAACATGTATTTCAGGCGCATGTCACGCAGCTTCACCAGGGTTGGGTTATTGATGTCAGTTGACAATTTCACACCCAGGGAAGATTCATAACGGTTGGTGCCACCAGGGTAGCCCCAGATCATAGTAAAGTCACCTTCTTTTACACCCTTCATGGAAACAGGCAGGTACCATTTTGGCTTCAAAGGCACGTTAGATGCACTGTATTTGGAAGGCTGGCCATCTTTTGTGCCATACACACGGAAAATAGAGTAGTCACCGGTGTGACGGGGCCACTCCCAGTTGTCAGTATCGCCACCAAACTTACCAACAGCTTCTGGTGGTGCGCCTACCAGGCGAACGTCAGTATAACGCTGGTAAACAAATGCCAGGAACTGGTTGCCTTTAAATAATGGGCTGATCCTGGTCTCAATATTCTTATCAGGATCGGATAAGCGTTTGTTGATGGAAGCCAAAACAGAAGACTGCCTTGATGCCCGCTCAGCACCGGATAGTCCTTTCAGGGAATCTTCCACTTCTTTGGTCACATCATCTATGCGCACCAGGAACTGTACGGACAAATTGCCCCCAGGTATCTCTTCACCATTGTTTTTGGCATAGAAACCATCGCGGAGGTAATTATGTTCCATAGTGCTTGCTCCTGCAATAACACTATAGCCACAGTGGTGATTAGTGAAGATCAGGCCTTGAGGGCTTACCAGTTCACCGGTACAGCCACCGCCAAAAATAACAATGGCATCTTTCAAGGAAGCCTTGTTTACACTATACAATTGTTCCTTGGTGAGTTTCAAACCCTTTTTCACCATATCGTTGTAAACCTGCTGGCCCAGTAACAAGGGCAGCCACATTCCTTCATCAGCCGCAGCTTTGAATACTACGGAGATGCTCAGCGTGAAAACGATTAAAAGTTTTTTCATCATGTTTGTTTTTTGGTATTACCGTCAGAATTGCGGGATTGGCAAACCTACTTAAAAATGCCATGTGCCACCCCGTTTGGTTTATTGAACTATTTATGATTTTGCGCACCTTCCGGGCTCAACCTTCGCTCTTCCCGGGTTCCGGCATAACTACTTCCTATCTCCTCCCTATCAAAGGCATGGATACTCCGTGCAGGTACGGAGTATCCCGGGCGTAGATAGGAAGGAACCTGGGCGTAGCTATAGAGGAGACCGGTCGGAGGCCGGACTTCTTATTTCTTCCGGATGGCTGTAACAGGAAGACTGAAGATTGCTGCCAGGAGTTGTGCAGGTGCTGTTAATTGATTTAAAAAAACAATGCATAAGGCCTTGCTTTCAAAATGATGTTGTGGATTAACAGGTCAGGGTCTTAACAAAAAGGCAGCACTTGTTACATGCTGCCTTTTCTGATCTATAATAGGTTTTATTAAGAAGCGGGAGTATTCAGCACTTTCCACAACAGGTCTTTCATTTCCTGGATATTATAGTTGGTGACTGAAGAAAGGAAAATATGCGGGATGTCCGTAGGTAATTCCTTCTCGATATCCCTTCTCAGTTCTTCATCAAGCATATCGCTTTTGCTGATGGCGATAATGAATTGCTTGTGCAATAATTCGGGATTGTATTCTTCCAGCTCGTTTACCAATATTTCAAATTCTTCTTTATGGTTCTTGCTGTCTGCGGGTATCAGGAAGAGGAGTACAGAGTTGCGTTCAATGTGACGGAGGAACCGGTGTCCAAGGCCTTTTCCTTCAGCCGCCCCTTCAATGATACCGGGGAGGTCGGCAATGCAAAAGCTTTTGCCATCCCTGTATTCCACCATGCCCAGCTGGGGAACAATGGTAGTAAATGCGTAATCTGCTATTTTTGGTTTTGCAGCTGTCATCACTGAAAGAAGGGTTGATTTGCCGGCATTCGGAAAGCCAACAAGACCAACATCAGCCAATACCTTCAATTCAAGCACTTTCCAGCCTTCCTGGCCGGGTAAACCTGGCTGGCAATGTTCGGGTGCCTGGTTGGTTGGGGTTTTGAAATTGGTATTGCCCAAACCTCCTTTACCACCGGGAAGCCATACCTGCTCTTCACCGTCTGCCAGTATCTCCACTTCTTTTTCGCCGGTTTCCTCGTCCCGGGCAATGGTTCCCAGGGGCACTTCCAGGATAATATCCTTACCATTACGGCCTGTTCGGTTGTTATCACTGCCTCTTTCGCCATCTTCGGCCAGTACGTTCTTATAATAACGTAGGTGTAATAATGTCCATAGGTTGCTGTTACCTCTTAGTACAATATGGCCACCACGGCCGCCATCACCGCCATCAGGGCCGCCCATGGCTGTTAGTTTATCGCGCCTGAAATGCTTAATGCCCGCACCACCATGACCGCTTTTACAAAAGACCCTGATCTGGTCTACAAAATTGCTTTTCTCCAAGAGGTATCTATTTTTGCTGTTTTACAAAGATACCGGTACAACTATCATTGCCATATGAAATCGATTTTATTAACTTCTTTAATTGCACTGGCCGCTGCAGGAAAACACTGCAACAAAGACCGTGTGACTGCATTGCCTTCCTGTATTCAACAAAAGATAGAAACCATAAAGAAGGAACCTAAATGGAACCCTCCTGCCGAAGTATATGAATATAACTATAAGGGTAAAAGGGTTTTTTACTTTTCCAGCAATTGCTGCGATCAGTACAATATTGTAGTGGATGAACAATGCAATCAAATATGTGCACCGAGTGGTGGCTTAACTGGAAAGGGCGATCTGAAATGCCAGGACTTCAAAGACAGTGCACGATTGGTAAAGCTGGTGTGGAAGGATGAGAGATAAAAGATGTTATAACTAGGTATCCTGGCATCTGGATGATATGTAATCGCAGCCAATAAAAATTGACCATTATTTCACAAATTCTATAAGCAATCATATTTACCAATCGCCTGAGGCCCCACCACCAGAAAATCCACCTCCCCCATCTCCGCCAAAACCTCCAAATCCCGAAGAGCCAGAGCTGTCACTATTAAAATAATCACCGTAAGTGGAAGCAAAATAACTGCTTCCGATACCTAAATACACACCATTTACAGTATTTTGTTTGATATATCTCTTTTTATATCTCCATGCCCAAATGCTAAAGCCTAGCAATCCTAAAACAATTCCACCAATTGCATAATTACCAAGACGATCATATTTAGCTTTCCTGGTTTCAAATTCCATTCTTGACTGTAATTCAGGTGAGAGTGGGCCATTGTTTACCTCTTCAAAGAGAATATTGGGAGTTGTATCATTAGAGTTGTACGTTGAATCAATTTCCATATGTGGTGCTGCACCCAATTCAATTTCAAGACTGGAAATCAATAACTCCAATGCATTATAATATTGCTTTTCTGCCAGGTAAGGTTTCAGGCCTTCTATAATAGCAAAGGCTTTTATATCAGGTATCTCACCTTCAAGGTTTCTTGCGACTTCCAGCCTGTGCTTACGCTCATTTAGTGCAGCCACATAGACGAGACCGTTATGGTTATTTCCCACCTTCCATTTATTTCCAACAGTGCGTGCAAAATCTTCTAAGCTCATACCACCTGGCAGATCATTGATCAGTAGAACTGCCAACTGCACCGTCGTTTCTTTTTCAAGATGTAAAATATGTTCGTTCAGTTTTTGGATTTCTCCAGGCTGTAAATTGTTGGTGTAGTCATTAATATAGGTATTAGGCTTGGGATCTGGAATTTGGCCAAAACATAAAAGTGGAAAAAATACTACCAGGTGGATTAATCTAAGCATTAGTTTTTTGGGGTTACCCATATAAGAACTGTGAAAAATACCATATCAAAGGGCTATATCCAAACTGTCTTATCAAAGTTTTTAAAGAATTTCCCTGAGTAAGTTGGTGTGTTGGATAGTGAATTTTTTATTGATAATATGTAATATGGATAGTGCTTGCATCTTTTTCTAAAAGCTCATTATGACCAAAATATGTATGTTTTTAGTCTGCTTAATAACTAGTTTCATTAGCCAGGCACAAGCTAAAAACTTTATTGACCAACCATACCTTGAAGTAACTGGCAGTGCTGATACCTTAATTGAGCCAGATGAGATCTATATTAATATTATCATTTCTGAAAAAGATAATCGGGACAGAATTCCGGTTGAAGAGCAGGAAACCAGGATGTTAGCGTCTTTCAAAGAGATAGGCATAGATATAGAAAACAACCTGAGTGTAAACTATATGGGAAGTAATTTCAAGTATATCTTACTGAAGGGAAAGGAGGTTATTAAAACAAGGCAATATGTATTAAAAGTGAAAGATGCACGGACGGCTGCACAAGTTTTCTTACTCCTGGAGCAATTGGATATTTCAAATTCTTCCATTCAGAAAGTAAATTATTCTGCCATAAATTCCCTTAGGAATATTATGCGAAATAAGGCTGTGGCAAATGCCAGGGAAAGAGCTATTGCTTTAACTTCCGCACTGCAACAAAATGTTGGTAATGCTATTTATTTAGTTGACATTGATAATAACAATTTGGCAAATCAACTTTATGGAAGTCAATTACAAGATGTGGTGGTAACTGGTTATACAGTAAAGCTTAAAGGATTAACGCAAGGATCTAATCCTGGCGTAGAATTCGAGAAAATAAAAGTATCCGCGTTAGTAGGTGCCAAGTTTCTATTAAAATAATACCTTGAAAATAAAAAAACGCTGGCTTACGGGCCAGCGTTTCGTCAGAGGGTTCAGGTTTACTGAACCAACACTTTTTGAGTAAATACTGATAATTTTTCTTTATCGAAAACCTTAACCAGGTAGGTTCCTCTTGCATGGCTCCTGCTGATACCCATTGTTTCCACCTGGTCTTCCTGGTTTACAGTTACTTTTCTTTGAAGCACACTGCGGCCCAGCACATCTGTCAGTTCAATGGTATATTCCCCATCAGGCACTTTGTTGAATTGAACTGTAACATTATCATTGATCACAGGATTAGGGTATACTGCGATAAGTTTGGCAAATTTTTCTGTTGGGGCAAACCTTGTCAGTTGAACATTTACCAATTCTGGTCTTATTGTTTTATTACTTCTCAGGTAATTACTATTAGCCAGGTCTGAACTCTTATATACACTGTTGGTTCCCTTGTAAGCCAGTGCCGTCCAGTCTTTAGGATTTACTATATAATAAGCGCTGGCATCCACAGCACTGCTCACCAATAGAGATCCTTCAGGATCAACCACAGCACCATTTACAGTAAATGTAGGAGGCAGATTTTTAATATTACCCAGGTAGGTGGCCACCTTAGTTTCTGTATTCACACGGAATACAGAGTTACGTGCAGAAAGAATGAATAGGTTACCATTGTCATCTGCTATCATATCACCACCGTAAGACGAACAGCTGTTATGAATGGAAATATTGGTATTGGAGGCATCATCTACCAGCGAGCCTAATTGCTCAATAAATGGTTTCTTGCCTGTGGTGAACCTGATGAAGGTGTTGCCATCATTGCTGATCGCATATCCATTTCCGTCAGGAGCTATCACCATGCGGGTGATGACCTTCGACTGGTCATTATGCATATCTCCACTGTTGCTGAATGGTTGCCCGGTGATATAATAAACCTTCATTGTCTTCAGGTCAATATACCGGAGCTGATCAACGAACATTGGTGTAAAGTACAGCCGGTTGTGTCTTCTGTCATAAGCTGCAGCTGCCACGCCTGTACCAAAAGGAGTTTCCAGCAAAGTGCCATAGCGGGCATCAGGTTGTTGTTTTATTTCTTTTTGGGTAATAGCATCATATATGCTAACACGATTGTCAGTTCCATTCAGAATTACATTGCTGTATTCACCTGTTTGCAGGTCCAGTTTACGTAAGGCATTCCAACCGGCACCTTCTTTAGTGAGATCGGTAATGGCATAAGCAAAACGGTCACGTTGGGCATTTATTTGGGTGGAGGAAAGTGCAAGGGAGGCAGCAATGAGAAATGGTATAATTCTTCTCATGATCTTTTTGGTTTAGCGGTTAATTATGGCTTTAAATTACAAAATATTATTACAGGAAGTTCTTTTTGACAGATGACAGGTATCAGCTTTTTTTAAATGGTTTATAGTCAATGGGTGAGGTGAACTGCTGAGGTATCACTTCGTTTAATGGTTCACAGATTTTGAGAGTTTCCTGGCATTGTTGGGGTAATTGCTGGTAGATGGAAGTGCCTTCAGACTTCCAGTTCATCATTTCATCACTCACTGGTTTTATGATACGTGCTGGATTGCCGGCTACCAAAGACCTGGCAGGAATTTTCTCCCCTTGCCTGATGAAGCTTAGTGCACCCACAATGCATTCGTCCCCCAGCTCCACTTCGTCCATGATTACAGCATTCATACCGACCAGGCTATTACGGCCAATGGTTGCTCCATGGATAATGGCCCCATGACCGATGTGTGCATTTTCCTTTAACAATACAGTGACACCAGGGAACATATGTACCGTACAATTCTCCTGCACATTGCAGCCATCTGAAATAATGATCTTTCCCCAATCTCCACGAAGCGCACAACCGGGTCCGATATACACATCTTTTCCAATAACTACATTGCCGGTTACCGCAGCCTGGGGATGAATGAAGGAAGATGGATGAACCACCGGTTTAATGCCATTGAATTCATAACAAGCCATGCCACAAACCTATATGTTTTTTTGAAGCTTCTACCTGTCACAGGCAATTCATTTGCGGGTCTTGAAAAATGCCTCCCTGGCAAGAAAAAATAAAAGTAATAAGGATATGGTAGTAAGCAGCAATTTCCCGATCAGGCCAAACTGCATCACTTCGTAAACAGAAAAGGCTTCTAGTAATAATGCGGGCAACTTGCCTGTAGAACTGGCAATTAGGAAGGTGAGTGCAGATACTCTCCCAATGGAAGCGGCAAAAGTGACCAGCCCGGAAGGGACATATGGTATAAGTCGAAGTGCCAGTATAAGCAGAAAAGCCTGCCTGCCTTCTGCTTCGGTTAATCGCTGAACCTTGGGGTATTTTTGCAACTGGATTGATATGCTTTTCTTAAATCCTGCCCTGTACAGGAGGAAGGCGATAATAGCTCCCACCGATTCCCCGATAAAAGAAATGGCGGTGCCTTCCCAAAAACCAAAAAATAAGATATTGGCCGCAGTGATAAAAAAGCTGGGAATAACTCCTAATAAGGCAACGACAACACTAATGAATATGCTGATCAGCAATGCTGCATGGGGATATTGCTGGAACAGGTGGAGAATGGTTTCTTTCATTAAAGCACGGGTTTACCTGTTCTGAAACAAGTGCCTTTAAATAGTCCTACCTGCACATTGTTCTGATTATATAAGGTTACCAGGTAGACACCGGTGCTTTTGCCATTGTGTAATTCTTTGGCTTCTGCCACCAGTTCATCGCCGGGCATTAATGGCTTTGTGAAATTGATGCTGGTATCTAATGCAAGTGATAGGTTATTCCTGTTGTTGCAGGCAAAAGCAAAGGCACTGTCGGCCAAAGAAAATGCCACACCACCATGCACTACGCCCAGGCCATTGATCATATCTTCTCTTAGTTTCATCTTTGCCTTGCAATAGCCTTCGCTGACCTCCATGATCTCTATTCCCAGCCACTGGCTGAATTTGTCGAGGCGGAGCATGTGGTGGGAGATAGAACTAGGTGTAGAACTAGGATTCATAGGATTTGATGATATTTAGTTGACAGGTTGACAAGTTAACAAGTTGAAATGGAGTTCTATGGATCGATTTTCTTTTCGATATAGTGAATGTATCCATTTAAAAGTTTTTCAACTTCAGCAATTTTTGCCTTGTATTCATTAAGTACTGTTTCTGTAATATAATTTTCATCCAGGGCATCTATAAGGTGGTTCAGGGTTTCACTTAAAGATCCTCTTGCTATAATACAGAAACGTAGTCTATCTGGATAAGTGCGACGGCCATGTCCCTCGGCTAGTTGGGAATTGACAGACCTTGAACTTCTTACTAATTGGTCGCAGAGCCTGAATTTTTCTTCCGGAGGAAATGTCAGGGTAAGTTTCCTTATATCAATTTTCAATGCCCTTGCTTTTTTCCAAACTTCAAGATCTTCAAAGTTTTGGTAACTCATAAGCTAATATACTTATCAACTTATCATCTTGTTAACCTTTCAACCAGCGGTTTATTCCCCCGTAAAATTTGGATTTCGCTTTTCCAGGAAAGCCTGCACACCTTCTTTGAAATCTTTGGTGGCCGAGGCTCTTTGCTGAAGTACTTCCTCAGCATGGAGTTGTTCTTCAAAACTGCTGATAAAACTCTGGTTCAGGGCTTTTTTGGTCAGGGCCAAAGCTTTGGTGGGCAACTGCGATAAGGTTGTAGCTATGGCTATTGAGTCTTCATTGAAAGTTTCATCAGGTAGCGTTTTGTAGATCATTCCCATTTTTTCTGCTTCATCGGCAGATAATTTATCGCCCAACATGGTTAATGCAAAGGCTTTTTGAAGACCAACAAGGCGGGGTAAGAAAAAGGTTCCACCGGTATCGGGTACCAGGCCAATTTTGGAAAACGCCTGTATGAAGCTGGCAGATCTTTTAGCTACTACGATATCACATCCTATTGCCAGGTTAGCGCCAGCACCAGCAGCTACTCCATTAACAGCTGCCATTACAGGTTTTTCCAGGTATCTTATTTTACTTATGATAGGATTGTAATGATCAGAAACAATGTTAACCACCTTGGGACCTTTAGGGTCAACTACTTCATCCAGATCTTGTCCCGAACAAAAAGCTTTACCAGCGCCCGTGATATATACACAACGTATGGAAGGGGCTTTGCACTCTTCAAGTTTTTCCTGCAACAGGAGGGCCATTTCCCGGTTAAAAGCATTATACTTTTCCGGGCGGTTGAGCGCAATAAAAGCTATGGAATCCTTTATCTCAAATAAGATAGATGACATGGTAAATGATTTGGTATTGTAAAACTAAAAGAAATATGCGGGCGTCAGTGACACTTGAAATAATCGAAAGCTTCTTTGCAGTCAAGGCAGCGATACATGGCCTTGCAGGCTGTGGATCCAAACTGGCTGATCAGTTCTGTGTGATAGGAATTGCACCGCGGACATGCCACTGCTTCCTGGCGAAACATTTCGGTTGTGCAAAACTGTTGCTTTGGATTAGGGGGTGCAATGCCAAAGGCTTTTAATTTTTGCTTGCCTTCTTCACTCATCCAGTCGGTAGTCCAGGCTGGTGACAACTGCTGGCGTACGGAAATGTCCCGAAAGCCTTTTTCTATCAACTTCAACCGGATATCCATGGAAATGACATCCATGGCAGGGCAACCTGAATAAGTTGGGGTGATCACAACATCAATATGGTTGCCGGTGATGGTAATGGAGCGTATGATACCCAGGTCAATTACGGAAAGGACAGGTACTTCGGGGTCTTTTACTTCTGCCAGTATTTGCCATATTTCCTTTTCTTCCGGCATTACCAGGTAGCATTTGGATAAGTTCTTTGCAATTGCTGCATTTCTGCAAGCAGGTAGCCCATATGTTCTGTATGTCTTCCTTCCTTACCTCCGTGCTGCATCCAGGAAGGTGTAGGAACATCCAGTAAAGCCTGCTGGAATATAGTACGGACTTTTTCCTGCCATGGTTCTTTGTATAACTGCGGATCTTTAATAACCCCTTGCTGCACTACTATCTGCTCATAAGCAGCAGGAACAAAAAGCTCTCCCGTGAACATCCATATATCAGCCAGGGCATTGTTCAACCGGGTATTGCTTTCTTCCGTTCCATCTCCCAGGCGTATCACCCATTCACTGCTCCAACGCAGGTGATAGGATACTTCTTTAACTGATTTCTCTCCTATAGCTGCTAACTGGTTATCAGTACTATGCAATAGATCCTGGTAAAGGTTCATCAGGAAGGCACTATAGAAAAATTCCTTCAGCACTGTGAAGGCCCAATCGCCCCTGGGGAGTTCAGTTAGCAACACATTCAGAAACTGGTGTTCTTCTCTAAGAAATGCAAGGTCATCTTCCTGTAACTCACGCTGGAAAGATTTCCAAAGCCGTGGGATGTATTTATCCATTGCTGCCTTTTCCGTTTCCGGGGCATTATTATACAATGAAGCAGCATACTGGTATAAATTTCTTGATTGACCCAGGTAATCCAGTGCAATATTGGTGATGGCAATATCCTGTTCCAGCACAGGCCCATGGCCCGTCCATTCACTATGGCGTTGGCCCATCAGGAGGGTACTGTCAGCAAGTTGAAGGGTATATAGAAATAATTCTGTTGTTGGCAAGTTGAACAATTAAAAGTTATAGTTTGACAGGCCTCACATATGTGTCAATTCATCCGGCAGGTCATAAAAGGTGGGGTGACGGTACACCTTATCATTGGCTGGCTCGTAAAAACTTTCGGCATCATCAGGATTGGATGCATGGATGTATTTACTTTCCACTACCCAAATGCTAACGCCTTCCTGCCGGCGGGTATACACATCCCGAGCATTCTCAATGGCCATCCGTGCATCGGCTGCATGTAGCGAACCTACATGTTTATGATCCAGTCCCTGTTTGCTGCGAATAAACACTTCCCAAAGAGGCCATTCATTGGCAACAGGACTGTGCTGGCCTGCTCCGGAAGGCATTTCTTTGTCGCCATAATCTCCATAGTAGTATTTGATAATTGTTTGATTCATTATTCCTGGCTTTCTTGTTCTTTAATATTGAGGTTGTTGCTTGTTTAAAGCAGCATTGATCAGGCAGCCTGTTGTTTCTCCCTGAGCACTCTTTTCTCAGCGTGGGCTTTGGCAGCTTCACGTACCCATGCACCTTCCTCCCAGGCTTTGCGGCGTGCATCAAGGCGTTGTTTATTACAGGGACCATTTCCACTTACCACATTCCAGAATTCTTCCCAGTTGATCTTTCCAAAATCATAATGCCCCCTGGCCTCATTCCATTTAAGTTCGGGGTCCGGCAGTGTCATATCTAAAAGCTTCACCTGTTCTGCGATCATATCTACAAAGCGCTGCCTCAATTCATCATTACTGAAGCGTTTGATCTTCCACTTCATGCTGGCTTCAGTATTCGTGCTTTCGGCATCATGAGGTCCAAACATCATAATGCTTGGCCACCACCACCTGTCAATTGCATCCTGCACCATAGCCCTTTGTTCCGGTGTGCCATTACTGAGAACCAACAGGCTTTCAAATCCCTGGCGCTGGTGAAAACTTTCTTCTTTACAAACGCGGATCATAGCCCTGCTATATGGTCCATAGGAGGTTCGGCACAGTGGCACCTGGTTCATAATGGCTGCTCCATCTACCAGCCAGCCAATGGCGCCCATGTCGGCCCAGGTAATCGTCGGATAATTAAATATGGATGAATATTTGGCTTTGCCGCTGTGCAGTTGTTCTATCATTTCATCCCTGGTGATACCAAGGGTTTCAGCGGCACTATACAAATAAAGGCCATGACCGGCTTCGTCCTGCACTTTGGCTATCAGTATTTGTTTGCGTTTTAAGGAGGGTGCACGGCTGATCCAGTTTCCTTCGGGGAGCATGCCAACAATTTCACTATGTGCATGCTGGCTTATTTGACGGATAAGGGTCTGGCGGTATTTACCAGGCATCCAATCCCTGGGCTCAATGCGAACCTCGGCATCCACCTTATCCTGGAAATTCTTTTCAAGTTCCTGTGTAGTCATATAGCATTTCGTTACCACAAATTTAATGAAACCATTTCCCCTTTGGTGTTAATTCCGGAAGAGCTTAAAAGCATATGTTTTTGCCAATTGATACTTAGCAACAAGTATTTTCTATGAATGCAGCTGGTACTATATAGAATAGGGCCAGACTGGTGAAAGCATCAGTTCATAAGGTAAGGGATTTAAAACTTCTGCCAAGTTAGGTACCTGATAGATTATTTGCTGTGAAATAGAGCTATTACAATATATCTTTAGTTTTTAATTTAAGCGAATGAAACCCATTGCTGCACTTATTTTCTTGCTGTTTACGCTTGGCTTGCATGCCCAGGTCAATATTGCGGTTACCGATGCTTCTGTAGTAAAAGATTCCACAGGCAGGGTGTACCCGTTACAGGAATGGCGAAAGCTATTCAACAGCGGTGATTATGGATTGAGACCAGAAAATCCTAATGACCAAAAGAGCGCTTTAATATTAATGAAATTGAGTGAGAATGCCATTGATGCTGAATACTCAAAAATGCCTAAGCCCAAGGAAAGTAATTTTTTTACAACCGGGAAGAAATTAGAGCTATTTACTACAAAGGATCTTAATGGGAATCCTGTGGACCTGGTCAATGCAAAAGGAAAGATCATTGTATTGAACTTTTGGTTCATCAATTGTGGCCCCTGCCGCCGGGAAATACCAGATTTGAACAAACTGGTGGAACATTTCAAAGACAATAAGGACGTTCTTTTTATAGGCGTATCACTGGACTCTCCCAAGGATATTGCAAACTTCCTTACTAAAATGCCATTTAACTATACCATGGTTGAGGGCGGGGGTATGATCGCTTCTAATTACGGGGTCAGGTTCTACCCAACACATGTGGTGCTGGATCCTTCAGGGAAGGTATATTTTCATACTTCAGGGCTGGCGCCAAACACAGTTTACTGGGTGAAAAGGTCCATTAATGAATTGCTGCAAAAATCCGCACCAGGGATTGCAGCTCATTGATCATCGTGCATCAAAATCAACTGTGATCTTTTCAGATCTTGGGTGCGACTGGCAGGTAAGGATAAAACCCTTTTCCACTTCCTCGGGTTCCAGTCCCCAGTTTACGTCCATGGTCACTTCACCCTCGGTAAGCCTGGCCTTGCAGGTAGTGCATACACCACCTTTACAAGCATAGGGAAGGTCTGCTCCTTTCTCCAGCGCCGCATCCAGTACACTTTGTCCTTCATAGGCGAGGTCAAAATCAAAAAGGATCCCATCAAGCTTCACCTGCACCCTGGCTGTAGCGCCTTGTTCCTCAATAGCTTTTTCATGTGTATCTATTCCTGTTGTTTTTTGCCCCGGAACAGTAAATAATTCAAAGTGCACCTTATCAGGGGCAATGCCTTTGCCTGCCAGGTAACCTTTAATGCAAAAGATCATTTCCTCGGGACCGCAAATAAAGAACTCATCGCAGTGTTGGGCATCTATCAGCTTTGAGAAGAGAAGATCTAATTTATTTGTGTCGATACGTCCATAATTAATTTCTGCATCTGATCTTTCCCTGCTAAGAATATGATAGATACGGAACCGGTCAATGAATTTATCCTTCAGGGCTTCCAGTTCTTCTTTAAATATGATGGAATTCTTGGTGCGGTTTCCATAAACCAGTGTAAACTGGCTTTTAGGTTCTGTTAATAAGGTGGTTTTGATGATGGATAATATTGGTGTGATACCGCTGCCAGCTGCGAATGCTACGTAGCTTTTCTTTTGCTCGGGGTACAATTCAGTGTAAAACTTTCCCGTAGGAGGCAACACTTCCAGTTCATCCCCAGGTTTTAATTCGTCATTAGCAAATGAAGAGAACAGGCCGCCTTCTACTTTCTTTACAGCCACCTGCAGTATATTGTCAAAAGGGCTGCTGCAAATAGAATAATTGCGTCGAACTTCTTCTCCATTGAACTTTTTGCGGATGGTGAGCGTTTGTCCCTGTTTGAAGCGGAATGTATCCTTCAATTCTTCAGGAACAATAAAACTGATGGAAACACAATCATCTGTTTGCCTGTCTATTTTTTCAACACGAAGGGAATGGAAATGGATCATATAGCCTCAATAGCGCCAAAGATAAGGATGCAGCCATCAAATGATTATAGGCCTGCAGGTACTTTGTTTCAATTTCAATTGAATCATATTACCTTAGGAGCACATACAACCAAAACTTACACTACATGAAAAGAATCTTTTTCCTGCTTGCCCTCAGTTGCCTGTTCCAGCATGTAAACGCCCAGGCCGGCGATGCTGCAAATAATGAGCATTATATCCCTTTTACCATCATAAAATGGAATCCTTCCAGTCTTTATTTTGGCAAAATAGGTTTGATGGGAGAATACAATTTCAAAAAGAAGAAATCTGTAACCTTTAATATTGGTATTCCCATAAGCAAGACAACATCAGTTAGAATAGATGATAAGGACCGGGAGGTGGAAATGAAGACCTTTTCCGTCATGGGTGGCTATCGTATGTACCTGGGTAATGCAGCAATGGCAGGAATGTATTTTGAGCCCTACCTGAAGTATGTAAAAAGTGATGGATCAACCATCCTTGATACAGATCTAGATGGCAAGCCAACCAATTTTGCCACCACGAGCGCCTATAAAGGATTTGGAGTTGGTGCACAATTAGGTGTTCAGTTCCTGATAGCCAAAAGAGTAGTGATTGATTTCTTCTTCCTGGGACCTGAAGCTAACAGCGCTACCCATAAAGTGGTTATGCACGATATTACCTCCACAGATCCCTGGGATGCGCAGGATGCTGCAGATGCCCAGGCAGAGATCAATAGCTCTATTGGAGACCTGCCCATAATTGGCGATAAGCTGAATGTGGTGGTAGATCCAAATGCCAAAACAGTTTCATCGGACTACAGCGGTTTTTTGCCCGGTCTGCGGTTTGGGCTTTCTATTGGTGTGCGGTTTTAACACGGGGTTTACATAAAAGGGCATTCCGTGAAAAGGTAACAGGCTATAAACACCAAATAATTAAAGGCAGCTTATTAAAATTACTTTAGGTTTGCACGCCGTATAAACGTCCGTGTTTCCTGGCCTGTTTAAGTATGCTACAGGCTTTGAATAGTGGTAATCTCTAATCTAATTTAAACTAGAAATGTCTTTAATCGTTGTTGGTACAATGGCATTTGATGCTATTGAAACTCCTTTTGGAAAAAGTGATAAGATCATAGGTGGTTCAGCTACTTATGTAGCCTATGCAGCTTCAAATTTCATTAAGCCGGTGCAGCAGGTATCTATTGTGGGATATGATTTTCCCGAGGCTGAAATGAATGAACTGAAGGAGCGGGGTGTAGAGGTAGAAGGTGTAGAAATAGTACCGGACAAACCTTCTTTTTTCTGGGCAGGGAAGTACCATATGGACATGAATACCCGCGATACACTGGTGACTGACCTGAATGTACTCGCTGATTTTAACCCTGTTATTCCAGAGAGCTACCAGGGAGCAGAGTTCCTGATGCTGGGCAACCTGATGCCAAAACTTCAAAAAGCGGTTATTGAGCAATTGAGAGAGCGCCCTAAACTTATAGTACTGGATACTATGAATTTCTGGATGGAAACCGCTTTAGATGACCTGAAAGAAGTGCTTACCATGACGGATGTTTTATTGGTGAACGATGGGGAGGCAAGAGAACTTAGTCATGAGTTTTCCCTGGTAAAAGCAGCCAAAAAGATCCTTACTATGGGCCCTAAATACCTGATCATTAAAAAGGGTGAACATGGTGCTTTATTGTTTCATGGCGATGAGGTGTTTTTTGCTCCCGCCCTGCCCCTGGAAGACGTCTTTGATCCAACAGGAGCAGGTGACACATTTGCCGGCGGCTTCATTGGCCATCTTGCAAAGACCAGGGACATTTCTTATGAGAATATGAAGACTGCTATCATCGTCGGTTCGGCAATGGCCAGCTTCTGCGTGGAGAAATTTGGCACACAACGAATAAAAGAAATTACAAAGTCAGATATTGACCGCCGCTTACAGCAGTTCCAGGAACTGGTAAGCTTTGACATAGAACTGGTATAACACCATTTGTTCAAATAATTATAAGAGCCTACCTGTTAGGCTCTTTTTTTTAAAGTAACCGCAGGCCCCCGGATGCCTAATTTTTTCTTGCAAGGACAATGGTGCTCTTAAATTGTTTCTTTTTACCCTGCAGGTTGAAGAGTTCTGTATAAATGATATAGGTACCCCGGGGTAGCTTTTGTTGTTTATCATCCAGTCCATCCCAGTTCCAGTAGCCATTTAATCCCAGGGTTTGGTTTCTTGCAAGGGAGCGCACAGGTATTCCATTTGAGTTGAATAATGTGATATTGGCCACATAACCTCTTTCTTCCACCAGGTATTTTATTGTGGCTATATCATCCAGGCCATCATTATCAGGAGAGAATATTTTTGGAGAGACCTCGATGGTAGAGCCAGCAGATTCGTTTGATCCATATTGTGAATTAAGGTACCCCGGTGTTCCATATCCTGCAGTGGAAGCAGCCGAATGCCAGTTCCCTGCATCAGCAGAAGGAGCGGAAGGATTAATTCTTTCCAGTGCCACTCCTTCAGCATCAGCAATCAGCGCAAAATGCCATTGGGAAGAATAAGGCACTTCATCTACTATCTGCCCCTGCAAATTTGTTACAATAGCATATCCCTTGTCATCAGGGAAAGAAGGCAGCATAGGAATGTTTATGATGGTGGCTGGGTCCCTGACCAGGTATTCCTTTTGAAGCGAAATGGGATCCTCGGTTAGCACCAGGTAATCCCCGGGAAACATTATTTGAGGCAGATCGGTAAACTTTTTGACTGAACTGAGCTCTCCTGCAGTATTTCTATTGGCAACATATAGATGCGAAGCATCTAATATCTTATTACTGTTGTTATACACTTCCAGGTAATCAGATGCACCTGGCCTGGGGTCAAAAAGGATCTCATTGATCACCAGGTCTCCCGGGGAAGCCTCTTCCGTCCAGCCAGCCCTGGCTTTATTAAATCCCGCAATGGAATTGCCTGAGCAATCCGTCACAGATAGCACGGTTAAATTGTATTGGGTCTTTTTTTGCATAGGCTCAGCCAGCCTGATGGTAACCATATTGAATAAAGGAGCCTCCGGTGTTACGCTATTAATAAGCAGGTTATTAAAACTATAGCTGGCCTTATTGGATGCAGACAGACTGTCTAATGATTCATTAAATACAGCAACTACTGTAAGGCTGTCCAGGCTGTAGGTCCTTATTAATTGAGGCGGTGCTTCATCCCTGTTTAAACCATCCGCGGAATTCTTACTGCCAGGTGTACCTCCACGGGGGTCAATAGATGCTTTCCAGTTATTTACTCCTTCACAGGGATTATGCGTATCTATCATTTCAAGGCTCCAGCCTCCATCTGCTTTGACAGGGTTCTGGTACCAGCCGGAAGAATAATTGACCGCATGTATCACTATACCTTCTTTGGATTGCAGGATCAACATCGTTCCTTCATTCAATAAGGAAGGGAAAGAAGGAATGCCAAGTGTACGTCCATAGTTGGTAAACAATAGAGCATTGGTAGTGGAGCTTATAATCAAAAAACTGTCGGCAGGCAAAATATATGGAGGAAAAGCGCCACTGGTGGATGAAGCAGTGCGCAGTCTGCATCCTGCAAGGTTTAGCTCATGGCCGCTGGTGTTTTTTAATTCTATGTATTCAGCATTTGGAAGTTTAACCTGTGGGGAAGGGTCTGCCATGATCTCGTCGATCACTATATCATAACGTGAGATGGTTTGCGCAAAGAGAACAGGGGTACTGAATAGTGCCAGGAGTAATGGCAGCAGTAGTTTTGGCCTCATTGCGTTAAATGTAAAAACTATTTGTAAAAAAATATAGTCTATTTGGAAAGAAAAAGATTTGGCGTTACTTTCGCCCCGCAATGTTGATCATTACACATACAAAACGTACGAAGAAACAGTTTTCCCAAACGGAAGGTGTGTAACGTATGAGTATGTTTTAAATAGATTACAAGCCTTCCCTAAACGGAAGGCTTTTTTTTGCCATTATAACAAACCACTAAAAGAAACAAAAATGAAAGTTGCAGTTGTTGGCGCCACCGGCCTTGTAGGTACAAAAATGTTGCAGGTATTGGCTGAAAGGAATTTTCCTGTAGATGAATTAGTTCCAGTAGCATCAGAAAGATCAGTTGGAAAAGAAGTTGACTTTAAGGGAAAGAAATATAAGGTGGTGAGCATGCAGGATGGTATAGATGCCAAACCAGCCGTTGCGCTGTTCTCTGCCGGCGGAAGCACCTCGCTGGAGTGGGCTCCTAAATATGCCGCTGCGGGCATAACTGTTATCGATAATTCCTCTGCCTGGAGAATGGATCCTACCAAGCCATTGGTGGTTCCGGAAGTAAATGCAGATGTGCTCACAGTAAATGATAAGATCATAGCCAATCCCAATTGCTCTACTATCCAGATGGTAGTAGCGCTGCAGCCATTGCATAAAAAATATGGTGTGAAAAGGGTAGTAGTGTCTACTTACCAGAGTGTAACAGGTACAGGCAAGAAAGCGGTTGATCAATTATTTAATGAAAGGGAAGGCCGCCAGGGCGAGATGGCTTATAAATATGCCATCGACCTGAATGCATTGCCGCAGATCGATGTGTTCCTGGATAATGGTTATACCAAGGAAGAAATGAAGATGGTGAACGAGACTAAAAAGATCATGCAAGATGATTCCATCAAGGTAACTGCAACCACAGTGCGCATACCCGTTATGGGAGGCCATAGTGAAAGTGTGAATGTGGAGTTTGGGAAAGACTATGATCTGAACGAGGTGCGTGAATTACTCTGTACATCACCTAGTATCATTGTTCAGGATGACCCTTCGCAGCAGGTATATCCAATGCCTTTGTGGGCGCATGAAAAAGATGAAGTGTTTGTAGGGAGATTGCGTCGGGATGAAACGCAGCCCAATACACTGAATATGTGGATCGTTAGCGACAACCTGCGCAAGGGTGCTGCCACCAATGCTGTACAGATAGCAGAATACCTGGTGGGAAAAAACATGCTGGGATAAGATTTACTGATAAGAGAGTTTAGTTAGGCCAGGCCGAAAGGTTCCTGGCCTAACTAAATTAATTTATAAGTTATTTGCAGACATACTCCCAGTAATGGTTAAGTGCTTTTACTTCTTGTCAACTAAAAACCTGTTAACTCCTCTTCTTATACGGAAAATGTTTTCCAAAATTATCCGTGATGTCATAGATGACAGTTTCGGATGGATTATTATAATCTGCACCACGTTGGTAGTTATCATTCCATAAGGTTTGATTGTTGCTTACCACATTGCAGGAGGCATAAATATCATTGGTCTTGTCTGATACATAAGGAAAGGGAAAACGACTGCCGGCACCTAACTGGTATAACACCTGCCTGCCCATATTGACTCCCATTGATGCCAGGTCGCTCATGTATCTTTTCTTTTGAATGCGCATCCTGACTACTGCATCCACACCCAGGATTTTAGCTAATTGCCGGTCATCCTGCTTCCATGAATCCCTGATCGTAATCTTATTTTCTTCCAACAGCTTTAAGGTAGTTCCTATATCCTGCACGTTGATACTGGTATAGTACTTCCTGCCATTGGCATGACGAAGGATGCTGTTGTATAATGAATTTTGAAAGGTGCGGCTCTCTGTTTCTTCAATCAAGGCAATGTCCTCTGGTGACAGATTTTTTGGCAGCGTGCCTGTAAAGACCATTTCAGCAGGGAGCACCGCTATCAATTTATGCCTTGCCGTCTGTTGATCAAAGGAAGAGGAAGTGTAATATTTATGTCCTGCACAGGAAGTAAAAAGGACAAAGAATAAAACTGGCAAAAGGAGTAGATCTCTTTTCATGAATACAGTTTTTTGGTACAACAAGATTACAAATCAATAAATGTGGATCATAGCCTCTTAACAATTCTTATTGTTGTGAAATTGTAAAAACGGGGTGTAAATACAATAGAAGGCATAGAAAAAGAATGGGTCTATGCTTCCGATAACAATAAGACAAGTTTTATTGGAATAATTATTAAAAACTGACAACCTATTTGGAGCTACCCAGCATCCCAATAAAGGCTATTATGTAACGCCTATGTACCGCCTATGTGCCGCCTTTGTAACGGCTCTGTAACGGCTCTTTAAAGAGGCGGTACAAAGGTGCTTCAATCGTGTCTTATCCCTGGAATATTGGTGGTTGATGGTAAACTTATCAGCTTCATTGTTTGTTTATCAAAGGTTGCTGTATGAATGTAAAAGTGGAATTATTGGAGTGCACTCATTCTTTAAGGGTTCAACTACCTTTTATGCTTATTTGATTATAAGAAAATGGACAACATTTGTTACTATTTGAATCTTGTATCATTTACCAGGTTAAGGGATTGTCCCTGTTGCCAATCCAGACAAATGCTCGTTTCAATGAATTGATTTTGACTAATTAAGACATGAAGAAATAGTTATACTGATGAGTTTATATTGTGTTTTTATTTAATAACTTTAAATAGCCATCTTCTTCACATTTAGGATAAAAGCTTAACTGTTATGAAGAAGTGGTGTGCCTGCCTGATAATAGCCGGAGCGTTGCTGCCCGTAAAGACAGTTTATCCCCAAAACCTGGTTATAAACTCAATGGATGCAAATGGTGCATCTCATGTCGTAGCTACTAAAGGTAGCTCCAAGGATAATTCTTCTGATTTTACTCCTGGTTTTCAAAACATGTCCTATGGGGCTGTTATTGATAAAGCAACTGGAATTCCGGATCTCTCATTTGTGCAACCTAATAGCAGGGTGGCAACGGCAGCACCTGATGGAAACGGAGGCTGGTATATAGGCGGGTTCTTTACACAGGTAGGCGGTCAGCCCCGTCATTATATTGCCAGGATCAACAAAGACGGATCTCTTTCATCCTGGAATGCCGATGCAGATCAACCGGTGTTGGATATTAAGGTGGCAGGCAACCTTGTATATGTAGCAGGCGAATTCAATCATATTGGAGGGCAGCCAAGAACAAGCCTGGCAGCATTAGACGCAATTACAGGCAAAGCAATAGCATGGAATCCATCCGTAAAAGGATGGGTATTTAATATGGCCCTGGCAGGGAACCTTGTATATATAGTAGGTTATTTCAAAGAAGCTGGTGGAACTGCAAGAAACTACCTGGCAGCTATTGATGCTAATACTGGCATTGCTACAGGGTGGAATCCTAATGCTGACAACCTTACCTATTCCATTGGCATTGATGGTTCAGTGGCATATGTTTCCGGTGACTTTACTTCTATACAGGGACAACAAAGAAATTACCTGGCAGCTGTTGATCTGGGCTCGGGTAATGTGCTGCCATGGAATCCGAATTCAAATGGCAGGATATCATCGGTTATGAAGGATGGCAGTACAGTTTACGTAGGTGGAAATTTTACTGCCATTAACGGTCAATCAAGAAATAACCTTGCAGCCATTGATGCCAGTACCGGTATGGTTACTTCCTGGAATCCAAATGCCAACGGAGGTGTCACATCCATTGCTATTGATAGTAATACATTGTATGCAGGAGGTGGTTTTTTTTTAATTGGTGGCATGGCACGCAATCACCTGGCAGCTATCGATAAGCGTACAGGTTTTCTTACAGAATGGGACCCGGGAACAGATGATGTAGTATTCTCATTAGCTGTAAGTGAACATACAGTTTATGCAGGTGGTGATTTCAAATATGTGGAGCGTGGTAAATGAAACACATGGCTACCATGCGGTAACCATGTGCATAATTATAAAAGTTCATTTAAATGATTTCATTGACAGGTAAGTCAGTTTTCGAAAACGGTACTTACAGAAATGGCTTCATTGGCGGTAATATCTTTTTCTACCGAAGCCAGTTTGGCTCTCATTCCCTGTATAGTTGTTTTACCCAATGGCAGGCGCAAAGGTTCCCTGTTGTTGTGAATGTAATCTACTATGGCGCGGGCTGCCTTTTCGGGATCACCTTCCTGTTTACCATTCATGCGTTCCATATATTGATACATCTGGGCAACAGCTGTTTTGCTATAGGCATCGAGGGTTTGTTGCGGGGTCTTTACAGATGATCCAAGGAATTGAGTTCGGAAAGGTCCGGGTTCTACAATGACCACCTTAATGCCGAAAGGTTGTACTTCCTGGGCCAGTGCTTCACTGAAACCTTCCAGTGCAAATTTGCTGGCATTATAGATACCAAACCCCGCAGAGGCCCTGAAGCCTGATTGAGATGAGATCTGTATTATATGTCCGCCACCTTGTTCTCTCATCAGGGGCAGGGCTTCCTTGGTTACTGCAACAGCACCGAAGAAGTTAGTTTCCATTTGCTCCCTGATCTCGTCAAGGTTAAATTCTTCAATGGCTCCAATAGTGCCATATCCTGCATTGTTCACCAATACATCTATGCGTCCAAACTTGTTTTTTGCTTCCTGTAGTGCCTTCGAAATATCTGCTGTATGGGTAACATCCAGCACCAGGCCCATCCCGTTCTCTTTTGCTTCCCTGGAAAATGCTTCTGCCTGTTCCGGCCTGCGAAAAGTGGCCACCACTGAATCCCCTGCAGACAGTACCGCTTGTGATAATGCTTCTCCCAACCCACTAGATGCGCCGGTTATAAACCAGGTCTTTGCCATATAATTGTTTTAGTGTTATAGGAACAAATTTCCGGCCGTAATGGTTCAATCACCTTTTCATACGTCAATGGCTGTATTGATAAAATTGAGCAGTGGTTGCAAAGCTTCAAAGGCCGTCAGTGTTTTTTTATGCAAGCTGGCCTTTACCAGTTCTTCGTCTGTCACTGCTGTTTCTGCAATGAAAACTTTCAACTTTAAGTAAGTAGCGGCGGGATTATCTTTTTCATATCCCTTAGGCGTGGTGCTCAGGCTCATGCCCTCACCCATATATAGATCGCCGTAGGTTTTTTTAAAATTTCTTTCTTTTAAAATAGCCTGGAATTCTTCCCAGTTGTAATCAATTTCCTGCCTCACATTTTTTAAAGCCGCGGGCTCGGGCATCCATAATCCTCCGCCAATAAAACTATTTCCCGGCTCCAGGTGGAAATAGTACCCGGCAAAACCGGATTTACGTCCACCTCTTTTAATGCTGGCTCCAAAATTTGTCTTATAAGGTTGTTTGTCTTTAGAAAAGCGAATGTCCCGGTTGATACGAAACATGCACTCCCTTGATGTCATGCCTGTGATAGTGGTATCTTTTAACTGCAGTGCGTCAATAAGCAATTGAATAAAATTGGAAAAGTCGATGCGTGCAGCTTCATATTGCGCCCTGTGCTCGTCAAACCAGGGTTTATTGTTATTTTTTTTTAGCTTTTTTAAGAAGGTCAGGGTTTGCGGTTCTATCATGAAATGAAGATAAAGAATCTGTGCAGGTGAACCTTATTGTGCGGTCAAATGAAAAGTAAAAAGTTGACTGCAGCATGCTGGTCTGCAATCAACTTTCAACCTTCATAAAATGGGATAAGAAGGAGTAAAAGCTTCTATCTCGTTGTACACCTTGATAGTAGGCTCTTTCATAAAGAATTTCTCAAGTTTGTTGACCAGGGATTTGTAAATGCCACTTGTATGATAGGCGTCGGCATCTTCTTTGGATTTCCATTCAGTTACAGAAATAAAATCATCTGCCATGTCAACAGGCTCGAGCAAAAAGATCCGGAGATTCCCTTTTTGTTTTTTTGCTACAGGAACAATGTCCTGGTTGTAAACCCTTTTAGCTTCGGTAATCTTATCGGGCAGGAATTTGCAGAACGTAAGTCGGACAACCATAAAAACCTCCTTTATTTTAAGTGAAGAAAGGCAATTTCAGGTGTGGATTATACGCCTAAAGTTAGTCCAATTCACTAAGTTGCCCGGACTATTTAATGACTCTTTGATGCACTCTTCCAGGTACTTCTAAACCCTTCCCCAGTTCTCACCACTTTTGATACGGTACATAGTCATTTCACTGACATCGTATTTATCGGCAAGTTGTTTAATGGTGAGCCTTCGGTTCTTATTGTTTAGCTGATCCTTTATCTTTTTTACCTGTGAAGCCGTTAATTTCAGCCCCACTTCGCGGTTGGCCTGTTTTTTCTTATAAGCGATCTTGGCCGGGCTGCCTTGCTGATGTTCGATCATTTCTTCAAGGGTTGCCCATTTGAGGTTTTTCACAGAATTGTCCAGCTTATTATGGTTCTTATGAATAACAAACCTATACTTAGGCGATGGTCTCTGTAAGAAGAGCTTCGCCAGCTCCCTGTGAATATATAGAGTGCCTTTATGACCTGGCCGGTGCAGGTTTAAAGTGCGGTACCCAGTGGTTAAGGAGCCATTCAATAGTTTGCCATCCTCCAGTACATCATCCTTAAAACTGGCTATTCTACCTGAGGAGGAAACAGCATAACGGTTACGCAGGTCCTTACTTCCTTTAAATACCAGGGGTTTCCATGTTTCACCGGCTAATTTTTTGATCATATCGTTTGCCTTTAGAAGTTATAACGGTCAACAATAGTGGCAATATACTACATGAAAATTTTATGCCGCAACCTATTTCTGGCAGATTATCATGAAAGAGACTAAAAATTTACGCTGCTAACTATAATAAACAGGTTAAAGGAATATTAAGACCTTGTTGTTATGCTTCAGCTTGTAACATTTTTAAAAACTGGTCTTCAGAAAGTATCCTGATGGTATTGATCTTTTTGGCTTTTTCCAGCTTGCTGCCTGCATCTTCTCCTACTACCAGGTAGTTCAGCTTGCTGCTGACACCTGAGATGAGTTTCCCTCCATTTTGTTCCACCAATTCTTCAGCTTCACTACGCTTCAGGCGGGTAAGTGTACCTGTAAAAAGGAACGTTTGTCCGTCGAGGTTTCCTGCACTGGCATACTCCTTTTTTTCATTTTTTAATGTAAGGCCCTGGAATTCCAGGGTTTTGATCATTTCAATATTGTCCTTATTGCTGAAAAACTGCACCACACTTCCGGCAACTTTAGGCCCAATATCTTCCAGGCTTTGCAGTGCGGCTTCATCAAGCTTAGCCAGATCCAATAGATGATCAACTGCATGGGCTAATGTTTTAGCTGTAGTTTCTCCCACATACCGGATACCTAATGCATAGATCAGCCGGTGTAATGGTTGTTTCCTGGAATGCTCAATTGCCGATTTGAGGTTATCTATTGATTTCTTGCCAAAACCTTCCATTTTACTAATTGCATCATAATCGAGTTGATAAACCTGGGGTATGGATGTAAGCAGACCTAACGAATGGAATTTTTCTATAATTGCTTCACCCAGTCCCCGGATATCCATAGCATCTTTAGAGGCAAAATGGATCAGGCGCTCCAATACCTGTGCAGGGCAATTGATATTCACACATCTCCAGGCGGCTTCTTCGGGTGACCGAAACAGTTTGTCGCCACAGGAAGGGCAATGTTTGGGGAAGTGAATGGGCTGTTCATCACCTGTTCTAAGCTCCGTGAGTGGTTTTACAATATAGGGTATCACATCTCCGGCTCGTTCAACTAAAACAGTATCGCCTATGCGGATATCCTTTTCCCTGATCACATCTTCGTTGAATAAAGAAACAGAGGTTACGGTCACTCCACCAATGTGTACAGGTTCAATTTTCGCCACAGGCCCGATATTGCCTGTACGGCCAACCTGGTAACCAACTTTGATCAATTTACTGGTGGCCTGCCTTGCTTTAAACTTATAGGCTATGGCCCAACGGGGATGATGCGTGGTCATACCCATCCGGTCCTGTAATTCAAAATCATTAACCTTGATCACCATACCATCGATCTCGTATGGCAGGTTCTCACGCTGTTCTTCAAATGCAATGCAATGGTCTATAACAGCCTGTATGCCTTTAACCAGCTTTTTCTCTTTCTCAGGACTACGAAAGCCCAGATCCCATAACATTTCAAGAGTTTCAGCATGCGTGGAGAGTGATGGATGAGTCTCTTTACCTTTTCTCTCGGTATAATAACTAACATGGTACACAAAAGCCTCGAGGTTCCTTCTTTTAACTTCAACAGGGTCTTTTATGCGTAATGTTCCAGCTGCAGCATTCCTTGGATTGGCCAGTGGTGCCAGGCCCTGTTCAGTAAGGCCATCATTGAATTTCTTGAAATTATTCTTATTGATCAATACTTCACCCCTGATCTCAATGCTTTGTATGCCATAATCCGAAAACTTTGCTGAAAGCGGTATACTCCTGATCTGCTTTATATTAGGTGTGATGTCATCTCCATGTACACCATCACCCCGCGTAGCACCCCGCTCCAGGTGGTCATCTTCATAAATAAGTGATATGCTCGCTCCGTCAAATTTAGGCTCAATGCAATATTCTATCAGTTGAAGACCGGTAAGTTCCCTGGCCCGGCGGTCAAAATCAACCAGGTCCTCACTGTTATAGGAGTTATCGAGGGAGAGCATTGGGACCAGGTGCTGGACTGTTGGAAATTCTTTTGTCAGGCCTTTGGCTACCCGCTGTGTAGGCGAATCGGGAACAACAAGATCCGGGTTTTCTATTTCAAGAGCTTCCAGCGCCTTATAAATTGTATCGTACTCAAAATCTGAGATCAGGGGATCATTGAGGATATAATAACGATTCTCATGAAAGCGTAAAACAGTTCTCAGGTCTTGTATGTCGCTGGAAGAAATATTACCTGATTGACATTGTTTCAGTAATTTTTGAGTTAGCGCCTGGATTTCTTTTGTTGGGTTGCTGGCCATATTCTATGTAAAAATAGTAGTGCTTTTGAAAGAGTGTTCGAAAAAGAATGTGTTTTAAGTACATATTATTATCTTTAGTCCGAATAAACTTGCTATGAAGAGATTGCTGCTCCTATGTATGCTGGCCATAATGGGCCTGGTAACCAATGCTCAATTACTTACCTGGACTCCGGCTTTTCCAAAAGATACTGATGTTATTACGATCACTGTTGATGCTACAAAAGGAAACCAGGGGCTGATGGGTTTCACTGGTAATGTTTATGTGCACGTAGGAGCCATTACCAGTCAGAATAATTACTCAGGCTGGTTACATGCGCCATTTACCTGGGGCTCAGCCGAAGCAGCGGCCCAGGCTACTTATGTTGGACCTAATAAATGGAAGTATACTATCAATAATCCAAGGATTTTCTTTGGTTTAGCTCCAGGGGAGATCCTGAAAAGTATAGCCATTTTGTTTCGCGAGGGAAACTGTAGTTCTTCCTGCAAAGCACAGCGTAATACCGATGGAAGTGACATGTATGTGCCTATATACAATAACAACCTGGCAGTTAGAATTGATGCTCCGCCTTCACAACCGAAATATGACCCGGTACCGGAACCACAATCCTGGGCAGTTGGCAGTGTCGTAACCTTAACTGCCAATTCAAGCCAGTCAGCAGATTTGAAATTATACCATAATGGTACACTTATAGGAGGTACTACCGGAACTACCCTAACGGCCAATTCGATCATTAATGCTATTGGCAATCAACAATTTATTGTTTCAGCTATCAAGGGAACCATTAGTGTCTATGACACACTCAACATTTTTGTGTCCGGCGGGGCATCTCCTGTTGCAGCACTGCCAGCCGGCGCCAGGGATGGCATCAATTATGAACCGGGAGATACATCGGTTACCCTGGTATTGAGGGCTCCAAATAAATCAAATGTAACTGTGATCGGAGAGTTTAATAACTGGACTCCCCAGGCTGGTGATATTATGAACAAAACGCCCGACGGGAAGTTCTTTTGGTTGCGCATTCATCCATTGGTACCCGGGAGGGAATATGCTTATCAATACCTTGTTGATAATAATTTAAAGATCGCAGATCCCTATACTGAAAAGGTACTGGACCCCTATAGTGATGGGTACATTCCTGCTGCTACCTATCCCAACTTAAAGGCTTATCCTTCTGGTCAGACCGGTGTTGTTAGCCTGCTGCAGACTGCAAGTCCGGTTTACAATTGGAACAGTACATTTTCGCGTCCTGATAAAAGAGGACTTGTGATCTATGAAATGTTGCTGCGTGATTTTGTAGCGGCACACGACTGGAAAACAGTCATGGACAGCCTTAATTATTTAAAAACCCTGGGCATCAACGCTATCGAGCTGATGCCATTGAATGAGTTTGAAGGCAATAGCAGCTGGGGCTATAACCCCGACTTCTATTTTGCACCTGATAAATATTATGGCACTAAGAATTCCTTAAAGCAATTCATTGATTCCTGCCATAAAAATGGTATTGCAGTGATCATGGATATAGCCCTCAACCATTCTTTCGGTTTGTCTCCCATGGTGCAGTTGTACTGGGATGCAGCCAATAACAGGCCTTCGGCTGACAATCCCTGGTTCAACCCGGTACCAAAGCATGCTTTTAATGTTGGCTATGATATGAATCATGCAAGTGCAGATACAAAATATTTTGTCAGCAGGGTTTTAGAGAACTGGTTGCAGCAATACCATATTGATGGGTTCAGGTTTGATCTATCCAAAGGATTTACACAAACGCAGACCTGCGATGCCAATGGAGGCAATTGCAATGTAGGGCAATGGAGTAATTATGATGCCAGCCGGGTAGCCATCTGGAAGGGTTATTATGATACCTTACAAAACAAGTCACCTGGTTCCTATGCCATCCTTGAACATTTTGCTGCGGACCAGGAAGAAAGGGAGCTGGCAGATTACGGTATGATGCTTTGGGGCAACATGAACTATAATTATGGGCAGGCTTCAATGGGGATTGCACAGGATTGGGATTTTTCAAGGGCGATACATACCGTTCGCAATTTTACAAAACCACACCTGGTGAGCTATATGGAAAGCCATGATGAAGAGCGTATAGTCTTTAAAAATCTCAACTATGGCAATTCCAGCGGTGCTTATAATATAAAGGATACCACAACAGCTTTAAAAAGAATGGAGTTGGATGCAGCCTTCCTTTTTACCATCCCTGGTCCAAAGATGATATGGCAATTTGGCGAGCTGGGTTATAGTTACTCGATCAATACCTGTTCTAATGGTACCATCAGCAATGATTGCCGCCTTGCAGAAAAGCCTATCAGGTGGGATTACCTAAATGACCCCCGGCGTAAATCTATATATAACACCTATAGCCAGTTACTTCACCTGCGTTCACACCCCTGGTATAAAGAAGCATTTTTGTCCGGCACCATTACACAAAACTTTTCCGGTCCTGTAAAATGGTTATCCGTTTCCTCTGGTGACAGTTCAAAGCTTCTTGTTGTTGGCAACTTTGATGTAACTGTACAATCTGCCAGCGTTAGTTTTCCTTCTGCAGGGACCTGGTTTGATTACCTTCAGAATACCACTTTTACAGCCACAGGATCAAATCAGAATGTAAACTTATCTCCCGGCGAGTTTCATGTATACGTGAACAGAAATGTGAATAATGTAGCCGTAACCCCGGTTTCAAATATTCCATGGACGGGTACTACACTGGAGGCTAAGGTCTATCCTAATCCCATTACCTCAACGTATATGCTGGAAGTAAACCTGCCGGCAGCAGGTGATCTTAGGGCTGACCTGTACAATGTTACAGGGCAGTTTATGGCAACCTTGCATGACCAGTTTCATTCAAAAGGAGATCATCAATTGAAAATGAATGCCCTGAAACTAAACAGGGGTAATTATTTTATAAAGGTTTCCAGTAAACAATTAACCAAAACCATTTCCGTAACCATTCAATAATTGCTTATGCAGAACACGGGTTTGAAAACCGCTGCCATTGAAAAGATCAGCCATAAAGAATATTTCAATATTGCAGTTTCGGTTGATTGCGTCATTTTCGGATATGAAGAGAAACAGTTAAAGGTTCTATTGATTAAATCTGACCTGAAAGAATTTGAAGGGCTTTGGTCCCTATTAGGTGATTTGGTCACCCCTAATGAAAACCTGGATGATGCGCCCTATAGGGTTTTGCTTGAGCGGACCGGCTTAAAAGATGTTTACCTGGAGCAGGTGCATAGTTTTGGGGATGTTCACCGACATCCCTCCGGCCGGGTAGTTACTATAGCCTACTATTCACTGGTTAATATAAAAAGCCATAAGTTAAACCTTACTGATAATGAGCTTCACTGGCATAATGTAGCCGAATTAAACAGTATGGCCTTTGACCATAAGCTCATCCTTGACACCTGCCTGCAGAGGCTCCAGGAAAAAGTATTGGAGCACCCGGTAGTTTTCAATCTTTTGCCTGAGAAATTCTCACTTAGAGAATTACAGGATCTCTACCAGGCTATCCTGGGACAAGAGCTTGACCGCAGGAATTTCCGTAAAAGAATCAATCTGAAGAACTGGTTGGTTGATCTTAATGAAATGGAAGAGGATGTACCCCACAGACCTGGAAAATTGTACAAATTAAAATCCGGTTTGAAAAAGATAAGCACAGATCTGAACCGGTCAAAACCAGTAAAAACTCACCTGGTGTAAACCTGAAAGTGAATAGGGACCTAAGTTTCCTCTGTATGATATTGGTCAGGAAACTGAAATAAATTTTAGGGAATGTTAAAAAACATCTATAATTGTGTCCACAATACACATTAACGACTGCAAAATCCGCTTTATTAATAAATATTCATTGCTTATGAACATGAGAAAATTGCTCCATTGTATTGGGCTGCCCCTCTTTCTCTTTTTTTCCCTGATCGTATCCGCACAAGAAAGAGTGATCTCCGGAAAGGTTAGTGACGTTACCGGTAAAGGTGTTTCCGGTGTGTCTGTAACCGTGAAAGGAAGAACCATTGGGACAGTAACTGCCGAGGACGGTGGTTATACCCTTAACGTTCCTTCGTCAGCTACAACCCTGGTTTTTACATCAGTAGGTTATAGCGCACAGGAAGTTCCTATTAACAGTAATTCTATTAACATCACCCTACAATCTGGAATGGGCAACCTCAACGAGGTTGTGGTAATTGCCTACGGGTCCCGTAGAAAAGGCGACCTGACGGGTTCTGTTTCATCTGTCTCAGCCAAGGATTTTCAAAAAGGTTTTATTCCTTCACCTGAACAGTTATTGCAGGGTAAAGTGGCTGGTTTACAGGTCACTTCCGGTGGTGGATCTGCAGGTGGTGGTAGTAAGATCCGCATCCGCGGCGGTGCTTCCCTTAACTCCAGTAACGACCCTTTGATCGTTATCGATGGAGTGCCAGTGGAAAGTAACGGCATTTCAGGTACAGGCAACCTGTTAAGTACCATCAACCCCAATGATATCGAATCTGTGAGCGTCTTGAAAGATGCCTCTGCAACAGCATTGTATGGTTCACGTGCTTCAAATGGGGTATTAATGATCACCACCAAGAAGGGTGCAAAAGGTAAGGTGCGTTTCAACTTCAACTCACAGGTTTCTATGAGTGAGGTAAGCAAAAAAGTAAAAGTGATGACTGGCGACCAGGTTCGTGAGATCATCACTGCCGATGCTGCTGAAACAGGATTACAAACCTGGAAGAATATTATGGGAACTGCCAATACTGACTGGCAGGATGTGATCTACCAAAAAGCCCTGGGTGTTGATAATAACATCAGTGCCAGTGGTAGCCTTGGCGTAGTGCCATTCAGGCTTTCACTTGGGTACCTGAACCAGGAAGGGGTACTGTTGAAAAATACATTCGACCGTCTTTCTTCCTCCCTGAACTTAAGCCCTAAGTTTCTTGATGATCACCTGGCAGTAAACCTGAATCTGAAAGCCAGCACAATCAAGAACAATTTTTCTGACCAGGGTGCAATTGGCGCTGCGGTAAACTTCGATCCTACACAGCCAGTTTACGCTAACAATAAATTTGGTGGTTACTATGAGTGGCTGCAAAGCGATAACAACCCGGTGCAATTAGCCACCCGTAACCCGCTTAGCCTGATCAACATGAGGGATAACCGCTCCCGCGTGAATCGCGTGATTGGGAATGTGCAGTTTGATTATAAATTACATTTCCTGCCTGACCTGCATTTATTATTGAACCTCGGAATGGATTACAGCAAAGGAAGTGGTAATGATAATATAGATTCTTTATCAGCTACTAACTATAAAACAGGTGGTCGCAGATCTTATTACCAGCAAGGAAAGAAGAATACGCTGGCTGATGTACAGTTGTTTTATTCCAAGGAACTGAAAGATATCAATACTAAGTTTGATATCCTTGTTGGACACTCTTACCAGGAGTTCCTTACTGATGTATATAATTATGCTGCCTTCAGCTACAGGGCACTTTCCGACCCAAGCAAGCCTGCATTGAAAGACACCATTGCAAATTCACAACCCACGTTTGCAACAGACGATCCTAAATACAGGTTGGAATCTTACCTGGGTCGTGTAAACTTTACCATTGCTGATAAGTATTTGCTGACAGCTTCTTTAAGAAGAGATGCAAGCTCCAAGTTCTCGCCTGAAACAAGGGTTGGTTATTTTCCTGCCCTTGCTGCAGCATGGAAACTGAAAGAGCAATTCTTTCCTAATGCAGGTGCGCTTAGCGAGTTTAAACTTCGTTTAGGATGGGGTGTTACCGGCCAACAGGATGGCATACCTTATTATTCTTACCTTACCAGGTACACACGTAGTAATTCATCTGCCCAGTACCAGTTTGGCGACCAGTTCTACACTTACCTGCGTCCTGAAGGTTATGATCCAACGATCAAATGGGAAACAACCACTACTACTAACGTAGGTTTTGATTTCGGATTCCTGAAAAACAGGATATCTGGTTCAGTTGATTATTACTTCAAAAAGACCAAGGACCTGTTGAGTGATGTACCTGTTGCACCTGGAGCCAATTTTGTGAACAGGATCACTACCAACGTAGGTAACCTTGAAAATAAAGGCGTAGAGGTTGTATTGAATGCTACACCTGTAAGAAATTCAGATGTGAACTGGGATCTCAGTTTCAACATTGCTTATAATACCAGCAAGATCACAAACCTGTTGAGATACCAGGATTCTAATTTCAAGGGTATTGATGTAGGTGGTATAGGTATAGCTACTGGTAACTTCCTTGGCAAGAATATCGTAGGTTATGCGCCTAATTCATTCTTTGTTTACAAGCAGATCTATGGCAAGGACGGCCGCCCTATTGAAGGATTATATGAGGATATCAACCGCGATGGAAAAGTAGATGCGGATGACCGTTACCTGTACAAAAAGCCTGCAGCTGACTTTATCCTGGGCTTCAGCACACAGGTAAGCTACAAGAAATTCAGCGCCGGTGTTGCCGCACATGGCATGATAGGCAACTACCTGTACAATCAATATAATGCAGGTTCAGGTATACGTTCAACCATTACCAACCCGCTGGGTTATATTGGAAATGCCTCCGTGGTATATTTTGAAACTGGATTTCATAACAACAGTGCCAACCAGTTCCTGTCTGATTACTTTATTGAGAATGCTTCCTTCCTGCGTATAGACAATATCAACCTTGGCTATAATGTAGGTAAGGTATTCAACAACCAGGCAAATCTTCGCATCCAGGGAAGTATCCAGAATGTGGGATTGTTCACAGACTATAAGGGACTGGATCCGGAAGAATCAAGTGACTATGGTATTAATGGAAACATTTACCCACGTCCAAGAGTGTATTCACTGGGTGTCAATTTAGATTTCTAATAAAAAATTAATTGGTATATGAAATTCAGAACAATAAATAATTTAATCATCGGCTGTTTAATAGCTGCAGGAATAACTTCCTGTTCTAAAAAGCTTGATGTATTTCCTAAGAATGACCTAACCCCCGCAACTACGTACTCTACCGCTGCGGGTTACAAAAGCGTATTAGCTAAGGTATATGGTGGGTTGGCCACTACCGGTAATTCCGGTCCTGCTGGTTCATCAGATATACAGGGCCTGGATGAGGGTTCTCAATCTCCCTTTATCCGTGGATTTTTTAATGCGCAGGAATTACCTACTGAAGAAGCTATCGTATCATGGGATGACCAGACCATTAAAGATTTTCATGGTCTGAAATGGACAAGTTCCGATCCTTTCATTTTAGGATTGTATTCCAGGTTGGTATATAATGTTTCTATCGCCAATGAATACCTGAGAGAAGCAACAGATGATAAGTTATCATCCCGCAATATCAGTGGTTCTGAAGCAGCTGATATCAAAAATTCAAGAGCTGAAGTGCGCTTTCTTCGTGCGTTTAACTATTGGGCGTTGATGGACCTTTTTGGGAAGTCCACTTATATTACTGATTCCATGCAGGTAGGAACTAAACTTCCTGGAGAGATCGGCCGTAAAGAGCTGTTTCACTATATAGATAAGGAGTTGAAAGAAATTGATGGTGAATTAGCGCCTGCTCATACCATTGAGTATGGCCGGGTTGACCAGGCTGCTGCCTGGGCCTTGCGCGCCAGGATGTACCTGAATGCACCTGTTTACCTGGGATTCTCTACAGAAGATGGCCAGGCTATTCCTTATTACACAGATGCCATTACCTATTCTAAAAAAGTGATCGATGCAGGTTATCAACTGGTATCGGGTTATCCCAAGCTGTTTATGGCTGATAATGACAAGCAAAAAGCTGAATTTATCTTCACCATTAACTGTGATGGTCTTCGTACACAATCTTTCGGAAATACAACCTTCCTGGTGAAAGCTGCGGCAGGAACAGATTTTCTTGAATATGGTATGAGTGAAGGATGGGCAGGTTACAGAACTACAGCAGCCCTAGTTGATAAATTCCCTGATCCTACCGGCAATACTGACCAACGGGCTTTGTTTAGCAATTTATCTGCAAAGACCATTAATAATGTTGGTGATTATGCACAGGGCGTTCATGTAAGGAAATTTGTGAACAAGCGTTCTGATGGCGGTCCGGTATCTGATGTACAGCACAATTTTGCTGACATCGATTTCCCTGTTTTCCGCCTGGCAGAAATGTACCTGATCTATGCGGAAGCAGTGCTTCGTCATGGTACGGGTGGGGATGCTACTACTGCGCTGACCTATATGAATAAATTGCGTTACAGGGCTTATGGCGATAGTTATGGACCTAATAGCGAAGGATTGTTGCTGGCAGGAGATCTAAACCTCCAGTTAATCCTGGATGAGAGAGCACGTGAGTTATACTGGGAAGGACACCGTCGTACAGACCTGATCCGTTATAACCTGCTTACTACAAGCACTTACCTATGGCCATGGAAAGGCGGGGTAGCTTCTGGTACAGGCGTAGACTCTAAGTACAATTTATTCCCTATTCCTGCTACTGTTCGTAGTGCTAACCCAACCCTGACTCAAAACACAGGTTATTAATTTAAAAATTGTCTATTAATATGAAAAATAGATTGCTTATACTATTCTCCCTTTCCTTGTTGATCCTTGCTTCGTGCAAAAAGGATGAGAACAAGATCTATTATGAAGGAGGAACCGCACCTCAGCTAACAGCAACGGTGAGCAACACCATTCCTCTTTCATTTGCTAATAAGGATAAGGAAGCCATGACGCTTTCATGGACCAATCCTAATTACATGTTCACCACAGGCGTCAGTTCGCAGGATGTAAACTATGTGATAGAGTTTGATACGGTGGGAGCCAACTTTACAAGCCCTCAAAAACAATCAGTGGTGGTAAGTAAAGAAATGAGCAAAACCTTTACCCAAAACCAGATCAATGATTACCTGTTGAACCAGATGGGCCTTCAGGTAAATAAGCCTCACCAGATTGAGGTAAGAGTAAAGTCCACCCTGGCTAACAATTCAGCACCATTGCCTTCCAACGTGCTAACCTTTACTGCAACGCCATTCTCTACACCTCCTAAGGTGGAACCACCGGCAGCAGGAACCCTGTGGATGACAGGAGACGCAGCACCATCAGGATGGTCTAATCCCTTATCAGACCCTTATTTAACTTCCCAACAGTTCACACAGGTTTCACCTACTGAATATGAATTAACGGTAACCTTACCAGGTGGTGGTAACTATAAGCTGATCCAGGATAATGGACAATGGGGCTCCCAATACCATATGATTACTGGTGGTACATGGCAGGCTGGTGATTTTGAGAAAAAAGATTCTGATCCAGGATTCCCTGGCCCTCCAACTGCCGGTACGTACAAGATCAAGGTTGATTTCCAGAAAGGAAAATATACAGTTACTAAACAATAACACTCACAAACAAGATATTTTTTATGCGATCAATAATAAAACTTTTACTCTTGGTAGCGGGTGCTGGTATTGTATTCAGTGCCTGTAATAAGGTAGGTGATCTGCCTCATTATGGAAATGGTACGGCTCCTGTGCTCACTGCATCTGCCACTGATATTGCGCCTGCCCCTACAGATTCCTTAAAGGAAGTTCTGACACTTAACTGGACATCTGCCAAATATGCTACTGCGGATAAGAACATGAAGTACACCATCGAGATCGATTCCACGGGTAAGAATTTTGCTAATCCCGGCAGGATCGTTGTAAATGGTGCACTGACAAGAAATATATTGGCCAGGGAACTTAATGATATCCTTTTGGCAAAAGGTTATGCTTTTAATGTTCCGGTGGATATGGATGTAAGAGTAGTTTCCTCTTATGCTAATAACAACGAGCGCCTGATGTCCAATACGCTGAAGATCAAAATGACACCTTATAAGGTGCCACCAAAGGTTGCACCTCCAACCACCAATACTTTATTTATTGTTGGAGATGCTACAGCCGGAGGATGGGGTAATCCTGTGCCTCTGCCTGCACAGCAATTTACCAGGATAGATGAAACTACCTATGAGGGCACATTCTACCTGAATGGTGGCAAGCAATACCTGGTGGTAGTTAAGAATGGTGAGTGGGATAAATATTCTGTTGCCAATAATTCATTACCCGGTTTAAGCCTGGGTGGCGCATTTGGTGCAGGACTCAGTGATAATTTCCCTGGCCCTTCTGCAACAGGCATGTACAAGATCAGGCTGGATTTCCAAAGCGGCCTCTTTACCGTAACACCGGCAGGCCCTTATGCAGTTATGTATGTTCCAGGTGACTACCAGGGATGGACACCTGCTACCGCTCAACAACTGGGTTCTCCTGCTGCTGATGGCAAATATGAAGGTTATGTATATTTCCCCGCAGGTGGCAGTTTCGAATTCAAACTAACAACCACTCCTGACTGGAGCACTGCCCTGGGCGATGCTGGTGGTGGTACATTGAGTTCAAGCGGCGGAAACCTTACCGTTCCTGGTGCTGGTTACTACCACATAATGGCCAATACTAACGACAATACCTGGTCTGCTACAAAGACCACCTGGAGTATGATCGGTGATTTCAATAGCTGGGGTAGCGATGCGGATATGACCTTTGATGCTAATAGTAAAACCTGGTCAGGTACTATTACTGCTGCATCTGACGGCTCCTTTAAATTCAGGGCAAACCATGACTGGGGTCTAAACCTCGGTGATAATAATGCAGATGGAAGCCTTGAAAAAGACGGTGCTAATATTAATATTACTGCAGGTACGCATAATGTTACATTGTATCTCAATGGTGCGGGGTATTATACCTACAAAATTCAATAAGCTTTATCGATACTATTTAAAAACGCTTCCCCTACAGGAAGCGTTTTTTTATGCCAGTAATGGTGTTGCGCTATATTATAAATTACTTTCAATAAATAATTAGGACCAGGTGGTAATAAAAGGAATTAAAATAAAAAGTTTACTCAGCTTCGTTATAACAGTTTTAATGGTAATGGCCGGTAGTAAAGGCTATAGCCAATCAAAAAAGAACCTGGTATATGTTGATAAGGCAGGTATTATTCGTTATACCAGCAATAAAAAGGAAGCGGCCTTCTTTGGGGTTAATTACACTGTTCCTTTTGCCTATGGTTATCGTTCACACAAAGCCCTCGGCAAAGACCTGGAAAAGGCTATTGATGCCGATGTATACCATATGAGCCGCCTGGGTCTTGATGCCTTCCGGGTGCATATATGGGATGTGGAAATAAGTGATTCTCTTGGTAACCTGCTTGACAACGAACACCTGCGCCTCTTTGATTACCTGTTGCAAAAACTGAAGGAAAGAAATATTAAAATATTATTGACACCTATTGCATTCTGGGGAAATGGCTATCCTGAGCAGGATGAAAAAACCAATGGATTCTCGTCTGTGTACGGCAAGCAAAATGCTGTGGTCCTGGAAGCAGCTATTAAAGCACAGGAGAATTATTTGCAACAGCTCTTTACCCACATTAACCCCTATACGAAACTTGCTTATAAGGATGATCCTGGTATCATTGCAGCAGAAATAAATAATGAACCGCACCATACAGACTCCCGGGAAAGAACGACAGAATATATCAACCGTTTAGCAAAAGTTATAAAATCAACCGGGTGGGGCAAACCCATATTTTATAATATCAGTGAATCACCTGCGTATGCCGGTGCGGTAACAAAAGCATCAGTTGATGGCCATAGCTTTCAATGGTACCCCACTGGCCTGGTAGCGGGGCATGAACAAAAAGGCAATTTCCTGCCTAACGTGGATCAGTACCTTATACCTTTTGCCGATTCTTTGCCTGCTTTTGCTCATAGGGCCAAGATGGTATATGAGTTTGATGCTGCTGATATTCTTCAAAGCAATATGTACCCTGCCATGGCACGCAGCTTCAGGACAGCGGGTTTCCAGTGGGCTACACAGTTTGCTTACGATCCAATGGCGACTGCCTATGCCAATACGGAATACCAGACGCATTTTCTGAATCTTGCTTATACACCTTCAAAAGCAATTAGCTTATTAATAGCTTCCAAAGCATTCCATATGCTGCCCCGAAAAAAAAACTATGGCAGCTATCCTGCTGACACATTGTTTGGCCCCTTCAGGGTAAGTTATGGCAACCAGTTGAGCGAGATGAATACTGACGGTGAATTTTATTATTCCAATACCACCAACACCAAACCTGTCAGCCCGGAAAAGTTGCAGCATATTGCAGGGGTAGGTTCATCACCTGTAATTCATTATGAAGGAACTGGCGCTTATTTTTTAGATAAGCTGGAAAATGGTAGCTGGAGACTTGAACTAATGCCTGATGCCTTAACTGTGAAAGATCCATTTGAAAAAGCATCTCCGCAAAAAGAAGTGGTGAAGATCAACTGGAAGCAAAACCGGATGGAATTCAACCTGCCAGGGCTTAACGGTAATTGCGATGTGGTGGATATTAATACCAATCAATTGGTGAAAAAGGAGGGTAGTAGTTTCCTTATAAGCCCTGGTGTGTACATCTTATCTGATAAAGAAGGCAGCCATTCAGTAGACGCTATTTCAAAAGAGTTTTTTGCACCTGTCCAATCTGTTACAACGCCCTTGATTATACACAAGCCCACCGAGGAAGTGACAGCTGGAAAAGAATATACTATTACAGCAACTATTGCAGGCATTGCTGATGATATAAAGGCTTCTCTCGAATTAAGAAATGCCGCCAATCAATGGAAGACAATTGAATGTAAAAAAGGGGAAGGGTATAATTATAGTGCAGTCATTCCCTCAGAAATGGTGATACCTGGCATTTTGAACTACCGGATTATGGTTCATGACACAGGAATTATTTACACCTTCCCGGGTAATACAATGGGAGATCCCTATGCCTGGGATAACCTGGCCAATGAAACCTGGCAGACCTTTGTTTCTCCGGCAAACGCCCCATTACTACTTTATAATGCAATGGCTGACAGGCAGCGAACCAATGTTTACAATAATGACTGGAAGAACAATAATGTGGCATTGGTGCCAGGCGCTGAGCCAAGGCAGTTGGCTTTGCAAACTACCTTAGGCGGATCCAATCAACTGATGGCCTGGCAATATTATTTTGGTGATAAGATATTTGGCAGGAAGGATGACCTGTCGTCATTTACTAAGTTAGTAATCAGGGCCAGGTCTTCCAGGGATCTGTCTTTTACCGTTAGTCTTATCAATACACATGCACAATCCTTTTCTACCAATGTAAAGGCAGGAAATGAATTTAGAGAAATAGTGGTACCACTTAATAATCTGCAACCTGGTTCTATACTACTGTTGCCACGCCCTTACCCCGGTTTTCAGCCTCTTTGGTTTCATTCTTCCTCAGCTAAACCTTTTGATAATAAGAATCTGGAAAAGCTGGAAATAAGGTTTAGCGGGGATGGCTTCCCAACGGGAAACGTTAGTTTAGAAATAGAATCTGTGTGGTTACAATAAAGAAGAAATAAATAAGTCACTATGAAGATCGTTTTTGCTCTTGTGTTATCAGTTCTCTGCTTATCCGCTGAAGCCCAACGCAGGCATATCAATTTTGATGACAACTGGAAGTTTCACCTGGGCTCAGCTTCAGATCCTGCCAAAGATTTTAACTATAGCATCTCTACTATTTTTGCCAAAACAGGGGCTGCCTCAGGCACAGCCATTGACCCAAAGTTTAATGATTCAGGCTGGCGACAACTTCAACTACCCTATGATTGGGCTGTTGAACTGCCATTTACCAATGCTGAGAATTTCGATGTAATGGCGCATGGCTATAAGCCAGTTGGTGGTTTATTTCCGGAGACCAGCATTGGTTGGTACCGCAAAGTATTCCTGGTTTCAAAGGCAGACTCAGGTCATCGCTTTCAATTGCAGTTCGATGGTATTTACCGTGATGCGGAAGTATGGATCAATGGATTTTACCTGGGAAATAATAAGAGCGGTTACATGGGCTTCTCCTTTGATATTACAGATTACCTCAACTATGCGAAAGAAAATGTTGTAGTAGTGCGGGTAGATGCCACGCAATATGAAGGATGGTTCTATGAGGGTGCCGGAATTTATCGCCACGTATGGCTAAACCAATACAATAATGTCCATATAGCCACGGATGGTATATATACCCATGCAGCGGTATCACCTGCAAAGGCAGCGGTGACCATTGAAACGACAATACAAAACCAGGATCTTTCTCCATCTGTTGTTTCTGTACTAACGTATATCACTGACCGTAATGGCAAAAAATTGGCCCGGTCAAATGAACAACCCCTTTCATTAGGTGTCAACAATGAGAAGACCATTCAGCAAAATATAAACCTTACTTTTCCGCACCTCTGGTCCCTGGAAGATCCTTACCTGTACCGGGTAGTTTCTCTAATAAAGCAAAAAGGAAGGATAGTAGATAGTGTGGTGAAACGCTTTGGTATGCGCACCATTGACATCAAACCAAATGGTGTATTTCTTAACGGGAAGCATGTTAAGATCTATGGTACCAATAACCACCAGGACCATGCTGGCGTAGGCAGTGCACTGCCCGACTATTTACAATATTACCGGGTACGTTTACTAAAGCAAATGGGTTCCAATGCTATACGAACCAGCCACAACCCGCCAACACCTGAGATGCTGGATGCCTGCGATAGCCTGGGCATGCTGGTGCTTGACGAGAATCGTTTGCTGAATAGCAGCCCTGAATATCTTGGCCAGTTTGAACGCTTGCTTCGACGTGACAGAAGCCGCACTTGTGTATTTCTTTGGTCAATAGGCAACGAAGAAGGTTGGGTGCAAACGCAGGATGTTGGAAGGCGTATTGCCCAATCCCTGCTGGCACTTCAAAAAGAATTAGACCCCACAAGAAAAAGTACCTACGCTGCTGATGTAGCTAATGAATTCCATGGCATCAACGAAGTGATCCCTGTAAGAGGTTTCAATTACAGGCATAAAGGAGTAGCAGATTATCATAAAGATCATCCGGGGCAGCCCATTATCGGCACCGAGATGGGAAGCACAGTTACTACCCGTGGCATCTATACAAAAGACACCATCAATGCCTATGTGCCCGACCAGGATATTACGGCTCCCTGGTGGGCCAGTACAGCGGAAGCCTGGTGGTCTTTGGCTGGACCCAATGATTTCTGGCTGGGAGGCTTTGTATGGACAGGCTTTGACTACCGCGGCGAACCAACGCCCTACCAATGGCCCAATATCAGCTCTCACTTTGGTATCATGGACGTATGTGGCTTCCCTAAAAATATCTATTATTATTACCAGTCCTGGTGGACCGATAACGATGTACTGCACATCTCTCCACATGGGAACTGGAAGGGCAGGGAAGGGCAGCCCATTGATGTATGGGTGAATAGCAATGCCGATAATGTGGAACTGTTCCTGAATGGTAAAAGTCTTGGAAAGAAGAACATGCCCCGCAACAGCCACCTGCAGTGGGCTGTCAATTATGAACCAGGCAACCTGGAAGCTATTGCTTATAAAAAAGGCAGGAAGCTGACCTCTAAAGTGGAAACCACCGGTGCCCCGGCAGAAGTAGTGGTAAGTCCCTATAAGACTACCATGCTTGCTGATGGAATGGACGCCACTGTGATCAATATCAGTGTAGTGGATAAACAGGGACGTGAAGTGCCGGATGCCAATAACCTTATTCATTTTTCCGTAAAGGGTGATGCGAGGATCATTGGTGTGGGTAATGGAGATCCCAGCAGCCATGAGCGGGATAAGTATGAAGACACGGCTGCGCAACGGCATTTATTCAATGGACATTGCCAGGTGATATTGCAATCCGGTAAAAGCGAAAGTACAATTCATTTTGAAGCAAAAGCCGATAGCCTGTACACAGGTGCTACAGATATCATGACCATTCAACCCGGCACGCCTCACCCTGTTTCTACATCAGGCAATTTATTTCCTGCAAAATCATTCACGGGCAGCGAGGTGGATAAGATGCTAGGTGCAGATATTTCTTTCCTGCCCCAGCTGGAAGACAGGGGAATGAAGTTCTATGATAGTGATGGTCAGGAAAAGGATGCTATGAAAATTTTAAAAGCTCATGGCTTTAATTACATCAGGTTGCGCATATTCAATGATCCTGCAAGGGATAGTGGCTACTCGCCTGGAAAAGGTTTTTGCGACCTGCAACATACCATGGCCATGGCCAAACGTATCAAAGCTGCCGGCATGAAGTTGCTGCTTGATTTTCATTACAGTGATTATTGGGCCGATCCGCAAAAGCAATTCAAGCCGGCTGCCTGGAAAGGCCAATCCTTCCAGCAGTTAAAGAAGTCAGTTTATGATTATACCAAAATGGTCATACAGTCATTAAAAGACCAGGGTACGACCCCTGATATGGTGCAGGTAGGCAACGAGATCAACCACGGTATGATCTGGCCTGAAGGAAGCATTGCGAACCTGGATAGCCTGGCTCAATTGATCTATGCTGGTATCAATGGAGTGAAGGCTGTTTCGCCTTCCACCTCCATCATGCTGCACGTGGCCTTAGGCGGACAGAATGATGAAAGCCGTTTCTTTTACGACAATATGATTGCCCGTGGAATCTCCTTCGATGTGATCGGACTTTCCTATTATCCAAAATGGCACAACACACTGGCCGACCTGGAATACAATATTAATGACCTGGCAACCCACTATAAAAAAGATGTGATCGTCGTAGAATATTCAGCTCTCAAAAAAGAAGTGGCTGATATTGCATTCAATGTGGCCGGAGGCCGCGGCAAAGGCACCTGCATTTGGGAGCCACTGAATACCTGGGAAGCCATATTTGATAAACAGGGGAAGGCCACACCTTTTCTTTCTGTGTTCGATGAGTTGAGTGAGCAGTATTTGGGGAAGTAATTGGAGGTTGATAAGTTGAAAAGTTGACGGGTTGATAAGGAGATTAGTCAAGAGTTCGTAGTCGTGAACAAGGGAGCCACAGTGGCAGGGAGGCACAGAGATGCACAGAGACAATTTTCCAGGGTACTAAGATGGGTATTGTTTATAATTGTCAGGATAGCAAAATGTTCTTCTTCCTAAGTTCAATTGACAATTGACCAAAGAATGGTTGCATATGATAGTTCCTTTTTAATCTAATGAACAAGAAACAATAAACAATAAACCAGAAACAAACACTAGTGTTTGGTAAACGCTGCACTCACCACCTTGTTCCCAGCCTGTACCACCAATGAATAAATACCGGCTGGCAGAGCGCTAAGATCAAGACTCCAGGTATTGACGCCGGGAATCACATTTTTCACCCAGGATTTTACCAGCACCCCATTGGAGTTGAATATAAGTACCCTTACTTCCTGCTCTTTGGTAGATTGGTAAAGCACATGTAAAATGGTTTCCACCGGGTTGGGCGACAATTGCATGATGGGGCCAGCGCTGTCTGCATGCACGGTAATTGTTTTACAGGTTCGTGTCTCACATCCCTGGTCTGTAAGAATGGTAAGGCATACCCGGTAATTGCCGGGCGCATCATATTCATGTGTGGTCACCTGCCCGCCACCGGAATGTCCATCACCAAAATTCCATCTCCAGCTGATGGGATGATCGGAAGGATTGGTAACGCTAAAACCTTTGAAGAGTGCCTTTTTTATTCCCACAGTTGATATGGACATATAGCCACCACAAACATCTGCCTCCTGTCCTGCAATTTCAATAACACGGCATTTTTCTGCCATGCACCCCCCATCATACCATAGCTTAACACAAAGCTCGTAACGTCCCGGTCCAGGATATCCATGAACCATGGCCAACTGGCCTTCCCTGGTGGGGTGGTCGGGGTAAATACAGGTGTCACGGCCATCGCCAAAGTTCCAGCAGATCTTCAATGGAACTTTACTGTTCATCACTTCTGCGGAAAACTTTTGTTCCTTACCATTGGATGCCACTATATGAATACCAACAGAGCAATCATGGGAAGGAGGCGGTGGTAATTCAGCTATCGTTACCTGGTGGCAATACCTTGCCTCGCAACCTCCATCAAACAATACGGCAACACAGGCTTCATAATTGCCGGCATGTGCATAAGCATGTGAAACGGTAAATGGTTTGTCTGTTCCCTGTGTATATTCAATACAGGTATCTTTTCCATCGCCAAACTTCCAGCAAAAACGAACAGGCTTCTTGTCGGTACTATTTACAGGTTGCGCTATGAACTGTAGTGCAAGCCTGTTGGAAGCTATTTTTTCTGTTTTGTATTCTATGCGGCAGCTATCTTCTTTGGACACCTTTACCTCGTGGCAATATTCTGCCTTGCAGCCTCCCTGGTATTGAACCTTGACACAAACAGTATAGCTTCCTTTTTCTTTATAATGATGGTACACCGCGTAATTATGTGGCGATGCTGGGTTGTATTGAATACAGGTATCCGTATGATCGCCAAAATTCCAGCAGACCAGTTCCGGCCTGTGGTCTCCGGAAGTATAGACCTGGACTACAAACAGTTTGGTAAGCGAGTCGTTTGTGTTGCCCACTTCAAACCCTGCCTTGCAATCGCTGGTTGTTTCCGATATACGCACTTCCTGGCAATGGTCTGCCGTTGCCATCGAATCATGTTCCCCGGTATAGGCATAGATCAGCAGGCAAACTTTATACAAACCATTGGCGGCATAACTGTGCCGGGTACCCGATGAAGCAGCGGTAACAGCTCCTGTGCCATCTCCAAAATTCCAAAAGGCCTTCCTGTTAGCGCTGCTGCTGAACTGGGAAGTATTATTAATAGTGATGGTGCGGTTGGTGCCAATGGCAATGGTGAAGTTGGCAATATCCTGGGCTTTGGTAAATAGGAAACTGCTTAAAGCTGCCAATAGCAGGTAAAAAGATCTCATAAATAGTTTTTAAGGAGATGCTAATCCTACAAGATCCAGCGAAATGTTAGGACAGGATACCGGTGCAATGGTTTAACAAAGTTTCTACTATTTGTTCAATTCCCTGTTGATGAGTTTTAAATATAGTTGAAAAGTTGAAAGGTTGACATGTTGACAAGGGAAGAAGCCCGTTTTAAAAAAGCAAGTGTTGAAGTAAGACTGTCGTTTACTTACCTATTCAATCTTACATTTTATATATTAATATCCTTCTGTTTTTCAATAACAAATTTTACCAGGTCCTCCAATGCTATCCCGGCCTTGTTAACAGCGTCAGTAATATCTTCCCTGCTCACCTGGGCGGCGAAAGAAGGGGTCTTCAATTTCTTTTGAATGCTTTTTACATCCATGCCTTCATAGCGGTTGGGACGTATCAGTGCAGCCGCATGAATAAAGCCTGATAGCTCGTCGATGGCATAGATCATTTTATCCATAGTGCTTTGAGGTTCTACGCCAAAATGCCGGGGACCATGAGATGCAATACATTGGATAACGGAAGGATCGATATTTCTTTTTTCCAGTTCTTCAATGATGATCCTGCAATGGTCATTGGGGTATTTTTCCCAATCCGCATCATGAAGCAATCCGGCCAGCCACCATTTATAGGCTTCAGTTTCCGGTAAGCCTTCTTTTTCCAGGGCCCATGCCTGCATCACGCCAGCCACCTGTTTCATGTGAAGCCGTAAACGTTCATTCGGTACCCAACTGTATAAAAGGTCCAGTGCTTCTTCTTTGGATAAAACGTTTCCTTTATTGGCCTCATTGCCAAAGCTTGTCCTGCCCAGCGGTTGAATTGTTTCCATGGATTAAAGATAGAGAGTAGGATAATGAAAAATACAAACCAGGGTTTGGCCAGGCTCCTTGCCAAACTAAAAGAATATCATTTTAAATGTCTATTCGGGTTCAATATCCATTCGCTTTAACAAGCCGTCCTGTAAAGTGTAAATATGTTTTACAGTCCCGTCAAAAATCTTATTGCCTTGTATATCCTTAACATTTTGATGAACTATAACTTCTAAAGTTCCGTTTGGCCTTTCGTTAATTGCCACAGGTTCCACATTGAGATTTATTTCTGTCCATTGCCTGGTCCAATATTCCCTTATTTCGTTCTGTCCATTCGCATAACCCCCTTCAAATGCTTTTGGCCATTGAACTTCCGGGTGCATGGTTGAAAGCGCCTTATCAATATCTCTTGCATTGAAGGCTGCATAGGCTTTCCTGATTAACGCTTCGTACGGGGAGGCCATAAAGTATTTCTTTCAAAGTTAGTGGTTGGTCAGTATGACATTCAGCGATAAAGCTTTCAGGTTAATGCTACCAGCTTTCAACTGGCGGTGGCGTATGCACTCCCCAGGTTTTATTGGGCTCCGGGCCCATGGTAAATTCCACCGACGACCCATTAAGGATATCCTGGTGGGTGATATAGGTCTTTGTATACGCCTTTCCATTCATCTTCATGGATTGTATATAAATATTCTCTTTGGAAGCATTCTTCACCAGCACCCTGAATTTTTTGCCGTTGTGCAGATCAATGGTCGCCTTGCTTAAGAGGGGAGAACCAATAGCATAGATACCATTGGCAGGATTCACAGGGTAAAAACCCATGGCACTGAAAATATACCAGGAAGACATCTGGCCGCAATCTTCATTGCCCGAATATCCTGCAGGTTGATCATCATATAACTCATTCAATACTTTATTTACATAAAACTGTGTCTTCCACGGTTCGCCTGCATAATCATATAAATAAGCGGCATGGTGACTGGGTTCATTTCCATGTGCATATTGCCCAATAAAACCGGAAGCATTTCCATTCTTTCGTTTCACCGTATCCACCAATGTGAAAAATTCATCCAGCTTGTTTACAAATGCTTTTTTGCCTCCCATCAGGTTCATAAAGTCCGGCACATTATGCGGTACATACCATAAGTACTGCCAGGCATTGCCTTCGGTGTAAGGCTGGCCACCATTTCCACCGTATTGCAAGGGGTCAAAGGGCTCCATCCATTTACCATCCTTGTCCTTTGCCCTGAAGAAACCTGTACCCGTTTCAAATAAATTCCTGTAGTTACCGGAACGTTTAATAAAGAAATCATAATCATCCTTCTTGCCCAACTTCTTTGCCAGTTGTGCCACACACCAATCATTGTAAGCCGTTTCCAGGGTTATGGAAACCGACTGCGATTGCAGGTCTTCGGGCATATAGCCGTACTTATCATATATGCCAAAGGGTGATTGAATATGGTCCCGGGTAGAAGATCCTTTAATAGCTTCATAGGCTTTGTTCACATCAAAACCCTTTATTCCTTTTAGTGCCGCATCAACAATAACAGGAATGGCATGATTGCCGATCATGCAATAGGTTTCCACACCCCACAAAGACCAGATGGGCAAAATGCCATAACTATCATAGTGCCGGATCATGCTGTTGATAAAACCTGCCGTTCGCCCGGGTTGTACAATTGTGTACAGCGGGTGTGCAGCCCGGTAAGTATCCCATAAGGAAAAAGTAGAATAATGAATTTTATCGGCGGCACGGCCGGTGGTATAATCAGCAGCAGGATAATCGCCATTTACATCAGCCGTATTGTTTGGCTGGATAAAGGCATGATACAGGCCTGTATAAAAAATGCGTTTCTGTTTATCAGTGCCTTCAATTTGAATTTGCTTTAGTTCTTTTTCCCAGGCGTTTTCTGCATGGACAACTACCTGGTCAAAATTCCACCCGGGAATTTCTGCAGCTAAATTTTCCTTAGCATTGGCAACGCTTATGGCAGACAGGCCAACTTTAACCAATACCTGTTCATTGGCAGTGGATGCGAAATTGAAAATCGCCTTAATGCCCTCAGCCCCCATCACTAGCGGTTTGTTCTCATAAACACGTTTACCATCAATCAGGATATTGGAGGTGAAAGGTTGGGAGAATTCGGCCCTGAAATAGACGCGGCGCATCTTGGCCCAACCGGTCAAAACACGATAGCCTTCAATGGTCCTGTTATCAACAATTCTTATTTCCGCAGAGATGATCTTTGCTGACCTGTTGCCGGTTCCTTTCAGGCGGCTGTGATCCATGTCTATGACAAAACCTGCCCCGGCACTTTGTGGAAAGGTGTAACGATGAAAACCTGCATGTTCCGTGGCTGTTAATTCGGCATTTACATTATAGTCGGTCAGTTTCACCTGGTAATAACCAGGCCTTGCCTGTTCCTGGCTGTGGCTAAAAGCGGAACGAAAATCTCTTGATGCACTGTCTTTATAATCAGCAGCTTTTTTTACATCGCCGGTTATAGGCATGATTAACACATCCAGCAGGTCGGCGATGCCGGTACCGTTTAGGTGTGTATGGCTAAAGCCAACGATTGTATTATCATTATAATCGTACCCGGAGCAGGGTCGATTTACTTCATGTTTGGTATCAGGACTCAATTGCACAAAACCAAAGGGCATGGTAGCACCGGGAAAGGTGCAGCCCGGCAAACTTTTTTTATCAACTGCGGCCGTTCCAATAAACGGGTTTACATAACTGGTAACTTTTTTATTTACCGTTTGCGCAGGCAGTTCTAAAAAAGAACCAAGAATAATGAGGAGAGTGACCAGGTAATTTTGATAGGGTTTCATTTATTCAGATTTTCGTCAACCAGCGGGTTTTCTAAGAAGACTGGCGAAAATACTGATAATATGCTCCCACGCTACTACTTTATAAGGATTGCTTCAAAGTAACTATGCCTCTTTCCAGGTTAGAAGCAACAATAAATGGTGCAGCTATTTTCCGGTGCTTTTATCAGAGGTAAATCTTTTTTAGTATCAAACCATTTTAGGTAACTGTTATTAATTTGAAAACATAGGCGGGTGCTGCTGATGGTAAGTTGTCATCTGCTGAAACTTTTTAGCGAACGCAGCTATTACTGCCTCACTGTATAATTTACCACCTATGAGAGTAATGCTGGGTGGTGCATTACCCGCAGCAGCGTTACCGGCCGGTAATGTGATACAGGGATTGCCGGTAAGACAGGTCAGCGCCATGGGCTCATCGGCCATGCTGGGCACAATGATAATATCGTATTTGCTCAATAAGGGAAAGGCCTGCTGCATCACCATGTACCGCAACCGGCATACGGTAAGGTATTCAACCGCCGGTATAAACCGTGCACTTCTCAGCATGTTCGGGTAGCGGCTTTGCCATTGCTGCACCATCAGGCTATCCTTACCTGATCTTGTGAGGGGATCAAAGGCGGCAGCTGCTTCTGCAGCCCAGATGGTTGTAAGCAGGTCATTCGTATGCAGGTTGGATGGGAAGTCGATAGCTGTAACCTGCACGCCTGCATCCTTTAAAGTTTTAATAACAGCTTTTTCTGCGCTGTTGCCGGGTAAGGTGTCAATATAGTTTTTCGCATACGCCACCTTAATGTTTTTAAGATCCACAGTACCTGTATAATTAAAAGGCATTGTACGTGAGGCACGATCATATGTATCACTGCCATGTATAAACGCAAAAACAAGGGCGGCATCTTCTGCGTTGCGGCAGATCGGGCCAATACGGTCTGAGGTCCAGGCAAGGTTCATACCACCGGTTCGGGCCACACTGCCAAATGTTGGCCGCAAGCCGGTGGCTCCACATACAGCAGAAGGCGCTACTATAGAGCCGTAGGTTTCTGTACCAATAGCAAATGGTACCAGGCCTGCAACGGTTGCCGATGCCGAACCCGCAGAGGATCCGTTGGAACCCTGTTGTAAGTTCCAGGGGTTTTTAGTCTGCCCGCCAAACCATATATCGTCCATCGCCAGCTCGCCCATAGATAGTTTAGCAATTAATACAGCGCCGGCCTTTTCCAGTTGCTGGTACACGAAGGCATCTTCCTCTATCACCTGGTCTTTAAAAGGGGGCGTGCCATACGTGGTGCGGGTGCCCTTCACAGCAAACAGGTCTTTCAACCCATAGGGTATGCCCTGCAGTGGACTTTTATAAATGCCTTTGGCAAAGGCAGCATCAGCCTTTTTGGCTTGTTCAATGGCTATTTCTTCCGTAAGACTGATCACACAATGGAGGGTATCGCCATATTTCTTCAACCGGTTGATAAAGAACCGGGTTAACTGAACGGAAGTAGTTTTATGATGCCTGAGCAACGATGCCAACTGGGGAATGGTATAAAACGCAAGCTGGTTGGTATCAGCAGGCATTGCCAAACGTTCAGGAATATTCCAGGTAATGGCTTGTTGTTTTGTATTGAAAGTCATTGCCGGCAATACCGGGTCAAACCAGTTGGACAGGGGCACACTATTGGGTAAATTAAATCCATGCAGGTATTGATAGAGCTTCAGGTTGGCCTTCAGTTGATTCAACATAGAATCTCTTTTGGCGGCTGTAAAATGCAGGTCGTACATTTTTTCTGTATTAATAATTTCGCTCACCGAAATCTCTTGCGCACGGATAGATGGTGTAAGCACCAAAAGTGAAGTAAAGCAAACAATAGTTTTGATCAGCCTGTATACATTTTGCATACATACAAATTACAGATTTATAGGATCACTCTTAATTTGGAATTAAAAACTAAGTGGTTATTGGTAATGTAAGCAGCAGCATTTTTTTTGGCCCCTTCAAAATCTTTCTTTTGAATCGCCAGGATTCCATATTTCACCTTCAAGTTGGAATTCTTTAAATATACGCTTCGCATCGTCAACAGTCCACTTTGTCCATTCGGGGTTTAAATGGTTGCCGTACCATCTTTTTGAGAAGTCCCAAATTTTCTCAATGGGCTGGATATCACCTTTTGGAATATTATGTTTCCTTGTCCAGCTATTTACTTGTTCTTCGTTTTCAAAAACCAGCATATTACTACAAGTGTATATCACATTATCCCAGGCCTTTTTCATTGATATTGGAAAATGCACGAAAAGATTTTTTTCTTGAACTGCTCCGTTCAAAATATTAATTTCAATCTGTTTGGTTTCCCCTCCAATTGTTGTTGTTATTTTCAAGTCTTCTTTAAGAAGTGCTGCTATACCTAATGAACACCAGGCACAATTCCCCCACCATTCTCCTTTTTCTGATCTCACGAAAAAATTAGTCGGCGCTAATGAAAAAGGATGTATCACCCAAACCTTTGGTTCTTTAGGGTGTAAAACAACACCGTGATACTCTTGTAATTCGTATAAACCTTTAATTACTTCCTGTTTGCCTGCATTAAGCGTGTCAGCCAGTTGGTCAATAGTTGTTGCAAAACCATTTTCAATAATCCCTTTGATTATATGATAATGAAGATTTGAATTTGTTACCATTTTTACATCTTTGAGTTCTTTGAACTTGATTCAACGCTGAATGCATTGTTGAAGAAAGACCTGGCAGTACATTAGGTAATTGTTATATCAAAGTAATGAATTTATTTTTCTGTTTCAAAGTAGATGTTATTGCAACTGATGAAGAATAGCTTCTGTCAACCCGGCTTTTGAAAATTCATTTCTTAGCGGCTTGATTTGTCTGCAAATTGAATGTAACTCTCATTCGCAAACTCTTTAAAGTAGAATATTTCAAATACTATTTTTGATAGAATTAGTTGCACCCTGTTTAAGAGGTCTTCTTTATCACCTGAAAGTGTCAAACAAAGTTTGGTTTCAGATTCAGCTAATTCGAAGCCCATATTTTTAAAAGCATTTATGTGATCCTCATTAAGAATCCATTTTTTCGTATGCTGTTTAACATATGGCAACGTAAGTTTTAGTACCTTCTTCGAATAGCTAATGCTTAAGAATAAATTGTCAGTCTTTTTTAGAACCAACCTTAGATTTTTAATCTTCTTGTCTACGAGCTTTTTAAGCGTTTCGTCAAGCAGGGTTTCATGACCTGGAAGTGTAGCCTGTTTTGGAGTTTGATTTAGTCTTTCTAATGCCTCCTTTTCATGTTGTAGCCTTTTTTCTAAATACTCCTTCATATTGGTTAAGCTTTCAACCTCAATTTGCTTTTGCAAGCCATGGATCCATCTTTGCCTGGATTCCTTTTCATCATATAGCTTATCCTCAATATTATTCAACGTTTGAAGTCTTCCATTTAATTGATGCAAAGCCTCTGAATGGTAATGAGCCATTAAATATTCTGTTTCTGCTATGCACGCGTCAATAAGTTTTTGAAGCCTGATTTTCTCTTCTTCGTAAACTGAGATTAAAAGTTTTAATTGATCGTCCACTGGATTATTTAAGCAGGTCGTTAATTTCTAAAGCTTTTGTGAATCGGTAGGCGCCGTGTTCCTTTCGCTGCATTTTTTCTTTGTTGTCAAATACCATTTGTTGGCCAAATTAACATTCAAGCCGCTATTTTACAAACGGTCAGTTAACTGCTTTGCATCATTATTTAATAAGTTGTACAATGCCTCGAAGTTTACACAATCTCTTTTGTAGGTATTGGGTTGTGCATCTGGCCTGGAATTGAACAAGAGTTCATTTTCCCTGAATAGAATAGTAATGTTTTCTCCCCATGACGTAAGTGAAGTTGGTGTCCTTGCAGAAATATAAGAACTATTCTTTTCTAGTATTGTCCATTTGAGTTGCTTTAAATACTCCTCAATGTTGGTGAGTTGAAAGGAGGTTACAGGAATTGAATAGAATTTTCTTTCCGCTTCAATTCGTTTGCTATGGTAAATGATAAAATATACTGCAAAGCCCAAAAGTAGAATAGCCCAGGAAGCACTAAATTTTGTCAGCCCTATTTCTATTGGAATAATGAGTCCAAGGAACAATAAAAATGCAGGAAAGAGCATAACCACATACCTGTTCCAGATGTCATCATACTGAAGCGGCCATTTGAAGTTTGAATCAATATAGTCAATATCCTTCTGTGTTAAAGGTGCCAACTATTTAAACTTGATTTTAATGAATATTGTGATAGCACTGAAACCAACCTTTGTGTATTATTGGTATTTGATAATCTTGCAATATTTATACACTGATTATGTACCGGTGCTTTTCTTCTAGGCATTTCACCTACTCCGTTTAATGTTTTAGCGGAGTATTTTATGTTCAGTTATATCAAGAGTGTTTGATAGCTTTCTATCTAAGTTCTGGAAATATGTTTATTAAGGATTTATAGAACATTTATCAAACAGGTACTTGACCTCAATATCAGATAAGGTTCGTGTATAGATTCGAATATCGTCCATTTTTCCGTTGAATCCATTATGGTCACCTGACCACCAATTTGCAAGGATAAACTGTCCATTCACACAATGATTAATGGTATGAATATCTATTGTTTGGCTATTAACCAGGCTGCCATTTATATAGAGTTTCATAGTGCCATTGTTAAAGGTTATAATAACATGATACCAGGCAAAAGGATGAAACACCCTGGGATTCGATAACAAATATCCATTTGCGGGAATTTGGTCACAGATTTGATCCTGGTTAGTAGTAATAGAAAAACGTGCTACATCCCCATTTATCACATTATCAATTCCAACATTAAACGATGCCGCCTTGCCTGTGTTGTAATCCTGCTTACCAAAAAACAATCCTCTGTTTTCCCTGGGCATAACAGTCAGAGAAACTGAAAAAGCGGTTGCACTAGGGAAAAGTGCACCGTCTGCAATAGAAGCATAATTCTCATATCCATTGAAGTCAAGCGCGCTCAGATCATTGCCATGTATGTCATAGCTGAGTGATGCGCCGTTCTTTAGCGTTAAAGCATGGTTATTACCACTTGCATCGCTGGTATTACCCTCAATTGGATAGTATCCCCATAAACTATCATTAATATGCTTCCCGATTATATCGGACTTCCAAACCGTGTCTTGTTTAGTAATTTCCTTTGTACAAGAAGAAACGCCTATCTGGGTTGAAAGCAATAGTATAAAAAGTAGGGTGCCATAAAGACTATAAATAACTTTTTGCATATTCAATGGGTAGGTTTTGGTGTCAAAGACTTAGAAAATTCAATTTAAAATTTAAATATATCTATAAATATTTAATGACATGCTACCTTTTCAATTTTTCCACCCTTCCGCTATTTGCAAAAGTATTTGTAAAGAAGTGATCTCTTATATTCTCTCGCTTCATTAATGTTCTACAATTCGATTTTCTTATTGCATAAACTTGCTTACAATGATTACAGATAGAGAAGAGCATTTATGTTCTTCAGCTAATATTACATAAACATGCATGTTGTGAGTTGTTATTCTTTCTCGCTTTCTTTCTTATTCAACTTTCAATAGTGCCATTATGCGCCCCTGTCACCACACCTGCTATTCTAATTTCACCCATTCATCCACGATCTTTTCTTTTGGCTTTAGCAGTACTGTTTTTAACCCCCTGAAATTATCCCTTACCCTGCCAGCTAAACAAATGGGAATCTCGTAGTCCTTATAAAAACTTCCTGCAAAAACTATATCCCAATCAAAATCATGCTCCTCATGGGTAAGATATTCCTTATCCTCTGCTGTGGGTGGTTCGCTGATAATGATGGTCAGATTTTCTTTCTTCCGTTTCTTTGGCTTCTTCAATTTACTATTTGTCCTGGCATCTGCTTCCCTTAGTAAGGCTGGTATGCTCAACTCAAAATCTGCGGCACTGATGGCCATGCAATGCAGGGAGTGTAAATAGCTATGCAGCCTGCGCAGTACATCTTCCTCTTGTATGCGTTCATGAACAAGGGCAAGGCCTTGCTTTCGGCAAAGTGAAGCGAGTGTCTTGCATTTGTAGCCAGGCAGTACATAACGGTAAACCAGTGACCACAAGGTATTGGCCCTTCCAAAGCGTGAAGAACTGGCCCTGGAGCCTGCAAAAGCAGCGTCAGAGAAGAATCGTTTGCTATCTACACCTGGTTTTTCCCTGGCCAGGTAATCATCTTCTTCCTGGTAAAAATTAATGCCCTGGATGGTGCCGATTGCTTTAATAGAACTTATCTGCCTGGCCATAATAGGATTGGATTTAGATACACAAAATACTAAAATAATTAGTATTTTAGATGTATCCCTTCTTCGATATTTATCCACAGCTATCCCTATCCGTATTCCTGGTTACTATATATCAAAGGTATAGCTTCGCCCTATCTACTCCCTATCTACGGTATGGATACTCCGTACCAGTACGGAGTATCTATACCTTTCCTATACAGTACATAGGAAGGAGCTATAAAGGAGATATATCTAACTGATGAATAAGAATAGGGTATGCTGAAGTGTTTCAATTAAACAGATAGAATTGTAACATAGATAAACATCCAATGGACCATTGTTCAGTTGGAGTCAGCACCCCGCCGATAGCTATATATAGGATTTCTAATGAGTACCATCATAGTCTGACAACTTGACTCCCTATTTTTTTAATTTGCCTTCCCTTCTTTTAGTCATTTCCAGGGAGAACTGGCGCAGGCGGCGGTGGCGGTGGTGCTGGCAGTTTACCATAACGAAGCCTTGCTTTTGCTGCTTGTTCTTTTTTGTCAAGGTTGTATGTTTCTTCGCTGCCATTTTTTAGTTGCACACGAAGTGTTTTTCCTTCATCCGACCAGCCAAGGCCTTCTACTTGCGGGTTGCGGTGCAAGAAAGCCTCGTAAGCGCCAGAGGATAATTTATCAACCTTTGCGGGAGGAGTTGGAGGTGCAGGAGGTGGGGCAGGAGGTTCTGCCATATCTGCCTGAACTACTACTGGTGGCGGCGGAGGTGGTGCACTGAAATTAACACCAGGTACAGGCGGTGGTGGAGGCGGTGGTGGGAGTTTTTTGCCTTGTTGCTGTGCCATAACCATTCCTGCTGAAAACAGAACTACTGTGAGAGACATAATTTTTTTCTTCATAATTGGTTTTGTAATGAGATGCCTCAACCATTTTATTCCATAAACCCTTTCTAGAATTTTATTAATGGCGGCACCTGGTTGGGATGAATGGAAATGAAGAGATTGTTTTTTTAAAAACTTAAAACAGGTACATGTAGTAGAACCTTATTTAATTTTATTGCATGAAATGCCTGATCGTTGATGATAATATAATTGCCCGCACTACATTGAAGCAACTTGTGAGCCAGGTAAGTGACCTGCAATTGAGTGGTGAATGCGCTTCTGCCATGGAAGCTTATAACGTGCTACGTGAAAAACCGGTTGACCTTTTATTACTGGATATTGAAATGCCGGGAATGACGGGCATAGAACTCACCCGGAATTTACAGGCGGAAAGGCCAATCATAATTTTCACAACGTCAAAAAAGGAATATGCAGCTGAGGCATTTGACCTGAATGTGGCTGATTATATAGTAAAACCAATTACCCCGGGCCGGTTTCTGCAGGCAATAGATAAGGCCAGAGAAATGCTTCAATGTAATTCGGAACAGGTAAAGCTATCCGATGAGGAATTTATTTTTATCAGGGATAGCAATATTGTTAGAAGATTGAAACTTTCAGATATTTTATATGTGGAAGCAATGGGTGATTATGTAAAACTGCATACTGCTCAAAAATATTTTGCTATCCATGCCACCATGAAGGAAGTGGAACAACGCTTACCCTCCTCGCGATTTTTAAGAGTGCATCGTTCCTTTATAGCTGCCATAGATAAGATCGATACCATCCAGGAGGGTACCCTCATCATTAACGGAAAGCCGGTGCCAGTGGCTGATGCCTACAGGGCCGCACTTAACAAAAGGATGAATGTGCTTTAAAGTTACCGACTGCTTTTTCCCATTTAGCGACTGCTTTTCCTTTACTGTCTTTTAGGGATTCTGGCTTCTTATCCTGCTTTCTAATTTTAATAGTGCATCGAATTAAAAACAGCAATGCTGTGGATTTTCGATGATCAACATGTGTTCTTTCTGCTATCGCAGGAATCGGTTTATGTTTTGGTTTGGTTACAGCCCTGGTCTTAACCAGGGCTTGTTTTACAACATGAAAATTTTGTATACCATATTATTTTTTGCAGATACAATGATGCTCATCACTGTTGCTTATTTGTTCCTGCACCTGTCAGATGGAGGCATGAGTGTTGAATTATTTATGCTGCTTAGCATTGCCCTGCTGGCCTGCATTGCGATACTCATACTTGTACTGGTGCACTATTTAAAGCTTCCTTCTAAATCAGCTCGGTAAAATGCTCTAAATTAGCCTTAACACAAGCAGTAATGACAGGCAAGCGCATCATCTTTTATATATTGGCTGCTTTCATTGCCGGCAATCTCCTGGTCATCTTCATTCAATACAATTCCGCCAAAAATATCAGGCAACTGGTAGGCGGCAATGAAAAATTATTACACGAGCTGACGGTGAAAAGCCAGTTGCAGGAACTGGAGGAAGATATACTATCCGTTGAAAACAAGATCAGGGGAACGGTCACTACCAGCGATACTTCGTATATAGAAGGACTGGAAACGCAGATTGCCAGGGTGGAATCAGATCTTGACAGGTTGCAAAAGATAAGTGATGATGACAGCTCCATAGAATACATTGACCAACTGGATCACCTGGTGCGTCAGAAATTGCTCTTCAATAACCAGATCGTTGATTCATTTAATGTGGCTGGTAAGGCCACAGCTGAAAAGATAATCGCTACCCAGCGGGGGAAAAGACTTACGGATTCAATACTGCAGGTCATTCAAAAGATCATCACCATCAGGCAAAGCCTGTTGTCCAACATAACAGGTTCGCTGGATAAGAGCGGTAAGGATGCCCAGCGGTTTGGAACTTTACTCATCGTACTGGTATTGGTAACGGGTGCTGCTTTGTTCTGGTACATCATTAATATCATTCGTAATCAGTACCAGTTAATTGACCAGTTGCATATTTCTGAAAAGAAAGAAAGGGAAGCTGCAAGGGTGAAGGAGAACTTTTTGGCCAATATGAGCCATGAGATCAGGACGCCTATGAATGCCATCATAGGCTTTACGCATTTACTGGAAAGAAGGGCGCTGGACACTGAATCAAAAGAATATGTAGGCATCATACAACGCTCGGGTGAGAATTTGCTTTCTGTGATCAATGATATTTTAGACCTGTCGAAGATTGAAGCCGGTATGATGCGGATAGAGACAGTAGTATTTCATGTTGAAGAGTTATTTCAATCTGTCGAATCACTGTTTAGTGAAAAAGCTGCGGGGAAAAACATAATGCTTACAACAGATATAGCAGGAGATGTACCGCAGGTGCTGGAAGGTGATGCTACGCACCTGACCCAAATACTGGTGAACCTGGTGGGTAATGCCATCAAGTTTACGGATAAGGGTGCTGTAAGGATATCCGTATCCAACGAGGGTGTTTCCGAGGAAGGCGTGAAATTGGGTATTATGGTGAGCGACACCGGCATAGGTATAGCTAAGGATAAACTAACAGCCATATTTAACCGTTTTCAACAGGCCGAAGATTCTGTAACACGCAACTATGGGGGGAGTGGTTTGGGACTGGCTATTGTGAAGGACCTGGTAACACTTATGCATGGACATATAGAGGTGGGAAGCGAGGAAGGAAAGGGCACCAGTTTTCACCTGCAGGTACCATTTAAATTGTCGGGGGAGACACCACCGGCACTAACACGCATATCCCAGCCAGGAGAGACGACATACGATACCTTTCACCATGTTCATATACTGGTGGTGGAAGATAACCAGGTCAATCAATCTTTGTTGCAGCAGCTTTTTAAACAATGGCAATTATCTTTTGACCTGGCGCAAAATGGCAAAGAAGCCATTACATTATTACGTGCCCGGAAATATGACCTCATATTGATGGATATTCAAATGCCGGTCATGGATGGCTATACCGCAACAACAGAGATCAGGAAGGTATTGAAAATTGATACGCCCATTATTGCTATGACGGCGCATGCGTTGAGTGGAGAGCGTGAAAAATGCCTGGGTTTGGGAATGGATGAATACATTTCCAAACCGGTTCGTGAAGAAAATCTTTTGCAGTTGATTCAAAGATTTATACCTGTATATAATCCTATTGCTGCTGGAGCTGTTGTTTCAAGAAAGGCACCTGGTGTATATCAATACATCAACCTGGATTATATGAAAGAAATCAGTGCAGGCAATAGTGAATATGAAAAGGCAGTAACAGGACAGTTCCTTGAAGCCATGCCTGTAGAATTGCAGGACCTGGAGCAAGCCTGGCGAGCAAAAAATAATGATGCCCTGAAAAGGGTGGCGCATAATATGAAGACTACCATTAGTGTAATGGGATTGAACAATCTCCTGGGCGCAGACCTTGACCTGGTGGAAAATTTGAATAATGGCCAACATATCCAAGGGGAAACAATTGATACTATAATTTCAGTAGGCCGTATGGCTATTGTAGAAGCCCGGCATTTTTTAGCTAGTCTTAATGATAGTTAGCATTTAAGATTGAATACAACTATTTTATCCTGCCATGAAATGGATTATATTTTTATTACTTCACCTTTCTTTTAACAGGTTTATAACTGTAACCATTCAACGTAGCTGAATGCTGGATAACCAATTGGCGAATATTCCCTTACAAGGTATTTTCCCAGTATCTGTTTTTGATTTTGCCCCGCCATCGATAGCTTTTGCCCAACCATCGACTGCCTCTTTTTACCCTACGGTGCCTGGCGTAGCTTACATAGGTCAAACAAAGGTCATGGCAAATTCAAACAGGCTCCGGCAATTTCATTATTCGGTTTCTTCTTCAGCGCTGGCTGTATCAGAAGAAAATTACCCGGACCAACAGGTTGACCAGCGTCCCTTGTTGAATGTTGTAATTGATTTTGAAAAAGGAGACCTTTTGTTGGAAGGCTTTTATACATTCATCATGGCTTTTAACCAGCAATGCCAGTTACATAGGTACAGGCCGGATGCTGAACGCTTGAAGATCAGTGCCTCCATATTACCTGCCTGTACTTTAGACCTGGAGGATCCACAGATAAATGGAACAGTTTGTAACCTAAAAGGAATTATTAGCGATGAGTTTTCCAGGAGTTTATGCTCGGGATTATTGGTAATAGATACGATAGGAGAGAAAGTAGGTCTTTACCAGCAACAATGGAATATTAAACTATTCCTTTATGATATACAGTTTGACAACTGTGAGCTTCAGTTCAAACTGCCTTTGTTTTTACATGCTTTCAATGATCATGATAATTAATAATTTTTCAAACACTTAAAAAACAAACAATGAAAAAACTACTCTTCGCAGCTCTTGCTATAATAGGTTTCAGTGCTGCCAGCTATGCACAGACCACAACTGCTGCACAAAAGAAAGACGCCCCAAAAATGCAGGTGGTAAAAAAATCAACTAGTAAGCAAACTGCACCAGTTGTTACTATGCCTGCTGCCAGCAAACCTACAACTGTAGGCACTACTGCTGCAACTCCTGTAAAAGGAAAGGCTACCACTACCAAGGTGAAGATCAAGGAAAAAACAACAGCCCCGGCAACTACAAGCACCACTGTTGTTAAAAAAGACGGTACCCCGGATATGCGCTATGCGGCCAACAAGAAGGCAAAGACCACTGTCCATGTGAAAAAGGATGGTTCTGCAGACATGCGTTTCAAAGAGAACAAAAAGCACAGTTAGTTTTGACACCTGCATTTGGTCTAGCCCTGTAGGTTTACTACAGGGCAATGCAGGTTTCATTGCCCATCATAAAATTTCAAATGATGAAAAAGGGGCAGGGAAACAAGACATCCCTGGATGCACTAAAGAATTACCACAGGGAATTACTGGCGATACTGGTGCTGCTATTGGCCATTGTTTTTTTTCGCAGTGAGCGAAAGGAATTACATACTATCATTCCCCGACTGCAACTTGCCAACCATGGCTGGGAGCTTGCGGGGATTTTTGTTACCATTCTTTACATAGCTGCGCAGGCAGGAATATACAGGAAAAGCTTTGCCGCCGTTGGTTTGGATCTGCCATTTGGAAATGCCATTCAACTCTTCTTAAAAAGGAATCTTGTAAGTGTTTTTTTGCCAGCCGGCGGAATAAGCTCGCTGGCCTATTCTCCGGCACAGGTGCGAAAGCCCGGATTCAGCAAAGCACTGGTATTCGAGGCAAGCGCCTTGTTTGGATTGATAGGCTTGATGACCGTATTTATCGCTGGCTTGCCTGTGGTGCTATTTACCCTTTTACATGCCCACATCTTCCACCATGCAGCCATAGGCCTTTTGGCGCTCTTTGTTTTATTAGCAGGCCTTGCAAAGGCTCTTTATTCTTTTAAGACAAAGGGCCGTTTATACCATTGGGCCACTTCTAAATTACCATCACAGGCACCGCTTTTCAGGGAACTTGTAGAGGGTGAAATTAAAAGCAAACCATTAGCCCATGCAGTATTGTATTCCCTTGCGGTGGAAGCCTTGTGCATGCTTAATGTGTATGTGGCCATGCTTGCCCTGGGTGTGCCGGCTTCGTTGCTGGCTGCAGCCACGGGCTATATCATAGCAGTACTACTGATGATCATTTCTCCCTTCCTCAGGGGCCTTGGTGCCGTTGAATTGGCAATGGTTTATGTGTTGCAAATATTTGGCTATACTGCCATACAGGCTCTGTCTATTGCCATACTATTTCGCGTTTTTGAATTCTGGTTACCCTTGCTGGGTGGGCTGCTGGCATTTGCCTGGAAGGGCAGGAGGTTATTCCTTCGCCTTGCACCGGCCGTTCTTACCTTTTTTTTGGGAATAGTCAATATCATTTCAGTGATTACGCCACCGTTGACCTCGCGCCTCGTTGCATTGAGGGAATACCTGCCCCTGGGCGCTATACATGCTTCACGCCTGTTGGTATTCTTAGTTGGCCTTTCTTTGTTGGTAACAGCTTCGTACCTGTTAAGAGGGTTCAGGGCCGCATGGGTCATCGCTCTCAGCCTGACAGTATTATCAATCATAGGACATGTGACCAAGGCCCTTGACTATGAAGAATCAATACTGGCCACTATTACGCTACTGGTATTGATCGCCACTTCGGCTTCCTACCAGTTGCGTACAGGAAAATACTGGTCGCAACTGGGCGTTAAAACAGCAGCTACCAGTTTTGCCAGTGTGCTGCTTTTTACATTTATTAGCTTTTATTTTATTGATAAACGGCATTTTGCACTGGATTTCAGTTGGCAACAGGCTATAGTGCATAGCTTAAAAAGTTTTTTATTGGTGGAGGATACTTCCCTTCACCCTGTAACCTGGTTTGGAAGGGAATTTATCTGGCTGATCCGCAGCCTGGGTTTTCTTACCTGGGGTTTCCTGGTGTTCGCCCTGCTAAAACCAACCATGCATACAACTGCACATTCCCTATCCAATAAGGAGCGTGCAGCTTATTTATTAAACCGGTTTGGCGATTCTGCCATTGATTATTTTAAGCTCTATAAGGACAAGTTGTATTTCTTTTCAGGTATATGTGAAGCCTTTATTGCCTATCGTATTGCCCGGGGTTTTGCCATTGTGCTGGAAGAACCTGTTTGTGCTGAACAAAACAAGATCGCTGTGCTAAGGGAGTTTGACCAGCATTGCAGGAAAATGGGATTGAAGACTGCATTTTACAGGGTAGATGAGCATAGCATGCCATGGTTTGATGAACTGAAAAAGTATAAATTGAAAATAGGCCAGGAGGCTCTACTTGAGGTAAGGCAATTTACGCTTGAGGGCAGGGAGCAGAAATCCTTGCGCAATGGGTTGAATAGCCTGGAGAAAAAAGGGTTCAGGGTTTCCCTTCATCATCCACCTCATGAGGCCTCCTTCTTAAAAGAGTTACACACGGTTTCGGATGAATGGCTTGAGCACTATCATAAAGTGGAGATGTTGTTTGCCCAGGGCATTTTCGATGCCAGGGAATTGCAAAAGCAGGATATTATTTGCCTAAAGGATGCGGAAGGAAAGGTAAAGGCATTCCTGAACATTATCCCTGACTATGCAGAAGATGAATGTACATACGACCTGATACGAAAAACAGCTGATGCGCCGGCGGCTGCTATGGATGCGCTGGTAATCAGGCTGATTGAATATGCCAGGGAAAACAATAAATTATGGCTAAACCTGGGCCTGGTTCCCATGACCGGGGTCGACCAGCCTGGTAACATAGGTGAGCATCTTATTAAAATGGCTGCTGCCAGGATTAAACGCTTCCAGCATTACAAAGGTTTACGGGAATTCAAAAATAAATATGCAACCTTATGGGAGAACAAGTACCTGGTATTTGAGAATGAAATAGACCTTGTTCAATTACCCCTTGCATTAAATACAGTAATGAAACCATGAAAAAGATAGTTTCCTTTTTTATCATAATAAGCAGTTTGGCGGGAAGGTTGTTTGCACAACAGGAACCACTCCCTGTAAAACAATGGACTGCTTCTGGTGAAAAGCCTTTTGTATTCTTCATTAGCGGCGATGGTGGCGTACGCCATTTCTTTGCTGATCTTTGCAAGGACATTCACCAGGCAGGCTATACAGTGGCGGCCCTGGATGCAAATGGTTTTTTCTGGAACAAAAAATCTCCCCAACAAGCCGCTGAGCTCATCGCAGCTTACCTGGAAGGGCAGCTATCACAAAGACCAAATGTAAAGCTGGTATTAGCTGGCTATTCTTTTGGAGCAGATGCAGTTCCCTTTATTGTAAATGCGTTACCACTAGCGCTGAGACAAAAATTACTTACTGTTTTATTATTGTCACCTTCAGCTTCAACGGACCTTGAAATACATGTTGCGGACATGTTTATTGAAGGCCGTAAAAGAAGTATGGATGTGCCCCAGGCTATCAACCATATGGGTGAAACCAAAACAGTAACCATAATGGGTAGTGAAGAGCGCCAGTTTCCTGTCGCCAGTATCACGTTGAAGAATTACACCAACGAGGTCATTCCTGGGGGTCACCATTTTGATGGACACCCGGACCTGGTAGCCAGGACCATGCTTCAGTTCTTACATTAAACAGGTTACCGGGGAGTGAATCTCCAGTAATACCATCCCTTCATAGGTAACAGTCAACAACATTTTTCATGCGACAGGTGCCTTGTGGATGATCAATTTGTTGAGCGTTATTAAGGGTTTTTATGTAATGGGTTAAAATATTTGTCATGAACTTCAAGCCTTTATCATAAACTTGCTTTTAAAGAAGAGTACGCTTGAATAGGATTTATTATTAGCCTGATTAAACATATTGAACCGGTTCTTGCCAGCCGGAACAAACCGTATCTTCTCTATGAGAACCTAAAAACGAAAAGAGCCCTCCAGGGGGCTTTTTTCATTGTTTTGCTTTCCAGGGAAACCTTTGCTGGTATTGATTTCGGAATAATTTTTGCTGAATTCCTGGCCGTAACCGAATGCCGCTATCATGGAAAAGGATCTTTCTCACCTGGACTTAGTGTCCTTATTAGATCTGTATAATACTGAGTTGGAAAGCCTGAACAAGAGGTTGCTGTCCGGCGAAAGCTGGGAGGCAGTATCCGACCAGCGTAAGATTGTAACCAGGCTGGCTTCTATTATACACAAGAAAGAACCCCACCTGGATCTTTTGAAATTAAATGTTCCGGGAGAATTGCAACCTGGAAGCCAGCCCTCCAAAACAGAAAGTTAGTGGCTCAGCCATTTGTCTTTTTTTGGAGACATTATTAGCTTGTGAAGGTGAAGTCCGGTATTGTTCTTTATTTTCTGGATGTTTTAAGGCTCGGGAAATCCTGGCAAGGATGATTGGATCAGACCTGGCATGAGGCGAGCAATAATTAGCAAGTTTTTTTACAATTTAATAGTGCCGGGGGTGTTATTAGAACAGGTAGTTACTAATTAATCTTTCAGTTTTTATAAATGTCATAAAAACCCTTTCATTGAACAAGAATCGAAGATTCTGGAAGTAAATGAGATATCTTATTATATCTCAATCGCTTGAGGAGATAATTGTTAAAATAAAATAAAAAGGAAAATAAATTTGGCAGGGTAAGAAAAGCGTGTACATTTGCACTCCCAATCGAAAAAAGCACGGTTGGAAAGTTCTTCGAAAAGGTAAAAAACAGGTGAGGCGATAGGGCCTTATAAGATTCGATTTCTTATCATCTGGCAGAAGTTTTCCTATATTATTCTTTCGGGGGTAGTAGGGGTAAGCAAGTTCTTTGAAAGTTTGGAAGCAACAGCAAGCGCAGGTCTCTTTTGTGAGGGATCTGCAACTCAAAAGGTAAGTCAAGCGAATAAAATTCGAAATTGACTCGTTAATTTTTCAAAATTTGAGAATTTAATAGTCAGTATCAAAACTCATTTACAATGGAGAGTTTGATCCTGGCTCAGGATGAACGCTAGCGGCAGGCTTAATACATGCAAGTCGAGGGGCAGCAGGACTGTAGCAATACAGTTGCTGGCGACCGGCAAACGGGTGCGGAACACGTACGCAACCTACCCAAAACTGGGGAATAGCCCGGGGAAACCCGGATTAATACCTCGTAACCTATTGGAGTGGCATCACTTTAATAGTATAGCTCCGGCGGTTTTGGATGGGCGTGCGCCTGATTAGGTAGTTGGTGAGGGTAACGGCCCACCAAGCCTGCGATCAGTAACTGGTGTGAGAGCACGACCAGTCACACGGGCACTGAGACACGGGCCCGACTCCTACGGGAGGCAGCAGTAAGGAATATTGGTCAATGGACGCAAGTCTGAACCAGCCATGCCGCGTGAAGGATGAAGGTCCTCTGGATTGTAAACTTCTTTTATATGGGACGAAACCCGGGAATTCTTTCCCGATTGACGGTACCATAAGAATAAGCACCGGCTAACTCCGTGCCAGCAGCCGCGGTAATACGGAGGGTGCAAGCGTTATCCGGATTCACTGGGTTTAAAGGGTGCGTAGGAGGGTAGGTAAGTCAGTGGTGAAATCTTCGAGCTTAACTCGGAAACTGCCGTTGATACTATCTATCTTGAATACCGTGGAGGTGAGCGGAATATGTCATGTAGCGGTGAAATGCTTAGATATGACATAGAACACCAA
>NZ_FQUU01000029.1 GCF_900129295.1 Flavisolibacter ginsengisoli DSM 18119
GAAAGCTTTCGGGGAAGAGGTCGTCGGTTCGACTCCGATATTCTCCACGCTTTAAAGCCGCCTTCGGGTGGCTTTCTATTTATGTTTTACCTCTATATTATCTATAGTTCAAAATTAGACAGGTACTATGTTGGTTATACAGCTGACATTGAAGTAAGGATTGTTCAGCATAATAGTGGTTTATCTTCCTTTACTTCAAAGGCAAATGATGCCTCAAAAGAAAATGATTGTCTTCCCAATATTCAAATTATAAATGCCTGTTTACATAAGCATGTTTTGATATATACTAAGTGTCTACAGGAATACTTACCTTACACTCCTAAAATTGCCTACCGCAGGTAAGCATATTTTGTAGTGGACATGGCTATTAAAAGAAAAAATAGCCATTGATAACTCCTTTTACTTGTAAATATTAAGAGATTTCTTCTGGCCTTTGATTTAAAAAATAACTTCCCAGGGTAAAGCAATCGATAATTTTTTATGGTTTAGTTCCTACAAATAGTTAGGGAAATTATTACTTATGAAGTTATTTATTAAATATATGGTTAGTTCTCGTTGTAAAGAACTGGTATTGACGGAACTGAAAAATTTAGGCGTGCAATCGCAATATGTTATGATAGACCTGGGAATGGTTGAAATCCTTGAGTCAATCACAAAGAAGCAACGCAGGATATTGGAAGAAAATCTCCGGCATTCGGGTTTGGAAGTATTGGACAGTAAGAAGAGCAGGATGATTGATAAAATAAAGGATACGATCGTGGAAATGATTCAGTCTGAATATATGCCTGTAACAAATTATTCTGACTTTCTTAGCAAGAAGTTGAAGTATGATTACACTTATATGGCCAATGTTTTTTCTGACGTTAAAGGAATAACCATTCAGCAATTCATCATTATAAACAAAATAGAAAAAGTCAAAGAATTGCTTCTTTATAATGAATTGTCCCTTACCGAAATATCCAACCGGATGAACTATAGCAGCGTTGCTCACTTATCTAACCAGTTTAAAAAAGTAACAGGTCTTACTCCGTCATTTTATAAGCAGATCAGGGAAAAAAGGGAAAAGGCCATGTCTGATGTGTGAAATATGTAAATCTTTAAGGGAATAGTATAACGCATAAAATATTTGCGATGATAAGTTTGCAGCGTTATTCAAATGCTGCATGAAAAACAAGGATAATCCTTTGCAGCACTTGCAATCATTTAAAAATCCAATGATGAAAACTGCAAATTGCCCAATTGCGCAAAGCTTTCTGCTTAAGCAAAAATTCCCAACACTTTATTTTAGTACTTACAAATTGTTTCTTGCCTTGCTGCTTGTTGTATTCACAGCAGGATGTAAAAAGGTTACAGAAGAACCAGGCAACAAAGGTGTATGTCCTGTAGTTGTTTCTTCAGATCCTGCCAATGGTGCAGTAAATGTCGCCACAATTAAAAAGATCTCTGCTACATTTAATGAAGAGATGGACCCAGCTACCCTGGATGCATCTTCATTTTACCTGAAACAAGGCACCAACCTGGTACCTGGTACTATTAGTTACACAGGTAACACTGCTACCTTTAGTCCATCGGCTCCACTCGCAGCAAACACTGTGTATATAGGAACGATCACTACCAAAGCAAAAGATCCTTCTGGAAATGCGATGGTCGCCGACTATATATGGACTTTTAATACAGGTAATATTCCTGTTGTGGTATCTACCGATCCTGCTAACGGTGCTGTAGATGTTGCATTGAATAAAGTAATATCGGCAACTTTCAGTACAGCTATGAAGGCTAGTTCTTTAAATGCTAATACTTTCCAAGTAAAGCAGGGTCTCTCTGTTATTACGGGATCAGTTACATATAATGGTGTCACTGCCAGCTTTACACCTTCAGTTCCCCTGTCCCCGAATAAGGTTTACACTGCAATGATTACTACAGCAGCAAATGACACTGCTGGTAACAGCTTGTCTGCAAACTATACCTGGAGTTTTGTTACAGGAAATATTCCTTCCGTTATTTCAACTGACCCTGCAAACACAGCTACAGGTGTAGCACTGAATAAAAAAGTTACCGCAACGTTTAGTGAATCCATGAATGCGGCTACGATCAACACAAACACATTCCTGTTAAAACAAGGAACTAGCTCCATTTCCGGAACAGTGAGCTTTGCCGGAACAACAGCTAGTTTTACACCATCTGTCAACCTCGAAGCCGGAACTACTTATACCGCAATCATTACAACAGGTGCACAGAATCCAGGGGGAAACCCGATTTCAGAGGATTATGTTTGGTCATTTACAACTACGGGAGTAACGACACCTCCTCCTTCAAAATTGGGTAGTGCGGCTATGTTTGGTGTATTCGGCGGAAGTGCTGGTATTACCAACTCGGGATTGAATACAGTCATTAACAATGGCAGTATTGGAACAACCGGCGCGTCTACCCTGATCACTGGTTTCCATGATGGCACTACCGGTGATATTTATACTGAAACTCCTTTGAATGCAGGACTGGTAACAGGCAGGATCTATACAGCTCCACCAGCACCGGGAACGGCTACTTCTTTCGCCATTGCTTCGCAAGGGTTACTTGATGCGAATAATGCATATAACAGCATTTCTCCTGCCTCCAGGCCAGGTGGTACCGATCCGGGTGCAGGCGAATTAGGCGGATTAACCCTTGCGCCGGGAGTATACAAATCTGCCAGTGGCACCTTTAAAATTACCAATGGCAACCTGACCCTCGATGCCATGGGGGATCCTAATGCAGAATGGATATTTCAGACTGCTTCAGGACTCACGGTAGGTATAGCAGGTCCGGCAGGTGCACGAAGTGTAAACCTGATCAATGGAGCGCAGGCTAAGAATGTCTATTGGTATGTAGGTAGTGCTGCAACGATTAATGCAGCTGGTGGTGGCATAATGTCTGGTACCATCATCGCTTCAGCCGGTGTAACTTTCTCTACTGCAGGCAACGCTGCACAAACAGTATTGAATGGCCGTGCCTTGTCCTTAAATGCATCCGTAACCCTGGTCAATACAACTATAAATGTGCAATAACAAGACAGTTATTAATCAGTGCACATTAAAAATTAAAATACAATATCAAACAATATTTATGTTAGTATTTCATTCAAGAACACAAAAGACTGCCCTGCTTTTCCTGGGATTGATTCTTGCAGGATCCAGGATAGGGGCACAACAATTAAATCGTACGGAACCCATATGGTGGTTTGGTGAATCAGTAGCAGCCAATTTAAATTACTACCGCGGAACTACTCAAATGCTGAACGAAAACGTAACGGTACCCACTGCCTTTCATAAAGGTTCTGGTGTAAAGCCATACTTCTCTTTACTGACGGAATACAGACCCAATAAAAAATGGGGCGGTATGTTGAACATCGCATACGATAATCGTGGAGGAAAGTTCGATGATGTAGTGGCTCCTTGTAATTGCCCTGCAGAACTAAAAACCAATATCAGTTACATTGCAATTGAGCCAAGCCTGCGTCTTGCTCCATTTGCTTCTTCTTTTTACATTTTTGCAGGACCGACAATAAGTTATAATGTAGCAAAATCATTTACTTATAAGCAGGAAAAGCAGGAGGATAGGACCGGGGACTGGAGTAATGTACATAAGACCGCATTTTCAGCTCAGGCAGGCGCCGGTATTGATTTAATGTTATCTGCTCCATCGAATACAACACAGGTAAGCCTTTCTCCTTTCGTTTCTTTTTTAACTGATCTGGGCCATGAACCTCGGGCCAATCAAACCTGGTCATTTTATGCGGTACGTGCCGGGGTGGCATTAAAAATAGGTTCTCAAAAGAGAAAGAAGGATATTCCTTCAACTGTTTCGGAACAAAAGATAAATTTTTCTGTACGTGCACCCAGGCTGGTTTCTCCAAACCGCCAGGTAAAGGAAACATTTCCCCTGCGTAATTCCGTTTTTTTCAACATGGGATCAGTTGAAATACCAGGCCGTTATGTGATGTTAAACAGTGCGCAGGCAAAAGCCTTCAGAGAAGAAGAATTGCAGGATAACCAGCCTGCAAATTTAAACAATGGCCGTTCCTCCAGGCAGTTGGCAGTGTACCATAATATTTTAAATATTCTTGGTGATCGTTTAAGATCCAACCCTAAAAGCACTATAACATTGGTAGGTGCTTCTGATAAAAACCCTGCAGAAGGAAAGCAGATGGCTGAAAAGATCAAAGATTACCTGGTTGAAACTTTTAACATTGATGCATCACGTATAATAACTGAAGGAAGGGATAAACCTTTGGTTCCCTCCGAACAGCCCGATGCTAAAAAAGAACTTTCACTCTTGCGCGAAGGTGATCGAAGAGTGGATATCATAAGCACTTCAAATGAGCTGCTGATGCAGGTTGGAGGCAATGCTTCTCCATTTCTAAAGCCTGTGCAAATTGAGGCGATACAGCAAGACCCATTGGATAGTCATGTTATTTTTAATGCATTGGGAGCTAGTGAACTTTTAAAATCCTGGACAATTGAAGTCACAGATGAAAAAGGTGCGGTTCAACATTACGGACCATTTACAAAAGACCAGGCCTCTGTTCCTGGAAAAACCATCCTGGGCAATGACATGCAGGGAAACTACAAGGTCGTCATGTTGGGTGAAACCAATACAGGCAAGCCAGTGAAAGCTGAAAGCTCGGTAAGTTTACTTAAAACGGATGAAGAAAAGCAGGTAGGAAGACGCTATAGTATTCTTTTCGATTTTGATAAATCAAAGTCGATCAGCACTTATGAAAGTTTCCTTACCAATGTAGTTGTGCCGCTTATCCCCGAAAACGGAACAGTGATCATTCATGGTCATAGTGATGTCATTGGTGAGGAAAATTACAATGTTTCACTTTCTCTTGAAAGGGCAGTAGGTGCTCAGAATATCATGGAAGCAGCTTTGTTGAAGGCTGGGAAGAAAGGTGTAAATTTTGAGACTTTTGGATTTGGAGAAGATACCGGAATGGCACCATTTGAAAATAACCTCCCGGAAGAAAGATTTTACAACAGGACAGTTATAATAGATATCGTTCCCCAAAAATGATACAGCAGTTAGTATCTTTTGAAATAAAAGCCGCCTAAAGAAAATTAGGCGGCTTTTATTATAGTAGATATGTGCCCGCTAAATAATTCTACTGGTCAATGAGTTTTTAACTTGTTCATTAAGTAAACCCTAGCTTCAGATTTTAAATTCTTTATCAATCTCTGCAAAGAGGATATTAAAGTTCATTTTCTTAATTTGGTATTTTCTTGATCAGCTCTATTTTCTTTTTGCATTATGGACAACCAGATTTACCAATTTTTCACAAATGATCACCGCAGAATTGAGCTTCTTCTTGAGAAAGCAACGGAAGATGTGAACAATATTGATATGGATTATTATTATAGCTTTCGCACTGGTCTTTTGAAGCATATCAAGATGGAAGAAAAAATACTTTTTCCGGCAGCCCAAAAAGCCAATGGAGGTACTCCTTTATCTCTTGCATCCAAACTTCGTCTTGACCATGGTGCAATCACTTCATTAATGGTGGTTCCTCCAGATCCACGGGTTATCAAAGTATTGCGTCATGTATTGGAAAAGCATGACATCCTTGAAGAACAGCCAGGTGGCATGTACGATATGTGTGAAAACTTAACTGCAGGTGATACACAAAATATATTGGACCAGTTATCAAAAGTTACAGAAGTGCCGGTTCAACAATATAACAAAGCTGATTATGCTTTAGGCGCCGCCAAACGGGCTTTGGAAAGAGCTGGTTTTGACTTTGATGCAATAGCAAAATAATCACCAATTCTGTAATGGTATTTTGCTTTCCTCAACAAAACAATTTCTAAAAAAGAGCACTAATCAATTCATCTACCCCAATATTGCGGAAATGCTTTTCCATAGGCAATCTGGATAAAGTATTTCTAAGCGCTCCTTCTTCGTGCTGAATATTAGTTAATGCATCTTCTACTTCTTTAATACCTATCTCTGAGAAGAAATCACCAAAAATCTTAGCCCTTTCGATCCTCCCATTTTTTACATCCAAATTAATTTCCAATAGGCCGCCTCCTGTACGAACAGCCTTTTTGTAATTGTACTCAGGTGATTTTCCGAAATTCCATTCGTGGGTAGCATATTTCTCATCCCGAAGTTTTTGAATTTTCTTTTTATCTTCTTCAGTAAACGCATAGGGACGTGCATTAGGATATGTGGCCAACACATGATCCATCAATGTTTGGGTAAGCTCCTCCAGGCTAACGTGACTTTTTAAATGATCGGATATATTAGTTACTCTTTTTGGTACCGATTTAATGGCCCGGTCTGTATATTTTACAGGATTGATACGCAGCGCTTCACTGACATCCCTAATTTTCGATGCAAACAATAAACACCCGTGATGCAGTATTTTGTTTTTGTGAATATGTGCAGCATTGCCTGCAATTTTTTTCCCATCAATCATTAAATCATTCTTTCCTTCAAAACGCGCATCAGCTCCTAACGATTGTAATACCTGTACAATAGGGCGGGTGAACTTTTCAAAGTCTGATAAATTTGCATTCTTTCCTTGCTCGGTAAAAGAAAAATTAATATTCCCCAAATCATGATATACGGCACCACCCCCGGAAATACGCCTGACTACTGCAATATTTTGCTCCTTCACATAATCATAATTAATTTCTGCCAATGTATTCTGATATTGCCCCACGATAATAGCCTTATCGTTTCTCCATAACATGAAACAATCTTCTTCAATATGCTTTAAAATATATTCATCAGTGGCTACATTAAAATAAGGATCTGTGGATTCATGGTAAATGCAAAGCATGTATGGATGTAGTTTATTATTTTTTTAAATTCATTTGAGTACTGGTCATATTAAATACACTGTATTCAATAGTTGACTACTTTGATTTGGTATTTCTTTGTATTTAAATACATTTATTTGCCATTCTTTCAATCTGCAAATCTAAATTCTGTACATGTATAAGGCTATTGAATTGCGGAAATAATCAGAAACTTCCAGCTCCTGTGATAAATGTTATGATGACCTACAATTGTTTTTGTTTCCGGCTCATCCTGGCATTATACTTTTCACCAATGATGACACTCATTGGTTTATTATAGACCTTATGTTCCACCCAGGAAACTATATCCAGGTAAACAAAAACCCGTGTCTGGTAACGTTCTGCTTCCAGTTTTTTGATCTTTAGGAGGAAGACGTCCAATTCGGCTTTCATTTCGTAGGGCGGTATCTGGAAAGTGCGGCGAAGGAATTTCAATATTTCTAATTCTGTATCTGTCAGGTTTTGCATTTTAGACATGAACCTGTATACAGATTTGGTTAGGTATTGTAAAAGTTCGTAATTACCCAGTTCATAATGAGCCAATAAATGCAATAAGCGCGAATAACATTGAAGATCATACCTCAGGTCAACAGACTCATTGATGATCTTCACCAGGTAGTCAATACACGCATCGTAGTTGCCACTGCCAAAATAAAGGGTAGCAATCTTATAATTAAGTACCAGCACCCTGTGCCTGTCAATAAATAAACGGTATTCTTCCAGTTTTTCTTCAATGCCAGGCACTAATTGTAATCCCTGTTGAAAAGTACCCTTCAGGAAATGTTGGTTGATCTTTGCCTGTGCTATATATAGAAAACACTGTATTCGAAAGTTGTCGTTTTCCTGCACTCTTTCAGTCCTGGCAAAGTTTTCAAACTCTTTTAAGGTAGGCGTAAATTGCTCATGGTTGCGTAGGTCAAAATGTGCATTCAACAGGTTATGAATTCCCTTAATATAGTGCCCTGTTTCCACTCGTTTCATTAATGGTGTTTCATGAAACAGGTCAACCCATTTTTGAGTATAACGGTAATACTTTAGAAAGTCCTGTGTAATAAATGCCTGCCAGCTATAAGATTGATATAAATAAAGCTTTTCATAAAATCCTGTTTGCTCCCATGCATCAGCCGGGAGGTTTTCTTTCATGAACTGGTTGATGGACATTTCATCTTTTTTATTACGCGTATGTCCATGTTTGATGTACCAGCTATAAAGCATCAGTGCAAGATTTGACAAACGTGCCACCATATCTATGTGCCTTGATACTTCCAGGGCTTCCATAGAAAGTTGCTCGGCTTTATCCTGCATACTCCGGGTAATATGAAGGGTTTCAATTCTCTTTTCCAAAGAGATCACCTGGCTTAGAAAATAAAACTTTTGATGTGTTTTGGCTGTTTCCTTTGCCTTATCCAATATGCGAAGGCTTTGTAGGAACAGGCCTTTCTTATAAAGTATATGCGCATAATCAAATTGTTCATTAAGCTGAAGATCTATGCTGTCAGCACTTTTTAAAAGGCGCAGGCTGGCTAGTATTTGTTTATAGAGATGAGCCTTAAGATTTGATAATTGAGTTTTTTGTACAGTAGGTAGTTTTTTCAGCAGTGCTTTCTCATCATACTCATTTAATTTATCCACTGCGTCAAATAGCTGTACAACTTTTAGATTTTCATTGGAAGAACTCCTTTTAATATATAGCTTAAAATGCCTTTTTTCTGCCTTTTCCAAAGAACGGATGAGCTGAAATAATATATCAGGAGGTTTGTTGGACATAATGACGATAATTCTTTAGAACGCTGTACTGGCAAGGGTTTATAATATGAAACTCATTTTTGCCATGCTAAAAACTTGTAAAATTAGGTTCCGCATAGAATACAGGTGTTCCTATTTTAGTACTGGAATTTGATTTATATAGCAGGCAATCGTTAAAGCAGGCAATATTAGCGTCCCGAAAAGACGAAATAAAAAGTAAAAATAAAGATTTTTATATAGCAAGCAATCGTTAGCGTCCGCTGTTTCTACAGTGGACTTTTCTTTAACAATTATACGCCTTTTTTTAATTAAAATTATTTTCCTATTTTGTAAGAACAAATGGCAAAGCATTCTTTCCATATTTCTCTCTCTCTTCAACGGTTTTTTGCTGTTGGTTCTACAACTACAATTATTACAACAACCCGAAAGGGTTGTATATGATCATATTGCCACTGGCTAAATAAGCGCTTTCTCAAGGAACATCTATTTTTTTAAGGCAGTACTCTTAAACCTTCAGGTCTATGCAAGTATTAAAATTTGGCGGATCTTCTGTTGCCAATGAAAAGAATATAAAACAGGTAAGCTCGATCATCAGAAATGCCCTGAGTAAGGATAAAACAATCATTGTAGTTTCTGCCCTTGGGGGTATCACCGACCTTTTGTTGCAGGCAGGAAGTATGGCATCAAATGCCGATAACGAGTACAAACAGAAATTGGCGGAAATCAAAGAAAGGCACCTGGAAACAGTACGCTTGCTTTTACCATTGACCCATCAAAGTTCCATTTTAAGCGCTGTTATTCAATTAAATAATGAACTCGAAGATATTTGCAATGGTATTTATCTTCTTGGAGAATTGTCCGACCGGATTAAAGACCGTGTTGCAAGTTTTGGAGAGATTTTGTCCTCCAGAATACTATCATCATACCTTGAGGTGACTGGTTTAGATAATACCTGGGTAGATGCGCGCCAGTTGATCATTACAGACAGCAGGTATACAAGGGCCCATGTGCAACAGGAAATTACAGAGAAGTATATTCGTAACTATTTTCAATCTGCAATAGGTCACCTGTTTATTTTACCGGGCTTTATTGCCAGCAATGAGCAGGGACATACCACTACACTGGGCCGTGGAGGATCTGATTATACTGCAGCCCTGGTAGGAGCAGCAACCAATGCAACGGAAGTGGAGATCTGGACTGATGTACCAGGTATGATGACTGCAGATCCGCGTCTTGTACCTCACGCCAGGACTATTGATAACATTTCCTTCCAGGAAGCAATGGAACTTTCTCATTTTGGTGCCAAGGTCATTTACCCTCCAACTATTCAGCCTTTATTAAATAAGAACCTGTCAGTATGGGTAAAAAATACTTTTGCGCCAGAATTGCATGGCACACTTATTCACGCTCATACCCAATCAGATGGTAGTATTATCAGGGGAATTTCCAGCATCAGCAAGGTTGCATTGTGTAGCCTTGAAGGTAGTGGCATGGTGGGTATTCCAGGATTTTCTAAAAGATTATTTGATGCCCTTGCCAGGCAGTCAATCAATGTGATCTTTATTACGCAGGCATCCTCCGAACATACCATTTGTGTTGGAATTGACGAAGGAGCCATACGCCAGGCAAAACAGGTTGTTGACGAGGAATTTAAAAATGAGATAAAAGAGGGCCGGGTAAATCCACTGGATATTGAAACTGGTCTTGCCATTGTGGCGCTTGTAGGCGATCATATGAAAAGTCATACAGGAATCAGTGGAAAGATGTTTGGGGCATTGGGTCGAAATGGTATCAATGTCAGGGCTATTGCGCAAGGGTCATCCGAAAGAAATATATCCACAGTTATCAATGCTTCCGATGTTCGCAAAGCCATCAATGTGCTTCATGAAGATTTCTTCGAAACAACCTATAAGCAGATCAACCTGTTTATAGTCGGAACGGGTAATGTTGGTAAAAGGCTACTGCACCAACTAGAACAGCAATTTCAATACCTGCAAAAGCATTTGCGGTTGCAGGTACGGGTTATAGGATTGGCTAACAGTCGTAAAATGGTCTTTGATGATAAAGGAATAAGACTATCACAATGGGGTGAAGCATTAGATAATGGCTTAAAAATGAACCTTCATGATTTCATTGAAGAGATACAATCTAAAAATTTGAGAAACTCAATATTTGTAGATGTAACTGCAAATGAATCAGTTTCCATGTGCTACGATGCCCTTTTCAGAAAAAGTATTTCAGTAGTAGCTTGTAATAAGATTGCCGCTTCTTCTTCCTTGCATAATTACCAGCAATTGAAAGACCTGGCAAGGGAATATAATTGCTTATTCCTTTTCGAAACAAATGTGGGAGCGGGTCTTCCTGTCATAAATACATTAAATGACTTGGTGAGCAGCGGTGATACCATTCAAACCATCGAAGCTGTGTTAAGTGGTACGCTTAATTTTGTTTTTAATAATTATAATGGTGAAAGATCCTTTGCTTCTGTTGTAAGGCAGGCACAGGAAGAAGGATATACCGAGCCGGATCCCAGGCTAGATCTCAGTGGTAAAGATGTTATGCGTAAGATCCTCATCCTGGCCAGGGAGGCAGGGTATCCCCTGGAAATGGATGCCATTTCCAACAACTCTTTTTTACCTCCGTCATGCATGAATGGGAGCGTGGAGGATTTTTACAAGGAAATGGAGAAATATGAGTCGCATTTCAGGCAACTCTATGAGGAGGCAGCTAAGGATCATAAAAAGCTGAAGTACGTGGCCTCATTTAAGGATGGAAAAGCTGCTGTAGGATTACAGCATATTGATGCTGCTCATAATCTTTATCATTTATATGGTAAGGACAATGTGGTGTTATTCTACACTACTCGTTATCCCGAACAACCCCTGGTTGTGAAGGGGGCGGGCGCTGGTGCAGATGTTACAGCTTCGGGGGTATTTGCCGATATAGTGCGGGCGGCAAGAATATAATTGTTCGCTCAATGTAAGTATGACTCTAACGCATTTTAGTAAGTAATAAGTTGGTTCAATGGATACAATCAGATCTGTAACGGTTCAATCGCCCGGCACTATTGCTAACCTGGTATGTGGTTTTGATGTATTAGGCCTGGCCTTGCATCAACCTTTTGACTGTTTGACGCTGAAGCTTATTGACCGACCGGAGGTAGAGATCATAAACCATGATGACTATGGGCTTCCAACCGATCCAGTAAAGAATGTATCTGGTGTAGTTCTGCTTTCTATTATGGAACGCCTGCATAATGGGGTGGGATTCCAGTTGATATCTGAAAAAAAGATAAAGCCAGGCAGTGGCATAGGGTCAAGTGCGGCAAGTGCTGCCGGCGCAGCAGTAGCTGCCAATATGCTGCTGGGAAATATCTTTAATAAGGAAGAGCTGGTTCAGTTTGCCATGAATGGAGAAAAGTTGGCATCTGGTGTAAAGCATGCAGATAATATTGCACCTTGTATTTATGGAGGCATTACCCTGGTAAGGTCTATTCATCCTCTTGATATCATATCCATACCGGCTCCATCATTATTTGTAACTGTTGTACATCCGCAAATAGAAGTTAAAACAGCGGATGCAAGGCAAATTCTTAAAAAGGAAATTCTTTTAAAAAATGCTATTAAACAATGGGGTAACGTAGCCGGACTTGTAGCAGGTTTTTTCAAAAACGATCTTGATCTCATAAGCCGCTCACTGGAAGATGTGGTCATTGAACCTTTAAGAAGCATACTCATTCCAGGTTTCGATGAAGTAAAAGTTCAAAGCAAGACTGCAGGCGCTTTAGGAGGTGGCATCTCAGGTTCAGGGCCTTCCATATTTATGTTGAGTGCCTCTGAGGGTATTGCAAAAGAGGTAGCTCAATTGATGTCGGATGTGTATACACGCCTGGGAATTGACTTTCATACCTATGTTACTACTATTAATCAAAAGGGGATTATTCAAACTGAACAGTAATAAATATATGCAGTACTATAGCCTGAATGGACACTCACCAATGGTGGATTTCAAAGAAGCTACCATTAAGGGACAAGCCCCTGATAAGGGTCTTTATTTTCCCCGGGAAATTGCCATATTGCCCAAAGAATTCGTTAAGAATATAGAAGAGTATTCAAACGAAGAGATAGCTTATAGATTGCTGCAGCCTTATATAGGCGAAGACATAGAACCTGGCCAGCTTAGAAAAATAGTAAATGAAACCATAAACTTTCCTATCCCATTAAAAGAAATAGAGCCATCGACATTTATCTTGGAGCTTTTTCATGGTCCAACCCTTGCATTTAAAGATGTAGGCGCCCGTTTTATGAGCCGTTGCTTATCCTGGTTTGCATCAGGTCATGACCGGAAGATCATAGTGCTGGTTGCAACATCAGGAGATACCGGTGGAGCAGTGGCCAGCAGCTTTTACGAAGTGCCTAATGTAGAGGTGGTCATTTTATATCCCTCCGGAAAAGTAAGCCCGATACAGGAAAAGCAATTAACAACACCTGGAAAAAACATACACGCGTTGGAGATAGCAGGTAATTTTGATGATTGCCAGGCGCTGGTAAAAAAGGCCTTTGCAGATAATGATCTTACCAGGAAGCTGTTTCTGACTTCTGCCAATTCCATCAATGTCGCAAGGTGGTTGCCACAACAGGTGTACTATGCTTTGGCATGGAAACAATGGCCATATAAAAACGAGCCCCCCGTGGTATCAGTCCCTAGTGGAAACTTTGGCAATATTTGCGCAGGTTTATTGGCTCATCTATCCGGAATACCTGTAAAGCGATTCATAGCCGCTTGTAATGCCAATGACGTGATCCCACAATATTTTCAAACCGGTAATAGGATTTCAAAACCTGCAGTGCCTACTGCTTCTAATGCTATGGATGTTGCTGATCCAAGTAATTTTATTCGCATACTTGAATTATTTGAAAGAAACCTGGACAATGTAAAAGCTAAAGTATGCGCTACTACCAGCAGCGATGCCGAAACAGCAGCTACAATCCATGAAGTCTTTCAGCAGTATAATTACACATTAGATCCTCATACTGCTGTAGCCTGGAATGGTCTAAATAAAAATAGAAGCCATGGCGAAAAAGGTATAGTCATTGGCACTGCCCACCCTATAAAGTTTCCAGATTTTGTTGAATATAATACAGGTAGTAAACTAGCTTATCCTCCCTCGGTTCAGTCATTACTTTCCCTGGATGCTTCCAGCACTCAGATGAAAGTTGATTACCCTGATCTAAAAGAGTTTTTATTAGCTTTTTAATCAACTAATTGGCTTCATTAATTTTTTTGATTTACCACTGATACGTAAAGTTACTTAGGGAATATTTTGTAATGGTAGTAGCTCATTCAGGTATGTAAATCTTATATTCGTAATAAGGAAACAAGCTAAACCATGACACACCTTTTCGAACCTTTTACACCTGAGTTGTTCAAACAAATGACAGGCATGAATGCCCAGGAAAATGAAGCCATATACCTGCGCTGGGTGAACTCCCAGATTAATTATGCTAATTATCAGAATATGCGTGATATGAATAATTCCCTTAGAGAGATCATTGCCCTTTTAAAAGAAGGTGCAATGGTAAATGCAAAGAACAACGGTTGACCACCGGAACATACTTCTTTATCTCCATTCTCTATTTCCCCTGTTCCAAAAAGCTTTTCTTATGCTGCAGGTAGCTATCTCCTGGAAATAATTGCAAAGCACTATCTACCAATTTGCGCATCCTTACAGTATCATGTGGCAGATCATAGAGATAATTCAGGTATTCATTCCATGCCCATGATTCACTCCTGTATTGAATAAAAGTAGCAAAGGCCTGGTTCAAACTGGCTGTATCTTTTGCATGAAAGCTGGATGCATTCAATTGTTGGTAAAGTGCCGCACTTTTAGGGCGCTTTTGAAAGCCTGCCCTGGCAAAGAAAAGCGAGCTATCACGTTTTCCTGTTTCACTATATATTTTTGATAGTAACAGGTCATCATAAGGGAGGTAAGGGTTTGCCTTTTGACCTTCTTTAACCAGTGCTAGTGCCTGGTCATAATTTTTCTCCCTGTATAAATAATTGGCCTTAATTATAGCCACAGGCATACAGAAGCTATTGAGGTTTGGAATAGCAGGTAATGAATTGTCCACTTCCTCATATGTCTTCTGCGGCTTTTCCAATTGCACATCAGCGTTAATTTCAAACTGTGCCTTCATAGACTTATAAGTGCTATAATTCAACCATATAGTTGGGATCAATAAAATGGCACTTACTATAAAGAAGTATTTCAGGCAGCTCTTTGGTTCTTTACTTTCTTTTTCATGGTTCTTCTGAATTTGCAGGTATGCATTTACTATAAGAGCGAGCAAAAGAGCAAAGAATACCTGCATCACAGGCCTTTCTGCCGGGAAGTTGAAAAATGCATCAATAGCGTAAACCATTAGTGCCATAAAACAAAATGAGGCTGTTATTTCAGCTTCCTTATCGGTCTTATTCTTTATTACTTTATATAGGTAAAAGGCAGCGCACATAAAAACAGAAAGAAAAAGTAAAGCGCCTGGTATACCCGATTCTGTGGCTGCTTCCAGGAAGTCGTTATGTACATGATAATTGACCTCGAAATCTTTGGTCACTATCTTTTCATAAGGTATGGATGCCAGTTTCCAATTGCCATAACCTGCACCCATAATGGGATGATGGCGCACATAACCAATAGCATTGTTCCATAGAGGTAAGCGGTGGCCGGAACCTTTCACATCTACGGCAATGCTGCTTAATCTTTGGCCAAGGTTACCAAAATAGGTTTCATTTTCCTGCATGCCTGCCGCATTGCGCAAGGCAATGGCTGATAGCACAAAGCCAATTATCAGGGGTAATGAAATAGAGATGATGGAACTCCAGATTTTAGACCCTTGCCGGAAAAGAAAGAAAAAATATAATAAGGTGATAGCAATAAAGCTGATATAGGCAGCCCTTGCATTTAGTAATGCAATGGCAAAACAGGCAAGGGTGAATGAGGCCAGGTAAAGCCATTTTTTCCAGGAAATGGAGCGATAGAATCCATAAAAAAGGAACGGCACTTTGATGACCAGCGAGGCTGCCAGTATATTTTTATTTCCTGCTGTGCCTTTCAGTCCAAGGATCAATTGATTCAGGTCCACTTCACCATAACCCTTTGCGAAGTTTACAATTACTATGAATGATTGTAGGGCCAATATGCCCGTAAGTAAGCCACATAGGATATTCATAATTCCCTTACGTTCATATAATAATATGGACAGGTTAATGTACATGAACAGGGTAGTGGTGAAACGTGCAAAACACACCAGGGACTCAACTTTATTAATGGCAACCAGGATGGATATCCCGGACAATATATAAAAGCTGGTATACAAGATAGTTAGTGATGATCTGCTGATCTTGTTAATAGCATTTCCATAATCAACTTTGGAAGTAAGAAAATATCCAGCACATAAAAGATCAAGTATAGCTACATACAGCCATTGGGGAGCCATGACATCTATGGCCCGTGTTTCGGGAATTAGTTCAACCAATAAGTAAAGAACAATAAATAGGGTGGGGAACGTTGCCTGTTTAGTGATGTCTGAAGTTTTCATTACATCTTTGGCTTTTAGGCCAGTTATAGGAGCTTTTTTGGCTTTGGTACTCATTATAATATGAAAAGAGTTAGTCTTCGTAAGCTATCAAGATAACAAAGAAATGGCAGAGCAAAAAGTTACAATAACACTCATATAAACCCTGTAAGGCTGAGTTTAATATGCAATATGGATTGCTAATATTAATAGTATTATCGAGGGGCTTTAATATTATTTTGAGTTATTTTAGATTCAGATATCTATAAATTATAAGTGTTATTACTTATACATTTAAGGTAAGGAATATCGTAAAACTACGACTATCACAAAAAAATAAATAAAATAAAACGTTGATTTGTGAATAATATTCCTTTACTTTTGTTTCACCTATTTTAAGCACTTAACCATATTTAACCCTCCCCTTGAATTCCTTTCCGGCAACCCTTTTGTCCATCCTATGCTTTGACCTTCATCTCCAATTCTGTTAAGCCGCATTTCGAAAATTATTTAGTGTAACAAATTTTTTTGTAAAGCGTTTCTTCTATGAAATGTGTTTGCGATCTGCTGTTCCCTGTATACCATTTTGCATTTGGCAAATCTCCGCCAACATAACACTTATAAAGACCGTTAGTTTCAATTCTTACCCTTTCAAAGCCGCAAGTCCAGTATTGGTAAAGAGCCTTATCAATATTTAGTGATCTAAAAACAACAACATTTATGAGAATGTCTACTCGATGTCGCCAGGACAAATGGCGAACACTTATGGCAGGCGGCATCAAAATCTTTTTGACGCTGTTCCTGCTTTCTTTTTTAACAACAAGATCTTATGGGCAGGGGGCATATAAGCCTTGTGCAGCTCACCGTTGGAATTCTGGAGAAGCCTGGTATAAAGACCCTTCTACTGGTTTATGGACGGGTATTCCCGCTACTGGTCAAACTCAACCCCAAGGTGTTGTTGGTTGTGCCAGTGCAGCGGCAACGGAATCAGGTTTGGAAGCATATAAGGGGATTTATAATCCGGCAGATTTTGCCATTACCGGGCTTTCAGATTGCTTTAATATGAATGGAAACACATTTGGAGCAAGTCTGGCTCCTCCCGAAGCTGGGGAAGATATAGTGTGGTTCAATTTCGACATCAGGCCTTTGGCGGGTACTTATCAATTCCAGGTGGTTTCCAATGAGGCTGTAGGATGGGCACTCTATTATGTAGACCCTGCCGATGCACGCCCCAATTCATCTGACCCGGGGCCAACTTATCCTCCAGGGTCTCAATTGTCAGGCAATTGTTTGAACCTGAAACCGGCAAACATTACACTTAGTGGTGTAGCACATGGCAATTGTGGCTTGCAGGGAAATGGATGGTCAACCATTACCGTTCCTTCCTTTAATAAGCCAACCAACTATTATTTAGCTATGTGGCTGGCACCAACAGGAACAGGGGATGGAAAGTCAACTTTTCCAAAGAGTATGTCCCTAATATATAAATCAAGGTATGGATGTGGTGGATCTACCTGTACGATTGAATCTGTTGGACAACCTGTGTTAAGTTGTGTTAACGGAGGTGCTAATGGATATACTGTTTGCCAGACTTTCCAGGGAAGCGCAGGAAGGTGGTTAATTCAGGATCCATTTGCGCTTGATGGAAATCCTGCTACAATTCCAGCAACATCCTATACGGTTACAACATATAAACAAGACGGTACAACCGTAGTTAATACAGCTACTTATACAACCCTGACTTCAGCATCAACACTTACCTTGGGAATAATTCCCGATGGGGCTGTATTTGCAAAGGTTTGTGCAACCTATGGAACTATTGGGCAACCCTTTAGTATTAATTTAGTTCCTGATCCTTCTTATAATGGCGGAGCCGATTATGTTGCGTGCGGAGATGGTGCCAGCTTTAGCGGAAACAGTCCAACACTTCCTACAGTTGATGGTACTGCCACGCCTTCTACTATCAACCTGGCTACAGGTAATACTTCTGCTCTTTCTGCAATAGCCAGCGGAGGAACAGGACCATATACCTATGCATGGACACCCGTTACTCCAGATGCATTTTCTTCGATCACAAATGCCAATTCGGCTAATGCGACCTTTACTATTCATACGTTTCCTTCACCCCCTGTACCACAATACAATTTACAGGTGGCTGCCACGGATGCCATTGGATGTAAGGCTACAGATCCGGTGGTAATTAATGTGGAGTCAACACTTGAGCCTTGTGGTATTTATGGACCAACTCCGGTATGTCAAACTGCAAGTGGATTGGTTTATACATTTGGAGACGCTGCTACGCAAACTCCATTTACCCTAAATAAAGTAAACTATGCCTATAAATGGTCAATTACTGGAAATGGTACAATAACCAGTGCAGTTGATAATACAGGTACTGTAACTGTTAACCCAACTGGTTCGGGATCATTTACCTTAACAATGACCATTGATAACATTACAGGAATACAGCCTGACAGAACTTGTACATATTTGGTAACCGTTAATCCAACACCAGAGTGTAGCATCACAGGTAACAATGTGATCTGTGCAGGCCAGACTGCCAGCTTCACGGCTTCAGGTGGAACCACGTTTGCATGGACAGGACCTGGTGGCTTTACAGCTACTGGTGCTACCATCAGTGGTTTGACAGTGGCAGGCACTTATACGGTTACGGTAAGCAGTGGTGAAAATTGTACAAGCACTTGTACAAGGGAACTGACTGTTAATCCATTGCCAGAGTGCAGCATCACAGGTAACAATGTGATCTGTGCAGGTCAGACTACCAGCTTCACGGCTTCAGGCGGAACCAGTTATTCATGGACAGG
>NZ_FQUU01000012.1 GCF_900129295.1 Flavisolibacter ginsengisoli DSM 18119
TCTATCCAGCCCACATCCAAAGTACCTTCAGAGCAGTTCTCGGTGAGCACACCACTCATGGCACTCCAGTTCTCAGCCTCTATCCTGGAGGAGGTGCCGGTAGCACCATTGACTGTTACCAAAACATCATCAAAAGCTGTAGCGCCAGCATTGTCTGTGACGGTGAGGCGGAAGATATAAGACCCCTGTGCAAGACCACTTACCGTGGTAGAAGCAGCAGAAGGACTATTGATGGTAGCTGCACCTCCTGATACCTTGGACCATGCATAGGAAGCAATGGAGCCATCAGGGTCTGAACCACTTCCTGAAAGCGAAACACTGTTTGCAGGAAGGGTGATGGTCTTATCAGCTCCTGCATTGGCAGTTGGTGATTGGTTGGCAGCAGAAGCACCTGCTATCTCCAGCCAGTTGATGTTCCATCCGGCAGTGGAAATAGATTGGATCCGTATGGTTTGGGTGCCTGCGCTCAGGTTAATGGCCCTGGTTACTGTTTGCCATGTCTGCCAGGTTCCTGTAATAGGTACTGTAACAGTGGAAAGCACCGCAGTGCCTTTACTCACCTGGAACTGAGCGCCATTATAGGGTGAAGCCAATCGAAAACTCATTGTATAGGAACCTGCTGCAGGTACATTTACTGAATACTCCATCCAGTCGCCATTATCTATCCAGCCCACGTTCTGCGTTCCTCCTACATCTGCTGTATTCTCTGTAGAAACCCCGCTCATGGCAGACCATTTTTCCGCTTCTATATGAATGTTTACGATGTTACCAGTTGGTTCTGTGCCAAAAACATTTTTTGCAATCGCTTTTTGAAATAGCAACCCATGTCCCTTGTCATTCAAATGGACACCGTCACCTGAGTTCAACTCGGGTTTGATATTGTACAGGCCATCAGTTGTGGCAATGCCATTCCAGAAATCAATGGCATTATTTCCAAAGCTTGACATGATGGAATCTACCATGTCATGCAGTATGGAGCGGTAATTGGAATCGTATTGGCTTCTGGGTTGCGTGGTAGTTATATAAGGTTTTACACCCGCAGCCTGTATATAACGATAAAGATACCGCAGGTTGTTAATAAATTCTGCTCTTGAATATCCATTACCCACATCATTAGTAGGAAGATTAATAATGATAACAGATGGAGCATAACTCAATGCTTTAGTCACATTGTGTGCAGTATCGGGTGTAGGTTTCCCTGCAGGTGCTATATATTCATTGGGCATGATCTTGTAAGTAACATAACCACCTACAGCCAGGTTGATAATACTTGTATCCTGGTTGTCATTCCTGTTTTTCGCATAGGCAGCCTGGAAACGGTTCACCCATGCTGAATCAGGGACGCTTGCCCCGGTACCCGCAGAGGTAGAAGAACCAAGAACAACCAGCCTCGTTTGCCCGTATGTGGTATTGAAAACAATGAATAGTACCCCCAGGAGTAATAATAGTGTGCGTAGCATAAACAGTCCCTATTTTGGTAATAAAGGGTCTTCTTCAGGCAGGTAAAATCTTGTTTTTCGTTTGGGAGGTTAGCTTCAGGGGGAGGAGATATAATAAAATTACTTAATTCTATTAATTAACCATAAATACTAAGTACAATTAATTTTTTTTTATGAAAAGAGGATATTATATTTACTTAGTTGCATAAACAACTGTATGTCAAACAACCATTTTAAAAAGGGGGAGCTTTACAGTTTTATTACAGGCAAGGCATCTATTGCCATTGCCCGCCGGCTTCAAAAGAAGTTCAATACTTCAGGCGTTAATCTTACCATCGAACAATGGAGTGTACTATACCAGTTATGGAAACATGATGGTGCCAGCCAGCAGGAATTATGCAATGCTACTTTCAGAGACAAACCAAGTATTACCCGGTTGGTTGACAACCTGGAGAAGTTAAACCTGGTGAACCGGGTGTCGGATGAGAAGGACAGGAGGATCAACAAGATCTATTTGACCAGGGCAGCCATCAAACTCCAGGAGGAGACCATGGCGCTGGCAGAAGAAACCCTAAATGAAGCATTGAGTGGCGTACCTGCTGACCAGGTAGAGATGTGCAAAGAGGTGCTTCAAAAAGTATATGACAACCTGAATGGTTAATAGCTAACAATAACCAACGATCCGGGTGCTCTAGAAACCCTTAAACTATCAAACAAAAACTTTCTATTATGGAAACACTTACCAACAAAGCCCTTAAAGGCGGCGAATGGCTGATCAGGGAAACAGACCCTTCAGCTAGTTTTATACCTGAAGATTTTTCTGAAGAACAGAAGATGATCAGGGATATGTGCAACCAGTTCCTGGACATGGAAGTGATGCCCATATTAGATAAGATAGACAGTATGGAGCCTGGCCTGATGCGTTCCCTTTTACAAAAAGCGGGGGAACAGGGATTACTATCCACTTCATTCCCTGAAGAATATGGTGGCTTGGGAAAAGATTTTGTCACCTCCACAATCGTTAATGAATACCTGGGTGCTGGCCATTCTTTTTCTGTAGCTGTTTCAGCTCATACAGGTATTGGCACACTGCCCATTCTTTATTTCGGCAACGAAGCGCAAAAGCAAAAATATATTCCTAAGTTAATCAGCGGTGAATGGACGGGTGCCTATGGTCTAACAGAACCCAACAGCGGCAGTGATGCATTGGGTGCCAAGACCTCCGCACGCCTGAGTGAGGATGGTAAATATTATTTACTGAATGGTCAGAAATGCTGGATCACGAATGGTGGTTTTGCCGATATCTATACTGTATTTGCAAAGGTTGATGGTGACAAGTTTACAGGCTTTATAGTAGAACGGGGATTTGAAGGATTTACACAAGGTCCTGAAGAACATAAGATGGGTATTAAGGGTTCCTCTACCGTTCAATTGTACTTCCAGGATTGCAAAGTGCCGGTAGAAAATGTACTGGGTGAAATTGGCAAGGGACATAAGATCGCTTTTAACATCCTGAACATTGGCCGTTTGAAATTATGCGCTGCTACATTGGGCGGGGCCAAAAGAGCTACCAGCAGTTCCGTGGAATATGCCATTACAAGAGAGCAGTTCAAAACTTCCATTGCCAACTTCGGAGCTATCAAGCACAAACTTGCAGAAATGGCTACCCAGGTATTTGCCTGTGAAAGCTCTTTATACCGTACTGCACAACTGATAGATGACAAAGAAAAGGAATTGCTTGAGGCAGGAAAACCCTTTAATGAAGCCCTATTGGGTGCTGCAGAAGAGTATGCCATTGAATGCGCCATTTTGAAAGTAAATGGCAGCGAGATGCTGGACTTTATAGTAGATGAAGGCGTGCAGATACATGGTGGCAATGGCTTCAGTGCGGAATATGATATATCAAGGGCTTACAGGGATAGCCGCATCAACCGGATCTATGAAGGCACCAACGAGATCAACCGCTTGCTGACTGTGGACATGACATTGAAGCGTGCCATGCAAGGAAGATTAAATATCATGGGCGCAGCTATGAAAGTTTCACAGGAATTAATGAGTATACCAGATTTTGGCGCGGAAGATGAAACACCATTTACACAAGAGATCAAACTGGTGAATAATTTTAAGAAAGCTGTATTACTGACAGCAGGAGCTGCTGCTCAAAAATTGATGATGCAGTTAGAAAAGGAACAAGAGATCTTGATGAACATAGCAGATATGGCTATCGATACTTATGTGGCTGAAAGCGTGTTGCTGCGGGTAAGGAAACTGGCACTAGAAGGAAATAATGATCCTATCTATAAGGACATGCTAAACTGTTTCCTCTATGATGCTGCTGACCGAATCAATAAAAATGGAAAAGATGCTATCAATTCATTTGCAGAAGGAGATGAACAAAGGATGATACTGATGGGGATCAAACGATTTACCAAGGCAGCTTCATTCAACAGTAAGGAAGCCCGCAGGCGTATTGCGGATAAACTGATCAGCGAAAGAAAGTATCCTTTCTAGTATAAAACATTAAAAGGATAATGAAGCTCCTAACACTTCATTATCCTTTCTGTTATCAAACCTTTATAGTTTTTATCTTACCCGTTGCCAAAGAACATGGCCAGTTCTCTCCTGGTATTTCTCACTTCCTGCAATTGTTTCATACGGTTCTTGATCAGCTGAAGGCCAATGGTCATTAACACTGAAGAAATAAAAGTGGAAATAAAGTACAACAGGAATACATCTCCCACTGCCGGTGTCAATTGTATGTAATAGAAATAATAGATCAGGGCATAGCATCCATAAGAGAACAATATAGCTACCAGCATCAGGGTCCTGCCGGCGTTCTTACCAAATTCGACAGTTATCCTGATATGCCTGATGAACAGGTAAAAGCTGTAAATAAGTATCAACGTAAGCCCCGGACCCATAATATAAACTATAGCTTTAGGATTTAATCCAAAGATGCACGCTATTACAATCTCGTAAGCTACATATATGGCTGTAACAATATGTACAGCCCTTTGCTTTTGTTTGATAGGACAGAAGAATAAAAGCGCTGTCAGCATTAATGGTATATCAAGGTAGTTATTGATCACAGCAAATACGTCCAGGAACTTTGGCGAAGCGGGCAGTATGTTTTCTGAAAAGAGGTTATAGATGCCTGTGGATAGCAAAGAAATGAGTAATGCTGCGAGGCTGCGGTGTTGGTAAAGTTTGTTATAAACGATGGCGATAGCCGGCACGAACATGGTGATAGTGGCGGCAACACCAATAATGGTATTCCAGTTCATAGGATTGGATTTTGGATTCTACACGAAGCTTACCTTTTAGGATTTCTCCACCTGGCTCATGTGAGAAAATTTGCTTTATCACATTACTTCTGACAGCTAATTTAATGGGGTATTTTATAAAATCATAGTGCCAAAACAAAATGGAGTACTACCACTAAATGACCCGGGTATAATTACGAAATCAACATCAGCCAGATATGGTCATTTCTACTTTATCCTCTTATCGGATACTTACTTGAACTCCCCTGTTTTAAAGGCAAGCAAGCTATAAAGCAGGAGTTGCAAAAAATAATGAACAGTAAGAAAAAGATTAATGAACAAACAGGTCTGCATAAAACCACACAGCTATTGCGGCAAACAACATGGAATCAAAGCGGTCTAAAAATCCGCCATGCCCCGGCATGATAGCCCCACTGTCTTTTACTCCCGCCAGTCTTTTGATCTTGCTTTCAAACAAATCACCAACAGTACCTGTAATGGCTGCAAGTGCAGCCATTACCGCGGCATCCACAACAGGTAATCTTTTTGTGAAATAAGCCAGTAGGCTAATAACGACCACTGTAAGAATAACTCCACCAGAAGTGCCTTCCCATGTTTTTTTAGGCGACACTTTTGATAAAGGAGTTTTCCCTATCAATGAACCTACTATATAGGCCATGGTATCATTGATCCATAATGAAAACACAACCAGTAAGGGAATGGTCATCGATAATTGGTAAAGGTTCTCATCCCACCTGGTTCTGATATCTACCATCAAGGCAAGAGGAAGGGAAATGTATAATATTCCGAAAAGAGAATAGAAAATGTTTTTGAGAAAGATCTGCTTTGACTCCAGCATCATAATCAATGGAAGGACGATCATAAAAGCGATACCTATCCAAAATCCTATTTGTGAAAGTATGACTGTGCCGATAGCAAGAGTTTCATTTGTAAAGAATAACATCAGGCACCATCCCGCCAGCATGACACCATATCTATGCGGAGCTGTAACCTTTGAATATTCAGGATTGAACTTTGTTACCAGCTTTTGATATTCCAGCCATCCACCAAAGTGCACTACAGAGAACAATAGAAAAAACGACCAGCGGTTATAGAATAAACCACCCAGCATTACCACTACAAATACTATAGCTGTTAGTGCTCTTGTTTTAAATGTTTGCCAGTTAAATGCCATAATTCTTAAAAGCTAAATTCGTCTTTAGAAACATCATCATCTTTATAAACCAGGTCATAACGGCTTTTGGATCCCTTAGCCATTTGCCAAACTACAAGGGATGTGAGGCCTATACTAATGAGCGCCATGATACCTAATTGCGCCGGGTTGACAAGCGTTGTATTTGGATCCTTGACCATCTCGGGGTGCAGGTATATCACTACTATTACCAAAGCATCATATAAGAAGTGCGCCAATATAGCCGTCCACAGGCTGCCACTGTACCAATAAATAACACCAAGCAGGACACCAAGGAAAAGCCTGGGCAGGAATCCGAAGAACTGGAAATGAAATCCCGAGAAAAGGATGGCCGTAATAATAATCCCCAACCAGGGACTTTTAGTCAGTTTGATAAATAGCCTTTGCAATACACCTCTAAAGAAAAGCTCTTCGCCTATGCCTGCAAAAACCGAAATGAAAATAAGGTTTAATACCAGTTCTTTTATGGTATGCTTGCTCAGCATGAACTGGATTTGTTTTGCGGCATCCTCTTCCATGCTTTTCATCCATTTCTGGGCATCTCCGCCTATGGCCATTTTTTGGTTCAGTATCCCTGAATATTCCACAAAAGGATATGACACCAGGAGTGCGGTTATACCCAGCAACCAATAGATATTACTATACGGGCTTTTTAATCCCAGGTATTGAGCTGGTGAAGGATCAGAGAAATAGCCAAAGAGCAGGCTTGGGATCAAAAACAAGCCAAGGAACTGGGTGAGCAGCATGCCCCTTATAAAGAAGATCATGTTTGGATTGTTGGTGTCCCATTTACCAACATCCTGGAGCTGGAGCAAACTGATACCTGTGAGTTTTGTAAGAATGAACGTTCCCAGGATGGTAAAGACCAGGAAAAGTCCAAAAGCCATTCCTATGAATAAGATCAATTGTATCCATATCGGCCGTGATTTAAGATATGTTTGCATAGCACCTCGCTTTGAGAATTGTAAATTTGCTGCCCTGGCTTATCTCCCGGGAATATAAAAGCTGCAAGATAAGCCCTGAATGATCAAAGAGATTTCGTTTGGTAAAAATTGATAACATATCACTTCCGGAGTTTCCATTACTCCTGGCGCCTATGGAGGATGTCAGCGATCCCCCGTTCAGGGCTGTGTGCAAATCCAATGGCGCCGACCTGATGTACACGGAGTTCATTAGCAGTGAAGGCCTGATAAGAGATGCCATTAAAAGCCGCCAGAAGCTTGATATTTTCGATAATGAACGCCCCGTAGGTATCCAGATTTTTGGAGGCGATGAAGAAGCCATGGCCTTAAGTGCCCGCATTGTTGATACCGTAAACCCCGACCTGCTTGATATCAACTTTGGATGCCCTGTGAAAAAAGTGGTGAGCAAGGGCGCCGGTGCCGCAGTACTGAAGGACATCGACCTGATGGTACGGTTAACCAAAGCAGTGGTAAACTCAACTTCTTTACCCGTTACCGTAAAAACAAGGCTTGGCTGGGATGATGCCTCCATCAATATCGGGGAGGTTGCAGAGCGCCTGCAGGATGTTGGCATCAAGGCATTGGCCATTCATGGACGCACCAGGTGCCAGCTGTACAAAGGTTCTGCCAACTGGGATCCCATAGCCAGCGTGAAGGAAAACCCCCGCATACAGATACCCATTTTCGGCAATGGAGATATAGACTCACCGGAAAAAGCCCTTTTATATAAGAACCGTTATGGGGTAGATGGCATCATGATTGGCAGGGCAGCCATTGGCTATCCCTGGATCTTTAATGAGATCAAACATTTTTTACGTACAGGTGAACATTTGCCGCCGCCCACCATTCAGCAAAGGGTGGAAGTGATACAGAAACACCTGCATCGCAGTGTGGAGTGGAAAGGCTTAAAGGCCGGCATCAATGAAATGCGTCGTCATTATACCAATTACCTGAGGGGCTTGCCAAATATTAAAGAATACAGGTTAAAGCTGGTGACCATATCAGAGGTGGAAGAAATAGATGATGTGCTGGAGCAGATTACCAATAGTTATGATGGCTATGAATTCAAGCCCCGCCAGGTAGACATGGACTCAATGGCTTATAGCTGTGGTTAGGTTTTTACACTTACTTCTTTACCTGCCTTCATCCATCCTACTGCTGATATAATAGCCCATGTTCCCTCTAAAACCACAAAGGGCCAGTATGATATCAGCAATGAAGCGTAGCACGTTAAAGCGGCTCCCAATGTATTAAGAAAAAAGAATGTTTTACCATGGGGCGACATCCATTTAAAGCTCATAAAGAAATAGGCCAGTAAGGTTATAGCTACACCTATGGCACCGATCCAGTCGCTAAGATTCATAATGGTTTATTTAACAGCAGCCAGCACTTCTTTCGATAATGGAGAAACAGAAGGTTCAAAATAATGGGTCAATACTCCCTGCTCATTAAGCAGGTACTTAGCAAAATTCCACGACGGTGCCTTATCATTCCATCCATTTTCTTCCTTATGGGAAAGCCATCTAAATAGAGGATTTTGAGAGGGGCCAGGTGTTACATTGCTTTTTTTGGCCAGCGGAAAGGTGACACCATAATTCACCTGGCAGAACTGTGCTATCTCTTCATCACTTCCTTTTTCCTGCTCCTTAAAATTATTGGAAGGAAAACCCAGTACCACCAGCTTGTCCTTATTTTGTTCATACAATTGCTGTAGTTCGGCATACTGGCCCGTATACCCGCAATCACTGGCCGTATTTACTAATAAGATCTTTTTACCCGCCATTTGGGAAAGCGGTAAGACCGATGAATTATTCAGTTCCACTTTAAGATCATAAACCTGATGGAAGGGTGGCCGGTTCTCATTATTCTTTTTTACCTGTGCCGATCCTCTTCCTTTTCCTATAAACACCAATAAAGGATAAATCCTTTTTAATATTTGTTGTCTCAATGTCATTGCCGCTATTCTATTTACAGTTGAACGATCCACAAAGCTACTATTACCTGTTTTAGTAAACCCTGATTCCGGACCTGATAACTGTTCTCCGCTTATTGAAACCCTTGCTGAACTGCATTTTATAGAGAATTTACGCAGGTTTTAGGGTATTTGTACCCTATTAGATACCTCCTTTTTTTTACAACTTTGTAACATCCAATAACCTGTAGCGGGCTTGAGTTTCAAGCTGAAATAGTGGCCTATGAAAAAATTTTACTCCTTAACCCTACTTCTCCTGATTATATGGAACCTCAATGCCCAGGATTGTTCATCGTTACAACTTACCTATACTGTCCATGAATCCAGGTGCGTGGCAACAGGCTCCATAGATATTAATGCAACAGGCGGCTCACATAATTATAATTATCGTGCAATTGGTACGATTAATACCCCCTATACCTCTTCCAATAGTATAACTGGTTTGCCACCCGGGTATTATTCTATCCTGGTAAAAGATCTTTACGGCAATTGCACCAAACAGGTAGACAGTGTGTATGTGCCTGGCTCTTACGCTGATCCCAGGTTCCAGCTCATTAAATCAGATGCTAGTTGCTTAGGCAATGACGGTACTATCTCCACCTCCAATCAACAATTTGGAAGAAGTCCTTTTACCTATACCATCATAGCTCCTTCTGCATCCTCTATTGGAACCAGCACCTCTACTGGCAATTTCACTGGTTTGATACCCGGGGAATATTCAGTGCAGCTGCAGGATTCATGCGGTGGTTTACAGGTAAGGAAAATTACGATAGAGAACTATAGCTGGTGGTTTGATAACTATAGTGTTACTAAAACTGATTGCAATAATGCCAGTGTTTTTATCGGCTTAAAGGATAATAAAGGAAATACCAATCTTTCAGGCACCGCCTTTGACGGCTATAGCTATGGAGTGATCATGAACCCTGCAGATACTATCTGGAACACCAGTAACAACTTTAGCATCAGTATTGGTACGCACAGGAACCTGGAGCTACTGGTTAAAGATAAATGTGGCAATATTCAAACAAGGACATGGTCCTTACCGGCTGCGTTGCGGCCATCCATTGCTGGTATAAGCTTTACCGATCAAACATGTACCAGCTTTACGGCTACAGTATACGGCCAGCAAAATCTAACTACACCAAATTATTGCCTGTATGATTCTGTTAACAACCTGGTAGCCTGTAATGCCACAGGTGTGTTTACTGGTCTTTCCTATGGAAGCTATTGCATCAAAACAAGGGATGCATGTTACGATACCACAATTAATAACTGTTTTAGAGCCACTACGCCGCAGCCAGGCGTAGATGATAATGTTTCCATTAATCACCAGGATTGTTCTTTATTCACTGCTGGTATTACAGGTCAACAAAACTTACCCGATCCTAACTATTGCCTTTATGATGTTGACAACAACCTGCTATCGTGCAACAATTCCGGGATTTTTCCTAACCTGACTTATGGAAGTTATTGCATTCGCATAACGAATAGCTGTACGGACACCATCATTTCCAGGTGTTTTACTGCCATACATCCAACAGCAGAATTAACAGCGTATCATATTGCTGCCAACACCTGCAGCAGTTTTGATGTATCAGTCTCGGGAAACAATTTGCTTCAGCCTTTGTATTGTCTTTATGATAGCACGGGAACCATTATAACCTGCGACTCAACAGGTGTTTTTCAAGGATTACCGCATGGCCATTACTGTATTCGTGCCATTTCCTGCGCAGATACAACGGCACCACTTTGCTTCTCCAGCAACAAACCCATTCCTTCTGTTGCTTCCTGGGTGCAGGTCTGGGGAAGAAATTGCAACGGCTTTTCTGCTGCTATTGCAGAACAAACCAATTTAACAGCCCCGCAATTCTGTTTATATAATGACAAAGACTCGCTTTTGCAATGTAATACCACAGGTGAATTTGATAACCTTGCCTGGGGATCATACTGCATCAGGGTAAAAGATAGTTGCACTGACTCCACCATTACAAGGTGTTTTACTGAAACAAGGCCGGAACCTATGATCAACAGTTGGGTGCAGCAAACCAATGCCAGCTGCAACGACTTTACGGCAACAGTTAGCGGTAATAACTTTACAAACCCTGAATATTGCGTGTTTGACTCGCTTGGAAATAAATTATCATGTAATACAACAGGGGTATTTGATGGCCTGCCCTATGGCCACTATTGTTTTAGTGTAAAAGATGGTTGTGTTGATACTACTATGCAGGTATGCCAGGCCTTTACCCTTTCAAGGGGATTCAGTGTTCAATCTTCAAAATCATGTAATGTCGGCAATACACAGGTAAGCATACAGTTCGAAAATAACAACGGGCCTTATAAGGTAAAGATCATCCATCCTGACGGGTCAGTAAAGTGTGATACAGTAACCAATACCAATCCTTACAGCATACTATTACCCGGCCTGCCTGCAGGTAAGCAGTATACTATTATTGGAACAGATGGTTGCGGCCAGAAAGATACTTCGTTGCTAACACCCAATGCCAGCAACATTACCAAATCTATTGTTGTCAGGGCTAAATGTCCTTCAGCCACATGGGTCAATGGCGCAGGCGACCTGCAGGTAACCTGCACTTCAAACTATTACACCACCCAACCAGGTATTATCAAAAAGAATGGCGTGACCAACTTCCGTAGCTTTTCATCACGCACAGGTGATGTGTATATATTCTCCGACCTGGAACCTGCAACTTATATTGTAGAATATACCATGCAGACCTGCAACTACAGGTTATATGACACTGTTACCATTCAGCCATATGCTTACCCATCACAAGGACAGTCCGCCATATATCAATGTGACAATAATACACTCAGCCTGGGATCTGATATTAAAGGCGGCGTTAGTCCCTATACTTACCAGATCATAGGCAGCACGCCTTCAACCCCTGATATTACCACGGCGGTACAAACAAGCCCTGTATTTTCTATTAATACAGGAACAGTGTATTCCCTGGTGCGCCTGAGAGCTGTTGATGGATGCGGAAATGCCACCCTCAATGATGTAAGCGTACTACCTCTCCAGAATATTACGGTTAAAGCTTCACAGAAATGCTTTTACAAAAACACCACGCTTTCCATAGATACCGTTCCTAATGCAACTTATGAGTGGTACAGGAAATATACTTCCACTGATAGTGTATTAGTCGGTACAGGACTTACTTATAACTTACCCTTCTTTGACCCTTCCGAAGCTGGCCAATATGTTTGCAAAATGAGCGTGAACAATGGGTGCTTGCTGCGTTTTAGCAGTTATTTGCTGGATGGAGATTGTGGGTATGCCTTACTTCCTTTATCAATTCAGCTGCAGGGCAAACATAAAGATGGCATTAACATCCTAACATGGAATATAAATGAGGAAAAGAACATCAGCTCCTTTACCATAGAAAGAAAGGCTTTTAACGATGCTAATTTTTCAGCTATCGGCGAACTTACTACCTCAAAGGGCTCGGGTAGTAATCATTATGTATTCAAAGACCAGCAGCCTGCACAAGGGAACCAATACAGGATCAAATTGCTTCTGAAGGATGGGCATATTGAATATAGTTCTATCATTAGCATATCCGGAAATACAGGCATTAGCATATTTCCAAACCCTGTAAAAGATCAGCTCAACATCCTGTTCTCCGGAGCTGAAAGAGAAGACTTTACAATTGAATTGTTTGAATTATCAGGAAGGTTATTATTCAAAACCCAGTTAAAATCGGTTTCAAATAACAGGTTTACTTACCAACGGGATGCAGGCGTGCAAAAAGGTATGTACCTCCTTAACATTACAAATACAGTGACCGGAGTTCAACAAACATTTAAAGTGATCATGAACTAACAGCCGGTTTCTTTAAACTAAAACAGCAGGGCTTTAACCCTGCTGCACACTATAACTTATATCAAAACACTTATTTCAAAGAAACAGGTAGACTCACAGAAACATCATCCCAGGCCATGATAAGATCGGCACCCGTAGAGGTCTTATTAAAGTTCATAGAAAAGATTTCAGCAACAGAAGCTGTCTTTTGAACCGGTACAGTAACCCGTAATACATCTTTCTTTTCATCGTATTTAAAAGCACCCCAGATATCTGTATCCTTATTAAATATGATGGTCCATTGTGCGGGTGTAGGAATCGCATACATAGTATAGCGCCCCTTCAACAGCTTTTTGCCCCCGATCTTCACATCTTTAAAAAATTCTATTTCAGTGGCTTCATTAGCTCCCAATCTCCAAACGGTATTATATTCTATAAGCTCGCCAAATAAGACACGTCCATCTTTTTGCGGACGGCTATATATTATACGTGCTACCAGTGGGTCTGATGCTTTATCCTGGATCTTAAGTACAGGATAATCAGAAGGGAAATAGGCCATATCCATCGGCGACTTGTCTAAAACGGGCAGTTTTAATTTCAGCGAGGCCTGGGTTTGGGCATGTAGACAGGTAAATAAACTAAGGATACAAATGGTGGAAACCAGTTTCTTCATAATTGGATGCTTTACAGGTACAAAAATATCACTTCGCTTCTTTGTTCCAACGCAGGTATCAGCCAAGCAGTTCATTAAACCTTTGTTTTGCAAATTGTTTAACATCCGGGAAGAATTCATGGTAGTATCCTTCAAGGGCATTATAATTATCCAGGAACAATTGATAGGCTGTATCACTTTCGGACAGGTAGGCAGCCCTTCGTATTAAACCTCTCAGGCTTTTTTGCATCCCGCTGGTATACCTGTAATGGAAGAGCCAGTCCTCAGCGCTCATATAGGCCAGTACCGGCACAAAGCGTTCTGGCAGGTGAGCGCTTTGGTCTTCCAGCGCTGTATAAACTGACCGGGTGAAGATTTTTAAAGAAGCCTCCGTAAAAAGCTCAGCATCGTTTGCCAGGAAATGATCATAAAGGATATCTATAATGGCTCCGCTATACAACCTGTAGTAAGGCCTGAATATTTCTTTGGCATTTTTAGTGGCGGGGTGGTTGTCTGTATATTCATCAATATTCCTGTGGAGCATGATCCCTTGCCGTACATCATTTGCATACCTGTCTTTTGCCGCTCCTTTTACAAAATCAGATATCATATTTCCTACAAGGATTTGCGGATGTTCGAAGGACAAATAAGCGTGCGCCAAAAAATTCATACACCTAAAAGTACAATTCATCCTTCTTAACAATTTGGCAACCAATGTTAATAGGTTTAACAGGGCTGTCCGGTCGTCACAATTAGCTTGCGGAGAGGTGTAACCTAAAATACTTTTGTGACGTCATACTAATCAAACAAACAAAATTTAAAAACTAAATAAATTAAATGTTTATGAAACGCTTCTTAATCACCTTAACCGTTCTGTTCTCGCTGATAAGCATGAGCAGCTTTGCTTCTGATTCTAAAGTAGACTCAAGAGTATTAAAATCTTTTGAAACTTCATTTAAAAATGCTACTGAAGTTGATTGGACAGTAACCAACAACTTTTACAAGGCTAAGTTTTCCCTCAATGGTCAATATGTAGCTGCGTATTTTGATGCTTCAGGAAATATGATTGCCATCACAAGAAATATCAGCTCCACACAATTGCCTATTTCTTTACAAACCAACTTAAAGAATAATTACGAAGGTTTTTGGATCTCTGATCTTTTTGAAGTAGCAAATGAAGAAGGAACTACATATTATGTAACAGTAGAAAATGCAGATACTAAATTGATATTAAAGTCATCCAATTCAGATTGGGTTACTTACCAGAAAGAACGTAAATCTTAAAAAACAATGCAGGAAAGCAATAAATCAACTTTCCCGCATCTCAAAGTCCCTTCTTAGTATGTTATAAGTTAATAGTTAGTTTTAGTGTGTGTAAAACAGTCCCGTTGCGGCTTCGGTCCGGCGGGATTTGTCTTTTTAAAGACTAAATTTGCACCTCAATTTTAAGATTATGAGTAAAGGTCCTGTTTCACAATTTATAGAACATCACTATAGGCATTTCAACGCTGCAGCTTTAATAGACGCTGCTAAAGGATATGAACAACATTTACTGGAAGGTGGTAAAATGATGGTAACGTTAGCAGGAGCAATGAGTACTGCCGAGTTAGGTATATCCCTGGCAGAAATGATCCGCCAGGATAAGATCGCCATTATCTCCTGCACAGGCGCTAACCTTGAAGAGGATGTAATGAACCTCGTTGCGCACTCACACTATAAACGCATTCCCAATTACCGCGACCTGACACCGCAGGAAGAATGGGATCTTTTGGAAAACCATTATAACCGTGTTACTGATACCTGCATACCCGAAGAAGAAGCTTTTCGCAGGCTGCAAAAACACCTGGTAAAACAATGGAATGATGCTGAAGCAAAAGGAGAGCGATATTTCCCGCACGAGTTTTTATATAAGACCATCCAAAGTGGAGAACTGGAACAATACTATGAAATAGATCCTAAGAATAGCTGGGTGGTAGCTGCTGCAGAAAAGAACCTGCCGATCGTTGTTCCAGGATGGGAAGACAGTACCACGGGTAACATCTTCGCCAGCTATGTGATCAAAAATGAACTGAAAGCTTCTACCGTTAAAAGCGGTATTGAATACATGACCTGGCTGGCTGACTGGTATCGCAACAATAGCGGTGGAAAGGGTGTCGGCTTTTTCCAGATCGGCGGTGGTATTGCAGGCGATTTCCCTATCTGCGTTGTGCCAATGATGTACCAGGACCTGGAATGGCATGATGTTCCTTTCTGGAGTTATTTCTGCCAGGTATCTGATTCCACTACTTCCTTTGGTTCTTATTCCGGTGCAGTACCCAATGAAAAGATCACCTGGGGTAAACTGGATATTCACACACCAAAGTATATCATAGAAAGTGATGCTACCATTGTAGCTCCACTTGTATTTGCATGGGTATTGGGATTATAAAGATTATCGACATATATATTTTGACAAGAGGCCATCTTCAAAAGGATGGCCTCTTGTTTTGAATTTGAGTAACCACCGTATATATTAGAGCTATGAATTCACAACAGGTAGAGATTTATTTGGAAGCAGAAAATGATGTAATCAATAAGAACTATGTTGAGGCTTTCAGGAAATATGAAAGCATATTATTTGACGAGCCTGGCAATGCTGCCACCCACAACTCACTTGGATGGATCTACAAGACCCAAATGGATGATTATGCCAATGCGGAAAATCATTATAAAGCTGCAATTAATGGCGACCCTTCGTATCCGCACTCCTATCTGAATTATATGATATTGTTGATGGACCTGGAGCGCTATAATGATATACAGGCATTGGCAAAGCGAGCCAGTGAGGTGGAGGCTGTGGACAAATCATGGATCCAGCATCGGCTGGGCCTTGTTGAAGAGTTGCAACTACAGTTTGACAAAGCGATAAACTTTTATGAAAAGGCCATACTCTTTTCATTGAATGATGAGAAAATTAAAGGCTATAAAGAAGACATAGCAAGATGTGAAGAAAAAAGAGAATTGCTTTCTAAACATTCTTCCCACAAATAAATAGTTCACACTTAATAAAAAGAGGCCTGTTTTTGTGACAGGCCTTTTTTTATTTGAGGAATAATTATTAGAGTTATAGTAAAGTGTTTACTGATATTAACAGCAACGAGCTCAATACCTTTTCATGCACCTACCGGTAATTCATGAACGGTAAATAGAAAACGGCCTGCTAACAGGCCGTTTTATAATATTATAAAGAGGATGGGTACTACCGGTTAAAAATCGAATTATCCAGTGGTATATCCCGCTTCAGCATCTGGGCCCTGTTGGCCATTTCCCAGGCAGTATAAAATACCAACTGTGCTCTCCTCGCCATTAAAGGGTAATGGATCTTTTCAGGTGTATCAGTTGGGCGGTGATAATCGCTGCCCAACATGCCATCGTAATAGAAAATGATAGGCACTCCCTTCTTGGCAAAATTGTAATGGTCGCTCCTGTAATAGATAAAGTTCTTGTCATTTGGATCATTGAATTTATAATCCAGTTCCAGCTTGGTGTACTTTTTATTAACTGCCTCACTAATTGTTTTCAGGTCGGAACTTAATTTATCATCTCCTACCACATAAACATAATTAGTAGTATCTCCTCTTCTTGAAGAATCACTTCTGCCGATCATATCAATATTCAGATCAGCAGTAGTTTTGTCCAATGGATATACAGGATTATTAGAATAATATTCCGAGCCCCATAATCCTTTTTCCTCACCGCTTACAGTCATGAATACGATGGATCTGCGCGGACCTTTACCTGCAGCCTTTGCTTTCGTAAAAGCTTCTGCCAGTTCCAGCACACTCACCGTCCCTGATCCATCATCATCCGCACCATAATAGATCACAGAATCACCTCTTTTTCCAAGGTGGTCATAATGGGCTGTAATGAACAAATATTGATCCTTAAGATCAGTGCCTGGGAGCAGGCCCATTACATTACTGCTTTGATTGGTAATGGTAGTCTTTTGTACACCTAGCAATATATTGGCGTTATAGGTTTTTACTATAGACGTATCTTTTTTCACTGCGTCATAATCATTCCCAATTATGGCTTTTGCTACTTTTTCCGAGATAGAATATTGCTGCGGAGCAATATTTCTTTTAAACAAGTTGATGGTGGCATTCCCTTTCCGGCTGCTTGAACCGGTGCGTGGGTAAACAGCACTCACTGTTAATATACCGGCAACCCCTTTGGATTGCAGCAATGCGCCTATCCCACCGGATTGGCCACGCCTGACCGTTGGCAAACCACCAACGATCATCACAAGCCTTCCGGCAAGGTTGGCATTCTTCAAAGAGTCCATGGATTTAGGTCCTATCAATACCACCTCACTAAATGCCAGTGTTGCATCAATGTTGCCGATAGAAGGATTAAAGTCCTTGTCCAGGTCATAAGCCTGGCCATTTACTTCTAAAGAAGCCCCGGTTAGTGAATCCTGGTAAACGTTATAGTTTAACTGGTAGCTGCCATTATTACCAGGCTGAAGGCCTAGTTGTTTAAAATAACTTTCAATATAGGCAGCCGCTTTCTTCTGACCTGGTGTTGCTGTTTCCCGGCCTTCCATTTCAGGACCGGCAATGACAAACAGGTGTTTTTTAAGATCTTCTGCAGTAATCGTTTTAGCAAATTTTTCAGGCTTTTGAGCAAAGCCATGCAAGGTGCCTGCGCAAAGCACCAACAACAAGATTTTCTTCATTCAGCTATTGTGTTTTATTAAAGTGTACGGGTTAGGAACAAGCCATCTTTACCACTCTTTTTTCATGCCTGCCGCCTTCAAAGGCTGTTGATACAAAAATATTTACCATTTCTTCTGCTGCAGGAGTAGATACAAACCTTGCAGGTATGCAGATGATATTAGCATTATTATGCTCACGTGCCAGTCTGGCCACTTCGCTTTGCCAGCAAATGGCAGCCCTTATGCCCTGGTGCTTATTAGCTGTTATGGCTACACCATTAGCGCTTCCGCAAATCAATATGCCCCATCCTGACTCGCCGGTTTCTACTGAATTTGCCACAGGGTGAGCATAATCTGGATAATCTACAGAATCAGCGTTATTGGTTCCAAAATCTTTTACCTGCCAGCCTTTTTCCTTTAAGAAATCAACCAGCACGGTTTTATATTCAAAACCTGCGTGGTCACATCCTATGGCCACAAGCTTTACACGATCGAATGTTGATTGCATACCTGGTATTTTTTGTATAGGAGAAAACAATTTCCGGGAAAGGTCCCCGAAACTTCCATTTAAAAATATTCAATTTAGATCAAACCCATGGTTTAACTCCATTCCTTTGCCTCTTCCTCAGCTTTTTCCTTGTCTACTCTGCGGGCAAGTATAATGCTGATCTCGTAAAGCAATAATAAAGGAAGTGCTACCGCCATCTGGCTCACCACATCCGGACCAGGAGTAATGACACCTGCCACCACAAAAATGATCACAATGGCATATTTCCTTGCCCCAGCCAGGTATTTACCATTCACTATACCTATTTTGGCAAGGAAGAACATAACCAGTGGCAACTGGAATGCCAGACCGCTACCTAATACAAGGGGCAACATCATATCAATATAACTGTTAATGGTCCAGCGGTTTTCAATTATTTCATCAAGCTGAAAATGAAAAAAGAAATTGAGTGCATAAGGAGCCACCACAAAATAACCGAATAAAACCCCCGTAAAGAACAGGAATGAAACCCAAAAGATCACGCCTCTTGTTTTGTTCAATTCCTTTTTAGTGAGCGCTGGTTTTATGAATTTCCAGAATTGATAAAATACGTAAGGAAAGGCAAGTATCAAACCGCTCACCAAAACAACCGTGAACCACATGCTGAACTGACCGGATACATCGGTACTCTGCATTTTGATGGCAATGCCTTCCATGCAAAGCGCATTACCCAGGTTCAGCGCCTTTCCTATTTTACAGATCACACCATAGGTAGGGAAGCTACTATTGGTGGGTCCCAGTAATATTCTTTTAATAATAAAGCTGTTGTAGATGCCTGCAACCACTGCACCAATGGCAATGGCAACCACGCTTTTGAAAAGGTGACTACGCAATACATCCAGGTGGTCGATGAACGACATCTCTGCCCGTTCTTCACCTTTATTTCTATTGAAAATACTTAGGGGCATGTGTTAAAAAGTGCGGCAAAGATATAGCTATGCAGAAAAGCAGGGCTACAATGATGAAGAGTTAACGAATCCTTCTACAATCACCCTCTGCATTTGTTTATTTTAAGATCTTTAATTTGACCATCTCAATCCTGGTATCGCTTACACTAAGAATATCAAATTCATAGTCATCAATAATGATCCTTTCCTTCTGGTGAGGAATGGTTTCATGGTGATTGATAATATAACCTGACAAGGTCTCCGACTCATTGCCGGCAAACTCCAGGTTGTACTTTTCTGAAATATAATCCAGTTCCAGGCGGCCCGAAAAAATATACTCGTTCTCAGCCAGCCGCTTCTCCACGAATTCTTCACTGTCATACTCGTCATGGATCTCTCCAAAGATCTCTTCCAGCAGGTCCTCCATGGTTACTATTCCTGCCGTACCCCCAAATTCATCAACTACCCAGGCAATGCTTTTACGCTCCTTTGTAAATTTCCCGATAAGATCTGTTGCGCTCATGCTCTCTGGCACAGCGGGAATTGGCAACAAAATAGATTGAAGTGCATTAGGGTTTTTAAACATATCCAGTTGGTGTATATATCCTACTATGTTGTCTATATTACCTTCATATACGATCAACTTGCTTAGTTTGGTTTCAATAAATTTTTCCCTGGCCTGCTCAGGCGTGCATTTTAATTCAACTCCAATGATCTCTTTCCTTGGCACGAGGCACTGCCTCACTTTTACTTTGGGCAGTTCAAGGGCATTTTCAAATAGTTCTGTATTAAACTCCTCCTGCTCATATTCACTTTCATTGCTTTGCTGGAACATGGTTTCAAGTGTGCCGCTGGAAAGGCTATCCTTGGTTTCCCTGATGCGCACATTAAAAATATATTTCAATACCCAGTCCGAAAGATTCAGGAACATCATTGCTATAGGCTGTAATATCTGGTAAAAGAAGTTGATCAGCCATACCATCCGTGAAAGGATCCAGTTGCTTTGTGCCCGGAAAATAGCCCTGGGAATAAATTCAGCAAAAATGAGCACTATGAATGTAGCGAGTATGATATCCAAAACCAACCTGGCAATGTCATATTTCAGGCCTATGAATTCCCATAATGGAAAGGTGACCTGGGTAAATAATAAAGCAAAACATACCAGGAACAAGGTAAATCCCAATAAAGTGGTGCTCAGGAAAGATTGAGGATTTTCTATGAATTTTGAAAGCAGGATGGCGCTCTGGCGACCCTGTTTCTTTTTTAATTCGATGCCAAAGCGGTTAATGCTGTAAAAAGCCATTTCCACACCAGCAAAAAACCCCATCATGATTATGGTAACAAAAAACCAAACGAGCGTTGTAACTGCTATCATCAAAGTAAAGATATAAAAACTGCCCGCTTAATGAATAAAGGCCGAAACTATTGCTTCAGCTTCTTTACAGGCATGCCGAAGGTCATTATTTACAATGATATGATTAAAGGAATGCTTAAAGGAAAGCTCATAAGCTGCTTTGTTTACCCTGGCATTCAGCGACTCTTCGCTTTCAGTGCCTCTGCCCTGCAACCGGTTCTTTAATTCATCCACGCTGGGAGGTTCTATAAAAAGGGAGAGGGTGGATTCTGGAAACTGTTGCTGCACGTGAATGGCACCTTTTACATCTATATCCAGTACAGGTATTTTCCCGTCATTCCATATCCGGTGCAATTCAGATTTTAGTGTCCCATAATATTTCCCCTCATACACCATTTCCCATTCTATAAATTCCTCATGCTGTATCTTATTGGCAAAATCCTCCGGGTCAAGGAAATAGTAATCAACGCCGTTCCTTTCAGAACCCCTTGCCTGGCGCGTTGCGGCTGAGATGGAAAAAGCAAGGCGGTCTGAGAAAATATCCAATAAATAGCGGGTGATGCTGGTTTTTCCAGCCCCTGAAGGAGCTGTAATGATCAGGATTTTTTGCTGCGTATTGATGGTCATTAATATAGTAGTGTAAAAAATAAATGGCCAATAGGCTGTGCCACGAAGTTAGGAGAGAATGAAAGTCAAAAATCAAATTATAAACTGAAAACCAGGGATCCATCAGAAGTGGCTACTCCTATTAAGCTTTGCCCATACCCTGATCCAACCAATTACATGGCCGGGAGTAGCTTGTCCAAAGCAGTTTTCCCTAACTTTATTTCGTGCAACACATTGAGTTTTTCCATAGGGATCATTTCGAATTCAATTACCACCGGAAAAAGGCTAAGAAGTCTTTATCTCATTTTATTGACTTTTTCTGGGAAACAGATTTTGATGAATTGTACAAACAACATCCAAACGGTTTTTCAGATGCCTTGTTTCCAAACATTGGATATACTTACCTTATCAACCTGGGGACTCCCTTCGTGATGCAACTGGAAGATGAAAAATTCGAAATGCGCACACATGGATTTTTACCCAGGCATAAAAATATGATATGTCATCATGCTGCAGGCAACAGGATATTTGGTATCAAATTCAAGGTATCACCTGTGATATTTGAAAAGAGGGTAAACTTCTCAGAGTATAAGGAATATATATTCCCATTAGCTTACCTGCTTGACCAGAAGCTCCTGGAAAAGATCAAAACTGCAGGAAGCTTTAACCAGAGAGTGCAGGTAGCCACCGATCATTATGAGCGCATCATAGAAAGATATGCAGGCTCATTAAAACAGGTTGATGTAGTTACCCAGATCCTGAAAGAATTTACAGAAACAGGCAACTTCACAGTTTCCATTGAAGAACTGTCGGCACGATATCATATAAGCTCGCGTACGCTGCAGCGCTATTTCGAAGCCACCACCAGCATCAGCACCAAACAGGCTTTGCAAATAATGCGTATCAGGAAAGCAATTGAACACCTGACAACAGATCCTGCCAGCTTCTCCTACAGCCTGTATGGTTATTTTGATTACAGCCATTTTTACAAACACCTGAAAAGCTTTTTAAACCATCAAACCCTATCGCAGGTTCAGCCGCATTTACTGATATTGAAAAAGAAAAATATTGAGCAGGTGCAATAAAAAAAGTGCCCCGAAAGGCACTCTTCTATCATCCACCAATTCTGCCTGTAATTAGTTTCCGGCTCTTTGTCTTTCTTCTTCCGATGCTGTGGTTCTTCTTCTTGCCTGCTGCACCTTGCTGTTGCCAAAGCGGTAAGTAAAACTTAGGTTAGCCACCCTCGATTCCCTGTAGGCATGCCAGTTCTCTACATAGCTGCCTTTATATTCCACCTTAGCTTTTGGAAGGTTGGTCCAGAAGATATCCGTCATATTAAATCTTATTGTACCCTTGCCATGCATAACTGTTTTTTGACCTCCTACAGCCAGTCCCCATTGCGGATCAAGCACCATATATCCATACTGGCCTCCAGTATTGAGATTGGCATTCAGTTCTGCTGACCATCCTTTTGTAAAAGTGAAATTGTTATTGGTACGTACAGTAGCAGCGGGTTTGCCTGCATTCAATTGTGAGCCTGCAAGATTTCCATTGAAACGGTTGTAATAAATATCAAAATTGTTGGTCATGTTCCACCATTTACTGATCCTTACAGGTACTGCACCACTGATACCTATATAGTCAGACGAGGTAAGATTGACTGGTATCTGCACTGTAATATTTGAATCCTGGCCAGGCTTTATCTCAAAGTTGGGGATCACGTCAAGGATCTTTGACAATACGGTGTTCTCTGGGTCCTTGGTATGGCTATAGCTGAATGAGAAATTCATTTGCTTTAATGTATAGCTTAACTCTGAAGACCATGTTGTTTGTGGTTTCAGTAATGGATCACCCGTTGAATAGATCGTAGCATCTACCTGGAAGAGGAAAGGATTCAACTGGAAATAGCCCGGGCGGTCAATACGACGACTTACTGAAATGCCCAATGTCTGGTCTTCTTTCAATTTGTAATTAAAGAAGGCACTTGGAAACAATTGGAAATAATCATTCTTGTAGCTATCGTTTCCTTTCACCTGGAGTGTTTTAATATTTGTGTGTTCTCCACGAAGACCTACCTGGAAGTCAAACTTCTTATAGGCCTTGCTGAAATTGATATAGCCCGCATTATTGTATTCTTTATAGAAGAACCTGTTGGTCTTTGTTTCATCTACCTGTTTTTGATCAGGCATTACATTATAGAACTTTGCATCATTGTCTGAAGATACATAGCTGGTCTTAGCGCCTACTTCCACCTTGGCTCCGCCAGTTACAGGATGAACGAAATCAGCCTTTGCCGTCTTCAAAGTGAGCTTTCCATTCTGGTCTCCATCAAGTATATCATCTTCTTTTCTCTTTGAACCATTAAGATTATAAAAATAACTGGAGCTCCTTGTCAGCGATGCCGTATTATACACACCATAATCAACATCAGCAGTGAACTCTGTTCCCAGGAAATCAAGTTTCTGTTTGAAATTGACATTAGCCACTGTGTTGTTATTATGGTCGTTGTTGGTACTGATAGACTGGAAACTAAAATCAGGTTGATATTGCGCATCATTTACCATCGTATTTATATCTGCACGCCTTTTAAAACCATTAAAATTGCTATTGACTACAAATCCGACAATGGTATTTTTTGAAGGAAAGAAATCAGCTCCCAGTCTTGCAGTGTTTGACTTAATTGGCATTACAGCATAATTATCCTTATCGTCTGACCCTTTGAATACACCTTGTTCAAAGAAGTTCCTGTTTATTATCAAATGATTAAGCTGTTTGCGGTAAGCATAGTTATAATTACCAAATACATTCATCTTTTGATTGCGGTAATTAAATGTGGCGCCTGCATTGGCCTTTGGATAAATGCCCTGTCCATAACCTGCGGTAAAGGTTCCATTGCTTCCCAGCCGCTGGTCTTTTTTCAGGTGTATATCAATGATGCCGGAGTTACCTGCCGCATCATATTTAGCAGAAGGGTTGGTGATAATATCAATTCGCTCAATAGCACTGCTTGGCAACCCTCTCAGGTAATTGGCCAGGTCAGCACCAGTCATAGGTGAAGGCTTTCCATCTATCATGATGATCACGCCGGCTTTGCCCCTCAGGCTTATTGCATCATTCTGGTCAATAGTGATGCCGGGTGAACGCTCCAGTACATCAATGGCCGAACTTCCAGCACTGACAATACTGTTCTCCACATTCACCACTATCCTGTCACTTAGCTTTTGAATAAATGGCTTTTTTGCACTCACTGTAATACCCTGCATTTGCATATTTGCCTTTACAGATAAGATCAATGACTGCAGGGTGACCAATGCCTGGTCTATAGAAAAAACAGGGGAATATTTTGTATTAAAGCCTACAGCGCTTACACGGACCACATAGGACCCATAAGTTACAGCTTCAAAACTTGTATTGCCTGCCTTATCTGTCAAAGAAGTTTTTACCAGTGCAGAATCAGCGCTTTTAAGTAATTCAACTGTAGCACTTTCCACTCCTGCTTTCTGGTCATTCAGAATATTGAGGTTTATAGCTCCTTTCCCTGGCTGTGCCAATGAAAGCAATGCACTCAAGCAGCCCATCAATATCAGTGTAAATCGTTTCATCGTTTAATGTGTTTACACAAATGACCAAAATAATTATGGCTGCACATAGTCAAACTATACAAAGCGTGTAACCAACTTTTTAAAAGGAAGAACCAACAAATTATACGAAAACTGTCGTGTCGTTTTTTTACATTAATAAAGTTTGTCTCCTACCTTTTAATCCTTCAATTTTGCCCAATGAATTTTAATGTAGAGGCTTTCAACCAGTTGATTCGCAGCCGCCGTTCCACTTTTCCCAAACAATTCAAACCACAGCATCATATACATGATTCCATTATAAACCAGGTATTGGAAAACGCCACCTGGGCACCTAATCATGGTAATTTACAGCCCTGGCAGTTTGTTGTATTTACTGGTGAGGGACTGCAAAAACTGGCCTCTTTTCAAAGTGAACTGTATAAAGAAACTGCAGGAGAAAAGTTTAAAGAAGTCACTTATGAAAATTTGAAGGCTAACCCCTTAAAAGCTTCTCATGTCATTGCCCTCTGCATGAAGCGTGACCCAAATAAAAAGTTCCCGGAAGTTGAAGAAATGGCTGCCGTGGCTGCAGCGGTACAAAATATGTATCTCACCATAACTGTTTATGGATTAGGTGGATATTGGACTACAGGTGGCATTACCTATAATGAAAAAGCAAAGCCTTTTTTCGGACTGGGACAAGATGATAAGCTAATGGGATTTTTTTACATTGGAGAAGTCGCTACCCCTTCACCACAGGGTAAAAGACAGCCACTGGAAGAAAAGGTGAAATGGGTGAGGGAATAGTTAGCTGCATTGATAATATGAACTTTCCCTTCATGCTGATTCCCATAATTACATAGTTTCATCCCAGCCTTCATCATTCCATGGTTCGGTTTCCCTGTCCGCTTTTTCAATATCTTTTATCTCAGCTAATACCCTGTGCCCAAAAAAAATGGTAATGCAGTCATAGCCTTTTTTGTCAATAGATTCTGTGTAGATCAATTCCTGTGCAATGTTATTTGTCCTTGAAGAAACGGGTACCAGTTCTAATAATAGATTGGATTGTGGAATGCCCGGAAGGAATTTCTTTACAAGGGCTAACCGAAGGTTTTTTTTGTAACTATATATCTCACCCACCACATACAGAAAAAAACATTCCTGTATTTCATCCCATTCTTCCCAGGATTCCCAAGATAAACTATCTGTCATATAGCGCAATTGTATATGCCAATACTAAAAGATTACAAATGACTAAATCTTTCCATTTTCTTCCATTAATCAGTCTTTATTTAACTTTAACTATGCCAAGAAAAAAAGCAGAAGTGGACAGGTTACTTATTGAAGAGCTTAAAAGTTATGTCCATCAATCTTTTGGAAAGGCCATTACCCATTCTGTGGAGTGCGAACAGTTAAGCGCAGATGTTCAGAGAGTTACGGGTCAATACCTGAGCCCCAACACTTTACGAAGATTTCTGGGTTTCCTGCAATCGCCCTTCTCTCCTGCTCCTAAAACGCTTAATACCCTGGCTGCCTACACAGGATTTTCCAACTGGCCTTCTTACATTCAAAAAGAACACAAAGAAGAGTATTCACCCATGACCATTGATCAGGAAATAAACCTGATCCTTGGGTTTTACCAGATTGACATGAAGGAAGAGGGAGATATGAACTATCATAATGCATGTAGAAATATAGCGCTAAGGATCATTTCCAACCCTGCCCTTTTAGAAAAACTTTCGCCACAATTGGCAAAAAACCCTGTTTCACAGATCTATTTTTTTGAAAGATTTCCTTTTATTGATGGACTGTGCAGGGAGTATAAAAGAAGTGTACAACTGTACCTGCAAAAAAAAACGGGCGAATCAAAGGTCTTCGGACAATGCCTGCTCCTACTGTCTGAATTCCTTTGTGGTAATTATAAATCAGTAAGGATGCAATTTGAAAAACTAAAGATACACACACCCAATACTTCCATGCACCCATTTGTTGTAGCCAGGTATATTGGCAGCCATATACTTGACCGGAAAGTAAGGAATGAAAGTATTGATGATTGTGTGGTTGAATCAAATAAATGGAATCACTACTTCCTCCATAAAGAAAGTACTACATTTTGGCAATACCCCTACTTTCAACATATGATGGCAGGGTATTATAACCTTGCAGGATATTTTGATGAAGCCTATCACCTGGTTCGAACGGTAAAGTATGTACAAAAGAAAATTGAAATTGAAAAAGGCTATTTGGAAGCCCTGGAAATAGTGACCCAATTGTCACATCACAAGCATCAGCCCGACGCATTTAAAAAATGGGTAAGAACCACTTCCTGCCTGGAGGAATGTGTTCCTTTTTTTAAAAAGTTTTATAAGCTCCAGGTATTGAGTGCCTATAGAAATTTATTAAATGAAGGAAAAAGAAAACAAGAAGTAGGAACACAGATCACAGATCTTGTAAAGCAAACAGGGTTCAGGCATTTTTTACTTATTATGGAATAAATCCATAAGCCAACATAACAACAATCACACTCTCCTGATGTCAGCACCTAAATGCTGCAAACGCTTATCAATGTATTGATATCCCCTGTCTATCTGGTCTATATTTTGAATGACACTCTTCCCTTCTGCACTAAGCGCAGCTATCAGCAAGGCTACCCCTGCCCTGATATCCGGCGAGCTCATTTCTATACCTCTCAGCTTATTCTTTCTTTCCAGGCCAATGACGGCAGCCCTGTGTGGATCGCATAGAATGATCTGGGCTCCCATGTCTATTAATTTATCTACAAAGAAAAGGCGGCTTTCAAACATTTTCTGGTGCACCAGCACAGAACCTTTTGCCTGCGTGGCAACCACTAATATAATGCTAAGCAGGTCGGGCGTTAAACCGGGCCAGGGATGATCATAAATGGTAAGCACGCCCCCGTCCATATAAGTTTGAATCTCGTAAAGTTCCTGGCTGGGAATATGGATATCATCACCTGAAATGTTCATCTGGATACCCAATTGCCTGAACCTGTCCGGGATCACCCCCAGGTGCTCAAGGCCCACATTCCTGATGGTTATATCACTTTGCGTCATGGCGGCCAGTCCTATAAAAGACCCTATCTCTATCATGTCCGGCAATATATGATGCGCAGTGCCATAAAGCTTATCAACTCCCTGTATGGTCAGCATATTGCTTCCTACGCCGGAGATGTTGGCACCCATATGATTCAACATCTTACATAGCTGTTGCAGGTATGGCTCGCATGCCGCATTATAGATGGTTGTTGTGCCCTCCGCCATCACCGAAGCCATAACCAGGTTGGCAGTACCGGTCACTGAAGGTTCATCAAGCAGCAGGTAGGTGCCCTTCAATCCTTCCGTACTAAAATAAAAGAAACCATCTTCGGCATAATAGGTGAATGTTGCGCCCAGTTTTTCAAAACCCAGTAAATGCGTATCCAGTCTTCTCCTGCCTATCTTATCTCCTCCCGGTTTGGGTATAAAAGCTTTTTTATACCTGGCCAGCATGGGGCCTGCCAGCATAACAGAGCCGCGTAAACGCCCACTCTTTTTTTTGAAGTCTTCACTTCTCAGGTAGTTCAGGTTTACATCGTCTGCCTGGAAGATACAGGTGTGCCTGTCAATTCTATCCACCTTTACATTCATCTCGGATAGCAGCTCTATCAGGTTATTTACATCCAGTATATCCGGAATATTGCTAATGGTCACCTTTTCCGATGTCAGCAAAACAGCGCTGATGATCTGCAAGGCTTCATTCTTTGCCCCCTGGGGTTCTATCTCGCCTTTAAGTTTTATTCCCCCTGTTACTTCAAATGATGACATGCTATTTAGTTAAGATGATGAAAATTGAACCCTGCAAATTACCGGCTTAAAAGAAAAAGGCTGACAAATTACCTGTCAACCTTTAGTAGTATATGTATGATACTTATTAATAGCGCTTTTTGCCAAACTTCTGGCCACCACCACGTTTGTCATTACGGCCACCACCGCCTCCGCCACCGCGGTTGTTCTGAAATTTTCCGCGTTGCTGGCGTCCATATCCTCCACGATCCCTGTCGCGGTCCTGCGATGGACGGTAAGCTTTTACATATGGCGTATTGGTAAACTCCAGTTGTCCTTCAGTGATGTTATTTAATTCACTTTGAATGGCATCATCATGTACCACATCCTTATGCCAGTTGTTGTAAGCCAGCTTCATGTAATAAGCAATCGCATTGGCAAATCCCTGCCGCTTCTCCTGGCTTTCTTCCTTCAACGCCTTGTTGATCACAAGCTCCAGGTTCTTACCCAGGTGCGAATACTTTGGATAGCGCTTGGGATAAGGAATCGGTTCTGGCTTTGCCTTGTAAGTTTCTTTCTTTGGAATGGGATATGGACTATCAACATCCAGTTTAAAATCACTTATATAAAACAGGTGATCCCAGAGCTTATGCCTAAAATCTTCAACATTCTTTAAATGCGGATTCAAAAACCCCATCAGTTCTATCACCACGTATGCCTGCTTCTGACGACGTTCCCTGTCTTCTATGGACAAAAGGTGCTCCACCATCTTTTGAATATGGCGCCCGTACTCACGCATCGTCAGGTAATTCCTGGTTGTATTGTATTCCATTGAAAGCAAATGTAATAAACAAGGTGATTTAGACAATAGCCTATATTAAAATTAACGGATAACTCTTTTAAGAGCAGGAAAAGGCATGTACAGACCATGGGTGCATCCTTATCCCTCAAACTTTGACCTTGCGTAGTAAAGTACCTAAAGTTTATTACTCCCTGCTCAATATTCCATACTACTGAAAGCTTCCTGATTCTAACGAAAGGACATTCAAGATTATATTATTACAACTTCTTTCTATTTATTCTATAAAAAGTAAAAACTGCCTGTCTACAAACTTATTTCCATAAAAACGCCACCAGGGTCCTGCCAACTTCCAGGCTAAAGGGAGGATGTCCCATAGATGACCCATAGATGTCCCATAGATATCCCATAGATATCCCAACCATATAAGCATTGGGACATCTATGGGATATGTATGGCCGATGTATGAGATATTAGTTGGATGTACACCTAGTAGGCTGAATTTAGAATTGGATGGATCATAATGCGGTAGTTTCCAGGGTAGTATTACCGCTTTCCTGGGTAAGGTTGGTAAAAAAGGCCCGGAAGCCATGTTGCCGCTTTTGGATTTTTACCATTCTCCCCTTCTTTCCACCGCCTGTAATTTTAAAGGGCATTACAGTAACCAGAAGGAGTTTACATTCGTTATACGAAAGATTTCGTTATTTATAGATAATAAACTTAAACCAATTAGTATGAGTAAAGTTCTTATGGTAGCAGCTACAGGATTGTTGATAGCGACTGCTGCACATGCACAAAAAAGAGAATCCATTGAAGGCAATGGAAAGATCATCACCCGTGATGTAAAGGTTTCTTCATTCAACAGTTTGAAAGCTTCCGGTGTTTATGAACTGAAATTATCACAGGGCAATACAGAGGCCGTAAAAATTGAGGCTGATGAAAACCTGCAGGATCTTTTCCAGGTGCATAATGAAGGCGACAAACTGGTGATAGAAATGAAAAAGATGGAAAACAAGAATTTTAATAATAAGACCAAATTGAAGGTCTATGTAACATTTAAGAACCTGAAGGAAATGGAATTGAGCACGGTGGGCAATGTAGCTTCAGAAGAACAATTATCATTTGGAGACCTTGACCTGAAAAACAAAAGTGTAGGCAATGTGAACCTTGAGCTTACGGCTTCCAGGATTGATATTAAAAACACCAGTGTGGGTAATGTGCACCTGAGTGGAAAAGCGGATAATGCCATCGTTAAAAATTCTGGTGTAGGATCAATAGAAGCAGGAAACTTTGTGGTGCAAACCATGGATATTGAAAACACCGGCGTTGGCCATGCGGAAGTGAATGCTGCAAAAGATCTGAAGGTGAAAGATTCCTTCCTGGGTAAGGTGAGGAACAAGGGAGCTGCAGCTACCAGGCGAATGAATACAGTGAAGGTGTAGGCCGAAGGTTGAAAAGTTACCAGGTTAAAAGGTTGACAAGGAAAGATATTCCATGTCAACCTTTTACAATTTTAATACTACCCTTTCTTACGATTTAAGATACTCCAGTCCGTGTCTTCCTGCACAATGGTGTTGGAAAGTGTGCCCAGTTCTTCAATATTCATTTCAACCACGTCACCATCCTGCAACCATTGTTCCTGGTATTCGGGGTCATTTAGTTTACCCGTTCCGTTCAGTTCAAGAAAACACCCGGTTCCTACCGTACCGCTGCCAATGATATCGCCTGGCAAGAGGTCAACACCATAGGAGGCTCTTTCAATGATCTCGGCAAATGTCCAGTCCATATCTGCAAGGTTACCTTCACTTACCTGCGTACCGTTGACAGAGCAGGTCATTTTCAGTTTCCAGGATTTTCCAGTATGGCCTTCTTTAGGTGCCACTTCAAACGGTTGCAATTCATCTAAAGTTACCAGCCATGGTCCAACAGTGGTGGCGAAATCCTTGCCCTTGGCAGGACCAAGGTTCAGCAACATTTCTTCCATTTGCAAACGGCGTGCACTGAGGTCATTCATGATCATCAGCCCTCCAATGTATTCATCCGCTTCCTCTGCTTTAATATTTCTACCTGGTTTACAGATAACAATAGCCGCTTCAAGCTCGAAATCGAGTTTTTCCAAATGATCCGGCATGCAGCTTACCTCGCCCGGACCTTTGATGCTATGGTGGTTGGTAAAGTAAAAGATTGGGTACTGGTCAAATTCAGGGATCATCTCCACCTTGCGGTTGCGCCTTGCGGCAGCCACATGTTGCCTGAAAGCATAGGCATCGCGGCAGGAGGGTGGATACGGTACCGGAGCTAAAAGTTCAAGGCTTTCAACAGGCTTTCCCTTGCTACGGCCAATTCTTCCCTCACGGATCATATCAACACCTGCCTGCGCTACAGGAAAACAATCTTCCCAATAGGCCAGGAACATACTCATATTGCCCGGCAGGTCGGGGTGAATATTTTCCATATCATATACCAACCCATCTACCAGCAGGCCTAACTGGTCATGATCTTCGTTGAGGTAAGTAACCAACTTCATAGCTTTCTATTTAAGTCGCCAAAAATAGGCAGGATGAAGAGTTGTTAGACAGCTTTATTTTCAATAGCTGGATAAATAGAAAGATAGAAATTACATTCTATTACTAAAATTACCTGCTACCCCTACCAGGAGGATGGGTGTCAATTTGAAACAAGCGATCGCCAGGGATCACTATGTGACCTTTCAATCTCTATGCGTACCCTTACCGGGAAACATTGTATTGATATTGATAGTACCCTCATCCAGGAAACCATTCACACGGTGCAGCAGGTACTCCATATGGAAAGGTTTGGGCAACATATCGTCAGCACCAAACAGAAATGCTCTTCCCGAGCTATAGTCATAGCCGGAGATGATGATCACTTTTGAATGGGGATAGTCGTCGGAGTTCTTTAGCTTCCAACAGAGCTGTCGGCCATCTTCACCATTGATATTGATATCAAGCAATACGAGGTCAGGTAAAAACTGGGGTAAGATCTCTTCAGCCTCGGGCAGGCTGGCGGCGGTTTCTACCGCATATCCTTGTTTGTCCAGTTGACGTTCTAACAACATCAGCAGATCGAGGTCGTCGTCAATAATAAGGATCCGTTTGGGTAGCCTTCTAAATTCAGCACACATGGTCAGGGCAATAAATGGTTAATCAATTGGATTAGCAACGGCTTTCAACGGATAGGATTACGGGTAGTTTTCACAGTGCATTACTACAACGAACTTAGAGGATACAGGATCAAAGGGTTTTCAGAGGAAAAAAATAGAAGTTGACTGATATTGGATTAGGTTTTTCTGGATATGGAAAACAAAAACTTACTGGACGGTTTTCAGGACATTGGACCCGATGGAAATCGGGCGATTGATATATGCTATCAATCAACTTCTGATACAAAAGTAGTGGGCTCTGTAACGCTGGACAAGAGCAGTTTTAACCGATTTTATGTATATGGTATTTACTGAAATGAAGGTTGTTTATAAGGAAGATTACGAGTGCGTATGATCGTAGATCTACGAGTCTCGTTTTAGTTCCAGTTTATAGCATCCCAATCCAGTTTGTATGGCTCAAGTGGACCCGCTGCTATTTCTTCTCTTGTGTCGTTAACAGCGCTTGATTCGAGGTTCATTTCCCATGTGGTTATTTGTGTATCCATGATGGTTTTTTTAATTAGACGGTGATTATTGGACTTTGTTTACTATAAATCTAAAACGATTATTTACAAAGAAGGTTTATTTAGCAATTCATTTTGTTCACTCCTTAATAACAGGGGATGAAACGGGGGAAAGGGAAGACAAAACTAAGATGTAAAAAGACCAAAACTGAGCCCTTTTGATGTGTTGTTTCTTACATTATAGCCCTTATAAGATGGGGCTGCCGGACCTACCTGCCTTATTATTTCCCATGGCATTGTCGTTGCATAGTAGAGATTGAATAAGGGTATTCCTGGCTTTTAAAATCAGCATAATGAAAAGATTATTATTCTCCGGATGTATTGCCTCGTTGGTGTTTTTTAGTAACTGCGCCCGTAACCCGGTTACAGGAAAAAAGGAAGTTGTCTTAATGTCTGAACAGCAGGAACTTGCGCAAGGCAAAGAAGCTGATCCGCAGGTAATTGCACAATTTGGATTATATCCCGACTCCTCCATTCAGCGATTTATCAATGAAAAGGGCCGCCAAATGGCAGCGGTTTCACACAGGCCCAATATAGAATACAACTTTAGAGTGTTGAACTCTACCGTTGTAAACGCCTTTGCCATACCTGGTGGCTATGTGTATTTTACCCGTGGCATCATGGCTTATTTTAATAACGAAGCGGAATTTGCAGGGGTATTGGGACACGAAATTGGGCATATAGCTGCCCGCCATTCAGTAGCCCAGCAAAGAACTGCCATGTTAGGGCAACTGGGGATCATAGCAGGTATTGTGATCAATCCCAACCTGGCTCAATTTGCCGACCTGGCTTCACAGGGATTGCAACTAATGATGCTGAAATACAGCAGGGATGATGAGCGCCAGGCTGACGAACTGGGTGTGGAATATTCTTCCAAGATCAATTACGATGCCCGCCAAATGGCTGAGTTTTTCAATACATTAAAACGCCAGGAAACAAATAGTGGCGCAGCTGCTCTACCCCCATTCTTATCTACACACCCTGATCCGGGCGAAAGAAATACAACAGTAGCCAAACTGGCCAACGAATGGAGGCAGAAACTGAATCTCACCAATCCAATGGTTAATACGGAAAGTTATTTAAGAAGAATAGAAGGTTTGGTGTATGGCGACGACCCCAGGGAAGGTTACCTTGAGAACCAGGTGTTCTATCATCCCGAATTGAAGTTTCAATTCAATGTACCTTCAGGATGGGCCTATCAAAATTCCCCACAGCAGGTGCAAATGGCGCCCAAAGATGGCAAGGCATTAATGATATTTATGCTGGCCCCGGGCAAGACCTTACAGGAAGCAGCAAATGCCATTGTGCAGCAATATAAATTACAGCCTGTAGAAACCAGGGAGGTAAATGTAAATGGTTTACCTGCAGTGGCTATGGTTGCCGATCTCCCCCAGCAGCAAGGTGTCATCCGGACCTTATCTTACCTGATACAGGATGGCAATATGATCTACCACATGATAGGATTATCAGCCCCGGCAGATTTCAATGCCTACAGCTCCTATTTCACCAATACCATGCAAAGCTTCCGTCAATTGACAGATGCCAGCAAATTGAACAGGAAGCCTGAGCGCATACATATAAAATCTGTAGCCCAGGCAGGTACTTTAGAACAGGCCTTACGGTATTATAATATTCCTACCAACAGGTTGGAAGAACTGGCTGTATTAAATGGAATGAACTTAAAGGATAATTTAAAAGCAGGCAGCCTTATTAAGGTGGTAGGCCAGTGATAAGCTAACACAAAAAAAGCCTGTGCTAAGTATGCACAGGCTTTTAAATTATGTATATAAGATCAGCTATTCAATATAGGAGAAGATTGCAGGTATGTTGTAGATGGATGATATACAAAAAGTACAGAACCATCTTTGATGATATTGATCACCTTTGCATATTCATTTACAGGTAAAGCAGGACATCCCTGGCTACGACCCATATAACCACTGTTCACCCTGTCAGCATTAACGTATGGTGCACCATGAACCACTACTCCGCGAGCTTCAGCATTTGAATTAAATCCTTCTTCCAGGCCATTGATGCGCAGCGACAAACCATGCTTGCCTGTGTATGTATTTTCTGTTACATAAAAACCAAGGCTGCTTTCTTCAGAATTCATTTGGTTGGAAAATTTCTCTGCCATATCAACTCCTGAATTCTTTCCATGAGAAACAAATGTGTTCCATACCAATTGATGAGAACGCATGTCTATGATATAAAATCTTTTTTTCCTTGATGACTGGCTAAGGTCAACAATGGTTAAATAAGGATTATTCACCTTGCCTAAGCTGTCCAGCTTGCTGAAACCTTTTACCGCATAATCAACAGCCTCATGGGTTAACCCAAGAGAGTCTAAATGCAGGCTGTCAAATAAGCTATCAGCCAATGTGGGTAATGAAAGGGAAGTGGTGGCCTTTACAGATTTTACAGCAATCTCATCCTTGGTATCCTTATTTACAAAAGATAAAAACAATAGAGAAAAGGACATAATAAGGGTAGAAAAGAAGATGGTTTTTTTCATGGTCAAAACTGGTTTTAGGTGTGAAGGGAGAGCAAATTTCGCATTAGTATACCAGTTAGAAAAGTTAATACGTGTTGCGTGAAGAACATTAAGAAATATGCAACAGATCAACCAGGTAACTTGCCCCCACTTAGCTTGTAAAACTTTTCCAGTTCAGTAACCTCGGCAGTAGATAATGTTTCATTATTATCATAGCGCAGTTTAAAGTAAAGTACTCTTTTGTGTTGAGGATATTTATTTAGCACACCTTCTACCATAGCACCAATTCGTTCATCTTTTTGGTATAGAGGTGTAGTGGCAGGTTTATCAGATTTGTACCTGTTTGGCCTTTTTAATATTTCAGCCTGCAATGTGGCTCTTTTATTATCAGGAATAGTGGATAAGGTCTGTGTTTTTTTAAATAAACCTTCCAGTTGCTTTTTACTAAGCCCACCACGTTCCTGGTATTGGCCCCACAGGCTTTTCAGGAATGCAGATGAAGGATATGCTGCTACAGCGGCATCCAGGATATCCATAATCACATCTACATCAGGTTTCTTACGGTACATAGTTTATTTAAAAAAGCAATGTACAGAATAAACAGATGTCCTATTTAAATGGTTCTACAGTCCTTTTTGAAAGCACTTTAGCATCTTCGGTCCAGTCCTTACGATCCATTAATAACAGGACGATTCCGAGGATACACATACCTGCTAACAGGCAAAGTCCAAGGATAAGCCCGTGCTGGGGTTCGCCATATACTACCTGCATACCATTCTCCATAACAGTGGTACGTACACTGGTAGACCTGTAAATGGCGTAACCAAGAGAGAAAAACCCTAAAAGGGAGAAGATCAATATATATGTGCGTTTAGTCATAGCCGATACTTTCGGATTATAAATGATTCAAAATTAATACCAAGGGTTGAACTTATGCAATAGCATGATAAAATGATTCATTATAATGCCTTGCACAATTTTTACTGTATTCTGATCAGAGGCTGATGTATTGATGCAGGTGGTCAATTGTTTCCTGTTGCATTAGCATTGTTTCTTTCACCACATCACTCATGGAAACGATGCCTTTCAGCTCATTGCCTGAAAATACAGGAATATACCTGATATTATTATCAGACATTAGTTCCATGCAATGCTCTACTGTATCCTTAGGAGAAACATGGGGCAGGTCTGTAGACATGATCTCTTCCACACTGGTGTCTGTAGAGCTCTTGCCTTTTAAAATAACCTTACGGGAGTAATCTCTTTCTGTAACAATACCACAATATTGTTCATTATCATCCAGCACTACTACTGATCCTATATTTTTTTCCGCCATTAATTTGAGGGTTTCAAGTACGGTAGCATGCACATGAATAGAAATAGCATGGGAGCCCTTACGGGAAAGGATCTGGTTGACAGTATGCATAATAAAGATTATTTAAGGGTAATTTACCGAAAAGAATGGCCACCAAAAAATGATTTTTTACAGGTCAGTTTCTTTCCCAGATCTTCATTTCAACGTTGGCAACATTAAGATTGCCCCATATAAAGCCTGGAAGTCAGACAATTTCCCGGGTATGAAGAAAACTATTATTCCTGCGTTTTTGCATATACGCCCGGATCATGCTTCTCCATCCATTTTTCAGGGCTGGCAATTTCCGTCCATCCATACTTTTTATACAACATATGTGCATCTCTGGTTAGTAGTATCCATCGCCTGAGGCCTTGCAAGCCAGGGTGGTTCATTAGTTTGTCCAACATCCATTTTGATAATCCTTGCCCCCGGAATTCAGAAATGATAAATACATCGCCCAGGTAGGCAATGGTTGCATAGTCCGTGATGACCCTTGCATACCCAATTTGCCTGTTCTTATAATACAATCCAAAGTTCAGGGAATTATTTGCCGCAGTTTGAACCACATCAAAAGGTATGTTTTTGCTCCAGTAAGCCTCCTTTGACAAATACCCATGAATGAAAGACAAGTCAAGCTTTGATTTATCTGTAGAAATGATAAAGTCACCTTTTTGTTCGATAAGTATTTCCATCTGCTTTATTATTTGATCATAATAATACTTGTAAAGAACTAAAAAGTTGAGTGATAAGATTCAAAGCAATATGAGATATTTGAGAAACTCAATCAATATTTTTTGGAGGGGGATGTTGGTCAGGCATAAAAGAAGATTAAGACTTTTTTGCAGAAATAATATCATATCATGGAAAATGATCCATCCCAATTTATGTTTACTATTCATTTCCATTCAGGACAATCATTTACCCTGTTAAATATATCAGGCACAGGAATTGGGAGCTATGGTTGATTTTAATTTATAGCTATCAAAAAAAGAAAGAAACATAAACCATTTTATTACCTCGCCTTGTGGGGCTGTGTGGCTACCGGTCTCATTTATCTTTCCATTGGGATTATTGCGATACTTTCTTTTTTGAAACTAAAACATGGTGGTGCAGATGAAGCCAGCCTGCTTGCTTTTTTAGACCAGTATTTTATCGGGAAGATCTTTATTGGTTTTATACTCCTGGGTATGGTTAGCTATACCATTTGGCGTATTTATGAAGCTGTCAAAGATCCTTATGGGTATGGTAAAGATGTTAAAGGAATACTGAGGAGATCAGTTACTGCCTTGAGCAGTTTGGCAGATATTCTTATTGCTTTCTCTGCCTTGCAGGCATTGTCCGGCAGTGGAGATATTAAAATTACAGGTCAGCCTACTGCGCAAAGAAATATGGCCCGGCATCTTCTTGGGCAGGATTGGGGATACGAGCTTCTGCTGGCAACAGGCATCATCACCTGCATTGTAGCCATTGTACAATTAGGATATGTAATTACCAAAACCTATGTGGAAAGAATGGATATTAAATACATGGAGCAGGGCAAAAAAAACATCATCCATGTACTTGCCTGGACTGGTCATTTTGCGAGAGGCATCATACTTGGCATCATTGGTTTTTTCTTTATTAAATCTGCCACAGAAGCCAATCCGCAATTGGTAGTCAATACAGATAAGGCATTTGATTTTATAGGTGATGATGTAGGACACCTGTATTTTATAATGGTTGCTGCCGGTACTATTTGTTATGGCCTTTTCATGTTTGTTTTTGGATGGTACTACGATACTGATAAAGGGTAAGAGCACCAATAAACAGGCATTAAAAGAACCAAAGAGATGTAGTTTATCGTCATAAGATCATCTGTTCCTTCGAAGTAATTACCTATTCTACCTCATAGAAATTTTTTCAGCCATTCCTTTGCTTCCTTGTCATTGGTAAAGCTTTTCATGGGTATTGGTGGTGGTTTTAACTGGAAAAGTATCCTCATTATAAATTGCGCAAGGCCCGGTTTAGATACCATTGCCATGGCTGAATAAATAACAGGCAACTGGGTAGTTGAAAATTTCCTGGTTTCTTTATCAGGAACCGGTGAGTTGGACAGGTAGATGAGGAGGGGTACTCTTTTGTTATTGGTTATTTGCTTAACCAGGGCCACATTAGCACTAATGTTAGCAACTGTTCGCCGGGGGCTTTTAGAAAGCGACACAAGAATGCCATCATCGAACCAATAGGTGGCTATCTCACCTTCATACACAGGTCTGTCCGTAGGAATGGTCATAAGTTATTCTGTAGCTACAATAAACAAAGGCTTTGCACTATAGTTTATGTTCAGCTTTCCATTGACGTTAAGCTTCTCAGATCGCATCACTCCACTTCCATCCTGGAATTCTTTTTTTATTACTGAACTAATACCAGGAAGTGATAACTCATAAGTTCCGGTAGTCTCGGTAAATACCGGCCTGCTTTCCTTTTCCTTCTTCATTTGTTCTACACCCCAGATAGCATACATCACATCTTTGCCTTTCTTATATTTCAACACCCTTGGCGATTCGCTCACCCTGCTGTCAAAAACATAATCGCCCAGTTCACCAACCTGCTTGAAATAATCTCCTACCAATCTCCGGGAGATTGTTTTATCCTCATTCTCTCTTAATAATGACATGGTGGAGAACTGCGTGGCATCTTTGTCAGCCCAATTACCATCCTGGTACAAACGATACCATTGAGCCCGATCGATACCGTGTGCTGCATATTCCAAAATGGTCCTTATGGCCCAGTTAGCCCTTGTTTGTTCGGCTGTGTATTTTCCATACGCAGGGGCATTCATAGGTGATGCGGGATTAACATCATAACCCCATTCTCCAATCCATACTTCCCGGCCGGCCGCATACTTGTTGGAATACCATACAAATTCATCTGCCGCATCCAGTACGTTTGATAATTCAGGAGGTAAACCTCCCTGAACGCCGCCGGCATATTGACTTACTCCACCAGTATAGGAGTAGTTATGAAACTGGATAATATCGAAAGGCAGATCTACACTGCCGTCTTTTTTTATTCCCCTGTTCTTTTTGCTCCACCAATAAACAGCACGCATAATATCAGTAGAAGCTGTTGCTAAACCCGAAGTACTCATTTTGAAAGCAGGATCAGCATTCTTAACACCACAATTTTTAAACTGCCCCTTATTGCCATCATACATCATGGACCATGCTGGTGCCAGGTACCTGCCATTCAGGTAATCATCGTAGCCAGCCCAAAATGCATTAGGTTCATTCATTCCTTCAAACAGATCTGCAGTACCGCTTCCTTTCACCACTTCATTAGGAGCTATCCATTTAGAATGTTCGGGATCATAATCAACATGCGACCACACTTTGTAATCAGGCACTTTGGCATTCTTTCCTTTCCGGGAAGCCATCACATAGGCCATTCTTCCCAAAACCTCCCAGGTTGACAGGTCATCTCTTTTATTATTATCAGCATAGTAAATATTTAATTCACTTGATTGGCCCTTGGTTACAATCACTTTCATGCCTGGCACATAGGGCAGGTTACCACCTACGCCCATTTCAATTCTTGATGGATGAGAGGTAGGAATATTCATTTGGTTGGATGAACCCGTGGCAAAGTCTTTAGCCGTTTTTCCCTTAGGTACGGGGCTGGCCAGCTCAATATGCCAGCGCCTGAAACCACCCGTATTTTTATTTGAGGTAGACTCTAGCACCAGCACACCCCAGGTGTTGTGGTTGATGTATTCTGAAACAGTTGCTGTAAACCCGTAATTGGGGTCAGGCACATCCCATGTGCTTCGGACAAAATCAAACTGCCCCTGCATCACTGACCAGCAAACCATATCCGGCCGATCCTTTTTTATTTGTGCAAAAAGGTCTTCTTCATACCAACCCTGGTGTACAGGATTAAAAGCCCATTTATCCCTTATGGGCTGGTATTCTTTTGCATTACCATAATTCCTTAATGAAGTGAGCCCAAGGTCCATAAAGGCATTGTACTTTGCGGGTACAATGGCAGTGCCCTTCATATTCATGTTATTTAAAAAATCCCACCAGTGTGCATTTACACCTAAAAGATCTTTTAGGGGTTTCCTGGTCCTGTTATAAACCGGTTCCTTATAAGGTGTATAATCTCCTATCAGCTCCAGTTCATTTCCATAACTGCCATTGGCACCTCCGCGCATTATAAACCTCGAAGCTTCAAAGGATGTAGGCAGTGTGAACTCTACCCATTGTTCATATTTATCTCCTGTATAAGTGCCAACTTCCACTTCCTGCTCATTATCCTTGCGTACCAATATCAATTTGGTGTTGAACTTATCTCCCTGGCCATCATAGATCCTTATCTTTTTGATACTGGCTTTGTAATCAGAAATATCCACAACCACATCATTAGGCTGGTAGATGAGGTTCCATGCAGGTACAAATGGTGTTTTAAGGTCACCATCAATCAAAGCAGAGGGCTTATCGCTGTAATTATTATCCTGGTAAAAATTCCGGAGGGTCAGTGGTAATTTATCCGGATCTGCCTGCACATCTTTTCCTGATCCGTTATGGCAGGATAAAGTCATCCATGCCGTGAGAAGCATTGCTATTTTCATTATGGTAGGGTTCAATTTGAAAAACAATTGATCAACAGAATTGAAGGTACCAATAGAGAAACAGCCATTTTACCCAAGGCAGTAATTTTAATAAAACTAAAGGTTTTGCAGTACAGCCCGCTGACGCTAAAGGATTTTAATCTTTATATTCTTAAACCAGGCCTCGCTTCCATGGTCCTGGAGTGCAATATGACCTTTTTTTGAAGCTCCATATCCCGGCGCATCCTTCCATTTACCACTTTCTTTATGTTGCTTCCATTCATCAGTCCAGAGCTGGTAATCCACCACCTTGGTGCCATTCAGCCAATGCTCTACGTGGCCATTGTTGACAACAATGCGGGTGTGGTTCCATTGTCCAACCGGATTAGGTTTTGCCAAGGGAGCGGCGTTCATGGCATAGTTGGCCCCTGTTTTTTGCCAGTCTTCCAGGTGTTCCGGGAAATTCTTATCATCTATGATCTGGTATTCAGGGCCGCTTAAATAAGCGGTTGGATACTCTTCAGTCACCATATACATGATGCCACTATTGCCCTTCGGGGAGATCTTCCAGTCAACAGAAAGATCAAAATTTTCAAATTGATCTATAGTGATCAGGTCTGCACGCCTGTCTGATTTATCGGTTGAACTTCCTTTACAATACAGTGCGCCATCTTTTACACTCCAGGAATCAGCGGGTTTATTCTGGTAAGTGTGCCAGCCATCCATATTGCGTCCATTAAACAGTAATTGATAGCCTTGCTGCTTCTCTTGCTTCCCCAGGTTGTTATCAGTAACAGCTTTTGTGCCGCTGCAGGCATTAAACAGGACTGCTACAAGGGATAGAACTAAGAATTGTTTCATCATGGTAGTTATTATTGAAATGTTATTGTAAATGAATTATCAACCATGCAGCACCTTTAATTTTTCAGGATCCCATTGCATGATCTTATTACCGAAATAGCTGTCATTGCACAAAAGGGCAGGTGCAGCTGCACGATAACCGAACAATGAATTTTCTACCACATTCTTATTGTTCCTTATAGCAGTTGCCCAATTATAGAAATGATCAAAATGCGCACCTTTATATCCTTCTTCTGCAGTGTATTCCAATTTCTCAGGCGGTTGCATGCTTTTGCGTTCGTAAACATATTCCTTCCCTGAAGCTGCATTTTTTGTTTTAAGCAGTGGATCACCTGCATCAACCACGTTCCGATTTTTGAATAAGGTTACCTTATCCCACTCAACAGTCATGGATCCTTCACTTCCCACCATGCGCAGGTAATTGGTGCCTCCTGTACCATCCACAAAATTTACCCTGAGTGATAAATTGAATGGTGGATGAATGTTGGTCTCAGGGTAGTCAAACATACCCAGCATGATATCCGGAACTTCACGGCCATCTTTCCAATAACGAAGTCCGCCGGTTGCCATGATCTTATTGGGCCCCAGGGAACCGGTTACAAAATGAAGGCTTGAAAATAAATGGACGAACAGGTCCCCCGATACACCGGTACCATAATCCCTGTAATTCCTCCATCGGAAAAACCGGGTAGCATCAAAAGGTCTTTTGTTGGTATTGGCAATGAAGGCATCCCAGCCTACAGTTGCAGGAGAAGCATCAGCAGGAATGGGGTATTGCCAGGCACCCGTAGGGGACATACGGGCCCAGAATCCCTCAGCATAATTAAGTTGTCCAATAGCGCCAGCCTTCAATAATTCTTTTGCTTTTTCATTGCCCAGTGAACTCAAGCCCTGGCTGCCTACCTGGTATACTACTTTATTCTTTTCCTGTGCGGCCACTACCGCTGCTCCCTCTGATATCTCGTGCACCATGGGTTTCTCGCAATACACATGCTTGCCTGCATTCATGGCAGCTACAGATATATCCTTATGCCAATGATCCGGAGTGGCAATGATCACTGCGTCTATATCCTTGCGGTTGAGAATATCCCGGAAATCACGGGTGGTAGCAATATCATTGCCCCATCTTTTTTTGGCTTCCGCCAAACGCCCATCATACAGATCGCATACTGCCAATAGCTTAATCCCTGGTACTGTCAGTGCTGTTGTAGCATCAGCCACTCCCATTCCCCCCGAACCTATCAAAGCAATCTGCAACTGGTCATTAGCACTGTAATGCTGTTTTGCACGCTGCAGATTCTCCAGGTGACGGGCCTTGTCGCGGGCGGTAACAATAGATGGAAAGAGCGAAGCCCCTATTGCCGCCTTGGTGGCTTTGGTAATAAAAGACCTCCTGGATTTATCGTTTTTTTCCATGTCCATATTTTAAGTTACTGTTGAATTTTTATTATACCCTGATATAGATCTTCCTTTTATTCATCCACCAACCCACACACCAGCATAGCAGCATATAGGTAATGGCAAAAAGGAAAGACCCCACCGGTCCGGGTGCAATGACCTGGAATAATACTTTATTGATCCAGCCAAAAAGGCTATAGCCATTACCCATAGGTATCATAAACAGCACGGTAACCAGTAATTCAGAAAGAAGGTAAATGATCAAAGGGTTTTTCCCAACGACCAGGAAAAAGTTCGTCCAACCGCCCTTATTCCAATTCCGCAACTCGATCACATAGATAAGTGCGCCTATGAGTACAAGATCAATACCTGATGTAAGCAATACAAATGAAGAAGTCCATAGTTTTTTATTCACCGGGAATATCATATTCCACCAGAGTGCTAAAAAGATCAACCCAAAACCCACAAGAACCAGGTGGGTGATCGCTTCATAATTCTTTCCTTTTTCACGAATGTATTTACCTGCCAGGTACCCGGCTGTTACGTTAACAATTGCAGGCAGTGTGCTTAACCATCCTTCGGGGTCAAACGGAATTCCCTCACCATGATATAAATGGTTTGTCCCCATCAGGAATCTATCAAGATACATACCTGCATTCCCTAGCATGCTGAATGGTTGCTGGTAATCACCGAATATTAGCAGTAAGATCCAATAGCTTAACAAAAGGGATATGCTGACAATAATTATCTGTTTACGCGAGAGGTAATGAATAAATAGGGAAGCGAAAAAATAGCACAGGGCAATACGTTGCAATACGCCCATGATCCTTGTATGACCTATTGGTGCACCGATTATATGATGTTGCGCATCCAGTCTGAAAAAAGGAAACCAATACATAAGGTAACCTAAAAGGAATATCAGTATGGTTCTTGAAAGCACTTTTTTAAAAAAGGCACCAGAACCTAATTCGCGGTATTTATCCAATGAAAAGCTCATGGCATTGCCTACAGCAAACAAAAAAGATGGGAACACCAGGTCAGTTGGAGTAAAGCCATGCCAGGTGGCATGCTCCAGGGGTGCAAAAGGTGTAGCTCCGCTGCCCGGTGTATTCACAATGATCATAAAGCAGATGGTCATGCCCCGGAACACATCAAGTGAAAGAAAGCGTTGCAATGGTGGACGCATAATAAAGATTTTAATGGATCTGGGAACTATCTCCTGTTATTGTTTGAATCACAGACTTGCCATCTGGCGTAAATAGTACGCGGCCATTTTCGTGGTGTATGTTTCCTGATGAATCTTTGAACACATAGCCCAGCGAATATTGCAAAGGATCTTTAAAATTGCTGTCGGGCCAGTTGTGCAAAGTATCCTCTTTAAACGATTCGACATCAAAGTCTGTGGACCTGGGAGGTAGCTTAGCTCGAATTTCATCTTTTGCCCTGATCTGTCTTTTATCACTGTCAAATCCGGCTGATTCACAACTAATGAGAAGCAATACTGTTACAATAACAAATAATATGCGCATGTAAGTGAGATATGTATAGGTAGTTAAGGTAAGAAATTATTTATTGTATATTTCTATTCCTTTGAATCTGGAGATCTACCGGTTATCAAAAAACTATTAGTATAAATCTTTTACTAACTATTTTCCACCTTAAATACTTACCAGATATGTTTCGTTTGATCGTAGTCGTTTTATTTACCATTTCCTTTAACCTGGCACATGCCCAGGAACTCTATACTCCACGTGATGTTAAAAAAGCTTATGAGAAGGGGACGCGTTCCAGGGACGGTAGGCCTGGAAGTAACTACTGGCAAAACAGGGCACACTATAATATTTCCCTTTCTGTTGCGCCCCCTAATCGTACCATCCAGGGTAGTGAAACCATCACCTACTTCAATAATAGTCCCGACACTTTATCATTCCTTGCCTTTAAGCTCATTGTGAACATTCACAAACCAGGTGCACCAAGAACCGGAGGTGCAAATGAAAAATACCTTACACAGGGTGTACATATTGATTCTTTTTCAGTAAATGGAAAAGCCCAGGCCTGGAATAACCAGCCTTATTATTATACCACGGTGCCTGTGAAACTAAATCAACCCTTGAATGCCAAAGACTCAGTTCAGTTATTTATCAAATGGCATTACGATGTGTCTCTTCAAAGCGGCAGGGAAGGCATGATCGATTCCACTAGCTATTTCCTGGCCTATAGTTATCCCCGTGTAGCTGTCTATGATGATTACCAGGGATGGGATTTCACCAATTTTAATGATGCACTTGAGTTTTATAATGACTTTAATAGTTATTCGGTGCAGGTGCAGGTGCCGGAAAACTATGTTGTTTGGGGGACCGGCACACTTTTAAATCCTTCGGAAGTATTACAACCCGGCATTGCAAAAAAGTTCAGTAACTCTCTGACCTCAGATGAAGTGGTGCATGTCGCTACCCAACAGGAGCTTTTGCAAAAACAGGTCACCAGGCAAAACGGCATGAATACCTGGAAGTTCTCAGCCCATAATGTACCGGATGTGGCTTTTGGAATCAGCGATCATTTTGTATGGGATGCATCCAGCGTTGTAGTGGATGGTAAAACGGGTAGAAGGGCTTCCGCACAGGCAGCGTATAATGATACAGCGGCCGATTTCCATCATGTAGTTCATTTCGCAAAAGAGGCCCTTGCCTGGTTATCTAACAACTGGCCTGGCATTCCTTACCCATATGAAAAGACAACCGTTTTCCAGGGATATGCAGGTATGGAATACCCAATGATGGCTAATGATGAAACCTATGACGACACCTCATTTTCCCGTTTTGTGGCCATGCATGAAATAGCGCATACCTACATGCCATTTTATATGGGGATAAATGAAACGCGCTATGGATTTATGGATGAAGGCTGGGCTACTACATTTGAGTGCCTGTTTAACCGGGACATGATGGGCACTGAGAAGGCTGACTCCATGTTCAAACTATTCCGGGTCGTGGACTGGAACAATGACCCCTCACAATCTCAAGACCTTCCTATTATTACACCTGGCCCTAACCTTAGCGGTGGTGGCCTGGGCATTAATGAATATGGCAAGCCCGCTCTGGGTTACCTTGCCATTAAGGATATGCTTGGAGATCAACTTTTCAAAAAATGTCTACATGAATACATGAGCCAATGGAATGGCAAACACCCCCTCCCCTGGGATTTCTTCTATTCTTTTAACAGGACCTCGGGACAGAATTTAGATTGGTTCTGGAACAACTGGTTCTTTTCCCATAATTACATTGACCTGTCAATCAAAAATATAAGCAAGACTAAAACGGGTTCTTTTGTGGCTATTGAGAATGTTGGTGGAATGGCTGCACCCTTTGACCTGTTTATTCATTACAAGGATGGAACTTCAGAAAGAATTCACCAATCGGCTGCAGTTTGGAAGAATAACCAGCACAAGTCTCTAATAAAGATCAAATCAAAAAAAGAACCTGATTCAGTAAGAATAGACGGAGGCCTTTTTATGGATGCTGACAATAGCAATAATAGCTGGCCCCGGGATAAATCTATTGCCTACAAATGATGAATGTATTGAATCCCACAATAAAAGACCGGCCAGGCTTCACCTGGCCGGTCTTTTATTTATAACGATAGCTTACTGAATTATACTCTTAAAGTTTTTCTTTGCCCGAATGCAGATCTTAATGAAATATACATGCTGAGCTTCAACAAATAATGGTGCTCTCTGTTGAATAAAAATAGCATTGCATACAATACTGTTACAGCCCGGTATAAATACTTTCTGTTACTTCAGCAGGTATGCATCTATCTCCAATAATCCTGACAGGAAATTGAACAGTCACCTTGGTACCCATGTGTAGCTGGCTTTCTATGGCTACGTTACCTCCTAATATAGCAGCCCGGCTGCGCATATTTGTCAGGCCAATGCCATTGGTCTTTTGAGAAGTATCAAAACCAACCCCATTGTCTTTAATCACAAGTTGTACTATTCCATTCACATGCTCTAACATAACATCCACTATGCTGGCCTTAGCGTATTTAATAATATTGGTCAGCTGTTCCTGAACAATGCGGTAAATAGTAAGGTGTAACTCATTATCCATTTCAGAACAGTTTTCCATATTTATACTAAGATTCACATTCATTTGAGAAGCAGTGCTTATGGAGGTTGCCAGGTCATTCAGTGTTTCTCTGAAATTTATTTTGCCTAAAGAAGGCGCCGACAATTGCTTTGACAAGCTCCGGATATCATCTATGGTCCTGTTTAGCAGTAAGGAGCATTTGGAAAGTATTTCGTTACTATCAACCCTATCATCCTTACAGAGCTCTATATACAATTTTACAGTCGTCAGCACCTGGTTCACATTATCATGTAATTCACTGCTTACCTTGGCTCTTTCCAATTCCTGCCCTTTAATTGCAGCATAAGTGATCTTGCGGTTATAAAGGTCTCGTTCCGCTTCCAGCTTTTTTTGTAATAGTACATTTTCTGTGATATCATTTGCAATACCCAACAAGCGATTGATATTACCATTTTCATCAACCAGTGGAATGACCCGTATCTCGCCATATTTTATTCCTGCCGGGTGGGCCGCCTCCTCTACATAGTCAATGATCCGGTAGGATCTTATCGCTTCATTGTATTTCTCATGTACCAACTCATGAGAAGATGCAGGCATCACAGATTCAATAGGCTTGCCAATTACCTGCTCTTTCGACCATCCTGTAACCTTTGAAAAAGCCGTATTAATTCTCTCAAAAGTGAACCTGGAATTACCCTCCACTTTTATCAACCACATTGGATCTATCGCCCCATTGAACATCTGGGACAACTGGTGTTCGCTCGCCTGCAGGGCTAAACTATTTTGCATTTGAAGTGTGACATCCTGCACCAGGGACAAAATGTTAACGACTTGCCTGGCATCATCTACCAGGGCAGAATTATACCACTGGCAATAGATCACTTCTCCCGAAGCGGTATAATTTCTATTGATGCCCTGGTTATGCAACACCTTTCCCGAGGATATTTCTTCAATGACCTGTATCACCTTATCGGCATCTTCCACATACACCATACTTTCAATTGAAATAGGGTTTTGCAAATAGGCACCGGGTTCCCAACCAAATATTTCCTGGGCTTTTTCTGATGAGTAAATTATATTTAAATGGCTGTCACATAAGATGATTCCTAAAGAAGAATTCTCGAGATGGTACGTTAAGCTCAGGTTATCAATGATCTCGTTCAGATGCGGAGCTGACATGTTGAGTTTTTTGCTATTGATCTCTTCTCACTTCTCCAATTCCCAAACATATATTATTAATCAAAATGAAAAGGAGACCGATTCTTACCTAATTATTTATCCGGTTTCATAGTTTTACCATACCACATACCACTTTCCTTCTTTATCCTTTGCATAGTTCAATCCATTGCTCATTACATGAACTTCAATTCCCTGCTTATCAACAAAATTCTTTTGTTCATACACCCGCACACCATTATTTTCCCTCGTCAGGTATACTACAAGTGCATTTAGGGTAGGCTGCACCTCGTGCAGCCATTGCTCATCACTTTCACGAACAAATGCCTGGCTCATAGTTATTGCATTTTATATAAACTATTTATTGAAAATATTATGCCCTTTGTTATTTCCCGGCCAAAAGAACAATAGAAACTCATCCTTTGACCAACGATTAGTTTCAAAACGCATGGATAAAATTATGAAGCTCTACGGGTGTTAACTACCTTTATTAAGGAAGAATGAAAGCAAAAACTTCACATGCAGATGGTAGCAACTGGCAGAAAAAACTGCACGATGTGATCTATGAATCCAACACTACTGCCGGAAAAGCCTTTGATGTCACGCTTCTGGTTGTCATATTGGCTAGTATACTGGTGGTTATGCTGGATAGTGTCAAACGTTACCATCTACGTTATGGAACGCTGTTCGATGTTTTGGAATTGACATTTACCATCCTATTTACAATTGAATACATCCTTCGGCTTATCTGTATTAAAAGACCCCTTCTTTATGTCCGTTCTTTTCTCGGCACTATTGACCTGCTGGCCATTATCCCTTCCTACCTCAGTATCTTTTTTATAGGCGCCCAATCATTGCTGGTGTTGCGTGCCCTGCGCCTGCTGCGTATATTCAGGATCTTCAAGCTCAATCATTATTTAAGTGAAATGGATTACCTGGGGAGTGCACTAAGGGCCAGCCTGAAAAAGATCAGCATATTCATGCTGGTAGTCTTATCGCTGGTTATTATTCTTGGGTCTGTTATGTACCTGGTAGAAAATGGAGAGAATGGATTTGACAGCATACCTGACAGCATCTACTGGGCTATTGTTACCATTACCACTGTTGGTTATGGTGATATATCACCCGTTACTCCTATGGGTAAATTTATAGCCTCCGTCATCATGATCATAGGTTATGGCATCATTGCCGTACCCACGGGTATATTCACTGCCGAAGTGGCCATGGCCCGCCGGCAGACCAAAGGCTCAGAGGTTTGCCCCAATTGTGGTCGTGAAGGTCATGATAGCAATGCCCGTTATTGTAAATTCTGTGGGTCTAAACTATAAAACAAAAGGTGAAGCAGTGCTTCACCTTTACAACAAACATTTTTCTATTTAAAATCCTTTCTTGTCTTTAGATGGCAGCGTTTCAGTAAGCCATTTAAAAAACTCCCGCTGCCACACCAATGCATTCTGACTATTTAATACCCAATGGTTTTCATCAGGCAGGTAGAGCAGTTTACTTTTAATACCTCTGAGCTGTGCAGCCTGGAATGCCTGCAATCCCTGTTCTATGGGAACCCTGTAGTCTTTTCCACCCTGCACGATCATGATGGGCGTATTCCATTTATCAACATAGTTGATAGGGTTAAATAAGGAATAGGACTTCTGCGCTGCTGCATTTTTCTTATCCCAGTATGGACCACCCCAGTCCCAGTTGACAAACCACAACTCTTCCGTTGTACCATACATGCTGCGCATATCAAAAATGCCATCATGCGCTATAAAGCTTTTAAAACGGTTGTTGTGAATGCCTGCCAGCATATACACAGAATAACCTCCATAAGAAGCGCCTATACACCCCAGTCTGTCCTTGTCAACATATTTTTCTTTGGCAGCAGCATCTATTGCAGACAGGTAGTCTTTCATAGCCTGTCCACCATGGTCTTTGCTGATCTCTTCATTCCATTTGGTGCCATGACCGGGCATACCACGTCGGTTAGGCGCTACAACAATATATCCCTGCGACGCCATCAACTGGAAGTTCCAGCGAAAAGAATAAAACTGCGTTAAGGCTGATTGCGGACCTCCCTGGCAATACAAAAGGGTTGGATATTTCTTAGCCGGATCAAAGCCTGGCGGATATACCATCCATACAAGCATCTGCTTCCCGTCCGTTGTAGTAACAAACTTTCTTTCTGTTTTGCATTGAGCCAGAGAAGCGTTCATGTTGTCATTTACATGCGTCAGTTGCTTCATGCTACCGCTATTGACATCTACTGTATACAATTCTGCGGCATGGTTCATATCTGTTTTTGAAACCACCAGCGTATTGCCTTTTTGACCTACTATTCCTGTAATATCAAAATCACCTTTAGTTAATTGTTGTATGGTTGGCAGTTTTTTAGTTAGCCCTGTATAGTCCACTTTAAATAATTGAAGTGTACCGTTGATAGGAGCATAGAAGAAAAGACTCCTGCCATCTTCAGCCCAGCGGAAACCCTCCACGTGGATATCATCCCTGTGCCCTGTCAGGTTAATTATACCTGCAGGTGTGGTAGCCAGCAGGTCCTGTTTATCAGATTCATAACCTTCGCGTTTCATACTTAGCCAGGCAAGCACTCCATTCTTGCTATAGGATGGATTGATATCATAACCAGGGCGGCCAACGGTAAGGTTTTTTGTTTTGCCAGTTGCTATATCATATTCATACAGGTCGGTATTGGTGCTGATGGCATAATCCTTACCATACTTTTTCTTGGTAACATATACTACATGCCTGCTATCGGGGTTCCAGATATAATCTTCATCACCGCCAAAAGGTTTTTGCGGTGCATCAAAGGGTTCACCAGGCATCAGGTCTTTTTCTTCTGATGTTTTGCCTACAGGAGCCAGGAACACATGGTCAAACTTTCCATCCTCCCAGGTATCCCAATGCCTGTTATTGAGGTTATCGAAAACATAGGCATTTGATTGAGGAAGATCGGGATACAGATCGTTGCCTTTGATCTTTTTAACCTGCACTTCTTTATTATAGATGATATACCTGCCATCTGGTGAAATATTCTTATTAGGTAGTAAGCTATCGACATTTGTTATGACTTCCGGCTCACCGCCATTTACAGGAATGCGATAAGTGGCACTTGATGAACGGTTCGCTTCCACATTTGGGGTGTTGACACTATAAAGCACATATTGACCGTCTTTAGAGATGCCCAGCCCGGAAACCCTTCCAAGTTTCCATAGCAATTCAGGTGTTAGCAGTTGCTTGTCCTGGTTGGTTTGTGCCAATACTATAAAAGGCAGCAAAACAATAATCAAACATTTTATCTTTTTATTCATATCAGCAATGTTTTTGCATAGCTAAAATACCATTAAGCTGCCGCATGTACACATACCCTATATCAAGGCTCCTAAGTTCTCTCCAGGTTCCCTTATTTTTTTCGATCGAAGCTTATAGAACTAAAATCAAATCCTCCTTTGCCTGCATATATCCTAAGCAATTGCCTGCCAGCAGCAAGGTTCACATTTTTAAACCACAGGGTTGTCCATTTTTTTGCACCAGTAAGAGGTACCATTTGTTTATTGCCAGCTATTTTATTATTGATGGTAATGGATACTGCACCACCGGTAATCTCTGATGCTACAGACAGGCCAATGTTATAAATTCCTTTTTGCTTTACATCAATGGTGTATTGCAGCCATTCACCGGCTTCAATATGATTTACATAATAGGTTTCATAATGAGCTGAGTCCATTACAATGTCCACACCATCATTTCTATACGTCCTTCCCCTGTTGCCAACCCCTTTTATACCAGACACCCTGTAATCTGCTGTATCACTATCCCAATAGGCATATCCATTTTTACCCAGGTCATAATTTACTGCCTTTAATACGGTTCCATTCTGGATATTGTTTTTTGCAAAAGGGACCGTTTTATTGATATGTGGCTGGCGCATCAGCGCATCTATTACGTCCCGGTGCACCCTGTTGGTGCCTACCCTTGTATAAGTGGCCAGTTCCAGCAAACCACTATAGGCATTACTTTCACGAGGCTTTTCTCCCTTGCCGTTCCAGTAGTTCAAAACATCCTGGTAATTCAGGTTGGATCTTATTTGTAAAGGATTATTCACACCAAGCTTTTTCAATGGCCACCATGCCCAGCCAATATTATTTTCTTCCAGCAGTTGCACCGCCTGGGCATACCAAACATTTGAATTCTCACCTGTTTCACCCAGCCATACAGGTACATTGTATTGTTCGCGAGTGTCTACTATTTTCTGTATGGAAGCCTTGTCGTTTTTATTCCAGTATTTATGAAAGCTAAGCACCATATTATCATCCCATGGCGGCAACATGCCATTGTAATTATTGCCCCAGCCGTTGCCTTCAATAACAATGATGTGATTATGATCTACTTCTCTTATCGCCTTTGTTATATCTACCAGCAGCTTTTTCAATGGTTCATTCCTGGTTTCCTTCAGGCCGTTCCTGTCTGCAGTATCAGTAAATCCATAATTGGGTTCATTCAAAATATCGTAGGCCCCTATCCATTGTTTGCCTGCATACCTTTCAGCCAGCTTTTTCCATAAAGCAATGGTCTTATTCCTGTTGGCCTCACTCTCCCATAAAGAAGGAAGTGATGGGTCGCGATCAGAGATATTGAGGTCATTTCCCTGCCCGCCAGGAGCAGCATGCAGGTCAAGGATCAAATAAATTTTATTGGCTGCACACCAGGCCAGCAAGCTATCCACCATTTCAAATCCCCTGGTAAGCCAGGTATTTTGTCCTGCTACTGGTTCTTTTTCTACCGGCAGGGTAAAAAGATTATAATGCATGGGCAACCGTACCGAATTGAATCCCCATGACCTTAATGAATCTATGTCACCCCTGGTAGTATGGTTGGCCAGCCAGGTATCATAGAATTCCTGCGTAGCTTCAGGTCCTATGAGTGAATCTATTCTTTGCCTGATCTTGTGTTGTTGTTGTCCTTCAGCCGTTATACCCAGCATATAACCTTCCTGCAACATCCAACCCCCAAGCCCTATACCTCGCAACAATACATTCTGCCCTTTTTCATTGACAATGTCCTTACCCTTTGCCTTCAAAAATCCCTGGGCCCTGAGTAGAGGTTGAAAAGCAAACAATAAGCAGGCAATAAACAGGAAGGATTTTATTATAGTGCTTTTGATTTTTTTATTCATAACAAGTAATTCAAATAAGGTTGTAGTATAAAATAACAGTCCCCAGGCCTACCATACATATGTAGCAACTGCCCCTTTTTTCAATTGAGCATTAACAGCCCTGGATCTATACCGGATGATAAATGATTGATCCTTTTCGGAAATATTCGCTACCAGTAAGACCATTTTTCCTGCCGGTGTTTTAAAGGCCACATTCTTCAAACTATCAGAAGTGCTGGAACCAATGCGAATTGATCCCGGGGGAACAAATTTCGATACATGAGCCAATGCATACCAGGCCAGGTTGCGGGTTACTTTATCGTCATCAATGGTCACTGCACCCTGGCACATGCTGCAGCCACCCCTATCTGTAAATGGCTTATTTTCAGGGTCTGCAGCCAGGTTCCATAACAATACATTTCTACACCAGTTACGGCAGGCCCCTATGATCACTCTTTCCACCGGATCAGCAATATGAAAACCATTAGATGCATCCGGCTGCACCACCATCTGTTCTGTAAAATAGATATGCTTATCCGGGTGTTCATTATGCACGTCAGTGAGCGCTTCTATGTCACCTCCATACAAATGAAATCCCGAACCATCAATATATTTCCTGGCCTCTTTGTCATTCAGAATATCTATCGGGTAGTCTGGCCTGTCTGCATTATGGTCGTAGATAATGATCTTTGTTTTAATGCCTGCTTTTGCAAAGGCTGGCCCTAAATGGTCTTTGATGAATATAGCTTCATCTGGGGCTGGTAACAACAGGCTGGGGTTATTACCCGGATGCAGGGGTTCATTTTGAACCGTCACAGCATCTATAGTAACTCCTTCCTTTGCCATGCCCTGTATATACAAAACAAAATATTTGGCATAAGCAGCATAATATTCAGGATTCAATCTTCCGCCTCTTGTATCATGGTTGGTCTTCATCCACGCAGGTGGTGACCATGGCGATCCAAGGATCTTTATTTTTGGTGCTATGGCCAATATCTCTTTCAACACTGGTATCACATCTTTCTTATCAGGTCCCAGGTCGAAGTGCTTCATGGCTGTATCTGTTTCTCCTGGTGGCATATCATCATAAGAGAATACATGATCGTTCAGATCAGAAGCCCCAATGCTTACCCGCAGGTAGCTCACACCAATATTATTACCTGCCGTAGTAAACAATTCATTCAATAAAGCTTTCCTAGTGGGCGCAGACATTTTAATGATGTGGGTAGCACTACCGCCTGTTAATGCAAATCCAAATCCATCCATGGTCTGAAAGACCTCCTTATCATTTACATTGATCACGGCACCGTTGCCAGCTGCTTTTGCTGACGTGGGCAGGGCTTTTTGTTTTTGCAATACAGCGGTATTATCGGGGTTGGTCAACCACCAGTTAACAATTGACTGCTGCCCATCAACCTTCAATTGCAAAAAAGTAAAAAGAAAAAAAAGGAAACCAATTCCTGAATGTTTGCGAGGAGCTACCATGCGTTTACAATTAAAAGTGAAATAGAATATGACGCAATGTAAAGACCATTTATAACATAGGGAATGATAACCCTCAAGGGAATCAATGGCTTGATCAATTGAAAAGACAAGCAAATCCACAAATATTCACCCCATTCAGACCTTCAAATCCCCAATTCATCCAACTTACTATTTACAAACCTCAAAAAACAATACATCTTCACGTAGATATACGAATAAAAAGCGGCCTGTAGTGTTTGGCATATCTTTTTCTTTATTAGTACTGTTCGGTATTCCTTTAGTGAAAAAAGATATCGTGTCAGAGCATCGGAAATGCTGAAAAATTTGTCTATCTTATTATCCAGTTCCATCCTCTGAATTCCGACCGGAATCCGTTACATATCCTACGATCGATTAATTAGCCTTTCATCCTGAATTATTGTACACATGAATCAATTACTGGACATAACGGGTCATTTTATTTACCTCGCCGTAAGCGTCATTTTATTCCCACTGATGGTTGTTTTGGATTGCTTCCTAGGCTTATGGATGTTTGCTAAATATTCAAAGAAGCTGGTTCGCCGTCTTTCCATCCGCGCCCGCCAGAAACAAAAACAGGAAGTTTATCCCCTGGATCTTCGCAAAGCATTGGTTTACCTGCGCTCCAAATCAATGAATATTCATGTAAATGGAAATTGATTTTGTGTAAACATTCAAATAAGTATATAGTATAAATTGGGGTTGAAAAGTTGACGGGTTGACTAGTTGAAAAGTAGGAAACCTCCCGGACATCCCCAATAATCCATTCTAATCTTATCAATCTTAGTTCTCCTCTTCCTTGAATATTGAACATTGAGCATTGTTTATTGAGCATTTCAAATGGTCTAAAATATGTTCAGTTAAAAAAGCCTCTCCAACCTAAACAACTTCGATATTCGACATTCCTTGTTCTATTGTTCGACATTCAATAATCCTTGTTCTATTGTTCGACATTCCCATTCTTCGTACCTTCCCTAAACAAAATCCCCCTCTCCAAACTACTCCTTATCCCCTGAATAGTTCAGCTTAAAAATGTATTCATTCTTAACCTCATAAACTATTCTTTTATGGAAGAAACAATGACGCAAAAGCAAGCATTGACCACCGCTCAAAAGAATATGCTTGACTTTTTCCAGACACATGATGTAAAGTATGTTGCCGAAGATGGTGTGTACCGCAACCTTTGCACAGGCGAAACCTATACCGGCAGAGCCGAGGTAGGTGCCATGTTGCATTACATTTACCATGTAGCCTTCGATGCCAAAGCGGATATAAAGAATTACATCATCATTGAAGACAAGGCCCAGCTGGAGGCTATCATTCGTGGGAAGCATATCGGTGAATTCATGGGCATAGCTCCCACCAACAAGGAAGTCAGTTTTCCTGTCTGTGTGAGTTATGATCTGAAGGATGGATTAATCAAAGAAGCCCGCATCTACATGGCCAGTGATGTATTAATGCAGCAACTTGGCTCACCTTCAGCGGCCTCCAGTCAAAAAACCACCTTCCTGGTAAGGGATATCTTCAGGCTTAAATTCGGCCATTTCCGCGAAGCTAAAAAACTACTTGATGAGGCCAGGAGCAAACAGATGATGCCTGAGGCACAGAATATGCGGATACTCACTGACTTTACCGGTGATTCTTACCGCCTGATCATGGAGGAAGGTTTTGAGCACCTGGCTGATTACGAGCTCTCACTTAGCAGCAGTATGCACGAAGAAGAATGGAAGAAATGGTACGAAGAATTCAAACCACACGTGGAAAGCAGCCACAGGGAAATACTGAAACAAATCGGTTAGCAATTAAGGTGCATTATTATTTCATCTAATAGAGATAACCAGCAGCTCCATTAACCCTGGGGCTGTTTTTTTTAAACACTGGCAAGGAATGACAGTGGCTTAATTAATGAACTGCATCAACATATAAACTATGCGAAGGCATCTATTCTTAATTAATGATTTGCATAAACAATATTGTTGTTGAAAGAGTAAGTGTCCTTTAAAAAGTTTTTCTTAGCTGTTATTCTTCCTGGTATTGTGTTCCAACCAATAAATGATGTCATTGAAGTTGTATTTGCCTGAGGCTATACGTATTATAAACTGATATTTCTCTTCTTGAGTAGCAGTAATATCAAGGCCAGATTCCATTAATAATATTCGCATGAGTACATATCCAGTTCTTTTGTTTCCATCAACGAAAGGATGATTTATAAGAATACTTTCAATAAGTGCAGAGGCCTTTTGTATTGCAGTCGTATATAGCTCTTTGCCATCAAATGTTGAGTAAGGCCTTGAAAGAGCAGATGACAATGTGCCATTATCCCTAATTCCATAGCTACCTCCAAATTGATCTATTAGAATTTTATGAATTTGCTCTACCTGACTAAGACTTATCATTGAGCAAGTTTCTCAAGGAGTTCCTTATCCTCTGAAAGAATTCTTTGCAACACATCAGAATTAAGAGTGGCTGAATTTTTCCTTTCCTCCAGCTGTTTTAAAAAAGAGAGTAATTCTTCCAGTGCATTACTGGAGAACTTGTCCAGAACCCGGTTAATTTCATATTTGATCTCGTCTTTGGACATACATTGATTTGTAAACTTAAAATTAATGACTTTATGTGAGGTTTTGAATAACTACAAACAATAAAGCTATGCGTTTGAAGGCATTTCATCCTCCGGCCTATTACCCTGACCTAACCTCTACTTTTCATTTACAGGTTGCAGTATCAGCTTTGAATTATGCATAGCCTTTCCTTTATACGTTGGTTTAGTTTCTTACTTTCAAAGGCAAGCACGGTAAGAATTCCCAGTGTATAAGCCACAAAATCCATCCATTCGAAACCAATTCCTATAACGGACCTGGCAACGACGTTGTTTTCGAGTCCGAGCCTGTTTACAATATGAAAATATTGAAGTGTTTCTATGAGGAAGGAGAACAACAGTACACCAACAGCAACTTTCCACACTGAAGCTTTTAAGACTGTTCTAACTGCGCAATAGATCAAAATAACCACAAGGTAATCGCCTACATAAGGCCTGACAAAAGCATCCCTTACAAAAACTGCAATCAAAACCTCAATTAAAAAAAGGATGATGGTGAGGATTAAATATTTCTTATTAAATGTGAACATATTGAGGTCGGATATCAATTCCCGTCAAGTAGCCATCTCCTACCATATTGCAATGATGTTGTAAAAGCGCACATCAATTGTTTTTATGCTATACCAGACAGCTATTTGAACTGTGACAATAAGGGTTATCATTTGTAAATAAAAGAAATAAAAACATAAACAAAAGGACCCTGAAAACGCAAATTCAATTTATTTACCCTGCAGTCTCCTGGTGATTATAACATTAACTTTTTAACTACCAGCATAAGGCTTGCCCGGTAGCATGACAATTTTACTGGAATTTATTATTGCTGTCAACCTTTTTAAGTATTGTACAGCTTAATCTAAGCCATTTATGCAACGCCTATGTGCCGCCTATGTAACGCCTTTGTGCCGCCTATGTAACGGCTCTTTAAGAAGGCGGCACAAAGGTGTTGCATACCCTTTACATAGGGGCTATAAGGCCAGGACAAATGGCAATTTGTCAGAATTTTATACTGGCAATTACTCCTATCCCTGGTAACTCTCAAAAGCTTTTTACAGTTGCAGGCATAGTCATTTCATTCTTAAGGGTCATGCCGTTGCGGGTACCCAGGTGCTGCCCATTCTCCACCACCAGTTGCCCGTTTACTATCACATATTGGAAGCCCACCGAGTAGGCATGTGGCTGATCGTACGTGGAAAGATCCCTGACCTGTTTTTCATCAAAAACAAGGATGTCGGCGGCCATACCTTCTTTAAGTATTCCCCTGTCCTTTAACCCAAATTTCTGTGCGGGTAGGGAGGTCATGCGGCGGACCGCTTCTTCAAGCGAGAGAACCTTTTCATCCCGAACATATTTGCTTAATACCCGGGCATTGGTGCCATAACCCCTAGGGTGTGGTGCTCCCTGGTTGAAGATGCGTATGGATGCATCGCAGGCAAACATGTTGAAGGGATATTGCATGATCCTTTTCACGTCTTCATCAGACATGCCATGGAATACCATGCCGGCACCACCGGCCTCCATCATATCCATTACTGTTTCTGCTTCCTGTTTGATCTTGTGTTTCCTGCCCTTCAGCCGGTTGATCTCTTCGATGTTTTTGCCGTTGTAAGTAGTATCTGCTTTGAAGTAGGCTACATAGGCATAACTCAGGTGTTTGAGTTTGCGCTTTTTCAGCTTTCCTTTTATGTATTGATATACATATTCCCTCACTTCGGGTCGTTGAAGTCTGGCCTTTATAGAGTCAGCTCCATCAGCTAATATTTCATCAGGCAGCAGGGTGCTTAAAGAAGTACTGCTGGCCGTGTAGGGATACTGGTCAATGGTGACATCAATACCTTCTTCCCTTGCTTTAACGATCATGGCCACCGTTTCTTTACTCCTGCCCCAGTTTTGCTGGCCACTGAGTTTGAAATGAGAGATCTCTACCGGCAAGTGCGCTTCCCTTCCAATAAGCAATGCTTCGTCAATGGCCTGTGTTACACTGTCGCCCTCATCACGCATATGAGAAGCATAGACACCTTTGTAACGGGCAGCTACTTTAGCCAGCCTTACTATTTCATCCGTTCCGGCATAAGTGCCCGGAATATAAATAAGACCTGTACTTAAACCAACAGCTCCATCCTTCATGGCCTGGTCAACAATACCTTCCATGCGCTGCATTTCTTCTTCAGTGGGTTTCCGGTTGGCCGTTCCCATTACCGACTTCCGCACATCATTATGACCGATAAGTGTGGCTACATTGATGGAAAGCCTGGTTGAATCCAGTTGCTCAAAATATCTTTTAATATCCAGCCGGGAAGCGCCGCAATTGCCAGTAACTACGGTGGTGACACCGTCCATGATAAAATTGTTGGCTGTAGGGTTTTTCTGTTCATCACCTTCTATATGTGTATGCACATCTATGAAGCCGGGGCTAATGATCATATTGGCCGCATCAATGGTTTTTGAAGCAGTGATGCCTGCACAATTTCCAAGCTTTATGATCTTTCCATTTTTTATGGCAACATCACCATACCTCCACGAGTTACCCGTACCGTCAAGTATCCGACCATTCTTTATTAGAATATCAGCCGTTTCCTGTGCCCTTGCACCTGCAGAAAAGAGGACCAGGAAAAGAAAGGAGCAAAAAGTTTTCATGTTCTAAAGTTATTGTAAGCCAGTGATGATGGATGGAATTGATGTATCCTGCCTTAGCTTAAGTAAATAGATTAAATTGGAATCACAAAGACCTAAGATATGAAGCCTGTTGTATTAGTTGTTATCGCTTCGCTGCTTTTAACCATTTCATTTGCCCAGACCACATATAATCCTCCTTTTTTTGTAGACAGCAACCGGTTAGAAAAAGTAAAGAGCACAAAGGCAGTAATAGAAGCGCTTTACCGGCAGCAGGCTGAAAAAAATCATTTTCCGGGCATTGTATACGGTGTAATGGTAGATGGGAAGCTGGCGTATACAGGCAGCTATGGCTACACAAACATTGAAAAGAAGATCCCTGCATCCAATACATCCTGCTTCAGGATCGCTTCTATGAGCAAGAGCTTTACTGCCATGGCCATCCTTCAGTTGAGGGACGCAGGCAAACTAAGTCTTGACGATGTGGCCTGGAAGTATATACCGGAAATGAAAAATATTAATTATCTCACTACAGATGCGCCGGTTATAACTATCCGTCACCTGCTAACGCACGCTGCAGGTTTCCCGGAAGACAATCCATGGGGCGACAGGCAACTGGAGGATACAGATAAGGACTTGCTGCAAACCATAGCAAAAGTCTCTTTCTCCAATGTGCCGGGTATTGCCTACGAATACAGCAACCTTGGTTTTGCATTGCTGGGCAAGATCATTACCAATGTAACCAGGATGCCTTACCAGCAATACATCACCGAACATATATTCAGGCCATTGGGCATGACTCATACTTACTACGAATATGCTAAAGTGCCGGATTCATTATTAGCGCATGGATACAGGTGGGAGAACAATCAATGGAAAGAAGAGGCATTGCTGCATGATGGCTCTTATGGGGCTATGGGTGGCATTATTACTACTATGGAAGATTTTGCCAGGTATATGCAACTGCAGCTTTCGGCATGGCCCGCAAGGAACGGAGCTGAAAATAAGGTCTTAAAAAGAAGCTCATTACGTGAAATGCAAAAGGCTGCCAACTTCAGCAGCCTGAATGCACAATTTAAATATGCCAGTGGGCGCAGTTGTCCCACAGCCGCCGCCTATGCCTACGGACTCCGCTGGCTTACAGATTGTGACAACAGGATATTTGTTGGTCATACAGGTGGCTTACCGGGTTTTGGCAGCAACTGGACCATCATGCCCGATTATGGGATTGGAGTGGTTTGTTTTGGAAATGTTACCTATGCCCCAACTGCGGTTTTTAATTTATCAGTGTTGGATACACTGGTAAGCCTGGCAGGTTTGAAAAAAAGAGCCATACCTTCCTCAGCTATATTAGAACAGAGGAAACAAGAGCTGGTGAAATTGTTACCAGGTTGGAACAACGCCAAACAACCGGGCATTTTTGCAGAAAACTTTTTTGCCGATTATTCACTGGATGCACTTAAAAAAGAATCAGCACGCTTATATGAAAAAGCAGGAAGAATAACAGCCGTAGAAGAACTGGTACCTGAAAATAATTTAAGAGGCAGCTTTATTTTAAAAGGTGAAAAAGCAAACATCAAGATAAGCTTTACCCTGACTCCTGAGCATCCTGCATTGATACAGGAGTATCACATCACTGAAATAGCAAAATAACCAGCATTCACGGCATTCTGCTTTATTACAAATAGCTTAACCACCACTGCCTGTGTGTTTGCTTATAGTTGCTGAACCATTTGCACACCGGGTATAATGAAAGCACTACAAACATCCATACAGCATATACCACCCAAAGAGAGTAACCCTCACCCGGAATGATGAAGTTGGCAAAGCCTTGCGATGCGCCTTTCATTCCTTCAGAAAAACTGTGGCCTCTTGATAAAAAAAGCAAAGCACTCAGGATATGTATCAGGAAGAAATGAAGCACATAATAAAAGAATGGAACACGACCATACACTGTTATGAACCGGGTAAGCGTATTCTTTGCAGTTCCAGCCCAGGCAATAAATAAAAGTGCTGGGCCAATTGTCATGCACATATACAACAGGGAAGGTGGATATTTATGGGTATTAATAAATGAAAAGAAGGTAAATAACTGGTTCTTTTGCACCGTCCAGGGCCCCGGATCCCCATAAATATTAATGGTTCTTAAGGCAATGAATAAAAGTATGATACCAACCCCCAGGAAAGTCAACAGCTTTTTGCGTTGGTAGCCATCATAGCTGGTAAACAATTTTCCAAAGCAATAACCCAGCATCATCAATCCTGTCCAGGGAAGAAATGGATACATAATAAGCAAGCTATGGTCGCCCCAAAGAGGAAAGAAGCCCTGGTGATGTAAAAAGGCATAACCCATGCTATAGTTGGGAGCATGCCTTGCCTCATAAAAATCAAGAAGGTTATGACCCAATACAATCATTAAACCTAGCGCAAGGATCAATGGGAATGGAAGCCATATAACAAGACCAAGTATGATCATGCTAATACCTATTGACCAGATGGTTTGCAGGCCTATGATACTATAATGAAGATCGAAGGAAAAAGAAAAATTAATGATAATGATCTCCACCAAGACCAGCCAAAAGCCCCTTGTGATCAAAAACCTGCTGAGCTCTTTATTGCTTTTACGCATATGCTGGAACCAACCGGAAGTTCCGGCCAGGAAAACAAATACAGGCGCACAATAATGGGTGATCCAGCGGGTGAGGAACAGTGCAGGTGCAGTAGTAGCCATATTCAATGGATCATCGCTAAAGCCGGTGACATGAAAAAAATCTCTGACATGGTCTAGTGCCATAATGATCATTACAAAACCACGCAGCAAATCAATAGATTCTACCCTGTAGGATAATCTCTTAAGAGGAATAGAGGTTTGCGAAATAGGTGCAGCCAGTACCTGTTCCATACAATAAGTTTAAATAAAAATTAATTTGATGGCTTTATAAAGGGGATAGATCTTATAGCAGTAGTTATAAAGGGAGGCGGAAGTCCTAAATAAATCTACAACTATTTCATTAGAAGCAATTATTGATATGCATATTTTATCAAATGCCAGCTGAGATCTACCTGATGGTAATCATAATTATATTCCGATGCCTGATATAGCTTGAATACAAAATACTATATTATGAAAAAGAATATGGCTGTTTTAGACAGGTTGATCCGACTGGCAATAGCTATTGTGCTAATAATCTTGCTGTTCACACAAGGATTCACTACACCCTGGAATTATGTGGTGATGGCTATATCCATTTTGTTTATCATCACATCCATTGCCGGCAGTTGTCCTGCTTATACTTTGCTACATCTGGATACAAGGCAGTTTAAAGAAAGTCCTGCTGCTTATAAAAACAAGAGCGCATAAACGCTATTTACTGCTTTCTCCTATAAACCACTGTTCTTTGTTCCTGAATAATACGTTGAACGTGGTAAGGGAACCGTAAATGCGGGTAATGTATTGCTGAAGGTTTACCTTGTCTTCATCTGTCAATACCTTATGGGCGTTGATATGTTGTTCCATGACCCTTACCCTGTCGCGCAGCATGACTATTTTATGAAAAAAGTCTTCAATAGGCACTTCTTTAGGCTTTAATGATTTATCAGCAGGCTGAAGGATCATGGTGCCTTTCTGCCACCTGTCTCCCAGGGGCACTACTTCCGTAATGCCGCCCCAGAGCCTTAATATTTTCAATAAGGACCTTTCCACTTCGGAATGTGTTTCTATTTCTTCAGTTACATTTTCAGGAATGATCTCTTCCAGGTGGATGTCGTCTTTATCAATCTCTTTAATGCCATGGTAAATAAATGAAATGAGGTAAGTGGCATAACGAATACCTACAATTACCCCGGGCCCGTGCTGCGTATGTTGCAGTCGGGTGCCTATGCCTAATGTTAGCTGGTCCATATAATATGCTTTACAGTTTTGGTATGGTTAAATGCTTTCTGTCCCGAAATTAGTAATCAATTATTGTTTTGATGTAAGGGCAGGAATCTTTCATTGTTGGCAGGCTTTGAATACCCTGATAAAATTGCCACCAGTATCTTTTCAATTGCGTCTTTTTTATAGCCTCTTTTTAGCAGTTCTTTTGTTATGATGGGAAATGAGGTTACATCATCCAGCTGTTGAGGGGAAGAGGAGATGCCATCAAAATCAGATCCAATACCCACATGGTCTACCCCTGCTAGCTTTACTATATAGTCAAGGTGGTCCAGCAACATTGATAATGGCGGCCGCAACTGATTGGCTTCTGCAGGATATTCTTTCGCCATCCATTCTTCTATACTGTAGGAGGCCCATTTCAGGTTTTTGAGTGAGTCTATTTCATGCTGGTGCCTGGTATTGAACTGCTTTTGACGTGTTGTATAATTACTATCCAAAATCCGGAATAAAAATTCAGGTCAATTACGCCGTCTTTCTTTGCAATGGCAAGGATCTGTTCGTCATTCAGATTCCGCGGCACAGGGCAAAGCGCATACACACTGCTGTGAGAAGCAATCACGGGTTTGGTGGAAGTGTTGATGGCATCCCAGAAGGTCTGAACCCCCACATGGGAAAGGTCTACCATCATGCCCAACTCATTCATTCGGCGCACCACTTGCCTGCCGAAGGGTGTTAATCCTCTTTGAGTGCCAGGAGGCATAGTACTTTCATCAGCAGCCGAAGTGGCCCATGAAGTGGAGTTGTTCCAGGTAAGCGTCATATACCTGGCACCGCGTTTATACAAACTGTCCAGGTTGTTAATATTATCCTCAATCATGTGCCCACCTTCTACGCCGATCATGCATCCCAACTTTTTCTTTTGTACCGCTTCCTGTAATTGGTTTGGATTGATAACCATCATCATTTTTGCCGGGTTGCGGTGAACAATAGCATAAAGGGAATCTATTTCAATATTGGCAAATTTGAAAGCTGTGTCCTTCCCAAATTGTTCGTCGCAAAAAATGGAAAAAACCTGTATGTCAACACCACCTTTTTTAAACCTGGCAATGTCTGATTGTGCTTTTCCAGTCAGGTCCTGCTCTATGCTCATGCCTTTCATAGTAACTGAAGACAAAACATCGTTGTGTGTATCTACCAGTATGGCATCCTTATGTATCTTTTTATAAGATTGACAAGAAGTAAAAAAGAATAAAAACGAAAGGGTGAAATAAAAAATGCGCAGCATATCTACAATTATTCCATCAATTTAAGGAATTCCGGGTATGCCTTAAAAGGTTTTGGTCCTGTTGTATTGTTCACCCGATTTTTTAATATAGTACTGGAAGTCGTATTCCGAGCTATATAATGCAAATTCATAGGTTGGCCTGTATTGCAACATGAATTTGTCAAGGTCAGCTTCTGCCAGGTGAGTAAGCCTGCGCACCAGCGGCTTGTTGAATTTATGGTCTACGAATTTTTGTCGCTCCTGTTCCAGTAATCTTTCCCTGAATTTTTCCATAGACCTGTTTTTGCGGAACTGGAATACCCGGATCACTTCATCCAGGTCAATACCCACCCCGGAACCGCTGATAGATGTCATGTCGGAAATATTGGGTCTTTTGAAATCGAAAGCCTTTGCATAGTCCCTGCGGTTTTGCAATGAATCTTCCTTATAAACATGAGTGCGCACCCTTACCTCCTGCATCACATTCATTTTTATGCGAAGCGCAATATCAAAACGGGTGAGGTCGGCTATTTTTAGTATTGGGTATTTAGGTGTGGGCTTTCCAAGGAAAGAGAACCATATGGAATCCCGGTCGCTGACATCCAGTTGATACCGGCCCATGGAGTCAGTAACTGTTCCCTTACCATTACTGCTTAATACGGTTACTGATTCTATGGGGTAGATCCTGGAGCTGTCATAAACAGTTCCTTTCACTTTATATTGGGCCTGTACGGAAGAAAAAAACAAAATGAAAAAGGCAGCCAGTAAAAATCGTATGTACAGGTTTTTGTTTTCCAATAAAAGCTTTGGAGCAAGTAACAAAACAAAATGTAAATGCTATGGTAAAAGAGTAAACTGAATTGTTTTATTTTAGGCGGTTTAAGCCAATCTTATGCATATAAATTATGAATTCAAGGCCAGGGTGGATAATTCTGCGCAACTGGAAGCAGTCCTATCCAGCCTTTCGCCGGTCTTTGCCGGTGAGGACCGCCAGGTAGACACCTACTTTAATGTGCCGAATGGAAGATTAAAACTCAGAGAGGGAAATATTGAAAATGCTTTGATTCATTATGAAAGGATCAATACAGCAGGTGCAAAGCAATCCAATGTGCTATTATATCAACACCAACCTGGTTCCACCTTAAAAAAACTTTTGGCAGCTTCACTTGGCGTGAAGACTATAGTGGACAAAAAAAGAAAGATCTACTTTATCGAAAATGTGAAGTTTCACTTTGATACAGTGGAAAGCCTTGGAACATTTGTAGAAGTGGAAGCTATTGATAATGACGGGACTATTGGGCTTGAAAAACTTAAACTACAATGTGATCAATACATAGCATTGTTCGGCCTGCAGGCTTCCCAGTTTATGGCAGAGTCCTATAGTGACCTGTTATTGGCAAAAAAATCCTCAACTACATGAGATATAATAAATCCTGCCCTTATAAGGCACTGAATGTCTATGAATTACCGGAGAAGAAATTTCTGGCACACCTTTTTGAGTAATGGTATAAACGCCGGATATGGAAAAGAACGTATTAAATGTAAATGAACCGGAAATTAAAAGGAATAGGGTAGAAGGAATTCAGATAGATAGGACATTAACTGAAGAAACAAAACATGTCAACGGCAATTATGCTGACCCTGATGAAGATGATGACGATGACGAGGAAGGTGAGGATGATTTGGTACTCGGAGATGAAGATGCACTGGAAGGTGATGAGGTAGAGTATGAAGTAGAATTAGATGATGCTGATCCTGATGAAGACGACATTAACGAGGATGATTTGATCATTGATACAGATGATGATATCGATGAAGATGAGGAAGAGGATGACCTGTGAAAACGCAGTCTCGTGTTTAAAGAGCAATGAATTGAGCTTCATTGCTCTTTATTTTTTTAGCATGTCCATCAGCCTTTTGGCGTCCGCCGGAGCATAGCCGAAAATATCATTATTGAAATAAGCCCACACATTGAGGCCTTCTGCCTGCCAGCCTTGAAACTTTTCAGCAAAGAACATAAGTGTTTCAGAAGAATAGGAAGAAGCATATAATGCTGCAGGTCCATGAAACCGGACATATACATTTTGAGCTGTCACCATTTCGGAGTATGGAAATTTGTCGCCCGATTGGGAGATAACAAACCCGATATTATATTTTGTCATTAAGGTAAGGCTCACCTCCTCCAGCCATGTCATATGCCTTACCTCCATTACAAAACGATAATCCCTGTAAACAGTAGCCAATATCTTATAGAAATGTTCTGCCACATCGTAATGAAAAGCGAGGAAAGGCGGCAACTGGATCAATACCGGCCCCATCATTTTCTTCATTGGCTCAAAAACGCTAAAGAATCTTTCAAGCGGCTCTTCAGGATCCCGCAGCTTTTTCATATGTGAAAGGAAACGGCTCATTTTTGGACAGAATACAAAACCTTTTGGGACCTGGGCCATCCAGTTTTCAACTGTTTCTATAGTAGGAATCCGGTAAAAGCTGCCGTTTATTTCTGTTGTGTTAAACTCCTTTGCATAATAGGAAAGCCATAGCCGGGCAGGGAGTTTCGGAGGATAATATAAGCCCCTCCAATGTTTATAACTCCATCCTGATGTGCCTATATGAATACTTCCTGCCATAATGATTGTTTTTGGCAACCTTATTGTCCATTCCAGGGCATACCCAAAATTTTCTTAAAGAAATATGCCACACAACTTTATGGCAGGCTATTTCGTCATTAATACTGTTGTGTAAAAAAGCACAGCGGTTTTGAAGAATGAAGAAATTATTTTTCAAAAATGAAGTGAAGTATTTACCTCTTGAGGAAAAGCCTTTACCTTCTTTAGTTCAATGCCTTGTGCTTGATGCCATTGGCAGTGCCGTAATACTGATTCCTGTACTGGGAGAACTGATCTGGGCACCTATTTCCGCTTTCCTTTTCTGGCGCATGTTTGGATTCAGGAAAGGGTTTTTTGGAGGCGTGTTTAGCTTTATAGAGGAGTTGATTCCCGGGCTTGATTTCATTCCCACCTTTACAATCATGTGGGTGATTCAATATGCCAGGAGAAAAAAATCAATTCTTTCTATTAGCCCTGTCAGGTAAGTACCTGCACCTGGTTTAAATTGTTGTCAACCACTATGAATTGCGCTGTGTAACCCGGCGCAATTTTACCATATTTTCCTTCAAGGTGCAGTGCCTGTGCCGGGTAAAGGCTGCACATCCGAATGGCTTCTCCCTCTTCTATTCCTACTTTTCTGACCAGGTTTTGAAAAGCTTTGAACATGCTGATGGCAGAGCCACTAAGGGTTCCCGCACATTCATATTTCTCTCCAGCCTTAATATGCTGGTAAGGCCCTGCGTTGGTTTCGGTAACGGCATCTGTAATAGCAAAGAGCCGGTGCTGCATGAATTTTTTAGCTATAGCAATGGCGGCAAAATCCACATGGTAGCCATCCGGGATAATACTTGACATTACAGTTCCATGTTGCATGGCTGCGCCTACCAACCCCGGTTCTCTATGATGAAGAGGGCTCATGGCATTAAACAAATGAGTGACAGTAGTTATGCCCTTATCAAAACTTTCCAATGCTTCATCATACCCGGCATTGCTATGACCCGCAGAAAGAATGATATTGTAGCTTAGGATCAGGTCCACTATTTCCTTACTAATTACCTCGGGAGCCACGGTGATCATAGAGATTACATCTTTGCCATAGTCCAGCAGATCTTTTACTTCTTCATAGAAAGGAGCATGTATCAGTTCTTTTATATGAGCACCGCGCTTTTCTGCATTCAACCAGGGACCTTCCAGGTGCAACCCTATCACACCCTCCCCGCCCATATTCCAATAATCTCTCACTGCATCTATGCATTGTTTGAATACTTCAATGGTATTAGTAGCAATGGTTGGTTGAAAAGCGCAGGTACCCTCCTTGATGAATTGGCTGTGCATGGTTTGCAGGGTTTTTGGATCAGGGTACAATGAAAAAAGTTTACCTGCTGCGCCATATACCTGCGCGTCTATAAATGCAGGTATGATACTATGATCTTTATAATCAGTGAAAGGAATGGAATCAGCAAGTTGCGTCAAAGGAATGACTGCTTCAATAATACCACTTTTTACAATAATAGCCTGCCCTGTGATCCACTTATTGCCGTCAAATATTCTACCTGCACTATATGCCTTTTGCATCATTAAAATTAACGCTATCCTGATTTGAGCATAATATTTTCCATACCTGCAAACAAGGATTTCCAGATGACCCCAAAAAATGACTGGGTTGTAAGCCTGTAGAATTGTACATGCGTTGCCACTCTTTCTGACTGGCCAGGGATAGGGTTATCATGCCATAGCACGTATTTATTCAAAAGATTATTAATAAATTTCCTGGATACGGTAGCTCCTGTCTTTTCATCAGTTTTGCTTAATTCTACTGCCAGGTCTGAATACCGCATCTTCACATCTGACCAGGCATTAAAGTTGTCTGCCGTTAGTTTAAAATCTATATGGTGCACCTTTAAGGAAGTGAGGTTTGTATTGGCCATTGGGATGGAGATTTTGTTGATCTGAGCCGCGCTCACATTATCAACAGCGCCCTGCACGTCAAACCTTCCATTGGTAGAATCCAGGTAAAATTTAAAACCAACAGATATAGGACTTCCCTGTAAAATAGTGCCCTTTGCCTGCGCAGTACAAATTGGATCTTTGCCTATGTTCTCAGGCATATTGGTAGCATTTTTAACCAATAAGTCAACATGGTCAAGGTTGAGTGTTCCTTCTTCGCCTGTGGTTCCGTTTTTTTCAGTGTAAGCTACACTAGCTCCTGTAGCACTTATGGTTTTGATGTCAATGGGGCTTGAAGCGTTCATTAATTTCTGATGTGGATAAGAGCCAATTTTGCTTTTGAATTTTTGTTCCTGCCCTTTATCCAGGTATACTGATAGTTCAGGTTGTAACAGCACTACGCTGTCGGCAATGATAAAATTGTCATGGATAAATTTATTAAAGTTCAACCCTGTAAACCTGGCCTTGTCAACTGTCATGTAATACAAACTTGCCTGTACACCATACATCTCATAAAAGTCCTTTTTCTTCAACGTAGGTTGTATCTTAAAACTATCAATCTCAATTGTTTTATTTTTAGAGGAGAAGGTCAGCCATTCAGCTTTCATTTTGTAAGAGGAGTCAGGTGTCCTGTATTTCAAATCATGTACTTTCAAATAGATCTCTTGCGCAAATGCGATCCTATCAGTATCTATTGATGCCATGCTGTCGACCCTTAACTGGTCGGCATGTGCATCGATCCTGTCAAACTGGAGCTTCACGGATTCAGAGGTATCAGCATTCTTATACAACATCTTTAGTCCGTCCAACCTGATGCGGTCAATGGTAATCTGTGCTATGGTTGGTTGAATGGCTTTCCACAATGGAGGCTTGGTTGTATTGACGCTATGCTGGTGCAAATGCCTGGAAAGTTTGATATCGGCATCCTTTGAGCCTATTTCCTGGATTGAAATCTTCTTACCTATCAATAAGGAAAACACACTAACACCCCGTATATATCCTTTGCCAAGCCTTAATTCTATGGTAAGCGAGGGTAGGTCCTGTTTTTCCTCCAATCTCTTATAATGATTGCTATCTACTTGTATCTGTAGATTATTAACCTCAATGTTTCCACCAAAGAAATTGGCGTCCAGGTTGCCGAGGCTATAGGTATATAAACTATCTGATCCCTGGATGATAAGTGTATGCAGCTTTTTACGCAGGGAAGGCTCAACAAAAACATTGACAGCCACCAAAGACAATATAAATAACCCTAATAAGATGGCAGCGGCAATACCAATGAACTTTTTAGCAGTGCGCTTATCTATTACCTGCATAACAGGAGTGGTAAAAATTACATGCCAGTGAAATAACGTAATTATGCTACCCTGAAATGCTAATGCTGAAAAGAAGTGCAATAGTACTTACCCGGTAACAAAACGGTAGCCAATACCTTTTATGGTAATGATCTCTATTGAGGGATCGTTTTTAAGATAGTTCCTGATCTTGGTAACATAGACATCCAGGTTGCGGCTATTAAAAAAAGAATCGCTTCCCCATAACAAGGTTAGTATTTCACTGCGCTCAACTATTTTGTCCCTGTTTTCATACAACAGCCTTAATAATTCGCTTTCACGGTAGGAAAGCTTGCGCTGTTCATATTGGCTATTTAAAGTTTGTCTTTTTATATTGAAGGTATACTGGCCAATATTCACCTCTTCCTGGTCGGGGATTGGTTCTTCTTTTGTTTTAAGTACATTCTCAATACGCACTATCAGTTCTTCGATACTAAAAGGTTTCCTGATATAATCATTACCTCCCAGCTTAAATCCATTAACAACATCTGAAGGCTGAGATTTGGCACTTAAAAAGATAATGGGTACCTGTGTATCCTTCTCACGTATTTCATCTGCTATGGTAAAGCCATCCTTGTTCGGCAGCATAATGTCCAGTACACAAACATCTGGTTTTTCATTACTAAACTTTTGAAGGGCTTTTCCTCCATCGCTTTCATGTATAACCTCGTACCCCCTGTCACGAAGGGTATCCATAACAATCTTTGCCAGGAATATTTCGTCTTCTACATAAAAAACTTTTGCTTTTTTCATACCCCTATTTTAGCGCTTGTAAGTGCATTATGCCTGGTGCTTTGGAAGAGTAATATAAAATTTACTACCATCACCTTCTTCCGATTCTACCCTGATGGTACCATGGTGTTTTGTAATAACATGTGAGACATAGCTTAACCCAAGGCCATAACCTTTTGCATTGTGCAGGTTGCCGGTGGGCACCCTAAAGAACTTTTCGAATATCCGGCCCTGGTATTCTGCAGGAATGCCAATACCTGAATCTGCAATGATCAATTGTACCTTATTTGACAATCCTTTGATGGTAAGGCTGATCTCAGCATGATCAGTACTATACTTCAGTGCATTATCCAGCAGGTTAAAGATTACACTGACAAGGTGCAGCCTGTCGCCATCAAGGTGTGTATCTCCTTCTGCATGTGTAGTAACCTGTGCTCCCTTCTTTTCAAACTGGAGCCGCATGGAGGAAGTGACTTCATCCACCAGTTCCTTCATGTCCAGTAGTTCATACCTAAGCTCGATCTCTTTTTTCTCAAACATGGAAAGCTTGAGCACCTTATCAACCAGGAGGGACAATCGCTGCAACTCATTTGCAGAAATATCCAGGTATTCTTTACTGCGTTGTGGATCCATGGAGGCATTGAAGCTGCGCATGGCCTCAATGGCTACGCTAACTGTAGCAATGGGTGTCTTTAATTCATGTGTGATGTTACTGATAAATTCATTCTTGATATCAGCCAGCCTGCGCTGCCGCAAAAGGTTGCCATACAATAAGGAAAAGGATAAAAAAGTGAAGGCCACAAGAAATACGGAAAAAAGTATGGGTATGCTGATGCGCTTTAAAAGAAAGGAGGTAGTGCTTCCTAAATTCAACTCATAGGTGATAGGATTTTGAAAGCCAAGGGTTACCTGGTTAAAAACAGGCTTTTCTGTTTCTTCTGTTTTTACACGCCTGATGATAAAAGGAACGGAAACATTTTGTTCTTCAAGTTTGCGGGCATAGGCCATTTGCAGCTCTTTTACCCTAAGTGAATCCTGCACTGAATCTACATCAAAAAGGAATTGCACAAGGCGGTTACGTCTCCCTGATAAGTTTTTATTTGACAGGCGTACTGTATCTGATCCACGTATCAGTATTGTTTTGGAAGTGGAGTCCCTGACCTTCCTCGTTAATATGTCAACCATATTAATAACCTTTTGGTCAGCCCCGTGATTGCCATGTCTACGCTTTCCCTGCAATTCCTTTTGAATAAAAACTTTAGTGACAGGAGAAGAATCAGTTACCAATTTGTCCAGCTTTAACTTAGAACCCTGCAAATCAAAAACTGTTTCCCTGAACATGAAGTTGGTGCGCATTTCAAGGTTTCGCCTCTCGCGGTCATATGCTTTGCTTAACCAGTATACCTGGAAAGCAGCAATGGCCATAATGGTTAGCACCATTAAAACCGGTAAACCTTTGCTATAGCTGAACTTACGCATCTGGACAAAATTACCCTTTTCATTTGCCGTTCATACCGGATTTAACCATTATTAACGTAGTAGAAACGACTATTAACAGACTGTGAAAAGCTAAGGATTTACTTTTGGTAAAATGCTTATGGAATGAAACAATTTTTAGTGATCGCTGCTGTTTGCTCATCATTCTTTGTACACGCCCAGGTAAAGCAAGGTAGAATTGTTTATGAACGCACCATCCAACTTCCCACAAGGATGTTCAATGCAGATCCTGCTATTGCCTCACAGATACCCAAATCAAGAACAGACCAATTTGAATTACTGTTTGGCAACAACCAATCGTTATGGCAGTTTCTTCCTAACGCTACCAATGAAGATCCGGGTACTTTTTCGGGTAATGGTGTAGTGCTGCGCTTTGGGGGCACCAATGACATCTCCTATTATAATTTTGATAAGAGCACCCGCACAAATCAAAGAGAAATCATGGACCGCAGTTTTGTAGTGTCAGACACCATATCCAAGGGACAATGGAAATTGACCAATGAGACGAAAAGCATTTTAAATTATACCACACATAAAGCCATAGGCCAGCGGATATCCAACCGCACACAAATGACCATGGAGAATGGAGAAATGAAAAGGCAGGTCATTCCTGACACTTCAGAGATGATAGCCTGGTTTACCACAGATATACCCATTGCTATAGGACCTGAAATTCAAGGGCAGTTACCGGGTGCTATACTGGAACTTGAAGTAAACAAAGGACAAACTGTATATAAAGCCATTGAAATATCGCCTAAAGTAAACCTGGCTAAAATAAAAGAACCTAATGACGGTAAAAAGGTAACGGCTGCAGAATTCACTAAAGAGAGGGAAAAGCTCATGGAAGAAATGCGGCGTAATATGCCTAATGGCGGCAATGGAAACAGGATCAGGATTCAACAATAAGATTTAAAAGCAACGAAATATAAATGGAAAAGCGCTTACACCTTACCCGGGTTGAGCGCTTTTCCAGTTAATACATATGCTCTCTGACAACGGTTAATCCTCGTTTATATCTCCTCTTTCATTGTCCTCCCTTTCTTTCTGGTAGACTCTTAAAACTACCTTCCATTCAGGAAAGTAAAATTGCATGCCTACTTCTATTTTTAATTTGGGCATGTAAGTAGCCGCAGGGGTAAGATGGAACGTGCTGACTGTAAATTTTTTACTGTCATCCGGCGCCTCGTAATCACCATTCAATGAAAAAGTGTAACCATTACCCATATTAATGGTCATCACTTTCAGCTGGTTGCAAAGCCATTTATATTTTTTGCTGGCCTCATCAAAATCTTCAGAAGTTAGAACCGTTGCCTGCCAGCTATAAACAGGTTTGCTGGAAATATACTGGGTAACGGTATTTTCCTCGGCACCATCAAATTTCAGAAGGGTGGCATATTCCACTGTCTGTGGATTCCGTTCTATCATGGTTCCCTTTATGGAACTAAGTTCCTGTGGGAAATCTGCAATAACCTTCTCCAGGTTATGCCTCAGGTCATTATTAGTGACCGGGATACGGATCTGCCCTATGGCAGGTGATACACACAAAACAATAACAGAAGCAATTAAGCTGGTCTTAAGGATTTTCATTGGGGGATTTTTTTAACAATAATTCGGTACCAAAATAGATAAAAGCTTCGTTTTGTCAATAGAAATAACTAACTTTCTTCACAGTTTTTCCACATTTTTAAAAACCATCCATTATGAAAAACAAGAACATTGTTCACGCCCACCAGGAGGTAGAGATCTATAAGGCCTATTACCGGCCTTCCTTCAATGTGTGGCGATTTACCAAATCTATCCTGGGTGTGCTGCTTTTTGGGAGATCCACGGTAGCCAGAAGCTATGTACCGTCAAACAAACGGATACTTAAATAACTAAAATCCCCGGCACAACCGGGGATCTTTATTTATTGTGTAATCCTTAATCCTTTTGTTGCTCTCTCCATCATTGCAGGCATGGTCCTGCCCCCCATCCGGTTTAACTTATATGAAAATGTTAGCATAAAGAAACGGTTCAATACACTGCTTTGCACATCTTCAATATAATTGGCCCCGGTATTCCTGGAAATACTCACGTTCTGGTTAAGTATGTCATACACAGATAGCTTTATTTCTCCCCTTTTACTTTTCAGCACTTCCTGTGCAATGCTACCATTCCACATAGCATAATTGCGGTTGTAACCATTGGTTCTGCCCGTATTAAAAGTATAATCAAAATCAGAAGACACTATAAAGCCAAAGGGGAAGTTGTAAGTGGCATCAAGAGAATAGGTATGGGTGAAATAGGAAGTGTTATTACGGGATTGTACACTGTAATTCACGGAATTATAAGTTATGCCGGCATTCACACCCAGGTCAAGCTTTTCTTTCCAGAAATAGCTCAGGCGCAGATCCTCCCCGGCGGTTACGGTTTTTGTAAAATTCTTGACCCTGTCAATGAAATTAGCGTCCCTGTTGAATCCTATCCTTGTATTTGTATTGAAATTGCCACCCTTTAATTGCTTCATAGGAAAGCCAAGGTTAAAGTTGCCGTTAATACTGTATATGCCACCACTGATGTTCACTGGCATGGATCGCTGAGCCAAACCACCCTGTAACTGTTCAATGTAATTGGCGATCTTATTTTCAGTGCTGGTAAAGGTGACAAAGGCAAACAGGTTCCTGAATTTGATAATATCAAAGAAATTATAGCTCAAAGAGATATTATGATTGAACTCCTGCTTTAATGAAGGATTACCCCTTGTGATGTAAGGATAATTGGTAACATCTTCCACATCCTGCAACTGGGTGACATTTGGCATACGTGTGGTTCCCCTGTAACTGAAACGGAAACTCCTGCTTCGGGCAAACTGGTAATTGAAAGATGCAGTAGGCAGGTAGTTAATGAAGGTGTGTTTAATGTTAGTGCTCTTTGAAAGGTTATTGTTTTCAAGGGTTGCCTGTTGCACTGCAAAACCTAACTGGTAATTATATTTCTTTTTTACAACCCTGAAATTACTCCCCAGTTTATCATATATATTCTGAGACTCAAAATTGTTGCTTAATCTTTCATTAGGCAGGTCAAAGCGATCATTTGAAGCATTGTAATCAAATAATTCCCTGTCAGAACTGTTGGTACTATTGTTATGATTATAGTTGAACTCCAATATCTTATCTCTTGACAATGGTTCTGTATAGGAAAAGTTTACTGCGTAGTTATTGGAACCACTTTCTGTCTTATTGAGATTATTAGCGGTACTATCTTTCCATTTAGCACCTGCAACCGTATAATATTTAGCACTTAATAGTGAATAGGCGTCACGTTGTGAGTCAGATAAGGTATTGGTCAGGTTTATAGAAAGAGTTCGACCGGGGCGTCTGAATTTACGTCTATAAATCAGGTTGTTGGTCCAGTTGTAACCATCGCCATCGCTCATCTTTGCAGACCTGCTTTCATTAGTACGGTATAGATTGCCATCTTTTAAGGCATCGGTATAAAAACTATCTATACTATAGGTATTATAGGATTTCTGGTAGCTGAGGCTGGGGTTATATATAATGGAATTGAAAGAATCCAATGTATATATCATGTTGAAGTTTACCCGGTGATTGTCGTTTTCGGCTTTTGAAATTGCCTTGTCATTCGTAAACAGGGTTGAATCAGCAGTTAGGGTGGTGCGGTAGCTGCTTCGGTCATTATCGGTATTTACGTGGTTGAAAAAGTAGCTGCCATTGACGTCAAAATATTTACTCCATGTGTCTCTATAATTCATCCCAATCTGCGAAGATTTCGTGACCCCACTGCCTGTAGTGCCAAGGTTCAGACCTCCAAAACTTCCACCGCCACCACCACCGGCCTTGACGATATTCATTCCACCTCCACCAAATCCTCCCATTCCTCCACCTGTACCAAAAGCCCCAATCATATCAGAAAAAGTAAATCCAATATTATTGGTATTGTTTGCCTTTGCTATAACGGATGTTTGCGTGGCACCTTTGAACATATTGGCATTTAAACCAAGGTCCCACCTTTCATGCGTACCGTAACCTGCATACGCTTTGCCAAACACGCCTTTCTTTTTGTCCTTCTTTAACTTCAGGTTCAGGGCTTTAGACCGGCTGCCATCATCTATTTTATTAAATTTGGACTGCTCACTCATATCATCAAACACTTCCACCTGGTCCACCATGTCTGCCGTGATGTTCTTAGTGGCGAGCTTGGGATCATTATTAAAGAACTCTTTACCATCCACATACACTTTCTGCACCTGTTCACCCTGGGCCTTGACAGTGCCATCGCGTTCCACCTGCACACCAGGTAATTTTTTCAGCAGGTCTTCAACTGTTGCATTTGGCTTAGTTTTAAAAGCATCGGCCCTGAAAGCGATGGTATCACCATTCACCTTCACAGGCGCTTCATTGATGACAACTTCCTGCATGGATTTATAAAAACGATCCAGCTTCACAGTGCCCAGATCAATAAATAGCTTTGAAGCAGAAATTGAAAACTTCCTTTTAGCTGTTTGTAATCCTGTAAAGGAGGCCATGAGATCATAATCACCTGCATCTAAGTTCTTTATCTCGAATTGGCCTGATGGACCTGTAAGTGTAAAAGATATAAGCGTTGAATCGGGCAGTCGAACGACGGATACCGTAGCGTCGGCTAAAGGAGATGTTGATACAGAGTCTTGTAATACACCCTTAATGGTACCGCTTACCTTTTGAGCATAGGCTGATATTCCAATTAAAAAGAGAATCAAACTAAATAGGAAGATCTTCTTCATAAGCCAGGTTAAGTGTGTACGAAGATATTCGCAAACCGGGTGAAGAGGTGTTAAATAACGTTAAGGGCTGGATGAACGGTTGTAATAAAACTATGGCCTGTTTATGCTCCGGTCTAAGCTCGTATTTCTCTTTCATAGGATTGGAATACAACCCCAAGATAATAGAATAAGTTCATGTTTAATAATGGCAATAAAATTGCAACTGTACACTTATGAATAGGCTATTTTCCTGGTGCAGCTTTGTAATTATCATGCTTTTATCTCTTTCGTGCTCTACACCGGAAAGGTCCAGTAGCAGAGAAGTAAAAAGAGAAACGAGAGATAAAAGAAAATCTCCAATTGTACTAACCGCAAAGGAAGGCGATTACTACCTCAACCTAAGGCAAAACAACTTCTTTGATTATTTTGGAAAAGATCCATCCAGCAATAGGGCCGATCTATATGCAGGCACGTATAAAATTGAAGGTGACAGCCTCTTACTGGGCTTTTATAATAACTACCAGCCGGCTGACCTTACAAGCATGGGTTATATTGACAGAACAAATAACCTGTTAACCCTTTTTTCCAAAGACCCTTCTAAAAACCGTAAGATGCACATACTCTTTGGCGCCAAATAAAAAATTGGTTTAACTAAACAAGTATTCGACGTCTTCACGACTTAATGCTTTCACAAAAGTGGCATCATCAGATATAAGCTCTTTGGCGAGTAATCTTTTCTTTTCCTGTAGCTGCATGATCTTGTCTTCAATAGTATCCTTACAGATCATTCGATAAGCAAAGATATTTTTCGTTTGCCCGATCCGGTGCGTACGGTCAATGGCCTGTTGCTCAACGGCAGGGTTCCACCAGGGATCAACGATATACACGTAATCGGCAGCAGTCAGGTTCAGACCAACACCCCCGGCTTTTAACGAGATCAGAAATACCCTTGTTTCCTCGTCATTCTGGAAAGCCTGTATGGCTTTTTCACGGTCAGGTGCCGATGTGCTGCCATCAAAATATTCGTATTTCACTCCCTGCTGCTCCAGTTTTTGACGAATAAGTGCCAGCATACCAAGGAATTGGGAAAATATCAATGCCTTGTGGTTGCCTATATTCTCCGTGATCTCTCTTGCCAGTTCATCCAGCTTTATGGAGTGGTTCTCAAATTTCTCCTGCTCATTCAGAATAGCAGGTGAGTCGCATATCTGGCGCAACTTCATCAATCCTTGTAAAATGGTCAGCTGTGATCTTTGTATACCCTGTTCTTCTATTGTGCCCATGATCCTTGCCCTGAACTCATTGCGGTAAGCATCATAGATCTTGCGCTGTTCATGCTCCATCTCGCAGAACAATACCGTTTCAGTTTTATCAGGCAGATCCTTAGCTACCTGCTCCTTGGTACGGCGCAGAATAAATGGATACAGGATCTTTTTCAAATGCTCCTTCTGTTCTGTTTCCCCAAATTTATCAATGGGAATAGCAAATTCCTGTCGGAAGAATTCCATAGAACCCAACATGCCGGGGTTCAGGAAATTCATTTGGGCATATATGTCAAACGTATTATTCTGCAAAGGAGTACCACTCATGCACAAACGATTTTTGGCATGAAGGAGGGAAGCAGCCTTGGTCACCTTACTGGCAGGGTTCTTTATGGCCTGCGATTCATCAAGGATGACATAGTCCAAAGGAATCTGTGTAAATATTTTGATATCACTACGCAATGTGCCATAGGTAGTGATGATGACGTGGTGCTTCTTTAGTTCTTCAATGTTCCTGTTACGTATGGAACCATGGTGAATATAATATTCCAGCGAAGGAGTAAACTTCTTGATCTCATTTTCCCAGTTGTAGATCAACGTTGTAGGGCAAACAACCAAAGCTCTCAAGTCGCCATCATGCTCTTCATAATAATGCTGCAGAAAAGAAAGGGCCTGGACAGTTTTACCCAATCCCATGTCATCAGCCAGTATACCTCCCCAGCTTACTTCGTTCAGGTAGTTCAACCATTGGTACCCAGCCACCTGGTAAGGACGCAGAATAGGTTGCAGGTTTTGCGGGGCTTCTATTTCTTTTATTTTGTCAAATTCACGGATGCGGCTGTATTTCTCTTCCAGCTCTATGGTCAGCTCTTCCTCGTTCCTGTTTTCGTACAATTCATCAATAACACTCAGGTGATAGCGGCTAAGCTTCAACTTGTCTGCACGACCTTCGCCCACCCTGAAAAGTAAGGAGTATTTCTTTAGCCATTCTTCAGGCAATATGCCCAGTGTACCATCATTCAGTTGCACAAATTGCTGCTTATTGGCCAAGGCTTTCTTTACTTCTGCGACGCTCACCTTCTGATCACCAAAGATGATGTCCACCTTTGCATCAAACCAATCGGTATGGGAGCTGATGTATATATGTGTTTGGGGCTTGGCAGTATTGAAGCGGAAGTTCTTCAGGCTTTCAAAACCATAAACAGGTGTTTTGGCCTCATTCATGGCATCAACAAAAAGAAAGAACCAGTTATTCTTCAATACATCTGACCCTTTCAATGCCAGTGCAGCGCCGTCATCATAAGAAATAAAGTTGGAGTGAAGTGTTTGAAGTTTCTCGAGGAAACGTAATTCAGCTTCACGGTTACGATATACTACGATCACCTTATCCTGGTAAGGAATGATCATTTCATACTTGTCCTTTGCTTTTGTATCAAATCCCTTGTAGCTGAATATGGGTTGAAACACCAGGTATTCACCTTTCTCGTGCAGGAATAATTTTACTTCAGGTTCCCCATCTTTTATCTCTGATACCAAAGATTTCTCAAAGTCTACTTTATACTCCTTGGTCAAAGACATAACAAGTTTACTTAGCGTGGAGGGCCATTCCTCTGCCTTTATCTTCATTACTCCATTTGGTAAAAACTTTTCCGCTGTTTCCACAGCTTCAGCATTGTCCCATATATAGAGCAGGTGATTATACATGAACAGAAGCGCAGACTGCACCTCATTATCCTGCAATCCAAATGGTACGGCATCCGGCTTTACATAACACTCTATCTCGAAATTCTTACCATTGGTCGTTACATTGAATTGGGGTAGTATATGCCTGGAACTTAGTTCCACCCTTTCCAGGTTCGCTGTTTTAAACGTTTTTCCTTTGGCTAAAACATAGGCTGGAACATTACCATTTTCAGAGACCACTTTCTTTAACCTTGGCAACAAATATTCTGCTATCAGCCCTCTTGTTTCGCCAGGCAATTCATCATCTTCATGGTGAATGATATTTTCCCAAATACCGCTAAAAGGAGAGTTGCGGTTCACATATTTATTGATCTCCTGGTCCTGCAGTTTGCGCACCAGTAATAACAGCCCCTTGTCTTCATCGTTGTAGGCATCAATATTCACATACTTGCCCAACTCCAGCTTTTGAACATTCCCGGTGAAGTTGTTCTCTTCATCCATTTCACCTTCCACAAGGTCTGTGGTGAAAAATGGATAACTATTCTTATTGAAATTAAAAACAACTCCCAACCTTTTAGTAATCACCTGTTCCCGCACTTCAGGTTCTTTTTCTATTACGGCAGTTATTGTTTCAAACTGAGGTCTTGATGTTGGTAATGGTGCAGCAATCCTTTTTATAGAAGGATCCAAAACACGCAGGTAAGGCTTCCCATCTTTATAGTTGAATTCAAACTTTCCTTTCAGATCATCCTTTAATGTATAGCCATAAGCCTCCAGTAACTTATTCTTTTCTTTGTCCCAGTTACGAATGGTTTCAAAATATTGCTGACCCTTGGTATAGAGCAGGTGCAGAAAAACAATCACTTTTGGAAGACCCAGCAAATGTTCCGTGTCCTGGTAATCACTGCTGGTGTCAAAATTGCGTTCTTCATTCTTACGGATAATAACCGAGAAATCCTGACCATCCAAATTCACTGTGGCCTTAACTGTTTCTTCTTTAGCGCTATCAATAACAGGTTTGTTGTTTTTCAGGTACTCTTCTGCTTCTGAAAGAATTTCCGGTGATGATAACAATTGTACCGTTTTCAGATCGATTGTTTTCATTTTCGCAACTGTATGGCGCTGGTCATACATTACATTGTCAGACTCCAGCATTCCTTTATCTATCATTTCCTGCAACCTGATCAAAACCGCAGCTTCATGCCTGCATATATCTCCTAAATTATAAGGACATGCACACCGAAGTGATAAAGACCTCGGGTCTTTGTAATTCGATACATTTACTTTATAAAAGGTCGAGTAATTATCATCTTTCACACGGAAAACCGCAGACCCAAAGAGGGGATCATTTTCCACCAGTTCCACATATCCTACAGCATGGATTTTCTTTCCGCGACGAATCACTTCATCACTTCCATGTGTGTATACATATTTTAATAAGTATGGTAAAGCCAAAGTAATTTCTGATTTAGGATTTCAAATCAAAACACTGAGTAAAGATGGGGGTAGAAACAACAATAAAGGATGCCTCCATCACACTCAATAAAGCATTTTCGTTCAGAAAAGGCCAATTGGCAAAAGTAACGGAATCCTTAGCAGAATACCATAAAGATTTGAATATTTCTCCGTTAAAATTTATACTATAAAAATGCTGTATTAAGTGCGGATAATACCGTTGGGTCTATGTTAAAACCATAAAAATGGAATGTTTTCCACTGTAATCAACAATATGATTATCCTTATTGCTGAATTATCAATTTGCCATTACTGTATTCAGGCAGAATATTGGCCAGGTCGGGGGTGAGGCAATGGCGGATATCTCTTTCCAACCCAAAATTGGTGAGCCTGTGGTAATGAGAAGCATCGTTGCTTTTCATAAATTCATACAAGTCATTTTTAGCCATATGGTATAGGTTTTCAGCCATATGCGAAGCATCACAGTTAACATCAAAATGATGTTTTACACGAGAAACTACAGCTCCTGCCAGTAAACTGTCTTCCATATTCACCCTGTCCTTCCAGGCAGCGCATCCCAGTATTACATTTTTATTCAGTTGCAACAGGTGGTCACAAACCGCGGAGAGGTTAAGAAAGGACCCTGTAATGATCTCTGTGGCTCCTTTAGCCAGGGCCATATGCAACAACTTGGTACCATTGGTGGTAGTAAGCACCAATGTTTTACCAGCAATAAATTCCTTAGGATATTCAAAAGAAGAATTACCATATTGAAGGCCTGGCGCTATCTGTCCATCTCTTTCACCAGCTGTGATACATGCCAGTTCTTTCCCCAGTTGTATGCAACGTTCAACACTGTCAACAGGAATGATCTCTTTGGCACCGTTGTATAATGCAGTGGCAATGGTGGATGTGGCCCTTAATACATCAATAACCACAACTACGGTATTACTTACATCATATAGGTGCAATAAAGCAGGGGAGAGGACAGTATATAAAGATGGTTTTTTCATTTTTCCAAGAATTGTTTCCACTGGTTGCTTTCAGCTATTTTTTTGATCATATTATTCCTTTCTGTCAGCAACCTTGTCATGTATTTTTCTAAATAGAGCTGGCTGAACAATTTACCGATCCAACCCTTTTTTGTTTCAAAACGAAACTGATCTATCATGATCGTTCCATTCTTTGCCGGCTTAAAGTAATGTTCGTGCTTCATCAGTTTGAAATCGCCTTCTACTTGTTCATCAGCAAAATAATCCGGACGTTTTAATTCAGAGATTTTTACTCTCAATACACGTTCACGAAATAAATGTTTTGCTTTCCAGGTTACTTCATCATTGAGGCCCATCAAACCTGTCATGGTTCCTTTGACGATCTGTTCCCCGTAGCTTGTCATGGAGTATTTATGAACATCCACACTCCTTGCAAGGTCGAACACACGTTCAGGCGGTGCTTCAATAAATATTGTTAAGTGGATAAAGGACATTTCGGTTTTGTTCAGTATGAGGTGATAGCAGGCTAATGATCATTAGTAGTTACATGTTAGCTAAATGGAACTTTTACCACTTTAGCCAGCAACAGCTTATCCCTCACTTTAATGAATATAGTAGTGTCGATAATGGCAAACATATTACGCACATAACCCATTCCAATAGCCTTGCCAAGGCTGGGAGATTGTGTGCCTGAAGTAACATATCCTATCAGCATACCACTATGGTCTTTTATTTCATAACCGTGGCGCGGAATGCCTTTATCGATCATTTCAAAGCCAATGAGTTTCCTTTCTATTCCTTCCTGCTTCTGCTGTTCCAAAAATTCCTTGCCAGTGAAATCTTTTGAAAACTTAGTGATCCATCCCAGGCCAGCTTCCAGCGGAGATGTAGTGTCATCAATATCATTTCCATACAGGCAATAACCCATTTCCAATCGTAAAGTATCTCTTGCTGCCAGGCCTATTGGTTTCAATCCCTGTGGACCGCCCGCTTCAAAAATGGCATTCCAGATCTTGTCTGCATTATCACCTTTGTTCTCAAAATAAATTTCCACTCCTCCTGCTCCGGTATATCCTGTAGCACTCACTAACACATTATCCACTCCCGCAAATCGACCTTTTACAAACGTGTAGTACTTGAGGTTCATGATATCCATATCTGTCAATGGCTGTAAGATTTTGGTGGCATTAGGACCCTGCACGGCCAGCAGGCAAGTATCATCAGAGATATTGTGCATCTCGACCTTGTTCTTGTTTTGCTTTTGTATCCAGTTCCAGTCCTTCTCGATATTACTGGCATTGACTACGATCATATAGACCTTATTCTCTTCTATACAATAGATCAACAGGTCATCTACAATGCCGCCTTCTTCGTTGGGAAGACAGCTATACTGTGCCTTGCCAGCAGTTAGCTTTGAAGCATCATTGCTGGTAACACGTTGAATCAGGTCCAAAGCATTTTCTCCCTTCAACATAAATTCACCCATATGGCTTACGTCAAACACACCTGCATTCTTACGAACCGTTTGATGTTCTTCGTTAATGCTGGTATAACTGATTGGCATATTATAACCTGCAAAAGGAGCCATTTTAGCACCCAGCGCAATGTGTTTGTCTGTAAAGGGCGTATTCTTCATGCTTTAAATTTAGGATTGCAAAAATAAGTCTGAAGCTTCATTTACCTGTATTTAATAAACAGGTTCATGGGGGCTATAAGGTTAAATCTTTTTTATTTCTATTTCCAACTACGGGCAATAATCACCCAACGACGGATTGTATAAATAAAAAGGCTCCCAAAGAATTGGGAGCCGTAAGGTATCCGCTAGCTGCGGATAACTTCAACCGAATTGACTCAGATCACCAGGGGCACAAAAGGCATAGTAATAAGAGTAAAGGTTTCTTTATCGTCCTTTGCTTTTACTTTTGTAGTGTTTTGTTCTGTACCGCTGTCCTGTATTTGCTCCAGGCGCTGCCTGTCCTTTTCATTCTGCCTTTCTCTTTCATCTATTTTCATTTTCAGGCTGTCTGCACTTGTTTTTATATCTCTTACACCTTTTTGATCAAGAATGACTTCCTCTGGTTTTCTTAATTTACCATCGCTGGTCATTATGTAATCCTGGTTCACATTCCAGTCAAAATAGTCATCATTATCCCAGTCAACACGGTAGCGTGGTCCTCCCCAGTTACGATACTGTACCGATCTTCTAACCACCCAGGGACTGTAAGCATTCTCAAGCGTTTCATCGAAACGTATCTTTTTACCTACGGGTATCTGAACCTCTACGATCACTCCCTGTCCTCGAAACTTGCTGCTGCTGTTTATGGTTAATCCACTTCCGAGGTTAAGGGTGCTGTCTTGTGCGGCAATATTGAATATAGTCTGTGAAGCCCTGTTTTGAACATCTGCCAGGTTTCTGCCAGCACTGTATTTATAATATTTAACGTGGTAAGCAGAATCATCACTTTTTTCCAGGCGTATTTTAATGTTGTTATACTTCATGGTATTATCTGAAATATCCCATCCTGCATTGTCATCATGTATCCACCATACATTGCCACTGTAGCGAATCTCAGGTTCGTTCACCTTCACCGTGAGCTTGTTCATGGTTGAAGTCACCGGAACTTCAATAGCGTTTGTTCTGTCGTAAACCCTCAGGTCCTTGGCAATACTGGCTGCAAAACATACAGCACAAACCCAGCCTATTGTCCATAATCCACCGAAGGTCCATCCCAGGTACCTGTTACGTGAACGCACTCTTACAACCCTGCGTACCAGCCAGGTCATAAAACCTACAATGGGCACACCAATGAAGAATAAGAGCGTTCCCCAGGCAAGGGCTTTTTGAATTCCGGATGTCCACAGGAAGTTATTAATTGGCCAGAAAGCCACACCTCCAAATATGATCACCATCAAGCCCACAAATAATCCAAGGGTGATGCAACCGGCTATGAATATGAAGAAAGCTTTAAAAAGTACGCCAATGATATGTCCCGCTCCGCGGGCTACAGGCCTTGCTGTCTCAGCTACTTCACCGGCAAATGTGCGTCCTCTTGTGTTGGCAAAATCAGTTGCTCTTGCGCTAAGTTGTTGCGCTGAAGTTTTTACTTCCTCACCCCAGCTTTCCATGCGGGTCTTGAAATCGCTCATGCCTTCCTTTACATTCTGACGAATCCTGTTCACGTCCACTTTCTCACCCCTCATCTCCATCTTTTCAAATGGGCTGTTGGCTTCGGGCAAAACGATCCAGAGGATGATATAGGCCAGGCAGAAAGTGCCTGTGAAAGAACCAATGAACAGGTTAGGAAAGATATCCCTGTGAGATATAAAGAATATGGAATTGATCACACCGAATACGATGTTCAATAACAGTGGCGCTGCAAAGATCATACGTATGGCCCAGGCTGGCTTATCAAAATAAGCAGCCAGTCCACCGGCAACACCAGAGATCACCTTATCATCCGGGTTACGAAATAAGCGTTTGCCTTCATAGGCGTCAAGGTCACGGACCGGTAAAATGATCCACAATAAAATGTATATCAGAAACCCAAATCCAAAGCCACCAAATGTGATTACAGCAAACAATAACCTAACAACTGCAGGATCAACATTCATGTAGTTGGCAATACCTGAACAAACACCACCTAATAATTTATCGCTGGCATCGCGGTACAACCTGCTTTTAGGCTTTTTAACCTGGGCTTGTGCATAGCTGGCTGAAGATGAGGTTTGTGCAGAACCTGTAGTACCGGTGCCACCGGTTGCTGCATCTACCTCTTCAAAGTCCTCAATACGTCCCATGGAAGTAATGATCTCCTGTATGTCACCATCAGTGATGGCGGTTGCGCCCTTCCGGATCTTATCATTCATTAACTCCGCTATACGGCTTTCAATATCATTTATAATTTCATCGCGGCCTTCTTCATTAACGAAATAGCGGCGCAAACTTTCTATATATCGTTGCAAACTTTCATACGCAGAATCCTCAATAGGAATCACCCTGCCAGATAAGTTTATGTTGATGATCTTTTTCATTATATAAAGCTTTGGTTGAAGTTTTCTGAATTGCTGCTGTCTTCTTTTTTGTTGGCGAGTGCATTTACTCCGTTCGATAATTCCTGCCAGGTCTGCTCCAGTTCTTTGTAAAAGGCCTCACCTTTTTCTGTCAGCAGGAAGTATTTGCGCGGAGGGCCCGAATTGCTTTCTACCCATCGGTAGGTGAGCATCTCGGCATTCTTTAAGCGGGTTAATAAGGGATACAAGGTTCCTTCCAGTATATGAAGGTTGGCAGCCTTCATTTCCTCCACTATATCACTGGGGTAGGCTTCTCCCCGGCGAATAATGGAGAGAATACAGAACTCCAGTATTCCTTTCCGCATCTGGCTTTGTGTATTTTCAATATTCATGTTTCCTCTCTTTTTGCCTTGCCTCCGTCCCTGGTCATCCAGGGACGGTAGGTTCAGCGGATATATGTTGAATTTGATTGACAATACAAATCTATGATGTTATTTGGTACTATGCAAACTATAGTACCATATTTTTTATGGTAATTGCTTAAGACATAGAACTATATGGAACTCTTTTAGTTGATTATCAATTAGTTGATGCAAATAGAATTAATTAAAAAAGTTAAGACTGGCGCTTAACCGGGATAAGTGGTACTGGTAATTTATTTAATGTATTATTTAATCCGCTCCGTCCATTCTTTCTATTAATATCTAATCGCCAATGAAGCTATAGTTACCCGTTCACATCGCGGTTAAGACGTAGAACCAATGGGGAATGAATGAGAATATATATTATAGCTATGCCTCAGACAGGAGGTAGCTATTATTGTGATCACCAGTACTTAACTTGAATTTATCAACCTGTGACTTTGGGTGGAATAAACGCAAAAAAAGAGGCTTGCCCTTTAACCTGGCTAAACCTCTTGTTAGAATATTTATGCAGTTGATTATTTCTTTAAGCCGATTTCTCTTAATCTTTCATCTAAATACTCACCGGCTGTAATGTCTTCATAGGCTTTCGGATGTGATGCATCTATGCAGCTATCAAGTCCTGCGAGACTCATTTCACTTTTAGGGTGCAGGAAGAAAGGTATAGAGAATCTGGATGTACCCCAAAGCTCCCTTGGAGGATTTACTACGCGATGCGTGGTTGAACGCAGCTTGTTATTGGTAAGTCGCTGTAGCATATCTCCTACATTAACCACTATTTGTTCCGGTAAGGATGTTACTCCCACCCATTCGTTTTGCCTTGTAAGTATTTGCAGACCGTCAGCGGATGCACCTACCAACAGGGTGATCAGGTTAATATCCTCATGTTGCTCTGCCCTGATGGCAGATTTAGGCTCACTATTGATTGGAGGATAATGAATGGCTCTAAGGATAGAATTCCCGTTATGAACATATTCATCAAAATAATGTTCATCAAGGCCAAGGTATATAGCAATGGCCTGCAATAAAGCCTTACCTGATTTTTCAAAATTGCGGTATGCCTTGTATAATGTAGGAGTAAACGCTGGCACTTCTTCAACGGTAACATTTTCCGGATAATCATCTTTAACAGCTTCTCCATCTTCTACTGTTTGTCCATATTGAAAGAATTCCTTCAGGTCCGGTGCATCAAAGCCCTTGGCATGTTCTCTTCCAAATGAAGTATAGCCACGCTGGCCAGCCAGGTCCTTTCGTTCATATTTTTCCTTTTTCTCGGTAGGCAACTTAAAAAACTGTTGCACATTTTTATACAGGTCTGCTATAAGGTCGTCGGGAATGCCATGGTTTTTCACGGCTACAAAGCCTACCTCTTCATAAGCCTTGCCTAATTCCTTTACAAACTTTTCCTTACGGTCCTTATCATCACTTAAAAAATCAGAAAGATCTACTACCGGTATATTCATATAGAATGATTTATGGGGCATCAAATGTAGTAACAGAGCGGCATACATCAAATTAATTGCTCAAGGTCACCCATTACAGCCACCTTATTTATGTATCCTACTTTCAATATACTGTTTTTCTGCTGGATTGGCTTCCACTATAGCATACCGTTGCACATTATTGATCATCGCTTCATCCAGTGCATCAACTATATTTTGATAGGAGGCTCCGGACAAGGGTTTGATAAGCAACATTAGATCTTCCTTTTTAGTACCAGGCCTTCTCTGGCATTTTTGAATTTCCTGCCTTATGCTGTTAACCGAACCGTAGCCCGTTCTGCCTAAATTCCCTGCCTTCAAGGCATCTTCCCACCTTCCCTGGTAATAATAAATCTCGTTGTTACCGGAAAGAATGATGGTGAAAGCTTTTGATGCAGGAAAGGGCGTAGGTTTTCCTTCGGCGGGCATAAAGAGTGAAGTAGCCTTACTCTCTGCTATGCTGGTAGTAAAAATAAAAAAAGTAATAAGCAGAAAGCCCAAGTCCACCATCGGTGTCATGTCAATATGCGGAGCGCATAGACGTTGGTGTTTTTTACCAGTATTACTGGTTTCTATTCTGTTCATGTTGGTAGGTTTTTAATAATCCTATGATGAAAATCAGGGGGCGATTCCATATTGATACCGCTTAATGCCATCAAATCTTTGTAATTTTTCAGTAATGAAGATTTAGAGAATCGATACGTGCCTGGCTTTTACAATAAACTTATTTGAGATGAAAACGATACTGGTCCCAACTGATTTTTCTCCTGCTGCCGACAATGCCATGCTTTACGCCGCCCGCCTTGCCACAACTATAAAAGCAAGCTTACACCTGGTGCATATTTACCAGATCCCTGTTAGCATGAGTGATGTACCCGTGTTGCTTGTATCGGTGGAAGAAATGAAGAATGCTGCGGAGAAAGGACTGGAAAAGTCAAAAGAGTTATTGCTAAAAAATTTCCCAGGGACTGAGGTAGACTATGAAGGAAGACTGGGCAATATATCTGAGGAGATCAACAGCCTTTGCAGTGACATCCGACCAATGTGCATAGTGGTAGGTAAGCATGGGGCTTCCGGCATGGAAAGGATTTTATTTGGCAGCACAACCCTATCGCTGATTAAACATGCCCATTGCCCATTGATTGCTGTACCTGACAAGGAAAACCTGGCACCCATTTCAAATATTGCCCTCGCCTATGATGGCTCCGGGCTTAATGGTACTGAACAAAAGATCCGTGAATTTGTACAAGCACTCCATGCACGTTTACACGTGATACATGTGCAGGTGTCCGGGAAAGAATCTCCCGGGATAAAAGACCTTTTACCTGAGTTAACCCCCCAGCATCAAACCATTCGCAATGAGGACTTCGTTAGTGGAATTGAAAAATATATACATAGCCATCATATAGACCTGCTCATTGTATTACCCCATAAGCATAATATAATAGAGCGGTTATTTTACCGTACACATACTTCTGAAGTTCTACAAAAAGTAACAATCCCAATAATGGCGTTCCCTGAACATTAACCCGGTTAACAGTTAGCCTGTTTTTTAAAACTCTGCATTTTTAGGTGTTCTTGGGAAGGCTATCACATCGCGGATATTACCCATACCGGTAACAAATTGTACCATGCGTTCAAAGCCAAGACCAAAGCCAGCATGTGGCACAGTACCATACCTGCGTGTATCAAGGTACCACCACAATTCTTCAGCCGGCACATGCATTTCTTCCATGCGTTTTGTTAGCTTATCCATGCGTTCTTCTCTTTGCGATCCACCCACTATCTCGCCAATGCCAGGTGCCAGTATATCCATTGCTGCAACTGTTTTTCCATCATCATTCTGGCGCATGTAAAATGCTTTGATCTCCTTTGGATAATTGGTCACTATCACTGGCTTTTTAAAATGCTTTTCAACCAGGTATCGCTCATGCTCGCTTTGCATATCTATGCCCCACTTCACATCATATTGGAACTTTTTCTTTTTGTAGGCAGGGGATTGTAAGAGAATGTCAATTGCCTCAGTATAAGTGATGCGCTCAAATTTATTCTCGGTAACAAACTTCAGCTTTTGTATCAGGTCAAGCTCACTGCGCTCATTTTGTGGTTTTTGTTTTTCTTCTTCCAGCAATCGCTGACGCAAAAACTCCAGGTCATCTGCGTGCTTATCCATTATATATCTAATGATGTATTGAATAAACTCCTCTGCCAGGTTTGCATTATCCTCCAGGTCATAAAAAGCCATTTCTGGTTCTATCATCCAGAATTCAGCCAGGTGCCTGGCCGTATTGGAGTTTTCGGCCCGGAAGGTGGGTCCGAATGTATATATATCTCCAAAGGCTGTTGCTCCCAGTTCCCCCTCAAGCTGACCACTCACAGTGAGGTTGGTGGCCCTGCCGAAAAAATCTTCCGAAAAGTCTATGCTGCCATCCTCTTTTCTGGGTGGATTGTCAAACGGCAAGGTAGAGACGCGGAACATTTCACCGGCACCTTCAGCGTCACTGGCAGTGATTATTGGCGTATGCAGGTAAACAAATCCTTTATCATTAAAGAACTGGTGCACGGCAAAAGCCAGCGAATGACGAATGCGAAACACAGAACCAAATGTATTCGTGCGGAACCTAAGGTGTGCGATCTCCCTTAAAAATTCCAGGCTGTGTTTTTTAGGTTGCAGGGGGTATTTCTCTGAATCACTATCTCCCAATATCTCCACTTCATCTGCCTTCACCTCCAGCTTCTGCCCTTTGCCCATGGATTCAATCACCTTACCTGTTACTTTAAGAGAAGCGCTGGTGGTGATCCTTTTTAACAGTTCTTCATCAAACCTGCCCAACTCCAATACTACCTGTAGATTGGCATTGGTAGATCCATCATTAAGCGCCACGAACTGGTTATTCCTGAAAGTACGCACCCATCCCATTACTGTAACAGTTTGCCCCTGGGGTTCCGACGTAAGTAACTCCTTTATCCTGGTTCTCTTATTAAACATAGTTTCTGTTTTGACCGCTGCAACAGGCTTGCACCGAAGGCCGCAAAGATAATTGTTGAATCATTGGTTGTACTCATTTCCTGTGAATCCGCAGGAGGATTTTCATTGAAAAACCTTTTATTGCTGGTAAAGGATAACATGGTCCAATTGATACAAACACACTGGTATTTGCAGTTGTATGTGAAATAATTTAACAATGTGGCCGAGTGTATTAATTGTTAAAAGGAACTGATTTTGTCTATATTGCAGGGTAATAAAAATTTTTGATTTTTCCTTTTTCGCCGTATACTTGCAGCGGAAACAGTTGAGAGCTCATTCCTATATTACTCACAACACCACTTTCAAACTTCATTCTTAATCAAATCATTTTAGAAAACAGACTGGTTTTATTCTGATTAGTATCAAAAACTACAGTTTCTATGTACGATATTTTGCAGTTGAACGATATGCTTGTACCAGAACTGCTGGACATTGCAGAAGATTTAAAAATTGATAATCCTAAGAAGCTCGATAAGCAAGGGCTCATTTATAAAATCCTAGATAAACAGGCAGTTATGAGCAGTCAAAAAAAGACGGGCGCTGAATCAACAGAAAAACCCAAGCGTAAGAGAATAGTAAAGGCATCTACAGCTAATTCTACAGAAGAAGCTATTGTTGAAGATACACAGGAAGCTGAGCCCGAAGCAGCTAAAAAGCATGCAAAGAAAGCTCCGGCACCAGCTAAAAAGGAAGTGGCAAAAAAACCTATCCGTAAAAGAAGCGAAGAACAGCCACAGCTTGAGATGCCAATAGAAGCTGCACCTGTGGTACAGCAAAATGAAGAGGAAGAAGAGCAGGAAGATAATACCCCGGAAGAAAGCCAGGTAGATAATACACCTGAGAGAACTATTACTCCCCTGATCAATAAGTTCTTCCCTCCACGCCGGGAGCAAACCTTCAATATTGAGTTTGATGGTATCATCATGGCTGAAGGTGTATTGGAAATGATGCCTGACGGTTATGGATTTTTAAGGTCTTCTGATTACAATTACCTTTCTTCTCCCGATGATATTTATGTATCTCCTTCACAAATAAAATTATTTGGTCTTAAAACAGGTGATACTGTTTATGGATCTGTACGTCCTCCAAAGGAAGGGGAAAAATATTTTGCTTTATTAAAGGTTGAAACCATTAATGGCAAAAGCCCGGAAGAAGTTCGTGACAGGGTTCCTTTTGATTACCTGACACCGCTCTTCCCTCATGAAAAGCTAAACCTCTTCACCAACCCCAATGATTATTCAACAAGGATCATGGACCTGTTCACACCGATAGGTAAAGGTCAACGTGGATTGATAGTGGCCCAGCCAAAGACGGGTAAAACCATGTTGTTGAAAGCAGTGGCCAATGCCATAGCAGCTAATCACCCTGAATGCTACCTTATGGTTGTTCTGGTTGATGAAAGGCCTGAAGAGGTGACAGACATGGAACGTAGTGTAAAAGCAGAAGTTATTGCATCTACTTTTGATGAGCCTGCTGAAAAACATGTAAAGGTTTCTACAGTTGCGCTTCAAAAAGCCAAACGTCTGGTAGAGTGCGGTCATGATGTGGTGATCCTGTTGGATTCCATTACCCGCCTTGCACGTGCACACAATACTGTAGCGCCCGCATCAGGTAAAGTATTATCTGGTGGCGTAGAAGCTAATGCCATGCAAAAGCCTAAACAATTTTTTGGTGCTGCCCGTAAGATCGAGAACGGCGGCTCACTCACCATTCTAGCTACCGCCCTTATAGACACCGGTTCAAAGATGGACGAGGTGATCTTTGAAGAATTTAAAGGTACAGGTAACATGGAATTGCAACTGGATCGCCGTTTGGCCAACAGGCGCATTTTCCCCGCCATTGACCTTGTTTCTTCATCTACACGTCGTGATGACCTGTTACTGGAAAGAGATGTATTACAGAGGATGAACCTTTTAAGGGTTTACCTGAATGATATGAACACAGAAGAGGCAATGAATGAGTTGCTAAAGCGCATGCGGGGAACTAAGAGCAATGAGGAATTTCTTGCCTCAATGAACAGATAAGCCCGCTTCCCCACTCATGAGGTCCTATTTTTGTAAATAGTAAGGCTGAATTAAAACTTTAATTATGAAGAAACTAATTTTCAGCCTTATTACTTTTCTTTCTTTGGGATTTATGGCTTGTAATAACGACAGCACTACAAGCGAAACAACAGATTCCACAACTACCACGACGAGTACAACAGATGCAACAACCACTACTTCCAGTAGTGATTATACAGCTATGGCAGATACCTTTCAACGCAACAGCGATGCAGGGAAATACATGGATGTAAAAACCGGTAAGCCCATTAAGATCTCTGTTGACAAGACTACTGGTAAAAAAACAAATGCAGAAACCAACGAACCAGTTACCCGGTACATTTTTGTTGATAATAGTGATTGGTGGGTATATGATGGAGAAGGTAGCCGCTTAGGTCGCGCCAAACTGCAGAATAATAAAGTAATGTTTGAAGATAGTGCCAATAAGAACTGGGTAGATTATGATGTGAAGTGGAAAAATGACAGTGATGAAACCAAGATGAAGACTGATGATATAAAAGTGAAAACTGAAAAAGACGGCGACATCAAGATCAAAACAAAAGATAAAGTGATCAAGAAAGACGAAGACGGAACCAAAGTAAAAGATAATTAATCTCTTTTTGTTAATAGTAATGCCTCCCCGCCGGGAGGCATTTTATTTTAAACCAATACAGAATACATTTGCCCGGTGCAGACAAACCGCGTACATATCAATCAGTTTTTAAATGCCATAAAAGGACAGCTGATACTTGATGTTCGTTCTCCTGCTGAATTTGAACATGCCCATATTCCGGGAGCCGTTAGCTTTCCCTTGTTCAACAATGAAGAAAGGGCGGTTGTGGGCACGGCTTATAAACAGGAAAGCAGGGAAAAAGCCATTAAAATAGGCCTTGATTACTTTGGCCCTAAGATGAGGCCCATGGTAGAAAGGGTAGAATCTTTACTTGCCGACATGCACGGGAAACCTCCTTCGGGTTCATTTACAGGCCAGCAAATATTTGTTTACTGCTGGCGTGGTGGTATGAGAAGCGGGGCTGTTTCCTGGTTACTGAATCTATATGGTTTCAAGGTCACTACCCTGGCGGGAGGCTATAAAGCATTCCGCAATTATGTGTTGAAAACATTTACGCGGCCGTACAGGTTTAGCATCCTGGGGGGCTTCACAGGGTCTGGAAAAACACTGCTTTTACAGGAATTAAAAAGCCAGGGTCAATTGGTAATAGATCTTGAAGGACTTGCCTGCCATAAGGGTTCTGCATTTGGCAGCATTCATATGCCACCTCAGCCTACACAGGAAATGTTTGAGAATAAGCTGGCAATGGAATTACTGGAAATGGTGGGAGAAACAGGGCAGGACGAGCATTTCCTCTATCCAACTATATGGCTGGAAGATGAAAGCCAGCGAATAGGCAATTTAAATATTCCCATGCACCTATGGGAAAACATGAGGACAGCGCCGGTTTATTTCCTTGATATTCCCTTTGAACAAAGACTGGAGTATTTGATTGAAGACTATGGGCGGGGAGATATTCAAAAATTGATGGATGCTACCTTGCGTATAACTAAGCGATTGGGCGGGCTTGAAACAAAAAATACAATTGCTTATCTTGAAGAAGGAAATATACGGGAGGCTTTTAGAATATTGCTTCAGTATTATGATAAGCTATACTTTAAAAGCCTGCACAATCGGCAAGACGTAAAAGCGTTATTAAATAAGATTCCCTGTGAAAAAGTAACCAATACCAACACACAGGCTTTGCTCAACCAATATCAAACCCTATGAGATTCACTTTAGTTATTCTCCTTGCACTTTCAACATTCTTTTCTTCAGCCCAGGTAGTTAGTGGATTATACACCGGAACACTGGTAAATGACAGCACTAAAAAAGAACAACGTTATGAATTAGCACTCAGTGAATACCGGGGAAAGATCACAGGATATTCCTATACCACCTTTGTTGTGAATGATACTTTTTACTATGGGGTCAAAAGGGTCAAAGCCACACGGAAGGGAGATGTTCTTGTTATTGAAGATGATAAGATGCTGGTGAATAACTTTCCGGAGTCACCTGCAAAAGGCGTAAAACAGATCAATACGATCCGTCTTAACAATGAAGATACTCTTAGGGCTGCTAACGGCACATGGTCAACTACCAGAACCAAGATCTATTATGCATTGCATGGGGGCGTGCAAATGCGACTGGATAACGACAGCACTCATTCTGCACTTATAGGACAATTGAAGGAGCTGAATATCATCTCTCAACCACATTACCAGGAAACTGTAGCAAAAGTCCAGGGTAAGGAAGAAAAAATTAAAACCCAACCGGAAAATAAAACAGCAACATCTCCTGCCAGCATAGAAATAAGATCAACGGCAAGAGCTGAGGTAAAAAAGACTTCAAAACCTGGTGTTGTTGCTGAACCAAAAAACAATGAACCTGCGCCATCAAAGCCTTTGATAAAAGAAGCTTCTGTGGCCGGCAATAAAAAAGCACCTGCTGCACCCGTTTTCACCCCTCAATTACCAACAACCATCCCATATACACAAAGAAATAACAGGCAGCAGGAAGCAATAGAAATAACTTCAGACAGCGTAGTACTGGCTTTTTATGATAATGGAGTAGTTGATGGTGACTCTATCTCTGTGTATGTTAATGGAGAGAACATTATTTCCAATAACAAGCTTACAGCCGTAGCTACCAAAAAGACAATTCACCTTCCCAATGTAGAAAACATTGAGATCATCCTGGTGGCAGAAAACCTTGGAACTTTACCTCCCAATACAGGGTTGCTGGTAGTAACTGATGGAGACAAGAAGTACCATGTAAATTTCAGTGCAGACCTGCAGACCAATGCCGCCATTCTTTTTAAAAGAAAGTTGAATAAATAAATTATGATCCAGGAATATAAACTTACAGAATACTCAAAAGGTGGAGGGTGCGGTTGCAAAATCGCTCCTTCTGTTTTACAACAGATCGTTCATACTCCTAATACAACCAATTTCCCACAGTTGCTGGTAGGTAATGACAGCAATGATGATGCGGCCGTGTATCAGGTGAATAATGAAATGGCTGTTATTTCGACAACGGATTTCTTTCTACCTATTGTCAATGATCCATATGATTTCGGACGCATCGCTGCTGCCAATGCCATAAGCGATGTATATGCTATGGGTGGCACCCCACTGATGGCTATTGCCGTATTAGGCTGGCCTCTTGAAAAGCTTCCTGCAGAAGTTGCACAAAGAGTATTGGAAGGAGGCAGATCTATCTGCGCCGAAGCAGGTATTCCTTTGGCGGGTGGTCATACCATTGATTCCAGCGATCCTATATTCGGGCTGGCCGTAACAGGGACAGTTTCTTTGCCACAACTGAAGCAAAATAACAAGGCGCAGGATGGAGACATTCTATTCCTTACCAAACCAATCGGTGTTGGCATTATGGCTACTGCTGTGAAAAGAAAATTATTGAAGGATGAACACTACCCCGCACTGGTGAAGCAATTGAGTACACTAAATAAAACTGGTGCTGACCTGGGCAAACTGGAAAGTGTTCATGCCATGACTGATGTGACAGGCTTTGGCCTGCTAGGTCACTTGGTGGAAATGACAGAAGGCAGCGGTCTGAGTGTGGAACTTGAGTATAATTCATTGCGAAAGATTGAAGGAGTTGATGAATACATCAAATTGAAAAGCATTCCGGATGCCACTTCCCGAAACTGGAACAGCTACAGCACCAAGGTGCAGTTTGAGAAAGGTGTTGATGTTATGGAAGCGTTCAACCTGCTACCTGACCCACAGACTAATGGTGGCCTGTTGATAGCCGTAAAGGAAGATGCAGCAGACCAGGTAAGGTCACTGTTGGTATCAGCTGGGCTTTCAGACTTTACACAATCTATAGGTAGGTTTACTACTAAAAAGGAAAAGGTTGTTTACGTAAAATAACCAGCTCTATTATTCCTCAGACAAATATTCAGCAATAACCAGATATAAATAGAGGCCTGCACTTTTTGCAGGCCTATAGTAAATTAATAACCAGCTTTTACTTCCTTATTGGCCTCTGTGCTGATACCTGACCTGTGCAGTATAAGTTTACCTGTAACAGTATTCAGGGAAAGTTCTATCCAGCCATGAAATAAATTATTATCCTTTACAATTTGAAAAGGCAGGTATTTGTGGTCGGCATTCTTCCATAATCCTAACCATGTGTTGCCCCCATCGCTTATAATCTTTTGTGTTAATAAAATAAAAGAAAGTTCGTACCAGGTATACCCGGGGTGCTCATTTTTGATCAAATCATATTTGTTCAGCATGGGAGACTCGTCATTCTGATCATTCAACAGGTTGCGTTTGATCCTTGAAAAAACATAATACTGCAATTTATCAACCTTCATGATCGGGTCTCCGACCAGCTGAACAGAAAACGAACAATCAGAAATACCATCATTGTCAATATCAAGGGTTAGGGAATGGCCTTTACTCACTTCAAAGTTTCCCAGGTCCTTATAGAACATTAACGGGTGTACCGGCACTGGTATTGGCTGAACTACAGAGTCTTTTTTACACCCTGCAATCACCATGAGAAGTACCGCGGAAAAAAAGTATTTATTCATATTATTATTCTTAAAATCAAAAACCTCATCAAATTATTTCTATCCGCTAAATAATAAAAACGATATGCGGATGACCTGTTATTATATGTGTATGATTTGAGAAATAAGAATGTTAATCGACGGCACGGCAGTAAAAAACCATACGATGGTTTATCATTATTACTACCTTTATTCTACCCTCAGGAAATCCTCCCGCACCCCTGGTTTTGCATTCTTTAACCTAAACATACATCACATGGAAACCTCTATTGCAACCCGCAGTAACCTCCAAATCATTCAACAGGCTTTTAATGATTTTGCAAAGGGTAATATCCCAGCCATTATTGACACTCTTGCCGAAGATGTGCGCTGGGGCAGTTTCAAGATTCCCGGTGCAGCCATGTCAGGAAATTTCTTTGGAAAAGAAGGCGTACAGGAATTTTTTAAACACCTTGACGAACAGATCAGGTTTTCCGTTTTCGAACCACGAGAGTTCATTGTGCAGGGAGACAGCATCATAGTTTTAGGACACCAGGCAGGCATAGTGAAAAGCACAGGTAAATCTTTCGACCATGACTGGTGTTTGAGTTTTAAAATGAAGGATAGTAAGGTACAAAGCTATTTTGCTTTTACAGATTCTTATGAACAGGCAAAAGCATTTAGCTGATTGGTGAGAAGACATCCACGGTTTTTATTTTATCCTTTTATTTTTAAATCATAGTTTATGAAAAAAGTAATCGTCCGTTTTGATTTCCCAAATGTCAGCCAGCAACAATATGATAACGTTTGGAAAGAATTGCGCGCCTCAGGCAACGATCATCCAAAAGGATTGATCTTTCATGTTGGTGGCCCCACTACAGGTGGCTGGATGGTAGTGGATGTTTGGGAGTCCGAAGAGGCATTTAAAAACTTCAGCTCCACCCTTATGCCGATTATCGCAAGGCAGGACATCCCAAAGGTTCAGCCCTCCATCTCACCTGCCTATAATGTGTATGAAGGCAGTTTGCACACAGCCTGATCAAATTTTAAGGCGGGATCATCCCGCCTTTTTTAATTACTTAGCGATACATAATATATTTAAGACCAAAACCTTAATTTCAAAACAGGACCCAAAACAACTGAATGGAAAGAAATTATATTGAAGATCAAAGTTTTGAAAAGGAGGATTATTCAACCAGAGCATTACAATGCGCTGTATACGAAAATTGCGAGTTCAACCATTGTAATTTTGCAGGCTCAAATTTATCAGGCATTCATTTCATTGAATGTACATTCAGCAATTGCAACCTTTCTACGGCAAAGCTGAACCAGGCAGTGTTCAGGGAGGTGGCATTTAAAGATTGCAAACTGGTAGGTCTGCATTTTGAGAACTGTGACAGCTTCCTGATTGCCATATCATTTAGCAACTGCAACCTTCAATTATCATCATTTTATGGAATGAAGATCCGGAAGACGCATTTTAAAAACTGCATACTTCACGAAGTGGACTTTACAGATGCAGATCTGAAAGGGTCAGTATTTGAAAACACAGATCTTTTTAAGGCAGTTTTTTACAACACCAACCTTGAAGGAGCTGACATGCATACTGCATCTAATTATGCTATTGATCCGGAGAATAACCGCATACAAAAAGCAAAGTTTGCCATGACTGGTCTCCCCGGCTTATTGCTCAAATACAAAATCAAGATTGACTAATGTGCTGATCAAATACTTCTCGATCTTAATTGAATTGAACCAGCTGCATTCATTAACCCAAAATATTCTGGAATAAAAACAACATGCTTATTTAGCATTTATAGCTAATACCTTTAACAGGTGAATAACCACAAATCTCTTATTCCTTATTATCAGCAAATCAATGATTTCCTTCAATCATTTTCTTCTGGTTATCAAACAAATAATCCCAATCTCTATTGTCTTCGCCTGGCAGAAAACCAGCCAAACATGCTCCAGTATAAACCACCCTTTAAAAAGGACTTTTATTTCATAGGCCTTGTTAACAATGCAGGCAGAACAAAGATCACATATGACAATACCAGCGTAACAGATTTAAACAGCTTCCTCGTTTTTCAATCTCCTGGTTTGCTCTATAGCTTTTTTCGTGATGAAACAGCCAAAGGTTATTTGATCTATTTTAAAAAGGAATGCTTTTCGTTTTTCAAACCTGAGTTCGGGAAGGAGTTTCCATTTTTTGATTTGTTACATACCAATTTCTTTAAACTTAACCAGGCTCGTTTTAAAGAGTTTGCTCCTCTGTTTGAAGAAGTATTTACAGCTTACGAACAAAATGATAAAGCACACACCATAGCAGCATTAAAACTTCTCGCATTGCTTTACCAGCTTAAAGATTTTTCTATAGCCTTCAATCAATGGGAACAAGGTTTTACTACACCACAGCAGTCACTATTAAAGAAGTTTATTCAGCTTATCAATAATTATTACCTTGAAAAGCGCTCCATTGAAGAATATGCAGAACTTCTGTTCATTACGCCCAATCATTTGTCGCAGGCCATCAAGCAGGCTTCGGGAAAAAACGCCCTTAGTTTTATCAATGACAGGATCATGATGGAGGCAAAATCACTTATTCAATTCACAGATTATGATATAGCACAGGTTGCCTGGCAGCTTAACTTTTCTGATCCTGCGCATTTTGGAAAGTTTTTCAAACGCTATGCCGGACAAACGCCGCTTGAATACAGGAAAGCACATAAGTAAGGCTGGAAAGCTTATAAATACACCATGGCAACCAAGTTATAGACCATAGTTCCGACAGCAATATTTATCAACTTTGCATAAATATTTATAACAATAAAACTTAACAAATGAAAATAGCTGTATTAGGAACCGGAATGGTTGGCGATACTATTGGTTCAAAATTGATTGAACTGGGACATGAAGTAAGAATGGGCTCCCGAACTGCAAACAATGAAAAAGCCCAGGCTTTTGTTTCTAAAAATGGTGATAAGGCAAGTGCAGGAACTTTTGCAGATGCTGCCGCATTTGGCGAAATCATTTTCAATTGCACAGCTGGCGGCGGATCTATAGAAGCATTAAATATGGCCGGCATTGAGCATTTAAATGGAAAGATTCTTATTGATATTGCCAATCCACTGGATTTCAGCAAGGGTGCACCCCCAAGCCTTATTCCTTCATTAAGTAATACCAATTCATTGGGTGAAGAAATTCAAAAAACTTTCCCTTCTCTGAAAGTGGTAAAAACATTGAATACTATGTGGTGTGGGCTTATGGTAAACCCAGGTATGCTTAACAATGGAGACCATACCAATTTCATCTCTGGAAATGATGCAGAAGCCAAACAAAAGGTTAAGTCAATCCTGAACACATTCGGTTGGAAAAATGAGAACTTTCTTGACCTTGGAGATATATCAGCAGCCAGGGGAACGGAATCTGTTTTACCTGTATGGTTACGAATCTGGAGTGCTACCCAAAATGGCGCGTTCAACTTTAAGGTAGTAAGTTAATTTACTTTACAGGATTCATAATTGATTGCATGGCAGTGATTCTTTTACAGGTAATTACAGCCATGCATTCTTGCTTTGAGTACTTAAATAAAAAAACTATCCAGCTATTTGTAGACAGACCTGTATTATGGCTTATCTAAAACTTCTTTAAAAGCTGCTATAAACCTTGTTATAGCAGCTTGGGTTTCTTTATCCGTTATTTCTCCATTCTCATTGATCTTACCCTTTACACCCTGGATCAACAAAGTGGTTTCTTTAGTACATAATGCCATTATCGTCTTCATGATCAATTGTATTTCTTCATGCCCTTTTACTCCGCTTGCTGAAGCAGTGATCAGCCCTACAGGCTTATCTGAAAATACAGTGGTGGATACGCACCACTCAATAGCGTTTTTAAGCCCGCTGGGAATACTGAAAACGTATTCAGGCGTACAGATTATGACACCATCAGCAGATTCAATGTACTGCCTGAACTCTTTTACTGAAGCAGGTGTATTATCAATTGAAAGCTCCGGGTCAAAATGAGGGAGCGTTTTTAAATCTGTATAAATAGTCAAAGTCCAATCATCAGAAGTCAGACTATTAATGTAATCAATAAGTTTTTGGTTGGCAGAATGCCGGCTGGCGCTTCCAATTACTACAAATACATTCTTCTTCTGTGACATTCAAGCTATTAAAACTCCATATTATTGATCGTGACCTGGCTGAACAATTTAGTATAAATTAAGAAACAAAAATATTATGCTACTTCCTTCCCCTCCTCACTTCGAATAATATAGATTTTGTTGTTGTTTTTCCCACGTTTTTCACACTGTGTGTTCCAGCAGCCATCACCATGGCACTGCCAGCTTTCATTGTATACGTTTGCTTGTGGCCATCTTTATCTGTAAACTCCGTTGTCCCGCCCTGGATCACGTACAATGCAGCATCGGGATGTGAGTGCATGGCAGACGACTGGCCGGGTTTATAAGATACTTGTAACACCCGGATACCCATGGAATCTTTCAATACTTTATATAAGTTGGGGGCTATCCTGGTGGCATCCATTGATGAATCCAGAGCTTCACTTCCATCCTGGCGATTGATCTCTACCAATATTACTTTGGTAGTATTTTTCCCAATGTTTTTTACACTATGAGTTTCTGCTGGTGAAATGGCTGACATTCCTGTTTTCAAATCCGCTCTTGTTTCCTTCCCATTATTATCTGTGAATATAGAAGAGCCACCTTCTAAAACATACATAGCATTCTCAGGATGAGAATGCATAGCAGAGGAATCCCCGGGTTTATAGGTTGCATCCAACATCCTGATACCCAGAGAATCTGCCAATACTTTGTATAGTCCAGGTGCTACTTTTACAGCGTCCATTGCACTGGGTTTTTCAGATGCAGGCACCGTATCAGATTTGGTTTCCGTAACCCCGGTTGAATCCGTTGTTGAAGATACTTTACTATCATTTCCATTACAGGCGCTAATAAAGAGAGTCATCCCAATGGCCAATACAAACTGGCAATAGATTTTGAACTTCATAAATTTTGTTTAATGCGTTGAGGAAATAGAGCAGGAAGAAAGGATGTTAACCTGGGGTAGATCTAAATTAAATTTAAGTATAACTAACGGCATTTATCATTCTTTTTTGACGAAAACGAACGAAGCATGTCATATTTCCATCCGGGGATTTATTCATATACGGCATGACGTTATATACAACTGAATAAAGCTTTTAATCAAAACTTAATAGTCTGAGAAGTAGAACAATAGATTAATTATCAAACTCTTTTTCAATTGTGCCGAACCGTATGCCAGAATCTTTAAAGAAGTTTTCCAATAATTCGTATTTCTGCTCGCAGAAATCTCCCGTGTTTACCCTGGTTGAACTAACTCGGTGTCCCATGCATTCAAAACACAACTCAATATAGGCGAATGTTTTTCCGGACACATCCACAAACAATTTGGCGTTTCGAGGATTGTAACATTTAATGTCAATTTCAGTAAAGAAGGGTCCACGGTAACCAATATTATATAAGATCTGTGTTAAGGAGTCTATTTGTATGTTATTAAGTGTTTTTATTTCATAAAGCTTTGCATAATCAACTTTTCCGTTCTTTAATGGCACCTGTCCACCCATAACAATAGATGTTGGTTTTTTAAAAGAAACCAGCAGGACCTTACTTGCTTTTGAGAAAGGATAGATTGTTAGTCTTTTAGCAGCAGAATATTTATGCCTGATCGAACAATTTCTATTTCTTAGACTTTCTTCTCTTTCTCGTTTAGTTGTAAGCCTGGGCGGACCCGGCAAAGGGGTCAATTGGGCATTAGATGTTTTAGATAAATTCAATAGTAAGGCTAAAAATATAAATCTAATCATCAGTTATAAAGCAAGAGTTAACTATAGCAATTGGGCAAGAATATTGACAATTACAAAATATGAAAACAATTTACCTGTTTTCGGTGGGGACTTGGGAACTAATTAATTCTCCAATTCCTCCATGCTCATCGAGAAATCCGTTATGTAAAATTTGATGTTTTCATAGGCAAGTATTTTGTTCATAATTTCCTCGGATTGACCATAGTCAATGAGTAACATACTAGTCACTTTTTGGCTTTTATCTTTAAAATCTATAGTTAGTTCCCCTTTTGGAAATCCATCGCTGTCCATGGCATCATTGCATGCGATATGGGTGATTTCATTGATTGAATAGGAGGTAACAATTTTATAATTGTCAACTTCAATCTTGTCGGGTAATAACGTTAATAGACCTTGCCGCTTAATCCTGCAGAACCTGTATAGAATAAAAAAAATAGGCGTTCCTAAAAACGCAAAAACCACCACCTTCTTTACAAACTCTGATGTTGTTAAGATGAAATAGGCCGTTTTCATCTCATCTGAAGCGTGCCTGGAAGGAACCATATGCAATGCAAACAATACAAGCACAACCAGGCAGGCCATTAACAAATAATAAAATGTTTTGGACAGCCACGGAATTTTTAAATTAAGGATGACAGGGTAACTTGTATCCATGTATGATGTGCCTGTAATATAGCTTGCTTAACCCATTATTTACCACCCAAAGCATCAATCCGTTCCGCCAGCTTCCTGTCCTTATCCGTTACAACATCTCCCGCATCATGGGTTGACAACCACAGTTCCACCGTGTTCCAGACATTCGTCCATTTAGGATGATGGTTCATCTTTTCAGCGATCAGTGCCACCCTGGTCATAAAGGCAAATGCTTCACTGAAATCTTTGAACTCGTATTTCCTGTATAGCGTGTTTTCTTTTTCCTGCCACATAACTTATGATTTAAGGTGAATCTTAAAATTAAGAAACTATCCAGCCATTCAGAAGTATAATCATGCAGCATCGAAGCAAGACCTGAGAAGTATCATTAACCAACAAATTCTTAAAACACCAGGTGTTCCTTATTTTTGATCTTCTCATTGGTCAGCTCAAGCACCAGCTGCACCCCATTAATAGATTTGATGGATTGCACCAGGTGTTGCAATGCTTCGTCAGAAACATAATCATCCTTTAGCAACCAAAGGAAATCAAGGTGCTTGAACTCAGGCAACAGGTACTCGCCATCATTCTGGTTTTTATACAGGTAATGCTTTAGACAGGTGGATGGCTCGGGGTATTCATAGATGGAAAAGAAATAGCTCCTGTTCTTTTTCTTTAGCTGTATCTCCAGCTCATTATTGATACGGAAATCAATGCCCAGTAATTTATTCAGTTGCCAGCAAAACTGGTAGTCCTTTAAGGGCGCCATGATCCCCAGCAGCTTGGTCTCTTCGAAAAAGCCATCTGTCAGATCTTTTGTATCCAGCATTAATTTCATAACGATAGCTCAATAATTGGTAAAATACTAAAACTCTACAGTAGTTGAAAGTGGCTGGGCGCCACGGATATACTCCACTTTGGCAGTATCGCCTTTCTTAAATTTTGATAAGGCCTGCATATAGCTTTCCAGGGAAGTGATCTTTATATCACCCAACCCTGTAATGACATCCCCGGTTTGCAGTCCAGCCTTTTTAGCCGGCCTGTTATCACTTACACCATCAACCCTTACGCCAACGCCATTAAATGTATAATCCGGCATTATGCCCATGGTTACCGAGAACCTGGCCGATGTAGTTGTTTGTGCTTCCCTGGTTTTAGTGAAGGCCAGTCGCTGGTTTAGTTTATCACTCATTTGCAACAGGCTATAAATATGCTTAACCACGCTCAGTTCACCAACAAAGTTAATCTTGTTGTAATCGTCCGTAGGTTTATGATAATCGCTGTGTAGTCCTGTGAAATAAAACAGTACGGGAATATTCTTCAGGTAAAAGGAAGTGTGGTCGCTTGGCCCGGTACCACTGGAGTCAAAATGAAATTGAATGCCGTCATTGTACAAGCCATGCTTTCCCTTCATACTGTAAAAGCTGCCCCATGAGGGAGAGGTTCCATAACCACCTATTGTCATGGTGTGTGTGCTGTCACTCAACCTGCCTACCATATCCATATTGATCATGTAGTTCACAGTGCCCAGGTCAATGGTAGGATGCTGGGTAAAATATTTAGAACCAAACAGTCCGAGTTCTTCACCCGAAAAAGCAATGAACAGGTAATTATTGTTTTTCAGTTTTGAGTTTTTCAATAACCTTCCCAACTCAATCAAAGCCGCTGTTCCGCTGGCATTGTCATCTGCCCCATTATGCACCTGGTGTTTCTTTTCCACTTCTCTCGAGTTACCATCCTCGCCGTAACCCAAATGGTCAAAATGTGCGCCTAATACAATAGTGCTGGCTGCTCCATTGTCTATATAACCAATCACATTGGTGCCCGTGCGCTTCTTTTCAGTAATTGAAGTTTTAAACCGCAAGTCAAGTGCTGCGGAAGGATCAGCCAGGAATTTGTTAGCCACATCCTTATTTAAATAGATCACCGGGATAGAAACCGGGGGCGTATGATCTTTACCATCAAATTGCAACCCATCTTCTTTAGAAGAGGTATTGTAAATAATAAAGGCAGAGGCTCCCTTTGCTGCAACTTCCTTTGTCCTGTTCAATACGGCGCTTGCCAGGTCAAAATGTGGATTGCCTGCATTGGAGTCTATAAGGTCTTTCAGGTTCAGGAACCAGGGCATATGAGGCTCTTCCAAAGCCAGGGATGGCATGGCTTCAATGGATCCATCTGCACTATAACTAAGCGGGAAATAATCTTTGCCCAGCACAAGCGTGTTGTCATCGATCATGAAAAAAGTAGAAGGGTCCACCTGTTTTCCTTCCGCCACTTCAAATGGCTGGTAATATTCATTCACGCCCCTGGGTAGCAATCCTTCTTTTTTGAAAGCTTCACTGATATAAGCAGCAGCCAGCTTTTCACCTTCTGTTCCAGTACGTCTGCCTTCAAGTTTATCATCTGACAGGTAATGGACATGTTGTTCCAGGTTGGCTAGTAACAGCTTATCTTCTTTTTTTAGTTTTTGCGCCTGCACCAGGGTAGCAGCAAATAGGAAGAGGACAAAAAAGCGGATCTTGATCACGTTAAAATATTTTACGGAATGAACGGAAGACAAAATTATCATTGCCTGCACTCAGATAGACGATAAAACCTCTTTTTTAATAAATTTATTTTCCTTAAGCTTTATTTAAAACTTCCAATATCGTAAGCCCTTGCGAGCGGGGCTGTCTAACTTTGCGCGGCGATAGAGTGGGTAAAAAAACAATTCATATAGCTTTAGTAGGTAATCCTAACAGCGGAAAGACCTCCCTGTTCAATACATTGACCGGATTAAACCAGCGTGTGGGCAACTTCCCGGGCGTTACGGTAGATAAGAAAACAGGGCATACACCCATTTCAAATAGCCTGTCCGGTAATATCATTGACCTGCCAGGTACTTACAGCCTTTACCCTAAAAGACTTGATGAATGGGTTAGCTATCGAGTATTGCTCAACCAGGATAAGGATATCCACGCGGATATTTTTGTGGTGGTGGTGGATGCCAGCAACCTTAAACGCAACCTCTTATTCTGCTCCCAGATACTGGATCTGAAAAAACCGGTGGTGGTGGCGCTTACCATGCTGGACCTGGCTAATAAAAAAGGAATAGAGATAGATGTGCCGGAACTGGAAAGAGAGTTAGGTGTGCCTGTGGTCTCAGTCAATCCACGTAAGAATAAAGGTATTGTTCAATTAAAAAAGGCTTTAGAACTAACTGCATCACAGGCTTACAAGATCCCGGTTAGGGACTTTATTGATAATAAAGCAATGGCCACTGCGCCTATTGACGATCTTAAAAAGTTGGTACCCTCGGCAAGTGATTATTCAGCTATACATTATTTGATCAACCACGAAGAATTTCAATTAAGTCCTGCCATGCAGGAAGATATTGAGAACATAGAGCGCAAACATGCGTTTAACCCTACCCGCACGCAGGCCAATGAGATACTGCAACGATATGGCCGCATCAAGCATATTATGCAGGTAGCGGTTTCAGAGCCCGATCCAATGCAGCAGACCATTCTGACGGACAAGTTGGACAATGTGCTGCTCGACCGGAAATGGGGTTACCTGATTTTACTGGCTGTGTTATTCATTCTTTTCCAAAGTGTTTTTTACCTGGCCCAATATCCAATGACATGGATAGAGATGGCTTTCTCTTCTTTCAGCAGCTCTTTAGCACAGTCCCTGCCCGATACCTGGTGGACTGACCTGATCATAAATGGTATACTCGCCGGACTTAGCGGTATTCTTGTCTTTGTACCGCAGATCATGATCTTGTTTGCGCTTATCACGCTTTTAGAGGATTCAGGCTATATGGCCCGTATCAGTTTTCTCACCGATCGTTTGATGCGCAGCGTTGGGCTCAATGGTAAAAGTGTGATGCCCCTGATCAGCGGGTTTGCCTGCGCGGTACCTGCCATTATGAGTGCCCGCAATATCGAGAACAAGAAGGAGCGCCTGCTTACTATTTTGATCACTCCTTTAATGAGTTGCTCCGCCCGTCTTCCTGTTTATACCATATTGATTGGACTGGTGATACCCAACCACTACCTTTTAGGATTATTCAGCGTGCAGGCACTGGTCATGATGGGATTATACCTTTTGGGTCTGGCAATGGGCCTGTTGGTTTCTTTCATCGCCAAATGGTTTATTAAGAGCAAGGAACGTAGCTTTTTTATATTAGAACTGCCTACCTATAGGGCTCCCAGGGTAAAGAACATGGTTCAAACCATGGTGAACAAAGCCAGGATCTTTGTGACTGATGCCGGTAAGGTGATCATGGTGATTAGCCTGATACTATGGGCACTAAGCACTTTTGGACCTGGTAGAATGGGAGAGGTGCAGGACCATTATAAAACAGAGATCGCTAAAAATCCTGCAAAAGCCGATTCATTGCGTGTTGTCATGAACACTGCCAAACTGGAAAACTCCTATGCGGGTATTTTGGGAAAATCAATAGAGCCCGGTATCAAACCATTGGGTTATGATTGGAGAATTGGCATAGCATTGATCACTTCTTTTGCAGCCCGCGAGGTATTTGTAGGTACCATGGCCACTTTATATAGTGTAGGTGAAGATGAACAGGGAATGTTGTTAAGGGACAAACTGAGAGCCGCCAAAAAAGAAGATGGCACCCCCTTGTTTACGATGGCTACGGGTATTTCCCTGATGTTGTTTTATTTATTTGCCATGCAATGCATGAGCACCCTGGCCATTACCCGCCGTGAAACAAAGTCCTGGAAATGGCCCATCATCCAGTTCACCTACATGACCACTATAGCTTACGTCATGAGCTTTATAGCCTATCAGTTACTGAAATGATCCCATAATAATTTAGATAGTTTCCTTGTCAGCTCCCATGCTTCGTTAGATTTGGCATCCCAGCTTTGATCCTTTATATTTTTTGTGTTAATACAAAAAACATATCGGGCACCATGACCATTGACAAATAACACCTCGCTGCGCGATTCATCAACCGCACCACCCTTGCTCGCCACAAACACGTCGGAAGGAATTTGAGAGATGGCATATTCATCCCAGTAATTTCTACCCAGTAGCCGTAGCATTTGAGCGCTGCGTTCCTTGTTGATGATCTCCCCTTTTACGATCTTTTCCATCAGCGTAGCCATTTCTCGGGGAGTGGTTTGTCCCCATCCATACTGGGCGCGGTTGGCTTCTCTTCCGGGGGTTCTTGAGTTCACCCTGGTGGATTGGAATCCAAGGCTGTCCATGATGGCGTTGATCCTTTTCCCGGTGCCGGCCAGGCTTTGCAACCACAGGCTGGCCGTATTGTCGCTCATTACCAGCATCAGCATCACCACCTTCCCCAGTTCAATTTTTTCCGTGTCTTTAAAAGACCCGAGTATATCTACCCCGGCATATAAAAGCGAGTCGCGGTAAGTAAGATTTTGGTGCAGGTCAAGCTCTCCTTTGTTTACCTTGTCCATCACACCTGTTAATATGGGCACCTTCACCATGCTGGCAGTGGGGAATATTGAATCTTCATTGATGGCCACCACTTTCCCGTTCTTTAAATTCTTTACATATACACCTACCTGCCCATTGAAACCCTGTAATAGTTCATGCACCTGGCGTTGCAGTTTTTTATCTGTTTTCTGGGCAAATGTTCCAATAATAATTCCAAGGCAAACAATACTAAGAAGGAGCTTCTTCATCAATGCTAATTAAAAGGTTTATAGTTTTTTATGGCAGCTTTAAATGTAAACCCAAATTTTTATCCGCAGCACATAGAGTTAATACGGTAAGATTAATAGCATAATCCAGGCTCTGGGTATTTTAGAAAACAAACTATTCTGACTGGCCATGAAAATAGAGGCAACCTGGGAATAAAAAATGAGGATCCATAATGAAGGCTTGTTTATTCCGGTTATGAATAAAGATTATTACAAGTATGCAACGCCTTTGTACCGCCTCTTTAAAGAGCCGTTGCAGAGCCGTTACATAGGCGGCACATAGGCGGCACATAGCCGTTACATAACAGGAGGAGCCTGCTGCCTGTTACTTCCAAAATAGGTTGTCACTCTGTGATGTTATTACAGGAAATGTTGCCTGTTTAATAATTTATACAGGTAAAGCTTTTGCTCAATTTTACCATGTAACAGTGTAAAACTTTACGGAACTCTTTTGGCTTCCCTAATTATTATAAGCGCATAGGTAACCACTGAAAACTTTTCCGGAAGTATTTCTTCCCATGCATTTCAGGTTCACCCTGAATATACCCTGCTGGACATGAATGCAGTACAGGCTCACTCTTTTGTGACCCTGAATGGCAGTTACTGAATAGAGCCCGCTTCGCCATTTACAAAACATTTGTTAAAGCCATTTCCCTTACCCAACGTTCCCAGGATTGCCGGGGGTATTATCTCTAAACAAGAACAACAATGAAAAAGATAATGAAACCAATTACAGTGCTGGCAACAACGTTGGTGCTGATGTTGACTGCTTGCAGGAAGCCAAACGATATTATACAAAGTCCTGCCCCGCCCCCGGGAAAACTCACCAACCAGTTTCAGATTGTTATTGATTCTTTGCCAGGAGAATCCTTAACAGGTGTCGCCAATGTTTTTGCAATGGTCACCCTGGTGAATGACCAGGGAATAACTGTAATCAATGCTAAAAAGCTGTCGCTGAACTTTACGGGTAAATACTTTGCCGAAAAGTTGCAGTTACCCGGTGGCAACTACAAACTGACACAACTTCTTATTATAAATGGGAATAATGAAACACGCTTTGCTGCACCAATTGCCAACTCGATGAAAGCAGCCCTTGTTTCCAGGCCATTGAGCATTGACGTTAGTATCCCCAATTCCAACTTGCTTATAGTACCGGTCCAGGTATTAAGAATTGGAAGTGGGGATTTTGCAGAAACTTATGGCTACCCCCGTGGATCCTTTAATCTTCCCCCTGAAATCCCTAACAATCCTGTACCGGGCAAGCTTTTCTATACTGTGAAAGTAAAAGCGGCAGTAAAAATAGGGGCGATAGATTATGATAGTATTCCCGCCAGCCTTAGGCTGACCACATGGGATGCCAACAATGAAAGAAGTCTAAGTTTCATTTCACTACAACCCGGCACCAATGATGTCAAATTACCTCTAAATGTTGCTAAATACCAGCTAACGCTGGAAAAATGGGGTATAACAGATGAAGTAACACTGATGAAAGCGGATGTAAAAGAAGGTATGGCCATAATGCTGGGTGGAAGCAAAGCTGCCAAAAAGCTTACATCGGAAGTAACCCTTAACCTTGTGGAAGGTGTATACAAGGCTTATAGCAAAACAGCTTATGAATACCGGGGCGATGGCAATATCAATAAGATCATTTTTTTCCTGAAGAAAGCCGACAATACACCTTATGTTTCCATGACGGAAGAATTCATATACAGCAATGGAAGGTTAGATAAGGTCAATAAGTATAATGAAAACAAAAACCTTATGGGTTATATAAGTTTCAGTTACGATCAACAGGGAAGGGTATCTGCTATGGACCACAAGATGAATGGCGAGCAAACCATAGCTGCGGTAAGCTATAGCGATGTGTTATCCAGGAAAGAAATAAATATCAACTACCAATATCCGGGTAAGCTTATAGATATGAATTATAATATGGTATTGACTAATGGTAATATTCAGGAAGGCGCATCGGCTACTTCAAATCATTCGAGCGAATTGAGTAAGTATTACTATGACATGAACATCAATCCATATGTACACATGAACTGGCCTGACCTGTTCCTTTCGCACAATTCTAAAAATAATGTGGCCGCTTCCCAACAAAGTTTTTACGGAAGCTACCCTGTAGCAGTGCCCCGGTCTTATGTATACAGCTATGACAATGAAGGGTATCCAAAAGAATTGGTCAGGGAATATAAATCACCTGTTACAAACCAATATTTATACACAACAAAAACGGTTTACTATTATTAAATGAAGAATGGCTGGCGGTAATCACCAAAGAAAAGGGCTCAAACAAGCCCTTATTATTTGTATTTCTTTGACGATAGATCAGCAGCAGCCTGCGCCTGGTTCACAACATGGCTTTTCAGCAAAGACGGTAATGCTGTATATACCGGGGCCGGATTCCTTCAGGTCTTTTAATTCTTCTGCAATTATATACTGGAGTAATATTTCATCAGGTATAATGATCTGCTTTTCCTTTTGAAGGGTGATGTTGGTAAATCCTGTTCTTTTGATCAGGTCAAGGTAATCCTGCTTTTGAATTGCCCCGGAAACACAACCTGCATACATTTCAGCAGCCTTTTGCAGCTTTTCAGGCAGTTGCCCAACCAACACAATGTCTGAAATAGAAAAATGTCCATTTGGCTTTAACACACGGAATATTTCCTTAAATACATTTTCCTTATTGGGCACTAAATTCAATACACAGTTACTGATTACCACATCGGCCCTGTTGGCTGTTAAGGGCATCCTTTCAATGTCGCCCTGGCGAAACTCTATATTGTTATATCCCAACTTATCAACATTAGCCCGTGCTCTTTCCAACATTGCCTCACTAAAATCAATACCAATTACTTTTCCTTTTTCACCCACAATGCGGCGTGCTACGAAGGCATCATTGCCAGCTCCACTTCCCAGGTCCACCACGGTATCACCTTCCTTCATCTGCGCAAACTCTGTTGGAACACCACAACCCAGCCCCAGGTCAGCGTCGGGATTATATCCTTCCAGTTTTGTATAGTCTTCCGACATAATGGAATATACTTCATCGCCACAGCAGGAAGAGGTGGCTCCACAACAGGAGGTCTTATTTTGTTCCAGCCCCTGGCTGGCTATCTGGCTGTATTTTTCTTTTACCAGTTCTTTTAATTCTGTTTCATTATTCATATAGATCGATTTAAAGGTTTTTAACAACAAGCTTTTTCGTTCTTCGTTTTCAGGTTCAGGAACAGGGCGCCAATGTCATTACTGAATTTTTCGAAAGCCTTCCAGTTGATACAATAGCAAGATCTGGGTCCATCAACAGTACCATTTATCAGCCCTGCGTTCTTTAACTCCTTCAGGTGTTGCGATACTGTAGACTGGGCAAGTGGGAGGGTGTCCACAATATCTCCGCAAATACATTCATTTCTTTGTGCCAGTACTTTAAGTATGGCAATACGTGCGGGGTGACTGAGTGCTTTTGCAAACTCAGCCAGTTCCTGTTCTTTCTTTCCGAACTCTTCTTTTTTGTGGAATGCCATAGCAGTAATCTTATATCGCAAATATACGATTATAATGAATGGCACAAAATATTTTTCAGACCGGGCATCTGCCTATTCCTTCAGACAATAAATGTGAGACATGCGGGGTATAATATCCTGTGATATACAGGGACTACATTAAAGCCTGGTAAGTCTTTCTACTGCCGTGCTTAAAGTTTCTTCTTTTTTGGAGAAACAAAAGCGAAGCACCTGGTGATTTGTTTCCTGCTGGTAAAATGCTGAAACTGGAATGGTTGCCACTCCATATTCACTGGTCAGGCGGATAGCAAAGTCCTTTTCGTTTTCTTCCGAAATATCCTTGTAGGAGTAGACCTGGAAATAGCTGCCGTAACTGGGAATAGGTTTGAACTTTGTTGCCTTCATTAATGATTGCAGGTGATCACGTTTCTGTTGAAGGAAGGCACCCAATTGGAGATAATGTTCCCTCTGTTTTATAAAAGTTGCCAGCGCCACCTGCTTAGGCGTGTCACAAGTGAAGCAATTGAACTGGTGCACCTTGCGAAACTCGCTCATTAAATACGCTGAAGCGATGCAGTAACCAAGTTTCCAGCCTGTGCAATTATAGACCTTGCCAAAAGAAAAGCAGACAAAACTTCTCCCTGATAATTCAGGATGTTGTAATACACTTTGGTGTTTCAATCCATCAAAAATCAGGTGCTCATATACTTCATCGCTAATGATAATGATGCGTGTATCTTTTACAATTGCAGCCAGTTGATCAAGATCCTCCTTTGTCAAAACACTCCCGGTTGGATTGTGAGGTGAATTGATCATGATGGCTTTGGTCTTTTCAGTAATGCTGTTTTTGACCTTTGTCCAGTCAATGGCATACGTGGGAAACTCTAATTGGATAGTTATAGCTTTGGCACCATTTAATTCAATAGCCGGTATATAGGAATCATAAGCTGGTTCAAATACAATGACCTCATCCCCGGGTTGTAATATAGTTGTTAGTGCTGTGTACAATGCATAGGTGCCACCGGGAGTAATGGTGATCTGTGTATCAGGATTGATTTTGGCCTGGTATAAATATTCCACTTTTTCGGCCAGCGCCTCCCTTAATGGAATATACCCATTCATATGCACGTACTGGTTATATCCATTTTTCATGGCTTCATTTACCAATGCCACCAATTCTTCGCTCATGGGATAATCAGGAAATCCCTGTCCCAGGTTGATGGCATTGTGCTGAGCTGCCAGTGAGCTCATAACCGTAAAAATTGTAGTACCTACATTAGGCAGCTTGGATGGGAATTGTATACCGGGCATAAAATGGTGCTATTCTGTAAAGAGGGCAAAATTAGTTGAATAGCAGCTGGGAAAAAGATAACTAAGATATTCTCCTGTTTATTATAATATTCAACAGGCTGCTTTTGTCTTTGTGGGAGAGTAAACTGACTACAACTATATAATGATAGCGGTTGCTTCAATTTCTACCAGGTATTCGGGAGCTATCAAACCTTTCACTTCTATCATGCTGGTGCAGGGCCTGATATCTTTAAAGCACTCGCCATGCGCCCTTCCATATTCCTCCCATTGAGAAATATCCGTGACGAACATTCTTGTTCGAACCACATGCCGGAGTTCTGCGCCAGCTTGTTTTAATACTGCTTCTATTTTCTGTATGATGAACTTTGTCTGGAGGTAAGCACTTCCTTCACCAATGAGATTATTGTCTTCGTCAACCGCTACTGTGCCGGTAACTTCCACCAGGTTGCCAACTTTAACGGCACGGCTATAACCAACAATATCTTCCCATTTGGCGCCTGAGGAGAAATTAATTCTGGTGCTGGACATATTTGATAGATATGTTTTCTGGTTTAATGAGTGCTTCGCAATGGAATCGCAAAAGTACCTGGGCCAGGGTTATCACATCCTTCTGGCAATATTCCACAATGCGGTCAAGGTCTTTTTCAACCCAATATACTGAGTTGACCATGCTGCCATCTATATCATCCTTAGGGGAGGGAATGCCCAACACCTTTGCCAATAGCTTCAGCGAGGTGAAGCTTTTATAATCACCAAACTTCCACAACTCCATTGTATCAAGATGGCGGATCTCCCAGGGCTTCCTGCCTGATATTTTAAGTGCTTCGGGTATTTCAATGCCGTTTATCACCAGGCGCCTGCAGATGTAAGGGTAATCAAATTCTTTTCCATTATGAGCGCATAGGAATTTGTCTGCTTCGCCGCTCCATTTCTGCAGCATATCACAAAACTCCTGTAAGAGTTTTTTCTCATCATTCCCGCAGTAGGATTTCAATACCAGTTTTTTGTTTTCCCCGGTACCCTGCAGGCATCCACAGGATATACAGATGATCTTTCCAAACTCTGCGTATATGCTTGCCCGTGGATATGCTGTTTCACTGTTCTCATCTTCCCTGTTGCGGTTGATGATGCCGGCTTTCAGATCCCACAGCTCTTTCCAGTCATCAGGTAAATGATTGTAGGTTTCAAACTGTGAAACGGTTTCTATATCCAGGAAAAGTATATTGTTGAAATTCATACTGTCATATTTAATTTATTGCAGGGCGGTGCCGGTCCGTTATTTCAAAGTATAAATTACAAAAACTTATCGCCTTTGTTTCTTTTTACTTCAGCTACATAATGTTTGATCTCCTGTTCTTTATCCTTATGACAGATCAGCAATACATCTTTTGTATCTGCCACGATGAAATCTTCCAGGCCCTGTAATACTACCAGTTTTTTATCCGGAACGTGTACAACGCATTTGGTGGTGTCAAATACAATCACATTATCTCCGGCCACTGCATTTTCCAGGTAATCTTTTTCCATGTTCTCCCAGGCGCTGTTCCATGTTCCAAGGTCGCTCCATCCAAAGGAAGCAGGTATGACAAATACATTATCTGCTTTTTCCATTACACCAAAATCTATGGAGATATTGGAGCACTGGGGATAGATGTTTTCTATCATTTCCTTTTCCTCTTCGGTGTTCAGTTTTTCATCTTCAGATGCAAACAGCTCATACATTTCGGGCATATGCTTCTGGAAAGCATGTATCCCTCTTTTGATCTGCCAGACAAAGATGCCCGAGTTCCATAAAAAATCACCGCTGGCTATAAAGGTCTTTGCAAGTTCTTTATTAGGTTTTTCTGTGAAGGTCTTCACTTTAAAAACCTTTGGCACCGCTTCATCACCATCGTGCTGTATATAGCCATAGCCAGTGTTGGGGTAAGTTGGCGTTATGCCTATAGTGACCAGTGCATTGAAATGATTCACAAATTTCAGGGCATCTTCACAGGTTTCCAGGAATTTATCTTCCTGTAATATTAGATGGTCTGCCGGGGCTATTATCAAAGAAGCTTCAGGATTAAGTTGCTGCAACTTAAATGATATATAGGCAATACAGGGGGCTGTATTCTTCCTGTAAGGCTCACCGATAATATTTTCTTTAGGCAAGGCTGGCAATTGATGCCCGGTTATGCCAATATATTCATTTGCAGTAACCACATAAATATTTTCAATAGGCACCAGTTTCTCAAATCTTTCAAAGGTTTGCTGGATCAGGGTTTTGCCTGTACCTAAAATATCAAGGAATTGCTTGGGGTGGTTTACCCTGCTTAAGGGCCAGAATCGGCTTCCAATTCCACCGGCCATGATAGCTACATAGGTATTTGTGTGCTTATGGTGCATCTCTTGTTGCATTGGTTCTTGTTCTGTTGTATTGCTTTTCAATTGGTAAATGGCTTTATTACGCCGGAAGAAATAGTGGTAAAGATGACATTTTTTATATTCCGCAGATTAAATCAATCCTTCTTTTACAAGGTCATGCAAATGAATGATTCCAAGGTACCGTCCATTTTCTATAACTACCAGCTGCATAATCTCATTTTTTCTCATAATATCCAATGCGTTCACTGCCATTTCGGTAGGACCAATGGTTTTAGGGCTTGGCGTTAATATGTCACTGGCCTTGATATTTTCAATAGATGTGTTTTTCTCCAGCATTCTCCGGAGGTCTCCATCTGTAATGATGCCCGCCAGTAAGCCCTCGCTGTCCAGGACAGCTGTCACACCCAGCCGCTTCCTTGTCATTTCCATGATCACTTCTTTTACAGATTGATCATGACGCACTTCCGGCCTCTCATTTTCCACATACAGATCTGAAACCCGTAAGTATAATTTCTTTCCAAGTGTGCCCCCGGGGTGAAACCTGGCAAAATCCTCCATGTTAAATCCCCGTTTCTCCATCAGGCAAACCGCAATGGCATCACCCATCACCATTTGAGCCGTAGTGCTGGTGGTAGGCGCAAGGTTATTAGGACATGCCTCCTGGTCAACAGTAGTGTTTAGTACATAATCTGCTTTGCGGGCAAGGAACGATTTAATGTTTCCGGTTATAGCAATGAGGCAGTTGCCAAAATTCTTTACCAGCGGCACCAGTACTTTGATCTCTGCACTTTCGCCGCTTTTTGAAATGATAATGACAGCATCTTCCTGCTGCACTATACCCAGGTCGCCATGTATGGCATCCGCTGCATGCAAAAAAACAGAAGGAGACCCGGTAGAGTTGAGTGTAGCCACTATTTTCTGGGCAATAATGGCGCTTTTGCCAATGCCACTTATAACGATGCGGCCCTTGCAGGCAGCCAGCTTATCAATGGCATTATCAAAGTTGTCATCAAGCAGGTTGACAAGCTGGCTAATAGCTGAAGCCTCCATTTCAATGGTACGGGAGGCGGCTTTTCTTATTGACGCGTTTAGTTCCAAGGCCCCAAAATTAGAGGTTTTGCTTTCAAAAGAGGTTTTCCAAAATTGGTTGTCATTTTAACTATTTTAACTTTCAAATGCGCTTACTCCTCGCTAAATTCGCTTGCCTTTTTGACCAACGGCCTTTTGGCTGGGCCATTCCCCCTCTTTTGTTAAATTATTCTATTAGATGGGTCAAAAGCACTTCCGCAATAAAGAGCTGTTTCATTAAGGCAAACTATTATCCATAGGCTTTATTTAAAGCTAAAATTGTAAGAACATGCCTACCACAAAGAAGAACCCTGGCAAGAAAACTAAGGCCAGCACTATAAATGGAATTGATTTAAACGCTGCCCTGCAGGAATATTTTGGTTTCAAAGACTTTAAGGGACAACAAAAGCAAATTATAGAATCTGTACTGGCAGGTAGAGATACTTTTGTCATAATGCCTACGGGCGGCGGCAAAAGCCTCTGTTACCAGCTCCCGGCTATGGTTAGTCCGGGTGTTGCCATCATAGTGAGCCCCCTGATTGCCCTTATGAAAAACCAGGTGGACCTGGTAAGAGGCTATAGCAGCAGTGATGATGTAGCCCATTTTTTAAACTCGACTCTTTCTAAAAAAGAGATCAGGGAAGTGCATGATGACCTGAAATCGGGCCGCACAAAAATGCTCTACGTAGCACCTGAAACCCTTACCAAGCAAGATAATCTTGACTTTTTCAGCGACTTGCAGATCTCATTTTTTGCTGTAGATGAAGCGCATTGTATTTCGGAGTGGGGACATGATTTCCGTCCGGAATACCGCCGCCTTAGGGATATGATGGATATTATCAATCCTGACATTCCCGTAATTGCCTTAACAGCTACGGCCACACCCAAAGTGCAAAGCGATATTGTAAAGAACCTGGGGTTGCGCCAGCCAGAGATCTATATCTCCTCCTTTAACAGGGACAATCTTTATTATGAGATCTTACCTAAGATCAAGAAGGATGAAACATTAAAAAGCATTGCCCGATTTATTGTTCAAAGCAAGGGTAAAAGCGGTATCATTTATACCTTGAACCGCAAAACCACTGAAGAACTGGCAGATATGCTTATGGCGAATGGCATCAAAGCGGTGGCTTACCATGCAGGGCTGGATTCCAAGTTGCGTGCAGAAAGGCAGGACCAGTTCCTTAATGAAGATGTGCAGGTAATTGTGGCTACCATTGCTTTTGGAATGGGTATTGACAAACCGGATATCCGTTTTGTGATCCATTTTAATATTCCCAAGTCAATTGAAAACTATTACCAGGAAACCGGTCGTGCAGGCAGGGATGGCCTGGAAGGAAAATGTATTCTATATTATTCACATAAGGATGTATCCAAGCTGGAACACCTGATGCGTGACAAACCCTTGAGTGAAAGGGAAGTGGGCGCCCAGCTAATAAATGAGTCAGTAGCGTATGCAGAAAGTGGTGTATGCCGTAGAAAAGTGCTATTGAGCTATTTTGGTGAAGAGTATACTGTTGAGAATTGCGGTCAATGCGATAATTGCAAGCATCCTAAAGAAAAGATCGAAGCTAAACAGAATGTAGTCCAGGCTTTACAGGTTATTAAAGCACTTGATGAGCGATTTGCTACGGATTATGTGGTTAAGATCATCACCGGTCATCTTACTCCGCAGATCAAGATGTTCCGTCATGAAGGATTACCTGAATTTGGAATAGGCAAAGAGCAACAGGTTCATTTCTGGAACTCCCTGGTTCGCCAGATGTTGCTGGAAGATTTGTTGAAAAAGGATATTGAAGAGTACGGGGTGCTTAAGATCACCAAAAAAGGAAATGACTTCCTGAAAAAGCCCAAATCATTCATGGTTATACTAAACAACCTGTTTGAAGAAGCTAACGAGGATGATGAAGAAGGTGGTGATAGTGCAGTAGGAGCGGCCATAGATGAAAAGCTGTTCACTATGCTGAAAGAGCTGAGACAGAAAGAAGCCAAGAAGAAAAACCTTCCGCCATTTGTCATTTTCCTGGAGAACTCATTACAGGATATGGCAACTATGTATCCTACCACCACAGATGAGCTGGCGCGTTGCCAGGGTGTGAGTAAAGGGAAGGCATTAAAATATGGTAAACCCTTTATGGATGTGATCGCTCAGTATGTGGAAGAAAATAATATAGAGAAGCCGGATGATTTTGTGATGAAGAGCGTGGTGAATAAGAGTGGTAATAAGGTGCATATCATTCAGCAGGTTGACAAGAAGATTCCATTGGAAATGATCGCTAAGAACAAGGACCTGCGCCTTGATGCATTACTTGAAGAAATGGAAACCATTGCCGCTAGTGGAACCAAGCTGAACCTTGATTATGCCATTGACCAGATGCTGGACGAGTACGAACAGGAAGAGATTATAGATTATTTTAAAGGATGCGAAACATCTTCATTGGATATTGCACAACAGGAATTATCAGATAGTAATTATAACTGGGAGCAGTTGAAAATAATGCGCATCAAGTTTTTGAGTGTTTATGGCAATTAATCCGGGAGCAGGGGAGAAGATTTTTGGAAAACTATTCACATCTTTTCCTCTTTATATTGCTTAGTTCCTTATTTTTGCTGCCCCGAATAAATAAGGACGCAAGAAATTATTTGTTTAAGGAGGTGCGGTAGCTCAGTCGGTAGAGCAAAGGACTGAAAATCCTTGTGTCGGCGGTTCGATCCCGCCCCACACCACATTAAAATATAAAAGTGCCTTATAAATCAATTATTTATAAGGCACTTTTTATTTGGGGGTACAGTTTGGGGTACATTTAAGCTTATTATTAGTAACAGCACAGAATTTTAAAGAAATCATGTTCTTTGTCTATCCCAGGACAGGTAAATATTCAATACTTGTCCTAGTAATAACATTTCTCTTAAATTTCAACTAATGCTGTTTAAGATTAGATGTAGTATTAATGTTCGCTGGGTAGCAGAATTAAATTGAACTCAACCCATATTTTAGCTTCATTAGCTTCAATATCAGTATAGGGAATTTCTTGTAGCCTAAGAATATTGAAGTACCCGTCCTCACAAATTAATATTGCGGAACCATCATCGAGTTTATAAAAGGACCACAACTGGAACTCTTCCTTTTCTAATTCATTTTGGTAGTTAACTATCATGTTAAGTAGCCAATAGCACTGAAAGATCTCACACATACCTTTTATACCATCACTATAAAACATTCCCAAAATGTGACGATGCCAACTTTGACTGTTGGTATAGTTTTTAAGGGTATCATTTACATTTATATATCCATAATTCATAAGCAAGTATAGCTATTACCGGTCTCCCGATATATAGCAAAACATCTCGCAGTTTCCTGTTTTCAGAAGTAAAGACTCTTCTTTCCTGTAAATTCTCCCACTTTAATGGGAGCAACTTAACAGAAATTTTAGTTCGAAATTTAAAAGGTGTACTAACAATTTCCTAGCTTAGGAAAATTTCATTTAACCATTTATCTAACTAACAATGTCAGTACCTTATGTAACATGTGCTCCAACCGAGAAAGATGTAAAAAAATTGATTTTATTAATGAGTGTATTCGGGGATGGATCAGGGCAGGAAAGAGACAGTTCAGGAACAAGAGCCGGTTGGAAAGACCTGGAAAGGGTAATTTCTGAATTGTTAGGAGGTAGTACTTTAGAAAAGAAACAAGTATTTGATGTAATTGTTGATCAAACATTAACAGGAGGCAACAAATATGGTATTTCTTTAAAAACGAAGTGTTTGGGAACTGAAAGCAAAATTCAAAATCTGCAGACAAATGGCCGAGTGTATATGGAATTAACTAATTCACCAGCAAAATTGTGGGCCCCGTTAAAAGCCATGGGTATTCATGAAAGTGATTTTGGAATTAAAAATGATCAAGAGATAGGAAACTCTATTTTACATACAGTACACAACTGGTATTTAAGCTATTGTTTAACCTTCAACATAGAACTTAAAAATAGTGTACACATTACAATTTCTTATGGTGAAGGAAAAAAAGGATCTAGACTTTATCAGGCACATTCATTTCCTCTTGGCTTTCCTGATGGAATCATATGGAAATTTAAGTCAAATAAATGTTTAAGGGGTTACGACCCTGCTTTCCCAGATGAAGTATTATTTGATTGGTATGGGCTTTCCGGTGGACAATTAAAATATTATCCAAGAGCATCAACCGCATTATATTCTTCTAGTGTCTTCCGATTGCTTTCACCAGATATTCTAACAATTACTGAAAAGTCTAGAGTTTATTGGCCCCAGGAATGGCAAGACTTATTATAGCCTAAATGTTTGCCTTATTTTAGTTCAATTTGTAATTGCCGGATTTTTAAGTTAGTTACTTTCTCCTTGTATGCTACTAGTCCCTTACCTGATAACAAATGATCAAAAACTGCCTGCGCTAACAATGGTGGTACCGCATTTCCTATTTGTTGAAACTTTGATTCAACATTACCAACCGGCTCAAAATCATTTGGGAAAGTTTGAATTCTGGCACATTCCCGCCAAGATAAACGACGTGGAACTTTTAGAACTGGCCTAGTAGGATCGCTTTTAGTATGTTCAAAGTGATCTGTAAAATCCCAACGCTGCTTAAATCCATCTTTAAGGTTAGACCAGGAAAGTTTCATTGTTGGACTTGCTGGATGTAATGTAATATGACGCCAATTAGCAACAACAGTAAATGCCGGGTCATCCCAATTTTTTTTTCTGTTTCTTGACATATAGTACCAAGACATGTGTCCCTCGGGATCGTGCGGCCTTTCATAAAATTCTCCTTTAGGCCAAAGTGGTAAATCCTTAATTGCTTCACCGTGAGAAGCATATGGAATTAAATTAGGATGATTCTTTGTAATGATTCCATGGGTAGGTTCTGGAAATTGAAATTTTTGTTCCAAGTCTTTTCTAATTCCAACTATAATTAGCCGTTTCCTTATTTGAGGTACACCATAATCTTTAGCATCAACTAGTTTTTCAGAAACCCTATAGCCAAGTTTCTCAAATTCATCTAATTGCTCTTTAAAAAAGGCGCCATTTTTTAGACCTTTCAGACCAGAAACATTTTCTGCAACAAAATATTTAGGTTGTACTTGTCTGACACAACGAACGAAATGAAGATATAGTTTAGTTCTGGGATCTGCTTCTGGGTTTCTTTTACCCCCTAAAGAAAAAGATTGACAAGGATAACCTCCGATAACTAGATCTGCTGCTGGAAATGTTTCAAGCTTAGCGACATCACCTTCAAAAACTTCTTGCTCAGGGAAATATTTCCTAAGAGTTTCACATGAATCATGATCAATATCATTAGAGAATATAACTTTTGCACCAGCAGCTTCAGCTCCAAAATCCATTCCGCCACAACCAGAAAAAAGAGAAATAGTTTTCATTAAATATATGTTTGCCTTAATAAGACTTAAATGCTAAATTCTAAAAGTAATTATCCAATTTAGGTAAAAATAACTAAAAATATTAGTACAAAAGTGGCATGTTTAATTATAGGTAACTATATGTGCTAAAATTATTTACAAAGGCATATACTACGGGCAATTTTATTATTCTCTTATGATATAAAATTATCAACTTGGGCAGCTCCTTTTATTATTGATTCTACTTTACTAATACACATTGATAAACTATTCTTTATTTCAGATTCCCAGAAACGCAGGACCGTCCATCCATCTTGAATTAGAGTTTCATTTACTTTAATATCACGAGCTATATTTCGTTCAATTTTAGGAATCCAGTACTCTCTGTTAGACCTAAGTCGCTTTTGCAGCGTTTCCCAATTTTTTCCATGCCAAAATTCAGAATCACAAAATATTACCAACCTGTATTTCTTAAAAGTAAAATCTGGTTTGCCAAACACACTTTTATCGTTCTTTCTATATCGATAACCTTGAGCCCACAAAGCTTTCCCTAACATAATTTCAATTTTAGTGTTGGTGCTTTTAATAGCTTGCATTGTCTTTCTACGTTGTCCAGGAGAAAGCATATCCATAAAATTTCTTATTATATTTAATTGAACAGGAGGATAGCTATTTTTTACGATAATATTTTTATGTACGTTATAAATAAGGTGAGCCCATTTCTAATTCTTTCGTGGCCCAATTAGATTAATATTAATCTATAATCCCCAGCTTAGGGTAAATTTATAGCTCTTCTTAAGCTTAAAATGTATCTTATGTTATAAGACTAAAGACTTCCGAAAATAAGCAAGGTTATATAGAATAGAAAGAGCGACCAGCACAATCTTTTTTTATTTTTATCTAGGCTGTTATACCAACGCACAAGTGCGACCAAAAGATATACATATGTAATCAATATCCAAAAGCTCAAAATAGTGTTCAGAAGTTTTTTCATAATGGTACCCTCTTTAAGCCTTCCCACATTCCTTTATTGTCAAGCCCTCTGTTTCTAAGCTCTCTATTTGCTAGTTCTACAGGATCAATTTCACCAATTAAAATCTGAATCAGCAGTTTAGTGCAGGTAAGATTAAACAGGAGTATCGGGTTGAGTTCGTCAGGTAGCTCACCGGTTCTGGCCTTGGTTTCAAACTCGGAGTATTTGTCTTCTTTTTTCATTGTTCACTATATTTTAGTAAGGGTTTTCGAGCATATTGGCTTTACTTTTAGTGCTCGCTTGGTAGCAGGGCCACGCGCATTCAAGCCAGGTTGTTGCTTCGGTGGCCTCAAAGTCAGTAAAGGAAATCTCCTGATGCCTTAGGATGTTGCCATTCCCGTCCTCGCAGGTCACGATCGCGGAACAATCATCATACTTCTTCAGGAGCCATACTTGGAATTCTTCCCCTTTTAGTTGCTGTTGGTAGACCATAACTAAGTCACGCAGCCAATAGCATTCGAGGTTTTCGCACAACGATTCTATGTCGTCTATGTATAACATCCCGAATGGGTGCTTGTGCCAGTTCTTTGCTGTTGTAATTTCTAGTGTTTCGCTTGCGTTCATTTGCTTGTTATTTGTACAGCGAGTATAGCAGTAACCGGGTTGCCGGGAACCAGCGAAAACACTCTATTTTACCGGGAAACAATTATTTATTTCACACCAAGGCTACTAGATACGGTCCGCAATGGATGGCTGAAACCGCGCCCTGTCAGCCATAATAGAATCGCCCTCAGAAATGAACGGCGGAAGCTGGCATGGAGTCTATTGCGACCACGGAAATATCCTGAACCTTACCAGCCATAACCTTCATAAAGTTTATGGGCTCGGTTGACATATATTACTTGCCGCTGGGCGACGGAAAGTCTAGGAAGGCGACTTCTTACGCAGCATAGTGGAAAAGCTCCTACAAGTGCACCAGTGGTCCAAGAATTAAAATCGGTCAAAATCTAAGTCCACTTTAAAATTAATGCCAGGAACAAAATAGGTTAACGAAGGGAATAATGATGATCTGAGTACCTATTTGTGCTATCCTCAGTTCCTAGTTCCCCTGAAGCTACCTGCTCAATGATCCACCGGATCTTATCTGGGTTAATCCCGTTCTTCTGGTCAGTAGTAATTAGCCGACCATAAACACCTGCCTCGGAGTAGGACTTCTTTTTCACGTTTTGCCATGTCCAGTCGTACCGCTTGGTCCCAAGCCGGCCCAGGTGCTCCCAGTACCAGAGACCATCCTTCGTATTGATTGTGAAATCCGTCCTCATTGGCAACTCGACACCATTCACAACCGGGGGTAGCTCGTATTCGAACGAGAAATTCTCTTTTCCTAGTTTTAGTTTCATGTCTTTTAAAGATTGGTAAATCATAAGCTCGATCATGGACTCGATAAACTTCCCGTCTACTTCCAAGGTGTAATACCGGAAAGGCTTATCCAAAAGCAAGCTGGTCCTCCTTGACTCGGTATAGGACCGGGCTTTTGCTTTTTCAAAAACGGATTTGCTGAATGGTTGACCTGCCTCGCCCTGCACAAACAGGGTTACTGATTCCCGGCTGCGGGTAAGGGCCGTATATACCAGCTCCCTGGAAAGAAGCCCGAGTTTTTGGGGAAGCACGAAAAAGACGTGGTCGAAACCGCTACCCTGGCCTTTGTGTACGGTAATGGCATAAGCCAATTCAAAGAATTCCCGTTCGCTGCTCCTTATACCATCCTCGCCATGCAATAGTAGAGGTGCGTCGAGCTCTGGGCAATAGACAATCTCTTCACCATCGTGTCTGATAATCCCGATTGAACCATTGGAAAGTATCAGTTTGCCCTCAGAGTAGTAATTCCTTGTGCGGATAATCTTGTCGGATTGCTTAAACATATCTCCCAAAAGGCTAAGCTCAAGGTCACTTTTGTAAACACTCTGGATGTAATCGTTGATCTTACCAGTACCTGAGAAGTCAGCCTTATAAGGCGTTATGACCTGGAATGATTCTAAGCTGAGCTTGCTGTCATAGTCAATAGCGCCGTCCTTTTTTAACCCTAGTACCGCATTCAGCTTTTCTGCCTTGATACCAACCAACTGCAGTTGTTTGCACAGGAAGTCGAATTCCTCGTCCAGCACCTTATAAAGCTCCTCTTCTGTCTTCCAGTACCTTAGGCGTAGCCCCTTTGAAATTTCTTCTTTTCCTGAGACTAGCTTGCTTATCAGGTCACCGCTTATTTCACCATCCATTACAAATCCTTCGCTTAGTTCAAGGATCCGGCTCTCAGCTAACTTTAACCTGCAGTTGGTCTGCAATTCGATATAGTTGCCCCCGTTCTCTGGATGCGTACCAAGAAAATATTGGATGTCCTTAAGGACCTTTCCGTAGCCAATTGCCGGCAACTGGTAAGGATCTCCAACGAGAACTAAGCGCCTGAAAGAAGGCACACTAAAATTGAACTGCCGGAGGAGGTCCCTCAACTTCAGCAGGTCCACCATAGACATTTCATCAATAATAATGTTATTGTAACGCTGTAAAGCCTGTCTGGAAATCTTGTTATAATTTATATCTGCTAGGATCTTATCAATAGTAAAGGCCTCTATGCCGGGGAATTTGCTGTCCGTTCTCAGGCGTAAGGCGGCTTTACCCGTAGGAGCCAGGACAAGGCAGCTTTGGCCTTTTGCCTGCCAATCGGTTATTATATTAAGCAACTCGTGAGACTTCCCGCTTCCAGGGTTTCCCGTCAGGACGTAAAGCCGGCTTTTGTAAATGTCCTGGTACAACTGCGTCCTTTCCAAGCGAAACTGTTCTTCGTCAAATAGGCTTTCCAGCTCTTTTTTCAGCTCATTGCAGCTTTGGTCAATATAATTTGCAAGATCTTCGTATTGGTCAGCCAATGAATTCTCCTGCAGCAATTGGTGTACAGCCTTTGATACTTCACCCTCGGCATTGTAAACCTCGTAGAGATAAAAGTACTTCGTGCTATTCGCTGAGATTACCTTGACCTTTTCTTCGGTTTCCTCAAAGTGGATGATATAGTCGTTTCTGATCCGCTCAAAGAAGTTGGATGGCAACTGGTAATCTGTCCCCATGTGGTAGAACAAGGGATATTGCCTTATGGCATCGTCCAGCTCCTCAGCAAAGGCAAAGCAATGGCCGGTGTTTTCCAAGGTCCTTAGGTAGCGGATCACCAACCCCCTCAGCCGCCGCTTGTCGTTGTTAGGCATCTGCCGCTGCATGTCCAAACGGTGAATCCCAAAGCGGGTATCCGGGAAATAGGCTATGTCGATCTTAAAAAGATCGATCGGTCCGTCCTTTTCTTCCCCATAAACTGGGTCCAGCAATGTCTCGTATGCCTGATACTCCTCAAATAGCAAATAGGGGTTGTTGCATATATCCGTCAACTCATGAGAAGCCTTTTCATCTTCTATTGTTTTTTTCCAATCACCGGACAGCCTGAGCTTGCCTGCCAATATGCGCTTGAACTGGAAGGGCTTTAAATTTAGCATGCACAGGTACAGGAACTGCTCCGTTTTTAGCCCATAATTGTCTTCCAATCTTTCTTTTACGCTGTAAAGTATTGAGGCATACCTTTTATACTTCTTATCAGCTGAGGGGTTTTCAATTAGCTCGATTAGCTTTTCAGCGTATTCCTGTTCAATTTGCTGCAGCTCTTCTATCAACTCGTCGAGGATAAACTCTTGGCGGTCCCAGTTTAACAGCTCACGGCTTATGGCTGTGAAGCCTGGGAAGTAAGTCCTTTTCTTCCAGCAGAACTGCAATAGGTCGTCAATGGCATCTATCCTTTGCTGCATCTCTGCGGGGGCAACGATTCCTTCATCCTTGCAGTTAACCAACTGCTTTCTCATCTTGCTCAGGATGAAAATAGCCTCATCATCATCAATGTCCATGGCAACGTACTTAAAGCAGTGCTCCAGCTCAGGCTCGGTGATGGCTACTTTTATCTTGTCCAGGAAGCCCTGCTTTGCATCAGGGTCTAGGTTATTCTGTTCCATGTACTGCAGGTATTCATGGTACGGCATACGCACCAGAAGGTCCTCGAAGGAATAGCGCAGGGCCCAGTTCATTGAAGGAAAGTTGCGATTCCTAGGCTTGCTACGTTTCTTCCCTTCTATGATCTCACTAGGGCCGAATTCAGTTGGTTTACCCTTGTCAGTAACCAGGCCGCAACCAACAACCAAGTATTGCTGCTCTTCTTCTGTAAGCGGATTGCTAAACTTGGCGTACATGAAGGCGACCGACTTACCTTCATGTATTTTGGCATTAAACCTTGGGATTCTTACTGACTCTAAGTTTTTTGGGTAAGCACCTTCATTTCTGTATTGCTCTGTCGTACGTGTGAATGAAACAGCAAAAGGCCAGCTGAACATTGATTTAGGAGGCAGAGGTTCCTCTATCAAATCCAATCTCTTTTCCGCTGGGTTATCGTGTTTTACGTTGATGTTCTCATTTCCGAAAAGGTTAATGCTCCAATAGCAGGGAGGTATGTAATCCATAGTTACAGGAAGTCCACTAAAGGCCAGCTCTTCATCCATGTGCTCGGCCTTTCTCCTTCTTATGCGCTCTGAAAGCATGGAGTGAAACCCATCGCAATAACGGTTCTTTTTGGGATCACGGCAGATAGTCCCGTTCCATTTGTTGTCGTGCCATGCTACTCGGAAGGTAACATGCCTGGCAGCTACTCTAAGCTGCCCTTTTGCAGCAGCACACTCCATTTCATTGTTTTGTATTGCCTGCTGCTGCAACTGTTCAATTTTCTCAGCCAACCCCAATCCCCAGCGTATGTCTTTATCTGCCGGCTTGCGATACTGGCCTGCCTGCCGCTTCATACGCATCAGGCATCCTCTTTCCTCATAGGAAAACGATCTCTTGTTTTCAGGTTGGTTAGTAAAATCGATGTAAGCCTGCCATTGGTCTTCGCTAAGGTTTTCGTATTCTGAGCGCATCAGATCAATATCGTAAGGGTCTGTAAGGTCGTATTTTGTAGACATAAAAGCAGCTGTTTATTAAGTTAAGTATAGTTTTATAGTTGGCAAGGATTATTGCCGAAAGAACCTAATGTGATTTCGATTCTCCAAGGAAAACATTGGACTCATTCCTAGAACCAGGAAGAAACACCAATATCTAAGGCTAAATGGGCTGTAGGATTTCGCATCTACCTGGTGCCGTTGTACTTTAGCGGCTTTATTACTCTGGGTCGCTACCTGATTAAGAAAAGGTGTAAGGCCGCCAATGACTTTTATCCTGCCTGATGCGACAAGCGAATCCAAATCTGAAGGCTTCATATCGGTTATGCCCCAATCGTCTTTACCATAGAAACCGATCTTCCGCATTTTGTCCCGTATTGCTTTCTGAGCAGAAGGCTCGCTTTTAGTCCGAAGATGTATAAGCTGCTTTAGCTCTGTGATCTCGGAGGATGTAAAAACATTTTTACCCTTCATGGTTCTTTGTATTTAGTTACGCTCGCCAAGCCTTTTCCTGAGTATGGTTTCTACAGAATCAGGTTGGCTGTTCTATAACTGTGAAGCTTGCTGAAATGTTTCCAGACATTTGGCCTACGGAATTGTCCGGGTTCAATATCGGAGGCGTAATGAGTCCACGGGCCTGTTTCAGATTGGATTACTGTTCCAACCCTCTACCCAGGTCTTCAAATCTTCTCCCACAACATGCAGGTCGCTGATTTGAACACTTGTTCCCAGAGGCAGGGTGCCGCTCGCATTTGATCTAAGTATTTGGGTAACTGAATAAAGAAGGATTTGCCTTTCTGGTGGATAAGGCGAAGGGTCTTCAGCGATCATGTATTGTTCATTCGGATCCTCGTCCTGCAAGGGGTTGCAAATCACTACGATCTGGCCCTGTTTGGTCGGTATTACCTGCTCTGTTATATTTTCCATACTTATCCATTATTAGCTCCGAAATCCTCAGGAAATATCCCACGTTTCTTATACTCGGCAACCTGCACCTCTGATGCGACCTCGTAAATGTCGGCATCGTTACGATCAGCCACATCAAAGCATCTGGTCATGACATCGTTCAGGTAATCAGCTTCTTCTTTGTTGAAGGTTGGCTGATTATCACCGGTGGTATAATCAGTGAAGTCGTCGTCCGGCATAAACGCCAGATCGTAGTCATCGTACAAGCTTTGGAAAAAAGCCTTTATGTCCTTAACCGTATTAATTTGATATTCCTTCATTTCGTCGTCTTGATGAGACAAGTTTAGCCATTTTTTGCCGCATTAAAATCCTTTTAGAAAACAAAAAAGGTGGGCCCACCTTAAGGGAAAGAACAGGACAGGACAAAAAAACAAGGCGGAGGCTATGCCGCTACGAATGAACAGTTGTCCAACAACAATTGTTTATCGAAGATTGAATATATGCCATAGCCGTCCTCGCTTGTTATCTGTGGAATGTTATTGTCCAACAATAACTCTTGAAGCTTTTCTTCTTCAAGAGAATAGACACCCTCTACACCTATGAATTTGACTATATGGTAATCAGTAATTACTGGAACTTTCCTTCCATTAATCATTCTGGCGATCAGGATGCCAACGGTTGGCGATGCGTTGTTTTCAACATCAACTTTAATCAAATTCCTTTTATAACCCTTCGGGCTCCACACTTCCATTGAAGAGCCATCCTGCTCAACCCGGCATCCGTATTTTACTTCAAGTAACAACTTAACATAGTCAAGGCATATCTGCCTTAGGTCTTTATCGAATATTTTCTTCTTCATTATGTTCGTTATTTTTAAATAGTTGTAAAGTCCATAAGGACTTTTTTGTGTATCGTTCAGTAGAATTCCATAACTACTTTAATTATATCTACTGAATGATACAATGTTTATATCTCATTTCTTAATTCTTTCAGGATTGAATCGAAAACAATATCAGGTACGTCAATCCCCGGTTCTTTATTTATGTTCCTGTAAATGGTTGACCTGCTTAATCCTGTGTACTTACCGATAGAGGTGGGGTTAATATTCTCGCCAGCTTGCTCAAGCAGTTCCATTATCGCTCTGATCCGCCGCCGGCTTCTGCTTTCCTTGACTAAACCGTTGACTTGATTGGCCAACGCTTTCTTATTGCCCAGGAAAGCTTTACTGATGTGAACAAACTTCTTTCTTGTCGGCACTTGCAGTTTACCGGACCTGAATCCGGCAACCACGGACCTGACCAGCCTGACCATTTCTAAAAAGACCATTCTCTCTTCTGTCCTGTCGTTGTTTACCAGGTTAATAAAGGAGAGAACGTGATCGAAGTCCAGTTGCGGGTTGCAATAACAAAACGTTATTACCAACCTGGTAAACGTTGTTCTTTTCTTGCCATTCGGAATTCTTTTCTCAGGATATAATAGCTTGCAGTAATCGATTTCCTTGATCTCGAAGTCATCAGGGCCGTGGTAACAATAGCTTTCCCATTTTACCTTGGGCATCAACTCATCAAGGGGCACAAGTGTGAACCTTTGATCATTTTTCCCTTCAGTATTAGGTTGTGAACATTCATAGGTGGTAAGCCTATAAGATAACTTGTTTTTGCCAGATGTCAAGGATGAAAGTTCTATAGACGCATCCGGGTTAAAATATGCGTTTGGATCATAAGGTAGAATATGTACTCTGTTAGGGTTTGAGCATTTACTATCAAGGTTGAAGCCGTCAAACTCAGATGTTAAAGCAGTGAACACAAGCGGATAATTCTCTTTCGTCAGTCCGTTGCATTTTACATAGAATGAAATTCCTTTTCCCCCGACCGACATGCAGGCCAAAGTGATTTTATCCCCGTGCAACGTGACCAGGTTTCCAATTGTATCTGACAGGTCGTAAACATCGTCTAAGTCATAATACAAATAGCCGGACATCATGATGATGTCATTGTAGTCCTTGGTTTGATTACAAATTGACGGAGCTGTTATACAGGGCAGTTGCAACTTTAATGAATTGTATTCAGGCGTGCCTTTGTTTAACCTGTGAAGCTTAAGAATTTTTTCCTTGCTTGGATGATCTTTAATAATTCCGTAAAGTGAGGTGATGTCAATGACCTTCGATTTCCGTTGTTGTTTTAAATTGTCATAATAACCAAACATTAAAAATAAAAATGCCCGAAAGAGTGCGGTGTTTCTCTGACGGGCAAGGGTTGATCCCTAAATTGTTTCCGCATCATTCACCACCGCTAATGGATGACGCGCTACATCTTTTAAATACTGTAGCGAGGCGAAACTTGCTAGGAAACGTTAGAATTATCTGCGCAATGGGACAACAATTATATCGCTCCACAAGGCGATCGGTTGACATTATTTACACAATCGGAAACTGTTATAAACGCATTTGGGATTATTAATAATCTCACATAAGCCCTAAGATTTTCTCTCTCACATATTGCAGTAGCTTATGAGCAAATGGAATTTGAACCATGTTGCCAAGCATCCTTATACATTGTTGAACGGAAACAGGAGTTCCATCGGAAAGTTTGGCATCAAGGTCATAACCCTCCAGATGGCTTAGTACGAGACGCTCGTTCAAAGTAATAGGTCTTTTAATACCACTTTCAAAGAAGTGTACTGAACCAGAGGCGGTCATTGTTCTGAAATGCTTTCTGTAAGTTGTGATCATTCCACCTCCTTTACTGAAATAATGGCTTACTGACGGGAAAAGGTTGTGCATGTAGTTTGCTGAATCAAACGGTTCGGGTTCAGGAAAACTCGGTTGAACTCCCAAGTCCTTTCTAACAATCATTGTAATAAACCTATCTCTATCTTGTCTTGAAGAATAGTCTTTTGCGTTAAGAATGGCAGATTTAATATAATATTCTTTCATGATCCGGCTCAAGGAAGTAGCCAGCTCTGCGCGGAAGTGACCCATGTCTTTGTTCAGAAAACCGAGCACATTCTCAAAAACTCCAACCTTTATTTCACCTTCGTAAGCAAGCCTGTACTGGTCCAACATTAGCCTGTTGCGATAAGTGAAGTTTTTATGATTCGGATTGGCAGCTGAACCATCTGGACAGGGGCTGCCAGAGATGTATAGATCAACATCACCCTTTGACAGACCAGCACCTGTTGCGATGTTTACACTATTGCTGATTGAACTAAAACTCAGGTCCTCAATGGCTGCAACCTCAAACAAACCGGTGGTGGTTCTATGGTCGGAAAAGCCATACTTTGACCGGCTTTCATAATTCTGGTTAAAGACTGCTTCAACAGCTCTGTCTATGTCTGACTGATATATGCACCTAAATCCTGCAAGTTTCGCTCCTTTGTCAAATCCACCGATTCCGCTGCAAGTTGAAATAAAGACTGGTTTTGGAGATTGTATAGTCATAGTTTATTTGAAAAGATTTTTAGGATTGTTAACAATTAGGTGGATACTGCTCTTCTGGTCCGCAGATTGGAAAACGTAACGCGTTGCACCTATCTCATTGCTGAAACTGTCAATCTCATCAAAATCATAGTAATAGAAGCCAGAAATATTTTGCGAGTTGAATGTTGCAATGGAGGATCCATTGCTATATGTCATTAAGAAATCGCCAATCCGAGGAACTGATATACTTATAGAGCCAACAGGGAACTCAGATCTTTCGGTCTGGGTCACTTTCGGGTTTCTTCCACCTCTGGGCTTGATACCTTTTTCCTCGTTGCCATCCCGTATAATCTGCAACGCTTCAGAATACAACACTTCGCCTTTGGCAATTTTTTCAAAAACATCCGGGTCATGTGTTCCCATAAACTTTATGTTTTGAACGGAAGATGATGAACAGTCTAAAAGCGTGGCAATAGTTTCATCAATGTCTCCGGGAATGGAATCAAAAAGAACTTTACCCTCTGGGCCGGAGAAAAAGTGCTCAAGAAAAGAAATGACTAAATATTTGGTCCCATAATCTTTTCTCGCAGTTTTTTGATTCAGATTAATGAAACGCACAAGGTCTTCCTCACTCATATCGACCTGAATGGCATCTATCTGAGAAAGACTATTTTTCTGTGCTGCTATCACATCTTCAATACCTGCAATCAGTCTGCCTGTGGTATCAATGATCACCGTTCTAAGTGACATGAACCTTACCCAGGTAGATACAAAATATTCTGTAGGAATGTCGTTGAAGAGCGCTAGGAATGGGTGTGGCTTTACGGTGAGCGGATCAATGGAAACTGTCCTTTTATTAAAGTTGTTTTGCATGCTATCTTTTATTTAATTGTGTAACAATGGGTTTAAGAGCACTATCTATTTCTGATCTGCGATAGCGGACTCTTCGGTCAATCCTATATCCCTTAAGCTGACCAGACTTCGTCCATTTCAGTATTGTTGGAAGTGAAACCCCCAAGAGTTTAGCCACTTGAGGTTTAGTAAGCCAATCATCGGGAGGGGGTGCGTTTGAACAATTTGTTATTGAGCTTTCTACGAAAGCGCGGAATTCTTTAAGCTCGGCAAACAGTTGATATAAACCCTGAACGCCTTCTGGCAGGTTGTTGTGATTAACGATCATTGATATTCTTTTCACAAAGGGACAGAAAGTCTTTGGGCGAACTTCCTCAAAACTTCCTCAATGCTTCGTTAAGCGAATACTACTTTTTTTTGTGTATATCCTTGCCTTTGTTATCAGATTCTCTAAGGCGATAGTCCATTGGCGAAAATGTGTAATGATCATTGCCAAAATAGTCTCTAAGTACTCCTGCGGATGCAGGTCCTCGTTGGCTCCTTAAATTGAAGTGGTTTAGAAGGGTTCTGATTAAACTTTCTTTAGTTTTAAACTCATTTAAATATCCTTTATCGATCAGCAGCTTAATGACATTGACAAACTCCGGAACTGTCCCATTCCAATTTATTTTATCTGAGAAGCTTTCGTGCAGCTCAATTATCGAGAAAGGTACGTAATGATGTTTCTCTCCGGTTAGCTCCTCTTTTTTTTTAAGGAGTGAATTATGGAATTTAGCATTGGCGTAGCCAAGGGAAATTAAATTGAGAGCCGCTTCGATTTTTGCTACAATGTAACGTTCAGCGAATCCCAGCATTGAAACAAGTGGAAGTGATAAGTCCTTAAGTTGTGCGTTATATCCTTCCATTTTGCAATGGTAGGAAACATAGCCGGCTGGCCAATGCCATTTCCCGCCTGGCACATCAGCATTTAAAAGAACTGAGATATAGTCATTCCCTGGCAGAACAGTTTCGTATTTCTTTCTAATCTTAGCTATGTGGAGATCAATGCACCCAATCTTATCTCCCGCGAAGTCAAATCTTTTAATAAATTCAGTCCATATACCAGAGTACTGGTCATACTTCTTACCGACCTCTTCAAGTGTGATTTCAGGTGTTATCCCCAACTGTGTGAACTTTTCTTTCACGATGACATGTGATGTCATTTCATCGAATAGCTTGTATCCAATTTTTTCGGTCTGAAATCGCAGCAGCGTTTCCATTGTCTCAGTAGTTCCAGGTATCATGACAGTTCAGAAAAGTACAATTTAGGCCATATTTCTTTTTTCCCACGTTTGCTTAAGGAGTTTTGCGTGTTCACTTGGAGTTACACGGATATACCTAAGGAATGCCTTTTCGGTCCTGTGGCCTGTGATCGCCATAATGGTCAATGTTGGTGTGCCAGCAAGAAATTCATTGGTGGCAAATGACCTTCTTGCTGTGTGAGTGCTGATAAGATCACATTTCTCTGGTGAGAGCACCTGCTTTTCACCAGCTTTAGTGAATTTTATTTCCACCTGTTTTCTCAACATAGGAATGAGCCTCGTGATCTCCTTGAGATATTTGTTCATTTTCTGATTACTTATTGGATTAGGAAGCTTACCGCAATACTTTTTAACAATAGTATCAACTGTCGTATGTATGGGAATTACCACCGGATCTCCAGTTTTTGTTTGAGTGAGCTCAATAAATCCTCCGTTAATCTTTTCGGCATTGAAGTTGGAGAAATCAGAAAATCTCAATCCCGTGTAACAGCCGATAATGAAGGAATCACGAACTCGGTCAAGTTTAGGCCTATCAGAAAGATTTAGAGCTATCATGGCTTCCAGTTCCTCTTTGGTGAGATATACAGTATCTGCTTTCTCACGAACTGTTATAAATCTTTTTCCCTTAAAGGCAAAATTGCTGTGTAGTTCATGTTCCGCAGCTTCGTTCATCAAAAGTTTAATGATTTGGATGTCCTTCCCGATGGAATTAGTGGAGAGTTTATATTTCTTAATTAGAAATGCTGTATAACGGGAGTAAAAATGAAGATCAATATTAGAAAAGCTAATTACTTCTTTATCACTAGTTTGGAAGGATCGTAGATGCTCTAGGGCTGTGGAATACGTCTTTATTGTATTGACTGAAATAGGTTTTCCGGTCTTATGATTAAGTCGGATTCCTGCCTTTGATTGATCGATCACATCGGTGAAGAAATCCAGAAATGTCACCGTTTTGCGCTTTGCGATTTTACCTTTTAAAATTCGATCAAGGGCTTCTTTGAGCTCGACAGGTGTTGGATGTTCAAAATCCCCATCATTGATCATTTTTCTTATTGTTGTCTTGATCCTGGCTGATATATTGTCCAGTCTTGCATTGAATTCTGGGTATTCAGGAAATTTAACTGTTTCCTTTGCCCTATGGGTGGTTTTGTTCCAATAGACAGGATGTATGCTCTCTGGAAGGTAATATTTAAGACCCATATCTGATCCGTAGCTGATTCTTGCGAAAATTGCGGTGGGATTCTTACTGGATGTTCTTTTAAGATAAAATGAGACGTACATAGACAAATAACTTATTGCTAAAATATAAGATACTTGTCTGGGGTGCGCCACGGGGTACGCTAAAGTTTTACTACCATTTTTAACTGTATTTTCTCCCAAGCCGTTTATGTTGTCAGAATCGAGATTAATAATAAGCTCAATGTAAAACGAGGAAAAAGAAAGAAAAGGTAAAGAAAGAAGGTTACGCCTCGCCCCACACCACAGAGAAAGAGATCACAGAGATGTGGTCTCTTTTTGTTTGTATAGCTCTTCAAGACTGCGCTTCACTGGATTTATGCATCATAATACTCTTACGAATTATGAAGCAGTCAAATCTATCGATCTTGGTAGGCTTACAAAGATTTGACAGGTTATTAACCTATCGAACAGCATCATTAGTAACCCTGTTCCAATCCAGGCTTTCTTAATCCCGCCACTTCATTGGCCATTAATATAAATACGTTCCAGCTTAGGCCTTTTGTACTAGGCCACCAGGAATCTGTTGTAGTCCATTTTGTTGGAATGAACTCTTTACTAAACGGCCATGCAGGATTCAGATTCATTTCTGCCCAGACCCTGTTTTCCATCATGCTTAAGGCATTTTTCCACCCATGTTTCAGTCCGGTAACATATGCACAATATTCGGGGCGAAACCAACTTCCGCCATTATAATAATAGCCATCATTTTTCCCATCAGTATAATTCTCATCTCCGAATTTCTCAAATGGTTGATAGTCTTTGGTGAAATAGGAAAATTGATTCCTGCCAGTAACCCTGATCAAAATAGCGGCGGTGGTACCTAATTCGGGATGTGGTGCTTTTGAATTTTTATTGAGTAGTGGCATCCTGTTCAATTGGTTTATGACCATCTCGTCAGTCAGCATTTTTTCATTGAATAACCAGATAGATAAAAATTCAGGTTCAAGGTCTGTAAGAGAAATTAGATCTGGATACCTGGTATCAAATAGTAAATGTTTACGGGTGGGGTCATAAAAATTCTTGTAGGCTGCAACAGCTTTGTTGATATAACCTTCTCTAACCTCATCGTAACCCAGAGCCTTGATTGTTTTTAATGCTACAGCAAACATTCCCTGGTTTGCTGCAAGACGATGGGTTTTTGGTTCGTAGGTTATTACATCTACCTGGTTTAAAGGGAAATGCGCTTCACAAACGCCATCCCTGTCAGGATCAAATTCGTTCAATACATATGCAACAGCCCTGTCTATTTTTTCCTTTGGCAATTCTGCTTTAAATCTTCTCCTATTAAGTAACGCCCATTGCAACCATAAGATGGTTGCTTCATTATCTTTTACTTCAACCGATCCCATAGAAGAAGTGATGATGGTGCCGATAGCACCATTTGCAATTTGCGTCTTGCCCCATTCCTCCCAAAGATTCAGGTTGAGATATTTATTATACGTTGCCACAACGGAGAAATAGGTATCCCTGTTATACATATCGGGTGCATAATTCATATTGGGAACAAGGAAAGGAGAGAAATCGTTGATGTCTGAGATCCAGGTGAGCATATTCACATTCGCGTACATCATTTTTTCAATTGCTGAACCTTGAAAGCCCATGCCTTCTGCCAACCTGGTTTGGCACGAGACCATGAATTGATGTTGAGACTGCCAGGGCTCAATGAAAATGTAACTTGTTTTTTCAACGGTATCTCCCTGTGGAAGTATGTTATAAGGCTTTGGGGCAACCTGGTTTTGTACAATCCTGAAATCTTTTATGTCAAGATGTACATCATTCTTTCCCGATGGACCAATGAATACAGATATGTCATCGTTGCCTATGTATGGTATTAATATACTTCCTTTAAAAACCTTCCAATTTGCAGTATCCGTTGGAAAATTGTCAATGTATTTTACACCATCTTCCAGTTCTATCGTTTTTTTGCCATTCTTCACCCTGAATAGTTTCATCATAACAGGTTTATTCCCTTTGGCCTGGAATGAAATAGTATACACATTTTGACCAGGAAGATGAACTACAGCTTCTGCTCCGGATGATATATGTGTGTTGCCTTTAAAAGAAACATAATTATCCTTTATTAGCACATTTAAATCCCCCCTCATTTTGAATTGGTCCTTAAGATTTATGGTCGAATCTTTTGCATAGTCCAGGTCGTAGTACTCTCCATAAGATTGTTTAAGGAAGTATTCACCTTTCCTGTTTTTAAAAGAATCAGATATTGAAAACAGGTTTGCATCAGCCAGTTTTCTCATACCCACGAATCCGCCACCATTTTCGGTAAACCTGCGCCTGGTATTCCTGGTATATTGATTTTTGTAACCTGCATCTGTAAGTACAGCAACTACATAGTTGCCGGGAGTAATGAATCCAATTGCAGGAAATATTTCATGCACTAATCCGCCAGGAAAATCATTCTCCTCAAATGTTACAAACTGTTTCGGAGCAGTAAAAGGTGATGTCTTCTCTTCTAAAATGAATTTCAAACCAGGCATAGAAGGTTGAAAAAGCCGCACTGATTTTCTCACAACATTTTCGTTCACCAGTTTATAAACAACTTCTGCAAAAAGATCTACAGTGAGTGCAGGAATAAAGACTTTATAATTAAGATGAATTTCATCTCTTGTTGATCGGGTGAGCGTAGCAGTTGGTGCTGGCAATTTAGATGTAGCACTTCCATCAATATTTGAAAGCTGTAATGAAAAAGGAATTTCGTCAATGGCCAGAACAATTCCGTTTTGTAAAATCTTAACCGAATAATATGAATCCTTTTGGACTGGTTCTATAGCTATGCCCTGACCTATTGCCTGGTTTATAAACAGGCACATAATGGATAGCATGAAAAAATGAACTATGTTCCGGCTTTCAGGTATAAGCATCAATCACCTTTCAATATTATTTTTAGGGAGAATCTATCAAATAGCCTATAGTTTCAACATACTTTAGTTGCTATTTATTAAAACATACAGGGTTAAAGCACGAGTGTTCTCTGTATTATTTCATACTTGTCTGCCAGGTCTTTTCAACTTCTTCCTTTTCCGGTAGTACAACATAGCTGGCCACGTACACTTTCTGATTTTCATCCAGTGCATAGTCAGACCCAATAATATCCCTTGACTGGTCAACATACAAAAAACTGCAGTTCATACAATTGAAAACAGGCATGATCCTGCTGAAATTGATCTCGCCTTTATTTCTTGGAGCAAGCAACCCGGCAGATTCTGTACGCCAATTATAAAAACTAATGGGCTGCTTATTCAGGTTTTGCACTTCCTTAAGGCTCATGCCACAATACACTCCCTGGCTGGAGCGCCAACGTGACAACATAACTGTATTGATATTATTATTGCTTTCGTTGTGCAATTGTTCCCCAATAATGATAAAGGAAATATCTCTTAAATTTTCCTGGTCCTTCCAAATGAAAATAGCCTGGTGACTGGTATTAGGAAATATGACGCTACACTTACTGCCCAAACTCTGGGAAAACATAAAAGAATCCGTCTTTACATTGGACTTGCCAAAGGCTGCTACAAGATATTCATGTGCATCCAGGGTAAGGAGGTCTTCGGCATAACCAATGTTCCGGGCATCAGGAATCAGTTTTTTGTTAGCCTGAATTATATACATCCAGGATGTATCTACCATTTTCCTTGAGCAACTCATTAACCATTCTTCTTTTTGATACAACATCGTTTTGCAGGTATCCTTTGACTCTATAAAATGGAAACCCGCCATTTTCATATCATTCATAAATGATAACCACTCCTCTTTACAGGATGTACTGTATAATAATCCCGGGTTGTCAACATGATTCAGGATCTCGAAATTGCGGTATATATCTATGGAGTCTTTTTTATCAAACTTTGACTGTGAGTAGCCAATTGCATTGTTATCTGGAAGGAATGATCTTTTAAAGCCTTTTTTCTGAAGATGAGTTTCCAGCTTATTGCGGTTAAGTTCTAGTAAGCCTGTGATATCTTTTAAAGATACCTGTGCAAACACACCATACCCAATAAGGGTAGAGATCAAAACCAGGCTTAACCTTTTCATGAGTCTTTTGATTTAGCGAACAATGCGCTTTTTTCAAGGTTGGATCACGAAAGGTTTTTCAAAGAAGTGTTTTGTGGATTACTAAATTACACTAATTATTTAATTATCAAATGATGGGCCACGCCTATTTTTCATCCTTCCTGCGCACCACTAGGTACCATTCATGCTCAAGTGGGAGGTATCCATATTCATAGCAAAAGTGGTAAATATTACCCTTTTTATTGGTATAGGTATGTGTAAGGTAATTGAAGCGAAAACCCTGTTGTAGCAATTTTTCCTTATTGATCTTTCCCATTTCTTCATCCCCAACCACATGCTCAAGGATACGCCGGTTTTTGAGTAAAATATTATTGATATTTCTTACCGTGTTGCTCGTAGTAGCCTTCAATTGGTTGTTATAGGCGTTGCGGCAATAGTCATTACAAAATTTTTTATCAGTCCTTCCCTGCAGGCTTTTATCACAGGCAAGGCATTTCCGTGAAGAAATTGTAGGAAGCATTGTTAGTCTTTGCCTCAAGATAATCAATTATATATCCGTGTACAAACGTTTAAACGGATAAAGAAAGCAAAAGGACAACCCACCCGATTTGCTTATTTATTGACCCCATGTTATTGAAGAGACTACATAAAATGAAACAAAGCTGTTGGGCTTTGTTTCAATAAAAGAAGGAATGGCGCGGCTATTTAGTTGCAATCAGGTAGTGGCGATGGGAAAGATGTGTTATACTCATTTTTGCTCCAGCAGTTTCCACTTCCAGTTGCACCAATAGCAGGCCCCAGCCAAAGCAGGTCAGAAGCAAAAGAAGCCGGGAAAGTCGATGATTGCGGATTCAAACCGTTGCTTGTTACCTGGTTGCTAACAACTTTCACATTGTCCGGAACCGGATCAATCCCTGGTGTTGGACCAAGGATAGCTGTACTTACAACTGCAATCCCTGTGTATTGATTGCCTGTTACATGGTTATCTTCTACCATTACATTGTCAGGTCCTAAAATCAATATGCCAATACCACTTGGTAAAATGGCTTCCAGTTCCGTAGGATCGTTTTGCAGATTAGTATGATTGTTATCACGAACCTGGTTCTTTGTGATTTTGATGTTGGATGATAGCGATACTGATTTCCCTGGAACAAGTAAACTTAAAATGCCTGCGGAGTTGTCGTACAGGTGATTTTTGTCAATGGTTACATCAGATACATTTTCTGTTTCAATACCGATTGTGTTTGCATAAGATTTGTTTTGTGAAATGGAAATGTTGGTTGATTCGCCGACAAAGATTCCTGTATCGGTATGACCAGTCGATTCGCAATGTTCAATAGTACCATTGGTGCAATCTTGCACAAACAGGCCAAATTCTTCAGTGTTATTACCAATTGCAGTCACATGTGATAAAGAAAGTCCGTTTATTTCTTTTATTTCTACAGCTCTGTCTGTAAAACCCTGAACCGTAACGTTACTTAACATAAACCCATCGGCCCCTTTTACTACTTTAATGCCGATGTCTATACCCCCCGGATTTTCGATAACAACATTTCCATCACCGGATAATGTAATGCCAGGTTTGTCAACAACAACTTTTTCTTTGTATGTGCCAGGTTTGATCCTGATTTCAGTCCCTGCAACAGCGGCAGTAATTGCAGCCTGTATTGAACTTCCGGGCTGCACAACAATTGTCGCCTTCATGTCGGTTTTGGATACCTTTAAACTTAGCACATCATTATTTTCATTTGATGTTACGGGTGTAATTTCTTTACGACAACCGGTTGTAACGTATAACAACGATACAAAAAGACAAACATAAAATTTCATTCCGGCGGTTAAGCAGTTGCATTGGCTTGTGTAAGCTTTTTCTTTTTTCATGATTTTCCGATTTTTAAATGATTTGAAATAGTTGCATTCCCTCGCATATGTATTTTCATAAAGCCAGGTTTGTTTGCATAGCATATCTATCAATTGATATCGGAATCTTTCAAAGCAGTAATTAAGCAATCACCTGAAAGGCTATCTACTTACATTCTTCATGCAGTTTACCGGCAAAAGCAGTATTATACTATTTTCAATTCGACTTATTCCAAATGGTAAAGGCATGTCGAACTATTGTAACTTTCCAGGTCATTGCCTTTCTCATTTTTCATGGTCATTTAGCAGAAGTTGGGCACAGTTAGTAATCTTTCACAAAAGTAATTTTTCCATAAAGTGTTTTCTAATTGAATTTTGCCAATAGTTAGAAGGCTTTGCATTTTTCGCAAATAGGACAATGAAAGTTCATCAGTTATTTTGGAGCAAATGCAATGCTCTTTGTTATTTGAAGTTCCCGCATATTGCCAGGTGCCGACTAGCTTGTACATTTTCTTTGAGTCCAACAATTTGTAGCGGGTAATCCATAATTGTAATAAAAATTTGAGGACACTAGCATTAATGTTTCTCAACAGATAATCAATAATATATCCGTGTACAAACGCTTATAAACGGGTATAGACGAAAGCAAACGGTTAAAAACCGGGTATGGCTTTTCGATGACCCCATCTTTGTTCTGTCAGCCGAACGGCGCCTGGCTGACTGAAATAAATAAATTTTAAAATCGCTCCGTAATTAACCAAGGGGCACAAATTAAATGTTATGTACGCACTTAAAAACAAAGTTCAACTGATTGGAAACCTGGGCAATAATCCCGAGATTAAAACACTCGATGGCGGTAAAAAACTTGCACGCTTCAGCGTAGCTACCAATGAAGTATATCGTAATACTAAAGGAGAAAAAGTTACAGAAACCCAATGGCACAACCTGGTGGCCTGGGGTAAGGTTGCAGAAATAGCAGAGAAGTTCCTGACCAAAGGATCGGAAATTGCTATTGAAGGGAAACTGATGAACAGGACATACAATGACAAAGATGGGGTTAAAAAATACTTTACAGAAGTGCAGGTAAATGAATTACTGCTGCTTGGAGACAAATCTTCAAAATGAACTGTTGGTGGCTTTTTATATGCTGGTGGTGAAGGTTTCATCACCAGCTTTTTATTGCTTAATTATCAATTAAAATCATCTTAATTAAGCGTTTATAAACAGGTTTCAAGCCTTATTTGAACTATTTTTATAAGCAGAAGATCATGCAGAAAACAGACGCCTCCAACACTTTATTTAATCTTGCCGCCGACCTTGTTAATCACACTTCACGCCATGTATTTATTACTGGAAAGGCAGGCACGGGTAAGACAACCTTCCTGAAATATATTAAGGAGTCCACTCAAAAGAATGCCGTTGTAGTGGCGCCAACCGGAGTAGCATCCATCAATGCGGGTGGGGTAACCATGCATTCATTTTTCCAGCTTCCCTTTGGGCCTTTTGTGCCCGGAACAGTTAGTGGTTTTAATAACGACAATATAGCTACTGATAAACACAGTCTTTTCCGGAATATTCATTTTACCACAGCTAAAAGAGAATTATTGCAGGAACTGGAACTACTGATTATTGATGAAGTGAGCATGGTTCGTTGTGATATGCTTGATGCCATGGATACGATCCTGCGTCATTTCCGCAGGCAACCTCACATTCCATTTGGCGGTGTCCAGGTAATATATATAGGTGACCTATTCCAGTTGCCCCCGGTAATTCCGCAGCAGGAATGGAATATTTTACAGAACTATTATGAAAGCCCTTTCTTTTTTGCTTCCAAAGCTATTAAGGAAGCCCAACCACTTTATATTGAATTAAAAAAGATCTACCGCCAGAATGAACAGCATTTTATTGATATCCTGAACCGGGTACGCAATAATGTGCCTGTGCCAGCAGATCTTAATGAATTAAATAAAAAGTTTGACCCGGACTTTAATGCCCCAACAGGTCAGAAATATATTACACTGTCTACACACAACCGCAAGGCTGATGTGATCAATGACGGAGAGCTGAAAAAGCTCCCGGGAAAATTGCATTCTTTTAAAGCAGAATTATCCGGCGACTTCTCAGAAAAAGCATTGCCTACTGAAATTGATCTTCAACTCAAAGAGGGCGCCCAGGTGATGTTCATAAAGAATGATTCAGGGACTGAGCGGCGATACTATAATGGTAAACTTGCTATCGTGAAAAAGATTGCGAATAATGAAATATTCGTGTCCTTTAATAATGGAGAGCCTGAGTTGAAACTGGAAAAGGAAACATGGAAGAATGTTCGTTACAATTATAACAAGGAGAAGGATAACATTGAAGAAGAAGAATTGGGAAGTTTTATCCAATACCCTATCCGGTTAGCCTGGGCCATTACCATACATAAAAGCCAGGGCCTGACCTTTGAGAAAGCAGTGATTGATGCAGGTTCTTCTTTTGCAGCGGGCCAGGTATATGTTGCCCTGAGCCGGTGTACCTCACTTGATGGTTTGGTTTTGCACTCACGCATTTTCCCTCATTCTATTGCCACAGACCCAAGGGTATTGGAATTTGCACAAAAGGAAGCCAACGACGCGTACCTGGAAAACTTACTGAAGGAAGAGAAATTAAAATTCCAGGGCGATGCACTCATCAAGGCATTCAATTGGCAAAAACCGGTGAAGGCTATACTCGAATGGAAAGAGCTTATTCCTGGGAAAAAGTTACCTAACACAGAAGAAGCATTAACCTTCAACAGGGAAATACTGGATAAAGTAAAACAACAGGCTGGCATAGCCGAAAAGTTTGTGGTGCAACTGCAGCAGGTATTAACCAGTGGGAATACAGACCTTTTATTACAGCGGGTCAACAAGGCTATTCCCTACCTGGCCAAAGCAATGGTAGATGAAGTGCTACATCCTATGCAGCAACATCTCTCTTCCCTGCAATATGCCAGCAAGGTGAAAAAATACTATAAGGAAGTGCAGATGATAGAAGGTTCTATCCTTTCGCATTTGCAAAAACTGAACAACCTGCAGTATGGCAACATGCATTTCGTTACCTATGCTTTTGACTCGGTTGAACACAGAACGGTGGTAAAAGATTCAAAGAAGGTCAAAGCAGAAAAAGGTGCCTCACACAGGGACAGTCTAACCTTATTCAGGGAAGGCAAATCCATGACAGAAATTGCAGCACTGCGAAACCTGGCACTGGGAACTATCGAAAGCCATTTGGCCAGTTTTGTTTATAGTGGTGAGATAGATGTAAGTGAATTGGTTTCTGAATCTAAAACAAAGGCCATTCTTGGTGTGATAGAAGATATGGGAATGACAGCAACATCTATCAGGCAAAGATTGGGAGATGATTACAGCTTTGGGGATATCAGGGCTGTTATGAATTATTATCGTCGGTTAGAAGAACAAAAGAAAGAATCTGTCACAGCTTCATAATATCAACACCTGGGATCATTCAGAACTGCTCTTATTTTCTTTTACAAATTCCAGGATATCAGCTGGCTGACAATCCAATACTTCACAGATCTTTTCCAATGTAGAAAACCTGATGGCCTTTGCCTTACCGGTTTTTAGTATGGACAGGTTGGAAAGTGTTATATCCACTTTTTCTGCAAGTTCAGAGAGTGATATTTTTCTCCTTGCCATTATAACATCAAGGTTCACAATTATTGGCATGCTTAAACAGTTAATGCGTTTTCTTCTTCCAGTTCTTTTCCCCTTTCATAAATAACAGCAATGACCAGTATCACCAATCCCGTAATAACCCCATTGCCTACATCTGTCAGTAATTGGAATTTTGTGGAAGCTATTGAATGGTGTAAATAACTATTGAAAAGAAAATAATCCAATAGCTTAATAACATCAGAAAGTATAAATAGTGCTGCCAGTGTTCTCAATCTTTTGATAATGGTGTTTTTAAATGGTTGCCTAAAACTGGTTTCCTTAAATATCTTTTTAAAATTCCATAGTATAACCAGCCCCAGTGCCATATAAACCAGTTTCATGATCAAAGCATAGTAACCTATTGTTGAACTGGGTTCTAACACCACAGAATATTCATCCGCTACTTTCTGGTACTTAACCATACTGTCCTGCGAATAAGTAAATGGTTCATTGGTATTTTGTAATCCAAAAGCCTTTACTCTATAGCTGTATGATTTCTTTGTAAGATCTCCTGCCTTATCATTACCAGCTATTGAAGCTATTGAGGCTACTAAGAATAATACGGAGAAGACAAGGAGTATATAAAATAATACAGATACTGAAATTCTAAGGAAGGAAAGAATATATGTAGATCTCATCATCATTGCTTTAATAGTATAAAGCTATTAACTAATTATCAATATTCAAATAAAATTTATTGATAAACAATAAATATTAACTGCTTTTCAGCAATATCTATACTGCCTATCACATAAAAAAACCCTCCACCTGGAGGGTTTTTCATTCAGTAATTTATACTCGTTATCTGCCCATAAATACCATTAGTATCTGCACATCACTTGGATTGATGCCTGATATACGGCTTGCCTGGCCAAGGGTTCTTGGACGCACCCTTAATAATTTTTCCCTGGCTTCTGCTCCCAGGGCTACAATCCTTTTATAGTCAAACTGCTCAGGGATCTCCAGGTCTTCCAGTTGTTTCATCCGGTCAACAAGATCTTTTTCCTTATCTATATATACCTGGTATTTCACCTGGATCTCTGCTTGTTCAATGGATTCAGCTGAATATCCATTTAGTAATTGGTCAATTGTATTCACCTTAGAACGCATTTGATCCAGGCTCACGTTTGGTCTCAGGATAATTTTCTCAACCTTTTGCTTCTCCATAATGGCAGCGCTGTTGATGCTTTCAAAGAAAGGATTGACTTCTGTGGGTTCCAGGCTTGTAGTTCCCATCTTTTCCTTGATGGCTTCTACATCCTGTTTCTTTTGAATCACCTTATCCATCCTTTCCTGGCTGGCCAAACCCATTCTATAACTCATCTCTGTTAGCCTCAGGTCAGCATTATCCTGTCTTAACAGGGTTCTGAACTCCGCCCTGGATGTAAACATCCGGTAAGGCTCCTGTGTTCCTTTACTGATCAGGTCATCTATCAAAACGCCTATATAAGCCTCGCTCCTTTTCAGGATAAAAGGTTTTTCATTTCTTGTCTTGAGGTGCGCATTAATACCAGCCATTATTCCCTGGCAGGCAGCTTCCTCATATCCTGTTGTTCCATTGATCTGGCCCGCAAAGAACAGGTTCTCCACTTCCTTTGTTTCAAGGCTATATTGTAATTGTGTAGGTGGAAAGAAATCATACTCTATGGCATAACCAGGACGGAAGAACCTGACCTTCTCAAATCCAGGTACCTTCTTTAATGCTTCGTATTGAACTTCTTCAGGAAGTGAAGTTGAAAAGCCATTTACATAGATCTCTACCGTATTCCAACCTTCTGGTTCAACAAATAGCTGGTGACGGTCGCGCTCAGCAAATCGATTCACCTTGTCTTCTATACTTGGACAATACCTTGGACCAGTTCCCTCTATTCTGCCTGTGTACATTGGGCTGCGGTCAAACCCTGTCTTTAATATATCATGTACTTCAGTGGAAGTATAAGTGATCCAGCAGCTTCTTTGAGTTTTTGGCTTTTCGACATCCAGGTAAGAAAATCCGCCAATGATCTCATCTCCTCGTTGCTCTTCCATCTTTGAGTAATCCAGCGAACGGCCATCTACCCTGGGAGGCGTACCCGTTTTCAACCTGTCGCTTTGAAACCCAAGGCTTACCAATTGTTCAGTAAGTCCTTCAGCTGCTCTTTCTGCAACTCTTCCACCACCAAACCTTTTTTCGCCAATATGAATAACGCCATTTAAAAAAGTTCCATTGGTCAGTACCACAGCCTTTGCCTTGATTTCATGGCCTAAACCTGTAATAACCCCCTTTACTTTTCCATTTTCCACGATCAATGCCTTCACCATATCCTGGTAGAAGTCTACTCTTTCTGTTTCTTCCAGCATTTCTCTCCATTTCTGGGAGAATAACATCCTGTCATTTTGTGATCTTGGACTCCACATTGCCGGGCCTTTTGAACGGTTCAGCATCCTAAATTGTATCATCGAAGCATCGGAGACTATTCCGGAATACCCACCTAAGGCGTCAATTTCTCTTACTATTTGCCCTTTAGCGATTCCTCCCATTGCAGGGTTACAACTCATCTGTGCAATGGTTTGCAGGTTCATGGTTACTAACAAGACATTTGAACCCATATTAGCCGCAGCGGCCGCGGCTTCACAACCCGCATGCCCTGCTCCTACTACTATAACATCATATTCTTGAAACATAAGCTTGCAAAGGTAGCCACGTGTTCCACGTGAAACCTAGTTAAAATTGTAATGTTAGAATCATGCTGTTCCACGTGGAACAAACCATTTCTGTAGATATTCCTCTTCTTTAAATCTCATCAATTTGGACTCTTCAGGCTTCTTGTCCTTGTATCCGCAGAGATGAAGAACACCATGGAATATCACCCTATGCAGCTCGTGAGAGAAGCTGGTCTTAAATACCACGGCATTATCCCTTACCCTTTCTATGCTGATGTATATATCTGATAGTAAAGCTTGCCCAGGAGGATTGTACTCAAATGTGATGATATCGGTTAAAGTATCATGGTTGAGGTGTTTCTTGTTGAGTCCTAACAGGTATTGATCAGTACAGAAAATGAAATTGATCGTATCAACCTGCTTACCCTCCTTCATACACAGTCTTTTAAGGAACATCTTTAGATCATTCCTCTTTGAAAAGCTAAAAGGCCTGACTGAGTAGTGGAAATAGATTTGCCCTGTAATAACTTTAGACATAACCCAAAAATCGTAAACCTGTAGCTATTGATACTTTAGCTTTGAATGATAAATATGAAGTTGTCACAACTAAAACCCGGAGAACGGGCATGGATCAAGGAGTTTGAAAGCCCTGATCTTGAATTGAAACTGATGGAAATGGGATGCATTCCAGGCGAAGAGATCGTTGTAGAACAAAAAGCCCCACTCGGAGATCCCATATCTGTGAGAGTGGCAGGTTATTCTCTCAGTTTACGCATCAATGAAGCCAACCAGATCATTATTGAAAAGCAATAGATTGAATTTCAATTCATTAAAATGAAGATTGGATTATACTTCGGCTCCTTCAACCCTATTCATATCGGTCACCTTATCATTGCCAACCACATTCTTAATGAAACAGATCTTCAAAAGGTTTGGTTTATAGTATCCCCTCAAAATCCATTTAAGCATTCAGACAGCCTGTTAAATGAATACGACAGGCTTCACCTGGTACAAAAAGCTATTGAGGGTGATGACAGGCTAAAGGCATCTGAAATAGAATTCAGCCTTCCCAAACCATCCTATACCGTACATACGCTAACCTATTTATCAGAAAAGTACCCCACTTATCAATTCTCAATTATCATGGGAAGTGATGGATTCCAAAACCTGGGTAAATGGAAAAATCCTGAGGTTATAATCAGGGACTACCCCATTATTATCTATGAACGTCCAGGTTTTAAAGTGGATAATACACATGGAGCCAGGGTTCAGATCATGAATGCTCCCCTGTTGGAAATTTCGGCCACTCATATACGTGAACTTATAAAAGCTGGTAAATCCATAAAGTACCTGGTACCTCCAGGTGTTGAAGAAGAAATACTATCCTTTAATTTCTTCAAGAAGCCTCAGAAGAAATAGCCCAATATCACACATGCCACTACTATCAATGGGGCAGCTATCCTGGTATATTGTAATAAGCAGAAGGTGGTAATGATCACACCAATATTGATCAAGCTATTAGAATTGGTGCCAACCAGGGAAATATCTTTCATTATATACAGCGTGGAAGCAATCATGATCCCCACTACAGCAGCATTTATCCCTTCCAATGAACGGTAAACTACAGCATACTTTTTAAGATTGTTCCAGATAGGAAAAAAGAAAAGAACCAGCAATGCTGATGGAAGAAATATGGCAATGGTACCAATAAGGCACCCCAGTACCTGCATATGTTTGCCTTCATCTTTCAAGGCCATGCCCCCGGTAAAAGAAGCAATAGAGAACACAGGACCCGGAATAGCACGTACGATTCCCATACCTGTGGTCATATCATCCTTGTCAATATCAATGATATTTCCTTTGGCGTTTGGCCTGGTTTCATAAATGATTTTAGGCCTAACCGAGTACTGTTCGTACATCATCGGCATCAATACATGCCCTCCCCCAAATACCAGGCTTCCCATACGATAGGTATTTTCAAACAGGTTAATGGGTTTCCTGTGAGGCCATTCATTCTTACGGGCCAGCTCACTCGTAGTACCAGCTATTAGAAAAATGATAGCAAATAACCAGATGTTCCACCATTTGATCTTACTTGGTTTTCGCTCCACCTGCGGAATCCTCTTATGGCTAAGATTAGTAGCCACTCCACCCAATACAATCAGTAATGGAAATACCCACGGTGAATTAAAAAGGAAATAAGTGGCAGCGATACCCACAAGCATGATCACCCAGGTAATTGTATTCCTGATAGAAATTCCAAATGCCATCACAGAAGCATAAACCAGGAAACCAACAGCCAGTGAAGGAATGAACTTGAAAATATTGGTGTGCAGCGAACCCTGGTCAATGTAATGCAGCAGGAAAGAAAAAGCTCCCATTAAAATGCACGCGGGTGCAATCCATACCAATAAGGTTACAACGGCAAGAGGAACCCCGCCTCGCTTGTAACCAATCAGCGTAACAGTCTGTGTAGACGAAGCGCCCGGTAACAGGTTACAAAATGCATTGTACTCTAATAATTCTTCCTTCGTAACATAGGGCGTTTTTTGAACAAACATCTTCATCATCATGGCAATGTGTGCCTGCGGTCCTCCGTAAGCAGTGATGCTGTAAAAGAAAACGTTCTTTAAAAATGGCACATGACGATGCATCATAACGGGGCTAAATTTATTGAATTCATTTTAGCCTTAATAGAACCTATAAAAAGAAATATACTTCTTACAACAAGAAGTAACCATTTTGGTCTTTGTAATTTATAATACACTATCCTCTTCTTTTAAAAAACAAATAGCCCCGTGAGCGTTTGAGCAAACTTGTAACGTTCATATATAAACGAAGAATCTCTCCTATCATTATCCTTTGCTATACTTTAACCACTAAGTGTATTCACTTATTCAGAATAACCGGATAGTTTATTTTGATTGATAAAGAATTCAAGCTATTTGCCTTATAATAATTTTAGTGTGCACCATACTGTTAGGCAGGTAAGTATTTTCAATTACTGGGTAATGCTCCACTGGTATGGCAAATAGACTCATTAAACATGCCCTTCGTGAAAAAAATATTCACCATCAATGGAAAACCTGTTTTGATAAAAGTAAAAGCCTTTGGGAAGAATTCAGCTAAGCAAGCGGACTAAAAGGATGATAATAATAAGGACAACTATACTGGAATATATCTGTTTATTATAACGGGCTAACCATTCAGGTAAGTAAATATCAAAGTTATCCCTGTCCGAGGACGAATATTTGCGAGCAACTAAGGTTACAGGACAAATATTTTTAAAGATTAGCAGTATCACCCCTTCCAGGAATATGAGTGACAAACCAATCCATATCCATTTATCAATCCTGTTGATCAATACGGCATAGAGCAGGTAAAAAATAACCACGTTAAAAAACACCCATATGGCTGTATGAATAAGTTTGATGGTGACCAACTTCTGTTTATCATTCATACAACATGCATTTCAGTACTTTATACACATGTATGCCACAACAACCCATTTAAAGTTTATAATCCCAGTTGCGCACTGATCTCCAGCATCCTGTCAAGCGATTTTTTAGCCTGTATCCTTAAGCCTTCCTCCATAAGTATCTCCGGTTGCTCGTATTCCATGCACAGGTACACCTTCTCGAGGGTATTTCTCTTCATGTGAGGACAATCATTGCAAGCACAGTTATTATCAGGAGGAGCCGGAATAAACGTTTTACCAGGCGATTGCTTCGCCATCTGGTGCAAGATGCCGGCCTCAGTGGCCACAATGAACTCGGTATGAGGGGTATTCCTGGTATAGGCAAGAAGTTGAGTGGTGGATCCTATAAAATCAGACACTCTTAACACAGGTTCTTCACATTCAGGGTGTGCTATCACTTTCGCATTAGGATGACGAACCTTTAACCTGGTTATCTTTTCCAGGCTGAATATCTCGTGGACCATGCAGGCACCATTCCACAAAAGCATATCACGCCCCGTAACCTTGTTCACCCAGGCACCAAGGTTCTTATCAGGTGCAAATATTATTTTCTGATCAGCAGGCAGGCTATCAACAATAGCCTTGGCATTGGAAGAGGTACAAATGATATCACTCAATGCCTTGATACCCGCACTGCAGTTGATGTAGGAAATAACCAAATGATCCGGATGCTGTTCTTTGAACTTTTTAAATAATGGTGGCGGACAACTTTCACTTAAAGAGCAGCCAGCCTTCAGATCGGGAATAACCACCTTTTTAGACGGATTAAGGATCTTTGCCCCTTCAGCCATAAAGTGTACGCCTGCGAAGACGATCATGTCAGCATCGGTCTTTGCGGCCTGTTGAGCGAGACCCAGGGAGTCGCCAATGTAATCGGCAATGTCTTGAATGTCGGGTTCCTGGTACAGGTGCGCCAGTATGATCGCATTCTTTTCTTTCTTCAATCTTTCTATCTCTGCAAAAAGATCAAGTGTCGGATCAATGTCAACATCATAAAATCCTTTTTCGAGTATATCATTTTGAGTAATCAACATTTCCTTATCCATGTAATAATATATAGTATTCTATTTTATTTAATTAAACCTATTACTATTAGGGCTGTGAATTAGGGGATAACTAGCAAAATCAAAATTTGGTGAAATCAACAAACTTGCTTTATCCACAAAACCCAATTGGTAATCCACAACAAAGTTATCGAAGACAGTGTAAAAACGGCGTGTATTAACAGAATGTGAATTTCATACTGTTGTATAAGAAAGCACTGCTATGAGATTTTTTTGCTGTGGATTCTCTAAGGATAACCGGGGGTTAACTCACATAAATTTTGGAGCATTCGTAAAAAATTTAGTTGCCGTCCAAGAGTACACGTTTCATGTCACAGTTCCACGGAGTTTATCAACATTGAAACAAGGATATCAACATCAAAAAGGCAGCAGTTTTAAAAGCTTATTACAACAGAAACTATGATTAAGAAGTGATAGCAATTAGTTTAATCCAACTCTGGAAAACAAAGGACAGGCATCTAAATTTTATGAAAAGGATATATTCAGTTGATTTATTCCGCTAAAAATTTATTTGTGATACATATATATATGTATCACTTCACAAGGCACCTTCTTCACCCCTTCCGGGTATTTTCCAGATTCCAGGCAACCTTGGCTCAGGTTCCTTAATAGTTAAGGTATAGTAACAGCATAGCTACGGTATAGATACTCCGTACCGTCACGGAGTATATATACCGTAAATAGGGCGTAGGTATAGCGTAGATAGGGAGAAGGATGGGGTAATACCGGCAATAGGCCTGGTTAAGGCATGTTTGAAACAAAAATTCGTTAAGGCAATAAGTTCAGCATTTTCTTTATGTAAAGCATAAAAAGGTGATATTGGGTATGCTTTTAAGATCGATACCATGTCAACAGTGGACCCGGGGTGCCTGGCTAATCGTTTAAAATCCCTGCGGTGGCAGTACTTATATATTATTATATATAGAAAAGGAGCACTAAAATCTTGTTAAGTACCCATTAAAACCCTTTAAAATTGGGGATTCCAGGGGTTTTCCACAATTTGTGCATACCATTAAATTCCCTATTTTCGCCATCCGTTTTTTAAAATAAGAACACCACCACTATGTCAGTTATTCAAAACATCAGGGATAAGTATGCACGTTGGGCTGTGATAGCAATTGCGTTATCCCTACTGGGCTTCATTATGATGGATGCCTTTGCAGGCCGTACCGGTTTATTTTCAGGAGGAGGAAGCAATGCTGTGGGAAAGATCAATGGTAAATCAATAGATTACCAGGAATTTGCCAAGCGTGTAGATGCTACTGAAAAATTTCAGAAAGAGCAGGGTTATGACCAGGGTGAGGCTGGCCGCCAGCAGATAGTGCAAACAGTTTGGGACCAGGAGATAAATGATGTGGTATTGAACAAACAATACGATGAACTGGGACTGACAGTTAGTGAAAAAGAGTTAAGAGATATATTATATGGAGCGAACCCTCCGCAAGATCTGAAGCAACGTTTTGCAGATCCAAACACAGGTGTATATAATGGTGTGCAGGCGCAACAGTTTATCAGCCAGATCAAAAAGCAGGGAACACAACAGGATAAGGATCAATTGAACCAATACCTGGAGTCTTTGGAGAAAGACCGCCTGATGACAAAATATACTTCATTACTGGCCAACAGTATTTATTTTCCAAAGTGGTTCATCGAAAAGAAGAATATTGATAACAGCCTGATGGCAAAAGTTTCTTTCGTTGCTGTACCGTATGCCAGCATTTCTGACAGCACCGTAAAAGTTACTGACAAAGAGATACAGGACTATATTGATGAACATAAAAAAGATTTCGAACAAAAAGACGAAGCTCGTTCTATTAGCTATGTAACCTTTAGCGCAGCTCCTAACGCAAAGGATAGCGAAGCTACAAAAGCAGCTGTCATGCAACTGAAGCCGCAATTTGATACATTGACCAATTATGAGAATTTTATTGCCCGTAACAGCTCCATGCCTTTCTATGCTGGCTTTATAAGCAAATCAGCAATACAGCAACCTAATAAAGATTCCATATTAAGTGCACCCATTGGAAAGGTTTACGGACCTTACCTCGATGCAGGAACAAATGGAACCTACGTTCTTTCAAAGATCATCGATGAAAAGGTTTTACCTGATACAGTAAAAGTGCGCCACATATTGATAGCTACCCAACAGCAATCACAGTCTGGTGAAATGGTTCCGGTGCGGGAAGATGCAGTAGCAAAACATTTGATAGACAGCATTCAAACCCTATTTAAAAACGGTACTCCATTCGATAGCCTGGTTGCTAAATTTTCAGAAGACCCGGGAAGCAAAAGCACAGGTGGTGTGTATGATAATGTAACAACCGGTAAAATGGTTCCTCCGTTCAATGATTTTATATTCACTCATAAAACAGGGGAAACTGGTATCGTTAAAACTCCGTTTGGTTATCATTTTATAGAGATCCTCTCTCAAAAAGGTTCTTC